>NZ_JBWMAY010000003.1:0-261053 GCF_056521365.1 Rhodoferax sp. XS2R6 | reverse complement strand
CTCAGGGTGACGGTGGTGTTGGCCGCCACAGGGTTGGAGAGGCTGACGCTGTACTGCAAGAAATTGCCATTGGCCTCGGCCACGGTGGTGGCGTCGCTGATGACAACGGAGGCGGTGGCGCTTGCTACGACGCCCGACGCTGGTGCGTTCTCGGTATTTCCTGCTCGTGGATCTTCCGGCAAGTCTTCTGCCAGTGCATTTGCATCACGTTGGATGCTCAGCGGATTGAGTCCTTCGCTAACCCGCACCAAGCGCACAAAACTATGTGAGTCGCCGCCTTCTCCTCCGCCAAGTCCTGCGGCGGTGGCTTCCAGTTCTGCTGACAGATCTCCGCTGCCGCTTGCCAGTGCGCGTGCCACCGCTTGTGCGCCGCTATTAAGATCTTTGAGCGCTGCTTCTGTGGGGTCGGTGGGGGCTGTGCCCAGCAAGTTTGCATCCAGCAAGAGCTCGCGTCCGGATGCAATGCTCAGTGGCTGCCCATGGGGCATTGCCAATTCGAGGCGTGTGCCGTCTTCGGTGGCAACGACTTGGCCTTCCTGAACTTCATCTCCAAGCTTCAAGGTTCGCCGACTGCCATCTGCATTGACGATCCAAGCCTTGCCTTGCAGGATCACGACAACGCCACGTGCTTGGGCGGTAACTTGGTTGGCAGCCATACGAACTCCAGAATTCAGCTAATTGAGATCAGCTAACTCTAGGGTACTGTTGGGTGACTGCCTATTGTCCTCAAGTACAGGTTGTGTGAACTTTTACTGGATTCCGTGCACTTTGAGTGCCAATTGCAAGCGGTCCGCGATGTCCAATTTGTCGAAAACTGCGCTCAAGTGGGCTTTGACGGTTCTTTCCGAGATCTCGCAATGGGTAGCGATGTCCTGGTTGGACGCGCCTTTCGCTGCCAGCAGGGCCACTTGTTTTTCCCGTGCTGTCAAATGCAGGCTCCAGGTTTCTGCGGCGGGCGTCGGTGTTGCTGCACGATTGGCTGTTTGAATCAGCTTTTGCATAAGGGTTGCACCAATCCAGACATGGCCAGCCCGTACCACTTGCTCCACTTGGCGAAGGGTGTTTGCTTCCGCGTAGGCATGGCAATAACCTGCGCAGCCTGCGTCCAGCGCGGCTACGGCTTCCGCATCTTTGGGGTTGGAGCTGGTCGCTATCACCCGTAGGGAGGGATGTCGCAGCAGAGGTACCCAGTCCGGCTCACTCCACGCTGGCAATGCTGGTATCGCCAGATCGACCCACAATAGGCTGGGGACACTGATAGCTCCGGGCGCAATCGCCTCCAGTGTTTCATACGCCGTGCCCTTGTTATCTTTCAGCGCTTTTTTCCAGTGCGACAACAGCCCTGTATCCCGGCTGAGGTACAGCCCTTTGGTAGCTCCGCTCATCTTTCGGTCAATGCCTTCGCCTTGGCTCGCAAAATGGGTTTTAGCAAGTAAGACAACACGGTTTTCTTGCCAGTCAAAATGTCCACCTCGGCCACCATGCCGGGGATGATGGGCAGCTTTTGCTGGCCAATGGTATTGGACAGCGTGCGAACACGCACCACAAAGTAGGCATTGCCTTTTTCATCCACCACACTGTCGGCCCCGATTTGTTCCAGTGTGGCCTCCAAGCCTCCGTACACCGCAAAGTCGTAGGCAGTGAACTTCACCAGGGCTTTCTGTCCGGGACGAAGGAATGCGATGTCGCGTGGCAAAACCTTGGCTTCTAGCAGCAAGGCGTCGTCCGAAGGCACCAGTTCAATCACATCTTTGCCTGGTTGCACCACGCCGCCCACAGTGTTGACTTTGAGTTGTTTGACTGTGCCGTTCACGGGGGAGCGGATCTCGGTTTGTTTGACCCGGTCTTCCAAGGCGGTGCTGCCCTCGGACAGCGTACTGAGCTTGGCATTGACTTCACTTAATTCAGAGCGCGCCACATTGCGGAAGGTCAGCTCCACTTCTTGGATCTTGCGGTTGGCCTCGGCCACGGCAGATTCCAGGCGCGGGATGTCTGAGCTCGCGCTATCCCGTTCTCCGCGGTAGCGGGCCACATCGCGCTCCAGGCGCAGCAGCTCCACATCCGAGACTGCGCCGGTACGGACCAATGGCCGGGTCATTTCCAGTTCCCGGGCGGTCAGTGTGTAGCTCTGCGCAGCTTGCTCACGGCGGGCGCGTACCGAAATCAACTCTTGGGAGCGCTGGGTGGATTGCTGGCGTGCCACACCAATGGTGGCGTCCAACTCGGCACGGCGCGATTCGTACAGCGCACGTTCTGCCTCCACAATCTCTGGTGCTTGTTGTGTAACTTCCTCTGGGGGTACAAAACGTGAACCTTCTGCCAAGGCCCGCAAGCGCGCGCCCTTGGCCAGCAAGGCCAGGTACTGCGACTGGTTTTCGCGCAAGGACGACACCATGCGCGTAGGGTCTACTTTCAGCAACAAATCGCCTGCCTTCACAGTCTGTCCCTCGCGCGCCAGGATTTCGGACACGATGCCGCCATCCATGCTTTGCAAAATCTGAATCTGGCGTGAGGGGATAACCTTGCCTTCGCCCCGCGTGACTTCATCGAGTACGGCAAAAGCCGACCACAACAACAGGATGACCATGGATGCCACGCTGAGCCAGATCACGATGCGCGCGCCTTGGGGCGTTTGTTCTGCAATTGCCCAGTCGGCGTTCGCATCGAAATCCCCATCCTGCTCGCTGTGTTTGCCCACAATGGCCAGCAGACCCCGGTCTATCCAGGCAGAACTCCAGGTGTAGAAGCGCTCCCACAGGCGTTTCCAGCGTGGCTGGGTGGTAGGGGTCGCATCCGTCATCAGGTGGCCCTCCCGATGCGGCCGCTTTGCAAGGCCTCGACCACTTGTGCCTTGGGGCCATCGGCCATGATCTGGCCGTTGTCGATCACGATCAACCGGTCAATCAACTCCAGCAACGATGTGCGGTGGGTGACCAGCACCACGGTCTTGCCTATGCTGAAGCGGCGCAAGCGCGCCTTGAGTTGGTCTTCGCTCTGGTGGTCCATGGCGCTGCTCGGTTCGTCCAGCAACAAAATGGGGGAGTCATTGAGCACCGCGCGGGCAATGCCCACGGCCTGGCGTTGTCCGCCAGAGAGCGATTCGCCACGCTCGCCAATCGGCATGTCAAAGCCGCGGGGGTGGCGGTTGGCAAATTCGGTGACACCTGCAATCTCTGCCGCTGCGATCACGTCCTGGTCGTCGGCAAATGGAGCACCCAGTGCAATGTTCTCTTTCAGCGTGCCATAGAACAGGCTCACGTCTTGCGACACAAACCCTGCGGCCCGGCGCAGCTCGGCCGGGTCAATCTGGCGCGAATCGATGCCGTCAATCAGGATGGCACCTTCGGTTGGCTGGTGCAGGCCCAGAATGAGGCGTTGGATGGTGGATTTGCCCGAGCCCACGCGCCCGATGAACGCGACCTTTTCGCCAGCATGGATCTTGAACGACACGCGGCTCAGTACCGCCTGTTGCTGGCCTGGGTAGGTGAAGCTGACGTTTTTGAATTCGATGGTGCCCTGGAAGCCGCTGCGGTGCAAAAAGGCAGCATCGTCGGCCCGTTCCGGCTGGGTCTGCATATGCGCATCTACCGAGGCCAAGCCACTCTTGGCGCTGTGGTACTGCATGAGCAGCCCTGCCACCTGGCCAAACGGTGCCATGGCCCGCCCGGCCAGCATGGATGCGGCGATGATGGCGCCCATGCTGATCTGGTTGGACATCAGCAGGTACACGCCGACAATGACGGTGGTGACCGACACCAGCTGCTGCAACATTTGTGCAAAATTGAGCGTACCGCTGGAGAGCAGTTTGAGTTTCGCGCCGTGCTGCGCCAGGAACACGGTGGACTGCTCCCATTTGCGTTGAAAAGCGCTCTCCGCCACCATGAATTTGATGGTTTCGATGCCCACCAAGCTTTCCACCAGTGACGCATTGCGCTGGGCAGACGCTCTTTGCGTCACTTCCACCAGTTCCTGCATTTTTTGCTGCACCACCAGGGAGGCCAGCAACAGCAGCGCGATGCAGACCAGCGGTGGAATCAGCAGCCAGGGCGAGATCCAGGCAATCACCACAAGGAAGACCAGCACAAAGGGGAGGTCCACCAAGGTGGTGATCGACGCAGAAGCCACAAAATCTCGCACGGCCTCAAAGGCCCGAAGGTTGGCGGCAAACGACCCCACCGATGCAGGGCGGTCCGCCATGCGCAAGCCTAGGACCCGCTCCATGATGCGCGATGACAGTGTGACGTCGATGCGTTTGCCCGCGGTGTCCAGAATATGGGCGCGCAGGATGCGCAAGGCCATGTCAAAACCCATCATCAACAAGACGCCGGTAGAAAGAACCCACAAGGTCTCCTCGGCCCGGTTGGGCACCACGCGGTCGTACACCGTCATGGAGAACATGGGCATGGCCAGCGCGAAGACATTGATCAGCAAAGCCGCCAGCAGGCTGTCGCGGTACAGGCGCCAGTTTTGGAACACCACACCCCAAAACCAATGCCCCGACTTGACCTCGCCGGTTTGTGGGCTGCGGGGGTCGAACTTGAACACCGGACGCACAAAAAACACCACGCCGCCAAACAAGGCTTCCAGCTCCGCCTTGGGCAGCACGTCACTGGACTCGCCGCTTTCCGGAAAACGCACGCGTGCCTGGCCGTCCTCTGTCCACTCCAGCAGCAAGCAGGCTTGCTTGTCCTTGAGTAACAAGATGGCCGGCAGCAAACCGGGGCGCAGGTCGGAGAGTTCGCGGCGAGCCAAGCGTGCGGTCAGGCCGGCACGCGCTGCCGCACGTGGCAGCAGTGCGGGGGTGACCAGATTGCCCTCTAGGGGCAGGCCTGCCGACAAGGCCTCTTGGGTGGTCGCAATGCCAAAGAGTCGGGCAATTGCCACCACGCTGTCCAGCAGCGGGTCAAAGTGGATGCCGTGTTCACCCAACCGCCAGGCGGCGGGTTTGGCAGGCGGTGGTGTCGGGCTAGGCTGGGTCACCATGGGTTTAGAGAATCCGCTCGTCACCACCCAGCAGGTTCAGCGCGCCTTGCATGCGGTTGCGCAGCCCCTTGCGCAGCATCAGCTTGCGCTGGGCCGCATCGGGCAGGTCCGTGTGGCGAATGACGTTTTTCATGATGAGCGTATCAATCAGGTCTTCCAGCACTCGCACAAATTCCGCATCTGCTGCGTTGAAGCCGGAGGCGCCGCCCTTGCTGTCCAGGAAGCGCTGAATATCGGGGTGCTCATCTGCCAGCATCTCGCCGCCCGGCCGTTCGTTGCGGGCCAGTGAGGCGATCGATCCGTCGCTGTTGCGTAATACGTGGAACATGGCGATGGGCTTTCAAGTGGTCCCTGGCGAACTGTATGCAATTCGCATCACAAACGATGTTAGCACCGGCTTCGGTGGGCGATATGCCAAAAATGTCATGAAACAGCGCATTTTCTTGGCATGGTTCCGCGTGTGGCGAGGCTCAGGGCCTCTGTGTGGCCGCGGCGATCACCCCGCCGCCCAAGCAGACTTCGCCGTCGTAGAGCACGGCCGATTGACCCGGGGTCACGGCCCACTGGGCGTCGGGAAAGTCGAGGTGAAACCGTGCATCTGGCGCAGCGCTTAATCTGCAGGGTGCATCGGTTTGCCGGTAGCGGGTTTTGGAAGCCAGCGGGCCGTCAGTGGGCGGGTGTCCAGCCACCCAGCTCGCATCTTGGGCGTCCAGGGCGGCGGACTGCAGCCAGGGGTGGTCGTGCCCCTGCACCACCCACAAGGTGTTGGTCTCCATGTCCTTGCGCGCCACAAACCAGGGGGCGTGGTCCCCGCCACCGCGTTGTGCGCCTTTGGCCTTGAGCCCGCCAATGCCCAGGCCTTGGCGCTGGCCCAGGGTGTAGAAGGACAGGCCCACATGTTCACCAATGGTATGGCCTTTGGCGTTCTTGATGGGGCCGGGCTCCTTGGAGATGTAGCGATTCAGGAACTCGCGGAATGGGCGCTCGCCGATGAAGCAGATGCCGGTGGAGTCTTTCTTCTTGGCGTTGGGCAGGCCAATTTCGTCGGCAATGCGACGTACCTCGGTCTTGTGCAGCTCGCCCACGGGGAACAGGGTCTTGGACAACTGGGCCTGGTTCAGGCGGTGCAGAAAGTAGCTCTGGTCCTTGGCCGGGTCCAGGCCTTTGAGCAGTTCGTGCCGGCCGGTGGCGTCGTTCAGGCGCACGCGGGCGTAGTGGCCGGTCGCAATCTTCTCGGCGCCCAGGCGCATGGCGTGGTCCAGAAAAGCCTTGAATTTGATCTCGGCGTTGCACAGGATGTCGGGGTTGGGCGTGCGCCCGGCCTGGTACTCGCGCAGGAATTCGGCAAACACGCGGTCGCGGTAGTCGGCGGCAAAGTTGACGTGTTCGATCTCGATGCCCAACACATCGGCCACGGCCGCAGCGTCCACAAAGTCGATGTTGGAGGAGCAGTACTCGCTGTCGTCGTCATCTTCCCAGTTTTTCATGAAGATGCCGACCACCTCGTGGCCTTGTTGTTTTAGTAGGTGGGCGGTGACGGCGGAATCCACCCCTCCGCTCAACCCGACCACGATGCGTTGCTTGCTCATGTCTCCATTTTACCGGGGCGTCCTTGACTGAGGTTTGTGCATCAAAAATGCCCTTGGCCCCCGTCGATAGTGCGCAACTAGCTCCTGTTTTTATAGCGATGTGACCGGATTCCAAAGGCTGGCATCGGCATACACCAGCTCCAGCGGGTAGCGCTGGCCACGCAGGTAGTCTTCCATGCACTGCAACACCAGTGGGCTGCGGTGCCGCTCTTGGCTGGCGCGCAGCTCGTCGGCGGTTAGCCACACGGTGCGCTCGATGCCGGTGTCCAGCGTGCGCGCTGCATCGAAGGCGCCCAGGGTGCCCGCATAGGCAAAGCGCAGGTAGGTCACGTCCTCCCGTGCGTCGGCCCGCTGGCGCTGAAAGCGCGACAGGTACAGACCCACCAAGTAAGTGGGCGTAAAGGCATAGGCCGTTTCCTCTAATACCTCTCGGGAACAACCCTGAGCGGGCGACTCTGCGGGGTCCAGGTGGCCGGCTGGGTTGTTCAGACGCAGGCCTTCGGGTGTGTGTTCTTCCACCAGCAAGAAGCGGCCGTGCTGCTCAATGATGGCGGCTACCGTCACACTGGGTTTCCATCGTTGGGTCATGCGGGATTATGGGCATGCAGGGTTGGGCTGTTTTGCGCGGGGCCGTTGCGCACGCGGCGCCAGACGGGCTGTTGCGCTGGGAAATTCAGTTAAAGTTGCCGCCCAGATACCTTTCGCGAACCTTACCGCCGCGAAACACGCCCCAGGGCTAGGCCCCATCCACGTTGAGGAGTTGCTTGATGCAGACCAGTGTTCCCACTGAAACAGGACAGCGTATTGGTGTTCCCAAGGAGATATTCCCTGGGGAGAAACGCGTTGCCACGGTTCCGGAAGTTGTGGAGAAGCTGATCAAGCTAGGCTTCCGGGTCAGTGTCGAATCGGGTGCAGGGGCCTTGGCCAATTGCGACGACGACAGCTACCGCGCGGCGGGCGCTGAAGTGGTGGCCACTGCCGCCGAGCTCTGGGCCCAGTCCGACATCGTCTTCAAGGTGCGTGGCCCCTCCAGCGACGAAGTGGGCCTGCTGCGCGAAGGCGGCACCCTCATCAGCTTTATCTGGCCCGCGCAAAACCCCGATCTGCTGCAACAGCTGGCGGCCCGCAAGGCGACCGTGCTGGCGATTGACGCGCTGCCCCGCACCCTGAGCCGTGCCCAGAAGATGGACGCGCTCACGTCCATGGCCGGTGTCAGCGGTTACCGCGCGGTCATCGAAGCGGCCAACGCTTTTGGCCGTTTCTTCAATGGCCAAATCACAGCTGCGGGCAAGGTACCCCCCGCCAAGGTCTTTATCGCGGGTGCCGGTGTGGCCGGTCTGGCGGCCATCGGTACCGCGGCCAGCCTGGGCGCCATCGTGCGTGCCAACGACACGCGGGCTGAGGTGGCTGACCAGGTCACCTCGCTGGGCGGCGAATTCGTCAAGGTGGACTACGAAGAAGAAGGCGGCGGTGGCGGCGGCTACGCCAAGGTCATGAGCGAGGGCTTCCAGCAGGCGCAGCGTGAGATGTACGCCAAGCAGGCCCGCGAGGTGGACATCATCATCACCACCGCGCTGATTCCTGGCAAGCCGGCTCCCAAACTCATCACCGCCGAGATGGTGCGGTCCATGAAGCCGGGCAGTGTGATTGTGGACATGGCGGCCGAGCAGGGAGGCAATTGCGAGCTGACCGAACCGGGCCAAGCCGTCGTGAAACACGGGGTGACCATCGTCGGTTACACCGACCTGGCCTCGCGCCTGTCCAAACAGTCGTCCACCCTGTATGCCAATAACCTGTTCCGCCTGAGCGAGGAACTGTGCAAAGCCAAAGACGGTGTCGCCAATATCAATATGGACGACGACGCCATTCGTGGCCTGACCGTCATCAAGGATGGCAGCGTGACTTGGCCGGCCCCGGCGCCCAAGCTGCCAGCGGCGCCCGCTGCTGCAGCCAAGGCAGCGCCTGTGGCGGTGAAGAAACCCGCGCACGGCCACGGTGCTGCGAGTGAACCCATGTCGGCCAAGAGCCTCATCATCCTGATGGCCGTGGCAGCCTTGCTGTTCTGGCTGATCGGCAGCTTTGCACCTGCCGCCTTCCTGGGGCATTTCACGGTGTTTGTGCTGGCCTGTTTTGTGGGCTACATGGTGGTGTGGAACGTCAAGCCCGCGCTGCACACACCGCTGATGAGCGTGACCAATGCCATCAGCAGCATCATCGCCATTGGTGCGCTGGTGCAGATTTCGCCCATTGCCGGTGCCGTGGGGCGCCCGGACAGCCTGATCACCTGGCTGGCGGCGGCGGCCATTGTGCTGACCGCCATCAATATGTTTGGCGGCTTTGCCGTCACCCAGCGCATGCTGGCCATGTTCCGCAAGTAAGGAGACCTGAAGATGTCTGCAAGTTTGGCTACGGTCTCCTACATTGGCGCGACCATTCTGTTTATCCTGAGCCTGGGCGGCCTGTCCAACCAGTCCACCGCCCTGCGCGGCAATCTGTATGGCATGGTGGGCATGGCCCTGGCCGTGCTGGCCACAGTGTTTGGCCCAACCGTCACCGCGGCCGGCCTTCCCTGGATTGCCGGTGCCATGGTGCTGGGCGGAGGCGTGGGCCTGTATGCGGCCCGCACTGTCCAGATGACCCAAATGCCCGAGCTGGTGGCGCTGATGCACAGCATGGTGGGTCTGGCCGCGTGCCTGGTCGGTTTTGCCAGTTATGTCGATACCTCGATCCAGCACACGGGTGCCGAGAAGGTGATCCACGAAGTGGAGATCTATATCGGAATCCTGATTGGTGCCGTCACCTTCTCTGGTTCGCTGATCGCCTTTGGCAAGCTCAACGGCAAGATTGGTGGCAAGCCGTTGTTGTTGCCGGGCCGCCATTTGTTGAATCTGGCCGGTCTGCTGGTGGTGATCTGGTTCGGGCGCGAGTTCATCCAGTCCACTTCGGTGGCCGAGGGCATGACGCCGCTGATCGTGATGACCGTGGTGGCCCTGTTGTTTGGTGTACACATGGTGATGGCCATTGGCGGCGCCGACATGCCGGTGGTGGTGTCCATGCTCAACAGCTATTCCGGCTGGGCCGCCGCGGCCACCGGTTTCATGCTGTCGAATGATCTGTTGATCGTGACTGGTGCACTGGTCGGCTCCAGCGGTGCCATCCTGTCCTACATCATGTGCAACGCCATGAACCGCAGTTTCATCAGCGTGATTGCGGGCGGCTTTGGTACCGCCCCTGCCGCAGCCAAGCCCGCTGCAGGCGCTGCCCAGCCAGCCGGTGAGGTGGTGGCCGTGAATGCGGGCGAAACGGCCGAGCTGCTGCGTGAAGCCAAGGGCGTGATCATTGTTCCCGGTTACGGCATGGCCGTGGCACAGGCCCAGCACACGGTGTTCGAGATTACGCGCACGCTGCGCGAAAAAGGTGTCAATGTGCGTTTTGGCATCCACCCCGTGGCAGGGCGCATGCCCGGCCACATGAATGTGCTGCTAGCCGAAGCCAAAGTGCCGTACGACATCGTGTTCGAGATGGAAGAGATCAACGACGATTTCCCCGAGACCGATGTGGTGATGGTGATTGGCGCCAACGACATCGTGAACCCCTCGGCGCAGGACGACCCGACCAGCCCGATTGCCGGCATGCCGGTGCTCGAAGTCTGGAAGGCCAAGACCTCCATCGTGATGAAGCGCAGCATGGCCTCGGGTTACGCGGGTGTGGACAACCCCCTGTTCTACAAAGACAACAACCGCATGTTGTTTGGCGATGCCAAGAAGATGTTGGACGAGGTGCTGGGGGCGTTAAAAGCCTGAGGTCTGCCGACAAAACCTAGGGAAAGCACACACATGTGCCGCCCCCGGGGCCGTGAAAATACTGGGTTGGGTTTAAAAAAAGAGGATGGAGACAAGGACATGACAGATCGCATTTGGCTGAGCAGCTACCCCAAGGGAGTTCCGGCAGACATCAATACCGCGATGTACCCCTCGCTGGTGGGGTTGATGGAAGAGAGCTTCCAGAAGCACGCCGGCAGCGTGGCCTACAACTTCATGGGCAAGGACGTGACCTACGCCCAGACCGACAGCCTGAGCCAGGCCTTTGCCGCCTACCTGCAGGGTCTGGGCCTGGTCAAGGGGGATCGTGTGGCCATCATGATGCCCAACGTGCCCCAATACCCGGTGGCCGTAGCCGGCATTTTGCGCGCCGGTTTTGTGGTTGTGAACGTGAACCCGCTCTACACCCCGCGCGAACTGGAACACCAGCTCAAGGACTCGGGCGCCAAAGCCATCGTCATCATTGAGAACTTTGCCACCACGCTGGAAAAATGCATCGCCGCCACGCCGGTCAAACATGTGGTGCTGTGTGCCATGGGTGACCAGTTGGGCCTGCTCAAGGGCGCGCTGGTGAACTATGTCGTGCGCAACGTCAAGAAGATGGTGCCCGCGTTTAGCCTGATCGGTGCGGTGCGTTTTAATGAAGCTATCGCCCGCGGCACCAAGGCTCCGTTCAAGAAGCCTGACATCAAGGCGGACGATGTGGCCGTGTTGCAGTACACGGGCGGCACTACCGGCGTGTCCAAGGGCGCCGTGCTCTTGCACCGCAACGTGATCGCCAACGCGCTGCAGGCCGAGGCCTGGTATGGCCCCGCCATGGCCAAGGTGCCTGCCGGAGTGCAGCCCACATCGGTGTGTGCTTTGCCGCTGTACCACATCTTCGCTTTTACCGTGGGCATGATGTTGTCCATGCGCACCGGCGGTAAGCTGATCCTGATCCCCAACCCACGGGACATTCCGGGCGTGCTCAAGGAGCTTTCCAAGCACACCATCCACAGCTTCCCTGCGGTCAACACCCTGTTCAACGGTCTGGCCAACCACCCCGATTTCAACACCGTGGACTGGAGGCATTTGAAGGTTTCGGTCGGCGGCGGCACTGCCGTGCAGAGCGCGGTGGCAAAACTGTGGTTTGAAAAAACCGGCTGTCCGATTTGCGAGGGGTATGGCTTGAGCGAGACATCGCCCATCGCGAGTTGCAACCCCATCACCTCCAACGAGTACACCGGCACCATTGGCGTGCCTGTTTCCAGCACCTACATGAAACTCCTGGACGACGATGGCAACGAAGTGCCCGCCGGCCAGAGTGGCGAGATCGCCATCAAAGGCCCACAGGTGATGGCGGGGTATTGGCAGCGCCCGGACGAAACTGCCAAGGTCATGACCTCGGACGGTTTCTTCAAGTCCGGCGACATTGGCGTGGTGGACGAGAAGGGTTTCTTCAAGATCGTGGACCGCAAGAAGGACATGATTCTGGTCAGCGGCTTTAATGTGTTCCCCACCGAGCTGGAAGACGTGGTGGCCCAGATGCCGGGCGTCATGGAATGTGCGTGTGTGGGTGTGGCCGATGCCAAAACGGGCGAGGCCGTGAAGCTGGTCATCGTCAAGAAAGACCCCAACCTCAGCGAAGAGGCGGTGCGCCATTTCTGCAAGGAAAACCTCACCGGCTACAAACAGCCCAAGGTGATCGAATTCCGGGCCGACCTGCCCAAGACCCCGGTGGGCAAGATCCTGCGGCGCGAGTTGCGCGACAAGTGACGCGGTGTTCTACCAGTCGCCACCAGGCGGTTGGTATGCAAAAGCGGCCTGCGGGCCGCTTTTTTGTGCCTGCTACGCTACCGTCTTTTGAACGTTGCACCTATGCCCGTCACTTCCGCCCCCATTGCCATTCTGAGTGCCCTGGCCGAAGAGCAGGCCGGTTTGTTGCAGCACATGCAGGGCGTGAGCGAGGTGGTGCTGGCCGGGCGCACGGTTTGGTGCGGCAACTTGTGGGGCCAACCGGTGGTGCTGGCCCTGTCGCGCATTGGCAAGGTGGCGGCGGCCACTACCGCCACCGCGCTGATTGCCCATCTGGGGGTGAATCGGGTGGTTTTCACCGGCGTGGCCGGGGGTGTGGGGGACGGTGTGCAGGTGGGGGATGTGGTGGTGGGCACGTCTTATCTGCAGCACGACATGGATGCCTCGCCGCTGTTTCCGCGTTACGAAATTCCGCTGTATGGCCAAGCCGTGTTTGTGGGGGATGTGGGCCTGTGTGGCGCCTTGCAGATGGCCAGCGACACCGCACTGGCCGGCATTCGCCACCAGGGCCGTGCCCCCGTGGTCCATCACGGCCTGATTGCCAGTGGTGACCGTTTTGTGAACAGTGCCGCCGAAGTGGCGGCGCTGGTGGGGCAGTTGCGGGCGGCGGGCCATGTGCCATTGGCAGTGGAGATGGAAGGCGCCGCCGTGGCCCAGGTGTGCGCCGACTACGGCGTGCCGTTTGCCGCGGTGCGCACCATCTCCGACCGGGCGGACGACACCGCCCATGGGGACTTCCGCACGTTTGTGCAGGAGGTCGCGAGTGTGTATGCCCTGGGCATTGTCGAAAATTTGCTCAAAACGCTATCAAAATAATAGCTGCTTGCGCATATTCCATGGGGGCTAGGGCCCAATTTTGCTTGAATTATTTGAGCCAGCCGCGTTTGCGGAAGTACCACATGGGCACCAGCGCGCTGGCCACCATCAAGGCCAGTGCATACGGGTAGCCCCACTTGGCACTCAACTCGGGCATGTACTGGAAGTTCATGCCATACAGGCTGGCAATCAGTGTGGGGGGCAGCAGGGCGACGCTGGCCACCGAAAAGATCTTGATGATCTTATTCTGGTTGATGTTGATGAAACCGACGGTGGCGTCCATCAAGAAGTTGATCTTGTCGAACAGGAAGGCCGTGTGGGAGTCCAGCGAGTCGATGTCGCGCAGAATCTGCCGCGCTTCTTCAAACTGCTCGGCATTGAGCATCTTGCTGCGCATCATGAAACTCACGGCGCGGCGCGTGTCCATCACGTTGCGGCGGATGCGGCCATTCATGTCCTCGTGGCGGGCAATCGCGCCCAGCACTTCGCCGGCCATGGCATCGGTCACGTCGCCTGACAGCACTTTGTTGCTGACTTTTTCCAGTTCGTCGTAGATGCCCTCCAGCGTGTCGGCGGAGTATTCGGCGTCGGCATCAAACAGCTTGAGCAGCACTTCTTTGGCATCTTCAATCAGGCCCGGCGCGCGGCGCGCGCGCATGCGCAGCAGGCGGAACACCGGCACGTCTTCGTCGTGGATGGAAAACAGCACACCCTTGCTCTTGAGGTTGGCGTTGACCAGGTTCAGGATGAAGGCCACGCGCACGGTGCGGGGCTCGTTGTCGTCGGCCACCAAGAAGTCGCTGCGGATATGGACGTCGCCGTTGTCTTCGGCGTAAAAGCGGGCGGACTCTTCAATGTCTTCGTCCATCGCGTCTTCCGGGATGGACAGGCCGTAGTACTGTTTGACCCAGCGCTTTTCTTCCAGCGTGGGGGATTCGAGGTCCACCCAGATGGGCTGGAATTTGGAAAGCTCTTCCAGCGACTCGATTTCTTCCTGAAAGAGTCGACCGTTGGCGAGCGTAAAGATATTGAGCATGGCTCACTCCCGATGTGGTGTTGTCTGCGGTGCGGGCTGGGTGCTTTCAACCCCGATGCAGTGCTGGGAGTTGAAAGCTACCGACTAGGGTAGGTTTCCAAGGAGCGTTCTCCGATAGTGACGTTGCACAAATTATCGCACCGAGAACGGGGTGGTAGAGTGTCCCGCTGGCCATTCCGCCGCACTTCTTTTTGGTCTTTTCCCATGTCCACTGCACTCTCGCCGCGCCGCGAACTTTGGCTCTTGATCACCCTCGCGGGGATCCAGTTCACCAACATCCTGGACTTCATGATCATGATGCCCCTGGGGCCTGCGCTGACCGCGCTGTTCCACATCAGTGACGCCCAGTTTGGCATGCTGGTGTCGGCCTACACCCTGGCGGCGGGCGCTTCGGGCTTGGCGGCTTCCACCTACATCGACCGGTTTGACCGCAAGCGCCTGCTCATGGTGTTGTACGGTTTGTTTGCGCTGTCCACACTGGCCTGTGGCCTGGCGCCGACCTATGGCAGCCTGATGGTGGCCCGCATCGCTGCCGGCATCTTTGGTGGCGTGCTTTCGGCCTTGAGTCAGACCATTGTGGGTGACGTGATCCCCTACGAGCGCCGTGGCCGCGCCATGGGGGTGGTCATGACCTCGTTTTCCGTGTCTACCGTGGCAGGTGTGCCCCTGGGCTTGTTTCTGGCGGCTCACTTTGGCTGGCACCTGCCTTTTATTCTGATTGCCGTACTCAGTGTGTTGTTCATGGTGTTTGCCCACGTGACCATGCCTTCTTTGAAAGACCATGTGGCCGCCCAGGTGCATACCTCATCCTGGAGCCGTATCCGCGATGTGGTGGTGGACCGCAACCACCAGCGCGCATTTGTGTTCTCGGCCCTGCTGATGTTTGCGGGATTTACTGTCATCCCCTACATCACCATCTACATGCAGGCCAATGTGGGCATGCGCGCAGACCAGATTCCGTACATCTACCTGTGCGGCGGAGTGGCCACCTTGCTGACCGCGCGTGTGGTTGGGCGCCTGGCCGATGGCTGGGGCAAATTCAAAACCTTTCGGGTAATGGCTGCCGTCGTCCTGGTGCCCATGCTGGCCATCACGCAGCTGGGGCAGGTGGCCATGGGTTGGGTACTGCTGGTCTCCACCTTGTTTTTTGTGTGTATGAGCGGGCGCATGATCCCCGGCATGGCCATGCTCACCTCGGCTGCCAACCCCGCGTTGCGCGGGACGTTCATGACCCTCAATTCCGCCGTCCAGTCCGGTGCCATGGGTCTGGCCGCCTTAGTGGGTGGTTACATCATCAGCCGGGATGCGGCGGGTATGGTGCAAAACTATGGGGTTGCCGCCGTGGTGGGGGGTGTCGCCAGTCTGCTCACCATTGTGGTGGGCGCGCGTTTGCAGCTGCACCAAATGGCTGCGCCAGCGCCCAAGTAAAGAGCCCCTGCATGTTGCATTGCATTACAAAAACCGATTGCAATCGCCACCAAACGGGCGCATAGTCATTCTCAAGACGACCGCAAATAGGGTTCAGAAATTTCGGATTTTTAGTGTGAGCGCCGACCACCGCAAATGGAAGGCTTTGTCAACCCTGAGAGCAACTGGAGGCTATTTATGAATTTGACGATCAGCGGTCATCACCTTGAAGTTACCCCCGCCCTGCGCAGTTATGTCACGACCAAGCTCGATCGCATCATGCGGCATTTCGACCAAGTGGTCGATGTCAAGGTACTACTTACCGTTGAGAAGCAAAAGGAGAAGGAGCGACGGCAACGCGCCGAGTGCAACATCCACGTCAAGGGCAGCGACATGTTTGCCGAAAGCGCCCACGAGGACCTGTACGCTGCCGTGGATGACTTGGTCGACAAGCTGGACCGCCAGGTGGTTCGCCACAAGGACCGGCTCCAAAACCACCACCATGAGGCCCCCAAGCGTTTGATGTAAGGCCCGCTGTAGTCCCAAAGCCCTAGGGACTGCCACCCAAAAACCGCCCTTTCACGGGCGGTTTTTTTGTGTGCATAATTCGCCTCACACCATGAACCGACTCGCGTCCATCCTCTCCGCTTCGCAAGTTCTTGCGCAAGTCGATGTCACCAGCAAAAAGCGCGCTTTTGAAGAAGCGGGCCTGCTGTTCGAGAACCTGCATGGCCTCAGCCGTGCGCTGGTCACCGACAGCCTGTTTTCCCGGGAACGCCTGGGCTCGACGGGCCTGGGGCATGGCGTGGCGATTCCCCATGGCCGTATCAAGGGCCTCAAGGCCCCCATGGCGGCGGTGTTTCAGTTGGCCAAACCGATTGGGTTTGATGCCCCGGACGATGTGCCGGTCAGTTTGCTGATTTTTCTGCTGGTGCCCGAGGCGGCCACGCAGAAACACCTCGAAATCCTCTCCGAAATTGCCGAATTGCTCAGCGATGCGAGCCTGCGCGAGCAACTCACCGCCTGTGACGATGCCGGCCAACTGCACGGCCTGATCACCGGTTGGCAGTCGGCACGTGCTGCCTGAATTTCTGTAGTCGAGGCGTGTCGTGAAACCCACCGCGGTCAGCGCAGACGCCCTGTTTGAAGAGTTCCGGGCCTACCTGCGCTGGGAGTGGGTGGCCGGGCTGGGCGCCTCGGAGCGCCGTTTTGACGAAGTTGCCATCAGCGCCGCTCGATCCGGGGCCGATTTGGTGGGTTACCTCAACTACATCCATCCCTACCGCGTCCAGATTCTGGGTGAGCGCGAAATCACCTACATCACCAATGCCACGCCCGAGGACTGTGCGCGCCGCATTTCCCGCATCGTGACACTGGAGCCCCCGGTGTTGGTCTTGGCCGATGGCCAGGCGGCGCCGCAGGCCCTGCTGTCCATGTGTGAGCGGGCGCAAATTCCGATGTTTGCCACCAAGGAATCATCGGCCTTTGTCATTGACGTGTTGCGGGCCTACTTGTCCAAACACTTTGCTGAACGCATGTCCATGCACGGGGTGTTCATGGACATTCTGGGTTTGGGAGTGCTCATCACCGGTGAATCCGGCCTGGGCAAGAGCGAGCTGGGTCTGGAGCTGATTTCGCGTGGTAACGGCTTGGTGGCCGACGATGCCGTGGATTTGTACCGCATCAACCAGACCACGATCGAGGGCCGTTGTCCTGAGCTGCTGCAAAACTTGCTCGAAGTGCGCGGTATTGGCCTGCTCGACATCCGCGGCATTTTTGGCGAAACCGCGGTGCGCCGCCGTATGCGCCTGAAACTCATCGTGCACCTTGTGCGGCGCGAGACCCTGGAGCGTGAATACGAGCGTATCCCCTACGAGCCGCTTACCCAGGATGTGCTGGGCATTCCGGTGCGCAAGGTGGTGATCCAGGTGGTGGCCGGTCGCAACATTGCGGTGCTGGTCGAGGCCGCCGTACGCAACACCATCCTGCAGCTGCGCGGTATCGACACCTACCAGGAGTTCGTCGAGCGCCATCGCAAGGCGATGTCGCAAGGCTGACGGGACGATCCGCTCAGGCGGATGGGCTATTGCGGTGGGGGCACTTGTCCTTGGTGCAGGTGGCGTACAGGCTCAGCGCGTGGTCTGCAATCGTGAAGCCTTTGGCCTTGGCCACGGCGTGCTGGCGCTTCTCAATTTCCGCGTCGTAAAACTCTTCTACCCGTCCGCAGTCCAGGCACACCAAATGGTCGTGGTGCTGGCCTTCGTTGAGTTCGTACACCGCCTTGCCGCTCTCAAAGTGGCTGCGGCTCAGGATGCTGGCTTGCTCAAATTGTGTCAGCACCCGGTATACCGTGGCTAGGCCCACGTCTGAGCGCTCTTGCAGCAAGACGCGAAACACGTCTTCGGCGGTCATGTGGCGTTGCGTTCCGCGTTGGAAAACCTCCAGAATTTTCAGGCGCGGAACGGTTGCTTTGAGGCCTGTATTTTTCAGTTCGTTGATGTTGCTCATGGCATTCTCCCGGCGCGAACGCAAGTCGGGCTGGCACAGGCCAGCCGCTACAATCGCGTGATCATATCGTTCCTGACTCTTCATGCCCAACAACCTGCTGCGCAGCACCCGTTTTCCCTTGGTCGTTTTGGCCCTGGCTGCCTTGGCTGGCTGCAGCACGCTGAGTAGCACAGGAGATACGGTCGCCAAGGCAGCACAAAGCGTGCGGCCCTACAAAATCGACATCGTGCAGGGCAATGTGGTGACACGAGAGCAACTCGCGGTGTTGCGCCCCGGCATGCCGCGTGCCATGGTGCAGGACGTGTTGGGCTCGTCCCTGTTGGCCAGTGTGTTCCATGCCAACCGCTGGGACTATGTGTTCACCCTCAAGCGTCAGGGCGCAGAACCCCAGTCGCGCCGTGTGACGGTGTTTTTTACGAACGACGCGCTGGAGCGTGTCGAGGCGGACGATCTCCCCAGCGAGTCGGAGTTTGTGGCCACGCTCAAGTCCTCTCCTGTCAAGGGCCCGCTGCCTGCCCTGAGCGCGCCGGAAGACAAGTTACAGAAATTCCCCGCACCCGCCAGCACTGCGACGGGCTCCGCGGCCCCTGCCTCCAACGCTCCGGTGGCCTATCCGCCACTGGAGCCTGCGGCGCAATAACGTTTTTCTCTACAGGACAGGGACATGACCCACACCATCGCCATTGCTGGCGCTTCCGGCCGCATGGGCCAGATGTTGATTGAGGCCGTGCGTGCGGCCGACGACTGCCGCCTGGGCGGCGCGTTGGACATGGCCGGTAGCCCCGCCCTGGGCCAGGACGCTGGTGCGTTCTCTGGCCAGTCAACCGGCGTGCTGATCACCTCGGACCTGCGCCAAGGCCTGAAGGGCTGCGATGTGCTGATCGACTTCACGCGCCCCGAAGGCACGCTGGAGCATTTGCGTGTGTGCCGTGAGCTGGGAGTGTCGGCCGTCATTGGCACCACCGGGTTTAGCGATGCACAGAAGGCCGAGATTGCCGAGGCGTCCCAACACATTGCCATCATGATGGCGCCCAACATGAGCGTGGGCGTCAACGTCACCCTCAAGCTGCTGGAAATGGCTGCCAAGGCCCTGTCTACCGGCTACGACATCGAAATCGTCGAAGCCCACCACCGCCACAAGGTCGATGCCCCCTCGGGCACGGCCCTGAAGATGGGCGAAGTGATTGCCGACGCCTTGGGCCGCGACTTGAAAGAGTGCGCCGTCTACGAACGTTATGGCGTGACCGGCGAGCGCGATCCGTCCAGCATTGGTTTTGCCACCATCCGCGGGGGCGACATCGTGGGTGACCACACCGTGCTGTTTGCCGGTACCGGTGAGCGCATCGAGATCAGCCACAAGTCCTCCAGCCGAGTTACTTACGCCCAGGGAAGCTTGCGCGCCGCGCGTTTTCTGGCCGGGCGCAAGGCGGGCCTGTTCGACATGTTTGATGTGCTCAACCTGAAATGAGCGCTATCCCACTGTTCCAGGGCGATGCGGTCAGCACCACGGTGTCCGTGGTGCTGCTGGGCATGTCGGTGTGCAGCTGGGTGGTGATTTTGTGGAAGGGCTGGCTGCTGCAGCGCGCGGTGCGCGATGTAGGCCGCAGCACTGCTGCGTTCTGGCAGGCGCCGGACTGGGCGCAGGCCCAAACGGCCGTGCGGGCGTTTGACCGGGAATTGCTGGTCAGCCCGCTGGTAGAGGCCACGCAGCAAACGTTGCCCGGCACGCTGGGTGCCAGCGGCGACCGCTCCCAACAACTGACCCGTGTGTTGCGCGACGCCCTGCATGGGGTGTTGCGCCAGTTACAGGCCGGTCAGGTGCTGTTGGCCACGGTCGGGTCCACCGCGCCCTTTGTGGGTTTGTTGGGGACGGTCTGGGGCATTTACCACGCCCTCATGGGCATTGCGGGTTCTGGCCAGGTCAGCATCGACAAGATATCCGGCCCCGTGGGCGAGGCCTTGATCATGACCGCAGCAGGCCTGGCGGTCGCCATCCCTGCCGTGTTGGGCTACAACATCCTCGGCCGCCTGATTAGCCGTATCGAGGCGGACCTGGAAGGGTTTGCCCGCGACCTGCGCGAGCTCCTGTTGACGCAAGAGCCATGAGTTTCGGCCGTCTGGAGCGCACGCCCAGCGCACAGCCGATGAGCGACATCAACATGACGCCGCTCATCGACGTCATGCTGGTGCTGCTGGTGATCTTCATCATTACCGCACCACTCATGGTCAGTGCCGTGAAGGTGGACCTGCCCCAAACCGAAGGCGCCCAAGCTGCGGATGCCCCCCAGTTTGTAGCGCTCGCGCTGGACAAGTCTGGCCAGGTCTACCTGGCGGACCAGCCGATTGCTTTGCCGGCCCTGGCGCAAGAGCTCAAGCAGGCGGCTACCCGCAACCCGCTCACCGAGGTGCAGCTGCGCGCCGATGCCACCGTGCCCTATGGCCGGGTGGTCGAGGTCATGGGTCTGGCGCATACCGCGGGCCTGAGCCGTATTGGTTTTGTGGCCAACCCCGAGCCACCTGCCGCTGCCCCGTAGCCCCCGAATCGCCTGCGCTGGCGCAGCGCCTAAAATCCTTTCACGCCTTTTCCATTGGCAGCCAGTCGCTGCCCCATCCCCATGCAAGACAAGTACCAGCACCTCGACGTAGAAAAATCGGCCCAGGACCATTGGTCCCAGCCCTTATGGAACGGCCAGAACGCCTACCGCGTGACCGAGGACGAGGGCAAAAAGAAGTTCTACGCCTGCTCCATGCTGCCCTACCCCAGCGGCAAGCTGCACATGGGCCATGTGCGCAACTACACCATCAACGACATGCTCACGCGCTACCTGCGCATGAACGGCTACAACGTGCTCATGCCCATGGGCTGGGACGCGTTTGGACTGCCGGCCGAGAATGCCGCGTTGAAGAACAAGGTGCCACCGGCCCAGTGGACTTTTGAGAATATCGCCTACATGAAGGGCCAGATGCAGGCCATGGGCTTGGCCATCGACTGGAGCCGTGAGGTCGCCACCTGCGACCCGCAGTACTACAAGTGGAACCAGTGGCTGTTTCTCAAGATGCTGGAAAAAGGCATTGCCTACCGCAAGACCCAGGTGGTGAACTGGGATCCGGTGGACCAAACCGTACTGGCCAACGAGCAGGTGATTGACGGCAAGGGCTGGCGCACCGGCGCCGTGGTGGAGAAGCGCGAGATCCCTGGCTACTACCTGAAGATCACCGACTACGCCCAGGAACTGCTGGACCATGTGCAGGTGGGCAACGAAAAGGCCACGCTGAACGGCTGGCCTGAGCGCGTGCGCCTGATGCAGGAAAACTGGATCGGCAAGAGCGAAGGCGTGCGTTTTGCGTTCCCGCATGACATCAAGGACGCTAGCGGCACACTGATTGGCGAAGGCCGCATGTACGTGTTCACCACACGCGCCGACACCATCATGGGCGTGACCTTCTGCGCCGTGGCGCCCGAGCACCCGCTGGCCGCGCATGCCGCTGTGGGCAACGCCGCACTGGCCGCCTTCATTGAAGAGTGCAAGCACGGTGGCACCACCGAGGCCGAGCTGGCCACGCAAGAGAAGAAGGGCCAGCCTACGGGCTTGTTTGTCACGCACCCGCTGACCGGTGCGCAAGTGCCGGTGTGGGTGGGTAACTACGTGCTCATGGGCTATGGCGATGGCGCCGTCATGGGCGTGCCGGCGCACGACGAACGCGACTTCGCGTTTGCGCTGAAGTACGGCATCGAGATCAAGCAGGTCGTCGCAGTGGAAGGTGAAACCTTCTCGGCGACTGCCTGGGCCGACAGCTATGGCGACAAGCAGCGCGGCCTGACCGTGAACTCCGGCAAGTACGACGGCCTGGCCTACAAGGCCGCCGTGGACGCGGTGGCAGCCGACTTGGCCGCCAAGGGCCTGGGCGAGAAGAAGACCACCTGGCGCCTGCGCGACTGGGGTGTGAGCCGCCAGCGCTACTGGGGCACGCCCATCCCCATCATCCATTGCGAAGAACACGGCGCCGTGCCGGTGCCCGAGCAAGACCTGCCCGTGGTGCTGCCGCAGGACTGCGTGCCCGATGGTTCGGGCAACCCGCTGCACAAGCACGAAGGCTTCCACGCCGGTGTGGTCTGCCCCGTGTGCGGTAAGGCCGCACGGCGTGAGACCGACACCATGGACACCTTTGTGGATTCCTCTTGGTACTTCATGCGTTATTGCGATCCCAAGAATGCAGAGGCCATGGTGGCCGGCGGCACCGACTACTGGATGCGCGACCAACAGTTGGCCACCGGCGGCAGTGGCATGGACCAGTACATCGGCGGCATCGAGCACGCCATCCTGCACTTGCTGTATGCCCGCTTCTGGACCAAGGTGATGCGCGACCTGGGCCTGGTGAAGGTGGACGAACCCTTCACCAAGCTGCTGACGCAGGGCATGGTGCTGAACCACATTTACAGCCGCCGCACCGCCAAGGGTGGCAAAGACTACTTCTGGCCGCATGACGTGGAGCATGTGCTGGACGAAGCCGGCAAGGTGGTGGGCGCCAAGCTCAAGAACGAAGCTGACAGCGGCGATGGCCGGCTGCCCGTGGGCACTGCCATCGATTACGAGGGCGTGGGCACCATGTCCAAGTCCAAGAACAACGGCGTGGACCCGCAGGCGCTGATCGCCAAATACGGCGCCGACACGGCCCGCATCTACACCATGTTCACCGCGCCACCCGAGGCCACGCTGGAGTGGAACGACGCCGCAGTGGAAGGCAGCTACCGCTTTCTGCGCCGCGTCTGGAACTTTGGCTACAAGCTGTCTGCTATGGATTTGGTAGCTGCCAGCGCAAGTGCAACGGGGGCTAGCAGCCTGAAAGACGTGGAATTTGGCAAGGAAGCCAAGGCCCTGCGCCTGGAGATGCACACCGTGCTCAAGCAGGTGGATTTTGACTACCAGCGCATGCAGTACAACACCGTGGTGTCCGGCACCATGAAGATGATCAATGCGCTGGAGGGCTTCAAGGCCCTGGACAGCGCGGGCGCCCAGGTGGCGCTGATCGAAGGTTTTGGCATCCTGCTGCGCGTGCTCTACCCGGCCACGCCCCACCTTGCGCACACGCTGTGGTCCGAGCTGGGTTACGCCGGTACGCTGGGTGACCTGCTGGACGCGCCCTGGCCCCTGGTCGATGCCTCGGCCCTGGTGCAGGACGAAATCGAGCTGGTGCTGCAGGTCAATGGCAAGCTGCGCGGTTCGGTGCGTGTGCCCGCCGGTGCCAGCAAAGAAGCCATTGAAGCTGCCGCCCTGGCCAGCGAGGCTTTCCTGAGCCACGCAGCCGGCGCTACAGCCAAGAAGGTCATTGTGGTACCCGGCCGCTTGGTCAACGTGGTGGTCTAAGCCTGTGATGCAACGCCGCTACCTGTTTGCTTTGCCACTGGTCGTCGTACTGGCCGGCTGCGGCTTCAAGCTGCGCGGCCAGCAGACCTTTGCGTTCGAGACCGTTGCTGTCACCCCCGAGCGTGGTGGCGCGGTGGCGTCCGAGCTGGCGCGTTACCTGGGCAGCGCTGTGCGCCCCTTGGTGCCGTCCGCCGGTGGCCAGCCGCCGCAGGTGGTGGTGGACATTCTGCAGGAGCTGCGCGAGAAAACGGTGGTGGGGGTGAATGCTTCGGGCCAGGTGCGCGAGTTCCAGCTGCGCATTCGCGTCAAGTTCCGTATGCGCACGCCACAGGGGCGTGAGCTGATCGCGGACACCGAGATCATCCAGCAGCGTGACATCAGCTTCAACGAATCCGCCGTGCTGGCCAAGGAGGCTGAAGAAGCGCTGCTGTACCGCGACATGCAGTCCGACATCGTGCAGCAGCTGCTGCGCCGCATTGCCGCGGTCAAAACCCTGGACTGAGCATGGCACTGGACCGCGTGGACCAAACCCTGCTGGAGCTGCTGCAGCGTGACGGGCGCATGAGCGCCCAGGCCCTGTCCGAAGAAGTCAACCTCTCGGCCCGCGCCACGCTGAACCGCATCCGCCGGCTCGAAGACGACGGCCTGATCGCCGGCTACCGCGCGCTGCTGGCGCGCAAGGCGCTGGGCGAGCATGTGTCGGTGTTTGCCGAGATTGCCCTCAAGGACCAGCGTCAGGCCACAGTGCAGCGCTTCGAGGCGGCCATGGTGGCCTGCCCCGAGGTGATTGCCTGCCACTTGGTCAGCGGCCGCTACGACTACCTGGTGCGCCTGGCCTGCCGCGACTTGGCGCACTACCGCGACCTCACCAACACCTGGATTGACGACGTGGGCCTGGGCATCGACAAGGTGGTGACCAGTACCGAGCTGCAAACGGTCAAGGAATTTGCGGGCTTCCCGCTCATGGTGCGCGACGACAGCTAGGTCGCCTTGGGGTGCTTCTGAAACGGAAGCGTTCTGCTGCCAGTTCAGCGCTTACAGCGCTTTCCCTGCGACGCTTCGGCGCTTACAGCGCCGCCCCCAGCCTAAACTTTCTCTCATGCCGGGTGGCCCCTCAAGGCCTGTGCAGGTCTGCGGATTCCGCACCGCCTCCGGCCCAACGAGGAGAGAGAACCATGACCCGCTACATCGACGTCCACGACATGCAAGAGCTGGTGCGCCAGCACGGCCTGGCCCCCATGATGTCCGAGATGGCCCAGACCATCCGCGAAGACTTTCTGCGCTGGGAGGATTTTGACAAATCCCCCCGCACCGCCAACCACAGCACCAACGGCGTGATCGAGTTGATGCCTGTGTCCGATAACGCGCTCTATGCGTTCAAATACGTCAACGGCCACCCCAAGAACCCGCTGCAGGGCCTGTCTACCGTCATGGCCTTTGGTGTGCTGGCCGATGTGGCCACCGGTTACCCCGAGCTGCTGAGCGAGCTGACCATTACCACCGCACTGCGCACCGCGGCCACCTCTGCCATGGCCGCCAAGGTGCTGGCCCGGCCCGAGAGCAAGACCATGGCCTTGATCGGCAATGGTTCGCAAAGCGAATTCCAGGCGATTGCCTTCATGACCCAACTGGGTATCACCACGCTGCGCGTGTTCGATGTGGACCCCAAGGCCACCGACAAGCTGGTCAACAACCTGCGCCCTTACACCGACGCTGGCAATCTCACTATCGTGCGCTGCGCCTCCACACGTGAAGCCGTGCGCGGTGCCGACATCGTGACCACAGTGACCGCCGACAAAACCAACGCCACCATCCTGACCGCAGACATGGTCGAACCCGGCATGCACCTGAACGCCGTGGGCGGCGACTGCCCCGGCAAGACCGAGCTGCAGGCCGAGATCCTGAACCACGCCAAGGTGTTTGTGGAGTTCGAGCCGCAAACCCGCATCGAAGGCGAGCTGCAGCAAATGCCGGCCGATTTTGTGACGCACCCGCTCTGGCGGGTGCTGGCGGGTACCACGGTGGGCCGCGACAACGCCGCCCAGGTCACGCTGTTTGACTCGGTCGGTTTTGCGCTGGAAGACCTGTCGGCCCTGCGTTATGTGCATGCCCTGTCGCAAAAACTGGGCGTGGGCAGCACCGTGCAACTGGTACCCGACCTGCCAGATCCCAAAGACCTGTTTGCCTGCGCCACCGCCGCACGCCCTGTGTTGCGCAAAGCCGCATGAGCCACGCTGTCCTGCATCTGGTGGGTGCCGCGGTGGGCGAGGGCGCCAGCGACGGCGGCTGCAAATGGGGCGCCGCAGCCTTGCGCGAGCATGGCATTGCGAATGCTTTGGCCGCCACCGGCCGCACCATTACCTGGGGTGACACGGTGACCGCCCAGCCCATGCTGGCGACCAGCCGGTTGAATGCCATCGAAGGATTCTCCGAGCGCTTGGCCGGCACGGTGGCCCAAGTGCTGCGCCAGAACCAGCAGCCGCTGGTGCTGGGTGGCGACCATTCCTGCGCCGTCGGCACCTGGAGCGCCGTTGCCGACCACCTGCGTCCGCAGGGCGCGCTGGGTCTGGTCTGGATCGATGCACACCTGGACGCCCACACCCCCGAGACCTCGGACAGCCAGGCACCGCACGGCATGCCCGTGGCGGCGTTGTTGGGCTATGGCTCGGTGGGGATGACAGATTTGTTTGGCTGGCGCCACAAGCTGCGTCCCGAGCACCTGGTCATCATCGGCGCACGCAGCTACGAACCCGCCGAGAAGGCGCTGCTCGATGGCTTGGGTGTGCGTGTCATGTTTATGCCCGAAGTGCTGGAGCGTGGCTTCGCCGCGTGTTTTGACGAAGCCCGCACCCGCGTGCAAACCGGAACCGCCGGCTGGGGCATTAGTTTTGACCTGGACGGCCTGGACCCGCGCGATGCGCCGGGCACCGGTACGCCGGTGGAGCAGGGCATACGCCTGGCCGATGCATTGCAGGTGCTGGCCGGTTGCAGCCAGGACTCGCGGTTTATGGCGCTGGAACTGACCGAGTACAACCCGCTGCGGGACTTTGGCGGCCAAACCGCCCAGGCCGCGACCGATCTGGTCTGTGCAGTGTTGGCGCCTGAAGCCAAGACGATGGGGCTTGCGGCCTGAACCTGAACGCAGGGGCCGCAACTCGCCGCCAGGCCGCCCCAAGGCGAGTTAGCCCCCTTTGGGGGCAGCGACCCGCGTAGCGGCGGAGCGTGGGGGCCTTAAACTCAGTCCCCTATGCAACTCGCGGCCAACCAACTCAGTAACCACCTGCAGCGCGGGCTCAAGAGCCTGTACACCCTGCATGGGGACGAGCCGCTGCTGCAGCAAGAGGCGCTGGACGCGATCCGCGCCAACGCCCGCGCCAACGGCTATACCGAGCGCACCTCCCACACCGTGGCAGGCGCCCACTTTGACTGGAGCGAGGTGCTGGCTGCCGGCGGCTCGCTGAGCCTGTTTGCCGACAAACAGATCGTCGAAATCCGCATTCCCAGCGGCAAGCCTGGCAAGGACGGCAGCGTGGCGCTGCAGCAGCTGGCCGAAGGCGCGCAGGGCAACGATTCCACGCTCACCATCGTTTTGCTGCCGCGTCTGGACAAGATGACCAAGTCCACGGCCTGGTTTGCTGCGCTGGATGCCAATGGCGTCACGCTGGAAGTCAGCCCGGTGGAGCGCGGTGCCTTGCCACAGTGGATCGCCCAGCGTCTGGGCGCGCAGGGCCAGCGCGTGGAAGCCGGCGAAGAAGGCCAGCGCACGCTGCAGTTTTTTGCCGACCGCGTGGAGGGCAACCTGCTGGCCGCGCATCAGGAAATTCAAAAACTCGGACTGCTGTTCCCCGTCGATGCAGCATCAGGAGACACGGGTGGCGTGCTGACGTTGGAGCAGGTCGAAAGCGCCGTGCTGAATGTGGCCCGCTACGACGTATTCAAACTCAGTGAAGCGGTCTTGGCCGGTCAGGCAGTGCGCGTGCAGCGCATGCTGGACGGCCTGCAGGCCGAGGGCGAGGCCGAGGTGCTGGTGCATTACACGCTGGCCGAAGACATCCGCGCCTTGAAGCGTGTGAAAGACGCCATGGCCCAAGGCCGCCCCCTGCCCATGGCCCTGCGTGAGAACCGTATCTGGGGCGTGAAAGAGCGCCTGTTTGAGCGCGTGTTACCCAAACTCTCCGAATCCAAACTGGCCGAGCTGCTGCAATCCGCCCACGTGGTGGACGGCATCGTCAAAGGCCTCAAACAACCCGACTGGCCCACCACCGGCTGGCAGGCGCTGCACCGGCTGGCGTTGCAGTTGTGTGGCTTGTGCGGGGCTGTCCCCAAAGCCGCCGCCCCGGCCTACGCCAGGCGCTAAGGCGGCCCAGGGATGTGGGTACCGGCCCTGCACGTTGGTCGCCCCCTGCGCAATCTGCGAAAATCTCCCTATGAACGCGACCAACACCACCGAATACACCCTGGCCCTCGGTTCTCAGGCCAAAGTGGCCTCTGCCCTTATGGCGCGTGCGCCAGCAGCTACTAAAAACGTAGCGCTTCGGGCCTTGGCAAGGCTGCTGCGCGAAAACACCGCAGCCTTGCAGGTGGACAACGCCAAGGACATTGAACGTGCGGTGGCCAACGGCCTGGCTGCGCCCATGGTGGACCGGCTCAAGCTCACCCCCAAGGTGCTGGAAACCTGTGCCGAAGGCTGCGAGCAGCTGGCCGCCATGGCGGATGTGATTGGCGAGATCATTGGCATGAAGCAGCAGCCCAGCGGTATCCGCGTGGGGCAGATGCGGGTACCGATTGGCGTGTTTGGCATGATTTTCGAGAGCCGGCCGAATGTAACGATCGAGGCGGCCAGTTTGTCCATCAAGAGCGGCAATGCCTGCATCTTGCGTGGTGGCTCCGAGGCGATTGACTCCAACAAGGCGCTGGCTCGGTTGGTACAGCAAGCTTTAACCGAGAGTGGCCTGCCTGCCGACGCGGTGCAGCTGGTGCAGACCACCGACCGCGAAGTGGTGGGCCAGCTCATTGCCATGCCGCAGTTTGTGGATGTGATCATTCCGCGCGGCGGCAAGGGGCTGATCGAGCGTATCAGCCGCGATGCCAAGGTGCCCGTCATCAAGCACCTGGACGGCAACTGCCACACCTATGTGGACGACCCCTGCGACATCGCCATGGCCGTCAAGGTGGCGGACAACGCCAAGACCAACAAGTACAGCCCCTGTAACGCGACCGAAGGCCTGCTGGTGGCGCGGGGCGTGGCGGCCGCGTTTTTGCCGCGCATCGGCGCGGTCTATGCGGCCAAGGGCGTGGAGATGCGCTGCGACCCCGAAGCACTGGCCATTTTGACGTCAAATATGCCTCTGGCGCCCGTGGATACTGCGCAAACAGCTCCTAATTCAGGAGCAAAACTGGTGCCCGCTACCGAGCAGGACTGGTACGAGGAGTACCTCGCACCCATCGTCAGCGTGAAAGTGGTGGCCGGTGTGGACGAGGCCATTGCCCACATCAACCAGTACAGCAGCCACCACACCGACGCCATCCTCACCACCAACCATGTGCACGCCCAGAAGTTTCTGCGTGAAGTGGATTCGGCCAGCGTGATGGTGAATGCCAGCACGCGCTTCGCCGATGGGTTTGAGTACGGCCTGGGCGCCGAAATCGGCATCAGCACCGACAAGTTCCACGCCCGCGGGCCGGTGGGCATTGAGGGGCTGACGTCCTTGAAGTACGTGGTGCTGGGCGAGGGCGAAGTGCGCGGCTGAGCTGAATACTCGGGCTGCTGTTTTTCTGGCGGTTTGCGGCAAAGGACTTGAAATTTCGGGGAACTTCTCCACCTGAAGGAGCCCCCTAGAATGGGCAGTCCTCTTTGAAAGCGTCGCATGGTTCCGCATCTTGTTACCGCCCTCACGGGCCCCATCAATGAACTCGAACAACGGGTTCTGGACTCCATGCCCGCCATCGAGCGCTGGTTCCGCCTGGAGTGGATGGAGCACACACCGCCCTTCTACACCGCGGTCGATGTGCGCAATGCCGGTTTCAAGCTGGCGCCAGTCGACACCAACTTTTATCCCGGCGGCTGGAACAACCTGACGCCTGCCATGCTGCCGTTGGCGGTGCAGGCCGCGCAGGCCGCCATCGAGAAGATTTGCCCCGAGGCGCGCAACCTGCTCATCGTGCCCGAGAACAACGCGCGCAGCACCTTTCACCTGAGTAACCTGGCCCAGCTGCGCCGCATCTTCCACATGGCCGGCCTCAATGTGCGCATTGGCTCCATCAGCCCCGAGATCAAAAAAAGCACCACCCTGGAACTGCCCGGTGGTGAGTCCATCACCATCGAGCCCATCATCCGTACCAAGGGTCGCCTGGGCTTGAAGGACTTTGACCCCTGCACCATCCTGCTCAATAACGACCTGCGCGCCGGTGTGCCCGGCATCCTGGAAGAGGTACACGAGCAGTACCTGCTGCCCCCGTTGCATGCCAGCTGGACCACGCGGCGCAAGAGCACCCACTTCAAGGCCTACGAAGAAGTGGCCAAGCGGTTTGGCAAGCTCATCGGCGTGGACCCCTGGCTGATTAACCCGATGTTTGACAAATATGGCGTGGTGGACCTGGTCACACCGGCCGGCATTGACGCCCTGGTGCAGCGTGTGGACGCCATGCTCACCAAGGTGAAGAAGAAGTACAAGGAATACGGCATCAAGGAACGCCCCTTTGTCGTCGTCAAGGCCGACAACCGCACCAGCGGCAACGCCATCCTCTCCGTGCGCGACACCAAGGACCTGGAAGCCAAGCTGCGCAAAATGGGCGCCGGCCTGGAGGCCGCACCCGCCCCGCTGGAGCTGATTCTGCAAGAGGGTGTGTTGACCAACGAACGCGTCAACGACGCCGTGGCCGAACCCGTGGTTTACCTGATGGACCGGTATGTGGTGGGCGGTTTTTACCGCATGCACGCCGAGCGTGGCCAGGACGAAAACCTTAGCGCCCCTGGCTCTGCCTATGTGCCACTGGCGTTTGCCGAGAGTACGCACTTACCTCAGCCCGGCGTGCGCCCCGGGGCCAGCGCGCCCAACCGCTTCTACATGTATGGCGTCATCGGCCGCCTGGCCATGCTGGCCGGTAGTTATGAGCTGGAGGCCACTGACCCCGACGCTGAGCGCTACGACTGAGGTACGTCAACCCAGTAGCGCCGCCAAGTTGCTGCGCTGCAACACGGTTTCAAATTCCACGCAAATTGCTGATTTGTGGCTTGCGGCCTGAGGCGCCAGGAGCAAAATAGCGGTCCCTTCAGGAATGGAACCCGGCGGCTTCTGCGCGCCGGGTGATCTCGTGTCAGCATCAAAATCGTCTCTTGCGGCGCTCACCCTGGGCGCCATCGGCGTTGTATACGGCGACATTGGCACCAGCGTGCTGTACGCCATGAAAGAAGTGTTTGGCTCCGGCCACGTGCCTTTCACCCCGGACAACGTCTACGGCATCCTTTCCATCTTCTTCTGGACCCTGACGGTCATTGTCTCCATCAAATACGTGGTGCTGGTGCTACGGGCCGACAACCACGGCGAAGGCGGCCTGGTGGCCATGCTGGCACTGGCCTCCCAGTCGGTCAAACACCGGCCCGAGCTGCGCCGCGTCTTGCTCATCATCGGCATCTTCGGCACCTGCCTGTTTTATGGCGACGGCGTCATCACCCCGGCCATCTCGGTGCTCTCGGCAGTCGAAGGCCTGGAGGTCATCTCGCCTGCTTTCAAGCGGTATGTGATCCCCATCACCCTGGTCATCCTGTTCGGTTTGTTTGCGGTACAGAAGCGTGGCACCACCGGTATCGGCAAGTTTTTTGGGCCCATCACCGTGGTCTGGTTTGCTGTTTTGGCGGTGCTGGGCGTGAGCCACATCGTGGACCACCCCGAGATTTTGTGGGCCATCAGCCCGCACTATGCGCTGGGCTTTATGTGGAACAACCCGGGCACCACCTTCGTCATCCTGGGGGCGGTGGTGCTGTGTGTCACCGGTGCAGAGGCCTTGTACGCCGACCTGGGGCACTTTGGCAAAAAGCCGGTGCGTCTGGCCTGGTTTTCGGTGGTCATGCCCGCGCTGGTGATCAACTACTTTGGCCAAGGCGCCCTGTTGCTCGCCAACCCTGCCGCCGTCAAAAACCCCTTCTTCATGATGGCGCCCGACTGGGCCCTGCTGCCCCTGGTGGGCCTGGCCACCATGGCCACGGTGATTGCCTCGCAAGCCCTGATCTCGGGTGCCTTCTCGGTCACCAAACAAGTCATTCAGCTAGGTTACCTGCCGCGCCTGCAGATTGAGCACACCAGTGTCAAAGACACCGGCCAGATCTACATGCCGTTTGTGAACTGGGGCCTGTTTGTGGCCATCGTGTTGGCGGTGGTGATGTTCAAGTCGTCCAGCAATCTGGCGGCGGCTTACGGCATTGCCGTGTGTACCGACATGTTGATTACCACCATCCTGACTTTCTACGTCATCCGCCATGGCTGGAAGTACCCGCTGTGGCTGTGTATTGCGGCCACCGGCTTTTTCTTCATCGTCGACTTTGCGTTCTGGGCCTCCAACCTGCTGAAGCTATTTGACGGCGGCTGGTTCCCACTGGCCATTGGTGGCGCGGTGTTCACGCTCATGATGACCTGGAAGGACGGCCGACGCCTGCTCAATGACAAGCTGCGTGCCGACGCGCTGGACCTGCCCAGTTTTCTGGAAGCCGTGTTTGTGAGCCCACCCGCACGCGTGGAGGGGACGGCGGTGTTCCTCACCTCCGAGATGGGCACCGTGCCCAATGCGCTGTTGCACAACCTCAAACACAACAAAGTACTGCACACCAGCAACCTGTTTGTCACCGTGAAGAACCACGAGGTGCCCTGGATCGGGCTGGACAAACGTCTGCAGATCGACTCCCTGGGCCACGACTGCTGGCAGGTGGTGATCCACTACGGTTTCAAAAACGACCCCGATGTGCCCAAGGCGCTGGAACAGATCAAGGGCCGCGGCTGTGACCTGGAGCCTATGAGTACCAGCTACTTCCTCTCGCGTGACACCGTGGTGCCTACGCTCGGTGAAGGCATGGCGCCCTGGCGCGAAAAGCTGTTTGCCCAGATGCACCACAATGCCAGTGCTGCGGCAGATTTTTTGAATCTACCGAACAACTCGGTGGTGGAGCTGGGCTCCAAAATCGAAATCTGAATCTCTCGGGGCCGCGCAGCGGCCCCACTTCTTTGTGCCTGCCATGCATTTTTTCAAAGACCTGAGTCTCTCAGCCTTCACGGCCGGTTTTGTAGCCGTGCTGGTGGGCTTCACCAGTTCTGTGGCCATCGTCTTCCAGGCCGCGCTCGCGCTGGGCGCCACGCCGGCCATGGTGGCGTCGTGGATGTGGGCGCTGGGCATTGGCATGGGCCTGTGTTCGTTGGTTCCCTCGTTGTGGCTGCGCAAGCCGGTCATGGTGGCCTGGAGCACGCCGGGCGCAGCGGTGCTGGCCACGGCAGCCACGGCCGGTGGTTTTGGCATGGCCGAAGGCGTGGGGGCATTCATCCTGTGCGCCGTGCTCATCACCGTGGCAGGTGTCACCGGCTGGTTCGAGCGCATCATGAACCGTATTCCGCTGGCGCTGGCCTCGGCCCTGCTGGCGGGTGTGCTGGCGCGCTTTGGCTTGTCGGGTTTTTCTGCGGCGCAGACAGCCTTGCCGCTGGTCGTGCTGATGCTGCTGACCTACCTGCTGGGCAAGCGCCTGGTGCCCCGTTACGCGGTGCCGCTGACGCTGCTGGTTGCTATTGTTTTTGTAGCTTCTCGCGCAGAATTCACGGGCGCTAACATCCAATTTGGCTTGACGATGCCGGTTTGGGTCACGCCTACCTTTTCACTGGCCGCCTTCATCAGCATGTCGCTGCCACTGTTCGTCGTCACGATGGCCTCGCAGAACCTGCCTGGTGTGGCTGCCATCCAGGCCGCGGGTTATGCCGACCGACGCAAAGAGGGCGGCGATGCCGGCATTCCCATCTCCAAAGTCATCACGCTGACCGGTCTGGTTACGCTGGTGCTGGCGCCGTTTGGGGCGTTTGCGCTCAACCTCAGCGCCATCACCGCCGCCATCTGTATGGGGCCCGAGGCACACAGCAACCCCGCGCGGCGCTACACCGCGGCGGCGGCCTGCGGCGCTATTTATGTGGTGATTGGCCTGTTTGGCGCCGCCATTACCGGTGTGCTGACTGCCTTCCCCAAGGAGCTGGTGGCGGCCATCGCGGGGCTGGCCCTGCTGGGCACCATTGGCGGGGCACTCGCGGCCGCCCTCAAAGACGACACCCACCGCGAAGCCGCGCTCATCACGTTTCTGGTCACGCTCAGCGGTGTCGTAATAGCCGGAGTCGGCTCGGCGTTTTGGGGGGTGGTGGCAGGCGGGATTGCGCTTTTGGTGCAACACTACGGCCGCACCCAGCCTGCAGGCACCTGAACTGCGGCCCCTGACCGAGAAAGAACCCCATGGACATTCTGTTTGTTGCCGACCCGCTGGAATCCTTCAAGATTTACAAGGACACCACCTTTGCCATGATGCGCGAGGCGCAGAAGCGCGGCCACCGCATCATTGCCTGCGAGCCCCGCCACCTGGTGTGGCAACGTGGCGGCGTGGTACAGGCGGCAGTGCGTCGCATCACGCTCACCGGTCAATCCGATGCTTGGTTCACCGAAGCCGAGCCGACCACTGTGGCGCTGAAGGACTTTGACGCCATCGTCATGCGCAAGGACCCGCCGTTTGATTCCGAATTTTTCTACGCCACCCACCTGCTGGAGCAGGCCGAGCGCGAAGGTGCCCAGGTCTTCAACAAACCGCGCGCGCTGCGCGATCACCCCGAAAAGCTGGCGATTCTGGAGTTTCCCCAGTTCATCGGCCCCACGCTGGTCACCCGCGATGCGGATGTGGTGCGTGCCTTCCACGCCGAGCACCGCGACATCATCTTGAAGCCGCTGGACGGCATGGGCGGCATGGGCATTTTCCGTGTGAAGGACGATGGCCTGAACCTGGGCGGCATCATCGAGACGCTGAACAAGGACGGCGCCCAGACCCTGATGGTGCAGAAGTTTTTGCCGGCCATCCGCGAAGGCGACAAACGTGTGCTGGTGATTGGTGGCAAACCCGTGCCCTACTGCCTGGCACGCATTCCGCAGGGTGGCGAGGTGCGGGGCAACCTGGCGGCCGGTGGCAAGGGTGTGGCCCAGCCGCTAAGCGACAGCGACCGTGCGATTGCCGAGGCGCTGGGCCCCGTCTTGGCCGCGCGTGGCCTGCTGCTGGTGGGGTTGGACGTGATTGGTGATTCACTCACCGAGATCAACGTCACCAGCCCGACTTGCTTTCAGGAAATCACCGACCAGACCGGATTTGATGTGGCCGCCATGTTTGTGGACGCGCTCGAAACCGCCCAGTCCGCAGGGCGCTAACAGGCCGCTTGCGGTTGGCATGGGGGTGCGCGGCATAGTTCACACATTGCCGCTTTATTGCGGCAGATCAGCCTGAATAGTGTGTTGTGCCGCCGCCAGCGGCGCACAATCGCGCTGCGTGGTCCGCTGCCACGGTTGGTGCAGCGGCACGAAACAACGGAGAGACCATCCCATGACAACACGCATGCCATGTGCAGCCCTGCTGGCCGCCAGCCTTTTTGCCGGTGCGGCCCACGCCCAGGTGCTCGGCACCATCACCGCATCCAACACCACCGTCAAGGTCGGCGAGTCCGTCACCATCACGGCCAACATCGATGTGCTCAATGCCAACTACTGCGGCTTTGTGGTCGGCTTTGGTGACGGCACCTTCAAAGACGCCGTGAGTGATGTGAGCACCCCCGTACCTCTGGTGGTGACCCGCAGCTACGACAAACCCGGCACCTACCACGTGACCCTGGGCGGCAAAAATGTGCAGAACCACCCCAACTGCGGTGGCCCCGAGCGCGCCGTCGACATCACCGTGACCGGTGCGGCCGTGGCGGCCAAGCCCGCGGCGCTGAAGGCGTCCGAGGTGTGTGCCAAAGGCTGGAAGCTGTCCGGCAAGCTCAACCCCAAAACCGGTACCTTCACCTGCGCGGCCAAAGCTGGCACCGCCCTGCCTGCCGACAAGCCGGTCTGCAGCGGCGACCTGAGCTACTTTGAGAACGTGAAAAAAGGCCAGTACGGCTGCAAGCCGTAAAGGCTGGCGGGCCGAGGGCCCGCTGCAACGCTAAACCGCAGCTGGGGCTGCCAGGGCTGCGGCTTTGGCAGCCTCTTCTGCTTCGCGCAGGGCTGCGGCCGCAGCGGCTGCGGCGATCAGTGTGGCCTTGCACACGGTGCGGGTTAGCGGCTGGCCGTCCACAAAGGCGTGCAACTCGCCGGATTCCATGGCCACCCAGGCCTCGTTGGTGGTGAGCGGTTCGGTCACCACAATCACCAGCCGGTCTTCCGGGCCGTTGAGTTCTGACAGGTCCACCGTCACGTCTTCGTCCTTGAGCTGCACATGGCTGAAGGGGTGCTGGCGCACCACGTAGCAAAGTTTGGTGCTGGCGTGGGCCCACAGGGCCTGGCCGTTGCTCAGTAAAAAGTTGAAGGTGCCGTGGCGGGCAATTTTGGGCACCAGCTCGGCCAGGGTGTGGGTGAGTTCTTCGACCGACGGTACCGAAGCGTGGGATTTGTTGAGCTCCTGCAGCAGCCAGCAAAAGGCGAGCTCGCTGTCGGTCGTGCCCACGGGTTTGAAGCTGCCATGCAGCGGCGGGTTGAATTCTTTCAGGTCGCCGTTGTGGGCAAACACCCAGTAGCGGCCCCAGAGTTCGCGCGTGAAGGGATGGCAGTTTTCCAGCGTGACCGCGCCCACCGTGGCTTTGCGCACATGGGCCACCACGTTGTGGCTCTTGATGGGGTAGGACTTGAGCATCTTCGCAATCGGCGAGGTGGATGCACTTTCCTTGTCCACAAAGTGCCGCGCCGCCTTGCCGGGCAGGTCGCCTTCGCTCTCGAAGAAGGCGATGCCCCAGCCGTCCGCATGGTGGTCGGTGCAGCCGCCGCGCTGCGAAAAACCGGTGAAACTCAGCGTCAAGCTGGCCGGCAAATGGCTGTTCATTCCAAGCAATTGGCACATGGAAACAGTTTACTCCGGGGTGGTGGCAAGGGGAGCTGGGCGTTATGCGAAATCGGCCAACGCTTATGCGCGCGGCTCACTCCAGAACTTGCCGCCCGTGGCCCAGTTGTCGCGTTTCACGTCGGTGATGATGATGTCCACCGCTTCGGGCGAGCAGCCCAGGGTTTCGACGGTCACGCGGGTCACTTCGTCCACGAGCTTTTTCTTCTGCTCCTGGGTGCGGCCTTCCAGCAATTCAACATGGTAGGTGGGCATGGGGTTCCTTGGGGTGGGGATATAGAAGGCGCAGATTAGACTGCGGGGGTTTCCATTTTCCTCTGACTTCCCCTTGCAATTTTTGTTCCCGTCTTCTTTGCATGGCCGTGCCCGCGGGGTGTTGGCGCTGGTGTTTGGCCTGCACGCCCTGCTGGGCGCGGCGCTGGGCCTGTCGGTGGACGAGGCGCACTACCTGCTCTACGCCGCGCACCCGGCGCTTAGCTATTTTGACCACCCGCCGCTGGTGGGCTGGGTGCAGTGGCCACTGGTGGCGCTGGGCGCGCCCACCGGCCTGTTGCGCCTCATCCCCGGTGTGTTGTGGCTGGCCACGGTGGGGGGCGTGTACCGGCTGAGTCTGCGTCTGCTGGCGGGCCACCCGCTCGCCCAGCCGGCTGCGCTGGGCGCCGTGCTGGCGCTGGCATTGGCGCCGCTGCTGCACATCCTGGGCATTGGCCTGCTGCCCGACACCTTGCTGATGGCGCTGACCGTGGCCCTGCTGTGGCAAACCACCACGCTGATGGACCCCGAGGCACTGGACCGCCCGGCGGCCTGGCTGCTCATGGGCGTTTTGCTGGGGCTGGCCGGGCTGGCCAAATACACGGCCGTGTTCACCGCGCTGGCGCTGGGCTTGGTTTTGCTGCGTGTGCATGGCCTGCGCCTGCTGCGCAAGCCCTGGCTGTGGGCCGCGCTGGCGCTGGCCGTAGTGCTGGTGTTGCCGGTGCTGGTGTGGAATGCACAGCACCAGTGGGCGTCGTTTGTCTACCAGCTGGCCCATGGCAAAGGCAGCCAGTGGCAGGTGCTGCATGTGCTGCGGTTTGGGCTGCTGCAGTTGCTGGCCTTTGGCCCGCTGCTGTTGGCGGCGGCCTGGGCGCGTGGAGCCCGTACCGCGCGTTGGCTGTGGGCTGCGTTTGTGCTGCCGTTTGCCATCTTTGCCTACATGGCGGGCGGTGGCTCCAGCCTGCCGCACTGGACGGCCCCGGCCTGGGTGGCGCTGGCACCGCTGGCCGGTTTGGGCCTGGCGCGGGCCTGGCAATCCCGCCAACGGGCCGCGCGCTGGCTGGTGCTGGGCCTGGGTGGGTTGCAGGCGCTGGCCTGTGCAGGCCTGTTGGGCCTGATGCTCAGCGCCGGCTGGCCGGTGTTGCCTGGCAGTGATGCCGCGGTGGCCAAGCAGCCCAACCCCTTTGCCGACCTGCATGGCTGGGAGGCCGCAGGCGCCCGTGCCCAGACCCTGGCCGCGCAACACGGCCTGGGCAGTGTGGCCGTACAAAACTGGACCCTGGCCAGCCGCCTGGGCTGGTACGCGCGGCCGCTGCCCGTGTATGTGCTGGAAGACCGCGAAACCCAGTTCCGCTTCTGGGCTGGCGACCTGCCGGTGGGTGGTAACACCTTGCTGGTGGACTGGTCCCACCTGGCCTATGAGGTGCCGCTGGGCGCCCAGGGTTTTGCCAGCTGCACGCTGCTGGACACCCAGCAGGCCACGCACTGGGGCCGGCCACTGGCCCGTTTCCGCTTTTACGACTGCCGAGGCTGGTCCGGCCAGCCGCAGCCCCGGCTTACACTCGCGCCCACCTCTTGATACGCCCCATGTTGACCCCACCCACCACGCCCCATGCCCTGGCCAGCCCGGTCTCCGCCCGCACCTGGTGGTGGCCGCTGGTGATCTTTGTGCTGGGCACGCCCTTGTGGCTGCAACTGTGGGAGCCGAGCCTCTTCATCACCATCAACCAGTGGTGTGCGCCGCTGGCTGCGGAGTTTTGGACGGGCCTGTCGCTGCTGGGCAATGGCTGGGGCCTGCTGGCGGTGACCGCGCCCTTGCTGGTGCTGGCACCCCGCCTGATGGTGGCGTGGCTGTGTGCGGCGCCGTTTGCCGTGTTGTTTGCCCGCACCGGCAAGTTTTTCATTGAAAGCCCGCGCCCCGCTGCGGTGGTGGACAACACGCAGATGCGGGTGGTGGGGGAGCTGCTGCACAACGTGTCCATGCCCTCGGGTCACACGCTGACGGCGTTTGCGGTGGCATCCGGCATTTACTTTGCACTCACCGTGGCCCAGCGCCGCCGCCACTGGTGGCTGCTGGTGCTGGCGGCCGGTGCTGGTTTGTCGCGGATTGCCGTGGGGGCGCATTGGCCGGGCGATGTGGCGGTGGGCGCCAGCCTGGGCGTGCTCTCCGGTTTGCTGGGGCACCAGCTCTGGATGCGCTTGCCCGAAAGGCAGTTTGCACCTTCGGCCTGGTGGTTGCGCATGGCCGCCGTGCTGGTGGCCTTGTCCGTTTACCACCTGCTCACCGAGGAGCTGGATTTTGCGGAAAACCACGTCGCGCAACAGGTGCTGGCGGTGGTGGCGGTGGGGAGCCTGCTGGCGTACGCCTGGCGTGTGCTGCGCGGCAAATTTAATGCGAAATAGGGCTGTAGCCATCGTGGAATATGCGCAGGCAGCTATTAAATTGGATAGCTAATTGATGCACCACAAGCCAATCTGGTTTGCGGGGGCATTGTGATTTCTGCCATGATCCGCGCACCTTTAGGGGAGTAGCAAACCCGGCGCGCAGGTGCCGGGATTGCATGTTTCGTCAATACGTCGCGGGTTGTGCGTTGCCATCGCCCCGGCCGGAACATGCAGAGGCGCCACCAGTGCGCTCTCCCGCAAGACCTACAGGAAATGTTTCAACCATTTCGAGGTCTTGCTTATGCAAACTATTGCACCCCTGTGGCTATGGGCCACCTTCGTCGGCATCGTTCTGATGTCACTCTTCGTGGACTTTGTCGTCCTCAAAAAACAAGGCGCCCACGACATCGGCGTTAAAGAAGCGCTCAATTGGTCCCTCATTTGGGTCGCCTTGAGCTTCTTGTTCAATGGCCTGTTCTGGTGGGCGGTCAAAGACAGCACGGGCTCCACCGAGCTGGCCAACACCAAGTCACTCGAATTTTTGACGGGTTACCTCATCGAGAAGTCGCTGGCGGTGGACAACATCTTTGTGTTCCTGATGATCTTCACCTACTTCGCGGTGCCCACGCACTACCAGAAGCGGGTGCTGATGATCGGCATCATCGGTGCCATCGTGCTGCGCACCCTCATGATCCTGGTGGGCGGCTGGTTGCTGGCCGAGTTCCACTGGATCCTGTACGTGTTCGGTGCCTTCCTGATCCTCACCGGTGTGAAGATGTGGTGGGCGGCCGGCCAGGAGCCCAGCCTGGACGACAACCCCGCGCTCAAACTTTTGCGCAAGCTCTTGCCCGTGAGCAAGCACTACGACGGTGAAAACTTCTGGACCGTGGAAAACGGCAAAAAGATCGCCACACCCTTGTTCATGGTGATCTGCCTGGTCGCGCTGACCGACGTGATTTTTGCGGTGGACTCCATCCCCGCGATCTTTGCCATCACCAGCGACCCCTTCATCGTGCTGACCAGCAACGTGTTTGCCATCCTCGGTCTGCGTGCCATGTATTTCCTGCTGGCAGCCGTGGCCAACAAGTTCCACCTGCTGAACTACGGCTTGGCCGTGATTCTGGTGTTCATTGGTACGAAGATGTGCCTGATCGATATCTACAAGATCCCGGTGGGTGTATCGCTGGGTGTAGTGGTGGGCATTCTGGCCATCACCATGTGGCTGAGTGTGCGCTCCAGCAGCACACGCAGCAGCGTTTGACCGTGGACCAGCAGCAAGCTCGGCGCCTGCGGGCTGCGGCCGAGGCGCTGGAGGACCAGCCCATGCGCCTGCAGCAGCTGTTCCGGCTGCACGGCCGGGCAGGGCCGGGAGCCCTGTTGGTGGTGCTGGCGGTGCCGTGTCTGCTGCCCCTGCCGGGCGCAGGCACCCTGATGTCCCTGGGCCTGGCCGCGCTGGCCTGGATGATCTGGCGCTACTTTCCGCGGCTGGTCATGCCCCGCAGGGTGGGGCGGCTGCAGTTGTCGGCTCCCATGGCACGCCGGGCCCTGCACACCCTGGCATGGCTTTACGAGCAGGCCGCGCGGGTGATGCGCGCGCGCTTGCGCTGGTGGGTGCAGCCCGGCCACCGCGTGTGGCTGGCGCCTTTGGTGGCGGCCATGGCCTGGGCCATTTTTCTCCCCATTCCGTTTGGCAATGTGGTGCCGGCGGTGGCCTTGCTCCTCATCGGTTTGGGGCTGGTGTTTGAAGATGGCTTGGCCGTGCTGGCAGGTGCCACACTGGGTGTCGCGTGGGCCCTGGCCCTGGCGGCCTTGGTGGTGAGCGGCGCCCAGTGGTTGCCGGGCGTGTGGAGCGGCTGGCTGGCTTAGCCGTGGTGGTGTGAGTCGCAGCGCCAGGGTGCGCTCCCGTTCCGGATACACCACAGGCAGAGGCCAGGCGCTTGCGGCGATGGATCTAATTGGTAATAATTCGCATTTAGATTATTCCACTGCCTCCTGCCTGCCTGCTGTCCGAGCCTGGATGGTTGTGCCCGGCCCACGCCTTCATGTCCGTCGCCCCTCCCATGCAGACCGTCAGCACCCTCTACCTGGAGCACTACCCCTGGTTGCTGGGTTGGCTGCGCCGCAAGTTGGGCTGCCCGCACAACGCGGCCGACCTCAGCCACGACACCTTTGTGCGCGTGCTGGGGCAGCCACAAGCGCTGGCCCAGGTGCGCGAGCCGCGCGCCTGGCTCACCACCATTGCACGCGGCCTGGCGGTAGACCAAGCACGCCGCCAGACCCTGGAACGCGCCTACCTCGAAGCCTTGGCGGGCCTGCCCGAGAGCCACACTCCCAGCACCGAGGACCAGGCCATGCTGATCAACTGCTTGGCCCGCATTGACGCCATGCTGGATGGCTTGCACCCCAAGGCGCGCACCGTGCTGCTGCTGTCGCGGCTTGATGGACTGGGCTACGTGGCCATTGCCCAGCAGATGGGCGTGAGCCTGAGCACGGTAGAGAAACACATGGCCACCGCGCTGCGCCACTGCATGGCCATGCGGGCCGAGCTGCCATGGGCCTGAGCGCTCTGGACCAGGCGGTGCAATGGGCCGTGTGCCTGCAGTCTGGCACTGCGGGGGAGGCCGAACGCCAGGCCTGTGCCGCCTGGCGCCGCGCCAGCCCGCTGCACGAACAAGCCTGGACGCAGGTGCAAGGGGTCGAACAGGCGTTTGGCGCCATCCCCACGGGCAGCGCCCGCATGGCCCGCCAGACCCTGGATGCCGCGCAGGCCAGCGGCAAAATCGCATCGCGCCGGCGTGCCCTCCGCTTGCTGGGTGTGGGGGCGCTGAGTGCGGCATCGGCCGCATTGGTGGCGCGGCTGGCCCCATGGCGCGAGGAGGCCAGTTATGCCAGCCGCCCCGGTGAGCGGCGCAAAGTGCTGTTGGCCGACGGAACCCATCTGCAGCTCAATGCAGGCACGGCGGTGGATGTGGTGTTCACGCCGCTGCAGCGCCTCTTGGTGCTGCGTGAAGGCGAGATTTTTATCGACACCGGTGCCGACGCCGATGCCCTGGGCGGCAAGCGCCCGTTCTGGGTGCAGGCACAGCAAGTGCGCATGCAGGCCATTGGCACCGCGTTTGCCGTGCGGCACACGTTGCCCACCCGTGGTGCGCCGCTCGCCAGCACCCAGTTGCATGTGCGCGAGGGCACCGTGGCCATCTACCTGGACGGCAAGGCGCCGCTGCGGGTGCAGGCTGGCGAAACCTACCGCCTGGACGGGCAGGGCACGACCCCCATTACCCGTGTGCTGCAGCCCGACGCCGACCCCACCGCCTGGATGGACGGCGTGCTGGTGGCCAAACAAATGCGGCTGGACGCGCTTGCCGCGGCACTGTCGCGTTACCACGGGGCCCCAGTGCACTGCGCAGCCGATGTGGCGGGCCTGCGCGTGTCAGGCGTGTTCCAGCTCGACGGCCCCCAGGCCGTGCCCCGTGCGCTGGACGCGCTGGCGAGCACGCTGCCGGTGCGCATTGGCAGTAGCCCCCAAGGGCCGCTGACGATCCTGCGCCGTTAAAAAAATTTGCGCTCAGGGTTACGGGTTTTGCGGGGCCTGTTCGGCATAGAGGGGACAGCAACCTTTTTAACCGAACGTCTTGTGAACCCCACTGCCATGCCTACCCGCCATCCCCTTGCCTCACTCATCCACGCCTTGCTCATCCACGGCGCGTTGGTTGGCGCTGCAGCCGCCGCCACAACTGGCGTGCCCGAGGCACCCGCCCCCGGTGATGCCAGCCGGGCTGCCCAGCCTGTGCGCAAGCCCTACAACCTGCCCGCCGCCAGCCTGGAGGACGCGCTCAACGCCTTCTCGCGCCAGGCCGGTGTCACGCTCTCCTTCAACCCTGCGGTGGTCAGTGGCAAACGTGCACCGGCGCTGGCCGGCCAGTACAGCGTGGCCGAGGGTTTTGCGGCGCTGCTGCTTGGCAGCGGCATCAGCGCCGTGGCGCAGGCGCCAGGAACCTATGGCTTGCGGGGCGCGAACAGCGAGCCCGCCGCCGGTGGGGTGAAAAGCCTGGCCGAAGTCACGGTGGCCGGCACGCGGGACCCCAATTCGCTGTACAAACCTTTCGCCGGCGGGCAGGTTGCCAAAGGTGCACGCCTGGGTGCACTGGGCAATACCGAGCTGCTGGACGCCCCCTTTGCCATCAGCGGCTACACCGAGCAGGCGGTGCGCGACGTGCAGGCCCGGCGCCTGATTGACGTGCTGGCGGTCGACCCGGCCGTGCGGTCCACCAACTCGGAAAGCAACGCGGTCGACGTACTGTTTTTGCGCGGCCAATACCTGCTGAGTGCCGACGTGTCTTTCAACGAAACCTTTGCGGTGGTCGATACACGGCGCATTGCGATGGAGCAGTTCGAGCGCGTCGAAGTGCTGAAGGGCCCCAGTGCGCTGCTCAACGGCATCAGCCCAAACAGCACCACCAATGGCGGCGCCATCAACCTGGTGCCCAAGCGGGGGACCGATGTTCCCCTGACCCGGCTGACCCTCTCCGGCTCTTCCCACGGCCAGGCCGGCGGGCATGTGGATGTGGGCCGCCGGTTTGGCGAGGAGCACGAGTGGGGGTTGCGCATCAACGCGGCCAAGCGAGAAGGCGCGACCGGCGTGGTGGCAGAAAAAGTGGGCACCGAGCATCTGTCGGTGGCACTGGACTACGCCGGCGACAAGCTGCGTGCCAGTGTGGACGTGGCCCAAAACCGCCGCCAGTTCGATGGGTTTCCGCAGTTTCACCGGTTCAACGCCGGCTTCGAACTCCCCGCGCCGCCGTCCACCACACAGGCCATCAGCCAGGCATGGGACAGCAGCGACACCGAAAGCGTGTCCCTCGTGACCCGGCTGGAGTACGACTTCACGCCCGACTCCACGGTGTTTGGTGTGCTGGGGGGCGTGAACTACAAAGAATCCAACCTCAATGCGGGCAGCACCCGCCTGATCGCGGCCAATGGCAACTTCACCGCCCAGCCCAGCGTCTTCGCCACGGGGTCCAACATGCGTTCCGGGGAGCTGGGCTGGCGGGTGCGGTTCAACACCGGCCAGGTCAAACACCAGATGGTGCTGGGGTATTCACGCTTCACCGGCGATGGGCAAAGCCTGACCCGCACGATTGGCAGTGCCTTCACCAGCAACCTGTACAACCCGGTGTTTGTGGCAGCGCCCACACCGCCCACCGGGTTGCCGTTTCTGCGTTTTCAGGACACGACCTCGGACAGCGTGAGTGTGGTGGACTCCATGCACCTGCTGGACGACCGCCTGCACCTGGTGGCCGGGCTGCGCTACCAGAAGCTGGACATTGGCGAGTACGCCTCGGGGGTGGAAGTGCGCCGGTTCATGCAGTCGGCCGTGGCCCCCTCGGTGGGCGCCAGTTACAAGCTGATGCCCACCACGTCGGTGTACGCCAACTATGCCGAAGGCCTCTCGCAAGGGCCGGTGGCGGGCGGCACTACGGCCAACAAGGGCGAGGTCTTCCCCCCGTTCAAGGGCAAACAAGTCGAGGCCGGCCTGAAATACGACGCGGGTGCGTTTGGGGCCAGTGCGGCGCTGTTCCAGATTCTGCAGCCGGTGTCCTTTGTCAACAGCGCCAACTACCTGGTGATGGATGGCGAGCAGGTCAACCGCGGCGTGGAGCTGTCGGTGTTTGGCGAGGTGGCCAAAGGCATGCGCCTGAATGCGGGGCTGGCCCTGTTTGACGCGCTGCAATCCAAAACCCTGAACGCTGCCAACGATGGCAAAAAAGCCATCGGCATTCCGGACTACAGCCTGGTGCTGGGCGGTGAATGGGATGTGCGCGCCTGGCCGGGCCTGACCCTGACGGGGCGCTACACCAAGGTGGACAAGCAGTACGCCAGTGCAGACAACACGCAAAGCATCCCCGCCTTTGACAGCTATGACCTGGGCTTGCGCTACAGCACCCGCGTGGCGGGCAAGTCGACGGTGTTCCGCGTTTCCATCGAGAACGTGACCGATTCGTCCCATTGGCTTGCGGTGCGCACCGGCTTCCTGACCCGCAGCACGCCCCGCACGGCCTTGTTCTCGGTCAGCACGGAGTTCTAAGGGCTTGTCGATGCGCCCCTTCTGGACCTTTTTGCACCGCTGGGTAGGGCTGGGCACCGCCGTGTTCTTGTTCCTCACGGGGGTGACCGGTGCGGTCATCTCGTGGGACCACGAGCTGGACGCGTGGCTCAACCCGCACTTGACCGCTGCCCAGCCTAACCCCGAGGGGCTGCCAGGTACCTCCACGCTGGAGCTGGCGCGCCAGCTCGAGCAGCGCCACCCCACGGTGACCGTGCGTTTTATACCGCTGCACGTGGAGCCGGGCCGCAGCGTGGCCTTCGGCGTGGCGCCCAGGGTCAACCCCGCCACCCAAAAATTGCACGAACCCGGCTTTAACCAGGTCTTTGTCGACCCGGTGAGTGGCCAAGAACTGGGCCACCGCCAGTGGGGGGCCGTCTGGCCCATCAGCAGAGAAACCTTTGTCTCCTTTCTCTACAAGTTCCACCACACGCTGCACCTGCCCGAGATGTGGGGCATAGACCGCTGGGGCACCTGGCTGCTGGGAGGCGTGGCGATTCTGTGGACGCTGGACTGTTTTGTAGGCGCCTACCTGACGCTGCCGGTGCGCAGAAAGGCCAAGCCCCAGCCGGGCGATGGTCTGGCCGGTGATGCAGTGGGCGCTTTGAAAACGGGCAAAGGCTGGTGGCAGCTATGGGCGCCCGCATGGAAGATTCGCAGCCGCGCCGGTGCCTACAAACTCAACTTTGATATGCACCGGGCCGTGAGTTTGTGGACCTGGGGGCTGCTGTTCATCGTGGCCTTCACGGCGTTCTCGCTCAACCTGAACCGCGAGATCTTCCGCCCGCTCCTCACCACCTTTTCGCAGGTGTCTCCCAACCCCTTCACGCAGCGCAAACCTGCGCCCAAACACCAGCCCATCCTTCCCGTGCTGGACTATGCGCAGGCCCTGGCGCAGGCCACGGCCGATGCCCAGGCCAAAGGCTGGCCCGAGCCCCCGGGCAGTGTGTTTTACAGCCAGAGCCTGGGCATCTATGGCATTGACTTTTTTCAGTCCGACACCACGCCGGGCTCCATCAACAAGCGCCTGTACTACGACGGCAAAGACGGCCGTTTTGTCGGGGAGCGCCTGTTGTGGACGGGCTCGGTCGCCGACATCTTTCTGCAGGCGCAGTTTCCGCTGCACAGCGGGCGCATTCTGGGCTTGCCGGGGCGCATCCTGATTTCGCTGTTGGGCGTGGTGGTGGCCATGCTCAGCGTCACCGGGGTCTACATTTGGTGGAAAAAACGCCGGGCCCGACAGGTAGTGGCCACCCGCGTAGCCGTCCCGGCAGCCAATTTATGCATCAAATAGGCCTCTGAGCCACGTAGATACTGCGCAAGCAGCTCCTGATTTAATAGCGCGCTAAGGTGCCGAGTGCCCCGCCAGCCGCAGCGCCAGCGCGCTCAAGGCCTGGTAGGCCTCGCCGGCCAGCGGGTCCCAGTCGCGCACCACCTGCGCCTGCCGGGCGATGGCCGGCAGGTCACCGCGCTGGGCGGGGCCGGTTTGTGCGCCGGCCGGGCCCAGGCGGGTGATGTTGTCCACCGCGTTGCGCAGCAGGCTGGCGCGCAGCTGGGGCAGCAGGTGTGCGGGCACGCCCGTGGCCTGCCAGGCGTCTTCGGCCACGGCTTGTAGCACCGGCAAAAAGTTGGTGGCAAACACGGCCGCTGCGTGGTACAGCACCTTGTCCTCGCTGGCCACCGCAAAGCACTGGGCACCGATGGCGGCAAAGGCGGACTTCAGCACGGCGCGGGCCTCCGCATGTCCTTCAAGCGCACAGGCAGTACCAGGAAACTGTTCGATGGCGGCTTCGGGTGTGGCAAAACTCAGAATGCAGTGCGCACTGGCCGTGCGCCAGCCCAGTGCCGCCAGGGGGGCGAGCGACGCCGCACTTTGCGCCCCACTGCAATGAAAAACGATGGGGCCTTGTTGTTGCGCCCCGCGCGGCCAGGCCGCTGCGGCATCGGCCAGCGCCTGGGCGGCGGTGGCAATCTGCGCGTCGGGCACGGCCAGCATCCAGACCTCGGCCGGCCGCATGGCTGCCAGCGCATCCACCGGGGTGCCCGCACCGATGCTGGCGCAGGCCTGCTGTGCGCTGGCCAGTGTGCGGGTGCGCACGTCCTGGATCTGGAAGGTGGCCTGGCGCTGCCACAGCGTGGCCAGGGTCTGGCCGACGCGGCCGCTGCCAAGAAGGTTGAGGGTGGTCACGGGAAGAAGATGCGGGTGGAGGGATCGCAAAAAGGGCAGGGCGCCGCTACCATGGCGCCATGAAAAAAATACTGGTTACAGGCGGCACGGGTGCCGTTGGCAAATACATTGTGGACGATCTGGTGCAGCACGGCTACCAGGTCGGTGTGCTGGACTTGACCGCCCCTGCGCGCAGCGACGTGGTGCACCACGCGGTGGACGTGCTGCAGCTGGACGCGGTGCTGCAGGCCATGGCGGGCTACGACGCGGTGATGCACGTGGCCGGCATCCCGCACCCGCTGAACGACCCGGCCAAACGTGTGTTTGATGTCAACGTGAACGGCACATTCAATGTGCTGGAAGCGGCAGCCCAGCATGGCATAAGCAAGGTGGTGTTCACCTCCAGCGAATCCACCATGGGCTTTGCGTTTGCTACGCATCGGCTGGCGCCGTTGTACATCCCCGTTGACGAAGCCCATGCCGCCCGCCCGCAAGACCCGTACGGCCTGAGCAAGGTGGTGAGCGAGCAGATCTGCAAGACCTACACCGAGCGCTACGGCATGCGCACCGTGTGCCTGCGCATGCCCTGGGTCTGGCTGCCTGACGATGCGCAGCGCCCCTTCTACCGAACGCTGGTGGCCGAGTACGCCAACTGGTACAAAAACCTCTGGACCTTTGTGGACGCGCGCGACGTGGCCACGGCGCACCGGCTGGCGCTGGAGGTGGAGTTGGAGCACAAACACGAGGCCTTTTTCATCACCGGCCCGCACAACTGGACCGGCCAGGACGGCCGCAAGTTGTTGGCCGAGTTTTGGCCCGAGGTGACAGAGTTTGCGCCCGGTTTTGCGGGCACCGACCCGCTCATCTCACACGCCAAAGCGGCGCGCCTGCTGGGCTACGCGCCGCAGTTTGGCGTCAAGGACGTGTTGGCGTAGGCAGCGCCGCAGGGGGCTGGTGCAACTGGTGCCGTGTGAACGGCTGGACCTGCCCCGACAGCCACAAGGCGATGCGCACCTCCAGGGCGTGCGTGGGCAAGTAGGTGGCGGTAGAGGTGTTGAGTGCCAGCACCAGCAGCAGCGGCGCCCAGCGGGTGCTCCAATGCACCACCGTTGCCGTGCGCAGGCGCTGCACCACGGGCCAGCTCACCGCCAGGCCCAGCAGCCAGGCGGCCAGCACTTCGCTCACGCTGTGGGCGCCCACCATCACGCGCGACACGCCCACCAGCAAGGCCAAGCCTGCGCCCAGTGCAGGCCCCCAGCGGTGCGCGCTGCCACCGGGCAGGCCGCGCAAGAGCAGCGGCAAAATGGCGCTGGCCAACAAGCCGTGGCCACTGACACCCGTAAAGTCCAGCGCGGCTATACCGATGCCCCAGCCGTAAAACAGGCACTTGCTCACCACCGTCACCAGCACCGCCCCGGCCATGGCCAGCACATAGTGGCGCGCCGCTGTTTGCGCACCGCTGCGCCACAGGCCCCACACCAGCAGCCCAAAGGCGGGTAGCAGCAGGCTGGACGACCCCAGGTGCGTGATCAGCCACCACACTGGCGCCACCGCAGGCGCGTTGTTCACATCCCCGTTCATACGACCAGCGGGTCTTCCTGCATGGCTTCACATTGGTCTTGCAGCATTTGCACCTGGCCCTTCCAGTAGTCGCTGCTGCCAAACCATGGAAAGTTGGCGGGGAAGGTCGGGTCACTCCAGCGCCGCGCCAGCCAGGCGCTGTAGTGAATCAGGCGCAGCGTGCGCAGCGGCTCGATCAGCGCCAGCTCGGCCCGGTCGAATTCGCGGAACTGCTCGTAGCCGTCCACCAGCATGCCGAGCTGGCGGGTTTGTTGCTGGCGGTCGCCGCTCAGCAGCATCCACAGGTCTTGCACGGCGGGGCCGGTGCGGGCGTCGTCCAGGTCCACAAAGTGCGGGCCGGGGCCGGCGGTGGCCACGGCGTCGGTGGGCGTCCAGAGGATGTTGCCGGGGTGGCAGTCGCCATGCAGGCGCAACTGGCGTATACCGCTGGAATTGGACTTGTTTTGGCCTGTAGCGCCCGCCATATCTGCGCGAGCAGCTATTAAATCTATAGCGCTTTGGCAGGCGGTGGTCCAGGCGCTTTGCACGTCCAACGGCACCCTGTCGTTGGCCAGCAGCCATTGCATGGGTTCGATGGCAAAGGTCTGCACGTCCAGCGCCGGGCGGTGCACAAACGGTCGCTTGGCTCCCACGGCGTGGATGCGGGCCAGAAAGCGGCCGATCCACTCCAGCACCTCGCCGTCGTCCAGCTCGGGCGGGCGCCCGCCACGGCGTGGGCTCACGCTGAACGCGAATCCGCCGAATGTATGTAGCGTCTTGCCGTTCAAGACCAGCGGCCCCACGGCCGGAATTTCGTCGGCCATGAGTTCGGCCGCAAAGTCGTGTTCTTCCTGGATCTGCGCGTCCGTCCAGCGTTCGGGCCGGTAGAACTTGGCGACGACCGGGGCGCCGTCTTCGAGCTGTACCTGGTAGACGCGGTTTTCGTACGACGACAGGGCGGTGAGGCGGCCATCGCCGCGCAGGCCCACGCTGTCCAGTGCGTCCAGCACCAGGTCGGGGGTCAGGGATTCAAAGGGGTGAAGGGCAGTGCCCGCAGTGCTGTGCATGTCCCGATTGTCCTCTGCGGGCTTGCCCCTGCTGGGCGGGTGGCTTCCCCGGTTTAGCCCAGCGGCCCCAAGTCGTCTCCGTAGAGCGGCGCAGCGGGGGCCGCCGCGCTGTCGGCATCCGAGTCCGAGTAGCCCGCCGGGGGGAGGTGGGCATAGGGCGAGCCGCTGCCCAGCTGTGCAAACGGCAGGCTTTGCTTGACCAGAATGATGGTGCAGGGCGCGTCCATGGCCACCTTGATCGGCACGGTGGCGACAAAACGCTGCGTCATCAGGCCGTGGGTGGCCGCACCCATCACGATGACGCTGACGTGGTTGCCGCGTGCGTAGTCCAGCAGGGCCTGGGCCACGTCACCGCTCTCCAGCACATGGCAAGAGGTTTGGTGGCCCGGGTGGTCCAGCGGCTGGGCCCACTGGCGTAGCGTGGTGAGGTAGCGGCGGTGCACATTGGTCTCGCTTTTGTCTTCGTCCGAGGCACTGGTCTGGCTGCTGCTGATCACGGTGACGCAGGCCAGGCGGGCACCGGGGCGGGTGCCCAGTGCGCGGGCCACGGCCTCGCGCAGCGAGTACAGCGTGGCGTCCGTCACGTCTTTGTGCGGCACGGCCACCATGACGATGGGTACCTCTTGCAACTGCCGTGCGGGCAGGGGGCTGGGCTGGTAGTGCATGCCCGCGGCCTTGAACCAGCGCTTGAAATGGGTGCGAAACGGCGTGCCCACGGTGTTGGTGCCACGTGCCGTGACATGCACCTGGGTGGGGTGGCTCAGGTCAAAGGCCAGGTGGGCGGCAGAGGGGTAACGCTTGGCGGCTTCGGGTTCCAGGCAGCGCAGCACCACCTCTTGCAGCCAGGCTGGAATGTCCGCACGTAGCTTGCGCGGCGGGGTTGGGTCCACCCACAGGCGCTGGCGCAGGCCCGCTGCCGTTTGTGGCGTGCCAAACGGTAGCTCACCGGTGCACAGCTGGTAGAGCATCACGCCAATCGCAAACACATCGCTGCGCGGGTCGCCGCGCATGCCCACCACTTGCTCGGGGGCAATCCATGCGGGCGAGCCCACCGCCTTGCGCAACTGCTCGGCCAGCAGGTCGGGGTAGTGCGCGTGGCACGACAGGCCAAAGTCCAGCAGCACCGCGCTGCCATCATCACGCAGCAGCACGTTGGCGGGTTTCAGGTCCAGGTGCACGGTGTTTTGCTGGTGCAGCGCGTGCGCCGCGCGGGCCATGGCAACGCCCAGACTGACGGTGGTGTCCACCGCCACAGGCTGCGGGCCGTCCAGCCAGTGCTGCAGTGTGTGGCCGATGACGTACTCCATCACCAGGTAAGGCGTGTGTTGCAGGTCGCCCGCGGCCACAAAACGCGGCGTGGTGCTGCCGTGCAGGGTCTGCATGATTTGGCATTCCACCTCAAAACTGACGATGTTTTCGGCCCCGTCGCCCGCCGTCATGCGCGGGATTTTCATGGCCATGGCAAAGCCCGGGCCGGGCCGACCATCGGCATAGACCACACGGTAGATGTGGGCCATGCCGCCGGAGTGGATGCACTCCTCGATGGTGAATCCATCCAGCGTGGCGCCGGGCTCCAGCAGTTTCATCGTCCTTGCTCCAGCCGGTGGGCAAAGAACTCGGGCAGGCCGGCGCGGCGGATGGCGGCGGCGGCGCTGTAGTGGTCGTAGGGCACGCGGTGGAAGGTGAGCTGCGCGCGCTCGGTGTCCAGCACCGCGTACATGGCCTGGGGGTTGCCGTCGCGCGGCTGGCCCACCGAGCCCACGGTGGCCAGCCACTGCCGGTGTTTGGGCACCGGCACGGCTACGCCGGGCTGCGGGGTGAACAGCATCAGCCCGTCGGTAGCGCCGCGGTAGTACAGGGTTTGCAGGTGCACATGGCCGCCAAACACGTAGCGCACACCAGGCCATTCGCTGGCGGCGTTCAGGCTCGCCGCGGCGGCGCGCTGGTCGTAGACATAACGCCAGAGTTCGGGGCCATCGGCGCTGGCATGCACCAGCAGCACGGTGTCCAGGTGGTGGGTGAAGGGCAGGGTGTCAATCCACAGGCGCTGCGCGGGGCTGAGCTGCTGGTGTGTCCAGGTGGCGGTGCTGTCGCCCACGGTTTTGACGGTGGCCGGCGGGCGCACGGCCATGTCGTCGTGGTTGCCCTTGAGGACGATGGCGCCTTCTTCGGTGAGCAACGTGACCCGCTCGATCACCTCGGCCGGGTTGGCCCCATAACCCACCAGATCGCCCAGAAAAGCAAAGCGTTGCACCTGCTGTGCGCGTGCGTGGGCCAAGCAGGCGTCCAGCGCCTGGATATTGCCGTGAATGTCCGACAGCAAGGCCAGTCTCATCAAGTCTCCGTGTTCAGGGGTGCAAACCCGCCATCATGCGTGCGGTGCCTGACGGCAAGTTTGCAGGAGTTGCTGCGCCGGGTCTTGATATGCGTCAAATACGGCCCTGCTGCTGTGGCCTTAGAGCGACAGGGTATGGCCGCCGCGCGGATCGCCCTCGCCCGCCAAAATGGCCGCGTAGGCCGCCTGCATCGCCTCTGGCCCCGTGTGGTGCTGCACCTGCAGCCAGGGTGCGGGCAGCTGCACCCGCGCCACAAAGCCCTGCCAGGACTGCACCAGGCGCCGGTTCAGCTCGGCGCCGCCCCATTCGCTGCTGCGCTTCTTGATCTGCGCGGGTGCAAAAAACAGCGTGGGGCGCGGGCCCGGAAGATCCTTGCCACCGCCCAGCTCGGAGACATGTGTGCCGCCAATGGAACTGCTGTAGACGAGCACCGTGCAGTGGGTGTGCAGCGCCTTGCGAAACGCTGCGTTGCCCGCAAAGTCCACATAGATGGAAGGTGTGCCGGGCGCAATCTGGTCCAGCTGCGCGTAGGTCAGCACCCGGTGGTACACGCCCAGGCTTTGGCAGAACGCCACATTGCGCTCCGAGGTGAGCCCCACCACCTCGATGCCCGTGCGCTGCGCGAGCTGGAAGGCGGTGCCGTAGGCGGTTTTGCTGGACGCGCTGGAGAGCAGGATGCAGGGCGTGCCAATGTCGCCCGCGCCAAACCAGGCGTTGTCATCCAGAAAGTCGTCGATCAGCCAGGAGGTGATGAACAGCGGCCGCAGCAGGGCCTGCAGGTCTTCGGTGTCGGCGGTGTAGAACGGGTCGGTGGCGCAGCGGGTGTACTGGTTGTAGACCGCGTGCAGGGTGGCGCGGTGGGGTGCCACATCGGCCCAACCATGGGCGTGCACCTTGCCGGGCATCAGGTCCACCGCGCTGGCCATGGGAAAGTACCCATACACACGCTCCCCCACGGGCACCTCAGGATGGCGGCTTTGCAGCACGGTGGCAAAACCCCACACCGGAATGCGCCCCCACTGGTCGGCGTCTTCAATCCCCTGCACGGGGAAGAACTGCCAGTACTGCATGGCGTCGCCAAAGGCGGCGTAGGTAATGTTGTTGGAGGTAAGGGCAAAGCGGTCGATGTGCACGCGCACCTGGCCGTCGGCCAGCGCGGGCAGGGTGTGGGTGTGCAGCTGGGTCTGGCCGAGCTGGGCTTTGCGGATGAGGAGGTCGGTGGTGTCCATGCGCGGCACCATAAGACAAAAGGCCGGCCCCGCCAAGCGGGACCGGCCTCCGAGGTGACAGGGCGCAGTGCTCTGCCAGCGCTGCCGATTTAGACCACGGTGATGGTCACGTCGATGTTGCCGCGGGTGGCGTTGGAGTAGGGGCACACCTGGTGGGCCTTGTCGACCAAGGCTTGTGCGGCGGCTTTGTCCATGCCGGGGATGGAGACTTCCAGTTGCACTTCAATACCAAAGCCGGCAGGGATCTGGCCAATGCCCACGGTGGCGTTGATGCTGGTGTCCGCAGGCAGGGCAATCTTTTGCGTGCCGGCCACAAACTTCATCGCACCGATGAAACAAGCGCTGTAGCCAGAGGCAAACAGCTGCTCAGGGTTCACACCGTTGCCGGGGCCGCCCATTTCTTTGGGCACAGCCAGCTTGAGGTCCAGCAGACCATCGGAAGTGCGGGTGGTGCCGTCGCGGCCACCGGTGGAAGTGGCATGGGCTTGGTAAATCACTTTTTCGATCTTGGTGGTCATGGTGCTTCTTTCAAAAAATGCCGCGGTGTGTTGCAGCGGGGTGGGTAATTCAGTGGTGTTGCTCAGGCTGTGGTCAGGCGCTGGCGCAGGGCTTGTACCTGCTGGGTCAGGTGCATCAGTTCGTCCAGCGGGCAGTCGGCGGCGGCCAGCACGCAGGCCGGAATACGCGCCGCCTGCAGCTTGAGGGCGCGGCCTTTGGGGGTCAAAAATACTTCCACGCGGCGCTCATCGGCGGCGCTGCGTTGGCGGCTCAGCAGTTCGGCCTGCTCCATGCGCTTGAGTAGCGGGGTAAGCGTGCCGGAATCAAGGTACAGGCGCTCGCCCAGGGCCGAGACGCTCAGTCCGTCCTGCTCCCACAGCACCATCATCACCAGGTACTGCGGGTAGGTCAGCTGCAGCTCTTCCAGCAGGGGCTTGTACAGCTTGGTCATGGCCAGCGAGGTGGAATACAGCGCAAAACACAACTGGTTGTCCAGGCGCAGGGCAGCGTCGTTGGCAGAGGTGGTGCGCGGGTTCGTCATGGGCTGAATTATAGCTAGCAATTAAATTGTGTGCAATATAAATTTGCAAAATCTTTTTTTGAGGGCGACACGAGGGTAAACCTCGGCTTGGCAGCCCTGTGGCCTATGGGGTAACGTTAACGTCACCCTGAATGAGGAGACCGCACGTGTTCGACTACATCATCATTGGCGCTGGCTCGGCTGGCTGTGTGCTGGCCGCCCGCCTGAGCGAGGACCCTGCCGTGACCGTGGCCCTGCTGGAAGCCGGCCCGGCCGATACCAGCGTGCTGATCCACTGTCCTGCGGGGCTGGCCGTGCTGGCCAAAAATGGCGATGCCAACTGGAAGTTCGACACCACTGCCCAGCCCGGCCTGAACGGGCGGCGCGGCTACCAGCCACGCGGCAAGGTGCTGGGCGGCTCCAGCTCGGTCAACGCCATGATCTACATCCGCGGCCAGCGTGAGGACTACGACAGCTGGGCCGCTGAGGGCAACCCCGGTTGGAGCTACGACGAGGTTTTGCCTTACTTCAAAAAGGCCGAAGACAACGCACGTGGCGCCGATGCCTTCCACGGCCAGGGCGGCCCCATGCATGTGCAGGACCTGACCACGCCCAACCGCCTGGGCCCGGTGTTTGTGCAGGCCGGCCAGCAGGCGGGTTACCCACTCAACCCCGACTTCAACGGCGCCAGCCAAGAGGGTGTGGGCGTCTACCAGGTGACGCACAAAAACGGCGAGCGTTTCAGCGCCGCCAAGGGTTACCTCACGCCAAACCGGGGGCGGCCCAATCTGCAGGTGTTTACCGGCGCGCACACCACCCGCATCTTGCTGGAGCACAAGCGCGCCGTGGGCGTGCAGTTTCTGCACGAGGGCGAGATGAAAGAGCTGCGCTGCAGCCGCGAGGTGCTGCTAAGTGCGGGCGCGCTGCAGTCGCCGCAGATCCTCATGCTGTCGGGCATTGGCCCGCACCAGCATCTGGTGGAAAAAGGCATTGCCACGCTGCACGATCTGCCGGGTGTGGGCCAAAACCTGCACGACCATGTGGACGTGGTGCAGGTGGTGAACGCGCCGCACCTGACCGAAACCTTTGGTATTTCGTTCAAGGGCTTGGCCAATGCCGTGCGCGGCATCTTCGAGTGGCGCAAGCAGCGCACCGGCATGTTGACCACCAACTTTGCCGAGGCCGGTGGCTTTATCAAAAGCCAACCCGGTGAGCGCACGCCGGACCTGCAGTTCCACTTTGCCATCGCCAAGCTGGTCAACCACGGGCGCAGCACGGTGCTGGGCCATGGTTATTCATGCCACGTGTGTTTGCTGCGCCCCTTCAGCCGCGGCAGCGTGCGCCTGGCCAGCAAAGACCCGATGGAGGCGCCGCTGATAGACCCAAACTTTCTGGGCGAGCGGGATGACGTGGAACGCCTGGTGCGCGGCTTCAAACTCATGCGCACTGTGCTGCAGCAGCCGGCGCTGGCCGCGCTGGCTGGCAAAGAAGGCCCGCGCTCAGCGGCTGCGCGCAACGACTTCGAGATCGAACAGTTCATCCGCGACAACGCCGACACCGTCTACCACCCGGTAGGTACCTGCCGCATGGGCAAGGGGCCAATGGATGTGGTGGACCACGAGTTGCGCGTGCGCGGTATCCAGGGCCTGCGCGTGGTCGACGCTTCCATCATGCCCCGCATCGTCAGCGGCAACACCAATGCACCGACCATCATGATTGCGGAGAAGGCGGCGGATTTGATTAAGGCGGCAATGCAGGCTACGGAGTAGCCAACGAAAAATTGAGCATCATAGGAACCGCACGACCGCCAGAGTAATCGCCGACGAGCCAAAAGAGAGTTGCCCGATGGCTGGCAATATTGGTGATGGTAGAAAAAAACACTTGATCCCCATAAGGCGGCAAACTCGTCGAAGTTCCCCAGCCCGCTGAGGCGGAAAATTTCCTGACCCGTTGAATGGGGCGCTCGAGGGGCGTGAGGCGGTTTTGCACAGAAGTAAAAAGCGCAGTGGCACTTCCGTCATCGTCCACGAGGATGCGGAGTCCTGATGCATCTTTGGTATTGGCGGTATCTTGGTTCAATGCTGTGGCCGTTCCTAGCCAGCCTGATTCGTCGAATCGTGCGACCCAAAAATTCGTTGGGTCATACATTGCTCCAGATACAGTCCAGCCCAAGAAGCCTTGACCATTGCCATTCATGGCAAGGATAGGCGCGTATCCGTCTTGGGAGAAGGTTTGAGTACCCAGCCAACCCGCATTGGCCTGGAATCTGTTGAATTTCAGACCATATTGTCCGAACCGATTCACGGCATCGCTGGCACTCCAAACCGCTAGAGCATTTCCGGAATCTGCTATCGACAGTTGAACATCTCCAAACCGATTCGCATTCATCATGCTGCTTCGGTCGTCCTCAATCGTGGCCGTAGTCTGCCACGCGCCTCCGGTAGGCTTGTATCTTGCAACCAGCTTACCCGCAATGCCCAAACCACCAACGTCGGTGTTCTCCGTCCAAAGCACCATGGCGTTTCCGTTTGGGGATGTCGCCACACTGAGTTGCATCAACTCATAGTCACGCATTGAAGACAATTGCTGTCCCATGCTCCAGTTGGAACCAACTTGATATTCAGAGACGAAGACCGCCTGCTGAGAACTTCCACTCAATCCCAGTTGCGCAGGTTGACGCACCCATGTGATCGCTGCTGAGCCATCGGGCCTTACCGAGAGTTGAAATCTCAAGTCTCTTCCGACGATTCCGGTGTCCAGTCGGACTTCCGGCCCCAGGCCGGAGTGCCTGTCGTAGCGACGCACATGCACCTCACGCCGGTACTCACCGTTGTCCACACGAGATTCCAACCATGCAATGATGGCGCCCCCGATGTGGTCGGCCCGTATCTGGGGTTGAAAGGCCAGAGGACTGTTTGATACTTCAATGGTTTCCAGAACACTCCCTGCAGATGAAAGACGCATCAGTGCAATCGGTAAGGTTTGATAGACCAACCCATACGAATCGAAGAGTAAGGTGGAGTTGTCGTCAAGTAAAGCCGCTATGGAATTTTGAAGAAGCTCGGGTTTTGAGGTTGGGGATATTTCGCGTGGTGTGCCCAGCACGCTTGTAGCTGGAACGACGGTCTTGATCTCGGCGCTCACAGTAGCCAAAGCTCGCAGGTCAGATATGCCTTTGCCAGCGGCGCTCATGGCATAACCTAGTGCATCCAGTACTTTGTCGTCCGAATCCCCGACCGCAAAATGACCGGTAATAGGGTCTTGCTGCAACCGCTCTCCGGTAAGAGAGTTCAGTTGATCGTTCACATATCTCTTAGCAGCCCAAAGTCCACCATTGATTGTTGCTGCGTGGCCGGAGTTAAAAGTACTGAAGATCGTGCCGGGGTCGCTACCCAGAGCGTGTGAAACAATCAAGTCCGTCGCTGGGGTGATATTCACCCGCCCAGAATGACTGGAAAAACTAAATAACGTTGTTGCTGGTGTTCCTCCATTGACGCGCAACAAGCACGGGAACGTGTGCGATGGTGTTAGCTGCAAACTGAACAGACCATTGGTGTCCGTTGTGCCATTGATATCTGCTCCTCCAATGCAGCGGGCAATGACGTTGCTATTTGGAATTGGTGCTCCAGTAGCCGCCAAACCACTCACCGAGCCACCTGATGAGGAGGAGCCACCTGAGCCGCCACCGCCGCCGCATGCAGTTAGCACTAATACTAGGGCGCTATACAAAACAACGCGCGCACGAATCGATACGTAATTCATAACCATCCCTGATTAATTAATGTTGTCGGCCGTTCCTCTATGGGAACTGATAGGACTGCACACACCACGTCGGCTAACCTAGTGTAGCTGTCGAATTGGAAATTTTAGACTCTTGAAATTCCCTCGGTTTAAGTTGCTGCGCAAGCAGCACTCATCGCCAGAATTGGTCTCTCAGTTTTACGTTCACTTCGCAAACCTCTTGCGCGTCAACGCCAGCGCAATCCAGAACGATCCCACCGCGTACACCGCCAACACTGTCAGGTGGCGTGCAGCATCGGCTGGCCACTGGTCCATGAACAGCGGGCGCACCAGCGCCACGGCGTTGGACAGCGGCAGCCAGTCCGCCACCACACGCACCACCACCGGCAGTTGCTCCAGTGGAAAGAAAACACCGCTCAGGAACATCATGGGGGTGAGGAAGAGCGTGAAGTAGTAGGTGAAGAAGTCGTAGCCCTTGGCCAGCGCGTTGAAGATCAGCGCGATGCAGCTGAAGGTGATGCCCACGCCAAACAAGATGGGCCAGGCGACGAACAGTTTGGGGCTGTGGCTGATGCCCAGCGCCAACATCACGCCCAGGATGGCGGTGACAGTGAACAGGGCCTTGAACGCGGCCCACAGCATCTCTGCCAGCACCACGTTGTCCAGGCTGATTGGGGCGTTCATGATGCCGTCCCAGGTTTTTTGCACGTGCATGCGGCTGAAGGCGGAGTACAGCGCTTCAAACGACGCGGCCTGCATGGCGCTCATGCAGATGGAGCCGCTGGCCAAAAACAGGATGTAGGGCACCGACACGGTACCAGCGGGGCCAGCCACATTGACTTCGCCCACCAAGGCACCCATGCCGTAGCCAAAGGCGACCAGCCACATCAGTGGTTCTGCAATATTGCCCACCAGGCTGGGGATGGCCAGCTTGCGCCAGACCAGCAGGTTGCGCAAAAACACGGGCCAGAAGCGCAAGGACACCTCTGGCGCGCGCCAGATGGATTGCGGTTTGGGCGGGGTGTAGGTAGATGCGGTGGTCATATCAGGCGTCCTCCCGGATCTGGCGTCCGGTCAGTTTCAAAAACAAATCTTCCAGGTTGGCCGGGCGGTGCAGGGTGCGCAGCTGCGGGTGGGCCGCCAGGGCCTGCAGCAGGGCGCCAGCGTCTTGCGTGTAGAAAAACACGGTCTCGCCACTCACTTCTACACGCGCTGCCAGGCTGCGCAGGGGGCTGTCTACCAGCGCCAGCGCGCCCACGCCATACACCTCCACTACATCCGGCTCCAGGTGCTGGGCGATCAGGTCACGCGGCGTGCCCTCAGCAATCTTCTTGCCATGGTCCAGCACCAGCAGGCGGTTGCACAAGCGCTCGGCCTCGTCCATGAAGTGGGTGGTCAGCAAAATGGACTTGCCTTGCTGCAGCAGCACCTGCAGGCGCTCCCACATCAGGTGGCGGGCTTGCGGGTCCAGGCCGGTGGTGGGTTCATCCAGTAGCAGAAGCTTGGGGTCGTTCACCAGCGCGCGCGCCAGGCTCAGGCGCCGGCGCATGCCGCCGGACAGTTCGCCGGGTTTGGCATTGGCCTTGTGGGTCAGCGCCGCAAACTCCAGCAGCTGCGGAATACGCGCGCGGATGGCCGCGTCCTTCATGCCAAAGTAGCGGCCATAGACCAGCAGGTTTTCGGCGCAGCTGAAGTCCGGGTCCAGCGTGTCGAACTGGGTGACCACGCCCAGCGCGGCCTTGATGGCCAGTGCGTCGCGCGGCATCTCCAGGCCCAGCGCGTGGATGCTGCCGCCATCGGGCACGGTGTGGCCCAGGCACATGCGGATGGTGGTGGTTTTGCCCGCGCCATTGGGCCCAATCACGCCCAGGCACTCGCCCGGAGCAATCTCAAAGGACAGGTCTTTGACCACTTCGGCGTCGCCATAACGCTTGTGCAAGTGCTGCACTTCAAACAGTTTTGCATTCATGCGGCGATTGTGCCGCAGGGCCCCTTAGTCGGCTTGCAGCAGGCGGCCGCGACCTTGCGCCTTGGCCTGGTACAGCGCGGCGTCAGCACGCACCATGAAGTCGGTGAGCTTGCGGTCGCCCGCTTGCAGCAGGGCCAGGCCTGCGCTGTAGCCCACGCGCAAGGTGGGCTGCTGGATGCCTTCCTCCAGCAAGGCCAGGCGCAGGCGTTGCTCTACGTGTAGGGCGGCGCGTTTGTCGGTTTGCGGCAGCAGCAGGGCAAATTCTTCTCCACCAATGCGGGCGGCCAGGTCGCTGCTGCGGCGGTTGGACTGCAGCACCTTGCCCACCAGGCGCAGCACCTGGTCGCCTACTTCGTGGCCCTGCGTGTCGTTCACGCGTTTGAAGTGGTCCAGGTCCAGCAGGATCAGGGCCAGCGGCGTGTTGTGGCGCCGGGCCTGGTCAAACAGGGCGGGCGCCCGGTCGTCCCAGCCATGGCGGTTGAGCAGGCCGGTGATGTTGTCGGTAAAGGCTTGCTCGCGCAGTTGGCCTTCGGCCTCTTCGCGCCAGGCCACCAACACCGCCACGGTGGTGAGCACCAGGGCCATGTTGGCGGTGAGCTGGGCCAGCACATTGACGATGTGTGGCGCGTCGAAGGTGGGGTAGAGCTCGGGGTAAAACGCACCCAGCACGCCACGCGCCAGCGACGCGCAGGCGACTGCGGCGTAACACAGGCAGACCAGGGCGCGCCAGCGCAGCCCGCCCGGCAGGCGCGGCCCAAGTGCGGCTTGTGCCACGATGGTCAGCTGTAGCGCAAACATCAGGTTGGCATAACCCACCCGCAGGCTGTAGTGCTCAAAACTCAGGGCGTAGCCCAGCGGCATCAGCACCATCAGGGCGATGAGCGCCCGTTGGTTGGGGCGCGGCCCCAGCCAGGCCTGCAGGGCCAGAAACATCAGGTAGTTGGCCACCGAGGCCAGGACCATCGCGGCGGTGGACAAGACCGGGTCCAGCCAGTGGCCAAACACAAAGCCAGAGCTGATGATGGCCACCCAGCCCAGGGTTTGGCTTAGCAGGCTGAACTGCGCCAGGCGCGCCGCGCGGCTGATGCCTTTGCCCATGATCAGGAGCAGGGCGACGGAGACGGTGCTCAGGTTAAGCGCCGTGAGGACCAGGATGGTCAGGACGTTGAGTTTCTCCATTCGGTTACTGGAAAGCCACCTCGGCAAAGCTGCGCAGCTTGCGGCTGTGCAGCTTGTTCAGGCTTTGGGCGCGCAGCAGCTCCAGCGCGCGAATGCCGATGCGCAGGTGTTGGTCGACCCGCTCGCGGTAGAAGTGGTTGGCCATGCCGGGCAGCTTGATTTCACCGTGCAAGGGCTTGTCACTCACACACAGCAAGGTGCCGTAGGGCACGCGAAAGCGAAAGCCGTTGGCCGCAATGGTGGCGCTTTCCATGTCCAGCGCCACTGCGCGGCTCTGGCTGAAACGGCGCTGGGGCTGGTTGTCGGGCAGCAGCTCCCAGTTGCGGTTGTCGGTGCTGGCCACGGTGCCGGTGCGCATGATGCTTTTGAGTGCAATGCCCTGTACCTGGGTGACCTCGGCCACGGCCTGCTCCAGCGCCATTTGCACTTCGGCCAGAGCAGGGATTGGCACCCACAGCGGGAGTTCTTCGTCCAGCACGTGGTCCTCGCGCACATAGCCGTGGGCCAGTACGTAGTCGCCCAGTTGCTGGCTGTTGCGCAGGCCAGCGCAGTGGCCCACCATGATCCAGGCGTGGGGGCGCAGCACGGCAATGTGGTCGGTGATGTTTTTGGCGTTGGCCGGGCCCACGCCGATGTTGACCATGGTGATGCCCGCGTTGTCGGCGCGCACCAGGTGGTAGCCCGGCATTTGTGGCAGGCGCGGTGGGGCGGCGCCCAGTGCGTCGATGGGCTCGGCCGCCAGGCCTACGCGGCGGGTGATCACGTTGCCGGGTTCTACAAACGCGCAGTACTCACTGTTGGGGTCGGCCATGGCCGTATGGCCCATGCGCACGAATTCGTCGATGTAGAACTGGTAGTTGGTGAACAGCACAAAGTTCTGAAAATGCTCGGGCCCGGTGCCTGTGTAGTGGCGCAGGCGGTGCAAGGAGTAGTCCACGCGTGGCGCGGTGAACAGGGCCAGCGGCAGGGCTTCACCGGCCTTGGGCACATAGGTGCCATTGGCAATGCCGTCGTCCATGGCGGCCAGGTCGGGCAGGTCGAACAGGTCGCGCATCAGGGTGCGGCGCTGGGCGCTCATATTGCCTTCCACATGGTCGTGTTCGGCAAACGAAAAATGCACCGGGATGGGCTGGCTGCTGGTGCCAATCTCCAGTTCCACACCGTGGTTTTGCAACAGCAGGCGGAACTGCTCCAGGTAGTAGTCGCTGTAGAGGTCGGGGCGGGTGAGGGTGGTCTCAAACCGGCCAGGGCCGGCCACAAAACCGTAGCTCAGCAGGGACACGTCGGCTGTGGGGGCGCGGGACACGGTGTCGGTGTGAATACGCACCAGCGGGTAGCAGGCCCGGACATGGCCGGCACTGTCGTCCCCCGCCACAAAACGCTGCATGCCCTGGCGCAGATGCTGGATGCTGCTGTCGTAAATGCGTTGTACCTGGGCCAGTGCAGCGGCCGGGTCGATAAAGCGGGCGGGGGCGATGAAGGGGGGCAGGCTGGACATGGGGGTATTGTGCCGCGTGATTGTTGCGCCGGTATGCGGTAGAGTGCAGGCAAGACCACCACGAGGCCCATGGTGCCAGACCCGAAAGACTCCCGTTTTCACGAAACCGGTTTCCCCTCCCTGCAGTGGGAAGAGGAGGACTTGCCCACGCGCCCTATGCCTTTCCATGAGCGGCCGCTGCAGGCCCGCATCGACCATGAGATGGCCATCATTGCCGAGCACCACATTCGCATCGCCCTGGCCATCGAAAAATTTTGGGGCCACCGCGACTGCGTGGAGTACCTGCAGACCCTGGTGCTCAGTGGTGGCTACAGCGACACCACCCGCAACCGTGTGGGCTTCAAGCCCGAAGTGCTGTCTGCCCTGATCAACCTGGCGTCATTGCACCGGGTGGAGTGAGCGGGCGGCGCAGGCGGCGCAGATGCAGGTTTTTCCCTGGTCGGCCGCGGGCACGCTGGCCAACAGTTCTGCGCTGAAGCTGGCTTGGGTGCACCAGCAAGGCGGCTGCTTTTGGCCGGTGCTGCGCTCCATTTCCATGGCGCATTGGTTGCCTTGGCCGCACAGCGGGCACACTTCAGGGGTGGTGGAGCGTGGCATGGACATGGTGTCCACAGTGTAGCCAGCGCCTGCTGTTTGGCAAAGGAAAGCAAACCCCATGGGCGTGGAAATCGAACGTAAATTTTTGGTCAAGGGCCAGCCTTGGCGCGAGACACCCGGCGTGCCCTATCGCCAGGGCTACTTGAACCGGGACAAGGCCCGCACAGTGCGGGTGCGTATTGCGGGCGAGGACGGATTTCTCACCATCAAAGGGGTAAGCGTGGGCGCGACACGTGCCGAGTTTGAGTACCCCATTCCCCTGGCTGATGCAGAAGCCCTGTTGGCGCAGTGTGATGGCCCTTTGGTCGAAAAAACCCGCTATCTGTTGGACCACGCGGGCACGCGCTGGGAGCTGGATGTGTTTGCCGGCGATAACGCCGGGCTGGTCGTGGCCGAGGTGGAGCTGGAGTCCGAAGACCAAGCCTTTGTGCGGCCCGACTGGCTGGGTGACGAGGTGACGCAGGATGCGCGTTACTTCAACTCCAACCTGGCCGCGCACCCCTACTGTCGCTGGGCCACGCCATAGCGCGCTTGCAGCGATGCGGCCAGCGCCGCCATGGGGGCTTGCCACCCAGCGTCTGGGGCACTGGCGGTTTGCCGGTGTACCGCAAAACCGGGAAACCAGGGCGAGGGGGAGCCTTCCTCTTGCCAGCGAAATTCTGCGGGCGCAGGCACCAGCACATCCCCGCCGATACCTAGCCCTGCGCACAGGTGCACATTGGTGTTGCTCACGCCTACCAGCCCGTCCAGACAAGAGAGCAGGCCCAGCAGCTCGTTCAGGTCCTGGTCGCAGGTGCTCGCGTTCAGCACGCGGTCGGCACCTAAACGTGCTTGCACTTGCGCCCACTCATTGGGCTGCAGCCCCCGCTGCAAGACCACCACCTCCACGTCCAGTGCTGCCAGTGCATCCAGCAGGCTGTCTAGTGGGGCAGACTTTTGCAGCCAGCGCTGGGTGGCAAAACCCTGGGGCTGGGCTTGCGTCGTGCCTGCACGCCAGGCCAGGCCCAGCTTGCGGCGCGGGCTGGCCAACAGCGGGTACTGCTGTTGCAGGCGTGCGCGCACGGCGGCGCTGGCCTGTAGTGGCACGGCCACGGGGCAGGTTGGGGCGTGTGGTCCGCCCAGGGCCAAGGGCAGGTCACCGACCAGTAGCCGGATGGAGGCTGGTGTGTCGGGGGTCTGCACGAGCGATGCAAGCGCGGGCTGGCTGAGCAGGGGCGCCAGCTTGGTGTTGCACAGCTGGTAGTGCACCTGCGCGCCGCGCGCCTGCAAGGCGGGCAGGTAGCGCATAAAAAACAGTTCATCGCCAATGCCTTGCTCCCCCTGCACCCGCACGGTGTGGCCGTGCAAGTCGGCGGGCAGCTCTGGGGTGTTTGGCACCCAGTGCGCGGGTGCGCCTTCGTGGGCATGGCGGTTGAAGCGCCAAGCGTAGTGTTGCCAGCCCTGTGCGAGCTTGCCTTGGCGCAGGCAAAGCAACGCCAGGTTGTGGTGCGCGTCCACATGGTTGGGTTGCAGCGCCAGGGTGGCAAGCAAGGCGGATTCGGCCGCAGCGGTCTGGCCGCACTGGGCCAGGCTGCTGCCCAGGTTGTAGTGCAGGCGCACCGATTGGGGGTGCCTCTGGGCGGCGGCTTGCAAAAAGGTCACGGCCTGTTCGGGCAGGCCCGCCTGTTCGTAGAACACGCCCAGGTTGTAGGCCGCTTCCTCATGGCCGGGGTCCAGCATGAAGGCCTTGATGAGCTGCATCTCCGCGGCGGTGGTTTGCCCGGTGAGCTGCAGGGCGCGGCCCAGGGTCAGCGCATGTTCAATGGCCAGGGTCTGGTCGTTGCCCGGGTCCAGGTCCTGCAGCAGGGCCACACAGTCGGCATAACGGCCCAGGTGGAACAGCGACTCGCCGGCCAAAAAACGCCAGTACACCTGCTGGGGCTGCGCTTCCAGCGCCTGGGCATAAGCGTCCAGCGCCCGTGCAAATTCTCCGTGGGCCAGAAACTGGTCACCGGCCAGTGCGTGGTCCAGGCCCGGCGTGGCCTCAGCCATCGCGTTGTTGTGAGTAGTCGGCCAGCAGGCGTTCGCGGTGCCATTCGGCAGCCATGGGGTCGTCGGCGTATTCGTGGAAGCAGGGGGTGCCCAGCGTCCAGTGCAGCAGTTTGGCGTCGGGGTTGGGCCCCAGCTCCTGTGGCAGCCAGTTCCATTCGCGTGGTAGCGCGCCTATGAGTTCGTCAGCCAGCCAGGTAAAGCGGTGCAGCTGGGCGCCGCTGCCGTTCTCTACAAACGCGGGCGTCACCACGCGGTTGGCCGGGTGGCCGCAGTTCCATAGCACCACGCTGGACCAGTTTTTGCGCGGGTAGTCCTGGTTTTTGGAGCCAAGGTACTTGCCCTGGGCCTTGGTTTTGTAGTCGTGTTGCACACACATCACGGCTTTGCTCTCGTCGCGCAGGGCCCAGAGCTGGGCAATGTCCTCGCGCAGCACCATATCGCCGTCCATGAAGATCGCCCAGCCGCCGTAGTCGGTCAGGTGCGGCAACAGAAAGCGGCTGTAGATGAACTGGTTGCTGCCGTCGCCATGCGTCTCGCGGTAGTCGGGCAGGGTGTGCAGCGCCAGCGGGGTGATGGCCACGGGCTGCCGTGCGTGCCGCACGATGCTGTTGGCACATACGTGGTAGGCCACGGCTTCGCGCGGGTCATAACCAATGAAGATCCGGATCATGCGCCATGCTAGGGCGGGGCTGTGACGCTGAAGCGCCGAAAAGCAGGGATTTACCGGACAAAAAAGGGCTGAAGGCCTAATTGGCCTCCAACCCCTATGGATATTGCGCAAACAGCTCCTAATTTAGGAGCGGAGTGCGGGTGTCGGGGCTTACGCCGCCTTCACCTTCAGCCGCCACGCATGCAGCAAGGGCTCGGTGTAACCGCTGGGCTGGGCCAGGCCCTTGAACACCAGCTCAGTCGCCGCCTGGTAGGCCGCGCCCTTGAAGTTGCCCACCATCGGGGTGTAGAGCTTGTCTCCAGCGTTTTGCTTGTCCACCTTGGCGGCCATGCGGGCGAAGGTTTCTTCCACCTGGGCTTTGGTGACCACCCCGTGGTGCAGCCAGTTGGCCATGTGCTGGCTGCTGATGCGCAGGGTGGCGCGGTCTTCCATGAGGCCGATGTCGTTGATGTCAGGCACCTTGGAGCAGCCCACGCCCTGGTCCACCCAGCGCACCACGTAGCCCAAAATGCCTTGCGCGTTGTTGTCCAGCTCTTGCTGCTTCTCGGCCGCGGTCCAGTTAGGGGTGGCGGTCACGGGGATGTGCAGCAGACCGGCCAGCAGGGCGTCGTGCTCCTGCTTTGCGTTGCGCTTGGCGTGGGTGGCTTCGATGTCCTTTTGCACATCGCTGACCAACAGCTGGTGGTAATGCAGGGCGTGCAGTGTGGCGCCGGTGGGGCTGGGCACCCAGGCGGTGTTGGCGCCGGCCTTGGGGTGGGCAATCTTCTGCTCCATCATGGCCTTCATCAGGTCGGGCATGGCCCACATGCCCTTGCCGATCTGCGCCTTGCCGCGCAGGCCGCAGCTCAGGCCCACCAGCACGTTGTTCTTCTCATAAGCGTGGATCCAGGCGCTGGCTTTCATGTCCGCCTTGCGCACCATGGGGCCGGCGTGCATGCTGGTGTGCATCTCGTCACCCGTGCGGTCCAAGAAGCCGGTGTTGATGAAGGCCACGCGGCTGCTGGCGGCGGCAATACAGGCCTTCAAGTTGACCGACGTGCGGCGCTCTTCGTCCATGATGCCCAGCTTGACCGTGCTGTCGGCCAGGCCCAGCATCTTCTCGACGCGGGTGAACAGCTCTGCGGCAAACGCCACCTCGGCGGGGCCGTGCATCTTGGGTTTGACGATGTAGACCGAGCCCTTGCGCGAGTTGCGGATGGCGTCCTTCTTGGTCTTCTTCAGATCGTGCAGGGCGATGGTGGTGGTGACCACGGCGTCCATGATGCCTTCGGGGATCTCTTTGGTTGTGCCATCGGCTGCGGTGTAGGTGATGGCCGGGTTGGTCATCAGGTGGCCCACATTGCGCACAAACATCAGGCTGCGGCCGTGCAGTTTCACGTCCTTCTTGCCATCGGGCGCGGTGTAGACGCGGTCGCCGTTCAGGCCGCGGGTCAGCGTCTTGCCGCCCTTCTCGAACTGCTCCACCAAGGTGCCTTGCAGTATGCCCAGCCAGTTGCCATAGGCCAGCACCTTGTCTTCAGCGTCCACCACGGCCACGGAGTCTTCCAGATCCAGGATGGTGGACAGCGCCGCTTCCAGCACCAGGTCGCTCACGCCGGCCGCATCGCTCTTGCCGATGGCCGTGGTGCGGTTGATGATGATGTCGAGGTGCAGGCCGTTGTGTTGCAGCAGCACGCTGGAAGGATCTTTGGCGGCGCCCTGGAAGCCGATGAACTGGGCTTTGTCAGCCAGCTTGCTGGTGCTGCCATCCTTCAGTGTCACGACCAGATCACCACCCTTGATGGCGTAGCCCGTGGAGCCCACATGCGAGCCTTTTTTGAGCGGTGCGGTGCGGTCCAGCACGTGGCGCGCGTATTCAATAACCTTCTTGCCGCGCTTGGGGTTGTAACCCTTGGGGCCGACTTTTTCGCAGCCCTTGTCTTCACTGATGACGTCGGTGCCATACAGCGCGTCGTACAGGCTGCCCCAGCGGGCGTTGGCGGCGTTCAGGGCGTAGCGGGCATTGAGCACGGGCACCACCAGCTGCGGGCCGGCTTGCGTGGCCAGCTCGGCATCCACGTTTTTGGTGCTGATCTTCACCTTCTTGGGGCTCTCAACCAAGTAGCCAATCTTTTCCAGAAAGGTCTTGTAGGCAGGCATGTCGGTGATGGGGCCGGGGTGGGCGGCGTGCCAGGTGTCCAGCTCGGTTTGCAGGCGGTCGCGCTCGGCCAGCAGAGCGATGTTTTTGGGGGCCAAGTCGGCCACAATGGCGTCAAACCCGCTCCAGAAAGCGGCAGGGGCAATGCCAGTGCCCGGCAAGACTTTCTCTTCAATAAAGGCGTGCAGGCTGGTGGCCACTTGCAGGCGGTGCGCGGTGGTGCGGGGGGTAGACGAAGCGTTGGACATGGACGATGCCTTTCGAGAAAAAACAAAATGGGGTGCCGGCCGCACACGGCCTGAGGCTAGTGAGTTACTGTATTCCATCCTTTGTGGGTCACTATATGGAAGAATATCAATCTATTTGTGACAAAAACAAAGGTAGTTCATGCCCATACGCCACCTGGTGCTGCTGAAATTCAAAGCCACTGTGACCGCACCCGAGATCCAGGCGATTGAAGCCGAATTTGCCGGTTTGCGCAGCAAGATCAGTGCCGTGCAAAGCCTGGAATGGGGCACCAACAACAGCCCCGAAGGCCTGGCCAAGGGCTTCACCCACTGCTTCAACCTCACGTTTGCCGACGATGTGGCCCGCGCGGTTTACTTGCCGCACCCGGACCACCTGGCGTTTGTGGAGATTTTGAAACCCACGCTGGACGATGTGCTGGTGCTGGACTACGCGGTGTAATCAGCGGATGAATAGTTGACGTAAATATCAATTTGAATTCAAATAAGTCATAAACTTGATATAAAAATCAATTGCAAACCCTCTCTGAACTCGGTGAAGCTGTCGCGCAGCGGCGCAAACTGCTTGGCCTCAAACAGGCAGATGTAGCTGCGCTTGCTGGGGTCACGGCGGAGTCGCTCTCGCGTTTTGAGCGGGGGCGCAGCGCAGAGTTTGGCAGCCGCAAACTACTGGCAGTGTTGGCAGTGTTGCATGCGGAGCTGGACATCCTGTCCGCAGGACAGGCTGGCAATCTGGACGCTTTGCGCCAAGAGCGCAACGCCACAGGTGCACCAAGCGCGGGGAGTAAAACCTGATGCAACTCGGCGTCTATGTGCTGGGCCAACAAGTCGCCACGCTGGAGCAGGCGGGCGACTTTAAAAGCGTATTGAGCTACTCGCCTACTGCTGCGCCAGACGCTTTTGTGTCGCTCACCATGCCTGTGCGGCTGGAAAGTTATGTGTGGGACGACCAGCTACCCCCTGTGTTGCAAATGAATCTGCCCGAGGGCTATCTGCTGCAAGTGTTGCAAGAGCAGTTTGGCCCGCACATAGGTGCAAGCCCCATCGCTTTGTTAAGCGTCATTGGGCGCAATATGGTGGGCCGGGTGCAAGTAGCCGCCGTGGGCGCAGCGCTGGATGAGCCAGCCAAACCCATTGAAGTGGCCGCCTTGCTCAAGGGCGATAACTCCGAGGCCGCCTTTGCTGCCCTGGTGAGGGAACATGCCACTAGCGGCGTGTCTGGCGTGGTACCCAAGTTCCTGGATACGCAGTTGGAGTCCGAGAACGCAGTAAGTACCCTCGCGCAGCACAAAAAAGCCAGCCTCATCACCCGCCGCCACATCATCAAAGGTTCGAGCACGCATTTGCCTTTCGTGGCATTGAACGAGCACCTGTGCATGCAAGTGGCAAGCCGCGTCATGCCCGCTGCAAAAACCGAAGTGTCAGACGATGGCCAAGCCTTGGTCGTGCACCGCTTTGATGTGGATGAACATGGCCAAGCCCACTGGGGTATGGAAGACTTTTGTAGCCTCTTGGGCCTGCGCCCCGCTGCTAAATACGACACCACCTGGGAACGCATTGCCCGCGCTGTGCGCGACCATGTTCCCGGTGAACGTCGATTGGAAACAAACCGTCTGCTAGCCATCACGCTCTTATTGAGCTATGCGCTGCGCAATGCCGACTGTCATGCCAAGAACATCGCCCTGCGCTACACCCGCCGCGCTGATGTGCACCTGGCCCCGGCGTATGACGTGCTTACCACCAGCGTGTACGCGGGCTACCAGCACAACCCGCCGGCTATCGAGTTCATGGGGAAAAAGACTTGGGCGCCCGGCAAAAACCTGCAGCGCTTTATTACCGCCACCTTCGGCATCCAACCCAAAGAGCAAGTGCAAATGGTGCAAGCCATTTGCGACGCAGTGGCCGACGTGGCCCCGAAAGTTCGCCAAGCCATGGCGCAGCACGACGGCTTTAAAGACATCGGCAAACGCATGTTGATGGCCTGGAGCGAAGGCGTGCAGGGCCTGCGCGACCAGCGTGTATACGCCGTTGGCGACTGGATGGTGGGCGAGGCCTTTGAGGGTTTTTCTGCGCCTGCGAAGCTGGAAACCCAAGCAACAAAAATTGGCCGCTCGCCTTTATTGGGTGAGCGGTAACCCATGAGTGACTCTCCATGAGCAACGAAGTTTCCGTCTCCAAAAACCTGCCCCTCACCGGCATCCGCGTTGTTGAATTCACCCACATGGTGATGGGCCCCACCTGCGGCATGACGCTGGGCGACTTGGGCGCCGAGGTCATCAAGGTCGAGCCGCTGGCCGGCGACAGCACGCGCAAGCTGCTGGGCAGCGGCGCGGGTTTTTACCCCCTGTTTAACCGCAACAAAAAAAGCATTGCGGTGGACCTCAAAAGCCCCAAGGGCCGTGAGATCGTGCTCAAGCTCATCGCCACGGCCGACATCGTGAGCGAGAACTTCAAGACCGAGACCATGCAGAAGTTGGGGCTGGACTACGCGAGCCTGAGTAAGCTCGACGAACGCCTGATCTACGTGAGCCACAAGGGTTTTTTGCCCGGCCCCTACGACCACCGCACCGCGCTGGACGAGGTGGTGCAGATGATGGGTGGCCTTGCCTATATGACCGGGCGGCCCGGCGATCCGCTGCGGGCGGGCTCCAGCGTCAACGACATCATGGGTGGCATGTTCGGCGCGATTGGTGCCATGGCCGCGTTGATGCAGCGCCAGCAGACCGGCAAGGGCCAGGAGGTGCAAAGCGCGCTGTTCGAGAACAACATCTTTCTCGTCGCCCAGCACATGATGCAGTTCGCCGTGACCGGCAAGGCCGCCGCGCCCATGCCCGAGCGCATTTCGCCCTGGGGCATTTACGACGTGTTCAGTGTCAAAAACAACGAGCAGATCTTCCTGGCCGTGGTGGGCGACGGGCAGTGGAAAACCTTTTGCGAGGCCTTTGCCTACGCCGACCTGTTTACCGATGCGCGCGTTACCACCAACAACGACCGCGTGCTGGCCCGCAGCTGGCTAATCCCCGAGCTGCGCCAGCGCCTGGCCCAGTTCAACCGCGCGGAACTGTCTGAGCGCTTTGAAAAAGTGGGCCTGCCGTTTGCCCCCATCACCGATCCGCAGCACCTGTTTGACGACCCGCACCTGCAGCAGACCGGTGGCTTGGCGCCCATGGAACTGCCCGATGGCCGCAAGACGCAGGTGCCGCTACTGCCCATCACGCTGGACGGCGCACGCCTGGGCCTGCGGCTGGACCCGCCCAAGCTGGGCGAGCACACCGACGCGCTGCTGCAAAGCCTGGGCTACTCCGGGGCGGATGTGGCAGCGCTGCATGCGGAAGGCGTGGTGCTATGAAAATGGTAGCTGTTTACGCAATATCTACGGGTGCTAGAGGCCAATTTATGCATGAAGTGGCGGGCTAGCCATGGACAAACTCAAACAGCTCGAATCCTTTGTGTCGGTGGCCACCCGCGGCAGCCTGACCGCGGCCGCCAACGCCGAAGGTGTGGCCCCGGCCATCATGGGCCGCCGTCTGGACGGGCTGGAAGAACGTCTGGGCGTGAAGCTCTTGATCCGCACCACGCGGCGCATCACGCTCACGCATGAGGGCAGCGCCTTTCTGGAAGATTGCCAGCGCATCATTGCCGACGTGGCCAATGCCGAAGCCAGTGTCAGCGCCGGTGGTATCAAGGCCAGCGGCCACCTGCGCATCACCGCGCCGGCCGGTTTTGGGCGGCGCCATGTGGCACCGCTGGTGCCCAAGTTCCGCGCGTTGCACCCTGAGGTCACGGTGTCGCTGAACCTGTCGGACCGCGTGGTGGACATTGCCGGCGAGGGCTTTGACTGCGCGGTGCGCGTGGGGGATATGCCCGACTCGTCCCTGGTGAGCGTGCGCATGGCCGACAACCGCCGCCTGTGCGTGGCCACGCCGGCGTATCTGAAGCGCCACGGCACACCGCAAACACCGGCCGACCTGGCCAAATTCGACTGCCTCACGCTGTCCAGCGATGCGTCCCAAACCCGGGGCTGGGCCTTCAAGTTGCCCGCAGGTACCAAGGGCACTGCGGGCAAAGAGGGCGAGGTGAGCTACCTCAAACCCGCCGGCCCGCTGGACTGCAGCGACGGCCAGGTGTTGCACGACTGGTGCCTGGCCGGTTTGGGTATTGCTTGGCGCAGCACCTGGGAGGTGGAGGCCGAAATTGCCGCCGGCCAGCTGGTGGCCGTGCTGGAAGACTATGCCGCCCCGCCCAACGGCATCTACGCCGTGTTTCCCCAGCGCAAACACCTGCCGCTGCGCGTGCGGCTGTGGATCGACTTCATCAAGGAGCGGTATGGAGCTGCTGGGTACTGGACGGCCGCCTTGAAATAGGTCGCAGTGCAGTTTTCACGAAAGGATATTTATGCTGATTGCAGGTATCGACTTGGCGTGGAAGAGCCAAGCAAATCCGACCGCACTTGCTGTGGGTAAGTTGTATGGCAGGACTCTGACCTTAAGCGCTTTGTTGGCCAATTTGTATGGCGTAGATGCCATCATGGGTGGATTGGCAGAATTCCCAGACATTCAAGGCATCGCCATCGACGGGCCTCTTGTTATTGGCAATCTGAGAGGACAACGTGAATGCGAAACGCGTGTGGGATCTGTATATGGTTCAAGAGGTGCTTCATGTCACACCTCCAACCTCACACTGTTTCCCTCGGCTGATAGCGTTCGGTTAGCCAATGTGCTTCGACTCCATGGGTTTGCACACTTGGGATTAGGTGCAGGCAAGTGGCAGATTGAATGCTATCCACACCCAGCACTGATTGAAATATTTGGCCTCGCTCAAAGGCATGCTTATAAAAAGGGCCGAGTCGAAGCAAGGCGGCGGGGGCAGTGTGAATTGGCGATGTTGCTGCAGAGACTTGGCGAGTCGGCAATCTTGCAATTGATCGTACCGTCTGAATTGAAGGCATGCATGACTCCACAGCACATAGCAGGACTTGCAGGTTTAGCCCTCAAACGCAATGAAGACATTCTCGACGCCATCGTTTGTGCATATGTTGGCGCACTGTACACAGTGGGCGTGAATGATGCAGTTTTTGGCGATGCTGCGAATGGGTATATTTATGTGCCTCAAACCGTTTGCATCTAGTGCTGAACCAATCTTTCCAATTAGTACGCTTTGCAAAGTCTTGCCCGAACTCACGAAGTGTTCCTCGGTAGTACCAGACTAGCCCGCAGATCCAGTACAGCGAAAGAGATGCGAGAGCATTCGCCTCTCGCATCATTTCTAGCGCCACAGGGTCGCGCCAGGACCAATAAAGCCAGTAGCAGCCATCTACGGAAAACCACGAAGTAAAGAGCATCAACGGCCAATGTCTCCAGCGCCGTTCCACGATGACGCGCATGGACCAGGAGGCAGTCACGTAGGCAATGAGTCCCATGATCAGACTGATGGGAATATCCCAGTCAGGCGCACGGTGGTAGTAGGCCCCGGCGACCAATAGGGCGATGCCCAACGCCAGGGTCAAAAGTTTCCATGGACGGGAAAGTTCGTGCAGTGGTTCAAAAGGCGGCATGCTTAAGTGGTCGAAAATCAACCATGCAATGGACGATTTTCGTTAAAAATTGCTACAAAAATAGGAGCTATCCGCGCAGTATCCATAAGCGATAGAGCCTGATTTTTCTCTAAACATGCTCCAACGAAATCTCCACCCGGTTGCGCCCATTGCGTTTGGCCAGGTACATGGCGGCGTCGGCGCGGCGCAGCACGCTGGCTTGGCTTTCTTTGGAGCCCAGCACGGCGGCACCAAAGCTGGCGGTGAGGGGGATGCTGGTGTCTTGCACCTGCAGCGGGGTCTCCTCCAGCGCCATGCGCATGCGGTTGGCGGCCTCGCGTGCGCCGGTGATGTGGGTGCCAGGCATGAGCACCATGAACTCTTCGCCGCCAAAGCGGCCCAGCGCATCCACGGTGCGCAGCCGGCTTTGCACCACTTCCACCACATGGCACAGCGCGCGGTCGCCGGTTTCGTGGCCGTGGCGGTCGTTGATGTCTTTGAAGTGGTCCAGGTCAAAAAACACGCAGGCCACAGGTTCGCCGCTGCGGTGGGTGCGCTCCAGTTCAATGCTCAGGCGCTCCTCTATCGAGGCACGGTTCAGGCAGCCGGTCAGGTGGTCCTGCTCGGCCAGGCTGCGAAAGCGCTTGACGAGGCGCCCGGCGGTCAGGCCCGCCATGGTGATGTTCATGGCCATGACGATCACGGTCAGCATCCACAGAAATGGCGTGAAGTGCGGGACTTGCACAAAGACCGCATTCGACGGTGGAGGCCCCTCCAGCAGCACCAGCAGTGTGCGCGTCAGCATGGCCAATGTGGCCAGCAAAAAAGGGCCGCTGATGGCCCAGCGAACGGTGGCCGAAAACTGGTCGTTGCGCAGGCCGCGGTAGCAGTCCCAGAAGCAGTTGAAGGTGAGGGCTGCTACCGTGAGCGAAAACACGATGGCCCGCACCATGTAGGAGCTGCCTTCGGGGGCCACCTGCAGGGTGATCACCATAGCGATCAGGATGGGGCCGATGCGCCGCGCCAGCGTGGGCAGCTCGTCCAGCCGCACCAGGTAGACGATGCCGCTGTGGAAAGCTGCCAGGCCCATGAAGACCAGCCATTCGACGCCTTGGTAATGCAGGTAGCTGGGAGTGGCCGTGCGTTGCACCAGCAGCGCTACGGTGCCAGCAAACAGCAGGTTGGCTACACAAAACCGGATGGTGGCCTTGGGTGCCATCTTCATGGCCCCACCAATAACACCCCAGGAAAATGCCCACATCGTGGTGAGCACCATGTCCATGTAGAACAACGTGATGTCGACCTGTCCCAAAACGGTTCCCCAAGGTGGCAGTGTTGGCTGGCGGCAATCATTGCTGTGCCGGTGGCTAGGGTCAGTGTACCCCTGCGATTTGGGCGGTTGCCAGCTTTTTGCGTGTTGCGCCGCGGCTTTGGCCAAGTGGTCAAACCACGCGCGGGGGCGGCGTGTGGGCAGGGGCTCGCTTCAACGTTTGCGGTCGAACTTGCGCCAGTAGGTGAACTCGGGTTCGTGCACTTCCACGTCCACTTCCATCACGCGCGCCTGCAGCCGGTCCTGCACATCGGTCACCGCCTGGTTGTAGACCAGCGGGCCCACCTCTTCCAGGAAAAAGCCCAGCAGCGCACCGGCGGCCACGTTGCCGATGGGCTCGTCCATGTTCTCGCGGAAGTAGCGCTCGATGGAGGTGATGGCCTGCTTGCGTGCCTCTTTGGAAATATCAATGGCCATGGGAAGGGGCTCCGGGTGCTATTAAAAGAGAAGCTGTTCACGCATTATCTGCGGGCGCTAGAGGTCTAAAAGGCTTGAAAATTAAGCCCCGCCGAATTCCTGGCCCAGCTCGCCCGCACGCTTCTGCGCGGCAAACAGCGCCTTGGCAAACAGGGCCTTCACCCCGCTTTCGTCCATGGACGTGATGGCCGCATAGGTGGTGCCACCCTTGGAGGTGACCTTGGCGCGCAGGCTCTCGGGCGGTTCGGTCGATGCGCGGGCCAGTTCGCCGGCGCCAATGAAGGTGGCCACGGCCAGCTGGTAGGCCTGCTCGCGCTCCAGGCCCATCTGGGCGCCGGCCTCGGTCATCGCTTCCATGAAATAGAACATGTAGGCCGGGCCCGAGCCGCTGATGGCGGTGACCGCGTCCAGCTGCGCCTCGGCCGTCAGCCACACGGTGGCGCCAGTGGTGGCAATCACCTCATCGGCCCAGTCCTTGTCGGCCTGGGTGACCGCGGGGCGGGCATACAGCGCAGTGATGCCCTTGCCGATGAGGGCGGGCGTGTTGGGCATGGTGCGGATGATGCGTTCGCTGCCCAGCCAAGCGGCAATGCTGCTGCTGGGAATGCCGGCCGCCACGCTCAGGTGCAAGGCGCCGGTGTTGTGCGTGGCCACGGCGGCGGCGGCGTCCTTGAAGGTTTGGGGCTTGACGGCCCAGACGATCAGGTCGACCGTGGCCAGAAAGGCGCCGGCCTCGGCCTGGGCGGTTATGCCAAAGTCGGCCTGCAGGCGCGTGCGCGCTTCGGCCCAGGGTTCCACCACGTCGATGTCGCTAGCTGCAAAGCCCTGGCGGACCAGCCCGCCGATGATGGCGCTGGCCATATTGCCGCCGCCGATGAACGCAATGCGCTTGCCCATGAAGTTGTCCTCAGTCGTTGTGGGTGGAGAGAGCGTCAGAGTCTATCCAAAGCCACCCGGCCAAGACCAACAAAGGCCTTACAGCGTGGTCTGGCGCACCGCGTGTTCCCACTGCTCCATGCGCTCCCGGGCGCGGGCGTGCGCCATGGTGGGCAGGAAGCGGCGCTCGGCCTTCCACAGGTCGGTCAGTTCGCTGGTGCTGCCGTACACGCCGGTGGTCAGGCCGGCCAGGTAGGCCGCGCCCAGGGCGGTGGTCTCTGTCACGGCAGGGCGCACGACCGGAATGCCCAGCAGGTCCGCCTGGAACTGCATGAGCAAATCGTTCACACAGGCGCCGCCGTCTACGCGCAGTTCAGACACCTGCGCACCCCCTGCGCGCACCGCGTCGCGGCTCATGGCCTGGAGCAATGCGGCGCTTTGAAATGCTATGCTTTCGAGAGCGGCCCGCGCAATGTGGGCGAGGGTGGAGCCACGGGTGAGGCCTGTAATGGAGCCGCGCGCATCGGGCTTCCAATACGGTGCGCCCAGGCCGGTAAAGGCCGGCACCACAATCACGCCGCCCGAATCGGGCACGCTTTGCGCCAGGCTCTGCACCTCGCCGCTGCCCTGGATCGCGTGCAGCCCGTCGCGCAGCCACTGCACCACGGCGCCGCCCACAAACACGCTGCCTTCCAGCGCGAATTCGGGCGGGCCGTGGTGGGTCGCAGCGCCGGGCCGCCCCAAGCCAGACCGCGCCCCCTCGGGGGGCAGCGCCGTACGCGAAGCGACAAGCGTGGGGGCTATTTGCGCCGCGCTGGTGGTGATGAGGCCGTTCTCGGAGGTCTGGAAGTTGTGGCCCGTGTGCATGAGCATGAAGCAGCCCGTGCCATAGGTGTTCTTCACCATGCCGGCCTTGAAGCAGGCCTGGCCAAACAGCGCGCTTTGCTGGTCGCCCGCCACGCCACCAATCGGAATCGCATGGCCCAGCAGCGCGGGCGCCACTTCACCAAACAGCGAGGCCGAGGGCTGCACTGCGGGCATCAGGCTGGCGGGAATGTCCAGCGCGGCCAGCAGGTCCTCGTCCCACAGGTTGGTGTGCACATTGAAGAGCATGGTGCGCGAGGCATTGCTCACGTCGGTGACGTGCACGCGGCCTTCGGTCAGCTGCCAAATCAGCCAGCTGTCGATGGTGCCAAAGGCCAGCTCGCCGTTGGCGGCCTGCGCGCGCGCGCCAGACACTTGGTCCAGCAACCACTTTAGCTTGGTGCCCGAGAAATAGGCATCTACCAGCAAGCCGGTTTTGTCGCGGATCGTGTCGGCCAAGCCGCGTGCGCGCAGTTCCACACAGGTGGGCTCGGCACGGCGGTCTTGCCAGACGATGGCGTGGTGGATGGGCTGGCCAGTCTTGCGGTTCCACACCACGGTGGTCTCGCGCTGGTTGGTAATGCCCACGGCTTTCACCTGCGCGGCCGTGATGCCGGCCTTGGCCAGCGCCTCGCGCGCCGTGGCGAGCTGGATGCGCCAGATCTCCAGCGCGTCGTGCTCCACCCAGCCGGGTTGGGGGTAAATCTGGGTCAGCTCCTTTTGCGCCATGGCAACGGTGCGGCCACTGGGGTCGAACACGATGCTGCGGGAGCTGGAGGTGCCTTGGTCGAGGGCGAGCAGGTAAGTGGGCTGGGGCATGTGTGTCTCCATGGGGGCGGTCAGTCCGCAATGTGCAGTTGTACGTTGGCGTCTGCCAGCAGCGGGCCAAACGCGGCAGGTGGTGCGGCGTCGGTGAACAAGCGGTCGATCTGTGAGAGGTGCCCCACCTCCACCATGGCGGGGCGATTGAATTTGCTGGCGTCCGCTGCGACCCAGACTTCCCGTGCATGGTGAAGAATGGTTTGCGCTACCTTTACCTCCCGGTAGTCGTAGTCGCGCAGGGTGCCGTCGGCCTCGATGCCGGAAATGCCGATGACAGCCAGGTCCACCTTGAATTGGCGGATGAAATCCACCGCCGCTTCGCCCACGATGCCCTGGTCCCGACCGCGGACGACGCCGCCTGTCACGATGACTTCGGTCTTGGGATTGACGCTCAGGATGCGGGCGATGTTCAGGTTGTTGGTAATCACGCGCAGCCCGCTGTGCTCGCCCAGGGCGCGGGCTACAGCTTCAGTGGTGGTACCTATGTTCAGGATCAATGAGCAGTCATTGGGGATCGCCATGGCAATAGCCCGCGCAATGCGCCGTTTGCCGGCCGCATGCAGGGTTTCGCGTTGCAAGTGGTCGATGTTTTCCACGGTGGAGTTGGGTACGCGCACGCCTCCGTGAAAGCGTGCCAGCAAGCCCTCATCCGCCAGTTTTTGGACATCGCGCCGCACGGTTTGCAGCGTCACCTGCAATCGCTCCGCCAATTGCTCCACCGACAGGCTGCCTTGTGCCTGAACGAGGGACAGCAAGGTCAGTTGGCGAGGATTGGGGGTCATGGGCAGAGGATGTAAGCGGAGGCAGCGAACTATAAACGAATGAAATCGCGTTGAAAAGTGACAAAACGAACAAAAAAGAATAGCATCGACCACCTCTTTACTTCGCCTTTTCCATGCCTCCAGTCACTGCCCCCATGCCCACCCGCCGAGAGGCGCTGATCGCCCGTTTGGGCGAAGACCGCATCTACGACATCGCCATCGTGGGCGGTGGCGCTACCGGCTTGGGCGTTGCGCTGGATGCTGCGGCGCGCGGGTTCCGTGTGGTGTTGGTGGATTCGCATGACTTTGCCAAGGGCACTTCCTCGCGAGCCACCAAGCTTGTTCATGGTGGCGTGCGTTACCTGGCCCAAGGCAATATCTCCCTGGTGCGCGAAGCGCTGCATGAGCGCACCACGCTGCTGAACAACGCCCCGCACCTGGCGCAACCGCTGCCGTTCGTGATGCCTTCTTACCAGTGGTGGGAAACCCCGTTTTACGGGGCAGGGCTCGTGGCGTATGACGCTCTGGCGGGCAAAGCCGGTCTGGGCAAGACCCAGTTTCTGGGGCGCGATGCCACGCTCAAATTACTGCCTACCGCCCGAGCCCAGGGGCTCAAGGGTGGGGTGAAGTACTGGGACGGACAGTTCAATGACGCCCGCCTGGCCTTGGCTCTGGCACGTACGGCAGCCACCAAGGGGGCGCTGCTGGTGAACTACTGTCGGGCGGCAGATCTTCTGTATATAGATGGCAAAGTACAGGGTGTCTTGTGCGAAGACACCGTGACGGGCCGGCAATACCCGGTGCAAGCGCACTGCGTGGTCAATGCCACGGGGGTGTGGGTCGATGAGCTGCGGCAAAAAGATGGGGATGCCAACGCCGGAGACGGACGTAAGCCCACCAAGCCCATGGTGGCGCCTAGCCAGGGTGTTCATATCGTGGTGGACCGTGAATTTCTAGGGGGCGACACTGCGCTCATGGTGCCTAAAACCGCCGATGGGCGGGTGTTGTTCGCGGTGCCATGGTTGGGCAAGGTCATCCTGGGCACCACGGACACGCCGCGACATGATTTGGCGCGAGAGCCGTTGGCCTTTGAGGAAGAGATTGAGTTCATCCTGACCGAATCGGCGCGCTACCTGCGCCGGGCCCCCACGCGTGCAGACGTCAAAAGTATTTGGGTGGGGCTGCGACCCCTGGTTAAGCCGCAGGAGGACGACGGCAATAGCACCAAAGGGATCAGCCGCGAGCATACGGTGTTGGTGAGTCGCAGCGGGTTGGTCACGGTGACGGGTGGCAAGTGGACGACCTACCGGGCCATGGCAGAGGATGTGCTGGAGAAATGTGCAGATAAGCAGCTGCTGCCTCTGCGCCAGCCGGGCGCTACGGTGAATTTGAAGTTGGTGGGAGCGATGCATGGCGGTGCGGCCGTGCAGTCCATCTGTCTGCCTCCTGGTTTGCCCAGTTACGGAGATGAGCAGGATGTCGTGGCCCAGATGCCGGGTGCCGACGTTGCACTCGCACCGGGGTTGACCGAGGGGATGGTGCGTTTCGCAGCTCGCTATGAGTATGCGGTGACGGTTGAGGATGTACTGGCCCGCAGGTCCCGCCTTTTGTTCCTCGATGCTGCTCTGGCCCTGACTTTGGCGCAGCGCGTGGGTGAAATTCTTGTGGAAGAGACCGGTTTACCCCCTAAAGTCGAAGAATTCACGGCACTTGGACAACAATATTTGCTTGCCTGAGTAAAAAGGTGTTGACGAAGCGGATAAGCGGGTGCACAATCGTGGGCTTCGCTTGAAAAAGTATGAAGGTTCTGCCCAAATGGATGTAGCGCGAGTGGTTCGTGTTGCAGACAGCGGGCCCAAGACTGACTGGTTGATAGTGTGTGCCGCAGTGGCAAATGCGATCTTCTGGTGCAAGTTGGGAATATTGAAATGATCCAAACTGAATCTCGATTGGAAGTTGCCGACAACACCGGCGCTAAGTCCGTCCTGTGCATCAAGGTGCTGGGTGGTTCTAAGCGTCGCTATGCAAGTGTTGGCGACATCATCAAAGTTAGCATCAAAGAAGCCGCTCCCCGTGGCCGCGTCAAAAAAGGCGAGGTTTACAGTGCTGTGGTGGTTCGTACTGCCAAGGGCATCCGCCGTGGCGACGGTTCTTTGGTGAAATTCGACGGCAACGCAGCAGTGTTGCTCAACGCCAAGTTGGAGCCTATTGGCACCCGCATCTTTGGACCAGTGACTCGCGAACTGCGCACTGAAAAGTTCATGAAGATCGTGTCCTTGGCTCCTGAAGTTTTGTAAGGACCCGCCATGAACAAGATTCGCAAAGGCGACGAAGTCATCGTTATCGCAGGTCGCGATAAGGGTAAGCGCGGAGTGATCTCCCTGCGCAAAGACGACTCTCACGTGGTTGTCGATGGTATCAACTTGGTGAAAAAGCACACCAAGCCAAATCCCATGAAGGGCACAACCGGCGGCATCGTTGAAAAGACCATGCCTATTCACCAATCCAACGTGGCAATTTTCAATGCCGCGACTGGCAAGGCTGACCGTGTTGGTATCAAGGTGCTCGCTGACGGCAAACGCGTTCGCGTTTACAAGTCCAGCGGCGAAGAAATCAAGGTGGCATAAGCATGGCACGTCTCCAACAACACTACCGCGAAAAAGTGGCAGCTGAGCTGACAACCAAGTTTGGTTACACCTCGCCCATGCAAGTGCCCCGTTTGACCAAAATCACCCTGAACATGGGTGTGAGCGAAGCGGTTGCCGACAAGAAGGTTATGGATAACGCCGTGAGCGACCTGACCAAAATTGCAGGCCAGAAGCCTGTGGTGACCAAGTCCAAAAAAGCTATCGCTGGTTTCAAGATCCGCGAAAACCAAGCTATTGGCTGCATGGTTACCCTGCGTGGCGTTCAAATGTACGAATTTTTGGATCGTTTCGTGACCGTGGCTTTGCCTCGCGTTCGTGACTTCCGTGGTATTTCTGGTCGTGCGTTCGATGGTCGTGGCAACTACAACATCGGCGTGAAAGAGCAGATCATTTTCCCTGAAATTGAGTATGACAAGGTTGATGCCTTGCGCGGTCTCAATATCAGCATCACCACAACGGCTAAGACTGACGAAGAGTGCAAGGCTCTCCTCGCTGGTTTCCGTTTTCCGTTCAAGAATTGAGGTCACCTGTGGCTAAAATGGCTTTAATCCAGCGCGAGCTGAAGCGTGATCAGTTGGCTGCCAAGTACGCGAAAAAATACGCGGAATTCAAGGCAATCGCAGGTGACGCAAAGCGTTCTGACGAAGAGCGCGCAGCAGCCCGTTTGGGTCTGCAAAAGTTGCCCCGCAACGCAAACCCCACACGCCAGCGTAACCGCTGCTCCATTACGGGTCGTCCCCGTGGAACGTTCCAGCACTTCGGTCTGGCACGTGCAAAGATTCGTGAAATGGCCTTTGCTGGTGAAATCCCCGGCATCGTCAAGGCCAGCTGGTAAGCGATAGGAGAACCGAACATGAGTATGAGTGATCCCATCGCCGATCTGTTGACACGCATTCGCAATGCGCAAATGGTTGCCAAGACAACTGTCTCGGTGCCTTCTTCCAAAGTGAAGATTGCCATTGCCCAAGTGTTGAAAGACGAAGGCTACATTGACGGTTTCAAAGTTTCTACCGAAGGTGGAAAGGCTGAACTCGAAATCGCCCTGAAGTATTACGCCGGTCGCCCTGTGATCGAGCGTATTGAGCGTGTGAGCCGCCCTGGCCTGCGCGTGTACCGTGGCAGCGAAGCAATTCCCCAAGTCCAAAATGGACTGGGCGTTGCCATCGTGACCACCCCCAAGGGTGTTATGACTGATCGCAAAGCGCGTGCCTCCGGTGTCGGTGGCGAAGTGCTGTGCTACGTCGCTTAACACTACATTGAGGAGTAAGAAACAATGTCCCGTGTAGGCAAACTTCCTGTCACCATCCCTGCGGGTGTCGAGGTGTCCATCAAGGCTGATCAAATCAGCGTGAAGGGTACTGGCGGCTCTCTGCAGTTGGCTCAAAACAGCCTGGTGAATATCGCTAATGATGCTGGCAAGCTGAGCTTCCAGCCCGCCAACGAATCCCGTGAAGCTGACGCAATGACTGGCACTTTCCGCCAGCTGGTCAACAACATGGTGGTTGGTGTGACCAAGGGATTCGAGCGCAAGCTGACCCTGATTGGTGTGGGTTACAAGGCGCAAGCGTCTGGCAACAAGTTGAATTTGGCTGTGGGTTACTCCCATCCTGTCAACCTGGACATGCCCGCTGGTATTACTGTGGCTACCCCCACACCGACCGAAATCTTGATCAAGGGTGCTGATCGCCAACGTGTTGGCCAGATTGCAGCCGAGATTCGTGCGATTCGTCCTCCCGAGCCTTACAAGGGCAAGGGCATCCGTTATGCGGATGAGAAGGTGACGATCAAAGAAACCAAGAAGAAATAAGGAGCTGCAACATGTTGACCAAAAAAGAGCAGCGTCTTCGCAGAGCCCGTCAAACCCGCATCCGCATTGCAACGCAAGGCGTAGCACGTTTGACAGTGACACGCACCAACTTGCACATCTACGCCAGCGTTATCTCTGGCGACGGTGGCAAGGTGCTGGCAAGTGCATCTACTGCAGAAGCGGAAGTGCGCAAGTCCCTGGGTGCAAGCGGCAAGGGCGGCAACGTCGCCGCAGCCCAGATCATTGGCAAGCGCGTGGCAGAAAAAGCCAAGGCAGCTGGTGTGGAGAAGGTTGCGTTTGATCGCTCCGGCTTCGCCTACCACGGCCGCGTCAAGGCGCTGGCAGATGCCGCGCGTGAAGCTGGCTTGCAGTTCTAAGCAGATCGGAAATAAAGATGGCTAAAGTTCAAGCAAAAATGCAAGGTAAGGCCGAGGGTCCTGAGGACGGTCTGCGCGAAAAGATGATCGCGATCAATCGCGTTACCAAAGTGGTGAAGGGCGGCCGTATTCTCGGTTTTGCTGCTTTGACCGTGGTTGGTGATGGTGATGGTCGTATTGGTATGGGCAAAGGCAAATCCAAAGAAGTCCCTGCAGCAGTGCAGAAGGCTATGGAAGAGGCCCGTCGCAACATGCTCAAGGTTTCGTTGAAAAACGGCACTATTCACCACAAGGTGATGGGTCACCACGGCGCAGCCAGCGTCATGATGGCTCCGGCTCCCAAGGGTACCGGCATCATTGCTGGTGGTCCAATGCGCGCAGTGTTTGAAGTGGTTGGTATAACTGATATTGTGGCCAAGAGCCATGGTTCTTCCAATCCCTACAACATGGTTCGTGCCACTTTGGATGCGCTGTCTGTGTCTACGACACCGTCGGAAGTTGCAGCCAAACGCGGCAAGACTGTTGAAGAACTCTTCGCCTAATCGAGGAATTCAAAATGACAACACAACAAACTGTGAAGATCCAATTGGTGCGTAGCCCGATTGGCACCAAAGAATCCCACCGTGCAACTGTGCGCGGTTTGGGTCTGCGCAAACTCAACAGCACCAGTGAGTTGCAAGACACACCTGCTGTGCGCGGAATGATCAACAAGATCAGCTACCTGGTCAAAGTGCTCTAAAGGTTGATGATGGAACTCAATAACATCAAGCCCGCTGACGGGGCAAAACACGCGAAGCGTCGCGTGGGCCGTGGTATCGGTTCTGGCTTGGGTAAAACCGCCGGTCGTGGTCACAAAGGTCAAAAATCCCGCTCTGGTGGTTACCACAAGGTAGGCTTTGAGGGTGGTCAGATGCCCATGCATCGCCGTTTGCCCAAGCGCGGTTTCAAGTCGCACTTGTTGCAATTTAATGCCGAAGTTACTCTGACCGCTTTGGAAGCGTTGGGCTTGGCTGAGGTTGACCTGTTGTCGCTGAAGCAAGCTGGCCTCGTTGGTCAGCTGGCCAAAGTTGTCAAGGTCATCAATACCGGTGCGATTGCCAAGGCTGTCAAACTCAATGGTATTGGTGCGACCGCTGGTGCCAAGGCTGCCATTGAAGCAGCCGGCGGAAGCGTTGCGTAAGTTTGCTTAGGCGAAAGTTAGCAAGTGGCAACAAACGCGGCTCAAACAGCAAAAACGGGTAAGTTCGGCGACCTGCGTCGTCGGCTTGTGTTTTTGCTGCTCGCTCTGGTGGTTTACCGCCTGGGGGCGCACATTCCTGTTCCTGGCATTGATCCTTTGCAGCTTCAACAGCTGTTTCAGGGCCAGCAGGGCGGCATATTGAATCTTTTCAATATGTTTTCTGGTGGTGCGCTGTCCCGTTTCACAATCTTCGCGTTGGGGATCATGCCGTATATCTCGGCATCCATCGTGATGCAGCTGTTGACATACGTCTTGCCGGCGTTTGAGCAGTTGAAAAAAGAAGGTGAAGCTGGGCGCCGCAAGATCACGCAGTACACACGGTATGGCACTCTAGGTTTGGCTTTGTTCCAGTCTCTGGGCATCGCCATGGCGTTAGAAGCATCTGCCGGACTAGTGATTGCCCCCGGTTTTGGCTTCCGAATGACAACGGTCGTTACGCTGACAGCGGGCACCATGTTCCTGATGTGGTTGGGTGAGCAAATCACCGAGCGCGGTTTGGGCAATGGCATTTCGATACTGATTTTTGGTGGTATCGCTGCAGGTCTTCCTAGCGCTGTGGGTGGTTTGTTGGAGTTGGTTCGGACAGGGGCCATGAGCATCATTGTGGCGTTACTGATCGTTGCCCTGGTGGTGTTGGTTACGTTCTTCGTGGTGTTTGTTGAGCGTGGGCAGCGCAAGATTCTGGTGAACTATGCGCGTCGCCAGGTGGGTAACAAAGTCTATGGTGGTCAATCGTCTCACCTGCCTTTGAAGCTCAACATGGCAGGTGTGATTCCGCCAATCTTTGCTTCCTCGATCATTCTGTTGCCAGCGACTATCGCAAACTGGTTCAGTTCCGGAGACTCGATGCGTTGGTTGAAAGACATCTCCAGCACGTTGAGCCCAGGTCAGCCCGTGTACGTAATGTTGTACGCCGCTGCGATTGTGTTTTTCTGCTTTTTCTATACGGCATTGGTTTTCAACAGCCGCGAAACAGCTGACAACCTGAAGAAGAGCGGTGCGTTTATTCCTGGTATTCGTCCTGGTGATCAAACTGCGCGATACATTGACAAAATTCTGCTGCGCTTGACACTGGCCGGGGCGATCTACATCACCTTCGTGTGTTTGCTGCCTGAATTTTTGATACTGAAGTACAACGTTCCATTCTATTTCGGTGGTACTTCATTGCTGATTATTGTTGTTGTCACCATGGATTTTATGGCGCAGGTCCAGAATTACATGATGTCGCAGCAGTATGAATCGCTGCTCAAGAAGGCGAATTTCAAGGCTTCTTGATAAAAGTAAGTCACCGTAAAGATGGGCACGACTGGTTTAACAGATCGAGTTTCGTTTTGATAGCAAGTTAGAGCGCATGTTCCGCGCGAATCAAAGTCGGAACGGAGCGAAAAGTTTTAGGAGAAGAAAATGAAAGTTTCGGCTTCGGTCAAGAAAATTTGCCGTAACTGCAAAATTATCCGACGCAAGGGCGTTGTGCGTGTGATCTGTACAGATCCACGTCACAAGCAGCGTCAGGGTTAATTGCAAGAGTTTTAGAGGACGAAAATGGCACGTATCGCTGGCATCAACATTCCGCCGCATCAGCATTCTGAAATTGGCTTGACAGCTATTTTTGGTATCGGTCGCACTCGCGCTCGCAAAATTTGCGAAGCTTGCGGCATTGCTTACTCCAAAAAAGTCAAAGATTTGACTGATGGTGACTTGGAGAAAATTCGCGACCAAATCGCTCAGTTTACAATTGAGGGTGATTTGCGTCGTGAGACAACCATGAACATCAAGCGTTTGATGGACATCGGTTGCTACCGCGGCTTCCGCCACCGTCGTGGCTTGCCCATGCGTGGTCAGCGTACCCGCACGAACGCACGTACTCGCAAAGGCCCGCGTAAGGCTGCTGCGTCCTTGAAGAAATAATTGGGATAAACCAACATGGCAAAAGCTCCCTCCAACAGCGCTGCACAGCGCGTTCGCAAGAAAGTTCGCAAGAACGTTGCGGACGGTATCGCCCACGTGCACGCGTCGTTCAACAACACCATCATTACCATCACCGATCGCCAGGGCAATGCACTGTCTTGGGCTTCGTCGGGTGGTCAAGGTTTCAAGGGCTCTCGCAAGTCCACACCGTTTGCTGCCCAGGTAGCTTCCGAAGTGGCTGGTCGTGCTGCGCTTGAGCAAGGTATCAAGAACTTGGACGTCGAAATCAAGGGCCCAGGCCCTGGTCGTGAGTCTTCGGTTCGTGCCTTGGCTGCGTTGGGTATCCGCATCAACATGATTGCTGATGTGACACCTGTGCCGCACAACGGTTGCCGCCCTCAAAAGCGCCGCCGCATTTAATTTATCAACAAGCCCACCGCCGTCAACTTCCGTTGACGGCTCCCGCATTTCTGTGCGGCAGATGACATAAAAGGAAGTTCAAGTGGCACGCTATCTCGGCCCCAAGGCCAAACTCTCTCGCCGTGAAGGCACCGACCTGTTCCTGAAGAGCGCACGTCGTTCCATCGGCGACAAGGCAAAGTTCGACTCCAAGCCAGGTCAGCATGGCCGCACTTCTGGTGCACGTACCTCTGACTACGGTTTGCAACTGCGTGAAAAGCAGAAGGTCAAGCGCATGTACGGTGTGTTGGAGCGCCAGTTCCGCCGTTACTTTGCCGAGGCTGATCGCCGCAAGGGCAACACAGGTGCAAACTTGATGTCTTTGCTGGAGTCCCGCTTGGACAACGTGGTGTATCGCATGGGATTTGGCTCGACTCGCGCTGAAGCGCGTCAGTTGGTGTCCCATAAGGCGATGACCGTGAATGGTCAGCCCGTCAACATTCCTTCTTACATGGTCAAGGCCGGTGATGTGATCGCTGTCCGTGACAAGTCCAAGAAGCAGAATCGTATTGTTGAAGCACTGCAGTTAGCTCAACAAGTGGGTATGCCTGCTTGGGTTGAAGTCAGCCTTGACAAAGCAGAAGGTACATTCAAGTCGGTTCCCGACCGTGACCAATTCGGCGCAGACATCAACGAATCGTTGATCGTCGAACTGTATTCACGCTAATAGCATCTGAGTCGTTGAAATCGTTCCTACGTCGCGGGCACCGCGATGTAGGTGCTTCACCAGCCTTACTGACGTAACGAGTCGGGGGTATTGAGAGGAAGTTTGAATGCAAAATAGTTTGCTGAAGCCCAAGTCCATTAGCGTTGAACAGACCGGTATCAATCGCGCCAAAGTTGCTCTGGAGCCGTTTGAACGTGGTTACGGTCATACTCTGGGCAATGCGCTGCGTCGCGTGCTGTTGTCCTCTATGCCTGGATTTGCAGCAACCGAAGTGACCATCGCAGGTGTACTGCATGAATACTCTTCGATTGATGGCGTGCAAGAAGATGTGGTTAACATTCTTCTAAACCTCAAGGGTGTGGTGTTCAAGCTCCACAACCGTGAAGAAGTGACTCTGAGCCTGCGCAAGGATTCTGAAGGCGTGGTGACCGCCGCGGATATCCAGACGCCGCATGATGTTGAAATCATCAATCCTGAGCATGTGATCGCTACGCTGTCGCACGGCGGCAAGCTGGACATGCAGATCAAGGTTGAAAAAGGCCGTGGTTATGTACCCGGTAGCATGCGCCGTTACGCCGATGAGCCGAACAAATCGATCGGCCGCATTGTTCTGGATGCATCGTTCTCTCCCGTGAAGCGCGTCAGCTACACCGTGGAAAGCGCTCGCGTTGAGCAACGTACCGATTTGGACAAGCTGGTCGTCGAAATCGAAACCAACGGTGCAGTGTCTGCAGAAGACGCCGTACGTGCATCGGCCAAGATTTTGGTTGAGCAGCTGGCAGTGTTTGCGCAGTTGGAAGGCAGCGAGCTGGCCGCATTCGACTCCCCCGCACCACGTGGCAATACGCAGTTCGATCCTATCCTATTGCGTCCTGTTGACGAGCTGGAGTTGACCGTGCGTTCTGCCAACTGCCTGAAAGCAGAAAACATCTATTACATCGGTGACCTGATTCAGCGCACCGAGAATGAGCTGCTGAAGACACCTAACCTGGGTCGCAAGTCGCTCAATGAAATCAAGGAAGTGTTGGCCTCTCGCGGTCTGACACTGGGAATGAAGCTGGAAAGCTGGCCTCCCGCTTCCCTGGAAAAACGTTAATTGAATTGAACCCCACAGGGGTTCCGTGCCACGGGCAGTACCTGATCCGGCTGCCTGTCTAAAAACTGAAGGAAAATTATCATGCGTCACGGACACGGACTACGTAAACTCAACCGCACAAGCTCACACCGCTTGGCAATGCTGCGCAACATGATGAATTCGTTGATCGAACACGAAGTCATCAAGACCACGGTCCCCAAGGCCAAGGAATTGCGTCGCGTTGTGGAGCCCATGATCACTTTGGCTAAAGAAGCCACTGTAGCCAATCGCCGTCTGGCATTTGACCGTCTGCGTGACCGCGACAGCGTGACCAAGCTGTTCGACGTGTTGGGCCCACGTTTCAAAGCCCGTCCAGGCGGCTATACCCGTATCTTGAAGATGGGTTTCCGCGTTGGCGACAATGCGCCTATGGCGTTGGTCGAACTGGTGGATCGTGCAGAAGAAGTTTCTGAAACTTCTGAAGTAACGAGGGTAGAATAGGTTATAATCTAAGTCTTGACGCGGAGTGGAGCAGCCTGGTAGCTCGTTGGGCTCATAACCCAAAGGTCGTTAGTTCAAATCTAGCCTCCGCAACCAATAGACACGTGGGATTCCACGGCAGCAAAGGCTCACCTCGGTGAGCCTTTTTTGTTTTCTGCTTAGCAATTGCATTGCAAATCCTCGTCGCATTGTTGTGCGCTACGCGCAATAATGTTTGCATCGTGTCCCCCCAAGCGCGCATGCTGGCGGGTGGGTCTCTTCCGTTTATTGACGCAGGAACTGCCATGAAAACTCCTTCCACTATCGACAAGGGTTCGCAAGCAGCTGGCCAGAGTGCCAGTGGTCGTTTGGAGTTGTTGCTATTCCGTCTGGGGGAGGCTCGGGACTCCAAGCAACGCGAATTGTTCGGGATTAACGTATTCAAAGTGCGTGAAATCGTGGTGGCACCTCACATCACGTCCATTGTGAATGCGCCACCTCACGCTTTGGGGCTCGCCAACGTGCGTGGCCAGCTAATCCCGGTAATTGACCTCCCGGGCCTCGCTGGCTGTGTCCCGCAAACTGACTCCAAGATTGTGCTTGTGACCGAGTTTGCACGTACCACTCAGGCGTTTCTCGTGGATGAAGTCGTCGAAATTGTGCAACTGGAATGGAAGCACTTGTTGGCGGCGGACAGTAGCAGCTCGGTGTTGTTGTCTGGTGTAGCACGTATCGATGGTGACGCACCGGATTCCCGATTGGCTCAGGTGTTGGATGTCGAGCAGATCCTGCGCGATGTGTTTCCAGGCGCTCACAACAACGCAGAGAAAAACTCCAGCCTTGCCAAATTGCGTTTGCCTGAGGGCTCGGTGGTGCTCGTCGCGGAGGACTCTGCGGTGGCACGCATGCTGGTGGAGGAGAGTCTGAAGGCCATGGGCGTGCAGTTCGTTGCATTGAAAAACGGGCGCGAGGTTTGGGACCGATTGGCCAGCCTGCATGGTGAAGCTGTTGCCCAGGGTAAGCATGCCCGGGACAAGGTTGCCCTGGTGTTGACCGACCTGGAAATGCCCGAGATGGATGGGTTCACGCTGACACGTAACATCAAGCAGGATTCGCGCTTTGCGGGTATCCCCGTGATCGTGTATTCCTCATTGACTGGTACCGCGAGTGAGGGGCATGCTAGCAGCGTAGGCGCGGATGCCTACGTGGCAAAGTTTGAGCCGCATGAGCTCGCCGACTCGATTGGGAAAACGCTGGCAGAGCGCCATTTGCTTCCCCAATAGGGGTGAGCGGCGCAAAATTTTAGAAGGCTTGGGAGTTGTTTGCACATGAAGTGCTGAGTACGGAAAATCGGAAAGCTCCGAGCCGTCTAGCACTTGGTATGGCGTATTGGCGCGCCATAAACCAGAAAATTTGGAGCGGGAAAAGAGTCTCGAACTCTCGACCTCAACCTTGGCAAGGTTGCGCTCTACCAACTGAGCTATTCCCGCGAATCTGAGCGGCAAATTTTAGCCCGAGTTGGGGGCGCTTTTGGCGTCGTGGCAAATAAAAAGTTGATGCATGCATTGACCTAGCCCGATCCCATGGACGTGATGCAGTGCCTGGCATGGGCGTCTCTACAATCCAGTCCCTTTGGCTACCACCACACTCTCCATGGACATTGTTGTCAACGAAGCACTCAAAGCCTATATCGACCCCCTGACGCCTGAGGAGTACGCTTCGCTGGAGCGCAGCATCCTGACCGAAGGCTGCCGTGATGCCCTGGTGTTGTGGGGCGATGTACTGGTGGACGGACACAACCGTTACGGCATCTGCCAAAAACATGGTCTGCCCTTTCAGACCTTGCAAAGCACACTTTTCCATTCGCTGGAAGATGTGCACCTCTGGATGATTGATCAGCATCTGGGGCGGCGCAGCGTCTCGGATTTTCAGCGTGGGGTGCTGGCACTGCGCAAGCGTGAAATTCTGGCGGAGCGCCAGGTGCAATCCACCGCTAGCGTGGCAGAGGCCAAGCCGGATACGAGCCCGGAAGATGCGGGTGCTGCAACTGCAGTTGCAGCGGCGCCCGGTGCGATGAAAAGCCGCGAGGACATTGCGAAGGCCGCTCGCCTGAGCAGCAGCCAGGTGGTGATGATCGAAAAAATCCAGAAGCAGGCAGCACCTGAGGTGGTGGCCGCGGTGAAGGCTGGCACCATCTCCATCAATGCGGCCGCTGCGGTGGCCACACTGCCAGCTGAAGAGCAGGTAGCGGCTGCCACTGCAGGCAAGGACCAGCTCAAACAAGCCGCCAAACGGGTGCGTGAAGCGCGGCGCACAGCACGCGAAGAGCAGGCATCGCAGGACAGCCCCGATGGTGCGGGTATGGCCGACTCCGTTGTCTTGGCTTTGCAGCAGCGCGTCACGGTGTTGGAGGCCGAGAATGCCGATCTGCGTCGGCAACTGGCCGCTCTGCAGATTGCCTAGCGCCTCTGAGGCCTCACACTCTCGAAAAAATCAAAAACGTGGGGTTTTTTATACCGGATATTGCAAAATGCTATATCAAAGAGAGCGGAATCGCGATTGCACAAGTGCTGGTTAAGCGCGATATTGGCGCCAGTGTGAAATGACAAAACCATCCAGGAGACAACACATGAACAAACGTCACTTTTTGCGTGCCACCGCGTTGGCCACTTTGGCGCTGGCAGGCACTGCCGTGCTGGCACAAGACAATGTCTTCAAGATCGGCCTGGTCTTGCCCATGACCGGCCAGCAGGCCACGACTGGTCGCCAGATTGAAGCCGCCGCCAAGCTCTACATGGCGCAAAACGGCGACACCGTGGCCGGCAAGAAGATCCAGCTCATCATCAAGGACGACACTAGCATTCCTGACGTGACCAAACGCATGGCGCAAGAGCTGGTGGTCAACGACAAGGTCAATGTACTGGCCGGCATGGGTATCACGCCTTCGGCCCTGGCCACTGCCAGCATCGCCACCCAATCCAAGACGCCTCTGGTCGTGATGGCGGCGGCTACCTCCAGCATTACCGAGGCCTCACCCTACATCGTGCGCACCAGCTTCACGCTGCCACAAGCCGCCGTGGCCATTGCCGATTGGGCACCCAAAAACGGCATCAAAAAAGTCGTCACCCTGGTGTCCGACTACGGTCCCGGTATCGATGCCGAGCGTTTCTTCAAGGACCGCATGACCTTCAACGGTGGCACGATTGTGGAATCGCTGCGCGTGCCCATGCGCAACCCCGACTTCGCCCCTTTCCTGCAAAAGGTGCGCGACCTCAAGCCCGACGCACTGTTTGTGTTTGTGCCCTCCGGCGCTGGTGCTGCGGTGATGAAGCAGTTTCTGGAACGCGGCATGGACAAGGCCGGGATCAAGCTCATTGGCCCTGGGGACATCACCGATGACGACCAGTTGAACGACATGGGCGACGGTGCCCTGGGTGTGGTCACTTCACACCATTACTCGGCGGCCCACCCTTCGGCACTGAACAAGAAGTTTGTGGAGGCTTTCAAGAAAGCCAACAACAACCTGCGCCCCAACTTCATGGCCGTGGGTGGTTATGACGGCATGCGCGTCATCTACGAAGCCTTGCGTGCCACCAAGGGCGCAGGTGGCGGTGATGCACTGTTGGCCGCCATGAAGGGTCAGATCTTCGAGAGCCCACGCGGCCCCATCTTCATCGACGCACAAACCCGCGACATCGTGCAGAACATCTACCTGCGCAAGGTCGAGAAGAAAGACGGCCAGCTCTACAACATCGAATTCGATGTGATCAAGGACGTGAAAGACCCCGGCAAGAACCGCTAACCCGGAACTTGACCGCAGACCCTGGCGGTAGCAACCAGGCAGGCAAAAAAGCGATGGCCCGTCCCTCGCTTTTTTGTTGCCCAAAATAGCGGCCCGGGCCTGAAATTACCTGTGATTGGCAAACTATGTTGACCATACTCTTTGACGGCATTGCCTACGGCATGCTGCTGTTCATCCTGGCCGTGGGCTTGGCGGTGACGATGGGGCTGATGAACTTCATCAACCTCGCGCACGGCGCCTTTGCCATGGTGGGCGGCTACATCACGGTGCTGCTGATGCAGCGCCTGGGTGTCCCATTTCTCTGGTGCCTGCCGGCAGCCTTTATAGGCGCAGGCCTTCTGGGTGGTGTGCTGGAGCGCACGCTCTACCGCCCGCTGTACCACAAGCCCCACCTGGACCAGGTGCTGTTCTCCATTGGCCTGACCTTCATGGCCGTGGCCAGCGTGGACTACTTTGTCGGCTCCACCCAGCAAATCGTGCAACTGCCCGAATGGCTCAAGGGCCGCACCGAACTCGGTGATGGTGCCTGGATGCTGGGCATGGGCCACTACCGCCTGTTCATCATCGCCGTGTGTGCGGCACTCACCGTAGCCCTGCAATACATCCTCACCAAGACCCGCTTCGGCAGCCGCCTGCGTGCCTCGGTGGATGACCAGCGTGTCGCCGCCGGTCTGGGCATTAACGTCAACGCCGTGTTCCTCTCCACCTTCGCCGTGGGCTCCGGCCTGGCCGGCCTGGGCGGCGCACTGGGGGCCGACGTACTGGGCATGGACCCCACTTTTCCCCTCAAGTTCATGATTTACTTTTTGATCGTGGTCGCCGTAGGCGGCACCTCCAGCATCACCGGCCCCTTGCTGGCTGCACTGCTGCTGGGCATTGCCGACGTGGCCGGCAAGTACTACATCCCCAAGCTGGGCGCCTTCATCGTCTACAGCCTGATGATTGTGATTCTGGTATGGCGCCCACAAGGCCTGTTTGTGCGCAAAGGGGGCAAGGCATGAGCGCGAACACCATGAATACCGATACCGCCAAACCCAACATCCTGCTCGCCTCGCGCCGCTGGCGCTGGTGGGAGGTCGTGCTGTGGGCCGCGGCACTGGCCTCGCCCTGGGCCCTGTCCAGCCACGCCCTCATCATCAACGAGATCGCCATCGTTGCGCTGTTTGCGCTCTCGCTGGACATCATCCTGGGCTACACCGGCATCGTCTCGCTGGGCCACGCAGCCTTCTTTGGCATGGGCGCCTACTCGGCGGCCCTGTTTGCCAAGCACGTCATGCCCGACCCGCTGGTGGGCATGGCGGTGGGCATTGGCACCGCCACCGTGCTGGGCGCCATCTGTAGCGTCACCATCCAGCGCGGCACCGACCTGACCCGCCTCATGGTGACGCTGGGTGTCGGGCTCATCCTCATGGAACTGGCGAACAAGCTCGACTGGCTGACCGGTGGTGCCGATGGCCTGCAGGGTGTGATGATGGGCCCCGTGCTCGGCCGGTTTGAGTTTGACTTGTATGGGCAAGTGGCCGCCTGGTACTCGCTGTGCATCTTGCTGGTGGTGTTTGTGCTGGCGCGCCGCTTTGTGGGCTCGCCCTTTGGCGCCACGCTCAAGGCTATCCGTGACAACCGCTTGCGTGCCATGGCCATTGGCATTCCGGTGGCCAGCCGCCTGGCGGTGGCCTACACCGTGGCCGCGGGTGCGGCGGGCGCGGCAGGTGCCTTGCTGGCCCAGACCTCGGGTTTTGCCTCTCTCGATGTATTTGAGTTCCACCGCTCAGCCGACGTGATGCTGGTGCTGGTGATTGGTGGTGTGGGCTGGTTGTATGGAGGGGTTGCCGGGGCCTTGATCTTCAAGCTCATGCAGGACTTCATCTCCAACATCACCCCGCAGTACTGGACCTTCTGGATCGGCCTGTTCCTGGTGGTGCTGGTGCTGGTCGGCCGCGAGCGCCTGGTGCGTCCCTGGACCTGGTTTGGTGCCAAGAAGAACAAGACCGGAGGTGCGGCATGAGCGGCCCCACAACGAACAACGCAGTGCAAACCGTCCTCAGTGCCCAGGGCCTGGTGATGAAGTTTGGCGGCATCACAGCCACCAACAACGTCACGCTGGACCTGCACAAGGGCGCACGCCACGCACTCATCGGCCCCAACGGCGCCGGCAAGACCACACTGATCAACCTGCTGACCGGCGTGCTGCAACCCACCGAAGGCAAGATCATCCTGGAAGGCCAGGACATCACCGATCTGGCGCCGCACCAGCGCGTGCGCCGCGGCATGGTGCGCACCTTCCAGATCAACCAGCTGTTTGACACCCTGACCCCGCTGGAGACGTTGGCCATGGTGGTCAGCCAGCACACCGGGCTGGGTGGCAAGTGGTGGCAGGCGCTGGGCAGCAACCGCCGCGTGATCGAGCGCTGCGAACAGCTGCTGGAGCAGTTCCACCTGACTGAGGTGATGGCGCAAGAAACCCGCTACCTGGCCTATGGCAAGCGCCGCCTGCTGGAGATTGCCATTGCGCTGGCCTGCGAGCCGCGTGTGTTGCTGCTGGACGAGCCGGTGGCCGGCGTGCCCGCGGGTGAACGCGAAGAGCTGCTGCAAACCGTGGCGGCCCTGCCGGCCGATGTGTCCATCCTTTTGATTGAACATGACATGGATCTGGTATTTAGCTTTGCCAAACGCATGACGGTGCTGGTCAACGGCACGGTGCTGACCGAAGGCGACCCCGAGCAGATTGCCAACGACCCGCAGGTCAAGGCGGTCTATCTGGGCCACGCCGAAGGTGAACTGGAAGGAGCTGCACATGGCTGAGCTGCTTAAGGTTGAGAACCTGTCTGCCGGCTACGGCGAGGCGGTGGTGCTGCACGGCGTGTCCGTCAGCATCAACGAAGGTGAAACCCTGGCGCTGCTGGGGCGCAACGGTACGGGCAAGACCACCTTCATGAACACCCTGGCCGGTGCCACGCGCCAGCATGGTGGAACGATTGCGCTGGGTGGTGCCACATTGCACAAGCTGCCCCAGCATGAGCGCGCAGCGGCTGGCATTGGTTGGGTGCCGCAGGAACGCAACATCTTCAAGTCGCTCACGGTGGACGAGAACCTGACCGCCGTGGCGCGCCCAGCGCGTGCCGGGCGTAAGGCCGCCATGTGGACGCCCGAGCGCGTGTACGAGCTGTTCCCCCGCTTGGCGGAGCGCAAGACCAACCTGGGGACGCAGCTGTCCGGTGGCGAGCAACAAATGCTGGCGGTGGGCCGTGCGCTGGTGCTCAACCCCACCATCTTGCTGCTGGACGAGCCCTGCGAAGGCCTGGCGCCCATCATCGTGCAAGAGCTGCTCAAGGCGATTCGCCGCATCACCCGCGAAGAGGGCCTCTCGGCCATCATCGTGGAGCAGCACCCGCAAGCCATCCTGGCCATCAGCGACACCGCTGCCGTGCTGGACCGTGGCACCGTGGTGCACAGCGGCACGGCGCAAAGCCTGCGCGAGCAGCCCGAGCTGCTGGACAAATTGTTGGGTGTGGCACGCTAGTGTCCGTACCATTTTGCTATTAATTTAGTAGCTTTTTGCGCATATTCCATAAGGGCTAGAGGCCAATTTGACATGAAAAACCTGAACCGTCGCACTGTTTCTCTGGGCCTGGCCTTGTTGGCCAGCACCGTGGTCGCGTTGCCCGCCTGGGCGGACACCTTCCCGTCCAAGCCCATTCGCATCGTCGTGCCCTTTGGGGCGGGCGGCGTGGCCGACCTGACCGCGCGCACGGTGGCGCAAAAGTTGTCTGAGTCCCTGGGCCAGCCCGTGGTGATTGACAACAAACCGGGCGCCGGTGGTGTGGGCGCAGGCGAAGCCGTGGCCAAGGCCGAGCCCGATGGCCACACGCTGCTGCTCATGTCCAACGGCACGGCGGTGAGCGCCAGCCTGTTCAAGAGCCTGCCGTTTGATGCGCAGCGCGACTTTACCCCCGTCTCCACCATGGGCTACTTTGATCTGGCTGTGCTGGCCTCGCCCAACGCGCCCTACAAAACCATGGCCGACCTGCTGGCCTATGCCAAGGCCAACCCCGGCAAGCTCAATGTGGGCACGGTCAACATCGGCAGCACGCAAAACCTGGCGGCCGAACTGCTTAAGACCCGTGCGGGTGTGGACTTCCTCATCGTGCCTTTCAACGGCACACCCGCCGTCACCACCGCCCTGCGCGGTGGCCAGATCGATGTGGCGGTGGAAATTCTGGGCCCCATGATGGGCCAGGTGAGCTCCAAAGCCGTGCGCCCACTGGCCGTGTTGAGCGACACACGCGCCAGCCAGATCCCGGACGTTCCCACGCTCATGCAAAGCGGTGTGAAGGACTTTGATGTGTCGTCGTGGAATGCACTCGCTGCCCCGGCCAAGACACCCAAAGACGTGATCGCCCGCCTGAACAAGGAAGTGTTGGCCGCGCTCAACCACCCCGACGTGAAAAAGAAGCTTTATGAGCTCAACGTGGAAGCGCGTGGCTCCACCCCCGAGAAGCTGGCCGAGCTGCTGGCTACTGAGACCAAACGCTGGGCCGAGGTGATTGCCAAGGCCGGTGTGCCCAAACTCTAAGGATCCGCGCCATGGCCTTGCCACTGCAACATCTGGGGTTGGTGGGTTATGGCGAGGTCGGACGCATCTTTAGCGCCGGCTTGCGTGGGCACTTCCAGTCCTGCGCCGCATGGGACCTGAAGTTTGCCGACCCGGCCACGGGCGCCGCAGCCCAGGCCATCGCAGCGGGTGTACAGGCCCAGCCCTCCATGGCCGCGCTGTGTGCACACAGCGACTTCATTCTTTCCGCTGTCACCGCTTCCAACACCCTGGCCGTGGCCCAGGCAGCCGCACCCCACCTGCGCCCCGGCACGGTGTTTCTGGACCTCAACTCCGCATCCCCTGGCACCAAACAACAGGCTGCGCAGGTGATAGAGGCAGCGGGCGGTCGTTATGTGGAGGCGGATGTCATGACCTCCGTGCCGCCCTATGGCATCCAGGTGCCGATGTTGCTGGGCGGCCCGCTGGCGGCCGAGCTGGCCGACCATCTGAACGGTCTGGGCATGGCCGCCAAGGCCGTAGCCGCCGAAATCGGTGTGGCCTCGGCCATCAAGATGTGCCGCAGTGTGATGATCAAGGGCCTGGAGGCGCTGGTGATTGAGAGTTACAGCACCGCCCGTGCCTACGGTGTGGAAGACCATGTGCTGCCCACGCTGGCCGAGACCTTTCCCAGCATTGACTGGGAGAAACAGGGCGCCTACTTCTTCAGCCGCGTGGTGCAACACGGCCAGCGCCGTGCAGAAGAAATGCGCGAGTCTGCGCGCACGGTGACCGAAGCGGGGTTTGCCCCCACCATGGCCAGCGCCATTGCTGGCAAACAGCAGGCGGTGGCCGACCTGGCCCGCGCAGGTGCGTTTGCCCATGTGGGCCAAGGTGCCCCTTGGCAGGTGTACGCTGATGCCCTGCTGGCCGCGCGCAAAGACTGACGGTATTCGCAGCGCGCCACTCTTCTCTTTTTTCAGGTTCCCCATGCTCGACATTCTGGCCATTACCGGCCCTATCTACCTGTGCATTGCCATGGGCTACCTCTGCACCCGTACGGGGGTGTTCAGCAAGCCCGATCAGCGTGTGCTGGGCAAGTTTGTGCTCAACCTCGCCTTGCCCGCGCTCCTGTTCAATGCCATTGCTCAGCGCCCGTTGCGCGATGTCATGCACTTTGACTACCTGCTGGCCTATGGCCTGGGCTCGCTGGTGATGATTCTGGGCGGTTACCTGTGGGCGCGGTATGTGAACCGCAGCGTGGGCAGCTACCGCGCCTTCTTTGCCATGGGCACCGCCTGTTCCAACAGCGGCTACATGGGCTATCCGGTGGTGCAACTGGTGCTGGGCAGCATTGCGCCAGTGGCGCTGGCGCTCAACATGCTGTTTGAAAACCTCATCAAGCTGCCACTGCTGCTCACGCTGGCCGACAACGCCGATGCGGGTGGTCACCGCCCCTGGGGCACCGTGTTGCGCGACATTGCCAGTGGCTGGGTGCGCACCCCCATGCTGGTGGTGATTCCCTTGGCGCTGTTGGTGTCGGTCATGGGCTGGAGCCTGCCCAGCCCGCTGGCCCGCACCATCACCCTGTTTTCACAAGTCACCACCGGGCTGGCCCTGTTTGTGATCGGCGGGGCATTGGTGGGTTTGCAACTCAAAGGCAAGCGGCGGCTGGTGGGCCACATCACAGTGGGCAAGCTGGTGCTGCATCCGCTGTGTGTGTTCCTTGCGTTCACCTTTGTGGTGCCGATTGCAGACCCGCAGCTGCGCACCGCCGCGCTGCTGTTTGCCGCCATGCCCATGCTGGGCGTCTACCCCATCCTGGCCCTGAAGTACGGGCATGAAGAAGTGAGCGCAGCCACTTTGTTGGTGGCCACCATTGCTTCCTTCTTCACGCTTAATGTGTTGTTGTGGGTGTTGAAGCACTACCCGCTGTAGCGCAACGGGTAAAACAACACGCCGTTCGCGTAGGCCGATGCTTAGTCCGCCTTCACCCGCCCGCCACTGATCACCGGTTTCCAGCGCGCAATCTCCGTAGCAATCAGCTTGCCAAAGTTGGCTGGGGTGTCGGGCGTGGCGATGGCGCCTTCGGCGTTCAGCCGATTTTTCAGCTCTGCAGAGTTCAGGGCCTGGTTGATCTGGGTGTTGAGTTTGGCAATCACATCGGCGGGTGTACCGGCCGGGGCCACCACGCCATACCACTGGTCCGCCTCAAAACCGGGGTAGCCACTTTCTGCCACGGTAGGCAGGTCGGGCAGGGCGTCCATGCGTTTGGGGCTGGAGACGGCCAACGCGCGCAGCTGGCCATTTTTGATCTGGCTGATGACGGCGGGCGCGCCGGTGAACAACACCTGCGTTTGACCGCCCACCAGGTCAGTGACCGCCGGGGCCGTGCCGCGGTAGGGGATGTGCAGCAGTGATGTGCCGGTCTGCAGCTTGAAGTATTCGGTGGCCAGGTTGGCAGCACTGCCGTTGCCGCCCGAGCCGTAGTTCATCTGCCCGGGTTTGGACTTGGCCAGGGCCACCAGTTCTTTCACGTTTTTGGCGGGCACGCTGGGGTGCACCACCAGCACATTGGGCACACGCGCCACCCAGGCCACGGGGGCAAAACTCTTGATCGGGTCGTAGGGCAGGTTGGGGTAGAGCGAGGGATTCACTGCCAGCGTGCCAATGTGGCCCATGAGCAGGGTGTAGCCGTCGGCCGGGGCCTTGGCCACTTTGTCAGCCCCAATGGCGCCGCCCGCGCCGGGCACGTTGTCGATGACCACCGACTGGCCCCAGGCCTCGGTGAGTTTCTGGCCAATGGCGCGCGCCAGGATGTCGGTCGAGCCACCGGGCGTGAAGGGCACCACCAGTCGGATGGTTTTGCCGGGGTAGCCGGTGGCGCTCTGTGCACTCGCTGTTTGGGCATAAAAGAGGCCGCTAGCCCCTATGGATACTGCGCAAGCAGCTATCAATTTATGAGTAATGGTGGGCATGGGCCGGGTCTCCTGCAGTGTTGGTTTGGCTGGGAGTGTGTGCGGGCGCCGCCGGTATCGGCAAGTTTGTCCCGGCCATAGCAGCTATGCCAAAAAGCGCAGGGCCGGCGCTAACTGCGGTGGATGGCCTTGAGCACCACCTGGTTCACCACGTCCATGGCCTTGCGCTGGGTTTGTGTGGTGGGCCGGCGCGAAGACCACACCAGCATCAGCTGGCTCATGATGCGCGGGCTGTGGATGGCCTGCACCGTGAAGGTGTCGGGGTTGTCAAAGTTGCTCAGCGTGTAGCTGGGCAACACGGCGTGGCCCATGCCTTCCTTCACCAGGTTCAGGATGGCGTTGAGGCCGTCCACCTCCAGCATCACCTCGGGGCGGCGGCCAATGGCCATCATCTCGCCCTCGATCAGGATGCGAAATGCGTTGGGCCGGCTCGGCAGGATCAGCGGCAGATTGGCCACGTCCTGGAGGCTGATGGCTGGCGCCGGCTTGGCGGGTTTGCTTTTGCCGCCGGTTTGTGGGTTGTGCGAGATCAGGGACAGCTCGTCCTCGTCCAGCGTGCTCATCTCCAGCTCGGTGCTCTGGCCGGGGTTGTAAAGCACGGCCATGTCCAGGTTGCCCAGGCGCAGGCCCTCGTGCATCTGCACTGAAAAACCCTCGGTCAGCGTCAGCTGGGCCTGCGGCAGATGCTCCCGAAACGCCAGCACCAGTGGCACGGTGATGAGCTTGGACAGGCTGGGTGGCAGGCCGATGGACACACGCCCGGCCAGCGCGCCGCGGGCCGCGCCCAGCTCTTCGCGCGTGAGCTGCACCTGGTGCAGAATGCCGCGCCCGTGCTCCAGCAGCAGCTTGCCGGCCTCGGTGGGCACGGCGCCGCGGCCGTTGCGTGTCAGCAGGTTTTGCCGTAGCTCCACCTCCAGCAGGCGGATCTGCCGGCTCAGCGCCGGCTGTGCCACGTCCAGCGAGATGGAGGCGCGGGTAAAACTGCCCATTTCGGCCACGCGCACAAAGTATTCAAGCTGTTTGAGGTCCATTGCGGGGCTCCAGGGTGGGGGTGTGGCATCAGCGAATAGCTGCGTTCCGATTATGCCAATTTGAGATAGCTGCTAGTGGTTCGCTTGGCTTATCAAAGGGCGGTGCGCCGACCAGAATACCCACCATGCCAACACCTGCCCCCACCCCGTCCGTGGCCCTGCGCTGCATCTCCTCCATGGCGACGCGTTTGCTGCTGGCCGAGTTGGCGGCGGACTTCACGGCGCGCACGGGCCAGGCGGTGGAGATCGAATCCGTGGGCGGCGTGGACGCCGCCAAGCGCGTGCAGGCGGGCGAGGTGTTTGACGCCGTGTTCCTGGCCTCCGACGCCATCGCCAAGCTGCTGGCCGCCGGCCACCTGCTGCCCGGCAGCCAGGTGGACCTGGTGCACTCCGGCGTGGCCGTGGCTGTGCAGGCCGGTGCGGTAGCGCCCAACATTTCCACTGAAGATGCCGTGCGTGCTGCCGTGCTGGCCGCGCCCACGCTGAGTTATTCCACCGGCCCCAGTGGCGTGGCCTTGGCCCAGCTGTTTGCGCGCTGGGGCATTGCCGACGAGATTCAAAGCCGCATCGTGCAGGCGCCGCCCGGCGTGCCTGTGGGCGCACTGGTGGCGCGTGGCGAGGTGGCCTTGGGCTTTCAGCAGCTCAGCGAGCTCATCCATGTGGAGGGCATCACCATCGTGGGCCCGCTGCCCACCGGCATCCAGATCACTACCACCTTCTCGGCCGGCATTGGCAGCCAGACCACCCAGGCTGAGGCCGTTCGGGCGCTGCTGGCCTTCATGGCAGCGCCGCAGGCGGCAGCCGCCAAGCAGCGCCAGGGCATGGTGCCCGCCTGAGCCCCCATAACGAACCCCAAGACCCCAGGAGACACCCGTGAAAAAGCCCATGATCATTGACTGCCACGGCCACTACACCACCGCGCCCAAGGCGCTGGAAAACTGGCGCAACGCGCAGATTGCCAACCTGGCCACGCCCGAACTGGGCCCCAAGGTGGCAGACCTGAAGATCAGCGACGACGAGCTGATTGAAACCATCGAGCAAAACCAGCTGCGCCTGATGAAAGAGCGCGGCTCCGATCTCACCATCTTCAGCCCGCGCGCCAGCTTCATGGCCCACCACATTGGCGACTTCAACACCAGCGCCACCTGGGCGGCCATCTGCAACGAGCTGTGCTACCGCGTCGCCCAGCTCTTCCCCGACAACTTCATCCCCGCCGCCATGCTGCCGCAAAGCCCTGGCGTGGACCCGGCCACCTGCATTCCTGAACTGGTGAAGTGTGTGGAGCAGTACGGCAATGTGGGCATCAACCTGAACCCCGACCCCAGCGGCGGCCATTGGACTTCGCCGCCGTTGAGCGACAAGGCGTGGTTCCCCATCTACGAGAAGATGGTGGAGTACGACATCCCCGCGATGATCCACGTGAGCACCAGCTGCAACGCCTGCTTCCACACCACCGGCGCCCACTACCTGAACGCCGACACCACGGCCTTCATGCAGTGCCTGACCAGCGACCTGTTCAAGCAGTTCCCCACACTCAAGTTCCTCATTCCCCATGGCGGCGGCGCCGTGCCTTACCACTGGGGTCGTTTCCGCGGTCTGGCGCAGGAGCTGAAGAAGCCGTTGTTGGAAGAGCATTTGCTCAACAACATCTACTTCGATACGTGCGTGTACCACCAGCCCGGCATTGATTTGCTCAATACCGTGATTCCGGTCAAGAACGTGTTGTTTGCCTCCGAGATGATTGGGGCGGTGCGTGGCATCGACCCGCAGACCGGCAACTACTACGACGACACCAAGCGCTATATCGAGGCGTCCAAGATTCTGAGCAACGAGGACCGGTTCCAGATTTACGAAGGCAATGCGCGGCGCGTGTTTCCGCGCTTGGATGCAGCTTTGAAAGCCAAGGGGCAGTAAGTTTTTTGCGGTTGTGGAGGGGCTCGGGGTGGCCATGCGTTTTGCTGCGTGTCCCCCGCCCGCTTTGCGGGCTCCTCCTTTACCTCCGCAAAACGCATAGCCACCCCGAGCCTTGCCAGCGCGCTTGGTTTTCGGGGGATGAAGACAAGCTTCTTCGCAGCGGTGGAGTAGGGGTGAGTGCCGCAGCGAAGTAAAGGAGGGGCCCGCGCAGTGGGCGGGGGACATGAGCGGAGGCACTCTCCCCTGATCCGCCGCGGGTTCAGCCAAAACATAGACGAGAAATATTGAGGAGAAACAGAAATGTATGAACTAGGCGTTGTCTACAAAAACATCACACGCGCAGACCGCGCAGCCGCAGACGGCTTGGCCGCTCTGGGCTCTGCCACCGTGCACGAAGCCATGGGCCGTGTGGGCCTGCTCAAGCCCTATATGCGCCCCATCCAGAGCGGTGTGCAGGTGTCCGGCACCGCAGTCACCGTGCTGCTGCAGCCCGGCGACAACTGGATGATGCACGTGGCGGCTGAGCAGATTCAGCCCGGCGACATCGTCGTGGCCACCGTCATCGCCGAGTGCACCGACGGCTTCTTTGGCGACCTGCTGGCGACTTCCTTCCAGGCCCGCGGTGCGCGCGCCCTGATCATCGACGGCGGTGTGCGTGATGTGAAAGAGCTGCAGCGCATGGGCTTCCCCGTGTGGAGCAAGGCCATCAGCAGCAAGGGCACCATCAAAGCCACGCTGGGCTCGGTCAACATCCCCATCGTCTGCGCCGGCATGCTGGTCACACCCGGTGACGTGATCGTGGCGGATGACGACGGTGTGGTCTGCGTGCCCGCCGCTAAAGCCGTTGCCACCTTGGCCGCTGCCCAGAAGCGTGAAAGCTTTGAGGGTGAAAAGCGCGAGAAGCTGGCTGCTGGCGTGCTGGGCCTGGACATGTACAAGATGCGCGAGCCCCTGGCGGCCGCGGGCTTGAAATACATCGACTGACGTGCACTCCACCCACGCCATGACGCCCCGTGCCCTGCTTCGTGCCCTGTGCTGCCTGGTGGGCGCTACCGCCCTGGCTTGCCAGGCGCAGATCCCGCTGGCCGGTGTGACCGAGGCCAAGGGCCCCGGTACCCTGGCCGGCACCAGTTTTAAGAACGGTTACCGCATGGCCATTGACGAGATCAATGGCAGCGGTGGCGTGTTGGGGCAAAAGCTGGCACTGACCCAATTCGACATCGACACCAAACCCGATGCCGCCAAAGAGGCCATGGGCCAAGCCGTGGCTGGCAAGCCTTTTGCCGTTTTGGGGCCGGTGTTTTCCGGGCTCACGCTGGCATCCATGCCCGTCACCACCACCACCGGCATCCCGCACTTCACGGGCGGCGAGGCCGCGTCGCTCACGCGCAAGTTCCACCCTACGCTGATGCGCAGCTCGCTCTCGCAAACGGCCTCGGCCCCGCGCCTGGCCTCGTTTGTGGCCTATGGGCTGGAGCCCAAAAGCCTGGCGCTCATGTCCATCGACAACGACTTTGGGCGCGACGGCAAGGCCGCGCTGGCCGAGGTGCTCAAGCGGCGTAACGTCAATGTGAGTTTTGACCGTGTCATCAAACCCGGGCAGACCGACTTCAGCAAGGATGTGGCCGATCTGATCGCCGCACAACCCGAAGCGTTGCTGTTCTACACCACCGAGACCGAGGCCATTGGCCTGCTCAAGGAACTGCGCAAGCAGGGTTTTAACAAGCCCATCTTTACCGACGGCCTGGTGGCTGCGCAAACGGTGGTGGATGGTGCGGCCGGTGGCGCAGAGGGCGTGTTCGCCCACATGATCGCGTCGGTGGATGCTCCCACGCCGCAGGTGCAGTCGTTCACCGCGCGTTACATCACGCGCTACGGCGCGCGCCCGGACCACAACGCGATCAAAGGCTTCTTTGTGGTGCAGCTGATCAAGGCCGGCCTGGAACTGGGAGGCAAGGTCGACCAGGCCCTGTTCCTCAAGGCGGTGAAGGACACGCGCTTTGATATTCGCAAGTACCCGGAGTTGCTGAGCTCTACCGGCTACGACTTCTTTGGCGAGCTGAACCGCGAGAGCTACTTCGTGGTCATCCGCGATGGGCGGCCGCGTGTGCTGGCTACCGTGCGTTCCATCGAGGGCGGGCAGGTCGAGCTGCCCAACCGCAGCCAGATTGCCATGAATTCTGCGGAGTTTCGCCGCACCGTGGCTGCCGCCTTGCCCGGTGCTGCACCGGTGGTGGCATCCGTTCCCCCTGTCTCCAAAGCCAAGTGAACACCATGAACTTTGAAAAAACCCCCGGCTGGATGGATTGGTACACCGGCCCCGCCACACCCCGCTTCCAGGTGCCTGCGGGCGCAGTGGACGCGCATTGCCATGTGTTTGGCCCCGGTGCCGAGTTCCCCTTCGCACCCGAACGCAAGTACACGCCCTGCGACGCCTCCAAGCACCAGCTGTTCGCCCTGCGCGACCACCTGGGGTTTGAGAAAAACGTGATCGTGCAGGCCACCTGCCACGGTGCCGACAACCGCGCCATGGTCGATGCATTGCTGCACAGCAATGGCAAGGCGCGTGGCGTGGCCACCGTCAAGCGCGGCGTCACCGACGAAGAGTTGCAGGCCATGCACGACGCCGGTGTGCGCGGTGTGCGCTTCAACTTCGTCAAGCGCCTGGTGGACTTCACGCCCAAGGATGAGCTGATGGAGATTGCGGGCCGCATTGCGAAGTGGCGCTGGCACGTGGTCATCTACTTTGAGGCGGTGGACTTGCCCGAGTTGTGGGACTTCTTCACCGCACTGCCCACCACGGTGGTGGTGGACCATATGGGTCGGCCCGACGTGTCCTTGCCCGTAGACGGCCCGCAGTTCGCGCTGTTTGAAAAATTCATGCGCGAGCACCAGAATGTGTGGAGCAAGGTGAGCTGCCCCGAGCGCTTGAGCGTGAGCGGCCCCAAGGCTTTGAACGGTGAGCAAAACGCCTACCGCGATGTGATCCCCTTTGCCAAGCGCATCGTCGAGCAGTTCCCTGACCGCGTGTTGTGGGGCACCGACTGGCCGCACCCCAACCTCAAGGACCACATGCCCGACGACGGTCTGCTGGTGGACTTCATCCCGCACATTGCACCCACTGCCGAACTGCAGCACAAGCTGCTGGTGGACAACCCGAATCGCCTCTATTGGCCTGAAACTTTGAAAGACTGATATGGCACTCGACAAACCCTACCAGGACATTCCTGGCACCATCATTTTTGATGCCGAGCAAAGCCGCAAGGGCTACTGGCTCAACCAGTTCTGCATGAGCCTGATGAAGGCCGAGAACCGTGTGCGCTTCAAGGCCGACCAACGCGCCTACTTGAATGAATGGCCCATGAGCGAAGACCAGCGCCAGGCCGTGATCGACATGGACCTGAACCGCGCCATGCAGCTGGGCGGCAACATCTACTTCCTGGCCAAGATTGGTGCCACACATGGCCGCAGCTTCCAGCAGATGGCGGGCAGCATGACCGGCATGACCGAAGAGGAATACCGCGCCATGATGATTGGCGGCGGTCGCTCAGCCGAAGGTAATCGCAAAATCGGTGAAGACGGCGATGCCCAAGCCCACCGCCAACCCCAAGGCCAAGCTGGCAAGAAAGACTGAAACCATGGCCAAAATTACCGCCTCTGTATTCACCTCCCACGTACCGGCCATTGGTGCCGCCATGGACCTTGGCAAGACCCAGGAAAACTATTGGAAGCCGCTGTTCGCGGGTTATGACTTCTCCAAACAATGGATGAAGGACAACAAGCCCGACGTGATCATTCTGGTCTTCAACGACCACGCCACGGCCTTCAGCCTGGACATGATTCCCACCTTTGCCATTGGCACTGCTGCGGAGTACATCCCCGCGGACGAGGGCTTTGGTCCTCGCCCTGTGCCCAAAGTGCAAGGCCACCCCGACCTGGCCGCACACATTGCGCACTCGGTCATCCAGCAGGACTTTGACCTCACCATCGTGAACAAGATGGATGTGGACCATGGCCTGACCGTGCCGCTATCGCTGATGTGCGGCGAGAAAGATCCGGTCAAGGACAGCTGGCCCTGCCCGGTGATTCCGTTTGCGGTGAACGTGGTGCAGTACCCCGTGCCCAGCGGCCAGCGTTGTTTCAACCTCGGAAAAGCGATTCGCAAAGCCGTGGAAAGTTACGATGAAGACCTCAACGTGCACATCTGGGGCACGGGCGGCATGAGCCACCAGTTGCAGGGCGCGCGTGCCGGCCTCATCAACCGCGAGTGGGACAACGCCTGGCTGGACCAGATGATTGCCGACCCCGCCGCCTGTGCCGCCACGCCGCACATCGACTACGTGCGTGAAGCCGGCAGCGAGGGCATTGAGCTGGTGATGTGGTTGATCGCCCGTGGCGCGATGTCCGACGTGCCCTACGATGCTACAGATTTAATAGCTGCTCGCGCACATTCTGTAAGTGTCAAGCACCGTTTTTACCATGTGCCCGCCAGCAACACGGCCGTGGGCCATCTGATTTTGGAGAACAACTGATATGAGTAAAACCATCAAAGTCGCGCTGGCCGGTGCCGGTGCCTTCGGTATCAAGCACTTGGACGGTATCAAGAACATCGATGGCGTGGAAGTGGTGTCGCTGATCAGCCGCGACCTGGAGAAAACCAAGGAAGTCGCCACCAAATACGGCATTGGCCACGTCACCACCGAACTGGCTGACAGCCTAGCCCTGCCTGAGTTGGATGCGGTGATTCTCTGCACGCCTACGCAGATGCATGCCGAGCAGACCCTGGCCTGCCTGAAGGCTGGCAAACACGTGCAGGTGGAAATCCCCTTGGCCGACAGCTGGGCCGGTGCAGACGCCGTGGTGGCGGAGCAAAAGCGTACTGGCTTGGTTGCCATGTGCGGCCACACGCGCCGCTTCAACCCCAGCCACCAGTATGTGAATGAACAGATCACCGCTGGCAAGTTCAACATCCAGCAGATGGATGTGCAAACCTATTTCTTCCGTCGCACCAACACCAACGCGCTGGGCCAGGCCCGCAGCTGGACCGACCACCTGCTGTGGCACCACGCCGCCCACACCGTGGACCTGTTCGCCTACCAGGCCAACAGCCCCATCGTGCAGGCCAACGCCATCCAGGGCCCCATCCACCCGGTGCTGGGCATTGCCATGGACATGAGCATCCAGCTGCGCGCGGCCAACGGTGCCATCTGCACCTTGTCCTTGAGCTTTAACAACGACGGCCCCCTGGGCACCTACTTCCGCTACATCGGCGACACGGCCACCTACCTGGCGCGCTACGACGACCTGTTCACCGGCAAGGAAGAAAAGATCGACGTGAGCCAGGTGGCGGTGAGCATGAACGGCATCGAGCTGCAAGACCGCGAATTCTTTGCCGCTATCAAAGAAGGCCGCGAACCCAACTCCAGCGTGGGCCGCGTACTGGACTGCTACCGCGTGTTGCACCAACTGGAGCAGCAACTGGCGCAACAGAGCTAAGCGCAGTCCTACAATGCAACGCCATGCGGCCGTCTGCCCGCATGGCGTTTTTTATTGAGGTACGCGCATGGCTTTTCCCCTGGACCCCGACACGGTTTCGCATGGCATTCAGCTCTCGGTAGCCCCGGTGTTTTTGCTCACGGCGGTGTCCGGCATGATTGCCGCAGTGGCCGGCCGGCTGGCCCGCATCATTGACCGCGCACGCACGGTGGAGCAGCACATCAAGCACCAGACCCACCCCGAGGAAACGGATGCCAACTACGCCGAACTGGCCGAACTGCGCACGCGGGGCCTGTTGGCCAACAGCTGTATCGCCTTGCTTACGCTGTGCGGCATCCTGATCGGAGTGACCATCATGGTGCTGTTCCTGGGCGAGACCATCGACTTCCCCGGCCTGCGTATATCCATCATCACGTTTCTGGGCGGTGTGGGGTGTTTTCTGCTGGCTCTGCTGTGTTTCATGGCCGAAACGCTGATTGCCACGCGGTTGCTGAACTTTGCGCGGAAGAACACTTAGTTGGTTTTTTTGCTGGGTTAGACCGCTTTTTTTGGACACCCACTCCCCCAGCCCCTCGCCCCGTCGGCGAGGGGAGTTTTTAACAGCCATATTTGGTTTTTGTGCGCCGGAGACCAGGCTACTGGCGTTAGGTCGCCGCTGTTAGCTCGGGCCACGGCCTGCGCGAACGGTTGTAGGTACCTCGTAGGGATGTGTTTGCCAACGCTGGCGGCTGCGCCCGCCAGTCGCTCCGCACCTGCACTTTTGCGGTCACTACAACCGCTCGCACTGGCCGTGGCCCACCCACCCGCTAGCAACCGTTCCCTGTAAGGCCTTGACCGGAGTAAGACCCTCAAATCGGCTGTTCAAAAAGCTCCCCTCGCCGACGGGGCGAGGGGCTGGGGGAGTGGGTGTCCAAAAAAAGCGGTGCAGGCGAACAAAAAAACTTAGAACGAAGCCCCGTTAATTCACAACCCAGACGGCGCAGCTGAGAGTCGCACCACCTCCACCGCACAGTCATAAAACGTAGGCGCCCGCCCCATGTCGGTCAGGCGTTGGCTGGTCAGCTCGTTCACATTGGTCCCGTCGCGCCCCAGCTTGCGCCACCAGATACCCAGTCCGTTGACCACCGCAGGCCGCGCACGTTCCGACACGCGCGCCACACACTCGTGAGTGCCGCGGCCGTTAAAGACGCGCACTACATCGCCATCGGCAATCTGGCGCGCAGCCGCATCGTTGGCGTGAATTTCCAGCAGCGGTTCGCCTTCGATGTCGCGCAGGCTTTTCACGTTCACAAAGGTGGAGTTGAGGAAGTTGCGCGCGGGCGGCGAGATCATGGCCAGCGGGTAACGTGGGTCGGCTCCGGCGGGTTCGTAGTTGGGCACATGGTTGGGCAGGCCGTCCTCGCCGCGGGCGGCTAGGCGTGCGCTGAAGAACTCGCACTTGCCGCTGGGGGTGGGGAAGCCGCCCTCGGCAAACGGTGCCTCGGGCACGGGCAGCGGTGCAAAGCCCTGCGCCAGCATCGCCGCAAAGTCCACCTTGTCGCCAAAGGCGGTACGGCACAGGCTCTCGTCGCTCTCTTCAAACACGGTTTCGGTGTAACCCATGTGGCGTGCCAGGTCGCGGAAAAACTGGGTGTTGGTGCGCGCCTGGCCCAGCGGGGCGATGGAGGGGCGGTTCAGCAACACGTCGGTGTGGCCGTAGCTGCTGTGCACGTCCCAGTGCTCCAGCTGCGTGGTGGCGGGCAGCACATAGTCGGCGTAGTCCGCCGTGTCGGTCTGGAAGTGCTCTAGTACTACGGTGAACAGGTCTTCGCGCGCAAAACCCTGTACTACTTTGGTCGATTCCGGTGCCACGGCCACGGGGTTGCTGTTGTAGACGATGACGGCCTCCACGGCCGGGCCAAAGCTTGCACTGGCAGGGCGCAGCAGGTCGTCGCCAATCGTGCTCATGTTGATGGTGCGCGGGTTGCGCCCGGCCAGCAGCTCGGGTCGCTCCAGCGCGACCTGCTGCACCGGGGCATGGCCCGAGCTGGACAGCAGCACGCCGCCCGCACGGTGGCGCCAGGCGCCAATCAGGGCGGGCAGGCAGGCAATGGCACGCACGGCGTTGCCACCGCCGCGCACGCGCTGCAGCCCGTAATTCATGCGAATGGCTACGGGCTGGCCCGCGCGTGCAGTCTGGCCGTAGTCGCGCGCCAAGCCTTGCACTTCGTCCACCGTGATGCCGCACACCGCGGCGGTGCGCTCGGGTGGCCATTCCAGTGCGCGGGCGCGCAGGGCGTCCCAGCCCAGCGTGTGGCGGGCGATGTAGTCATGGTCCAGCCAATCGTGGGTGATGAGCTGGTGCATCAGGCCCAGCGCCAAGGCAGCGTCGGTGCCGGGCAGCAGGGCGATGTGTTGGTGGCATTTCTCGGCCGTCTCGGAGCGGCGCGGGTCGATGCAGATGATCTTGGCGCCGTTGCGTTTGGCGGTTTGTACGTAGCGCCAGAAGTGCACATTGCTGGCAATCGAGTTGCTGCCCCAGATCAGGATCAGCTGCGCCTCGGCAAAAAACTCGACGCGCATGCCCACCTTGTGGCCCAGGGTTTGGGTCAGGGCCTCGGCCCCGGCCGAGGCGCAGATGGTGCGGTCCAGGCGCGAGGCGCCCAGCTTGTTGAAAAAGCGCGCTGCCATACCCTCGCCCTGCACGCGGCCCATGGTGCCGGCGTAGCTGTAGGGCAGGATGGCTTCTGGGTCGCGCGCGGCAATGGCTTGCAGGCGCTGGGCAATGTCGGCCAGCGCCTCGTCCCAGCCCACGGGCGCAAACTGACCGCTGCCTTTGGGGCCGGTACGTTTGAGGGGCTGCAGCAAGCGCTCGGGGTGGTAGCTACGTTCGGTGTAGCGCGACACCTTGGTGCACAACGCGCCGTTGGTGGCGGGGTGGGCCGGGTTGCCCTGGACCTTGATGGCAATACCCTCGCGCACGGTGACCACCATGGAGCAGGTGTCGGGACAGTCGTGGGGGCAGGCGCCGAGGACTTTGTGCTCGGTGGTGGAAGACGGATTTTCGGGGTGCATGGCGCTACTTTAGCGACTCTGCCCACCGGCTGCGCGCAGGCGGTGCACAATCCTTGTCCCTGCTGGAGTTCCGACCATGAAACTGCTCGATCCGATTGTCGCCAATACCCCCCACATTGCCGCCTTGCGCCGTGATTTGCATGCCCACCCCGAGCTGTGTTTTGAAGAGGTGCGCACGGCCGACCTGGTGGCTGCCAAGCTGACCGAATGGGGTATTCCCATTCACCGCGGTATGGGCACCACCGGCGTGGTGGGTATTGTGAAAGCTGGCACCTCCAGCCGCGCACTGGCCTTGCGTGCTGACATGGACGCGCTGCCCATGCAGGAGTTCAACACTTTTGCCCACACCAGCCAGCACCCCGGCAAGATGCACGCCTGTGGCCACGATGGCCACACCGCCATGTTGCTGGGCGCGGCCCAGTACTTGGCCCAACACCGCAATTTTGATGGCACGGTGTACCTGGTGTTCCAGCCGGCCGAAGAGGGCGGCGGCGGTGCACGCGAGATGATCAAGGACGGACTGTTTGAGCAGTTCCCAGTGGAAGCCGTGTTTGGCATGCACAACTGGCCCGGCATGCGCGCCGGCACCTTTGCCGCCAGCACGGGGCCGGTGATGGCGTCCAGCAACGAATTCAAGATTGTCATCCGCGGCAAAGGTGGCCATGCCGCCATGCCGCACAACGCCATTGACCCCGTGGTGGTGGCCTGCCAGATGGTGCAGGGGTTCCAGACCATCATTAGCCGTAACAAAAAACCGATCGATGCGGGTGTGATCTCGGTCACCATGATCCACACGGGCGAGGCCACGAATGTGATCCCCGACCACTGCGAGATCCAGGGCACGGTGCGCACCTTCACGATTGAGGTGTTGGACATGATCGAGCAGCGCATGCGCGACCTGGCCCAGCACACCAGTGCGGCCTTTGGCACCCAATGTGACTTTGAGTTTGTGCGCAACTACCCGCCCACTATCAACAGCGCCAAAGAGGCCGACTTTGCCCGCAAGGTGATGGCCAGCATCGTGGGTGAAGACAACGTGCTGGCGCAAGAGCCCACCATGGGGGCGGAAGACTTTGCCTACATGCTGCAGGCCAAACCCGGCTGCTACAGCTTTATTGCCAATGGCGACGGTGCCCACCGCGAGATGGGCCATGGCGGCGGGCCTTGTATGTTGCACAACCCGAGCTACGATTTCAACGATGCGCTGCTGCCCTTGGGCGCCACCTACTGGGTGCGCTTGGCCGAGCAGTGGCTGCACAACCCGGCGCTGAACTCAGTATGATGCCCAGAGAATGTAACGGGAGGTAACTATGACCAATTGGAGTGAACTCAGTCCCCGAGAGCATCCCCCCGGTCTGCCCCGTGCGACCCCGAGGCAGCTACAAGCCGGTGTAACCCGCTACACCTTTGTCCACGACGACCTGGAGATTGACGATCCCTCGCTGGACGTCAGCGGTCGGCACTTTGTGTCTCCGCGGGAATACGGCTTTAGCATCCGTGGCTTTCTGGGAGGCAAAACTGCCTGGGCGCGGGACTTTGCCAATGGCACCATGTTGGTGGTCAATGCGGATGGCCAGTCCCACGTGTTGTCGCCGCGCGGGGTTTCGCGGGTGCTGTTTGTGGCCCGTGATGGGTCGGTGTTGCAAGACAGTGGTTCGGCATCACGCGCGCCGCAGCGCACCCCTGATGTGGCGACCGTTCGTTTAACGCTGGTCGCGACTGTGGATTTGCAGGGTGAGTCTCCAGAGGCCGCGCGTGCCTTGCTCATGCGTATGGTGGACCGTGCCGTGTTGGCAGGTGCTTTGCCCGGTGAACCCGATGTGCGCGTGATGGAGCATGCGTTTGAAGGCAGCGCGGTGCTGTCTGCCGACAACAGCCCCAGCTCCACCCACACCGATTTCTCGCAACTGCTGGACCTCTAGGTCCGTACAGCCTCAGGGGGCGTGGCAGGGGCATAGCGCCCTTGGGCCATCTGCAGCAAGCCGTCAAAAATCAGGTTGTCGACCAGCTCAAACGGGCGCGTCATGCTGGGGGCCATCTTCCAGCCGGCACCGCCCGTCATGATGCACTTGGGCTCGGCGCCGCAGTGGGTGCTCACATGTTGCACCATGCGTTCTACCGCACCGGCAATGGCATAGGTGCCGCCGCTGGTGAGAGCGTCGCTGGTGTTGGTGGGAAATTCGCGCACCTCACCTGTGGGCACGTGCAGGCCGGCGGTGCCCGATTCGAGCGCGCGCAGCATGATGCCGTGGCCCGGCAAGATCAACCCACCCAAAAACTTGCCTTCGGCATCAATGGCCTCTACCGTCACCGCGGTCCCCACCATCACCACCACCATGGGGCGCGGCGCGCCCTGCACGCGCATGCGGTGGTAGGCGCCAATCATGGCCACCCAGCGGTCGGCGCCCAGGCGGGTGGGGTGGTCGTAGCCATTGCGCAGGCCTGCCTCGCCCTCGCTGGACACCACCCACTGTGGCACTACATCCCAGGCGTCCATCTGCTCCTGCACGCGGCGTTTCACCGCGTCGCCAGCCACCACGCAGCCGAGCACGTGGCGGGGGGGCTGTAGGCCGCGCCAGGCGCCGTCGCCGAGTTTGTCGATGTTTTCCAAAAACTCGGCGCCCTGGGCCAGCAATGCCGCCCCGGGTTGCGGGCTGGCGTATTGGGCCCACTTGAGGCGGGTGTTGCCGATGTCCAGCGCAAGAAATGTCATGGCGTTATTTTTGTCGAGTTGTCTCTGGGCGGTATTGTGCGGGCTTTAGCCTTGTCGCCAAGGGAGGCCGCGCAGGCGCCAGCCGCCGCGGTGGCCGCGCTGGGCGTTGGCATCGGGGTCGCCTTCAAAGCCTTCGAGGATGTTGTAGGCCTCCAGGCCCAACTCGGTGGCGCGCTTGGCGGCCGCAACCGAGCGCACGCCGCTGCGGCACAGCAACACCACCTTTTTTCCTGCAGGCACCGCGGTTTGCAGGTCTGCATCGAACTGCGGGTTCATCGCCATGCCGGGCCATTGCTTCCAGGCCAGAGGCACAGCACCGGGCACAAAACCCACCCACTCGCGTTCGGCATCGCTGCGCACGTCCACCAGCACGGCCTCGCCCGCCTGCCACCAGGCGCAGGCCAGCTCGGCGCTCACATCGCCCGCATAGCCAGCAGCGGCTTGGGCGGCCGTGGCGCCCGCACTGCCTGCGTCATGGCGCACGCCCGAGCTCAGGTTGGCAGGCACGGCTTCGTCGATACGACGCGGCCGCGGCAGGTTCAGGCTGTCCATGGTGGCCACAAACTCGGCCAGCGTCTTGCCGGCCACGCGGGTGTTGCTGGTTTTTTCGGTGCCTATGGTGCTGCGCGTGCGGCCCTGGTAGTCGTGGCCGGGCCAGACCGTGGTGGCGTTGGGCAGGGCGAACAGTACCTGGGTGAGACTGCGGTACAGGTCTTCGGCGCTGCCGGACTGGAAATCGGTGCGGCCGCAGCCGCCAATCAACAGGGTGTCGCCGGTGAACACATGGTCGCGCCAGGTAAAGCTCATGCTGCCACTGGTGTGGCCGGGGGTATGCAGCGCGCGGATGAACTCAGTGCCAAAGGCCAGCGTGTCGCCGTCGGCCAGCTGCACGGCGGCGGTGCCAATGCCGCAGCCGGCGGGGGCGGCGGTCTTGGCGCCGGTGTGTTCGGCCAGCAGGGCCGCGCTGGTGATGTGGTCGGCATGGGCGTGGGTCTCCACGGCCCATTGCAATTTCAGACCATATTGGCGCAGCGTGGCCAGGTCACGCTCCAGCTGCTCGTCCACCGGGTCCACGATCAGTGCGTCGCGGCTGGTCTCGTCAAACAGGATGTAGGTGTAGGTGCTGGACGCCGGGTCGAAGAGCTGGATGGGTTGCATGGCGGGGCTGGTCCGTGGACAGGTAACAAAGCGTAAGCACGCCTTGCCACTGTACTGGATTTGCCCGGCCCCGGGCCTTGCCGCAGGTCAAGCCTTGGAGGCGTTCCCCAAGGGGGTCCACTTCTGCGTGCTGCGCGACGATTCCAGCACTTTCTCGATGAAGTGCACGCCACGCGCGCCGTCCTCCACGCGCGGGTAGTCCGCGGCCAGCGGATCCACTGCTACGCCCTGCAGGCGCGCGCGGATGTCCGCCACCACGCCCAGGTAAACGTTGGCAAAGGCCTCGATAAACCCTTCCGGGTGGCCCGAGGGCAGGCGCGAGGCGCGCGCGGCAGCTTCACACAGCCCGGCGGAAGCGCGGGTTAGGGTGCGTGGCGGGCCGTCCAGCGGAGCGTGTTGCAGCTGGTTGGGGTTCTCCTGGCACCAGACCAGGCTGCCGGTGGTGCCGCTCACGCGCAGGCGCAGGTCGTTCTCGCTGCCGGTGCAGATCTGTGAGGCGATGAGTACACCGCGCGCACCGCCCTGCAGGCGCAGCAGCATATTGCCGTCGTCGTCCAGCGTGCGGCCCGCGCCCATGGCGCTCAGATCCGCGCACAGGGATTCAATCTCCAGCCCGGTCACGGTGCTCAGCAGGTTTTCGGCATGCGAGCCAATGTCGCCCATGGCACCGGCCGCGCCACTCAGCGCCGGGTCCACGCGCCAGGCGGCCTGTTTGCTGCCACTGTCTTCCACGGCCGTGGCCAGCCAACCCTGGTGGTACTCCACCACCACCTTGCGCACGGTGCCGATGGCGCCGCTCTGCACCATGTGGCGCATCTGGCGCACCAGCGGGTAGCCGGTGTAGTTGTAGGTCACGCCAAACACGGTTCCCTGCTTCTTGACGGCGGCCACCAGGTCGCGCGCCTGCGCGCCTGTGTGCACCAGGGGCTTGTCGCACACCACGTGGAAGCCGGCTTCCACAAAGGCCTGGGCCACGGGGTAGTGCACATGATTGGGCGTGACGATGGAAACAAAGTCGATGCGGTCTTCGGGGCCACGGCGCAGCTCGTCGGCCAGCAGCTCCTGCCAACTACCGTGGTTGCGGTCATCGGCCAGAAACAGGTCGCGGCCCGAGGCGCGTGCCTTGTCGGGGCTGCTGGAGAGGGCGCCGGCCACCAGCTCGATCTGGCCGTCCAGCGCGGCAGCCTTGCGGTGCACGCCACCGATGAAGGCGTCGCGGCCGCCGCCCACCATGGCATAGCGCAGGCGGCGTGGCGGATGGGAAGCGTTGGAGGCAAATGTCATGGGGCTTGTTGGTCTTTGGCGAACACGGCGTCAAACGCGCCGGCGGCCGGTTTGAAATCCAGGCGCTTGCAGAAGGCCGCGCTTTCGGTGGCACCGTGTTCGCGGTCCATGCGGCTGTCTTCCCACTCCACGCTCAGCGGGCCCTGGTAGCCCACGTCGTTGAGGGCGACGATGATGGATTCGAAGTCGATCATGCCGCGGCCCACGCTGCGGAAGTCCCAGGTGCGGCGGGCGTCGCCAAAGCTGGTGTGGCCGCCAAAGGTGCCCACGGTGCCGTCGCCCTTGCCCCACCAGGCGTCTTTCATGTGGGCGTTGAAGATGCGCGGGCCATAGGTGCGGATGAAACGGATGTAGTCCACGCCTTGGTAGGCCAGGTGGCTGGGGTCGAAGTTGAAGCCGAAGCGGGGGTGCTGGTTGACCGCGGCCAGCGCGCGTTCGCTGGTGGCGATGTCAAACGCGATCTCGGTGGGGTGCACCTCCAGCGCAAAGTTCACGTCTACCGACTCGAACACATCGAGGATGGGTGTGAAGCGCGTGCCGAAATCGGCAAAACCCTTGTCCCAATACGCCTGGGTGGTAGGCGGGAAAGCGTAGATGGAATGCCAGATGGAGGAGCCGGTGAAGCCGGTTACGGTCTTCACGCCAAACTTCTTGGCGGCACGGGCCGTGTCCTGCAGCTCGGCGGCGGCGCGCAAACGCACGCCTTCGGGGTCGCCATCGCCCCACACATGGGCGGGCAGGATGGACTGGTGACGCTCGTCAATGCGGTCGCACACGGCCTGGCCCACCAGGTGGTTGCCAATGGCCAGGCACCGCAGGCCATGGCTGGCCAGCAGGGCGTGCTTGTCTTGCACATAGGTGGAGGAGGCCAACGCCTCCTGCACATTGAAATGGTCGCCCCAGCAGGCGAGCTCCAGGCCGTCGTAGCCCATGCGTTTGGCCAGCGGGGCCAGCTCGGCCAGCGGCAGGTCGGCCCATTGGCCGGTGAACAAGGTGACAGGTCTTGCCATGGAGAGGCTCCAAAAAAGAAAGAGAAGGCCTGTAGCAAGTCGCTATGTTTTTAATAGCTATTTGCGCAGTATTTGCGTGGGCTACAGGCCTATTTCATCAATAAAACACCGGAATGCTTAGAACGGAGAGTCTGGGAAGTAGAAGTTCTTGGCGGTGTCCTTGGTGATCAGCACCGACGGAATGATGGTGGTCGCAGGCAGCTTGGCGCCTTTCAGGCGGGCTTCGGCGGTCATCTTCACCGCGTCGTAGATGAACTTGGGCGAGTAGGACACGTTGGCCTGGATGCGCGCATCGCTGCCGTCCATCAGGGTCTTGATGGAACCCTTGGCACCGGCACCACCGAACACCAGCTTGATGTCGGTGCGCTTGGCCTGGTCGATGGCCTTGAGCACGCCGACCGACATGTCGTCGTCCGCCGCCCAGACGGCGTCGATCTGCGGGAAGCGGGTCAGGTAGTCCTGCATGACCTTGAAGGCATCGTCGCGGTTCCAGTTGCCGTATTTGGCGTCCAGCACCTTGATGCCGGGGAAGGCTTTCAGGCCGCCGTTGAAGGCGTCGTTGCGTTCGTTGTCCACGTTGGAGGCAATGCCGCGCAGCACCACCACATTGCCCTTGCCGCCCAGTGCCTTGCCGATGTAGGCAGCGGGCACTTCACCAAAGGTGGTGTTGTTGGGGGCCACATAGGCATCTTGTGCGCTGGTGTCGGTCAGGCCGCGGTCCACCACGGTCACGTACACGCCCTTGCCCTTGAGCTGGGCGACGGGCTTGGTCAAAGCAGCCGATTCAAAAGGCAGCACCACCAGGGCGTTGATCTTGTTCACGGTCAGCAAGTCCTGCAGCTGGTTGGCCTGTTCGGGCGAGCCGCTGGCAGTTTTGACGATGACCTGCAGGCCAGGGTTGGCTTTTTCGAGCTCGGCTTTGGCTTGGTTGGCCCAGAACACCACGCCCGCCATGAAGCTGTGCGTGGCGGCCGGGATGGACACACCCAGCACCACTTTTTCGGCGGCGAAGCTGGGAGCGCTGCCCAGCGTAGCCAGGGCCACAGCGGTCAGTGCGAGTCTGCGGGTGATTTTTTTCATTTCAGTTGTCTCCGTTTGCAGGTTGAGAAAAACAGCGTTTGCTGTGGTTGGGGGAAAGGGTTCGGGGCGTGGCGGCTTCATCTCTTCGACCGCTGCATGAAAGCGACGGCGATGATCACGAAGCCCTGCACCGCCGCGTTGAGGTACACGCTGATGATGCTGGTGAGGTTGAGGATGTTGCTGATGACGGAGAGCAGGACCGCGCCCACCACCGTGCCGGTGATGGTCCCCGCGCCCCCCTTGAGAGCAGTGCCCCCCACGATGACGGCGGCAATTGCTTCCAGCTCCCACAGCAGGCCGGTGGTGGGCGAGGCAGAGCCCAGGCGCGGCACATAGAGCAGCGTGGCCACACCCACGCACACGCCCAGCAGCACATAGGTCAGCACCTTCACCCGGTCCACGTCCACGGCGGCGTAACGCGCCACCTGTTCGTTGGAGCCAATGGCCTGCACATAACGGCCAAAAGTGGTGCGGTTCAGGATCACGCTGCCCAGCAGCGCCACGGCCAGAAACACCCACACGGGGATGGGAATGCCCGCCAGACTGCCGTAGTACACCGGGCTGTAGATGTCGGTCAGGTCGTTGTCCAGTGTGATGGCGCCGCCGTTGGAGAAGTAGGTCAGGTAGGCGCGAAAGATGCCCAGCGTGCCCAGCGTCACGATAAAGGGCTCGATGCGCCCCTTGGTAATCAACAGGCCGTGCGCCAGGCCAAAGGCCGCGCCCAGCGCCAGGGCCAGTACCATGCCCAGCACCACGGTCCACACTGGCGAGCCCAGCAGCGGCGACAGGGTGTTCATCGCCAGAATCACACTGCCCGCAATCAGCGCGGCCATGGAGCCCACCGACAGGTCAATGCCGCCGGACACGATGACAAAGCACATGCCCACGGCAATGATGCCGATGAAGGCCGTGCGCGTGAGCACGTTGGTGATGTTGTCCACCGTAGCGAAGTTGCTGTTGAGCAGCGTGCCCACCACGCACAGCAGCACCAGGCCGATCACCGGGCCCATGCCCTGCAGTTTGGCAAGCCACTGGCCAGCTTGGCCCGTGGTGGCTGTCTTAGTCTTAGTGAGTTCCGGTTGCATGGGCGATGAGCTCCTCTTCGGTGAGTTGTTGGGATTCCAGAACGGTTTGCAGCCGGCCCGCACGCATCACCGCCACGCGGTGGCACAGGCCAATCAGCTCCATGAGTTCGCTGGAAACAATGACGACGGCCAGGCCCTGGCTGGCCAGCTTCTGAATGAGTAAATAGATGTCGCGCTTGGCGCCCACGTCCACGCCGCGCGTGGGTTCGTCCAGCACCACCACCTTGGGGCCAGGGTGCAGCACCTTGGCCAGCGCCACCTTTTGCTGGTTGCCGCCCGACAGGCTGGACGCCTTGATGTGCAGGCTGCCGGTGCGGATGCCAAATTCGTCCACCGCGCCGGCCAGTGCCTGGTCTTCCAGTGCGGGTTGCAGCCAGGGTGTGGCGTAGCGCTCCAGCGCCATCAGGGTCAGGTTTTCGCGCAGGCCAAAGTTCACATGCAGGCCCTTGCCCTTGCGGTCTTCGCTCAGGTAGGTCAGGCCCAGGCGCACGGCGTCGCGCGGGTTGCGGATGGTCTGCACGCGGCCTTGCAGCTCCACCGTGCCGGCGGTGCTGGCGCGCAGGCCCATGATGCCTTCGAACAGCTCGGTGCGGCCCGCGCCCACCAGGCCCGCAAAGCCCAGGATCTCGCCGGGGCGCACTTCAAAGCTCACGTCCTGCGCCCAGCCCGGCACGCACATGCCCTGCACACGCAGCGCGGGTGTGGTGGCCGCAGGCGGTGTGGCTTTGGGCGGGTACAGGTCGGCCAGTTCGCGGCCCACCATCAGGTTGGCCATTTGCTGGCGGCTCAGGCTGACCGTGGGCTGCTGGGCCACACAGCGGCCGTCGCGCATCACCACCACCTGGTCGGTCATGCGCTCCACCTCGTCCAGCTTGTGCGAGATATAGACCAGGGTCACGCCTTCGCTTTTCAGCTGGCGCATCAGACCAAACAGGCGTTCGGTCTCCGTGGGCGTCAGCGTAGCCGTAGGCTCGTCCATGATCAGCAGGCGTGCTTTGCGCAGCAGCGCACGTGCAATTTCCACGAGCTGTTTTTCCGCCACGATCAGGTCTTTCACCCGCGTGTTCACGTCGGCGGTCAGGCCCACCTGGGCGATGGCCGCCTGCGCCTCGGTGCGCATGGTGTCTTCGTCCAGCAGCAGGCCGCCCCAGCCACGTTTTTTCTCGTGGCCCAGGAACAGGTTCTGCGCAATCGTCAGGTCTTCGGCCAGGCTGAACTCCTGGTGGATGAGCACGATGCCCTGGGCCTCGGCATCGCGGGAGCTGGTGAAGCTCTGCACCGCACCGTTGACCAGCAGGCTGCCGCCCGTGGCAGCCTCGAACCCGGCCAGGATCTTCATCAGCGTGGACTTGCCCGCGCCGTTCTCGCCCAAGAGGCCCAGCACCTGGCCCGTGGGCAAGGCGAAGTCCACCCCATGCAGCACCTGCACAGGGCCAAAGGACTTGGTGGTCCCGCGGAATTCGATCTGCAAGCTCATGCGCCGGCCTTTCGGTGTTTCAAGGTTTCTTGCATGGCCAGCACCCCGGCGCCTACGACGCCAGCCCGTTCGGCCAAGGGCGTGTACTGGATTTCCAGGTGCCGTGTGGACAGTGCCAGCGAGCGCTGGTACACGCTTTGCCGCACCGAGGCCAGCAGCTGCGGCCCCGTGCGCGTGAGCCCGCCGCCAATGAACACATGCGAGGGGTTGAAGAAGTTCACCACCGAGGCCAGCATTTGCCCGATGCGGTTGCCCGATTCCTGGATGATGCGGTTGGCCGCGGCATCGCCATTGCGGCTGGCCTGGCCCACCAGTTCGGGGGTGATCACGCCGTGCGCTTCCAGCGAGGCCGCGAGCAAGGGGCTTTCACCCGAGGTGGCGGCCTCCGTGGCCGAGCGCACGATGGCGGGGGCCGCTGCCATCACTTCCACACAGCCCAGCTTGCCGCAGTGGCAGCGCGGGCCGTCCACGTCCACACAGATGTGGCCCACATCGCCGGCCGAGCCATTGGCGCCGCGGTAGACCTCACCATGGCAGACGATGCCGCAGCCAATGCCGGTGCCCACCTTGATGACCAGGAAGTTTTGCAACCCGCCCTGCAGGCGCCACAGCTCACCCAGTGCCATGAGGTTCACGTCGTTGTCCACAAACACCGGGGCGCTGTATTCCTCACGCAGGTAGTCGCGGATGGAGAAGCTGTCCCACTCGGGCATCAGCGGTGGGTTGACCAGCTGGGCGCTTTCAAAGTCCACCGGGCCGGGCACGCCCATGCCGATGGCAATCACTTGTTTGGGTGTAACGCCGCATTGGGTGAGCAGCTGGCGCATCAGCACGCGCAGCCGGGCCAGCACCACGCCGGGGCCGGTGCGTACGTCGGTGGTTTCGGTGTGGCGGGCCAGCACGGTCAGGTCCGGGCGCAGTACGGCCACGTCCAGGCTGGTGGCGCCCAGGTCCACGCCCACCAGCACGCCCAGGTCCGGGCTGAGCTTGATGGTCTCGGGGCGGCGCCCGCCGGTGGAGCCGCGCAGGCCGCTCTCTTCCAGCAGGCCCACGTCCAGCAGGCCCGCAATCAGGTTGTTGGTCTTGCTCTTGGAAAATTCCAAGCGGTCGGACAGGGCGAAGCGCGAACTGCCCTCGGACCAAAAGATGGCCTGCAGCAATGCGGTCTCGTCCAAAGACAAATCGTCCCAGGGTGCCAAAGTCTGTCTCCTGTATTTTTTTTCCGCCCAGCGTCTGGCTCGGGGGCGTGGCGGGATCGTATGGGGGGTGCTTCAGCCAGACAAGATCGAACTTAGACCAAATTCAGGTCGAAGTCACGCGCATTTGGACCGGGTAAATGCGTAAGCCTGGGTTGGGGGAACTGGTTTACAGTTGACGTTTACGTAAACGTCAATTCGCCGTTTCAGCCCCTTTTCTGCGAGCGCCCCCCATGACCGACCTGTCCGCTGACTTCAAGGCCCTGGCCAACTACCGCCCCACGCACAAGGTGCGCTTTGTCACCGCGGCCAGTCTGTTTGACGGGCACGATGCGGCTATCAACATCATGCGCCGCATCCTGCAGGGCATGGGCGCCGAGGTCATCCACCTGGGCCACAACCGCAGCGTGGACGAGGTGGTCACGGCCGCTTTGCAGGAAGACGTGCAGGGCATTGCCATCAGCTCCTACCAGGGCGGCCATGTGGAGTACTTCAAGTACATGGTGGACCTGCTCAAGGCGCGGGGCGGCGCGCATATCCAGGTGTTTGGCGGCGGCGGCGGCGTTATCGTGCCGGCCGAAATCCGCGAGCTGCATGCCTACGGCGTGGCCCGCATCTACAGCCCCGAAGATGGCCAGCGCATGGGCCTGGCCGGCATGATCGGCGAGATGGTGATGCGCTGCGACAAGGACATCACGGGCTTGGCCCCTACCGATCTCTCCGCCATCCAGGGCCATACCGAGGCCAGCTGGCGTGCCTTGTCCCAGTTGCTCACAGCCATTGAGGCTTCCAAGGTAAATCAGGCCTTAGCCCAGGAAATACGTGCGCAAGCAGCTACTAAAAAAATAGCGGTTGTGGGCATCACCGGCACCGGTGGCGCCGGCAAGTCCAGCCTGACCGACGAGCTGATCCGTCGCCTGCGGCTGGATCAGAGCGACAGCCTGCGTGTGGCGGTCATCTCCATCGACCCCAGCCGCCGCAAGAGTGGTGGTGCGTTACTGGGCGACCGGATTCGCATGAACGCCATCAGCCCATGGCAACAGGGCAGCCGCGTCTTCATGCGCAGCTTGGCGACGCGGGACTTTGGTTCCGAGATCAGCGCCGCGCTGCCCGATGTGATTGCTGCCTGCAAGGTGGCAGGGTTTGACCTCATCGTGGTGGAGACCTCGGGCATCGGCCAGGGCGATGCGGCCATCGTCCCGCATGTGGATGTGCCGCTGTATGTGATGACGCCGGAGTTTGGCGCGGCCAGCCAGTTGGAAAAAATCGACATGCTGGACTTTGCCGAATTTGTCGCCATTAACAAGTTCGACCGCAAGGGCGCTAGCGATGCGCTGCGCGATGTGTCCAAGCAGGTGCAGCGCAACAAGGAGGCCTGGACCACGCCCACCGACCAGATGCCGGTGTTCGGCACCATGGCCGCGCGCTTCAACGACGATGGCGTAACCGCGCTCTACCAGGCGCTACTGCCACGCCTGCAGGCGTTGGGCGTGCCGCTCAAAGACGGCATGCTGCCGAAAGTGGCAGTACGCCACAGCAGCAACCAGACCCCCGTGGTGCCCGCCGCGCGTACGCGCTACCTGGCTGAGATCAGCGACACCGTGCGCGGCTACAAAAAGCGGGCGCGCGAGCAGGCCAAATTGGCGCGCGAAATCCAGCAGCTGCGCGCTTCCGGCCGCATGTTGCAGGAGGCCAACCCGGACAAAGAGCGTGCCGTATTGGCCGTGAACGATCTGGCCACCCAGCGCGAAGAGCGCATGGGTGCGGCTGAGCGCAAGCTGCTGGCCCAGTGGCCCGAGATGCAGAAGGCCTATGCGGGTGACGAGTACGTGGTGAAAATCCGCGACAAGGAAATTCGCACCGCGCTGACCACCAAGAGCCTGAGCGGCACCACCATCCGCAAGGTGGCACTGCCGCAGTACGAAGACCAGGGCGAGGTCTTGCAGTGGTTGATGCTGGACAACGTGCCTGGCAGTTACCCCTACACCGCCGGCACCTTTGCCTTCAAGCGCGAGGGCGAAGACCCCACGCGTATGTTCGCGGGCGAGGGCGATGCCTTTCGCACCAACACGCGTTTCAAGCTGCTCTCCAGCGGCATGGCCGCCAAGCGCCTCTCCACAGCGTTTGACTCGGTCACGCTCTACGGCAACGACCCCGACCCGCGGCCCGATATCTATGGCAAGGTGGGCAACAGCGGCGTGAGCATCGCCACGCTGGACGACATGAAAGTGCTCTACGGCGGCTTTGATTTGTGTAGCCCGTCCACCAGCGTGTCCATGACCATCAACGGCCCCGCGCCTTCGATACTCGCCATGTTCATGAACACGGCCATTGACCAGAACATCGAGAAGTTTCAGGCCGACAATGGCCGCGAACCCACCGATACCGAAATTGCCAAGATCAAGGAATGGGTGCTGGCCAATGTGCGCGGCACGGTGCAGGCCGACATTCTGAAGGAAGACCAGGGCCAGAACACCTGCATCTTCAGCACCGAGTTTTCATTGAAGGTGATGGGCGACATTGCCGAGTACTTTGTGCACCACGACGTGCGCAACTTCTACAGCGTGTCCATAAGCGGGTACCACATTGCCGAGGCCGGGGCCAACCCGATCAGCCAGCTCGCGTTCACGCTGTCCAACGGCTTCACCTTTGTCGAAGCCTACCTGGCGCGCGGCATGCACATCGATGACTTCGCGCCCAACCTGTCCTTCTTCTTCAGCAACGGCATGGACCCGGAGTACACCGTGATGGGCCGCGTGGCGCGCCGCATCTGGGCCGTGGCCATGAAAGAGAAATACGGCGCGAACGAGCGCAGCCAGAAGCTGAAGTACCACATCCAGACCAGCGGCCGCAGCCTGCACGCGCAGGAGATCCAGTTCAACGACATCCGCACCACGCTGCAGGCGCTGATTGCGATCTACGACAACTGCAACAGCCTGCACACCAATGCGTTCGACGAGGCCATCACCACGCCCACTGAAGACAGCGTGCGCCGTGCCATGGCCATCCAGCTCATCATCAATCGCGAATGGGGCCTGGCCAAGAACGAGAACCCGTCACAAGGCGCCTTCATCATCGAAGAGCTGACCGAGCTGGTGGAAGAGGCTGTGCTCAAAGAGTTTGAAAGCATTGCCGAGCGTGGGGGCGTGCTGGGGGCGATGGAAACCGGCTACCAGCGCGGCAAGATTCAAGACGAGTCGATGCACTATGAGATGCTTAAACACACCGGCGAGTTGCCCATCATCGGCGTCAATACCTTCCGCAATCCACATGGCGACCAGGTGCTGGAGAAGCTGGAGCTGGCCCGCAGCACGGACGAGGAAAAACAAAACCAGCTCAAACGCCTGGCCGATTTCCACACCCGCCATGCCGATACGGCGCCTGCCATGCTCAAGAAGCTGCAACAGGCCGTGATCGACAACCAAAACGTGTTTGACGTGCTGATGGACGCCGTGCGCGTTTGCTCACTGGGCCACATCACCAGCGCGCTGTTTGAGGTGGGTGGGCAGTACCGGCGCAATATGTAAAACGCAGTTTGCGCCAAGTTGGTGCGCTTATTGCTTGATGTGTTCCTTCGTTGGGAAGGACACGTGATGCTGTCAAAAATTCCGTTGTGGTTGGGGCGTTTGAGCGTGGGGCGCAAGCTCACCCTCATTTACCTGCTGGATCTGACCGCGGTGATCTACGTCTCGGGCATCCTGATCCACGAGAAGTACCTGGCGATTGACTTTGCGCGCAAGGAAATTGTGGGCGCCCACTACGCCGAGGTCGTGCGGCGCAATTTGATGGGGGTGTTTCGGGTGCCGGCGCCTGCCGTGCCGCCGCAAGCGGTGGCGCCCCGGTTTGCCGATGACTTGAAGGCGCTGGATGCCATCCGCGAGGCGCATGACGCCGCGTTGCACACCACCGAAGCCTCGCAGCGCCTGCACACCCTGCTGCAGACGCCGTCCAGCAAGGGCAACAAAACCGCGCTCTTGTCGCAGGGGCGCGACCTGCTCACCATCGTAGGCAACCAGTCCAACCTGATTCTGGACCCCGACCTGGACAGTTATTACGTGATGTCGCTCACGGTGCTGCGCTTTCCGGAGCTCTTGCAGGTGCTGTACGACACGCGCGATTTCATGCAGCACTGGGGCCAGACCTCGCAAGGGCAAAACCCCAGCGCCCAGTTGCTCACGCTGGTGGGCCGACTCGATGCCGTGCTGCAGGGCATGGAGTCCGATTACGAACAGGCCTGGCTGGCCGGCACACCGCAGCTGCAGGCCGGGTTGGGCGCCACCCGCACGGCGCTGTTGCTGCAGGCGCGCCAGTTTTCGCGCACCGTGCAAGCTGCCTCGGCCGACGGCCTGAGCGCCCAGGAGGCGGCGGCCCTGGAGCAGGCCTACCAGGCCGCGCTGGCCGGGCTGGACGATGCCTGGCGCGTGGGGCTAGAGCAAATGCAGCTGCTGCTGGATGCGCGGGTGGACGGTCTGTTCCAGCGCATGTGGCTGCACCTGGGCACCGCGCTCTTGCTGCTGGGTTGCATTTTGAGTTTGGTGTACTTGGTAGCCAGCCAGATTGCGCGGCCGCTACAGGCGCTGGCGCGTGTGGCCGATGATGTGCGCCACACCGCTGACTACACGCGCCGTGCCAGCTGGCACAGCCGCGACGAAATCGGCCAGCTGTTCACCGCCTTCAACGGCATGCTGGCCCAGCTGGACCACGACCGCCTGGCCCAGCAAGAGCTGGCGGCCAGTGCCCGCGCGGCCGAAGCGCAGCTGGAGTTGGTGGAGGCCTTTCCCATGCCCATGGTGGTGACCTCGGTGCCCGATCACGAGGTGCTGCACGCCAATGCCCCGGCCCAGCCCTGGCTAGGCGGGCTGACCGTAGACCCCTGGCGCACCGGGCTAGAGGCCAGCGTTCGTGGTCGCTTCTTTCAGCGCCTATCGGACTTTGACGCGGTGGACGAGTTTGAGGTGCGTTGGCTGGGTGGTAGCGCACCGTCCTGGGCCGTACTGTCAGCCCGGCGGCTCAAATTCCAGGGGCGCGACGCCATCCTCACGGCGTTTGCGCCCATCAACAAACTCAAGGTCATGGAGCAGCGCCTGGAGCTGTGGGCCAAGGTGTTTGAGGCCTCCAGCGAGAGCATCATCATCATGGACGAGTCGCGCAAGATCATTAGCGTGAACCGCGCCTTCTGCCGCAGCACGGCCTACGATTTTTACGAGGTGATTGGCCACGACCTGGGCCATGTGATGGACAGCCCGCAGGACATGGTGTGGTCCGACTTGGAGGACAAAGACGCCTGGCAGGGTGAGGTGCGCATCCGCAAGCAGTCGGGTGAAAGCTACCCGGCCTGGCTCATGGTGTCGGCGGTGCACAAAAGCGCCACCAGCGGCGAGGTGGTCAACTACATCGGCATCTCGATCGACATCACCGACCGCAAGGCCAAGGAGGAGCGCATCCGCTTTCTGGCCCAGCACGATGTGCTGACCGAGCTGCCGAATCGCTCGCTGTGCCAGCAGCGCCTGGCCGAGGCGCTGGCGCAGGCCCAACACACGGGCGAAAAAGTAGCGGTGTTGTTCATCGACCTGGACCGCTTCAAGTTCATCAATGACACGCTGGGCCACCACATTGGCGATGGCCTGCTGCGCACCGTGGCGCGGCGCCTGAGCATGTCGGTGCGCGCGGACGACACCGTGAGTCGCCTGGGCGGGGACGAGTTCGTCATCATCCTGCGCCATGTGGTGGACCGCGAGGAGCTGGCCAGCATGGTGAACCAGCGCCTGATGCCTTCTCTGCGCCAAAGCGCCATGGTGGAAGGCAACAACCTCACCGTGTCGTGCAGCGTGGGCGTGGCCCTGTACCCCGAAGATGCCACCGCGCAGGACGAACTGATGCGCCGCGCCGACGCCGCCATGTACGAGGCCAAGGCGGCGGGGCGCGACATGGCGCGTTTTTTCTCCCCCGAGACCGACCAGCGTGTGCAGGCCCGCCAGACCATGGAGGGCCAGCTGCGCCAGGCACTGGCCAACGACGAGTTCAGCCTGCACTTTCAGCCGCGCCTGAACGCGCGCACACGCCGCGTGCAGGGCGCTGAGGCCCTGCTGCGCTGGCACAACCCGGTGCTGGGGCAGGTGGCGCCCAGCCACTTTATTCATCTGGCCGAAGAGACGGGCCTGATCAAGCCGATTGGCTTGTGGGTGCTGCGCGAGGCCTGCGCCCAGTGGGTGGCGCTGCAGGCGCAGGGCTTGTGCAAGGGGCTGGAGCTCTCGGTCAACCTGTCGGTGGCGCAGCTGGCCGACCCGGAGCTGGTGGATCAGCTGCGTGGCGTGCTGGAGGCCTCGGGCATGGAGCCCGGCCTGCTGGAGCTGGAGCTGACCGAGTCACAGCTGATGGACAACCCGGTAGCCGCGCAGGCGCAGGTGAGTGCGCTCAAGGCGTTGGGCGTGCACATTGCCATCGATGACTTTGGCACCGGCTACTCCAGCCTGGCGTATCTGAAGCGCTTCGAGATCGACAAGCTCAAGGTCGACCAATCCTTCGTCTACGGCATGCTGGACGACAGCGCGGATGCGGCCATCGTGCACGCCGTCATTGCGCTAGGCCACACGCTGGGCCTGAAGGTGGTGGCCGAGGGTGTGGAAAACCTGCCCACCGCCCAGACGCTGACCGCGCTGGGCTGCGACGAGCTGCAGGGCTACTGCTTCAGCCGCCCGATGGCCGTAGACGACTGGGTGGCCTGGCTGCAGGCCCAGGAGGAGCGGCCAGACCGGCGCCGTGGGCGCTGAGGGATGCTATAGATTCAGGAGCTGCTTGCACAGTATCCATATGGTCTAGGGCCTATTTTTGTTGAAATTTGAGGGCCCGATGCATACTAGGTTGCAACGCTCTGCAGCGTGACCCGCGCGTCGAAGACGCAATGTAAAACGCTCTGGTGTGTGATCGCCAACACCGCACAACCTGGGAGTTGGCGTTTGAGCATCTGTATCAGTGCCAGGCTGGCGGCTTCGTCGAGCTGGCTGGTGGCTTCGTCCAGCAGCAGACAGTCGGGGCGGTAGAGCAGGGCACGTGCCATCGACAGGCGTTGTTGCTCGCCGCCCGAGAGCATGTGGCCCCACTCGCGCGTTTCATCCAGCCGGTGTTGCAGCGCGTCCAGGCCCACGCGCCGCAGTGCGTCCTGCAGCGCTGCCGCGTCTGGCACCGTGTGCGCGGGGTAGGCCAGCAGGTTGGCCAGAGTGTCGGCTGGCAGATAGGGTTGCTGTGGAAGCAACAAGGTGCGCCCGGCATGTTGGGTGCACTCGCCCTGGTAGTAGGGCCAAATGCCGCTGAGCGTGCGTAGCAGCGTGGACTTGCCCACGCCGCTGGGGCCGTCCAGATGCAGCCACTGGCCGGCGTGCAGGGTCAGGTCTACCGGTTGCAGCAGTGGGGTGCCATTGGGCTTGTGCACCGTAAGCTGGCGCGCTTGCAGCTGTGCCGCAGTCGGGATGGCCTGCCACTGCTGGTGCTCGTCTTCAATGGCGCACCGGAACTGCGTGAGCCGGCTGATGGTGGCAGAGAGCTTGGCCAGCTCGTCGTAGGCCTGTACAAACCAGCTCATGGCGGTGCTGACCTGCATAAAGGCGGTGCTGATCTGCATCATGTCGCCAAAGGTGATGGACTTGTGCAGAAACGCTGGCATCGACGCGAACAGCGGCACCATGGTGTTGGCGCGGTTGTAGCTCACGGTGAAGAAGCCCAGTAGGCGCTCGCGGTTCATCAGTGCCACCCAGTTGCGGGCAATGCCGGAGAAGTGCCCCAGCAACTGGCGCTGCTCACGCTGCTCGCCGCCATATAAGGCGATCTGCTCGGCGTGGTCACGCTTGCGCAGCAGGGCCGCGCGGAAGTCGGCCTCGCTGCGCTGCTGCTCCCAGTTCAGCGCGAACAGACGCTGGCCAATCTTGTGCGTGATGAAGGCGCCGATCAGTGCGTAGCCCATGCTGAACCACACCAAGTAGCCCGGAATATGCACGTCGCCACCATTCCAGGGCAATGTGAGCCGGCTGGACATGACCCAGAGCAGGCCGACAAAGGACACGATCTTGGCCACCGCGCTGATGAAGGAGCGCAGTATGTCGATACTGTCGGCCACCAGCAGGTGCACATCTTCGGCAATGCGCTGGTCTGGGTTGTCGGGCTCGCCGTGCAGGCCCAGTCGGTAGAAGGCATGGTGTTGCAGCCATTGGCCCACCAGGCTGGCTGTTAGCGCCTCGCGCCAGCGCAGGATCAGCAGTTTGCGTAACCAGTCCAGGTACACGGCTACCAGCACGGCGCCAGCAATCAGCAGGCAGTACTGGCCTAGCAGTGGGTAAATCTTCTCGGTGTCCACGGCCGCCAGGGCGTCGTAGAACTCTTTGTTCCAGAAGCTGAACCAGACGTTCATGCGCACGAACACCAGGCCCAGTCCGATGATGGAGAGCAGCAGCAGCCAGGCTTTCCAGTTGCGCCGGTCACCCCAGAAGGGTTTGGCCAGCCAGTAAAAATTGCGCAAACTTTCCATGTCGGATGTTCCTTACTTGGGGTAAAGCAGCACGCTGGCCAGGTCTTGCTGCAGGTCCAGCCCGCGGGCCAGCGCCAGCACGCCTTCCGGCTGCAACTGCGCGGCCAGGGTGGGTACCTGCTCCAGGTAGCGTGCGTCACCAAACTGTTGCCAGCTCAGTTGCAGGCGCTGGAACCAGCTGGCGTCATCGTTCAGCCGCTTGGCTTCGGCCTGTTGCAGGCTGCTGGCAATGCCGGCTAGCTGCGTGGCGTCGATGGTGCGGGCCGGCTGGGCCAGCAGTGTCTGCGCGCGTGCCCACAGCGCGGGCATGCGCTGCGGGTCTGCCGTGAAGGAAATTTCGCTCTCCAGTCGCTGGGTCGCTGGGTTCAGCGTCAGCGTGAATCGCATGCGGTAGATACCGTTTTCCTTCTCGCGCAGCTCTTCGCGCAGCGCACGGTACAGCGCTTGCGAAAGCACATTCACCTGCATGGCCACCAGCGGACTCCAGGCCATGGGTGTGGCGCCGTGGGCCTGCAGCGAGGCCTGCGGTTCCAGCCCAAGGCGTAACACCGTTTCATGGCGGCCACTGCGTGCGGGCAGCGCGCGCGCAGCGGGCACGGTCTGGCTGCGTGGCAGCACCGCGAAGTAGCGCTCTACGACAGCGCGGACCTCATCCTCGTCGGCCTGGCCGGACAGGTAGTAGGTTACCGGGGCGCGGGTGTGTTCGTCCCACAGTGCTTGCAATGCATCCGGGCGCAGAGCCTGTAGCGCGGTGGCGTCGGGCGGTGCGTCTTCGGGGTCGGTTTGCCAGCGCGCTTGCGATAGTGCTTGCGCCGTCTGGTCGCGGCTGCTGCTGGTGCGGCGGGCGGCTTGGCGCAGCAGGGCTTGGGTGCTTTCGCGCACGGCCTCCGGTGGAATCTGCATGGTCTGCTGGCGCAGCCAATACAGCTGGGCCAGGCGCGGCAACTGGGCTGCGGGCACACGCGCATTCCAGCGCAAGGTCTGGCTGCCCTGCTCGGCGCTCAGTGTCCAAGGCCGCTGGCGTAGCCAGGTAGAAAACTGCGCACCGCTCCAACCGGCCGGCGCGCTCTGTGCACCGAGTTGCAGCGCGAGCTGGCGCTGCCAGGCCGGCTGGCCCGGTACGCGGTAGCCGGCATGCGACTGGGCCGAGAACTGCAACGTGCCATCCTGGTTGGGGCGCTGCAGCCAAACCAACTGGTCGCCATTGCCGAGCTGCCAATGCAGCACCTGACCCTGGCGGCTGGCCTGCACGATGCGGCCCGTGTCTTCGCTGTCTGGCAGCACAGGCAGGGTGCCCTCTGTGGTCAGCCCTTTGGGGCTTGCCAGCACGGGCAGCGGTGTTTGGGCCACATGCTGGACCAGGGCCTGTACCTCTTGCTGGCTGGGCAGGGTCAGCGGCGTGGTGCCGGGCGCCATCATGAAGAGCAACTGGTCGGGGCTGGCCAGCCAGCTGCGCAGGCGAGCGTGCACGTCCTGGAGCGTGATCTGGTTGAGGATCTCACGCACCATTTGCTGTTTTTGCAGAGGGGCCTGCAGCACGCGGTCTTGGCCCAGGGTTTCGTTGAGCAAGAGGACCCAGCGCTCGGTGTCGCGGTGTGTGGCGCTGTCCACCGCGCGCGCATTGGTCTGCAGGTACAGGGTGCGTTGGCGCTCGAAGTCGGCTGGCGCAAAGCCTTCACGCCGCAGGCGCTCCATGGTCTCCAGCAGGGTGTGCAGGCCCTGGGCATGGCCGTTTACCGTCACCCGTGCAGATACTGCCAGCGTGTAGGTCTGGCTGCCAACCAGGCCTTTGGCGCTGACCAGGCTTTCCACTTGCGGTGGCAGGCTACCCGCGAGTGTGCGGATGCGCTGCTGCAACAGTTCATTGGTCAGCATATCGAGCAGCCGCGCGCGCAGGCCTTCGGCATCGGGCGCTTCGTTGCTCTGAAAGCGGTGCACCCAAGCCACTTGGCTGGAGCCACTTTCTGGGTCTTGCATGCGGGCAATGCGCAGGCCATCGATCAGCACCGGATCGCGACTGGCGCGTGCTGGCAAGGGCTTGGCTGGCTGGCCGCCAAACCAGTGCGCAATGCGCGCCTGCAAGGCCGTGGCGTCTACATCGCCGACCACCAGCAGGGCCATGTTGTTGGGGTGGTACCAGCTGTCGTAAAACTGCTGCAAGGTGCTGGCGGGCTGGCTGCGGATGCTGGCCTCAGAGCCGATGGTGGGGCGCTCTGGGTAGAGTGAGCCCGCACGCAGCAGGGCGCGGCGTTGTCGTTCCATGCGTTCGTTGAGCCCCAGCTTGCCGCGCCACTCTTCGAGCACGATCTTGCGCTCGCCCTCCAGGCTGTGGGTACGTATTTCGGCGCCACCTGCGATTTGGGCGAGCAGTTGCAGGCCTTCATCCCACTGGGTGTGCCGCCCGCCCGAGAGCTGCAGCATATAGAGCGTTCGCTCGTAGTTGGTCATGGCGTTGATTTGCTCACCTACGCGCCAGCCCAAGGCCTTGATGCGGGCGTGCAGTCCCTGCGGAAAGTCCCGACTTTCATGAAAAACCATGTGTTCCACCATGTGGGCTACGCCCGACTGTTGCTCGGTTTCATCGAGTGAGCCGGCCTTCACCAGCAGCTGCATCTGCAGCACGCCCTTGGGCGCAGTGCCGGGCACGATGTAGTAGCGCAGGCCGTTGGGCAATTGACCGCGCTGCACGCGCGCATCCCAGTCAAATGCGGCCTTGGTGGCTGCCGTCTGGGGCGCGCTGGTAGAGGCTGGCGTTGTACGAGATTGGGCGGCGGCATGGCACGCCAGGGCGGCGAGCGCACAGGCGCTGGCGAGTCGGATTAGCATGATGGGCAGGAAAAAGTTGAAAGGCGTGCCATGCACGCCGGAACAGGGCCGGGCGCGGTGCGCTTAGAACTGGTAGCCCACTTCGAGCAGAAAGGTGCGGCCACGCTCATAAGTGGCATAGCTGGTGCTGGTGGTCGTCATGTTGGCGCGGTCCAGAATGTTTTCCACCGTGAGCTTGACGTCGAGCTGCTGCTTCTGGTTGACATACGGGGTCCACTGGAACACCGTGTCCAGCGTCACGGCCTCGGCCAGTTTGGTGGGTTTCCAGACATCCACGGTAGTGCCGTTGTAGTCGGTGGTGCCGCTTTGTGTCATTTGCTCGTAGCCCGCGCGGATGCGCAACACGTTGGAAACGGTGAGCCGCCGCTGGGGCAGTTTCGTCATGGCGGCCAGGCGCAGGGTCCATGGGCGGTTGTAGTTGTCCGCTGGCATGTCTGCATAGCGGATGAACTGGCCGTCGTACTGGATGATTTCATCGTCGGTGGCACTGTAGGTGTCCGCATACGAAGAGTAGTTGCTGCGCACAGCGCTCTTGTTAAAGGCCATCCAGGCGGTGGTTTCTGTTGTGCCGAGTTTCCAGGCCGCGTTGCTGTTCCAGCCCACGGTCAGGTCGGTCGTGGTGCTGCCGCCCTGGTTGGTGTAGACGTAGCATTGGTTTACATCGCAGCCGGTCTGGTTGCGGACGATGCGTTTGACGATCTGATTTTTTCCTTCACGTGCAGTCAGTCCCGCGTTCCATTGGCCCCACTGCTGCAGGTCCCACAGCGCGCCCAGGTGCAGTTCGTCGTCGTAGGGGCTGTCGATGTCCTGCAGGCGGTTGGCAGGGCGGTTTTGCGTGGCAGCGTTCCAGGCAATGCTGTTAGCGTTGCGGGTCTGGGTGTAGCGCAAGGTGCGCACTTTTTCTTGCAGGGCGTAGGCCATGAGGGAGCGGCCGTAGTAGCGGTTGGCGCCCGCGGTCAGGCGCAGGTTGTCCAGCGCGTCCCAGTCCAGGCTGCTGCGCGGGGCGATGTTGGTGTCGTCCACCAGTGAGTCGTAGTCTGCGCGCGCGCCGAGCCGCCAGGTCCAGGCACCCCAGCGCACGCTGTCTTCTACAAAAGCCCCGAAGGACTGGGCGTCCATGTCCAGCGCTCCTGCTTTGTAGACATAGCGGTTGCGGAAATACTGGCCCTGGCTGCCCGCGCTCAGGGTGGGGCTGGTGGAGCAGCCCTGGACGTCGAGCGCACATGCGGCCTGTGTGAGGCTGCCCGACCAGGCCGAGACCTGGGTGGGCGTGCCGAAGTACTGCGTCAGATCGCCCAGGCGTTGGTAGCGTGCGTTTTGCTGCTTCAGGTCCAGCCCGCTGATGATGCGGTGTTGGGTGTCCCCCAGCTGCCAGGTATCTGCCTGTGATTTGATCTTGTAGTTCCAGCTCTGCAGCACTTGGTCCACGCTGCCAAAGCTGCCTTCCACGCTGGTCGTGGTCACCGGATTGGTGGCCAGCGAGGTATCGCCCCAGTTCTTGGCTGTGGACCAGCGCCAGGGTGTATAGAAGTCGGCATCCGAGCGCCGGGACTGCGTGGTCTCCGTAAAACTCAGTTGCTGGGTCAGGGTGTGGCCGTCGAGTGCGCGCACCACGCGCCCCGAGAGCGCCAGGCCGCCTCCCACCAGCGTGTAGTCGCTGCTCTTGGCGTTCTTGATGAAGTAGTTGCCTTCGTTGGGTGCATAAATCAGGGACACATCGGCCGAATCGCGCGAACTCTCGGGGCTCCAGTCGGCCTTGATGGCCACGGTGTCGTTGAGCCGGGTCTGGGTGCTGGTCTCTTTGCTGGCAGTGAATTGCTGTAGCGGAATGTCCGAGGTGCGTCGCACGGTGGAGACGCTCAGCCCCCAGTCTGCCGAGGGGCGCACCTCGGCCGATGCTTTGTAGGTCCATTTGCGGAACTGGGGTTGATCGTCTGCGGTGGATGAGTTGTCAAACTCGGTCTGCTTGCTCGGATCGATGATGAGGTGTGTCCAGTTCGAGCCGGTGTAGGCCACGGAGACCCTGCCACTCAAGGGTTTGCGGGCCTTGCAGAGTTCTGCCTGCACAACGCCGCCGGTAAAACGCCCGTATTCGGCAGACACATTGCTGTCGTGGACCTGGATGTCGCACATAAGCTCGGCGTCCAGCGCGAGCGCCTGTGCCCCTGCGGGGACGAACTCCGTATTTTCCGTGGACATGGGGTTTTGCGCGAGTTTGCTGCCAGGGTCGATGTCATTGGCCACCGAGATGCCATCAACAAAAAACTCATTCTGGTAGGGCTTGGCGCCGTGGATGCTGATCTCCGCCGGTGCGATCTCTCCACCGGTCTGGGAAGAGAGCTGTTTTTCCGAGAACTGGATGGTTGGGTTCATGCGCAGGTGGCTGCCAATGTCGCCGTTGACGGCTGGCATGGCCCGGATCAGCTCGCGCGTTAAGGTGCCTCCGGTTTGAAGCGCGTCGGCCCGCACTTCCACCGTGCTGAGTTCGGCCACATGTGTCGGCGTGCTTGGTCCGGTGGTGATAGGTAGGCGACGGATGCTGTAGCCATGGGTGTCTCTTTGCGCCTGCAGCGAATGGCTCTGCAGCAGGACTACAAACCCTTCGTCGACGCTGTGGGAACCACGCAGGCCGATGGATTGCCGCCCATGCAGCAGCGTGGCATCAAACGACAGAATGACGCCGGCTTCGGCCGCAAAGCGGCTGAGGACCTGCGCCAAAGCACCTGCAGAAATGTTGTAGGTCCGTACGCTGTTCGCGCTTGCGGGCGCGCGTTCGGACTGCGTTTGCGCGCCGCATACGCCCACCGTTCCGACCGCCAGCAGCACACAAGCGCATCCGCGGCGGACATCCTCCAAAACACAGCACTTCACAGGCCTGATCTCCAAAAGTTACATGGGGCTTCTGAAGACAGGGCCGAACGAAGAAGGGAAAAGGACACCACCAACGCAAATATTTTTTGCACCCCTGCATGGGGCTACGCCATGGTGGCGTCAGCGCGGCAGGATTCGCAGGGTTTGGCCGCCTTGCGCGACCAGGCGTACCGGCAGATGCGCTACGGCGGCGCGCAGCGAGCGCTCCGGCTCATCCAGCAGAAAAGTGCCCGAGACCTGCAACATGGCCACCCGCGGATCGACCCGGATGGGCTGCTGCCGGTAGCGCGAGAGTTCTTGGACAAAGCGCCCCAGCGGTTGTTCCAGCACGGTGAGTCGGCCATCCACCCAGGCGCTGTCTTCGGCGGGGCTCAGGTCGCGTTCGCCTGCGTTCAGCACAGAAAAGCTGGCGGTCTGCCCGGCGTCCAGTTGCAGGGCTTGCGCACCTGAGCGTGGTTGCAGCAGCACAGCGTGTTCTTGCACGGCGACGCGTGTGTGGGCCGCCTCCAGGCGCACGGTGAACCGCGTACCCAGCGCCAAGATCTGGCCGTGCATCGTCTCTACTACAAACGGGCGCGTCTCGGGCCAGGTGTCGGGCGCGGTCTGTATCTGCAGCTCCCCCTGTTCCAGCCACACGGTGCGCCCTTGTGTGCCGTAGCGCACGGCCACGCGAGTGCCGGTATTGAGTAGCAGGCGGCCACCATCGTCCAGTGCAACAGCGCGGCGTTCGCCACGCTGTGTGGCATAACTTTGGGTGGGCGCCAGCCAATCCGTTTGTGTGCTGGCCACTGCCCAGGCCCCCAAGCCCACGCACACGGTAGCCAATCCTCCCAGTACCCGGCGGCGGTTGGGGGTGGCCTGCAGCAATACCTGCCCCATGCCCTTGGGCAGCGGGCGTATGCGCGTCTGCAGTGCTTCGACGTGTTGCCAGGCTTGCGCGTGGCGGGGATCGCTGTCGCACCAGGCTTGCCAGGCGGCGCGGTCCTGTGCGCTAGGCGTCTCGGAGCCCAGTTGCACGTACCAATGCGCGGCTTGGCGCAGGGCCTGGTGGTCAGTGGGGGAGGGCATGGTCCAGGGCTGCTTGGCTGAGTAGGCAGTGTTCTACGGCCCGCACCATGTACTTCTTGACGCTCGATACCGAGACCTGCAGGGTCTGCGCAATCTCTGCATAACCCATGCCTTCCAATTGGGAGAGCAAAAAGGCCTGGCGGACCTTGGGGCCCAGCCCTTGCAGCAGGGTGTCGATTTCTACCAGGGTTTCAAGCACCATGGCCCGTTCTTCGGGCGATGGTGAGAGGCTTGGTGCGCTGGTAGCCAGGTATTCCAGGTAGGCACGCTCCAAATCCTGGCGGCGAAAAAAGTCTACCGCCAGGCCGCGTGCAATGGTGGCCAAGTAGCTGCGCGGCTGCTGGATGTCCTGCACCGCTGTACCCATCAGTACCCGCACAAAGGTGTCCTGTGTCAGGTCTGCCGCGCGCTCTGCGCTGACCCCCATCTTCATGCGCAGCCACCCCATCAGCCATCCGCGCTCTTGGCGGTACATCTTTTCCACGCCTGTGGGTGGGGGGATGGCATAGCTGGTGGACATGGAGCTTAGGAGGCGCTGGCGCGAATGGGCGGTTTCAGAAAGTGCCCCGATTTTACACAAATGAGAATTATTCTCATGTGTGATGCAAAAATACCGCGGCGCTCCACCCCGGTATTTGACGTGCGCTATCGCCTTAGGCGCGCAACTGCCGGTTCAACCACTGCGCCATGGGGCTGTCGCTGCGCTCCAGCTCGTGCACGATGGTGAAGTGGTCCGCACCCGGCACGGCGTGCAGTTCGGTCGGGTTGCCCTGCGCCTGCGCGGCCGCGTGGTACAGCGCGGACTGGCGCGCAAACTCGGTGCTCTCGGCCCCGCCCCAGGTGACCCAGGTGGGTGTGGGGCAGGCTCGCACATTGGCGGCGGGTGAGTAGCGGCGCACGGTCTGCTCGTCGAGCTGGATCATGGGCTGTAGGTAGCTGTAGCGCAGCGGCTCCAGGTCGTGCAGGCCGCTGATCAGCACCGCGGCCTTGAGTGGGTCGCGCGGCAGGCCGTAGTCGGTGTCCCATGCGGTTTCCAGGCACATGGCACTCAGGTGGCCACCGGCCGAGTGGCCGCCCACGGCCACGCGCGTGGGGTCACCGCCGTACTGGGCGATGTTGCGCAGCGTCCAGGCCACGGCCGCGCGGCACTGGCGCGTGATTTCGGCAATCGTGACAAAGGGGCACAGCGCGTAGTTCACCACCACGGTGGTGATGCCCAGCGGCTGAAGGCCCAGCGCCACACCGCTGAATTCCTTGGACGACATGGCACGCCAGTAGCCACCGTGGATGAACACGAAGACGGGTGCGTTGGGCTGGTCGGCCGGAAAGATGTCCAGCGTCTCGTGCACCGTAGGACCGAACGGAATGTCCAAATGGTTCTTGAGCGTGCTGCGCGCCTTGGTGGCCTGCGCCACAAAGTGTTTGCCCGGCGCCGTGGCGTCCGTCAGCGCCAAAGAGGGGTTGTACTGGGCGTCGATTTGCGCCTGGGTGTCAAAGTCGCGGTAGAGCTTGGGCATGTGGGTTCCTGTGCTTAGATGCCGACGTACTGGCGCCAAAGGTCGGGCTGTGCGGCCAGCGTGGCGGAGTCTCCGCTCCAGACCACGCGGCCACGTTCGATGAGGGTGTGCTGCTGGGCCAGCGGCAGCAGGCGCTGCACGTATTTGTCGATGACCAGAATGCTCTGGCCCTGCGCGCGCAGCGTGGCCAGGCAGGCCCAGATGTCTTCGCGGATCAGCGGCGCCAGGCCTTCGGTGGCCTCGTCCAATATCAAGAGGTGCGGATTGGTCATCAGCGCGCGGCCTATGGCCAGCATCTGCTGCTCGCCACCCGAGAGCTGGTTGCCCATGTTGCGGGCACGCTTTTCCAGCACGGGGAACAGGTGGTAAATGCGCTCCAGCGTCCACGGCGTGGGGCTGGCGTTACGCTGCGCGGCAAAGGCCTTGAGGTTTTCCAGCACCGTGAGGTTGGGGAAAATCTGCCGCCCCTCGGGCACCACGGCCACGCCCATGCGCGCAATGCGGTCGGGGCTGAGCTGGTCGATGCGCTCGCCCCGGAAGCGGATGCTGCCGCTGCGCGCAGGCGTGAGGCCCAGGATGCTGCGCACCGTGGTGGTCTTGCCCATGCCATTGCGCCCCAAGAGCGTGGCCACGCCACCGGCGGGGATATGCAGGTTCAGGCCAAACAGCACCTGGCTGCTGCCATAGGCGGTGTCCAGGCCGGTGATGTCGAGGAGGGTTTCTGTGGCCATGTCGTCAGACCTCATCGCCTAGGTAGGCGCGGCGCACCTCAGCGTCTTCGCGGATGGCAGCGGGCACGCCGCTGGCAATCACCTTGCCAAACACCAGCACCGAGATCGCATCGGCCAGCTGGAACACCGCGTCCATATCGTGCTCCACCAACAGCAGAGTGGTCTCGCTGCGCAGGCTGTGTAGCAATTCCACCATGCGCTGCGATTCATCGGGCCCCATGCCGGCCAGCGGTTCGTCCAGCAACAGCAGCTTCGGGCCACCGGCCAGAGCCAGGCCCACTTCCAGCTGGCGCTGCTCGGCATGCGAGAGCGCGCCGGCCAGCGCATCCAGCCGCGTGCCCAGGCCCACGCGGCGCGCCACGGCGGCAGCGCGGTCCAGGCGCTGTGCCTCGGCATGCGCGGCTTTCCAGAAACGCAGGCTGCTGCCGTCCACGGCCTGCAGGGCCAGTGCCAGGTTGTCCAGCACGCTGAGGCGCAAGAACACGTTGGTGATCTGGTAGCTGCGCGCCAGGCCGCGGTGCACGCGGCGGTGGATGGGGTGGCGGGTGACGTCGTGGCCGTCAAACACAATCTGCCCGGCGTCGGGTTGCAGCGCGCCCGAGATCTGGTGGATCAACGTCGTCTTGCCCGCGCCGTTGGGGCCAATCAGCGCGTGGATCTGGCACGGTTGCACCGTCAGGTGGGCGTGGTCGGTGGCGGCCAGTGCGCCAAAGCGCTTGACCAGACCATTCACCTGCAGCAGCGGCGCGGTGCTCATGGCACCCTCCGCTTCAGCAGGCTCATCAGGCCTTGCGGTGCCACCAGCACCACCAGCAAGAGCAGTGCGCCCAGGCCCAACTGCCAGTGTTCGGTCATGTGGCCCAAAAACTCTTCCATCAGCAAAAAGGCCGCTGCGCCCACCAGGCCGCCCAGCACATGGCCCACGCCGCCCAGAATCACCATCACCATGAGCATGCCCGACTGGCTCCACTGCATGAGCGACGGGCTCACAAAGCTGCCCTGGTTGGCCAAGAGCGCACCTGCCAGGCCGGCCAGCGCACCCGCCAGTGTGAAGGCCACCAGCTTGTAGCGCAGCACCGCGTAGCCCAGCGCGGCCATGCGCACCTCGTTCTCGCGGATGGCCTGCAGGGCCTGGCCAAAGCGGGCGTTGAGCAGGCGGGTGATGAAAAGGATGGAGGCCACCAGCAGGGCCAGCGTCACGTAATACAGCGCGGTGTCTGTGAGTTCGAATCCCAAAGTGGAGCGGCCGGGCAGCGAGAGCCCATCGTCCCCACCATAGGCCTTGAGCGACACGGCCAGGTAGTACAGCATCTGCGCAAAGGCCAGTGTGATCATGATGAAGTACACGCCCTGCGTGCGCAGGCTGATGGCCCCGATAAGCAGGGCCAGCAGCGCACTCACCCCAATGGCCAGCGGCCAAGCCAGCCAGGCACTGCTGACGCCGTGCTGCATGAGGATGCCCACGGTGTAGGCGCCCACGCCCACAAAGGCCGCGTGGCCAAAACTCACCATGCCGCCAAAGCCGAGGATGAGGTTCAGGCTGGTGGCGGCGAGCGCAAACACCAGAATGCGTGTGGCCAGCGTCACATAAAAACTGTCGCCCAGCGCGGCCGCCACCCCGGGCAGGGCGCAGAGTGCGGCCAGCAGTGGTAGCGTCCAGCGCAGGTTCAGGCTGTGCTGCAGCAGGCTAGGGGATGACGGTGTGGACTTAACCATGGGCGGGGAACAGTCCACGCGGCTTGAAAGCCAGCACGGTGGCCATCAGCACATAAATGAGGATGGAGGCCACGGCTGGCGCCGCGTCCGTCGCCACCTGGGGGCTGAACAGCGCCTCGAACAGCATGGGCAGCAGCGTGCGCCCGCCCGAGTCCACCAGGCCTACTAGCAGCGCGCCCACCAGCGCACCGCGGATGGAACCAATGCCACCAATCACGATGACCACAAACGCCAGGATGAGGATGCTCTCGCCCATGCCCACCTGCACGGCCAGCAGTGGCCCCAGCATGCCGCCGGCCAACGCGCACAAGGCAGCACCCAGGCCAAACACGGCGGTGAACAGGCGCTGCACATTGGTACCCATGGCCAGCGCCATGTCGCGGTTCGACGCGCCGGCCCGCACCTGCATGCCCATGCGCGTCCGCGTGACCAGCAGGTAGAGCACGAGCGCCGTGGCCAGGCCCACCCCAATGATGAGCAGGCGAAACGCGGGGTAGAAAAAGCCGGGCAGCAGCTCCACGGGGCCGGCCAGTGCGGCGGGCGGGTTCAGCGACAGGGGCTGCGAGCCCCAGACCATGCGCACGCCTTCGTTGCACATGAGCAGGATGGCAAAGGTGCCCAGCACCTGCGTGACGTGGTCACGCAGGTACAGGCGGCGCAGCACGGTCACTTCCAGCAACATGCCCAGTGCGGCCGTGGTGACCACGCCGGCACCCAGACCGATCCAGAACGATCCACTGGCTGCCGACACGGTGGCAATCAGGTAGGCCCCCACCATGTAGAGCGAACCGTGGGCCAGGTTCACCATGTCCATGATGCCGAACACCAACGTGAGGCCGGCGGCCAGCAGAAACAGCATGAGCCCCAGCTGCAGGCCGTTCAAGGCCTGCTCCAGCAACAAAATCCCCATCGTTTCGGGTCAGGCGCGTGGTTTACAGGGCGGGCATCTTGCAGTTGCCCACGTAGGCGTCTGCGTGGTTTTTGAACACGGCACCCAGCGTACGGTTGGTCACGCGGCCCTTGGCGTCTTTGGTGATGACACGCAGGTAGTAGTCCTGGATGGGGAAGTGGTTGCTGTTGAACTTGAAGGCGCCACGCACAGAGTCGAACTTGGCCGCTTCCAGTGCCTTCTTCACGGCGGCCTTGTCGTCCAGCTTGCCCTTGCTGTCGCGCACGGCAGCGTCGATCAGGCGGGCCGCGTCGTAGCCTTGCGCCGCGTACAGCGTGGGCAGGCGGCCATAGGCCTTTTCAAACTCGGCCACAAACTTCTTGTTGGCCGCGTTGTCCATGTCGTGGCCCCACTGCGAGGTGTTGAACATGCCCAGCATGGGGTCACCCACCGCCTTGATCACGTCCTCGTCGCCCGAGAAACCGGGGCCAAACAGCGTGATGTCCTTGGATAAACCGGCACCGACAAACTGCTTGATGAAGTTGATGCCCAGGCCACCGGGCAGAAAGATGTAGACCGCGTCGGGCTTGCTGGCGCGCAGCTTGGAGAGCTCGGCGCTGTAGTCCAGCTGGTTCAGCGCGGTGTAGGTTTCAGACGCCACTTCACCCTTGAAGAAGCGTTTGAAGCCGGTGAGTGCGTCCTTGCCAGCCGGGTAGTTGGGGGCGATCAGCGCCACACGCTTGAAACCCTTGTCGGTAACCGTCTTACCCACTGCCTCGTGCATGTTGTCGTTTTGGTACGAGGCGCTGAAGAAATAGGGGCTGCACTGCTCGCCCGCGTACTGCGAGGGGCCGGCGTTGGCGCTGATGTAGAAAGTCTTGGACTGGAAGGTGGGGGTGCCCACGGCCAGCATCACGTTGGAGAACACGATGCCGGTGAGGAAGTCCACCTTGTCGCGCTTGACCAGGCGGTCTGCAGTTTGGCGGCCCACGTCGGGGTTGGCCTGGTCGTCAGCCACGATCACTTCGGCGGCGCGGCCACCGAGCTTGCCGTCGTTGAGTTTGATGGCCAGCTGGAAACCATCGCGAATGTCTACGCCCAAACCGGCGCCGGGGCCGGACAAAGTGCTCAGCAGGCCCACGCGCACGGGCTCGGTGGACTGGGCCATGGCGGTCACAGAGCAGGCGGCCAGGGCGGCAGCGGCGACAAGGCGCAGGGAGGCAAGACGGGCGAGGGACATTGCGAAGCTTCCTTTGTGGGATAGGGTGAGACCGAAACATTATCGGCCCATCCGGCTTCGCATCCGGCCCCGCAAGGGCCGGACATGTGGGTTGGCTTAGTTAAGCAGGTAGCTGTCGGCCTGGTCTTCAAAGTCTTCGGCGTCAATGGCAGCGTCAAACGCGGCGCGCGCGGCGATGGCTTCCTTGGTGTAGGGGATCAGCGGTTTGTCCAGCGGGCGCAGCTTGTGGCGGCGCAGGCCGCGCAGCTGCTGGGAGCGTTCCATGGTCTGCAAAACCAGCTCAGGCTCCATCATCAGGCTGAAGGGGTTCAGGGCGGCGGCGGTGTCTTTCATGGCGTTCTCCAGTGGGTTCATTGCGCTGTCCAATGACTTTGGCGCTTGAATGAACTGTAGTCACGCCCCCGGGGAACTGGAGTCGGTCACACGCTGTAAGTCGTGTAGGAATTTGCCTTACAACAAGCGTGCCCGCACGCTCTTGCCCTTCACCTTGCCCGCATTGAGCTTGGCGCAGGCGTCTTTGGCAATGTTCCGTTCCACGGCCACAAAGGTGCAGTACTCGGTGACCGCAATCTTGCCAATCTGCTCACGCGTATAGGCCTCGCCACCGTCGGTGCTGGTCAATGCGCCCAGCACGTCGCCGGGGCGGATCTTCTCTTTGCGGCCGCCGGCAATCTGCACGGTCACCATGGGCGGCAGCAGGCGACCGCTGCCCGTAGGCGTCAGTTCGTCGCGCTTGAACCAGACCGAAGGGGCGTTTTGGTACTGCTCGATCTTGCCAACCGATCCCATTTCATTCATGGTCACCAGGCTCACCGCCAAGCCCGACTGGCCCGCACGGCCGGTGCGGCCCACGCGGTGTACGTGCACCTCGGCGTCGGGCGTGATGTCCACGTTGATGACCAGGTCCAGCTCTTTCACATCCAGCCCGCGTGAGGCCACATCGGTGGCCACCAGCACCGAGCAGCTGCGGTTGGAGAACTGCGCCAGCACCTGGTCGCGGTCGCGCTGCTCCAGGTCGCCGTGCAGGGCCTGGGCCACAAAGCCCTGGCCTTGCAGCAGCGTCACCAGCTCGTTGCACTGCTGGCGGGTGTTGCAAAAGGCAATCGTGCTGGTGGGGCGGAAGTGGTTGAGCAGCAGGCCCACGGTGTCCAGCCGGTTGCTGCGCTCCACCTCGTAAAAGCGTTGCTCGATGGTGTTCTCGGCCACGGCCGCCTTCACGGTGATCTGCTGCGGATCGCGCATGAACTGTTGGGCCAGTTTCGCAATGCCCTCGGGGTAGGTGGCCGAGAACAGCAGGGTCTGGCGTTCCTTGGGGGTTTGCTTCACCACCGTGGCAATGTCGTCAAAGAAGCCCATGTCCAGCATGCGGTCCGCTTCGTCCAGCACCAGCGTGTTCAGGTTTTCCAAAGAGAGGTATTCACGCTCCAGCAAGTCCATGATGCGGCCGGGTGTGCCGACCACAATGTGGGCGCCGTTCTCAAGAGACGCGCGCTGGCCGCGCGTGGCCACGCCACCGCACAGCGTCACCACCTTGATGTTTTCTTCGGCGCGTGCCAGGCGGCGAATTTCCACCGTCACCTGGTCCGCCAGCTCACGCGTGGGGCACAGCACCATGGCCTGCACGGCAAACCAGCGCGGGTTCAGCTTGGCCAGCAGCGCCAGCGCAAAGGCTGCCGTCTTGCCGCTGCCGGTTTTGGCCTGGGCAATCAGGTCTTGGCCGACCAGTGCCACGGGTAGGCTGGCAGCCTGGATGGGCGTCATGGACTCGTAGCCCAGTTGTTGTAGGTTGGCCAGCGTGGCGGGGGAGAGGGGGAGAGAGGAGAAAGCAGTCATCCCCCGATTATCGGCGCTGGGGTTCGCCATCGGTTGGCTGGCAGCCCTAAATGCTATGGTTTTAGTAGCTGCTTGCGCATATTCCATGGGCGCTAGAGGCTTGTTTTATATGTAAGCGGCCTTGCTGGGGATTGGTGGGTGCACGGCGGGCGGCGTGGCCCGCGTTCTCCGGCTCGCGTCGCGGGTGGCTGTTTCTGGAGGGTTGGGGTTACTGCGTCAACGCCTTGGTGAGGGCGCCTGCTCTGTGGCAACCGCGAGTGCGACCTGCGCCCCCGGGCCCCACCACCCGCCTGGGTTGGTGGGCTTGGATGCGATTTAGAACTTCGCCTTCAGACTGAGGCTGTGTGAAAACTTATCGCGGTTGACGCCAGCCCGAAAGTCGACCGCTCAGATGGCCCAGGTTGCGTTTTGTTGAGTGTGCTAAGGGGGCAAGGACCCCTGAAAACATGACTCAACGGAGTTTTCACACAGCCTCGACTGGAAGCGGACATCAGACGGCACCGATTCAGCATCGGAAAGGGGCCGGATATCTCTTGTGAATTGCTTTCTCTCCGACCAACTACTACTAGTCGCTTTTTGATGCATCTTTTGCGGGAGTCGGCGAGGGAAAGCGAACTACGAACGTCTCTCCAGCTTCCGCACCTTTGATGGATTCTAAAATTGACTTTGTCAATCCAGAGAGTTGTTTCGTCGCAGCAGCTGTTGGCAGTGAAGTTTGATCTCCAGGCGGTCCCATCGAAACAAAACCACTTATTGATAATCTGCGAGATTGACCAAAGAGGTTGGACGCTGCGACTTGACCTACCACTTCATTGACGAAATACAGCCCTTCCTTGTTCGTGACTGCTTTCAATGGGCCTGCGCTCTTTTCGAACCAGTTTGACGTGGTCTGATTTCCAGGCCCTGTAATAGCGCAGTGGCGATTTGCATCAGCAGTGATAGGTTTGCCTCCGTTGATGCCGGGTATTCCCCGCGTTGTAGCAAACCGACTGAGCAAGGATAGACAGATGTCGGCGCTGGTACTAACTGGTTCAATTTGGTTCAACGCCAGAACAGATACACGAAAAATTGACCGAATACGCGTGGCGTCTGCCCCATCCAGTTGAACGAATGCAATAGTCGGGATCGTCGGAGTGTATAGCTCGGAAACATTCAATAGTCTCCATTCTTCATTTTGTGGAAGTTCCACCCGTACATCCGAAACGGAAATCGAGCGCATAGGTTGTGGATGTGCACAGCCGGACAGTAGTATGGTGATGGAGAGAATGACCAGCAAAAGTAATCGTAAGTACAAAATAGAGCTCTCCTCGGAAGCTACGTTAGCCAAAACGATCCGTGAATCGAAATGGAGAGCGACAAGCTTACAAAAACAATAATAGCCGTCATAAATTCAAACTTCCGCTTCCGCCGCGAAGCCGAGGCGTCTACAGACTGATTGCAGACTTTCACACCACTTTAAAGCAGTCGTTAAGGTGGGAGTGAGGGGTAGCCGGAGCGAAGAGTAGGGAAGCAAAAGCGCAGCTTTTGGCTTCCTCCGCTCGACTGCAGTGTTATGCAGCCTTTTCAATCGAACCGCCAGAGATCGTCAGAAGTAAGGTCACGACGCGCTCGCAAAGTGACTGTGACGGCGAGCGAACAGCCAGAACCAGTGGGTCTTCAGAAACAGGTTCGATGTGAACCTGATTCGTTTCGGAGGCGCCTCGGAGAAACAAGGAGAGTTCAACCCACTTGGAGTCTTCAGGTGTGTCGCTATCGCCATCGGAATCGACATCACATCCCGGACCCCACAAATGTTCGGCAACCAAATAGTAGGGAGGGCGCGGCCCCGGGTTTACTAGATGGATGATGTATTCGCGTTCCATTCTTTATGGTTACACAACGTTGTTAGACATCACCAGGAGCATGTTTCTCTTCCAGATAGTGAGCAAGCGATACATAAAAGTACTTGTGGTCTTCGTTTGCCGGCCACTTGAACGTGCAAGCCGTTTCGCCGTTGATCCAACCATGGCAGGTACGGATGAGTGTGCCGTCCTTCAACTGACTTGACCCAAATTTTGAATCTCCGCAGTTGGGGCAAATCATGGTGCCTCCCCGCGCGACATGCTGGGGCAGTTCGATTTCGCCAACTTTTCTGATATGCATTTGATAGGGCTATGTGTGGAAAGTCACCGAAATCGTATCAAACCTAGGCTTGCCAGAGTACGCCCGCTTTCGCCCCGAAGCCGAGGCGTCTACAGACTGAAAGCCGACTTTCACATCGCTCTAATGCAGTCGTTGGCGCTCCGCTTGAGCTAGGGGTTAGGCCGCACCCGTCTCATCCTGCGGCAGTTCCTCGTAGGACTGCTGCAAACGCTCCACGGCCTTTATAACTTCCGGGCGGGCCGAAAACGCCTGTACTTCCGCCTTTCCAAGCTTCTCGCGCTCGAGAATGGTCGCCAATGCATTGAGTTCAGACTGAAGTGTTGCGTAGACGAAGCTTCGGTCATGAAGAGTGCGGGCTTCGCTGATCACCTTCTCGGCATCTGTTTTTCGGTCTCGCATTCCTTCCGCCTTGTTGGAGAGAATTCGCAAAGCATCAGGAATCTCCTTGCTCAATGTGGCGTCCGCGCTTGCGGCGTATGCAAGGGCGGCTTGGTAGAACAACCATGCAATGTCTGATTGGATCAGCGTACGGAGGCGGTAATGTTCAGTTTGATGGAACTTCGAGTTGTCTAGTTCACGGAAGCCTTTACTCAGTTCCGTGGCATCAAACTCATCCCCATAGTCGCGGTATGCCTTGCACAACCCCAAGCACCGCGCGTAGTTGTGACTAACCGTGCCAAGGGTAGCCTGTAATTGACCGGCTATGACATCGAGACAGCCCTCTAGGTATCGCTGCTTCGTTGTCTCGTATTCCTTCTGACGGTAGTAGACGCGCATCGCGATCCAAGGACCGAATACAAGCGCCGCGATGGGACCGAGTGCTTTGATGTATTCGAGCAACATTTTCCAGTCAATTGTGCACATTGAATTCCCTGATGTTTAGATTTGAGCGAGCACTGCAATTGCTGGTCTTTTGTCATGGTAGCTGAGGCAACTACACGTTGGAATTCTTCAATGGGGTGCGATTTTGGAATGACCGTTTCCGCCGCATTGTGGCCGTTTACGGTTGACCTGGGCATCCCCTATTCGGGTGAATCTTCCCCCGCCCCATCGTCCAACCACGCCACGTCAGGCAGGTAGCCCGGGTACCCGGGCGCAGGCTCCACTCGCGGTTGCCACGGAGCAGGCGCGCCAGTCACGCCTTGATGGAACAACCCAAGCGAACCAGAAGCCGCCGCCCGCGACGAGGACGGAGAACGGGTGCACGGGCTACCTGCCCTCCAAGCCCGTAGGCCTGCAGGGGAGCCTCAAACCCCAGCCTTCCCTAAAATGCGATATCGCCCAAAACGTTAACCCCATGAATCTCAAACTCCCCAGCCTCCTGCTCACCGCCCTGTTGCTCTCCGCCTGCGGCACCACCATGGTCAACCCGGTCACCGGGCAGGCCGAGCGTTCGGTGATGAGCGAAGAGGACGAGGTGGCTGAGGGGGCCAAAGCGCATGCGGAGGTGTTGAAGGAATATGGCGTCTACAACAACGCCGCGGTGCAGCGTTATGTGACCAACCTGGGTCAGGCACTGGCGGCGCAAAGCCATCGCAACCAGCTGCAATGGCACTTCACCGTGCTCGACAGCCCCGAGATCAACGCCTTTGCGCTGCCCGGTGGCTATGTGTACGTGACGCGCGGCATCATGGCTTATATGGACAGCGAGGCCGATTTGGCTGGCGTCATCGGCCATGAGATTGGTCACGTGACGGCGCGCCATGGGGCGCAGCGCGCCACGCGCCAGCAAAACGCCGGGCTGGGCGTGCTGGCGGCCAGCGTGCTGGGTGCAGTGTTGGAGAGCCAGGGTTTTGGCGGGGCCGGGCAGCTGGCCAGCCAGGCCTCGCAAAGCGTGGCGGCGGGTTATGTCGCGTCGTACGGGCGCGAGCAGGAGCTGCAGGCAGACGGCCTGGGCGCGGAGTACCTGGCGCGCACACGCTACGACCCGCGCAACATGGTGGACGTGATCAACGTGCTGAAAAACCAGGAGCGGTTTGCCGCCGACCAGGCCAAAGCCGAAGGCCGCCCGGTGCCCAGTGGCGGCGACTGGCTGGCCTCGCACCCCAGCAACGACCAGCGCCTGCAGGCCATCACCGCGCTGTCGGCGCAGTACAAAGACCAGGGCAACTACAACAGCGAGGGGCGTGAGCGTTACCTCAAGCTCATTAGCGGCATGACCTTTGGCGACAGCCCGGCCCAGGGCCTGACGCGCGGGCGCAATTTCTACCACGAGCCTCTGGGCATTGCGCTCACCGCGCCCACCGGTTGGTACATCCAGAACGATGCCGACCAGCTGGCCCTGCTGAACACCGCGCGTGACGCGGCTGTGGTGGTGCGCGTGGCGCCTGCGCAGGCGGGCAAGACACACACGGATGTGATCCGCACCCTGCTCAAGCCCACACAGGGCCGCACAGAAACCACCACGCTCAACGGCCTGCAGGCCACGCGGTTTGCCGGTGCGCGCACCGCCAGCAATGGCCAGAGCCAGGCGCTGGAGGCCACGGTGATTACCGGCCCTGGCGACACCATCTACCTGCTGCAAACCAGCGCCAAAGATGCCAATGCGCTGCAACGCGCCCGCGCCCAGGTGCGCGAGGTGGAGGGCAGCTTTCGTGCCCTCACGGCACAAGACCGCGCCGCGGCACGGCCCTGGGGCATCAAGACGGTGGCCTACCCCAAGGGCGGGTTTGCCGAGCTGGCCAAAGCGTCACCCATTGCGCGGCCCGAGCAGCAGCTGCGCCTGATCAACGGTTACTACGGCGGTGGCGAGCCCAAGGTGGGGCAGCTGGTCAAAGTGGTGGATCCCCTTTAATTGCTATTAATACAGGAGCTGCTCGCGCAATAAGCACGCGGGCTAGAGGCCAATTTCATGCATAAACTGCACATCTCCACCCAGTTTGACTCCGGCGCTATTGACGTGGTGCGCCTGGAGCGTGCCGACGATATTCAGCTGCGTATCCGCAATGACAGCGCGGCGGACTTTGCCCAATGGTTTCACTTTTGCTTGCATGGCGCGGCCTTTCAGCCCGTGACCTTGCGTTTCTTGAACGCCTCTGAAAGCGCCTACCCCAAGGGCTGGGACGGCTACCAAGTGGTGGCCAGCTACGACCGCCAGGAGTGGACGCGGATTGACACCCACTACGACGGCAAAGAAATGACGGCGCGCCTGACGCCCATGGCGCAGGCGGTGTACTTTGCCTACTTCGAGCCCTACTCGTACGAGCAGCACCTGGACCTGCTGGCCTCGGCTGCCACCTCGCCCTGGGTCACGCAGCAGCGCCTGGGCAGCACCGTGCAGGGCCGCGACATGACGCTCCTGCGCATTACCGACGAAGCGGGCAACACGCCGCCCGAGCAGAAAAAGAAGGTCTGGATGATTGCCCGCCAGCACCCCGGCGAGACCATGGCCGAGTGGTTTGTGGAAGGTTTTTTGGAGCGCCTGCTGGACGCCGACGATGCGGTGGCCCGCGTGCTGCGCGACCGTTGTGTCTTTTACGTGGTGCCGCACATGAACCCCGACGGTGCGGTGCTGGGCAACCTGCGCACCAACGCCGCTGGTGCCAACCTGAACCGCGAGTGGGCCGCCCCCACGGCCGAACGCTCGCCCGAGGTGCTGCTGGTGCGCCAGGCCATGCTGGACATCGGCGTGGACCTGAACCTGGATGTGCACGGCGACGAGGGCCTGCCCTACAACTTTGTGGTTGGGTCTGAGGGCACGCCCGGCTACAGCCCGCGCGTGGCCGCGCTGGAAGACGCCTTCAAGGCCACTTGGGCCGCGAGCTGCCCGGATTTTCAGGACCGGGTGAACTACGGCAAGACGGCACCCGGCCAAGCCAACATGACGCTTGCTACCAACTGGATTGCCCAGCAGTTTGGCTGCATGGCTTTCACCGTGGAGATGCCATTTAAGGACAACGCCGACCTGCCGGACCCGCTGGTCGGCTGGAGCGGCGAACGCTCCAAAAAGCTGGGCGCCAGCGTGCTGCAGCCACTGCTGCAGTGGAGCGCCTAGGCCGATTTACCCATCTGGCGCTTGCGCGCCACGGCGCCCATCAGCCCCAGCCCGGCCAGCAGCATGGCGTAGGTTTCGGGTTCGGGTACGGCGGCAACTCCCCAGCTGGCAACCAGCAGCAGGCCGGGGGCGTAGAAGTTGTTCAGCGCAATGCGCGCCGCTGCGCCGCCGGTGTGAATCTGCAGCATGCCGCTGTAGTTTTCGCCCAGGTAAAACGCCGTGCCCGCCTGCGCGTAGTCATCAATTCCCGCAGCCTCTGACACCAGCCGCAGCCCGCTGGCGGGTCCACCGGACAGCAGCGTGAGCCGGTCGTAATAAAAGCCCTGGCGCAGCAGGGCATGGTGGTCTGCCGCCTGGAGGTCCAGCTCGAAGCTGCCGCTGCCAAAGTCTGGCGACAGATACACGCTGATGTCGGCCCCGGCCAGCCCAATCATCCCGCCCGCAAAGCTGGTGATGGGGGTGCTGCTGCTAACCAGCGGGCGGCCCAGGCTGGCCCCCATGCTCTGTAGCAGACCTGCATCGTCGGCGCTGTTGAGCACGGCATGCAGTGCGGCCAGCTCCATTGCCGGCGTGGCCGCACTGTTGGCGCTGGCGGTGGCCTGCCTGCCCAAGGCCGGCGCGGCCAGTGCAGAGAGGTTCCAGGCCTGTGCCGGGATGGAGAAGCGGCTCTCAAACGTGGCCTGCCCCGGTGTGGCGGCGGCTGCTAGCAGCGCAGCGGTGTCCGCACTGGCCGCCAGCAGGGTTTGGCTGTCGCTCAGCGCGGCGTTGTTCACCACGGCCTGTGCCGACAAGGGGCTGTTGAACCGCGGTATGCCGTAATCAGCGGTGCGCAGTGCAGCGATGTCTGCCGTCGCGGCGCTCAGCCGCTCCCCCCGCGAGGTGGCGGAGGTGCCTGCCGTGGCCGCCAGCGCGTCTGCGGTGTAGGCCAGGATCGATTTGCTTTCGTACTGCCCCGCCAGCGAGATACGGCCACTTAGGCCACTGCTTCCGCTCAGCAGTGCGGCGCCTGGTGTGAGCACTTGGGATGTGGTGTTCAGCTGCAGCCGCAGTCCGTTCAGCACATCGCCGGGCTGCGTGATGGCGGGCAGCTCCGGCAAGACCACGGCTTTGCTGCTGCTCACTCCATTGGGACTGCACTGCAGGTTGGGTGCCGCGCAAAACCAGCGGTTGAGGAGCGACTGCTGCACCGCCGTTGCGCCGACCAGGCTGCCCGTGAGCGCGAGTTGCGAATCCACTTGCAGCAGATTGCGGTTTGCGCCGGGTGCTACCGCTACCCCAGGATCAAAGATGGACACTGTGTGCCCGTATGCCAGTTCCAGCGTCAGCGTGGTGCCTGTCCAGGTTCCCAGGCGGTCATTCACCATTCGCTGTGAAATGATGGCTGTGTCCGTCAGCAGTGCCAGGTCCAGCCCGTCCGCAAAGCTGGCGGACTGGTTGAAGCTCTGGGTGTAGCTGGTGGCCAATGGCGCGGCGGACACCGCGTGGGCTGTGCAGCCCGCAAGAAGGAAAGATCCGACCAGCCTGCAGACAGGTGCCAAGGTAAATGCCTTCATGGTTCAGCTCCCCGTGGCATGGTTTGCGAACGCGGGCAGCGCGTTGCGCCTGCGCCGTGCGATGGCACCCATCAGGCCCAGCCCGGCGAGCAGCATGGCGTAGGTCTCGGGCTCGGGTACAGCGGCGAGTGTTCGGCTATCGAAGCCGTTGTCCCCAGTGATGTAATAACCTTGCGGGAGCGCAAAGCCGTAGCGTGATGTTGCCGCAATGGAGGTTCCGTTGGCGGTGGTATCCATCAAGTTCGTTTCTGTGCGAAACCCCAGATTGAAGGAGCTGCCGGGCAACAGGGCCATGGAATAGTCGAGCTCTTGGTGGAAGTCGAAGGTCCCTGTGGAACCCTGCCGTATGCTGAAGCCGCCTGAGGATGCGCCGTGCTGCCTTCCTACCCGGAAGTTCAGGTCGCTGTAAGAGGCAAAGTCTAAGGAGCCGGCATAGCTCCAATCCCCCATGCGAATGTTGACCAGGGCCAGCTGGCGATTGTCGGCCCGCGTCAATGACCCGGTGACGTCCATCTGGGCTGTCACGGTGACTGGCGACGCCCCGCTGCCGTGCAAGGTAAAGGTGCCTCCGGTAGCACCCCACAGAAACGTGCTTCCTCCGGTATTGCCATTCACCTGCTGCGACAGCACGGTGCTGTACGCTGTGACGCTGCCTTCAGCGCTGATCCTTCCGTAACCCGGCAAGCCGAAGCTACCGGGCCCTATCGACAGGGGGCTGCCAGTGCAGTCGCCCGTGCAGGAGTTGCTGCTGAGTTCGACCCAACTGGTGCCACCAGCGGGCATGTGAAACGTGTTTGCTGCGTGCGCCATCGATAGGGCGCAGCTTGCCGCGATGGCTGCGCGGGAAAGTAATTTTCTGAATGACATGAAAACTCCCTGAAGTAAGGGCGGTGTGCCCTGTTGCGAAGTGCGAGGACTTCAGGCGAGAGGCTAAAAGGCGCAGGACAAAGCAACAATGGGCCTGACTGCGTAGGCTGCGGCCGTTTCCTACGCAGTTCAGCGTAGAAAACGCCGCCCAATCTCAGGCTGTAGTCCATTCAGACTAGGCCGTCATTCCTAGTAGCTCACGCTTTCTTTGCCCGCGAAGGGCGGCTGGCGGCCCACCAGGGCTTCGAGCATGGTGAGCTCGTAGTCGCGGTGGTTGATCACCGGGGCCGCCTTCAACAAAGGCGCGGATGTCTCTGTGCCAATAAAGAACGGTGAGTCGTGGTAGCGGGTCACCACGGTGCGTGCCTGGCTCGGGTCGGCTCTGGGGCTCAGGTCTGCGGTGCCGTAACACAGGCAAAAGTAGGTTTGTGTGTCTGTGGCCTCGATATAGCAGGCCGTGCCGCGTATGCCGGCGGTGGCGGTGGGCATGTCTATGCGTTTGTTGCCAGGGCCAAACACGGCCAGCACCTTGCCGGTAACCACCCGCAGCACCGCCGTGATGCCTTCGCTGGTGAACTGCACCTGGCTGTCTTCGCGCATCAGGTAGGCGTTGTTGCCCATCACATAAATGACTTCACTGGCCTTGCCGGTGGCAATGGTGTCACCCGTCAGCACCAGCTGCCCTTCTTTGGCCGCGCTGCCGTTGACGCGCACCGTGCCTTTGAGGCTGCGGATGCCTGGGGTTAGCGGGCGTGTGCCCATGGACATCACCTGCACCATGTAAGACGACAAGCTGACGGCGCCCAGCGCCTGAAGAATGCTGCGACGGTGTGGCATGGAGATTCCCCTCGGTTTGGTGGTGCGTGTGGCGCTGTGCCTCGCGCCATGCTACCTACTTGGCCACCCCTTGTGCAATGGGTCCGTCTGCGTAGGCCACGGCCGGTGTGTACGCACTTTGGCGTAGGTGTGGTTGCGCTACAGGGTGCCCGGCGCGGTGTTGGCGCTTTCGGCCCGAATGGCGTAGGCCGCCATCTCGGCGCTGTTGCGCAGGCCCAGTTTGCTGCGGATGTTCTCGCGGTGTTTGCGGGCGGTGGCTTCGCTGATGCCTAGTTTGGCGCCCATTTCTTTGCTGGTGAGGCCTTCGCCCACCAGCTTCAGGATCACGGTTTCGCTCTGGGTGAGTTTGGCTTCCGGTCCGGGCGCCGCGGGGTCCTGGATGAAAAGGGCCGCAATGTCATTGCTGACATAACGCCTGCCTTGGGCAATCCGTCGGATGGCTTGCAACAGTTCGTGGCTGCTTTCGTTCTTGGGCACATAACCCGCAGCACCCAGTGCGAGGGCTGCGCGCACCGACGCAGCGTCCATGCGGGCGGTGACCACCAGTGTGCGGGTGGGGCAGTTGGCTGTGCGCAGGGCCTGCATGACAGCCAGGCCATCGAGCTGGGGCAGGCCCAGGTCCAACAGCAGCACGTCCGGGGCCAAGGCTAGCACCTGTGCCAACGCGCTGGCACCATCGTTGGCCAGGCCGATACAGTCCATGTCGGCCTGGGTGTCGATGAGCATTTGCAGCGCATCGGCCAGCATGGCGTGGTCTTCGGCAATAAAAATGCGTACGCTTGGCATAACGATGCAATCAGGGAGTGGTCTGCAATGGGATGGAAGAAAACAAAGTCTCTGGCCCGGCAGGCCTACGAAGAAAAAGCGTTCGCACTGTATTTTGCCTACGAAATTCCGTTCCCCTATATCGGCGTGACAGTGATTGCGCTGGCCTGTGCCTGGCTGATGTATGGGCACGTCCCGACCCCCTACATCGCGATCTGGTTTTGTGTGGGCGGCGTGTTGTCCGTGTTGCGCGAAGTTTTTGTGTGGAAGATGAAGCCGCGCTTGGCGCAGGGGGAGGGGTATCGCGAGGTTCTCTGGGGCTTCACGCTCTCCTCCCTTTTGACTGGCGCGACGTGGGGTGCGTTCACCTGGATGTACTTCGACGCTGGGCGGCCGCTGTCCTTGCTGATGATCGGTTTTGTGTTGGCGGGGTTGGCCGGTGGCACGGTGACGCCGGTTTCCATCTTTCTACCCGCCTATTACGCCGGAGTGTTGCCTACCGTTGTGCCCTTTGCCATCCTTTTGGTGTGGGTGGGCACAGTTGAGCACAGTGTGCTGGCGGGGCTCATCGTGGTTTTCCTTGCCTCTATTTCCGGTTATGCCCATGTGACCCACCGGTTGCATCGCGAGTCCATGCGGCTGCGGTACGAGAACCAGCAGCTGATCGAGGTGCTGGGTGAGCGCAAAGCCGCCGCAGAGGGCGCGTCCAAAACCAAATCGCTGTTTCTTGCGGGTGTCAGCCACGACCTGAAGCAACCCATTCGCGCCATGGGCCTGTACCTCGGTGTGTTGCAGCACACCGAGCCGACGGCCCAGGCCACAGCGTTGGCCAGTGTGGTGCCAAAAATGGAGAAGGCCCTGGCCGAATTACACGGGCAGGTGTCCCGGCTGCTGGAGTTGTCACGCCTGGAGTCCGGGGCCTTGCAATTGCACATGGAGCAGGTAGCGCTGCAGCCTGTGTTTGCGGGCTTGAACGCCTTGTTTGGAGATCAGGCCCGCAACAAAGGCATTCGCCTGCACTTCGCCAACACCAGCGAGCGACGCCATGCCGCGGTGTGGGCAGACCGGCGCCTGCTGGAATCCATTTTGCAAAACCTGGTTGGCAATGCGATCAAGCACACCCCAGCCGGAGCGGTGTATGTGGGCACGCGTGTGCGACTGGACTACCCAGAAGGCCGCCAGCTCTGCCTTGAGGTGCGTGACAGTGGCACCGGCATCGCCAGCCACTTGCAGCCACAACTTTTTGAGGCCTACCGCAGCTTTGACGACCGCGCTGCCAGCGAGAGCCATGGGCTTGGCCTGGCCATTGCCAAGGCGCAAGCCACTTACCTGGGGTGTGATATTCGTCTGGTCTCTGAAGAGGGGGCTGGCGCTACCTTCACCCTGTGCGGGCTGGCAGACGTGCCGACCGAAGCCCCAGCGAGCCCAATGGTTTAGGTTTGGCCCGATCGGTGGTCTGGCCGTCGGGGGATGGCTCTGATGGCGCGCTGCGTATGTGGCATGTGCGCCAGCGCACGGTGCCGGACTCCGGCCGGCCCCATGCTTTGTCTATTCCTAGCGTTCTAGGACCACGACTGAGAGGTATTGCCATGAACCCATCCGAGCCTATTGATGTGGACGCATTGCGCGCCCGTGCCCGCCGCCATATCGAGCAGGGCGCCGTGACCGAGGGTTACGCGGCCGACCGCCACGCGGTGCTGGAGATGCTGAATGGCGCACTGGCCACCGAGCTGGTGTGCGTGCTGCGCTACCGGCGCCACCACTACATGGCGCGTGGCATCCATTCGCAGGCGGTGGCCTCGGAGTTTTTCACCCACTCCAACGAAGAGTTGGGCCATGTGGACCAGATTGCCGAGCGCATCGTGCAACTCGGCGGGGAGCCTGACTTTGCGCCCGACACCTTGATCGAGCGCAGCCATGCGCAGTACATGGAGGCGACCACGCTGGTGGACATGATCAAGGAAGACCTGGTGGCCGAGCGCATTGCTATCGACAGTTACCGGCACTTCATCCAGTACCTGAGTGACCAGGACCCCACCACGCGCCGCATGCTCGAAGCCATCCTCGCGGTGGAAGAAGAGCATGCGGACGAGTTGGCCGATTTGCTGCAGCGTGTGCCGCCCCAGCCCGCCCCAGCCCAGCAGCTGCTGGGCCTGCACGCGATCTGAGGCCGCCAGTGCGCCACCTGTCCAGTCCTTTGAACTTTCTTGCCGTGGGCGCAGCCGGGCTGCTGTGCGCTTGCGGTGATGTAGCCACACTGCCGGTCGCGGCGGGCACCGGGCCCAGCCCGGTGTTGCCAGAGCCCGTGGCGAGCGTGGTGCCCACGGTCAACATTGCACCGGCACAGGGCTGGAGTCTGGGGCATGCGCCTGTCCCCGCCGCAGGCCTGCAGGTGCAAGCATTTGCCAGCAAGCTCGACCATCCACGGTGGTTGTATCTGCTGCCCAACGGCGATGTACTGGTGGCCGAAACCAATGCCCCAGCCAAGCCCGATGCAACGCCGAGCCTTAGGCGCTGGCTCATGGGTTTGATGATGGACAAGTCGGGTGCAGGCGTGCCGAGTGCAGACCGCATTGCCTTGCTGCGCGATACCGATGGCGACGGCGTGGCCGACCAGCGCACCGTGTTTTTGGAGCAGCTGCACTCGCCCTTCGGCATAGCCCTGGTGGGCGCCAACCTGTATGTGGCCAATACCGACGCGGTACTGCGCTTTCCCTACACCCCTGGGGACACCCATATTGCGGTGCCCGGTACCAAGGTGGTGGACCTGCCTGCGGGGCCCATCAACCACCACTGGACCAAAAACCTGATTGCCAGTGCCGATGGGCAGCAGCTGTATGTCACCGTGGGCTCCAACAGCAATGTGGGTGAGCGCGGTATGGATGTGGAGGTGGGGCGGGCTGCCATCTGGCAGGTCGACTTGCGCACCCAAACGCAACGCATCTTCGCCAGTGGCTTGCGCAACCCCAATGGCCTGGCTTGGGAGCCACAGACCGGCGCCTTATGGACCACGGTGAATGAGCGCGATGAAATCGGCAGTGACCTGGTGCCGGACTACCTCACGCAGGTGGATGACCACGCTTTTTACGGCTGGCCTTACGGTTACTACGGGCGGGTGGACACGCGGGTGACGCCGCCACGCCCCGACTTGTTGGCCCAGGCCCGATTGCCGGACTATGCGCTGGGTCCGCACACCGCCTCCTTGGGCCTGGCCGCCGCCACGGGTGAGGGCTTGTTGCCCGCCCTGGCGCAGGGCATGTTCATTGGCCAGCATGGCTCGTGGAACCGCCGCCCCCACAGTGGCTACAAGGTGGTATTTGTGTCGTTTGTGCAGGGGAAACCGGTGGGCGCGCCCATTGATGTGCTGACCGGATTTTTGAGTGAAGACGGAAAGGCCTATGGACGACCCGTGGGGGTGGTTCTGGACCACAAAGGCGGCTTGTTGGTGGCCGACGATGTGGGCAATGTGGTGTGGCGTGTGAGCCGCGCTGGCGCCTCTTGAGCTAGGCGATTTCGGGGCTGGCGTGGGCGCTGGCCGATTGCCCCACCAGAGACAGGTTGATCTCCCGCATCACCAGGGTTTTCTCGGCCTCGTTGCGGGTGTGCACCACCAGCACCACGCTGCCAGACTTGATGGCGTCCATGACGAACTCTGAGAAGCGGCCTTCTTTTTTGGCGGCACCAGCCACCGCACCCACAATGCCGCCCACACTGGCGAACCAGCCCAGCATGGCCAGTGGCGCGATCAAGGGGCTGGCCACAAACAGTGTGATGCTGCTGGCCCACAGCATGGCCGTTCCCACGGCTCCCACGCCGGTGCCCACCGCAGTGCCGATGGCGCCATCGACCAGCATGTCCTTGAGAATTTCATCACTTTCCACCGGCTGAATGGTCTGCCGCGCATCGCTTAGCAGTTCCATGTCACGCGGTGCAATGCCAAGCTCCTGCAGGCGCGCCCTCATCCGCGCGGCTTCATCGTGGGTGGCGTACAGCGCAGATACGCGGTGGGGGCTGCTGGGAAGGTGTGTGTCCATAAGGGGGCTTTCGTTGGTTTGTGTTCATTCTTGGCCGCACCTGTGCAGGCGGTCGGTGCGTTGTCGAACCGACGCAGCGCTGGTCTGCAGCGCCAATACAGCGATGTCCTCTCTGATCACTTCAACACCTTCAAGTCCCTCCGCCATTGCACTGAATGTGGTGTTGCTGGAGGGTATAGACCCGTCGGCCGTTAGTACCTTGCGCGATGCGGGCTTTACTCACGTCACCTGCCTGGCGCATGCTCCCGTGGGGGCGGCGTTGGTCGAGGCCTTACAGGGTGCTCACTTGTTGGGCCTGCGTTCCGGTACGCAGCTAACCGAGGCGGTGCTACAGAGTGCGCCATCCCTCATAGGGATTGGCTGCTTTTGTATTGGTACCAACCAGGTGGACCTGCCTGCGGCCACGCGCCTGGGCGTGCCGGTGTTCAACGCACCGTTTTCCAACACCCGCAGCGTGGCAGAGCTGGTGCTGGCCCACATCATTTACCTGCTGCGCGGTATTCCCCTGCGCAATGCGGACCTGCACCGGGGCCTTTGGATCAAGAGTGCTGCATCGTCTTACGAGGTGCGGGGAAAAACCTTGGGGCTGGTGGGCTATGGCCACATTGGCTCTCAGGTGGGGGTGCTGGCCGAGCAACTTGGCATGGTGGTGCTGTTTGTGGACACCGAGGCCAAGCTGCCGTTTGGCAATGCCAAGGAGGTGGCCAACCTGCCTGCGCTGCTGGCGCAGGCCGATGTGGTGAGCCTGCATGTACCGCAAACCCCCGAAACGCGGGGCATGTTTGGGGCCGAACAAATTGCCCAGATGAAACCCGGCAGCCACCTCATCAATGCCTCCCGCGGCACCGTGGTGGACATTGATGCGCTGGCCCTGGCGTTGGACAGGCTGCATCTGGGCGGTGCGGCGGTGGATGTGTTCCCTTTGGAGCCGCGGGGGAATGACACCGAATTTGATTCCCCATTAACCCGGTTCGACAACGTGGTGCTGACCCCGCACATCGCGGGTTCCACCCGGGAGGCACAGGCCAATATTGGCAAAGAGGTGGCGACCAAGTTGGTCCGCTACGCCCTCAACGGCTCCACTATCGCGGCTGTGAACTTCCCCAAGGTGGCTTTGCCGGCGCAGGCCGGGCGGCGCCGGCTCTTGCATATCCACCACAACACGCCGGGTGTGCTGGCGCAGCTCAATGCACTGCTATCTGCCGCCGGGGCCAATATTGCCGCGCAGTACCTAAGCACCCATGGCGACCTGGGTTATGTGGTGGTGGATGTGGAGGGCGCGACAGACCTGCCCGCGCTGGACCGCCTGTGCGCCATTCCCGGCACCGTGCGCTGCCGCTGGGTGTAGCGGCAGCGGCTTATTTGCCGTTGATGCCCAGCAGTTCCACCTCAAACAGCAGGGTCGCATTGGGCGGAATCACGCCACCCGCACCGCGCTCGCCGTAGGCAATTTGCGGCGGGCAGGTGAGTTTTGCCTTGCCGCCCACCTTCATGCGCTGCACGCCTTCGGTCCAGCAGGGGATCACGCGACCCAGCGGAAACTCGATCGGTTCGCCACGCTTGTACGAGCTGTCGAACTCTTTGCCGTCCGGCAGCGTGCCGCGGTAGTGCACCTTCACCGTGTCGCTGGCCTTGGGGCTGGCGCCGGTGCCTTCTTTGAGCGCGCGGTAGACCAGACCGGTGCTGCTGACCACGGCGCCGTCTTCTTTGGCGGAGGCTGCGGTGGTGGCGTTTTGGGCCCAGCTGCTGACGCTGGCCAGAGCAAGGGTGAGGGCGGCAATGCGGGTAATGGTGTGCATGGTGTTTGGTTTGGAAAAATGAGAACTGGATTGTCGCAGTCGCTTGGTCGTGGTTCAATTCACCCATGTCAGCGCTTCCCGACTCCCGCTCCATCATCCCTCAGTACCACGGCATGGGCCCCGTGGCGCACAGCCTTACCGAGCAGTTGCGTGCTGTTCACGGCCTGATCAGTGCGCGTTACCCTTTCATCGACCGCGTTGCCGTGGTTTTGTATGACCCGGTCACTGACCTACTCAAAACCTTTGTCAGCAGCAACAAAGACGACACCCTGCTCAAGCAGTACGAGGTGCCTTTGGCAGATGTGCCTTCATTGGCCGAATTGGCCCGCACGCGCCAGCGGCGATTGGTGGGCGACATTGCAGAAGCCTTTCGTTCCAACAGCCCGCACACCACCTGGCTCAAAGCACAGGACTACCGGTCCAGTTACACCACGCCCGTGTTTCAGGACGGGGCGCTGGCGGCCTTCCTGTTTTATGACTCCAAGCAAGTCCAGGCTTTTGACGAAGGCGCCGCAGAGTTCCTGGATATTTTTTCTGACCTGATCGCGCAGCTTTATCTGCTGCAAAAGCGTTTGGCGCACGGTCTGGTTGGCACCATCCAGGTAGCAGTGGATCTGGCTCGCATCCGTGACTTTGAAACTGGCCAGCACTTGGAGCGTATTGCCTACTACTCGCGCATCATGGCGCGGGCGTTGGCCAACAAACATGGGTTGACGGACGAGTACATCGAATATGTGCAACTCTTTGCCCCCTTGCACGACATCGGCAAGGTCGGCATCCCCGACCATATCCTGCTCAAGCCCGGGCGACTGGATGCGCAGGAATACGAAGTCATGAAGCGTCACGTCACGATTGGCGAAGGCATCATCGAGCGCATTGGCCACGACATGGGGATCCACGAAAGCCTGCCCAGCCGCATCATGCGCAACATTGTGGCCACCCACCACGAGCGTGGCGATGGCTCCGGCTACCCGCGCGGACTCACCATGGCTGATATTCCCATCGAAGGCCGTATCGTTGCGGTTGCCGATGTGTACGACGCTCTGACCAACCGGCGCGCCTACAAAGAGTCGTGGGACGAAGAGGCTGTAGCCCAGGAGTTAGCGCGCGAAGTAGCCGCGGGCCAGCTCGACGGTGAATGTGTGGCTGCTCTAATGGATGCGCGAGAAACCCGGGCCGCTATCAAGCTGCGCTTTGCCGACCAGCGCGCACCCTGAGCGGGCGCAGCGCCGTCACCAGACTCGCACCCGCCAACGCAACCCCCGCCAACACTTCAGACCAGATCGTCAGGTTGGTGACCAGGGTGTGTTCGCTGCACAGCGCCAACGTGTAGTGCAGCAGCCCGTCTAGCCCACAGGCGCCATAGGCCATAAGCAGCAGCGCACCCACTGCATGCCACCCCAAGCGACTCACAATGAGCCCCGCCACGCCCAGGCTGCTGACCGCCAGCCAGGCCCAGTACACCGTTTCGCGGGTGATGAAGGCGGGCATGTTGGGGTAGTAGGCGATGTACTCCGCGTTGTGCGCAAAGTGCGTGAGGCTGGCGATGAAGTACACGGCCAGCAACAGCCAGACGGGTTTGGGGAAATGGGCCGCGGTGAGAGGCAAAGGCATTGTTGTCGTGGGTTGTTCAGGATGCTGCGATTACATCATCCCGAACTACCCATACGGCAGACTGCATGGCGTACCAAGGCGGCCAGGCAGGGGCGTTAAAGCAGGGTCTTTTCGGCGTGTGCCCAGTAGCCCGTGCGGCCGTAGTGCTGGTGCAACGCGTCTTCCCAGTGGCGATCCATCAGTACTTTCGGGTCGTAGGGCGGTGAGGCTTTGACGGCGTCCCGGCTCAGGTCCAGTGACACAGTCTCGTTCGACCAGTGCATCCCGTTAATCCAAGGCGGTGCGACCAAAACCTGGTGGCCCATCCACCAGTTGCTGGTGTTCACCACCAAGTAGCGGATGGCCCAGGTCATTTCATCCACCAGATAACCATCTACATGGCCGATTTCACCGTCCGTGGCCTTGACGTGGTAGCCCGTGACCGCTTCGCAGCTGCGCAGATGCGGATCATCGTTGCGATGGCGTGCGCGCTCGGCGGCCAGTTCGGCTTCATCCTCGCGCTGGCGCTCCGCCCAGTCAGGTCGGTTGGCTGCGGCGCTGGGCATCACTGCGTAGGGGTACATGCCATCGCCCCACAAGCCTTGGCCACCCCAGTAGTTGGGGTAGCCGTAGTAGCTCAAATACTGCATTTCGTTCTGGCGCGACACCGGCTTGTCGGTGTCGATATTGGGGCTGTTGCGGACCTGTTCCTGGGTGATGTTGACCGGCATGGTCTTGCCGTGCCAATCGGGCACTTGCGCGGACAGGGGAGACACCAGCACTTTGCGGCTGGCAAGCCAGGTGCCTGTGTCTACCACCAGATAGCGGATGGCCCACGCGTCGTCATCAAAGTACATGTCCTTGATGTGCCCAATCTCGCCATCGGTGGCGCGGAGAGCAAAGCCAATGAGATCTTCTGTGTTGCGCAACATAGCGGCCTTCCTACGTACCGGGCCATGGAGCCGCGGATACAAGTGGTGATTGCAGGGAGTACCCGCGGCTTGCGCAAAGACGTATGCGGCGCAGGCCAGGGGCACGGGCCGACTATGGCTGGGTTGGGGCGGGAGGTCTGTTCGGTGCAGCACATGGCGTATGCATCTCGGTAGCCAAAAAGAACCAGAGGGGCCCCCGCGAGCCATGTTGGGAGAGCAAAGGCGATGGCAAGTGCGGGTTTTTCAGAACTGAAAGAATGGGCCCATGCCGATATCTTTTGTAACCCAGCGTCGCCTTGCGGTCTTCGTTCTAGTGGCGCTGGCCGCTGCGATGGCGGGCGCGCAACCCTTTGGCAACCAGTTGCAGCCGGGCAGTGTGGTGCTGATTCGCCACGCACAAGCTCCCGGTGTGGGTGACCCTGCTGCGTTTGCGCTGAATGACTGTCAGACCCAGCGGAATCTGAGTGACGAGGGCCGCGCGCAAGCGGCGCGCATCGGAGAATTTTTCCGCCAGCAACGCGTGCCGGTGGACGCAGTCTGGTCTTCTCAGTGGTGCCGCACGCGTGAAACGGCGGACGTAGCCTTTCCGGGACTGCGCGTTGACAAAGCGGCATTCAATTCATTTTTTGGCGAACCGGACAGCGCGCCTGACCAAACCCGCGCGGCCAGGGCCCTGTTGAATGCATGGCAGGGCACGGGGCTGTTGGTGGTGGTCACGCACCAAGTCAACATCACCGCGATAACCGGTGTGGTGCCTGCCTCGGGTGAGGCGGTGGTGCTCAGGCGCGAAGCTGGCCAGTGGAAGGTTGTTGCGCGCGTATCACCCTGAGCGGGTGTCTGGTCATTTCATGGAAGCGTGCCTGCGAGAGGCTCGTCTGAAGGAGAAAGCCCCGTTATTCTTGCGACTCCGGGGCTTTTGCTTGGCACTGATTTGCTATTAATTCAGTAGCTGATGGCGATTATTTAAGGCGGGTTGCAGGCCTATTCTTCTACAAATTTTTCTCCTTTGAATACTCGCCCCGCGTTACCCCGCTCCACCCCGTAGTGCTGTAGCCAGCGTTCTGCACGCGCGGCGTTGGCGTCATTGGCCGCCGCACTGGCCAGCTTGTGTGCCAGCAGTGCGCGAGCCAAGCGTTTGTTGGCATGCTGGCTGCGCTCGGTTTGCACCTTCACGCTCAGGCCGGTGGGCACGTGCGTGGCGCGCACGGCAGAGTCGGTCTTGTTCACGTGCTGGCCACCGGGGCCGCTGGCACGCAGGGTTTCAAAGCGCAGGTCTTTGTCCTGCAGCGCTTCACTGGTGTTTGGCGCATCGGGCTCAAACACTTCCGCACCGATGAACCAGTTTTTGCGCTTGTGCCCTGGCCGGTAGGGGCTGGGGCAGCTCCACTGCAAGCTTCCGCGCCAGCGCAGCGCCACGGCATGGGCCGCGTCGCCTTCCAGCGCCAACAGCACGGATCGCAAGTTGCCCGGCTTGTCGCCGGGCACGTCCTCCAAGAGTTGAACGCTGACGCCGGTGTCCGTGCATTCGCGCAGCACAAGTTGCAAAGCCTTGCGCACAGCCAGGCAGCATTCTTCCGGGCCGGTGTTGGCTGTCAGTTGTAGCAAGATCATTCGCAGCACTCCCCACGGGTTTTGTAGGTCAGCACCGGCTTGGCCCGCGCCAACAGTTCCACCAACCCGGCGCCCACCAGCGCGTGCACCACACTGTCGATACTTTTGTAGGCCTGCGGTGCTTCCTCGTAGATCAGTTGCTTGTCGTTGCAGATGACGCGGCTGCCCAGTGCGGTGCGGCCCATCTGCGTGGGCGTCATCAGCTTGAACAAGCGGTCTTTGCAGGCCGAACGAATCCACTTGCGCCCCGCACCATGCGCCAGCGACAGCAGCGTGTCGTGGCACTGGCGCGTGGGGCGCACCAGGTAGCTGTAGTCCCCGCGTGAGCCGGGTATCAGTACTGCACCTTGGTCCGACGGCGTGGCGCCTTTGCGGTGCAGCCATCCGGCTTGGCCGTGAATGCTGGCGCTGGCCACAAAGTTGTGGTGCACGTCCAGCACACAGCGGCCATCGGCGCGCACATTGGCCAGCAGCCGCTGCGCCACCAGTTGGCGGTTGCAGCGGGCAAAGCGTAGGGCCGCATCGTGCTGTGCCAGATAGTCAGCAGCCTCTGCCGTGCCTGCCTGCAGGCCGCGGTGGCCAAAGGCATCCACGTGCTGACGCAAGATGCGTTCGCCCAAGCCACGCGAGCCGCTGTGCACCAACAGCAGCAGGTGCTGCTTGTCGATGCCCAGCGCGGCAAGCGCTTCCGGGTCGTGCACCGTGTCTACTTGCTGAAACTCCGCAAAGTGGTTGCCGCTACCAATGGTGCCCAGAGATGCCTCGTGGCTACGGGGTTGCACCTCACAGCTCGCCATGGCTTGCGCCACCGCTGCTGCATCCTCTATGGGGCCGTCGATATTGCCCACGCGCTTTTCTAGCTTGTCGAGCTTGACTGCACTTGCGCGCAAGTCGGTTTTCCACAGCGCCATGCCGCAGCCAATGTCATTGCCCACCAAGGCGGGGTAGAGCTGTTGTGTTGAGAAAAATGCGGCCCCTACCGGATAGCCGCGCCCGGGGTGCAAGTCGGGCATGCCTGCGACGCGCTGCATGCCCTCCAGTTGCGATGTGGTGACGAGCTGCGCAATGGCAGCGTCTTCCATCCACGTAGCGTCAGACGCGACCACGCAGGCGCGGTCCGACACGTGTTTGACAAAATTGCCCATTAAAAATCCAGAATCAAAAGTCGTTGAAACTGGACCGGGACAGACGCGCGCACGCAGCGCGCTAGAAAAGGCGGGAGAGGTTTAGTTGATAAGCCCCGCCACCGCTGACCCAGCCCACAGGGAGGTCGTGTTCTTTTGCATGTTGTTCTCCTGGTAGGTGGATGAAAGGGTGGGGAGTGCAGTGTTTGCGCGTTGGCTAGATGCCACGGCGAAAACTGCAGGGCGCGACTTTAGCGGGGGATGCGGTGTGTGGCAAATGCGTAATGCACTGGTGACGCGTTTATGCGACAGCGGATCTCTTGCAATGGGCTCGCAATACAAACTTTTTACAAATTCCTCAAACTAATCTCACCAGTCACAAGCGCATTTTCAAGAAACTGGATTGGCAAATTTCGCACTTACCATCCAAACCTAAGAGGTCTTGAAATGAAAGAAATACTGAGTCGACTGTGCGGCATGCTGCTGGTGCCTTTGGGCCTTGCGGCGGCATCGGGCGTGCAGGCCAAGTCCATTGACTTTGACGCACGCTTGGGCACGCCTGTGGTGCAGGCTGGGCGTGCGCAAACTACCTTTCTTAAAGTGGCCTTGACGGGCTTTGAGTTGCAGGTGCAGGGCGATCGTCCACTGGCCAACGTTGCCATCGTCATAGACAAGTCGGGTTCTATGGGCGGGGAGCGCATTGAGCGCGCCAAAGAGGCCGCCATCATGGCGGTCAACACCTTGCAGTCCAACGACATCGTCTCCGTGGTGGCCTTTGACAACACGGTGGAAGTGGTCACCCCCGCCACCAAGGTGTCGGACAAGGAGCGCATTGCGCGGGCTATTCGCGGCATTTATGTTAATGGTGGTACAGGCTTGTTTGCCGGTGTGAGCAAAGGCGCCGCAGAGGTGCGCAAGTTTCTGGACAAGAACCGGGTCAACCGTGTCATCTTGCTCTCCGACGGTCAGGCCAACATTGGCCCCAGCTCCCCTGCCGAGTTGGGGCAACTGGGTGCCACGCTGGCGCGCCAAGGCATGAGCGTGACCACCATTGGCTTGGGCCGCGACTACAACGAAGACTTGATGACCCAGCTTGCCTCTTACAGCGATGGCAACCACATGTTTGTGGACAACTCACGCGATCTTGCAAGCATTTTTCAGCGCGAGTTTGGTGATGTGGGCTCGGTTGTCGCGCAAGAGGTGGAGGTGACCATTCGTCTCAAACCCGGCATCCGCCCCATTCGCATTTTGGGCCGTGAGGGTGAAATTGCCGATGGCGTGGTGCGCTTGCGCATGAGCCAGCTCTACAGCCAGCAAGAAAAATACGTGGTGCTGGAGGTGGCTGTGCCAGCCCGCAAGGCCGGACAAACCATGGACCTGGCCGATGTGGACGTGTCATACCTGAACATGCAGAGCAAATCCACCGAACGCATGAATCGCTCGGTGAACGTCAGCTTTACCGATTCTGAACAAGCCGTGGCGAACGCGACTGACAAGAAGACCATGATCTCTGCGGTGCAACAAGTCGCCAACGAAAAGAGCAAAGACGCCCTGCGCTTGCGTGACGAAGGCAAGGTAGAGGAAGCCAAGAAGGTATTGGAAGAGAATCGAAATTACCTGAGCAAGAATGCAGCCACGCTAGGAAGCCCTGGAGCCCCAGCGCCTGCATTGCAGGAAATGGAAACGGATACCAAAGAACAGGCCTCCAAGATGGAGTCCAAGAATAGTGCCGAATGGAGCTTGTTTCGCAAGTCCATCAAGGCCGATCAATACAAGCTGGAAAAGCAGCAAAAGTAGGAGCTGGTTTGCAAAAGAAGGTTGCCGTCATTCTGTTGTTGATTGTGCTGCTGCCCGTGGGGCTGCTTGCATGGCTGGGCCTGCGAATGGCCAACAACGAACAACGGGTGGCGGCAGCGCAGGTGCAAGAACTGGTGCAGTCCCAACTGGGCAACGTGGACGACACCATCAACGCCTACTTCCGCGCGCTACAAGACGACTGGGTGATTCGGCTCCGAGCACAGCCGCTCGGCACCCAGGCGCTTGCCAACTTGCCGCAGGAGCTGGGTGTGGTGCAGCAAGCGTTTGTCATTGGTGCAGACGGCAAGCGTGTCTATCCCTCATCCTCTGCCACCTTGACTGAGTCAGAAAAGCAGTTTATCCAGCGCACTGCAGCCCTTTGGGACAACCCCGGGCTACTCACCCAGGGGGCGTCGATTGGTGGCGCGGTGGGAAGCGCAAATGCAAGTGGTCTTGTGTCCAAACGCTATAGCGCTAGCGCAGCCAGTGCCGATGCGGGCCCGGCGCAGTGGGGCTGGTACACATGGCACTGGAATGCTGAGCTGCACCACATCTTTTGGCTGCGCGATGCGCAGAACCGCCTGGTAGGGGTGGAGCTAACGCCCGTGGCGCTGGTGGCCGACATCATTGCACTGCTGCCCTCTACCAGTGCGGATGGCTCGCAGGCCAAGAGCAGCACCCGTTTGGTCAACGGCAATGGGCAGGTGGTGTACGAGTGGGGAAGCTACCAGCCCGCCAGTGGCGAAAAGAGTTTGGCCATGCGCCCGTTGAGCCACCCCTTGGGCACCTGGAAGCTCGAGTACTTTGGCCCCGCGCTGGCCACAGCGGGTGTGGTGAATACCTGGGGTTTGGTGGCCGGCTTGCTGGGGCTAGCGCTTGCGTTGGTGGGCTTGGCCCTGTATCTGTACCGCGAACACACGCGCGAAATGCGCCTGGCCCAGCAGCGGGTCAATTTTGTAAACCAGGTGTCGCATGAGCTAAAAACCCCCTTAACCAACATCCGCCTGTACGCAGAGCTGATGGAAGATGCGTTGGACCCTGCGGTGGATGAGCAGGCGGCAGGTGGTAGCAAAGCGCACCGGTACCTGGGCATCATCACCGCCGAGAGCCAACGCCTCTCGCGCTTGATTGCCAACGTACTCAGCTTGGGGCAACTCCAAAAAGCGCAGTTCACACTGGCCTTGCAACAAGGCGTGGTGGACGAGGTGGTCGCGCGCTGCATTGCCGCATTCCGCCCCGCGCTAGAGGCCAAATCCATCACCGTGCAATGCACAGCGCAGGCGCCGCGCGTCGTCATGCTGGACGCGCAAGCGCTGGAGCAGATTTTGAACAACCTCTTGAGCAACGCCGAGAAATATGCCGCCAGCGGTGGCGCAATCCAACTAGAGACCACCCAAGCCCATGGTGTGAGCACCATCGACGTGCGCGACTTGGGCCCCGGCATCCCTGCCAGTGAGCGTGAACGGGTGTTTGAGCCTTTTTACCGCATCAGCTCCAAGCTGACCGATGGCGTGGCTGGCACCGGCATTGGGCTGGATATTGCCCGCCAGTTGGCCCGCCAGCACGGTGGCGACGTCACCCTGCAAGCCGCGCAGGCCGGCGCGCACTTTCGCGTAACCCTGCGCACCGAGTTTGTGGAACAGACGCCATGAAAGTATTGATCGCTGAAGACGACCTGCACATTGGTGAGGGCCTGCGCGACGTGGTGGAGGCCGAAGGCTACACCCCCATGCTGGCCAGCGATGGGGAGCAGGCACTGGCACTGTTTCATGTGCAGCGGCCGCAACTGGTGCTGCTGGACATCATGATGCCCAAGCGCGACGGCTACACCGTGTGCCGCGAGATACGGCGCGTGGACAACGATGTGCCCGTCATCTTCATCAGTGCCAAGTCCGAAGAGATAGACCGCGTGCTGGGCCTGGAGCTGGGGGCCGATGACTACATCATGAAACCCTTTGGCGTGCGCGAGGTGGTGGCCCGCATCCGCGCGGTAACGCGCCGCACCCTGGCGCGCACGCCCATGCCAGAGCTTGCGGCAGATGCCGTGCGCATTGGCGACTTGGAGCTCTACCCATCGCAACTGCGCGCACGCCGCGGCGATACGCAAATAGACCTGAGCCTGCGCGACGTCAAAATCTTGCAGCACCTGCTGCAACACAAAGGCAAAGTGGTGGACCGCGACAGCCTGTTTAACCACTGCTGGGGGCGAGATTACTTCCCCAACAGCCGCACGTTAGACCAACACATTTCCAAGCTGCGCAAACTCGTTGAGCGCGACCCCAAGGCCCCCGCCATCATTGCCACCGTGCATGGCGTGGGCTACCGGTATGACGAGCCGGGAGCTTCTTGAGTTGGTAGTTGCTACTGTTTGTATAGCTGCTTGCGCATATTCCACGAGGACTAGAGGCCGATTTGACTCTATAGGTTCTGCGGATGGAGTTGGGGCTGTACGACTTAAGCAGGAGGGCTTAAGAGGTAAAAACTCTGCACCGCCTAATGTGCGTTTGTGTCAGCTCGTTTTTGTGCTGGGTGGGGTGGCTGTAGTCGACCCAAAGCGGTCTTCTGGCTACTCAGACTCATGGCCGCTTAGCGGACATTCAAACTTGGATCATCAGGCGGGTACGATATACATTCGGAATGCCGCCAAGACCGGTCACCCGCCTTCTTTTTTTGGATCCACTCCATCCAGTTCCGTGGCAAATTTGGTCCAATAGAATTTCTGACACATAGGGGGGCGGCCTCTGTTTTAGCCCAACTGCACATGACCGAGACGACACCCCCTTCCTCAGACCGAAGGGCCTATCAGGCGGCGCTGGACAAGCTCGACGCCGCAGTATGTGATGCCATCGCGGTCGGCCAGGCTTCGGCCAATCGGATGGCCGCTCCCAATGTGGGGCACGCGACCCAGGTTTTCGCCCGTCTATGTGGCGCTGGGATGGCCATGGTCCGTGCTGCCCCATTATCGCGATGGGCGCGAGCGGACTTTGAGAACTGGGACTTTGGCGCAATATCGGGTCTTGCCTGCGGTCTCCTTGATGGCTCCCTCCTCTTTTTCTACTTAATTGAGCCACCAACGTCAGAGGCCGAACTGCAAGCCCGCATTGATGTAATGAACATCAATGACTGCACGCGCAGAATAGAACTGCATAGAAATCTCGGTAGCTTGGAGGATGTAATTGGATTTGAGAGCCAAAGACGTGAATTGCTGCAACGCCTGAAAGCCAATGAGCATTTCGTTGCGCTTCCCCAATTACTTCAAGTGCAATGCCTGGACGGCAGCGTACTCATGATCGACAGCCGCGAAAAGATTCTGGACGCATTGGGCTTTCCCAAAAAACATTTCGACGCGCTGTACAGCCTCTGGACTCAGCATCTGCACATCTTGCCAATGTCCTTCTATCGCATGGAGCCCAATGGCCGTGGCACTGGCCTCGAAAATGAAACGGACAGGGCTTACTTGATTCAGGCATTTCAGGTGTGTACGGCCTTTCTTTCTGATGCAACGGATTGCATGGTGGAGCATTTCCCAGATGCCGCCGGTTCGCGCAAAGGCATTGAATCTAGATTTCAACCAGGACCTGTCTCCAACTGCTCCAGGCGGTCCACTGGGCCCGTAGTGTCGGAGCGAGATCGGCCCACTTACGTCAAGCGGTACATGATCGCTTTGGGAAAGCCTGGCATTGCTCGGTGGTTGAAAGATTCCGGCATTCAGGAACTGGCAGAGCAACGTAGCAGGCAATTGATCAACGCGCCTTGGAACACTGAACTCACCGAAGTGGGCCAGTCCAGAGAATTTACGTTTTTGCGTGACTTTTGGAATATGTTTCAGGAATGCTCCCAGTCATGTCTGGCTCTTGACCTAATCCGAGACCTATCGCTCACATCGATGGCCCAAGTCGAGCCTGAGCGCCATACCGTCACGGCGACTTATTGGATGGAGAGCTATCTGAACGAGGTCTACATTTTTCAATGCCGCCTACTCGATCTCATTACCTTCATTCAGCGCAGGTACAAAAAGGATGCCGACTTTACTGAGTTCGTAACAGAGGTTGGTGACTCCCTGTCTGAGTTTGTGAAAAAGGAACTAGAAGCTTTGATCAAGGATCGCGGTACTCACGTCCATGAACGGCGCCACCGTCTATGCGATCCCGAACTGGCGAGATTGACGCAGCTGGACACGATGATAGACATCCTGGGGCACGCAGACCTAGGCCCTGTACGAGAGCAGTCGCGTTCGGAAGCAACGAAATGGCTTGGCATGCAGCTGCGTCACTACTCAGAACAATGTTGGCACTTATTCAATGAAGTGTGCCGCGGTTTTTCCGATGGGATCCTGCTGGACAACGACAAAATCATTGTTCCAATTCACCTCAAGGACAGGCCTGATGCCTTGGTGGGTGACCAACTACCTGCTTCATGAAATTCTCTAACGCGGGCTTGCCACTGCTTCCAAGACCTAACGCTGGCAGAGCCGGTGCAGCATCTCGGACCATGATTGGCTTCCAGATACCTGCCACTCGCCAGCGACCGCAGATGGCCCAGTTCAGCCTTTCCCGCTCCCATAGCTCCAACAAAAAGCCCCGCCAGTCTTGCGACTGTGGGGCTTTTTCTACGAGTCAATTGCTACTAATTTAGTAGCTGCTAGCGCATATTCCACGGGGCTATAGGCCGATTTATCCTCTAAACCCCTCGAGCATCACACCAGCAAGGCATTCACCCGTTTCACGTACGCCGCAGGGTCCGCAGGCAGTCCGCCTTCGGCCAGCAGCGCTTGGTCGAACAGGATGTGGGCCAGGTCGTTGAAGTGGACTGAGCCGTCCAGCTTCTTCACCAGCGCGTGTTCGGCGTTCACTTCCAGCACGGGCTTCACTTCGGGCGCTTGCTGGCCGGCTTGCTTGAGCATGCGGGCCAGTTGGGTGCTCATGCCGTGGTCTTGCACCACCAGGCAGGCGGGGCTGTCGACCAGGCGGGTGGTCACGCGTACGTCGTCGGCCTTGTCTTTCAGCGCTTCCTTCAGCTTGGCGAGCAGGGGCTTGAAGGCTTCGGCAGCTTCTTCGGCGGCCTTCTTCTCGGCGTCGTCCTGCAGGCTGCCCAAGTCCACCGCGCCCTTGGCGACGGATTGCATGGGCGTGCCGTCAAAGTCGTGCAGATAGTTCAGTGCCCACTCGTCCACGCGGTCCGTCATCAAGAGCACTTCAATGCCCTTCTTCTTGAACACTTCGAGCTGCGGGCTGTTCTTGGCAGCGGCCGCGTTGTCGGCGGTGATGTAGTAGATGGCCTCCTGGCCTTCCTTCATGCGCGCCTTGTAGTCGGCCAGCGACACGCTCACGCTGTCGGTGGTGCTGGAGGCAAAACGCAGCAGCTTGGACAGGCGGTCCTTGTTGCCAAAGTCTTCACCCAGGCCTTCTTTCAGCACGGCGCCAAATTCTGCGTAGAACTTGCTGTACTTGCCGACGTTGGCTTCCTGCTCTGCCTTCTCTTCAGCGCTAACCACATCGGTCACGCCATCTGCGCCGGCTTCAGGCAGCTTGTCGTTCTTGGCCAGCGTCTCCAGCATGGAGAGCACGCGCTTGGTGTTGCCGTCGCGAATGGCTTTCACGTCGCGGCTTTCCTGCAGCAGCTCGCGGCTCACGTTCAGCGGCAGGTCGGCGGAGTCCACCACACCCTTCACAAAGCGCATGTAGCTGGGCAGCAGGGCTTCGGCGTCGTCCATGATGAACACGCGCTTCACATACAGCTTGAGGCCGGCCTTGTGGTCGCGGTTGTACAGGTCCACGGGCGCCTTGCCGGGGATGTACAGCAGCTGGGTGTATTCGGTGCTGCCTTCCACGCGGTTGTGCGTGTGGGCCAGCGGCGCTTCAAAGTCATGGCTGATTTGTTTGTAGAAGTCGTCGTACTGCTCTTGGGTGATGTCTTTCTTGGCGCGCGACCAGATGGCGTTGGCCTTGTTGACGGTTTCCCACTCGCCGGTTTTGACCATGGCGCCGGGCTGGCGGCCACCGTTCTCGTCACCGGGCACCAGCAGTTCACCGTCTTTCCACTCTTCCTTTTCCATCTGGATGGGCAGGCTGATGTGGTCGGAGTACTTGTTGATGATGCCTTTGACCTTCCAGCTTTGGGCGTAGTCTTGGGCGTCGTCGCGCAGGTGCAGGATCACGCTGGTACCGCGCGCTTCGCGGGTGATGGTTTCCACTTCAAACGCGCCGCCACCGCTGGCGCCACCGTCGCTGACCCAGCGCACGGCTTCGTTCGCGGGCAAGCCGGCACGGCGTGATTCGACGGTGATCTTGTCGGCCACGATGAAGCCGGAGTAGAAGCCCACACCAAACTGGCCGATGAGCTGCGAGTCGGCCTTCTGGTCGCCCGACAGCTTGCTGACAAAGTCTTTGGTGCCGCTCTTGGCAATCGTGCCCAGGTTGTCGATGGCTTCTTGTTGGGACAGGCCAATGCCGTTGTCGGTAATGGTCAGTGTCTTCGCGTCCTTGTCGAAGGTGACCTTGACCTTCAGCTCGGCGTCGTTTTCGTACAGGCCGCTGTTGTTGATGGCCTCAAAACGCAGCTTGTCGCAGGCGTCGGACGCGTTGGAGATCAGCTCGCGCAGGAAAATTTCCTTGTTGGAGTACAGCGAGTGGGTCACCAGGTGCAGCAGCTGCGCCACTTCGGCCTGGAAATTCATGGTTTGCTTGGTCATAGATAGGTCTCTGAGTCTCAATAAAACGGTTCGCGCGCCTGTCAGGCAGTGCCTGTGGCGCGGGCAACCCGCAATTATGGGCGAGGCTGGGCTTTTCAAGCGCGGGCCTGTACTGGCCATAAAAGACGACTAGGCCCAAGGGGCTTGCCCACCCCTCTTCCCCCGCGCGGGCGTTAGCGCTACATTGCAAAAAAAGCACCCAGGGAAGCCCAACGCCATGAAACCGGACCAGCCTGTGCCGCCCTTTGACAAGCGGGCGGCCACCTCTTCCCCCGCCCCCAAGCCGTTTGACGGCTTGCTGGACCCCCTGCCTGTGCCCGAAGTTTCTGAGAGCGACACCGATACCGCCTGGGGCCTGTGGGAGGCCAGCGTGGGGGGCTTTCTGCAAGAGGGCAAGGCGCCGCCTGACACCCCGCCGCCCCATGGCTACGAACCCACCGAGCCCGCAGGCCTGGACGGTGAACCGGCCCCCGACAAAAACTAGGTCGACCCCACGCCCGGCGCGAGCCAGGCCAGCAACTGCGCGGTGACCTCGGGCCGGTGCAGCAGTTCCATGTGGTTCATGCGGTAGGCAATGCACTGGCTGGGCTTGGCAAACACCAAATTGCGGTTTGCCTCGTCGTGCAGGCCCAGCGCGCTGCGCAGCGGCACCAGTCCATCCCCCAGCAACCGGTCGGCCAGCGCGCTGCGTTGGCTGGCGGTGGTGGCTGCCACGGTGTAGCAGGCCACGCCCTCGGGCAGCGGCACGGGCGTGCGGCGGTCCGGTCCTTTCTGAAAGCGGTTCCGGCCCTGCCAGTCTTGTGGGCTGACAAAGCCATAACGCAGGTCGGTGATGCCGGCGCTGCGCAGCTGGCCCAGCTTGGCAAAGGGGCGCGAGTAGGGCGTGGCGCCCAGAATCACGTCCACCCAGTTGCCCGCACGCTCCAGCGGCGCACCGTGGTGTGGCGTGCCCAGAAAAACGATGTTCTTTAGCACCTGCCGCCAGCGCGCCGCGGGCCCCGCCTGCTGCACTGCACTGCGCGTGACCAGCCCGCCCATGCTGTGCGCCAGCACGGTGATCTCGCTCACCGGCACCGGCCAGTGGGCCACCAACTGGTCCAGCTCCTCCGCCAGCGCTGCACCGTTGTCCGAGGTGTGCAGGCCGGTGTTGTAGCGCACATAGACCGGTGTGTAGCCCAGCGCGGCCAGGGCGGTGGCGTGGCTGCGCACCTCGCCGGTGGCGGTGGTGTGCGTCCACTGCAGGTCGTTCATGCACAGGCCGTGAAGGATGACGAGCAACTTGCCGCCCACGGTGCCCTTGGCGGGCAAGGTGGCGGGGCGGGTCCAGTCCAGCGCCTGGCCGGCGTGGCGCAGCTGCAGGCGGGTGGCCAGTGGGTTGCCGCTGGCGGCCAGGCGGTCGCCCAGCACGCCGTTCAGGGCAGCCAGCACGGCTTCGCGCTGCGGGGTGTCGGGTGCTTCGGCATCGGCTGCGTCCAGCAGCGGCTGCAGCTTGCCCAAAATGGCTTCGGCCCCGTTGCCCACCAGCTGGGTCACACCCTGCACGGTCTGGTAAATCAAGCCGGTCAGGCCGCGTGTGGTGCCAGCTGTTTTGCCGCCCGGCACGCCCATACTGCCCCAGACGGACTGGTGCACGCCTTCGGCCATGCGGGCCACGCCGCGGGTGGCCTGGGTGGCCAGTTGCACCACGCCGCGCAGGTCAGACGCGCGAAAGTGCTGCAGGGCCTTGGGCCGGGGAGGCAGGGGCATAAAGGCCTTTGGAAGAGACGTTAGAACTTTTCGTGCGGCTGCAGGTAGCGCCACTGGCCCACGGGCAGGTTGCCCAGCATGACTTTGCCCACCCGCACGCGCTTGAGGCCCACCACGCGCAGACCCACCAGCTCGCACATGCGGCGGATCTGCCGTTTTTTGCCCTCGGTCAGCACAAAACGCAGCTGCTCGGGGTTTTGCCACTCCACCTGGGCGGGCTTCAGGGCCTGGTCATCCAAGCGCAGGCCGTGGCGCAGCAGGCGCAGCTTCTCGGGCGGAAACACGCTTTGCACATCGGCGCTGACGGGGTCGTCATCGTCAATGCGGCTGAGCTGCTGCACCTTGCCGCCATAGGTGGCGGCGGGCGAGTTGGCCGCGGCGCTGTTGGCCACGCCGGTGTAGACCACGCGCACCAAATACTCTTTTTCCATCACCGAGTCTTCGCCAATCAGCTGGCGCGCCACGCGGCCGTCTTGCGTCATCACCAGCAGGCCGGTGGAATCAATGTCCAGCCGGCCGGCGGGCACCAGGCTCTTGAGCTGGCTGCCGTGGAAGAAGAAACGCGCGTTGTCCTCGGCCCAGCGGTTTTGCGGCTGGATCAGGGTGATTGCGGGCTCGTGCCCGTCTTCGGCCTGGCCGCTGACCAGGCCAATGGGCTTGTTCAGCAGGATGGTGACCTGGTTGGCCTGCTGGCCCTGGGCTTGTTTGTCGATTTCGATGCGCACGCCGGGCAGCACCTGCATGCCCATTTCGGCCACCTTGCCGTTCACCTTCACCCAGCCCTTGCCAATCCACTCGTCGGCCTCGCGGCGCGAGGCCATGCCCAACTCGGCCATGCGTTTGTTCAGGCGCACGGTGCCGCCTGCGCCCTGGGCGGCGGTGTTGGTTTGGCCCTGGGGGATGGCGCGGTTGCCCGGCGCTTTGCTCGGCGGGGGCGCGGCGCGGCGGAAGGTGGGGGCGGGCGGTTTCTGGTCGGTCATGGTTGCTATATTTTTAGGAGCTGCTTGCGCATATTTTACGGGGGCTGGGTGCCAATTTGTTGCATAAATCACCTGGGCGTGGCCTTTCCCGAGGGCGTGGCCAAGGCGAAATAAGGTGCATAGGGTAAACCCTACTGTTGAACGCAACAGTTGGCGCCTGGCGGGGCAATCCGTATCGTCGCGCCCTGTTTTTGTACTCTCCAAAGGCCCCTCTGCCATGTCAGCGACCGTTGCGCGCAAGCCGCTCTACCAATCCCTTTACGTCCAGGTTCTGTTTGCCGTTACGGTAGGCGTGTTGCTCGGTCACTTTTACCCCCAGCTCGGTACCGACATGAAACCGCTGGGCGATGGTTTCATCAAGCTCATCAAGATGATCATTGCGCCCATCATCTTCTGCACCGTGGTGGTGGGCATTGCCGGCATGGAGGACATGAAAAAGGTTGGAAAAACCGGTGGCCTGGCCCTGCTGTACTTTGAGGTGGTGTCCACGTTGGCGCTCATCATCGGCCTGGTGGTGGTCAACGTGCTGCAGCCCGGCGCAGGCATGCATGTGGACGCCGCTTCGCTGGACACCAAGAGCATTGCGGCCTACACCGCACCCGGCAAGATGCAGGGCACGGTGGACTTTTTGCTCAATGTCATTCCCACCTCGGTGGTGGATGCGTTTGCCAAGGGCGAGATCTTGCAGGTGCTGCTGTTCTCGGTGCTGTTTGGTTTTGCGCTGCACAAGTTTGGTGGCCGCGGCACCATGGTGTTTGACTTCATCGAGAAGACCTCGCACGTGTTGTTCGACATCGTGGGCATCGTCATGAAGGTGGCGCCCATTGGTGCGTTTGGCGCCATGGCGTTCACCATCGGCAAGTACGGCGTGGATTCGCTGTTCTCGCTGGGCAAGCTCATGGGCGCGTTTTACCTGACCTGCCTGTTCTTTGTGTTTGGCGTGTTGGGCCTGATTGCCAAGCTGCATGGTTTCAGCGTGTTCAAGTTTGTGCGCTACATCAAGGAAGAGCTGCTCATCGTGCTGGGCACCTCGTCCAGCGAATCGGTACTGCCCCGCATGATGGAAAAGCTGGAGAACCTGGGCGCCCGCAAATCGGTGGTGGGCCTGGTCATTCCCACCGGCTATTCCTTCAACCTGGACGGTACCTCCATCTACCTCACCATGGCTGCGGTCTTCATTGCCCAGGCCACCGATACGCCCATGAGCTTGACGCAGCAGCTCACACTGCTGGCCGTGCTGCTGCTTACCTCCAAAGGCGCGGCGGGCATCACCGGCAGCGGCTTCATCGTGCTGGCGGCCACGCTGTCGGCCGTGGGCGGCGTGCCTGTGGCGGGCCTGGCACTCATCCTGGGCATTGACCGCTTCATGAGCGAAGCCCGTGCCCTGACCAACCTGGTGGGCAACGGTGTGGCTACGCTGGTGGTGGCCAAGTGGACCGGTGACTTGGACATGCAGCGCCTGCAGGCGGGGCTGGACCACCCCACGGTGCAAGAGGCCCAGGAGCCTGAGGAAATCTTGGACCAGCGCGTGGAGCACATGGCCGTTTCGCCCGCCAAGGCCTGATCGGCCCGGCCGGCGGGCCGAACTTTACGACGCAGTGTGCGCTGGCGAACGGTGCAACGGTGTTTGCAAGGGCAGCATGGGTCTCTTTGGGAGACAACTCATGGGCCTTTACCGGATCGCAGTGCTGGTTGGCAGCCTTCGGCGTGATTCGTTCAACCGCAAGCTGGCCAGCGCCATCACTTTGCTGGCGCCCAGTGAGTTCAGCTTCCAGCAGCTGGCCCTGGACGATTTGCCGCCGTACAACCAAGACGATGACGACAAGCAGGCGGACTCTGTCTTGCGGCTTAAACAGGACATCTCAGGCGCCAGCGCCCTGCTGTTTGTAACGCCGGAGTACAACCGCTCCATCCCCGGCGTGCTGAAGAACGCGATTGACCACGCCTCGCGCCCCTACGGCCAGAGCGCATGGCAAGGCAAACCGGCCGGCGTGCTGGGCGTGTCGGTCGGGGCCATTGGCACCGCGCTGGCCCAGCAGCACCTGCGCAACATCCTGGCCTATCTCGATGTGCCGACCATGGGCCAGCCTGAGGCTTTTGTCCACGCGAAGGCCGACCTGTTTGACGACGACGGCAAGATTGGCGCTGCCAGCCTGGCCTTCATGCAGACATGGATGGACCACTATGCCGCGTGGGTGAAGCAGCACGCGCTGGTATCGACGCCTCCATTGGCGTGAGGAGCTTGTCATGCTGCTCTCTCTAGAGATTGATGCCTACTCGCCAGCGCGCGATGCCCTGGCCGCATTGCCAACCCCTCCGTTGTGGCCAGACACCGCAGGCACCGGGCTGCAGATCCGCGTGGGCTTTGAAATCGAGTACCTGTGCCCTGCGCCCACACCCATGCTGCTGGCGCTCAGCATCCACTACACGCGCGCGGGCGACCTGATCATTCCCGACCTGCTGGTGAGCGAGCCACCCGTGAAGCTGGACACCTACCGTGACCTGTTTGGCAACTGGTGCAGTCGCATCGTCGCGCCGCAGGGGCGGCTGGTGCTGCGCACCGATGCCCTGCTGCACGACACCGGTCTGCCCGATGCCTGGGTCCCCACGTTGCAGCAAACGCCTGTGGAGCAGTTGCCAGAGGCTGTGTTGGTGTATTTGCTGGGCAGCCGTTACTGCGAGACCGACCAGCTCTCCGATATGGCCTGGCGCGAGTTTGGCGACGGCCCCACGGGTTGGGCGCGCGTGCAAGCCATTTGTGATTTTGTGCACCACCACATCGAGTTTGGCTACCACCACGCGCGCCGCACACGCACCGCCGTGCAGGCCTTTCATGAAGGGCGGGGCGTGTGTCGCGACTACGCGCACCTGGCGATTGCCCTGTGCCGCTGCATGAATATTCCAGCGCGCTATTGCACGGGCTACCTGGGCGACATTGGCATTGCGCCCGCCACCGGGCCGATGGATTTTGCCGCCTGGTTTGAAGCCTATTTGGGGGGGCGCTGGTACACCTTCGATGCACGCAACAACACCCCACGCATCGGCCGCGTTCTCATGGCGCGGGGCCGCGATGCCTGTGATGTCGCACTGGCCAACACCTTTGGTCCCAACACGCTGCAACGCTTCACTGTCTGGGCCGACGAGGTCACCCCCGACGCATGACCTACTGCGTGGGCGTCAAGCTGGACGAGGGGCTGATTTTTGCCAGCGATTCACGCACCCACGCGGGCGTGGACAACTATGCCAAGTTCAGCAAGATGATGGTCTTTGAGAGCCCTGGCCAGCGCGTCATCGTATTGCTCAGCTCGGGCGGGCTGGCGGCCACGCAGGCGGTCATCAATGTGCTACGCCAGCGCGCCTTAGGCGATCCGCCCCATCTTTGGAGTGTGTCGTCCATGTTCGACGTGGCCAACCTGGTGGCTGACGCCATGCGCGACATCGAGCGCCGCGACGGCCCCTTTATGGAATCGGGCGGGCTCAAGTTCAATGCATCGTTCATTTTGGGCGGGCAGATTGCGGGCGAGCCCATGCGCCTGTTTCGCCTGTATGCCGAGGGCAACTTCATCGAAGCCGGCTCGGACACCATCTTTCTGCAAACCGGCGAGGCCAAGTACGGCAAACCCATTCTCGACCTGGCCGTCACCTCGCGCGCCACACTGGAAGACGCCACCAAATGTGTGCTGGTGTCGTTCAACTCCACCATGCTGAGCAACCTGTCGGTGGGTATGCCGATTGACTTGTTGTGTTACGACTGCGATAGCCTGCGGGTCAGCAAGCGGCGACGTTTTGACGAGGACGACCCCTACTTCGCCCAGCTCACCGGGCAATGGCTGCTAGGCACCCGCCAGGTGTTCCACGATCTGCCGGCACTGGTGTGGTGAATGCCCTAGGCGCGGATGAAGCCCAGCAAGTCCTGGCTGAGCTTGAGCTGGTGGGTGGCCAGCAGACCGTGGGGAGCGCCGTCGTACTCCAGCAGGGTGGACTGCGCAATACCTTGGGCCGCCGCACGGCCCGCTGCGTCGATGGGCACAATCTTGTCGGCCGTGCCGTGGATGACCAGAGTGGGCACGGTGAAGGCTGGCAAGTCGGCTCGGAAGTCCGTGCTGGCAAATGCCTTGGCGCAGGCCAGGGTGGCTTGCAGGCTGGCCTGCATCGCCTGGCTGTGTGACCAACCCAGTACCTCGTTGCTCACGGGCTGTGACATCAGCCCCACACCATAAAAGTCTTTGAAAAAACCTGTGTAGAACTTCGCGCGGTCGCTGTACAAACCCAACGCTATCTGGTCAAACACCGTTTGTGGCGTGCCATGGGGGTTGTCATCCGCCTGCAGCATGTACGGCACCACCGATGCCAGCAACACGGTTTTCACCACCGACTTGCCCGCGTGGCGCGACATGTAGCGCGCCACTTCGCCCCCGCCCATCGAGAAACCCACCAGTGTCACGTCATGCGCGCCGGTCTCGCCAATCACGGCGGCCAGATCGTCGGCCAGGGCGTCGTAGTCGTAGCCGCTCCAGGGCTGGCTAGAGCGGCCAAAGCCGCGCCGGTCGTAGCTGATGGCGCGGTAGCCCGACTGCGCTATCGCCATGGCTTGTTCATCCAATGTGTCGCAGGACAGCGGCCAGCCATGCAGCATGACTACTGCCCGCCCGCTGCCCCAGTCTTTGACGTACAGCTCGGTGTTATCGGCGGTTTTGACAGTTGCCATGCGTGTCTCCTTGCTTGTTAGTGGTAGCCAATGCCCATCACGTAGTTGCGCAGCAGGGCCTCTTCGTAGCTGCCCGATGCCAGTAGCGCGCGCAGCCCGTCACGCGCGTTAAAAACGCCTAACGGAATGTTGTCTTTGCCCATCACAGGCACGTGCACTAGCCCGCGGCGGTGCATCACGGTCAGCACCTCGGCCAGCGAGTCGCTGGGGGCACACACCGTGTAGTCGCGCGCCATCACTTCGCCGGCTTGCGTGGTGAAGATGTCGGCCTTGCCAAAGCCCAACTGGCGCACCAAGATGGTTTCGGTGATGGTGCCCACCATGGCGCCGGTGGCATCACAGACCACCACCATGCCAATTTGGGCGCTGGTTAGCAGTGCGGCCACTTTGGCCAGCGAGGCCTCGGTTCCCACCCGCAGCAGCCGCGAGCGGGTGATGGTGTCGATGCTGCCAACCAAAGCTGGCGTGACGGCGCCCAGCTCTGCCGCCGCCGAATGCACCTCCACGCTGCCGATATAGAGAAAGTCACTGGTCATGGCGCCATGGTGGCCGGCCAGGTCGTCTGCGTCTGTATGCAGCCGCACACTGCCGGAGATACAGATGCACTACCGCTAATGTGCGTTGGTGCACAGGCAGCCAGCGGGTTTTGCCGCACCGTAGTCACCATGCCGCACTCCACCCCCACCACTTGGTACGATGCCCTGGAGCTGAGCCCCAGCGCCAGCCCACCGCTGATCAAGGCCGCCTACCGCTGCCTGGCGCAACAGCACCATCCGGACAAGAACCCTGGTGCGCTGGATGCCGGCGCCCGGTTTGCGCAGATCAACCAGGCCTACGCCGTGTTGTCAGACCTGCAGCGCCGGCGCGTCTACGACCGCAGTCTGGGCATCGTCAGCCCCACCAATGAGCGCCGCGCGCCTTGGACTCCGGTGGTGGCGCCGCTCGCATCAGGGATCCCGGGTCTGCGTCTGTTTGCCTTCCGGCCGCTGGTGTAACGCAATTCGCCCAATGGCGGCCGACAGTGCCGCAGCTTGGGAGAAATAGGCCGAGTGGCTGGCCTCGATCTGCTGCACCGACGCGCAGGGCGACTGCGCCACCATGCGGCGCTGCAACTCGGGTGTGACCGCGCGGTCCTGCGTCAGTTTGATGTAGTGCCGCGGTATGCGGCCATAGCGTGCGTCCGTCAGCCGCAGCCGGGTCAGCGCGGGCAAGGAGGGTTCGGGCGTCAGCAGGCTGTGCGCCAGTGCCACATCCGCTGCGTCGCAGTCCGCATACAACGTGGCCTGCCGCGCGGCCGGCGGCAGCGCATCGGTCAGTGTGCGGCGGCTGATCTGGATGTGGCGGCGCACCAGCGAGTCTTTGTCCTGGCGAAAGTAGTCCGCCACCCGCTCGCCATCGCGCAGCAAATAGGCCGCCAGGTACACACAACTCGCCACCTTGTCGGGCCGCATTTCGGCCACGGTAGACGCCACAATGCCGCCGCGGCTGTGCGCCACCAGTAGCGCGGGTTCTGGCAGCGGGTCCAGCAGGTCACACACGGCGTGTGCCATTTGTTTAAGCGTGGTGCGCCCGCGCAGCCAGCGCCACTGCGTGCCATGCGCGGGCAGGTCGGGCACATGCACCCGGTGCCCCGCTGCTTGCAGATGCGGCACCACCTTGTGCCAACACCACGCGCCATGCCAGCTGCCATGTAGAAGAACAATGTCCATATTTCACTCCCCTGATGTTTGCGCGGCCCATGTGGCGCGCTGGGGTGAACACTACGGTGGAAGCGGCGCCGTGTCTGGCCGCTTTCGGACACGCGATTGGGCGGTGCCTAACGCGTCAATTGCGTCGCGGGCCACATTTCAGCTCGGGGCTGGCCACCTCGTTGCATTGGTCAAACGCCTCCGGTTTGATGCTCCCCTGGGTTGTTCGGAAGGGGCCAAAACACGCGCTGCTTTCGTCGTAGATGCGCCACCACGTGGGGCAGTCGGTGGCGTCGGTAATGGCGTCGGTGGGCCGCTTTGCGCTGCGTGGCGCGTGCGGTAAGCCAGACGCCGCTCCCGCGGGCGGCAAGACGCCGAGATCACGCGCCCGGAACTGTTCGTCCGCCGAACGCCGCTCCGCATCCCGCTGCTGCGCCGGCGTCAGCTCAAACTGTTCCGAGTCGGTGCAGGTCGCGCTGGTCTGGTACGCCGATGGCACCGCGTCCGACACATGTGTTTTCCCCGCTGCATCCACCCAGCGGCAAACAGGCGTTGCCCCCGCGCCCGCAGATGCGAACGCTAACACCAAGGCGATCGGCAGCAGGTGGCTGCAGTGGTTCAATGGAGTTCGACGTGGCTTAGGTATGGGCATCTTTGTCTTGACTTTTCATGCGGTAGCCAAGGAGGAAACGCTCTGTTATGACCGCGGCTTCATCACGCCGAGAGGAGGGCAGCTCCGCTATGAAGTCGGTCAAGCTGAATGAAACCAAGAGCCATGAGTCTCTGATGTCTTCCAGTGCCTTGGTCAGGGTCTGCCAATCAGGATCAGGAGTGTCTGAAGCATTGTTTGGTGTCACGGTCTACGCCCTCATTCAGAGAAATTCGATGGTCAGGTGTTAACCAACCGTGTACTGCGTGGCTAAGGTGCCCGTGGCAGTAGCTGCGCGCTGCTGCATTGCTCTGGGCTGTAGGCAAGACTAGCTCCGAAGGCAGACCGACTCTGTGCGAAAACGCACACTATGCTCCCCAAGTTCGCACGGCCGTTAGCCGTGGCTCGCGTTCTCCGGCTCACTTCGCGGGCGGCTGCTTCTGGTAATTTGAGGTGACTGCGTGAACGGCGTGGTTGGCGCGCTGGCTCTGTGGCAACCGCAAATGGAGCCTGCACCCGCGGACCCCACCACCGGCCTTGGTGGCGTTTGACCCAAGAAGCTCATCTCACCATAGAGTCTGCGAGGCATCGAATGACTTCTTTTCCGTCCTCATACCCGAGCCGCCTGCCCCGCCCACACGGCAGCGCGCAACCTATCGCATTTCAATCAATTTACTATAAAAACAATAGCTGCTCGCGCATATTCCATAGGCGCTAGGCAGTGATTTGACGCGTAAACACGCGCGACCGCAGTGCCTGCAAGTCCAGTACGCGCAAGCCACCATACTCCACACGAATGAAGGCCTGCGCCTCCAGCGCGTTCAGCGCCTCGTTGACCCGCTGGCGGGACAGACCCACCAGGTAGGCCAGCTCCTGCTGGGTGATGCGCAGCACCTCGCCCACGCCGGGGTAGAGCACGGGGTTGAAGAGCGAGGCCAGGCTGCGTGCCACGCGGATGTCGGGGTTGGTCATGCGGTCGATCTCGCGTGCGGCGATGAACTGGCCCAGGCGTTCGTTGAGCTGGTTCATCACAAAGCGGTTGAAGCCAATCGAATGGTCCAGCAACCAGTGGAAGGTGTCCACATGCAGGCCTGCCACGAGGCTCTTGCGCAGCGCCTGGATGTTGTAGCGGTAGGTCTCGCGCTTCAGCGCCGTGCCCTCGCCAAACCAGCCGCCGGGTGGCACGCCGGTGAAGGTCATGGTTTGGCCCTCGGCGTTGTCGGTGCTCATCTTCAGCAGGCCGTCCACCACGCCAAACCAATACGTCACCGGGCGGCCCATGCGGCACAGGTATTCGCCCGGCGCGGCCTCTGCAATCCGCAGGTCGTCCACGGCGCGCTGGCGCTCGTCGGGCAGCAGCACTTGCAGCCACGGAATGGCGGCCAACTCCACGTCGGTGAGCGGGCGGCGGCGCTGGTGCAGGCTGGGGTCGGCGGTCATAAGGAGGCCTTGTAAGTTGCCAATAAGTGAAGGGAAAACACCTACCGAGAAATGCACAAATTGTCGTCCAAACGACAACTTGGCGTCAAATGCAGTCCTACCATTCGCCCCATACCAAAAGCCCCTTGGCGCATGCCGGGGGCCATAACGAGGTGACACGCAATGGGTACGCACACGACATTTCCGCAGCTGTTGCTGCAGCACGCCAGCCAGCGCCCGCAGGCGCCGGCCATGCGTGAAAAGGAATACGGCATCTGGCAAGCGCTAACCTGGGCCGAGCTGGCGCAGATGGTGGAGCAGATTGCCGCGGGCTTGCACCAGGCCGGCCTGCAACGCCACGACCACATGGTGGTGGTGGGTGCCAACCGGCCCCGCCTGTACGCCACCATGCTGGCTGCGCAAAGCCTGGGCGCGGTGCCCATTCCGCTGTACCAGGATGCGGCCGCACCCGAGTGTGTGTTCCCCATCAACAACGCCGAGGTGCGGTTTGCGTTTGCCGAAGACCAGGAGCAGGTCGACAAGCTGCTGGAGGTGCGTGAGCAGTGCCCCCAGCTGGCCCACATCTACTTTGACGACCCGCGCGGCCTGCGCAATTACGACGAGCCCGGCCTGGCCGCCATGGACGAACTGCAGGCGGCGGGCAAGGCGTTTGTGGCGCTGCATCCCGGCTTCTTCCAGGCCGAGGTCACCAAGGTCGCGCACACCGATGTGGCGGCCATGTTTTTCACCTCCGGCACCACGGGCAACCCCAAAGGTGTGGTGCACACGCACGACTCGCTGTTGAACCGCGCCCGTGCCGGCGCCGAGTTTGACCGCCTTACCAGCGACGAAGATGTGTTGGCCTACATGCCACCGGCCTGGATTGGGCAAAACATCTTCAGCTACGCGCAGTGGCTGTCGTGTGGCTATGTGGTGAACTGCCCCGAGAGCAGCGCCACCGCCACCATCGACCTGAAAGAGATTGGCCCGACCTACTACTTTGCGCCGCCGCGTGTGTTTGAGGGCATGCTCACCACGGTGATGATCCGCATGGAAGACGCGGGCAGCATCAAGCGCAAGCTGTTCCATTACTTTATGGGCATGGCCAAGAAAGTGGGCCCGGCGCTGATGGATGGTCTGCCCGTATCGGCCACCGACCGCGCGCTGTATGCGCTGGGCAATGTGCTGGTGTACGGCCCGCTGCGCAACACGTTGGGCTTCAGCCGCGTGCGTGTGGCCTACACCGCGGGCGAGGCGATTGGGCCGGACCTGTTCACCTTCTACCGCTCCATCGGCATTAACCTCAAGCAGCTCTACGGCTCCACCGAGACGGCGGTGTTTGTGTGCCTGCAGCCCGACAACCAGGCGCGTGCCGACACCGTGGGGGTGCCTTGCGCGGGGGTGGAGATCAAGGTGGCCGACAACGGCGAGATTTTGGTCAAGTCGCCCGGCCTCTTGAAGGAGTACTACAAAAACCCCGCCGCCACGGCCGAGGTGCTTACCGCAGACGGCTGGTACCACACCAGCGATGCGGGTTTCATCGACGCGCAGGGCCACCTCAAGATCATCGACCGCGTGAAAGACGTGGGCCGCATCAAGGGCGGTGCCAACGACGGCGCCATGTTCGCGCCCAAGTACGTGGAGAACAAGCTCAAGTTCTTCCAGCACATCAAAGAAGTGGTGGCCTATGGCGATGGCCGCGAGCAGGTGTGTGTGCTCATCAACATCGACTTTGACGCGGTGGGCAACTGGGCCGAACGCCGCAACCTGCCCTATGCAGGCTACACCGACCTGGCGCAGAAGCCCGAGGTTTACCAGCTCATCAAGGAATGTGTGGAGAAAGTCAATGCCGACCTGAGTGCGGACGCGCTGCTGGCCGGCAGCCAGGTGAGCCGCTTCCTGGTGCTGCACAAAGAGCTGGACGCCGACGATGGCGAACTGACGCGGACCAACAAGGTGCGTCGCGGCTTTATTGCCGACAAATACAGCGTGCTGGTAGACGCCTTGTACGGCGGCAAGACCAGCCAGTTCATTGAAACCCAGGTCAAGTTTGAAGACGGGCGCACCGGCAGCGTGAGCGCCACGCTGCGGATTGACGACAGCAAAACCTTTGCCCCCGTGAAGGCAGCAGCATGACGAAGAAAAAAATTGGCGACGTCATCCTCGACGTCAAAAACATCTCCCTGCGGTTTGGCGGCGTGAAGGCGCTGACCGACATCAGCTTTGATGTGCGCGAGCATGAGATCCGCGCCATCATCGGCCCCAACGGTGCGGGCAAAAGTTCGATGCTCAACTGCATCAACGGTGTGTACGCGCCGCAAGACGGTGCCATCACCTTCCGTGGCCACACCTTCAAACACATGAACAGCCACCAGGTGGCCAGCATGGGCGTGGCGCGCACTTTCCAGAACCTGGCGTTGTTCAAAGGCATGAGTGTGCTGGACAACATCATGTCTGGGCGCAATCTCAAGATCAAAAGCAACATCCTGCTGCAGGCCCTGCGCATTGGCCCGGCGGAGCGCGAAGAGATCCAACACCGCGAGGCGGTGGAACGCATCATCGATTTCCTGGAAATCCAGGCTTACCGCAAAACCCCCGTGGGCCAGCTGCCCTATGGCCTGCAAAAACGCGTGGACCTGGGCCGCGCCCTGGCCATGGAGCCGCAGGTGCTGCTGCTGGACGAACCCATGGCCGGCATGAACGTGGAAGAGAAGCAGGACATGTGCCGCTTTGTGCTGGACGTGAACGACGAGTTTGGCACCACGGTGGTGTTGATTGAACACGACATGGGTGTGGTCATGGACATCAGCGACCGCGTGGTGGTGCTGGACTACGGCAAAAAGATTGGTGACGGCACACCCGACGAGGTGCGCAACAACCCCGACGTCATCAGCGCTTACCTCGGCACCAGCCACTGAAAGACAAGACCATGGCATTTTTTCTGGAAACTCTTCTCGGCGGCCTGATGGCGGGCATGCTGTATTCGCTGGTCGCGCTGGGCTTTGTGCTGATCTTCAAGGCCTCTGGCGTGTTTAACTTTGCGCAAGGCGCCATGGTGCTGTTTGCCGCATTGGCCATGGCCCGGTTTGCGGAGTGGATTCCGTTGCACCTGGGCATTGCCAACCCTATTGCCGCCAATGTGTTGGCGTTTGTCGGAGCTGGTCTGGTGATGTTTGTTGTTGCCTGGGTGATTGAGCGCCTGGTGCTGCGCCACCTGGTCAACCAGGAAGGCACCACACTACTGATGGCCACGCTGGGCATCACCTACTTCATGGAGGGCCTGGGCCAAACCATCTTTGGCAGCAGCATCTACAAGATCGACATCGGCATGCCCAAAGACCCTGTGATGATTTTGGAGAGCAGCTTTGAAGGCGGCATCCTGATCAACAAAGAAGACTTCTACGCCGCCATCATCGCCGCCGCCCTGGTGGCGCTGCTCAGCGTGTTCTTCCAGAAAACGGCTACTGGCCGGGCCCTGCGTGCCGTGGCCGATGACCACCAGGCTGCGCAATCCATCGGCATTCCGCTCAACCGCATCTGGGTCATCGTCTGGTGCGTGGCCGGTGTGGTGGCGCTGGTGGCCGGAATGATCTGGGGCAGCAAGCTGGGCGTGCAGTTTTCGCTGACGACCGTGGCGCTGCGTGCGCTGCCGGTGGTGATTCTTGGCGGCCTGACTTCTGTGCCCGGCGCGATTGTGGGCGGTCTCATCATCGGTGTGGGCGAGAAGCTGTCCGAGGTGTATCTCGGGCCTTACGTGGGTGGCGGCATCGAGATCTGGTTTGCCTATGTGTTGGCACTTGGCTTCCTGTTGATCCGCCCGCAAGGATTGTTTGGCGAAAAAATAATCGATCGTGTATGACATACACGATCAACCCGCAGGCGGGTTCTTCGCTGCAAGCGAAGGATCATTTTTCAGCGAAGACTCACTTTGCGAAGCAAAGTTAAGCGCAGCGTGTCGCAGCTAAAAGATCATTGAGAGAAACACATGTTCTACAGAGAAAACGGCCAATTCAAAACCACCTATCGCGCGGACCAGCAAATCTTCCCGATTGCGCAGGACCGCATTGCCCTCCTGGCCCTGCTGGTGGTGGCGTTTGCGGTGGTTCCCATGCTGGCCAGCGACTACATGTTCCGCGCCATCCTGATTCCCTTCTTGATCTTCTCGCTGGCCGCGGTGGGGGTGAATATTCTGGTGGGCTACTGCGGGCAAATCTCGCTGGGCTCGGGCGCCTTTATGGCGGTGGGGGCCTATGCGGCTTACAACTTTTTTGTGCGCATCGAGGGCATGCCATTGCTGGTGGCGCTGCTGCTGGGCGGGGTGAGTTCTATGCTGTTTGGCATGGTGTTTGGTTTGCCCAGCTTGCGGGTCAAGGGCTTGTACCTGGCGGTGGCCACGCTGGCCGCGCAGTTTTTTGCCGACTGGATGTTTTTGCGCATCCAGTGGTTCACCAACAATTCCCCATCGGGTTCGGTGTCGGTGTCCAACCTGCAGGTGTTTGGTTTCTCGTTGGAGAGCCCGGTCGCCAAGTACGTGTTTTGCCTGAGCCTGCTGGCTGTCATTGCGCTGCTGGCCAAAAACCTGGTGCGTGGCGCGGTGGGCCGTGAGTGGATGGCGATCCGCGACATGGACGTGGCGGCCGCCGTGATTGGCATTCGCCCCATGTACGCCAAGCTCAGCGCGTTTGCGGTCAGCTCCTTCATCGTGGGCGTGGCCGGTGCGCTGTGGGGCTTTATTTACCTGGGGGCCTGGGAGCCCGCAGCCTTCTCGGTAGACCAGTCGTTTCGCCTGTTGTTCATGGTCATCATTGGTGGCATGGGTTCCATCGCCGGGGCCTTTTTTGGCGCGGCCTTTATTGTGGTGCTGCCTATTTTTCTGAGCCAGTTCCTGCCCGTGCTGGCCAGCCTGTTTGGTATCGAGATTTCCACCGCGGGTATCTCACATGCCGAGCTGATGATTTTTGGCGGTCTGATTGTGTGGTTCCTGATCGTGGAGCCACACGGCCTGGCCAAGCTGTGGTCGATTGCCAAACAAAAACTGCGCCTCTGGCCTTTCCCCCATTAGGGCCTTCGCGCTGGTCCCCGTGTTTTCCCCGTGCTTCAACACTTAATTACAGGAGAGACAAATGAAGCTTTCTAAACTCGTACTCGCAAGTGCCATCGTGGCCGCAGGTGCTTCTGTTCTGGTGGCTGGCAATGCCTACGCCCAGGCCAAGGAGCAATTCATTCCGGTGCTGTCCTACCGCACCGGGCCGTATGCGCCCAACGGTGTGCCATGGGCCAACGGGTATGTGGACTACATCAAGCTGACCAACGCGCGCGGTGGTATCAATGGTGTGAAGTTCTCGTTTGAAGAATGCGAGACCGGTTACGACACGGCCCGCAGCGTCGAGTGTTACGAGCGCCTGAAGGGCAAGAACGGGGGCGCCTCGTTTGTGCAGCCGCTGTCTACGGGCGCTACGTTTGCCATTACCGAGAAGGCTCCGGCCGACAAGATTTCGGTGGTGACCGTTGGTTATGGCCGCAGCGAAAGCGCAGACGGCACGGTGTTCAAGTGGAACTTCCCCATCGCCGGTACTTACTGGGTGGCGGCAGACGCCATCCTGCAGGCCATCGCCAAGAAGGAAGGCGGATTTGACAAGCTCAAGGGCAAGAAAATTTCGCTGGTCTACCACGACAGCCCGTTTGGCAAAGAGCCCATTCCGCTGCTGCAGGAGCGTGCGGCCATGCACGGCTTCACGCTGACGCTGCTGCCCGTGACGGCACCCGGCGTGGAGCAAAAAGCCACCTGGCTGCAGGTGCGCCAGAACCGCCCTGACTTCGTGGTTTTGTGGGGCTGGGGCATCATGAACAGCACCGCCATCAAAGAAGCGCAAGCCACCGGTTACCCGCGCGAGAAGATGTATGGCGTGTGGTGGGCCGGTGCAGAGCCGGACGTGAAAGACGTGGCCGACGGTGCCAAGGGCTACAACGCGGTGACCATGCAACACGGTGCCGAACCCAACTCCAAGTTGGTGAAAGACGTGATGGCCATGGTGCACAGCAAGGGCCAAGGCACGGGACCCAAAGAAGAAGTGGGCCAGGTGCTCTACATGCGCGGTGCCATGAGCGCCATGCTGGCCATTGAAGGTGTGCGTTCTGCGCAAGACCGCTTTGGCAAGGGCAAGGTCATGACCGGCGAACAAGTGCGCTGGGGCCTGGAAAACCTGAACCTGACCCAGCCCAAGCTGGACGCCCTGGGCTTTGCTGGCGTGATGCGCCCCATCAGCACCTCGTGTGTGGACCACATGGGTGCCTCGTGGGCCCGTATCCATACCTGGGATGGCAAGGCCTGGCAGTTCACGTCTGACTGGCTGCAGGGTGATGAGCAAATCATCAAGCCCCTGGTCAAGAGCACGGCCGCCAAGTACGCCACCGAGAAGAAGCTGACACCGCGTACCCCGGCCGACTGTCAATCTTGATAGCACCCCCGTTGCCCGCTCACTGCGTGTAGCGGTCCTCCCCCCTCAAGGGGGCAACACCAGCGGCCCGGCAAAGCCGGTTCCGCGGTGTTTCTGGAAGGGTGGCTTGCTTCGCTTGCCACTCTCCAGATGAAAGCTTCACGCTGCGGGGCTTTCATCTGGTCAACAAGGCTTAGCTATGGAACCGAAAAACATTGTTCTCAACGTGAATGGCATCGAGGTCATTTACAACCACGTCATCCTGGTGCTCAAGGGCGTGTCGCTGCAGGTGCCCGAGGGCGGCATCGTCGCCATCTTGGGCGGCAACGGTGCAGGCAAGACCACCACCTTGCGTGCGGTGAGCAACCTGCTGGCGGGCGAGCGTGGGGCTGTCACCAAGGGCAGCATTGAGTTGCGTGGTGAGCGCATCGAGAACCTGAGCCCGGCCGACCTGGTGCAGCGCGGCGTGGTGCAGGTGATGGAGGGGCGGCATTGTTTTGCCCACCTGACGATTGAAGAAAACCTGCTGACCGGGGGCTACACGCGCAAGAGCAAGGCCGAGGTGGCGGCGAACCTGGAGAAGGTCTACGCCTACTTTCCGCGCCTCAAGACCCGCCGCACCAGCCAGGCGGCCTACACCTCCGGCGGCGAGCAGCAGATGTGCGCCATTGGCCGAGCGCTTATGGCCAACCCCAGCATGGTGCTGCTGGACGAACCGTCCATGGGGCTGGCGCCGCAAATTGTGGAAGAGGTGTTCGAGATTGTGAAAGACCTGAACGCCAAGGAACGTGTGACCTTTTTGCTGGCCGAGCAAAACACCAATATGGCGCTCAAGTACGCCGACTACGGCTACATCATGGAAAGCGGCCGGGTGGTGATGGACGGTGCGGCCGAGGACCTGCGCACCAACGAGGACGTGAAAGAGTTCTACCTGGGTGTGGGTGGTGGTGAGCGCAAGAGCTTCAAGGACGTGAAAAGTTACAAACGCCGCAAGCGCTGGCTGGCCTAGATTGCTATGGTTTTAGTAGCTGTTTGCGCATATTCCACGTGGGCTAGAGCCCTAAAACACCCTTAAACCCCTCGGCAGACCACCATGACCCGACCCTACGACGCCCTGGAAACCCGCTCCCCCGACGCCCGCGAAGCTGCGCTGATGGCGGCGCTGCCCGCGCAGGTGGCCTATGCCCAGCGCCAGGCCCCGGCCTTTGCCCGCATTCTGGACGGTGTGGATGCCACGCAGGTGGTGGACCGCGCCGCGCTGGCCCGGCTGCCCGTCACACGCAAGTCGGAGTTGCAGGCCCTGCAGCAGGCCGCACGGGCCGAAGGTGGCAGCGTGTTTGGTGGCTTCAGCGCGCTGGGGTTTGGCGCCGCCATGCCACGTGTGTTTGCTAGCCCGGGGCCGATCTACGAACCCGAAGGTACGGGCCAGGACTATTGGCGCATGGCACGCGCTATCTATGCCGCGGGCTTTCGGCCGGGCGAGTTGATCCACAACAGTTTCAGTTACCACTTTGTGCCGGCCGGCTCGATGATGGAAACCGGCGCCCACGCGCTGGGTTGCACCGTGTTCCCCGGTGGCACCGGCCAGACCGAGCAGCAGGTGCAGGCCATGCGTGAACTGCAACCGGCGGGTTACATCGGCACGCCCAGTTTTCTGAAGATCATTCTTGAAAAAGCGGCTGAGATGGGCGTGACCATTCCCAGTGTGACCAAGGCCATGTTTGGCGGCGAGGCGTTTCCGCCGTCCCTGCGCGACTGGTTTACCACCCAGGGCGTGGACGGGTACCAGTGTTACGCCACGGCTGATCTGGGCTTGATTGCCTACGAAACCACGGCCCGTGAAGGCCTGGTGCTAGACGAAGGCGTGGTGGTAGAAATTGTGCGCCCCGGCACCGGCGACCCGGTGCTTGACGGCGAAGTGGGCGAGGTGGTGGTGACCACGCTGAGCGCAGGTTACCCGCTGGTGCGTTTTGGCACGGGGGATTTGTCGGCCGTGCTGGCCGGGCCGTGCCCCACGGGCCGCACCAACACCCGCATCAAGGGCTGGATGGGCCGGGCCGACCAGACCACCAAGGTGCGCGGCATGTTTGTGCACCCCAAACAGGTGGACGAGATTGCCAAACGTTTCCCCGAGGTGGGCCGCGCCCGGTTGGTGGTGAGCGGTGAAATGGCCAGCGACGCCATGGCCTTGCACATCGAGGTGTTGGGCAGCCCGGACGGGCTGGCCAGCCGGGTGGGCGAGGCGATTCGGGACGTGACCAAGCTGCGCGGTGACGTGGTGCTGGTGGCGCCCGGCAGCCTGCCCAACGACGGCAAGGTGATCGAGGATGCCCGCAGCTATCGCTAGGGCAGCGGTTGCAGTGCAAGCGCCGATAAGGGTTTTCCCGAGCTGTTGAACACCACAGTTACCAAGCGGTGCAGGCGTGGATAACCTTCGTTCGGCGCATTCCAGATTTCGCATCTTTAATACCCCTGCCCACTAGGTGCTTTCCGCATGACAGCGGGCAGTGGTGCAAGCTAGACTGCACACATTAACTAGGAGACTGACCCATGAAAAAACTACTCGTCGTTGTGGCCGCAATGGCTGCTGTTGGTGCCCAGGCACAAGACTTCCCGTCCAAGCCCATTTCCATCGTGGTGCCCTTCGCTGCAGGCGGTCCTACCGACCGTGTGGCCCGTGACCTGGCCGAAGCCATGCGCAAGCCCCTGGGCGGCGTGAGCATCATCATCGACAACGTGGCTGGCGCCGGTAGCTCCATCGGTTCCAACAAGGTGGCCAAGGCCGCTCCCGATGGTTACACCCTGCTGGTGAACCACATCGCCATGGGCACCATGCCTTCGCTGTTGCGCAACATGCCGTTCAAGGTCGAGTCTGACTTTGAGTACGTGGGCATGATCAACGACGTGCCCATGACCCTGATTGGCCGCCCCACGCTGCCCGCCCAGAACTACAAAGACCTGAGCGGCTGGATTGCGCAGAACAAGGGCAAGATCAACCTGGGTAACGCCGGCATCGGTTCCGCCTCCCACCTGTGTGGTTTGCTGTTCCAGAACGCCGTGGCCACCGACATGACCACCATCCCCTACAAGGGCACGGCCCCCGCCATGACCGACCTGATGGGCGGCCAGATTGACCTGATGTGTGACCAGACCACCAACACCACGCAGCAGATCGAAGGCAAAAAAGTCATCGCCTACGCAGTGACCACCTCCAAGCCCCTGACCACCCCCGCGCTCAAGAGCCTGCCCACGCTGCAAGACTCTGGCCTGAAGGGTTTTGAAGTCACCATCTGGCACGGTATTTATGCCCCCAAGGGCACCCCCGCCGACGTGTTGACCAAGCTGAACTCGGCCCTGAAAGTGGCCTTGAAAGACCCTGACTTCATCAAGAAACAAGAGGCTTTGGGCGCTGTGGTGATTACCGACAAACGTGTCGAGCCGGCGGAACACAAGAAGTTTGTGGCTGCTGAAATCGCCAAGTGGAGCCCTGTGATCAAGGCCGCTGGCGTCTACGCCGACTAAGCCCAGGTCTTCTGGTCCCGTCTGGGGCCGAGACCCTCCATCGTCTGGTGGCGCCTAGGTGCCCCAGACGATTTCTTTTTGGGCCTTCAGGCTGCGTTGCAGCATGTCCAGCAAGGGCGTGGCGCGCTGGCGCAGCGAAATGCCGGCTACCTGGGTGGCCTCGCCGTTCGCCTGTGCGTCGCGTGCGGCCTGGGCGCGCTGGGCGTCTTCGGCGGCAATCGCCGCTTCCAGCGCGGCTTTGGCAGCCAGCATGTCCTCGGGCAATAGGATGCCTTTGGCGGGAGCGCCTTCTTCGAACTTGCCCCAGATTTGCAGGATCTGGCGGCCATTGGGTTCGAGCATGATGACGTCGCTGGTGACCTTGGATTTGAACTTGTAGAGCATGGCGATGGACCCCGGTTTTATGGTGCAATGTGCCCACCCTTTTACCCCAAACACAAATCACCCGAGGAGCAGCACCGTGGCAGACCTTCACCTTCTTCGCGAACACAGCCTGGGCCTGGCCGGTGCCCGCAAAATTGCCTTCGAGTGGGCCGAGCAGGTAGAGCAGGAGTTCGACATGGAATGTGTCTACACCGAAGGCAAGACCGAAGACGAGGTGAGTTTCAAACGCTCGGGTGTGAACGGCACCTTGTTGGTGACCCAGGACCAGTTTGAGTTGAACGCCAAGCTGGGCTTTTTGCTGGGCGCGTTCAAGGACAAGATCGAGGCTGAAATTGTCAAGAACCTGGACCAGCTGCTGGCGCCCAAGGCCAGCAAGGCCAAAGTGGCGGCGAAAAAAAAGTAGCGTAAAACGCTACTTTTTTGATAGCTGCTCGCGCAGCACCTATGAGGGCTAGGGCCTGATTTAGCTCAAAGATTCGATCAGGTCGATGTACTGCTGCATGGCGTCATCGTTGCTGATGCCCTTGAAGCCATTCCAGGCATCCCACTTGGCGCGGCCCACCATGTCGGCAAAGCCGGGTTTCTTTTCGGCGTTGTCGCCGGCGGTGGCTTGTTTGTAGAGCGCATAGATCTTGAGCAGGGTGCCGTTGTCGGGGCGCTCGCTCAGGTTTTTGGAATTTGCAACGGCGGCTTCAAAAGCGGCTTTCAGGTCGGCCATGGTGTTCTCCATTGATGGTTACCCGCGTATCTTACGGTGCGTTTTCACTGCAGAATAGGCAAGCACCCCCAACCCCTGTTCAGCCCGGAGAATCCATGGTCACCCGAGTTCTTGCCAAAGATGTAGCCCAGAAGGCCAAACGCCAGACCCAGAAGGCCGCGCGGGTGGTGCAAAAAAACGTGACCGATGCGGTGGTGGGCTCCCTGGGCTTGCATGGCGAGCGCATGAGCAAGGTGGACACCGCCTGGCTGCGCATGGACTCGGCCGCCAACTTGATGATGATTGTGGGCGTGTGGGTGATCCACCCCAAGCTCAAGCTGGCCGACCTGCAGCTGCGCGTGGAAGAGCGTCTGCTCAAGTACCCCCGTTTTGTGCAGTGCGCCGTGGAAGATGCGGCGGGAGCCACCTGGGTGAAAGACCCGGCCTTCGATATTCGCAACCACCTGGTGACCGAGACCTTGGCCAAAAAACCGGCCGGCCGCGAGCAGGAGGCCTTGCAGGACCGCCTGGCCCAGCTGACCATGGAGCCGCTGGACAAGCAGCACCCGCTGTGGCAATTCCACTTGGTCGAGGACTACAAAGGGGGCTCCGCCCTGATGGTGCGTATCCACCATTGCATTGCCGATGGCATTGCCCTGATCTCGGTCACCCAGTCGCTGGTGGATGGCGGCGCACCGCCGCCCCAGCGCTCCCCGCGCGCCGCGAGCGCTGAGGGGCTGGAGGGCGCCGAGGAGTGGATTGCCAACGCGCTGCTCAAACCCTTCACCAGCATGACGGTCAAGGCCCTGGGCGCCGCGGGCGAGGGCGCGGCCCGTTCCATGGGCCTGCTGATGGAGCCGCAAAAAGGCATGGAGCAGGGCATGCACAACTCGGTGGATGCCGCCAAGATGGCCTACCAGGTGGTGAGTGACCTGGCTGCATTGGCCTTGATGCCTGACGACTCGCCGACCCGTCTGAAGGGCATGCCAGGCAACCGCAAACGTGTGGCCTGGTGCCCGCCGATTCCGCTGGAAGAGGTGAAGGCCGTGGGCAAAGCGCTGAACTGTTCGATCAACGACGTGTTACTGAGCTGCGTGGCCGGTGCCATTGGCGAGTACCTGAAAGAGCAGGGCGAGGTGGTCAAGGGCAAGGAAATTCGCGCCATGGTGCCGGTGAACCTGCGGCCCATGGAGCAGGCCTACAAGCTGGGCAACCAGTTTGGCCTGGCGCCGCTGGTGCTACCGATTGGGGTGGAGAACCCGGTGGAGCGTGTCTACGAGGTGCGTGCCCGCATGCGGGGGCTCAAGGGCAGTATGCAGCCCTTGCTGGCCTTTGGCCTGCTGGCGGTGGCGGGCCTGCTTATCAAGCCCGCGCAGGATGCGCTGCTCAACCTGTTTTCCAAGAAAACCACTGCGGTGATGACCAACGTACCGGGCCCGCGCGAGAAGCTCAAGATTTGCGGATCGACCATTGAGGAGACCCTGTTTTGGGTGCCCCAAAGCGGCTCGGTGGGGCTGGGCGTGTCGATATTGAGCTACGGTGGTGGTGTGCAGTTTGGTGTGGTGTCGGACGCCAAGTTGTGCCCGGACCCGCAGAAAATCATCGACCAGTTTGAGCCGGAGTTTGCCAAACTCTCCATGCTTACGCTGATGTTGCCCTGGGGCGAATAAGCCCAGAGGGCAAGGGGTTCAGGCGCTGAGTTCGGCCAGCACCCGGGCCACGCCCAGGTGCTCCATGGCATCCATGGGGCGCACGCTGGCGGCCGCATCAAAGAGGCGCTGGGCCTCGGCCATACGCGCCTCACCTTCCAGCATCAGCAAGGCCTTGCCGTACTCGGTGAGCGCAATGGCGGCATGGGGAATGCGGGCCATGCCTTCGGCAAACAGGCTCAGTGCGGTTTCCCGTTTGGCGCCATAGGTGAGCTGCCCAATCAGGGCGCCCACTTTGTCAATGACTTCGGCATGGAAGGCGGCCAGCGCGATGTAGGCGTCGGCGTGTTCGGGCTGCAGGGCCAAGGTGGTTTCAAACGCCGTTTTGACCTTGGCGCCCATGCCCTTGGCCAGGGCCTTGGCCACACTCACGCCCTGGCTGTAGCGCCCCAGGGCGTAGCCATGCAGGTAGTGGGCATTGGCGCAGTCGGGGGTTTGCGCGGCCAGGGCTTCGCAGCGTTTGGCCACGTCCATGAACAGGTCCAGGCGTGTTTTCTCGCCGGGTTCCAGATAGTCCGCGTAGATCAGGCGCGCCTTGTTGGCGACGATGGCACCTGCCACCCCCAGTGCGTCGCCCGCAAGGGCAGCGGCCTGGAATTCGCCGCGGTGGTAGAGCACCCAGGCATCCAGTACACGTGGGTCGCTGGGCAGGGGCTCCTGGTCCCCACGGTGCAGCACCGCCCACTGCGCGCGCAGGCCCGTGGCATCAAACGGGTGCTGCTCGGGGTGGGGGAAGGCGGTCCAGGTGGTCATTGCGCGTCAAGGGCTGGTGTAAGCCCCTGCCAGGGTGAGCAGGTGGGTGCGTTGCTGGGGCTCCAGGTAGGGCACCAGCAGGTTAAGCACATGGTGGGCCCCGCGCATCAGTGCGGCCTGGGCGCTGGCCGGCTCCAGCGCGTTGCGCGGGTCGCGCACGTATTCAAAACTCAGCCAGTAGGTCAGCACCACCACCATGCTGGTGGCGGTAGGCTCCATCTCCCGCGCGTCCATGCGCAGCGCGCCCGAGCGCGCCATGCTCTCTAGCAGGGCGCGGATGGAGCGGGTCTTGTTTTTCAGCACGCTCTGGAAATGGGTCTCCAGGCGGCGGTTTTTGCTGAGCAGGTCGTTGAGGTCGCGGTACAAAAAGCGGTACTGCCAGATCAGCTCGAACAGGGTGTGCATGAAGAACCAGGCGTCTTCCACATCACGCACGTTGTCGCTGGCGTTGAGCACTTCGTTGAGCGAGCGCTCGTAGCGGTCAAACAGTGAGTTGATCAGCTCGTCTTTGGCCGGGTAGTGGTAATAGAGGTTGCCGGGGCTGATGCCCAGTTCGGCCGAAATCAGCGTGGTGGAGACGTTGGGTTCGCCAAAGCGGTTGAACAGCTCCAGCGTGACTTCCAGAATCCGTTCGGCGGTGCGGCGAGGGGCTTTTTTGACCATCGGGTGCCTTTAGTGCAGGGCCTTGGCGGCGGTGGGCGCGGCCACCAGGTGGCCCAGGTCGTCCATCAGCTCCTGCAGGGAGGCAATGGCGCGCCCCAGCTCGGTGGGCGCCTTCTTGGGCAGGCACAGGTGGCGCTTGGGGTCGTTGAGCACATCGTGGTTCAGACTGATGCCGTGGCGGGCCAGTTTGGCGGAGAGGCCGGTCTGGCGTGAGCGCAGCATCTGGCGGGTCTGCTGGTAGGCGTGCTCGGCCAGGTGGCGACGCTGCGCATAACTGAAGGTGTTGGCCAGGTACAACTCGGGGTCGCGGTGGTCGGGCTCGATCCAGATGATGTCGGTGTCGGGGTAGGCGTGTTCGTAGTGTTTCATGCCCAGTTCCATGCGCGAGTGGATCATGGAGCGGAAAGTCTGGCTCAGCACGGCCGGCAGGCCACCATCCACAATACGCGGGATTTTGCGTTTCTCTTGCGGCACACCGCGCTGCATCACCTTGTCGAACTGCGGGGCGGTGGCATCAAAAGGGACCAGCGGGTTCAGACAGATCATCAGGTCGATTCCCTCCTCCAGGGCCACCGAGGCATGCATGGTCTTTTTGAGGGCGCCATCCACGTAGTACTGGTCCTCAATTTCGACCGGGGGGAACAGCCCTGGCAGGGCCGAGCTGGCCTGCACGGCCTGGGAGATGGGGATGTGGTCAAACCCGGGGCGCCCAAAGGGGGCTGCCTCGCCACTGTCCAGGTTGGTGGCGACCAGCGTGAGCCGGGTCTTGAGTTGGCGGAAATCGTTGGTGCGGCCTTCCTGGCTGAACAGGCGCGCCAGCTGGGTATTCACCTGCGCGTTGGAAAACACACCCGTGGGCAGGCCGGGGCTCAGGCGCTCCAGTGCTCGCAGCAGGGAACTGCGGCCACTGAGCACTTGCCAGGCCACTTGCAGTGCCAAGCCCGGCAGCATGATGCCGCGGCGGGCAAATTCACCGTAGGCCGGCTCCATGAGCCAGGAGGGGTCAAAGGTGTCGGACGGGGTGCTGTCGTTTTCGATGAAGGACGCACACATGTCCCGCGGCGTGAGGCCGTTGGCCAGGGCCGCTGCAATAAAACCGCCGGCCGACACGCCGATGTAGTGGTGCAGTTGGTTGAAGTTCAGGCCTTGCAGCGATTCCTCCAGCGCGCACATGGCGCCGACCTCGTAAATCGCTCCCAAGGGACCACCTCCGGCGAGTGCAAGCGCAATCTTGGGGGCAGTATTTTTCTGTACGGTCATGGTCTGAAAGTGTAGATGCGAGTGCACCTTGTTTTTGTTGCGTTGCAGCAGTGGTGATGGCGCGCAAAAAAGGGCGCCGAAGCGCCCTGGTGGTTTACGTGCCAGCACCGGTATCAAACTGGTGTTGCAGGTGTTTCTGCTGCGCCGGGGGCTGCTGGTTTGGCTGCGGGTGTGGCGCGTTTGGCGACTGCCTTTTTGGCAGGTGCGGCCGCTTTCTTGGCGGGCGCTTTCGCGGTCTTTTTGGCAGCGGGAGCTGCGGCCTTCTTCGCGGCTGGTTTCTTGGCCGGCTGTGCAGCGGGCGCTTTGGCAGCAGCAGGCGCCTTGGCAGACAGCTTTTGCACGGCCTTGTTCAGTTCGTCGATGCGGGCGATCAGGGCAGCCACGTCCTTGGCGGAGGGCACGCCCAGCTTGTTCAGTGCCTTGGCCACGCGCTCTTCAAAGATGTTTTCCAGTTTGTCCCACTGGCCAGAGGCCTTGGTGGAGATGTCGGTGGCCATGGTGGACATCTTGGATGTGGCTTCCGAAATTTTCTCTTCTGCGGCGGCCTGCGTCTTGCGCTGGATGCTCACGCCTTCCTTGACCAGGGATTCAAAAGCCTTGCTGCCCTCGGCTTGTGCGCGGGTGAAGGCACCCAGGCCGGCTTGCCAGATCTGCTGGGCAGAGTCTTTGACAGAGCCGGAGAGGTGGATGCCAGCTGCCTTGGTGGGCTTGTTTTTTTGCAGTTTTTTGACCATGGGTGCTCCTGAGAATGTGTCGGATGGGTAACTTTAGCCGAGACTCTAAGCGCAGAGGCGCTGCCTGTGTAGGTGGCCCTAACTAACCGCGCGTGTTTGCGGGTTTACGATGAACGGGATGGCTTGTAAAGTCGGTCAGAATGGTTTGATTATTTGGAGTATGTATGCAGTACTTTGTGACGGGAGCCACCGGCTTTATTGGCAAGCGCCTTGTAAAAAAATTACTGGAGCGCAAGGGCGCGGTGGTGCACTTTCTGATCCGCAAGGAGAGTGAGGGCAAAGTTGCTGACTTGCGCGAGTTTTGGGGCCTGAAAGATGCCAAGGGCGCTGCGCGTGCGGTGCCGGTATTTGGCGACCTGACCTCCAAGAAGCTGGGTGTAGCCGGTGATGCGGTCAAGGCCTTGAAAGGCAGCGTGGACCACTTCTACCACCTGGCTGCGGTGTACGACCTGGGGGCGGATGAGGAGTCGCAGATTGCAGTGAACATTGAGGGCACACGCAATACGGTGGATTTCGCCAAGGCTATTGATGCTGGGCATTTTCACCATGTGTCGTCCATCGCCGCAGCGGGCTTGTACGAAGGTGTCTTCCGGGAGGACATGTTTGAAGAGGCCGAGAACTACGACCATCCCTATTTCATGACCAAGCACGAGAGCGAAAAAATCGTGCGTAAGGACTGCAAGGTGCCCTGGTCGGTGTACCGCCCCGCCATGGTGGTGGGCGACAGCCAGACTGGCGAGATGGACAAAATCGACGGTCCGTACTACTTCTTCAAGCTGATTCAGCGCATGCGCCAGTTATTGCCGCCCTGGATGCCGGCCATCGGCCTGGAAGGGGGGCGCATCAACATCGTGCCCGTGGATTTTGTGGTGGACGCACTCGATGTCATCAGCCACAAGACCGGTATTGCCAAGAAGTGTTACCACCTGGTGGACCCTGTGGGCTACCGCGTGGGTGATGTGCTGGACATCTTCAGCAAAGCCGCCCATGCGCCCAAGATGAATGTGTTTGTGAATGCAGCCCTGTTGGGCTTCATCCCACGCAGCGTGACTAAGAGTCTGATGGCGCTGGCGCCCGTGCGCCGTGTGCGCAATGCCATCATGAAAGACCTGAGCCTGCCCGAGGACATGCTCACGTTTGTGAACTACCCCACGCGCTTTGACTGCCGGGATACCCAAGCCATGCTCAAGGGCAGCGGTGTGGAGTGCCCCAACCTCAAGGACTACGCTTGGCGGCTGTGGGATTACTGGGAACGCCACCTCGATCCCGATCTGCACATCGACCGCAGCCTGCGCGGCACCGTGGGTGGCAAGGTGGTGTTGATTACCGGCGGATCGTCCGGCATCGGCTTGGCCGCAGCGCATAAGTTTGCCGAAGCGGGCGCCACCACCATCATTTGTGGCCGCGATGTTGACAAGCTGGAAGAGGCCTGCAAAGAGGCCAAGGCCAAGGGTTACAACTTTGTGGCGTACCCGGCAGATATTGCCGATATGGCGGATTGCGACCGTTTTGTGCAGGTGCTGATTGAGAACCACGGTGGCGTGGACTTTCTGATCAACAACGCTGGCCGCTCCATTCGCCGCGCGATTGAGTCCAGTTACGACCGCTTTCACGATTACGAGCGCACCATGCAGCTCAACTACTTTGGCTGCCTACGCGTCACCATGGGCTTACTGCCAGGCATGGTGGCGAAAAAGAAGGGCCATGTGGTCAACATCAGCTCCATCGGTGTGCTGACCAATGCGCCTCGTTTCAGTGCCTACGTGGCGTCCAAAGCAGCACTGGATGCCTGGACCCGCTGCGCATCCAGCGAGTTTGCTGATCAGGGCATCAGCTTTACGACTATCAACATGCCACTGGTGCGCACCCCCATGATTGCACCTACGGGCATCTACAACAACGTGCCCACGCTCTCCCCCGAACAAGCCGCCGACATGGTGGCCGACGCCTGTATCAGCAAACCCGTACGCATCGCCACCCGCCTGGGCATCACCGGCCAAGTGCTGCATGCCCTGGTTCCGCGCATCGCCCAAATCGCCATGAACACCAGCTTCCGCATGTTCCCGGATTCATCGGCCGCCAAGGGCTCCAAACCCGGGGAAAAGCCGAAGTTGTCGGCAGAAGCGATTGCGATGCAGCAGATGATGCGAGGCATCCACTTCTGACCTAAGAGTGTGATTTCTGCATCTGGCGTTTAGAATGTTCAATCGATGAACAAGCTCGCGCCAGATGTCCGCCTCTTCTGAGGAATCCAGCCTGCAGGTCCTGCGCCTGCTGGCGAGGAACCCGCAGCTCACCCAGCGTGAGTTGGCGGCGGAGCTGGGCGTGAGCCTGGGCAAGGTCAATTACTGTGTGCAGGCTCTGTTGTCCAAGGGCTTCATCAAGTTGCAGAACTTCCGCGGAAGCCGCAACAAGCTGGCCTATGCCTATTTGCTGACGCCTTCGGGCATTGCCGCCAAAAGCAGCTTGGCGCTGAGCTTCTTGCAGATCAAGATGGCCGAATACGAACGCCTGCAGGCGGAGATTGAACAGCTGCAGCGCGAGGCCGAGGCTGACCCCTTGGATGGCCAGTCTGTGAACGGGATGGATGTGAAATGAAACAACTCGATGGTGTGATTGCAGTCATTGGCCTGGGCTATGTTGGCCTGCCTTTGGCGGTGGAGTTTGCCAAGGGCCGCAAGGTGATTGGTTTTGACATCAATCCAGCGCGTATTGCTGAGCTGCAGGCCGGTAAGGACAGCACCTTGGAGGTGTCCTCCGAAGAGTTGCAAGCTGCAGCGCATGCCACTTACACCGCAGACCGAAATCTGCTCAAGCAGTGCCAGGTGTTTATCGTGACGGTCCCCACTCCGGTGGATACCGCCAACCGCCCCGATATGACACCCCTGGTCAAGGCCAGCGAGACCGTGGGCAAGGTGTTGCCCGAGGGCGCCGTGGTGATCTACGAATCCACGGTCTATCCCGGCGCCACCGAAGAGGTCTGCGTGCCCGTATTGGAAAAATTCTCCGGCCTCAAGTTCAATCAGGGTTTCTATTGCGGCTACAGCCCGGAGCGCATCAACCCAGGTGACAAGGTCAACACACTCACCAAGATCAAGAAGATCACCAGCGGCAGCACCCCTGAGATGGCCGACGCGGTGGACGCGCTGTACCGCAGCATCATCACGGCCGGTACCCACAAGGCCAGCAGCCTCAAGGTGGCCGAGGCCGCCAAGGTGATAGAGAACACCCAGCGCGATCTGAATATTGCGCTGATCAACGAGTTATCTGTCATCTTTGCCCGACTCGGCATCGACACGCTGGACGTGCTCGAGGCCGCTGGCAGCAAGTGGAATTTTCTGCCTTTCCGTCCGGGGCTTGTGGGCGGTCACTGCATTGGCGTCGATCCTTACTATCTGACGCACAAAGCCGAGGAAGTGGGCTACCACCCGCAGGTCATCCTAGCCGGGCGGCGAATCAATGACAACATGGCGCGGTACGTCGCGCGCAACACCATCAAGCTGATGTTACAGAACGGTCTGGACGTGCCTCGCTGTCGTGTGGGCGTATTGGGTATTACCTTCAAGGAAAATTGCCCGGATATCCGCAACAGCAAGGTCGTGGATGCGGTGCGCGAGTTCGAGTCCTGGGGCGTGGAGGTCGTTGTGGCCGACCCTTGGGCCAGCGCAAACGAAGTGCAGCATGAGTACGGCCTGAAGCTCGGCGTGATTGACGCCGCCCATCCTGTAGATGCGTTGGTGGTGGCCGTGGGGCACAACGAATACCGGCATGCCAATGTGCAAGACTTGCGCGCCCTCTGCCGTGGCGACAAGCCGGTTTTTGCCGACGTGAAGAGCCTGTTTGATCGCCATGCGGCCGCCGCTACTGGCTTTACCGTATTCCGACTGTGAGTTCTGTCATGAGTAACGCTCCCATCACGCAACGCAAGATTCGTTTCGCTTTGGTCGGTTGCGGCCGGATTGCGAAGAACCATTTCGACTCCATTCGCCAGCACGCCGACCATGCCGAGCTGGTAAACGTCTGCGACACCGATCCCGCTGCATTGCAAAAGGCTGTGCATGCCACTGGTGCTGCTGGATACGCAAGCCTCGCTACCCTGTTGCAACAGACGACGGCCGATTGCGTAATCCTTACCACTCCTAGTGGCATCCATCCGCAGCAAGCAGTGGAAGTGGCCCGCGCCGGACGCCATGTGCTGAGCGAGAAGCCCATGGCCACCAAATGGGAGGATGGTTTGCGCATGGTGCGTGCTTGTGAGGATGCTGGTGTACGCCTGTTCGTCGTCAAGCAAAACCGCAAGAATGCGACGCTGCAGTTGCTCAAGCAGGCAGTGAGCCATAAGCGCTTCGGTCAGATCTACATGGTGACCCTCAACGTTTTCTGGCAGCGTCCGCAGGCGGGTTATTACGACCAGGCCAAGTGGCGTGGCACCTGGGATCTGGACGGCGGTGCCTTCATGAACCAGGCCAGTCACTATGTGGACCTGTTGGAATGGCTGATCGGCCCCATCGATTCCCTGCATGCCTACACGGCTACGCTGGCGCGCGATATCGAGGCCGAGGATAGTGGTGTGCTCAGTGTGCGCTGGCGCAATGGGGCATTGGGCTCGCTCAACTGCACCATGTTGACATACCCCAAGAACCTGGAAGGTTCCATCACCATCCTGGGTGAAAAAGGCACGGTGCGTGTGGGTGGTGTGGCCGTCAACGAGATCCAGGAATGGCAGTTCGCCGACAGTCGCCCCGAGGATGCGCAGATCAAGGCGGCCAGCTACGAGACCACCAGCGTCTACGGTTTTGGCCATCCCCTGTACTACGACAACGTCATCAAAACTTTGCGCGGTGAAGCTGAAGCAGACGTGGATGGCCGTGAAGGCCTGAAGTCTCTGGAAGTGCTGATTGCCGCCTACCGCTCTGCGCGTGATGGCGTGCGCGTGGGTCTCCCGCTGGAACTGTGATGAGCGTCAGCACGACTATTCATCTTTCGGCCATCGTTGACGCTGGTGCGCAGGTTGGTGAAGGCTGCCGCATCTGGCACTGGGTGCACATCAGTGCGGGCGCGCGCATCGGTCGCGCCTGCTCCTTCGGGCAAAACGTGTTCGTCGGCAACGACGTACTGATCGGTAACAACGTCAAGGTGCAGAACAACGTCAGCGTCTACGACGCAGTGACGCTGGAGGACGACGTCTTTTGTGGCCCCAGCATGGTCTTCACCAATGTCTATAACCCGCGCAGTGCGGTCACTCGCAAGGATGAATACCGGCGTACGCTGATTCGTCGCGGCGCGACGCTGGGTGCCAATTCCACCATCGTCTGTGGCGTGACGGTGGGGCAGTACGCGTTCATTGGTGCCGGCGCTGTGGTGAACCATGACGTTCCGGATTACGCGCTGATGGTTGGCGTGCCGGCACGCCAGATCGGCTGGATGAACCAGCACGGCGAACGTCTGGACCTGCCTTTGGGCGGGAACGCAGAGACCGTTTGCGCGCAGACCGGGCAGCGGTATGAACTGCGGGATGGCCAGTGCCGTCTGGTGGACTGAAAACAGGAAGCGCATTGCATGGAATTCATTGACCTCAAGTGCCAGTATCAGCGGCTCAAGCCCCAGATCGACGCGGCGATCCAGCGCGTGCTGGACCACGGGCAGTTCATTCTGGGCCCTGAAGTGGCAGAACTCGAAGAGAGGCTGGTGGCCTACACCGGCGCCAAGTACTGCATCAGTGTGGCGAATGGCACGGACGCCCTGCAGATCGCGCTGATGGCGCTGGGTGTGGGCCCGGGTGACGAAGTCATCACTCCCGGCTTTACCTATATCGCGACAGCCGAAACGGTGGCCCTGCTGGGGGCCAGGCCGGTGTATGTGGACATTGATGCGCGTACCTACAATCTGGATCCGGCACTGCTGGAAGCGGCCATCACGCTACGGACCAAGGCTATCATCCCGGTCAGCCTGTATGGCCAGTGCGCCGACTTTGACGCTATCAACGCTATCTCGGTGCGCCATGGCCTCACTGTCATTGAAGATGCCGCGCAGAGTTTTGGTGCCAGCTACAAGGGACGCAAGAGTTGCAATCTCAGTACTATTGCCTGTGCGAGTTTTTTTCCCAGCAAGCCGCTGGGGTGCTATGGGGACGGTGGCGCCATCTTCACAAGCGATGACGAACTAGCCAAGGTCATGCGCCAGATCGCGCGCCACGGACAGGATCGGCGCTACCATCACGTGCGGGTGGGTGTGAACAGCCGGCTTGATACCCTGCAGGCCGCGATTCTATTGCCTAAGCTAACGGTGCTGGACGAGGAGCTGGCGCAACGCCAGGAAGTCGCCGCACGTTATGCCAAGCTGCTGAGCGGCATCGGCCTGAAGACAACGCCAGTGGTCGAGCCCCACAACGTCAGTGCCTGGGCGCAGTACACGGTGCGTGTTTCGTCCCGTGATGCGGTGCAGAAGCACCTCGCTGACGTGGGGATTCCCACGGCAGTTCATTACCCTATTCCCCTGAACAAGCAGCCTGCGGTGGAGGACAACTCCGTGCGTTTGCCGGTAGGTGATGAGGTCGCTAGGTTGGTGATGAGTCTACCCATGAGTGCCGATTTGGTGCTTGAGCAACAGCGAAAAGTCGCTGACGCGTTGCTGACCTGGAGCCAGAGGGCTTGATATGCGGGCGCGTTTGATGATGAGGGGAGTGCGATGAAAATACTGGTGCTGGGTGCCAGCGGTATGCTCGGGAATGCCGTGATACGCGTCTTGAGTGAGGCCAAGGATTGGCAGGTCTTCGGGACGGTTCGCTCGGGTTCCGCCTACAGGTTCTTCGCACCAGGTATCGCCGACAAGCTCATTGCCGGGGTGGATGTGGAGGATCAGGACGCACTGGTCCGCGTGTTCACGCGGGTCCGCCCGGATGTTGTCATCAACTGCATTGGCCTGATCAAGCAGCTGACCGAGGGCGACGACCCTCTGCTGGCGCTGCCGATCAATGCCATGCTTCCGCATCGTCTGGCCAGGCTTTGCAAGCTGGCGGGAAGTCGCCTGATTCATGTCAGCACGGATTGCGTCTTCTCCGGCGCCAAGGGGGGCTATGTAGAGGAAGATGCTTCGGATGCGCAAGATCTGTATGGAAAATCTAAATTCCTGGGTGAGGTGAACGATGCTCACGCCATTACCTTGCGGACTTCGATCATCGGGCATGAGTTGCAAAGTGCGCATGGGCTGGTCGACTGGTTCCTGTCCCAGCAAGGACGTTGCAAGGGCTATAGGCGTGCTATCTTTTCCGGGCTTCCCACGGTCGTTCTCGCGAAGATCATGCGTGACGTGGTCATTCCCAGGCCTGAGTTGAGTGGTCTGTACCACGTGGCCGCAGCGCCCATTGCCAAGCTGGACCTGCTGACACTGGTGGCCCGTCAATACAATCAAAGCATAGAGATCGTTCCTGACGATGCGCTGGTGATTGACCGGTCCCTGCGTGCGGATCGTTTTCAGCAGGCATCGGGCTATATCGCTGAGGCGTGGCCTGAGCTGATCAAGCAGATGCACGCATACAAATAAACCTGGATGGCGATATGTTCGAAGACAAAGTGCTGATGATCACCGGTGGTACGGGTTCTTTTGGCAATGCGGTACTGAAGCGATTTCTGTCCACAGACCTCCGGGAAATCCGGATATTCAGCCGCGATGAGAAAAAGCAGGAAGAGATGCGCCTTGCGCTCAACCATGACAAGCTCAAGTTCTACCTGGGCGATGTTCGTGAGTACAGCAGCATTAACCAGGCTCTCAAGGGTGTGGACTATGTCTTCCATGCGGCTGCGCTCAAGCAGGTGCCCTCCTGCGAGTTCTATCCCATGGAGGCTGTCAGGACGAATGTCCTGGGGACCGAGAACCTGATGACTGCTGCGATTGCCAACCAAGTGAAGCGTGTCGTCCTGCTCAGCACGGACAAGGCGGTCTACCCGATCAACGCCATGGGTATCTCCAAGGCGATGATGGAAAAGCTCATGGTGGCCAAGGCGCGCATGCAGGCCGAGAGCGAAACCTTGTTTTGTGCTACCCGGTACGGCAATGTCATGGCGTCTCGAGGGTCAGTGATCCCGCTTTTTATCCAGCAACTGCGGGAGGGCAAGCCGTTGACCGTTACTGATCCAGCCATGACCCGTTTCCTGATGTCTCTGGAAGAGTCGGTGGACTTGGTCCTGTTCGCTTTTCAGAATGCACGGCAAGGCGATATCTTTGTGCAAAAGGCCCCGGCGTCCACCGTGGCGGACCTGGCGCAGGCGCTGAAGGAGCTTTTTTCGCCGAAGGCGGAGGTTCGCATAATTGGAACCCGCCACGGTGAGAAGCTGTACGAGTCGCTGCTGTCGCGCGAGGAGATGGCGCATGCACATGATATGGGTGGCTACTACAGGGTCCCTGCGGACAACCGTGATCTGAACTACAACAAGTTCTTTGTGGACGGCGAAACAAAGATCTCGCGCTTCGAGGACTACACCTCCCACAACGCCGAGCGCTTGAGCGTGGAGCAGGTCAAGGCATTGCTGTTGAAGCTCGACTACATCCAAGAGAAACTTGTATCATGAAGGTTATGACCATCGTGGGCACCCGCCCCGAGCTGATCAAGATGAGCCGGGTGATTGCCGAGTTTGACCGGCATGTCACACACATCCTCGTGCATACCGGGCAGAACTATGACTATGAGCTCAATCAGATCTTTTTCGAGGATCTGGGCATACGTAAACCGGATTACTTTCTGGAAGCTGTCGGAGAGAACGCTGCACATACCATTGGCCAAGTGATCATCAAGGCCGATGAGGTGCTGCGCAAGGAGCGCCCCGATGCGCTGCTTCTGTATGGAGATACCAACTCCTGCATGGCCGTCATCTCGGCCAAGCGCCTGAAGATTCCGGTGTTTCATATGGAAGCGGGCAACCGCTGCTTTGATGAGCGGGTGCCCGAGGAGCTCAATCGCAAGGTGCTGGACCATCTGAGTGACATCAACCTTGTGCTGACCGAGCATGCGCGACGCTATCTGCTGGCAGAAGGCGTGCGTCCGGAGACCATCATCAAGACCGGCTCGCACATGGAAGAGGTGCTGGACTTCTACAAGCCAGGGATAGAGGCGTCTGACGTACTGAGCCGTATGGGCTTGCAGCCCGGCCGCTACTTCATCGTGAGCGCGCACCGCGAGGAGAATGTCGACACGCCAGCCAATCTGAAAGATCTGCTGGGCACCTTGAACGCCTTGGCACAGGCCCATGGGGTGCCGGTCATCGTGTCCACCCACCCGCGTACCCGTAAGCGTCTTGATGATCTGGGTGTGGGCTTGTTGAATCCGCAGGTGCAATTTTCCAAGCCCTTTGGTTTTTTTGACTTCATCAAGCTGCAGATGCATTCTCTGTGCGTGGTATCCGACAGCGGCACCATCACGGAAGAGGCCTCGCTTCTGGATCTGCCAGCGATCACCATCCGCAATGCCCATGAACGGCCAGAGGGAATGGATGTGGGCACGTTGGTCATGACGGGTCTGAAAAAACAGCCTGTGTTGGATGCCGTGCAGGTGGTGCTGGCGCAGCGCAAGGCGGGCATCCGTATGTTGCCGGTGGAAGACTACAAGGGCGGCGCTGTGTCCGCTAAAGTGTTGCGCATCGTTCTGAGCTACTCGGACTATGTCAAACGTACGGTGTGGTCAGAGTCCTGATTCAGATGGGCCGGCCATGAAAAAGCGAGACGAAGTGATGGGTGCCAAGGTGTCGATTGTGATCCCTGTGTACAACGGGGCTAACTATCTGGCCGAGGCGATCGAGAGTGCTTTGGCGCAGACGCATACCAATTTCGAGGTGGTCGTTGTCAATGATGGCTCTAACGATGATGGCGAGACCCAGCGCGTGGCGCAGCGCTATGCCGGGCGCATACGCTATTTTGAAAAACTGAATGGCGGAGTCGCTTCGGCTTTGAATTTCGGTATTGCGGAGATGACGGGCGAGTATTTCTCGTGGTTGAGCCATGATGATCTATACCTTCCTGACAAGATCGCGTCGCAACTGGACTGTCTGGCAAGCGCGGTATCTGATCGCGCGCTCATTGTGTATGGTAACTGCGCGGTTTTCACAGGGGACCCGGCGCAAGCGCAGGCGGTGGATGTGCCGGATGCCGGTCTGAAGTATTTCAGGTACCTGTTGGCAACCAGCAGTGCTGTCCATGGCTGCACATTGCTGATTCCCAAGTCTGCCTTTGACAGAGGAGGATTTGATGTTTCCAAGCCGACGACGCAGGACTACGACATGTGGTTTCGCTTGGCTGGCGCATTGGATTTCGTGAAGCTCGACAGGACCTTGGTGCTGGCGCGCCAGCATCCGGAGCAGGACAGCGTGAAAAAGCGCAAAAAAGTGCGTGCGGAAAAAAATGCGATCTATTGCGGCTTTCTCGCGGAGTTAGGGCCGGAAGATGTCAATCCTGCAAGCCAGCTATCACCGGCGCGGGCGTATATGCAGCTTGCAATGGGCTACGCCAAGCATGGCCTGGTGGGCGCCACTTTGGCGGCAGCGGGAAAGTCGATGTCTTGCCTGAGTTTTCGTAAGGGGGCAGATGCGCTAGCCACCGTTTTGGGCTTGGCGCTGATCTGCACCGTGGGCATTCCCTGGGGACTTGCGAGGGCGCGTGTCGCTGACGTTGTGCGAGATACGAAGACGGCCGCGTAGAGCGGCTATCGGTGGCTCGTGGCTACCTTGATGGTTCAGATGACGTTTCAATAATTTTAGATCATGAGCAAAATTAACCGCTATAAAGCCTTTATTGCACGCATCCCGCTTCTGGGGGCTGTTGCGAAAACCATTTGGACGGCGCTGCGTCCACGCCCCCATTTTCCCGGGTCTGGGGCTTATTGGGAGAGCCGGTATGCGGCGGGAGGGACGTCGGGTTCGGGTTCATACGATGCGCTGGCGGGCTTCAAGGCCGAAGTCATCAATGGCTTTGTCCATGAGCACGGCGTGGCAAGTGTCATGGAGTTCGGTTGTGGCGACGGCAATCAGCTGAAGCTGGCCCGCTACCCGGACTATCTTGGGCTGGATGTTTCAGATGCGGCGGTCGCGCGCTGCAGTGCATTTTTCTCGGGTGACGCATCCAAGCGATTCAAAAATGTCGCGGCTTACGCAGGCGAAAAAGCCGATCTCTCCATGTCTCTGGATGTGATCTATCACCTTGTCGAGGATGCGGTATTTGATGCATATATGCGCAGGCTGTTTGGGGCCGCGAGCAAGTATGTGATCGTTTACTCATCCAATGATGAAGGCTTGAACGCCAAATATGGCGGGTATCACGTCAAGCACAGAAAATTCACCGATTGGGTGGTGGCCCATGCGCCAACGTGGAGTCTGCAGTCTATGCGGGCGAGTGCATATCCTTTTGACGAGGCGGATCCCGACCATACCTCCTTGGCCGACTTTTACTTTTACCAACGCACGGCCTCTGTAGAATGAAGGGTTGGCAGGTGCAGCCCTTGCAGCGCGCAGTTCTCTGAGCGAAAAGGGTTCTAAGAGTGGCCTCCTAATGAGGCCGGGCAGATTTTATTGGTGATCTATTCATGATGCAGCAGCATATCGAGGCTTATACAAAAAATTTGATTCAGGCATTGAGCCTGGAGGGCATGCGACAGGTGCCTTTGCTTGGTGCAGCCATGCGCGAGGCCTGGCAAAAAGGCAACGGCATCTACATCTGCGGCAACGGCGGCAGCGCGGGCAACGCGGTGCACTTGGCCAATGATTTTCTGTACGGTGTCGGTCGCAAAAAAGGCATAGGGATGCGGGTCGAGGCCTTGAGTGCCAACCCGGCCGTGCTGACCTGCTTGGCCAATGACATCGGGTATGACCAGGTGTATGCCGAGCAGCTTCGGGTAAAGGCAAACGCCGGCGATGTTCTGATTGTTTTCTCCGGCAGCGGAAATTCGCCCAATGTCGTCAAGGCGATCGAGATGGGCAATTCCTTGGGCATGAAGACGTTTGCGGTGCTGGGCTATTCGGGCGGCAAGTGCAAGGAAGTGGCACAGGTCCCTATCCATTTTGCCATCGACGATATGCAGATCGCTGAGGATCTGCAGTTGATCGTGGGCCATATGTGCATGCAGTGGCTCTGCGAGCATCCGGATGATTGATTGACGGCCTTATTTTCTTCTGCTCTTCCGGGTGGGGCCAGTAGGCCAGGCCGGAGGGGATAAAAATTCTTATGAGCAAACGATTTCTCGTCATCGGTAGCAACTCGTTTTCCGGCGCGTGCTTTGTGGACTATCTGCTGGAGCAAGGCTGCGAGGTGCTGGGGGCCAGTCGCTCGGCCGAACCGCACGACGTCTTCCTGCCCTACAAGTGGGGCACGAAACGCGACCATTTCGCGTTCCGCCAGATCGATCTCAACCACCAGCTCGATGAACTGCTGCGTTGGGTCGAAGAGCTGCAACCGGAGTACGTGGTGAATTTCGCAGCGCAGGGCATGGTCGCCCAGAGTTGGCTGACGCCCGAGCACTGGTACCAGACCAATGTCGTCGGACAGGTCCAGCTGCACGACCGGCTGCGCAAGCTGCCCTTCCTCAAACGCTATGTCCATGTCAGCACGCCCGAGGCGTATGGCAGCACAGAGGGCTGGATCACGGAGAGCTTCCACTTCGCGCCCAGCACTCCCTATGCGGTGTCGCGTGCCGCCTGCGATCTGCATCTGATGAGCTTTTTCAAGGCCTACCAGTTTCCTGTGTGTTTCACGCGTGCCGCGAACGTGTATGGCCCAGGCCAGCAGCTGTACCGGGTGATGCCGCGCGCCATGCTCTATGCGCGCCTTGGCAAGAAGATGCAGCTACACGGCGGCGGGCACTCCATCCGCTCCTTTATTCACATCAACGATGTGGCCGATGCCACCTACCGGATCGCCCTGAATGGCGTGGCTGGTGACAGCTACCATATTTCCACCCCTGATACGGTATCGATCCGGGAGTTGGTCGAGCAGATTGCCGATTTGACGAATACGCCGTTTGCAGACCTCGCTGAAGTTTCCGAGGATCGCCTGGGCAAGGACCAGGCCTATCTGCTCGAAAGCAGCAAGATCCGCAAGGAACTGGGCTGGTCTCATCGTGTGGGCCTGGGCGATGGCCTCAAGGAGACCCTGGCCTGGGTGGACAAGAGCCTCGAAGTCCTGAAAACTCTACCGGCTGATTACATTCACAAACCCTGAAAATTCCATGAATATCCTGATTACTGGCGGTTGCGGCTTTGTCGGCACCGTACTCACTGCGCAACTCCTGCAAGACGGCCACCAGATCACGGTGGTGGATACTCAGTGGTTTGGCAATCACCTCAAGCCCCATCCCCAGCTGACAGTGCTGCAGCAGGACACGCGCGATGTGGACAGCATTCCGCTGAAGAATGTCGATGCCGTGATCCACCTGGCGAACATCGCCAATGACCCCGGCGTGGAAATGAATCCGACCCTGTCGTGGGAAGTCAATGTACTGGCCACGCAGCAATTGGCCGACCGTGCCGTGCGCGCGGGCGTCAAGCAGTTCCTCTTTGCGAGTTCCGGCAGCGTGTATGGCGTGAAGGATGATCCGCAGGTGACCGAAGACCTAGAGCTGGTGCCCATCAGCGCCTACAACAAGACCAAGATGGTCGCCGAGCGCGTGCTGCTGAGCTACTCGGATGTCATGCAGATCCATTGCATCCGACCAGCAACGGTGTGCGGCTACTCGCCGCGCATGCGCCTGGATGTAAGCGTCAACATGCTCACCATGCAGGCATTGAAGAATGGCCGGATGACGGTGTTTGGTGGCGATCAGACGCGACCCAACATCCATATCAACGATATGGTGAACGTGTACCGCCATTTTCTGGCCAAGCCTGGCCTGCCCTCTGGTTGCTACAACGCTGGTTTCGAGAACATTTCCATTCTCGATATCGCAAAGAAAGTGGCTGAGAAGATCCCCGCCGAGATCGCGATCTCGGCATCCAACGACCCGCGCTCTTATCGGCAAAACTCAGACAAGTTGCTGGCCACAGGGTTTGTGCAGAGCACGACGGTCTCCGATGCCATCGACGATGTGATCACGAAATTCAAGTCCGGTGAGCTGGTCGAAACCGATCAGTGCTACACCGTGCGCTGGATGAAGCACTTGAATCTTCAAGCCTGACGGCCAAGCCATGACTACTTCCGTTCAACTGGCAGCGCAATTTCGCGCCAAGGCGATAGAAATGTCCCATGCCGCAGAAGCGGCGCATCTGGGTTCTGCGCTTTCGTGCATCGACATAGTTGCTGTGCTGTACCATTCCGTGCTGCGTCTGGATCCCAAGCAGCCCAAATGGGAGGGGCGTGATCGCTTCATCCTGAGCAAGGGGCATGCGGCCACCGCGCTGTATGCGGCGCTGGCCTACAAGGGCTTTATCAGCGAAGCCGATTTAAAAACCTATGGCAAAGTGGGTTCCCTGCTGGAAGAGCACCCCACACCCAAGCTGCCTGGTGTCGAAGCGGCGACGGGGTCCCTGGGGCACGGCTTGCCCTGCGGTTGCGGCATGGCACTGGCCAGCCGCATCAAAGGCCAGGACTACCGCAGCTTCGTTCTGATGAGCGATGGCGAATGCAACGAGGGCTCCGTCTGGGAGGCGGCCCTGTTTGCTGCCGCGAATCGACTGGGCAGTCTCTGCGCCTTTGTGGACTTCAACAAATGGCAGGCGACCGGCCGCAGCAAAGAGGTGCTGGCCCTGGATCCCTTGGTGGACAAATTCAGAAGCTTTGGCTGGCTGGTGCACGAAATCGATGGCCACGACCATCAACAGATTCTTACGGCCGTGCAAGGCGTTTCCAGCGCCAATGCGAAACCCACCATGGTGGTTGCGCACACGGTCAAGGGCAAGGGTGTCTCCTTCATGGAGGATGACAACAATTGGCACTATCGGATCCCTACGGTAGAAGAAGTGAGCAAAGCTAAATTGGAGCTCGGCGTGTCATGAGAAATGCATTCGCGAAGGCCGTGACCGAGCTGGGTGATGAATACCCGGAACTGGTCATGATGGCTGGGGATATTGGGAACCGTCTCTTTGACCGATTCAAGGAAAAGCACCCGACCCGCTTCTACAACTGCGGTGTTGCGGAAGCCAATATGACCGGAGTTGCCTCGGGGCTTGCTGCGTCGGGGCTGCGCCCTATTACCTACACCATCACGCCGTTCAATACGGTGCGCTGTCTTGAGCAGATCCGGCTGGATGTCTGCTATCCCGATTTGCCCGTCATTGTGGTGGGCACAGGGTCCGGACTCTCCTATGCGGGTCTGGGGGCGACGCACCACTCCATGGAGGACATCGCCATTCTCCGTACGCTGCCCAATATGCATGTGGTCTGCCCGGCCGACACGGTAGAGGTCCGCTTGGCCGTCAAGGCTGCGTTGCGCCTGGGGCGTCCCACCTATATCCGACTCGGAAAAAAGGGGGAGCCCCTTGTCCACCAATCCGATCCCGTGTTTGAAATCGGGCGCGGCATTGTCATGCGCGCGGGGTCCGATGTGGCAATCCTCAGTGTGGGCACCATGCTGGATACGGCCTTGAAAAGTGCCGACCAGTTGCAACAGGCAGGTGTATCGACCGAGGTCATTAGCCTGCATACGGTCAAGCCGCTGGATGACCAGTTACTGAGTGCGCTCTTTGCCGACAAGAAGCTGGTCGTGGTTCTGGAAGAACATGGCCTCATCGGTGGTGCGGGCAGTGCCGTGCTGGAGTGGGGCAACGCCAAGTGCGTTGCGCTGGACAAGCTGGTCTGCATAGGCGCTCCGGACCGATTCCTGTCCGCATGCGGAGACCAGGATCAGGCACGAATCCTGTACGGCTTGGTGCCTGACAAGGTCTGCGAGCGGGTGCTTGAGCGACTGAAGTGAGTGTATGCGCCTAGGTTTTGATTTCGACAACACGCTGATCAGCTACGACCAGCTGTTTCATCGCGCTGCTTTGGACAAGCACTTGATTCCTGAAGCAACGCCGCCACAGAAGAATGCGGTCCGGGACTACCTGCGCGAGCAAGGCATTGAAGACGAGTGGACACGCATGCAGGGTGAGGTCTATGGTGGCCGCATTCTGGAAGCTGACCCCTATCCTGGGATGCAGGCCACCTTGCTCGCACTGAAGGGCAAGCAGATTCCCATGTGCATAGTGAGCCACAAGACGCGCACACCGTATCTGGGTGAGCCTTGGGACCTCCATGCGGCGGCTCGGAGCTGGCTGCGAAAACAGGGTTTTTTTGATGCGCAGGGACTAGGCTGGTTGGATGAGCAGGTATTCTTTGAGCTGACCAAGGAAGCCAAGGTGGCACGCATCCTAGCCTTGGGGTGCACGCACTATGTTGATGACTTGCCGGAGATTCTTGCGATGCTCCCAGGCAGTGTGGAAAAGATATTGTTCGATCCGGTTCAGGCTCATCGTATGGATTCTTCCTGGGCGCGGCTATCCGCCTGGAAGGATCTGCCCGCACTGCTGGCGCTGTAATGGTCGACCATGCGGTTGAACCGCTGGAGCAGTTTTGCCGCAGTCATGGTGTAACCGGTGCTGTCGCGCTGCACCCCATTCGGGCGGGGCGCAATAGCCAAGTCTTTTTGGTGAGCAGCGGGGATGACCGTTGGGTCCTCAAGCATTACTACCAAGCGCCAGGCGCCAATCAGCGTGACAGGCTGGGTACTGAGTATGGCTTTCTTGTGTTTCTGAGGCAGATGGGAGTGGCCGGCGTTCCGGAACCTCTGGGTCTGGACCGTGCATCGAACCTTGCCTTGTACTCCTGCCTGCCTGGGCTGCGGCCCGGGACGATTCACTCTCAGCACATCAGCCAGGCTGCGCGTTTCATTGCCCGGATCAATGGCGCTCGCGCAACAGCGCAGGCCGAGGCGCTCCCTCTGGCGGCAGACGCCTGTCTGGGTTGGGGTGCACATCTGGCCCTTGCCGAGTCGCGGATTACGCGCTTGCTCGCGGTGGAGGCTGAATCCGGGGTGGCGCGTGAGGCGCGTGAGTTTGTCCAAACGCGTGTGCAGGCCTTGTGGGAGAAAGTCCAAATAGAATTGGCGCCCCGCCCGGAATGGGCCGTGCTGCCACCCGAAGATCGGATTCTGTCTCCTTCCGACTTCGGCTTCCACAATGCGCTGGAGTATGAGGCGGATCTTTCGTTTGTTGATTTCGAGTACGCGGGCTGGGACGACCCGGCCAAGCTGATCTGCGATTTCATGTGCCAGCCAGAAGTGCCCGTGACGCAAGACCAGGGGCAGCAATTCATGGCGGAGCTGTTGGAGGCGTTGCCTGGTGCTGAGGGCGTGGCGCGTCGTGTCGAGTTGCTTTCGCCTGTGCACCGGCTCAAATGGTGCTGCATTCTGTTGAACGAATTCAGGATGGAAGACCGGAAGCGGCGCGAGCATGCGGGCCTTGCCTCGGATCGCTTGCTGCGCGAGCAACTGGGCAAGGCACAATGGTATTTCGACACGCATCTGGCGGCTTTGATTTAGGGAAACAATGGCTTATATCGACTTCCTCTCGGCAATTCACAAAAGCACACATCGCGACTATCTCGGGCGTGTCAACGATCAGGATTTTCCCAAGGCCAAGGCCGCGACCTTGTCTAAACAATGGGCTTACGACTATTGGGATGGCGACCGCAAGATCTGCTACGGCGGTTATCGCTATATGCCGGGGCGCTGGGCGCCGGTGGGTCAGGCGATGATCGAGCACTACGGCATCAAGCCCGGCGACAAGATTCTTGATGTCGGATGCGGCAAGGGATTCCAACTCTACGAGTTGACCCAGCTTTGCCCGGGGGTGGAGGTGCATGGCATAGATGTCTCCAGCTATGCCATCGAGAAATCAAAGGAGGAGGTCAAGGATCACCTGAAGGTGGGTAGTGCCGCCGCCCTGCCTTACGACGACGGCGAGTTTGACTTTGTTTTTTCAATCAACACGCTGCATAACCTCCATTGCTATGACCTGGACAAGGCCATCAGGGAGATCGAGCGCGTTGGAAAAAAGAACAAGTACATCTGCGTGGAGTCTTATCGCACCGAAGAGGAGAAAGCCAATCTCCTGTATTGGCAGGTGACCTGCGAGGCTTTCAACACGCCCGAGGAATGGGCCTGGTGGTTCAAGCAGACTGGTTACACGGGCGATCATTCCTTCATCTACTTCGAGTGAGAAAAAACATGTCAGTCATGCCAAAAACCATGAAGGCGGCCGTCCTGACCAAGCTTCACACCCCACTAGAGATTCTCGAAATATCAATGCCTGCAAAGCTATTGGTTGGACAGGTTCTGGTGAAAATTCATTTCAGTGGCATCTGCGGATCTCAGCTGGGTGAAATTGACGGGGCTAAGGGGGAGGACAAGTATTTGCCGCATTTGCTTGGCCATGAAGCCTCCGGGACCGTATTGGATATTGGGCCTGGCGTACGGCATGTCAAACCGGGCGACAAAGTTGTTTTGCATTGGCGCAAGGGGATTGGCATTGAAGCTGAAACGCCGCACTACACGAGTGCAGGCCGGAAAATCAATGCAGGAAGCGTGACCACTTTCAGTGACTATTCGATCGTGTCAGAGAATCGAGTCACGCCCATTCCGGTGGATAGCGATCTGGAGGTCGCGGCGCTGTTTGGATGCGCCGTCACGACCGGCTTCGGCGTGGTCGAAAATAATGCCAAGCTGCGAATCGGGGAGTCCGTTGTCGTATTCGGTGCTGGTGGCATCGGCTTGAATATTGTCCAGGCGGCTGCACTGGTCTCTGCATACCCCATCATTGCCGTTGACTTGCACGACAATAAACTTGAGCTGGCTCGAATGATGGGTGCAACGCATGTCATCAATAGCAGTCATGGTGACATTCGCCAGCAGATAATGGATATCGTCGGCAATGCTGGTGTGGATGCCTTTATTGATAACACGGGCCAACCGGCCGTCATCGAAATGGCGTATCAGATGACCAAGCCCCAGGGGCGTGTGACGCTGGTCGGAGTGCCTCGCAAAGACAAGAATATCAACATATATTCATTGCCACTGCATTTTGGCAAGATCATTAGTGGTTCTCACGGCGGGGAAGCCATTCCACAGACGGATATCCCGCGTTACCACCAGCTTTTCCGGGTCGGGCGTATCCAGCTCAAAAGCCTGATTACCAATTACTACCCCCTGGAAAAAATCAATGATGCGCTGGCCGGAGTGCGTAACGGTGCGATTGCGGGGCGGTGCCTGATCGAAATGAGCGCAAACGCAGACCACTGAAATGCAGAGTGCCGCCAACGCCCCCGTGCCTGATTGCTTGGTTTGTGGTGAACCATTGCATTCTGGCGCAACCCTGTCCCTGGGGTCCTTGGTGGTCTGCAACCAGTTCGAAAAAAAGGCAAATGCAGTCGCGCGCGCGCATGCATTGGCTATGACCGAGTGCGCTGCATGCCACCTGGTGCAGTTGTCCAAGTATTCGCCGGCAGATGTGGTTCGACCCAGTGTGCCCTGGATTCGGTACAACGAGCCGTTTGTGCATCTGGATGCCGTAGTGGAGCAATTGCAAGCCTTTCTGCCGTCTACGCAGGGTCATATGGCTGCAGGTGTTGGTCCATTTGATGCCCCCTTGCTCGAGCGTTTGGCTCAGTGTGGCCTCGCGACCCATCCGTTGGACCTGTCTGCGTGCTTGCCCCGGGTGCCGGGTAGGTATCCCTACCTCGAGAGCATCCAGGCACTATTGCGACCTGAGTCTTTGGCTGAGTTGGCCACGGTTCAGGGGCGTGCAAAACTGGTGTCGTGCCGCTATCTGCTGGAACACAGCCACGATCCGGTGGCAAGCTTGAAAGGGCTTGGCCATCTGATGACGCCGGATGGACTGCTTTTCATCGAAATCCCGGACAGCAATAAATTTTTCTCTGCACGTGACTACAGCTTCATCTGGGAAGAGCATATTTGCTACTTCAGTGAAGAGTCATTCAGCGAATGTGCCCAGATAGCCGGGTATGAAATTGTTCAGTTCAATCGCTGTCCGGGTGCTCTTGAAGATGCATTGGTCTTTGTGTTGAGAGTGGCCAACAGTGCGTCGCGCCCAACACCAGAGAAACCCAAGCGCGGAAATACGCAAGTCTTTCTCAACTATCAAGCGGGATTTGCGGAAGTCAGGCAACGGTATTTGGATGCTGTGCAAGCCATTGCTGCCGCCGGGAGGAAAGTGGCTATTTTTGGCGCAGGTCACCAAAGCATCATGTTCGTCAATGCCTTGGGGCTGGCACCGCACATCGCCTATGCCATTGACGACGCACCCGAAAAGCTAGGGTATCTCCTTCCCGGTACCTCCATACCCATCGTGAGCTCGGAAATACTGCAGATCGACCCCTCTATCGATGTCTGTCTTTTGGGTGTCGGTCCGGGCGGCGCAGAGAGAGTTCGAAATAGCAATGCAGCCTACCTGGCGCGCGGTGGCCGGATGTACACGATTTTCCCTGGTGCAGGCGGCGCTGCCTTGGTGGATGACGAGGTTGAAGCAACGTGAACTTGATCAAGAAAGCCACTGGCGTCTATATCGCCCCGGGACCGATCGCAACCATTGGTCGCACGGAGCTCGACTACTTGCGCATGGAGCTGGCGAATAACGCGAGGGGGCGGGTGCGTATCAATCTGCACCCGGACAATGCCGACACCCTGCACGAGATGTTCATTGCCATCCGGCCGGATTCCTACATCCGCCCGCACAAGCATCTGGAAAAAAGCGAGGCCTTTCACATTGTCTATGGCGAAGTTGATGTGGTGCTTTTCAACGATGACGGTGATATTGCGCAGATCGTGCCATTGGCTGCGGGCAGCACTTCCAAAGCGTTCTATTACCGGATGTCGCGTCCTTTTTTTCATACCTTGATGATCAAGTCGGATCTGCTGCTGGTGCATGAAATCACCAATGGCCCGTTTACGGGGGACGGCACGATGTATGCTGAATTTTCGCCGGCCGAAGATGCCGATGCGGTGGCCATTGATACCTGGCTGACGAAACTGTCTGCAAGCGCGAGGCAGGTGCTATGAGTTCCAGAGGCCATGTGGTGGTGGTGGGGGGCTCCAAGGGGTTGGGCAAAGCGGTATCCATGCGATTTGCCGATAACGGATATGCCGTCACAGTGCTCTCCCGCCATCCTCCCACGGGTGATGCACGGCTCCATCATGTTGCTGCAGATCTGGAAACCATCACCTCAAGCGAAGCGATTGTTCAAGAGGTGGTGCGCATTGGCGGCGATATCCGATATCTCATTTTTTGCCAGCGTTACCGGGGGGCGGGCGATCCTTGGCAAGGCGAGTTGCAGGTTTCATTGACAGCGACACGCTTGCTGATCAATGGCTTTGCGGAGAACTTTTGCACGGACGGCGATCGTGCCATCGGTGTAGTCAGCTCTGTATACGCCGAATGTGTCGGTGGGTCGCAGCCGGACAGCTATCACGTTGCCAAGGCTGGCCTCAATCAATTGGTCAAATACAATGCTTGGGTCATGGGGCGCAAGGGAATTCGCATCAATGCGATCATGCCTCTCACTTATCTCAAAGCTGAATCCCGGGACTATTACCTGGCGAACGGCCCCCTGATGGATCTGTATCAAAAATTTGTCCCCATGGGAACCATCGGGCGCGCAGAAGATTCGGTCAACCTACTCGAATTTCTGTGTAGTGAAAAATCCTCATTTATCAATGGTCAGGCCATATTTGTGGACGGAGGCGTTTCCGTCATCTGGCCAGAAGAACTGGCCAAATCCATGGCTGCACTCTGAGATCGTGCAGCTGAATTGTCTACCTTCATGGAGCAACATTTGAAACACTTCAAACATAGAGATGACTGCCGGCTTTGCGGTTCGACAACGCTTGAGTTGGTATTGCCCATACTCCCGTCCGCAATCGGAGATGCGTTTGTTCCGGCCGAATACCTCCATCAGGCGCAGGAGCTGTATCCGCTGGATACCTACCTCTGTCTGGGGTGCGGCCACCTCCAGAATCTGGATGTGGTTGACCCCGAGATTTTGTTCCGCAACTACACCTACAGAACATCTGCTTCACTGGGCTTGGTTGACCACTTCAAAAAATACGCGCAGGCCGTGGTCTCGGGCCTGAGTATTTCGCAAGGCTCGCTCGTTATTGAGATCGGCAGCAACGATGGCTCGCTACTCAAGGCGTATAAGACGCATGGAATGCGCGTCAGAGGAGTTGATCCCGCGAAAACGATTGCTGCTACAGCAACTGCCGAGGGTGTGGAAACGTTACCGGAGTTTTTTACCTCCGCAATCGCCCAGAAAATTCTCGCTGAGAGTGGTCCCGCCACGCTGATGTGCGCCAACAATGTGTTTGCTCACGCGGACAACATTGGCGATATTGTCCAGGGCATTCGGAGCTTGCTGGCGGACGATGGTGTTTTTGTTTTCGAAGTGTCATATGTCCCGGACATCATCGATAACTTCGTGTTTGACACCATCTACCACGAACACGTATCGCATCACGCCTTGATCCCATTGGAGCGATTCTTCAATCGTTTGGATATGAGCCTGTTCGATGTCGAGCGTGTGTCTACAAAAGGCGGTTCCATTCGCGGTTTTGCACAACCCTTGTCGACGGGGCAGCGTGCCAAAACAACGGCCTATTTGCAAATGGTGGAAGATGAAAACAAGAGGGGCATAACGCACCCGCAAATTTATCGCGACTTCTACCATGCCATCGAAAAGCGCAAGCAGACTGTTCTGGAATACCTGGATGCGGCCATCGCCCGAGGGGAAACCGTGGTTGCCTACGGAGCATCTACGACAACGACTACGCTGCTGTACCACTTTGAACTGCAGACCCGCCTCAAGTACATCGTGGATGACAACCCGCTGAAGTTCAATCTTTACAGTCCGGGCGCCCATATTCCGGTCTATTCGTCAGATCAGCTTTACGCTGCACCCTCTCCAGATATCGTGGTGATACTCGCGTGGCAGTATGCGGACGCAATCATCAAGAGACACACCCGCTTTACCGAAGCAGGCGGGAAATTCCTGGTTCCTCTTCCAGAAATGACGCTGCTGCCTTGAGTTGATGTCTGGCAATTCCTCCTTGCAGCATCGGCCAGACATTGATGGTCTCCGAGCGGTAGCGGTTCTCGCGGTGGTGGCATACCATGTCACCAAGCGGATTCCTGGCGGCTATGTCGGTGTTGACATCTTCTTTGTCATATCCGGATTTTTGATTTCGAGCATTATTTTGGATGGGCTGAAGCGCAATACCTTCAGCCTTACCGATTTCTATGCGCGAAGAGTTCGCCGCATATTTCCCGCATTGTTGCTGGTTCTGCTCAGCAGTTGGCTGCTGGGCTGGTTTGTGCTTAGTCCGCAGTCATACGCCTTGCTGGGCCGGCATATGGTTGCGGGGGCCGGTTTTTTCTCAAACCTGCTTTTGTGGAGCGAATCCGGGTATTTTGACCCGGCGGCCACGCTTAAACCACTTTTGCATCTCTGGTCGCTGGGTATTGAGGAGCAGTTCTACCTAGTATGGCCCCTATTGTTGATTGTGGCAGCCAGGTGGAAATGGCGAGTCCACCTGACGATCCTGGTTCTGCTGGGGATTTCATTCGTATTCAATATCGCAGGGGTGCAGGCAAACCCCGTGGCAACGTTTTATCTTCCTCCGAGCCGCTTTTGGGAATTGCTCATGGGGGCCCTGTTGGCCTATATGCATCTGCAGTACCCCGCTGCACTCGAGCGCGGGTTGTCATGCACCGTATGCCAGTTTGGCGAGACGCGCATCCCCTTTCGTTCCCTGGTTTCATGGCTCGGTCTGGCGCTGGTTGTGGGCGCTATTTTTGGACTCAATGACGCGAGTCGCTTTCCGGGTTGGTGGGCCTTGCTGCCTACGCTTGGATCCATGATGCTCATCAGCGCGGGAAGCCATGCGTGGTTCAACAGAACCGTTCTTTCCCATCGGTGGCTGGTGACTATTGGCTTGTTGAGCTATCCGCTGTACCTCTGGCATTGGCCTTTGCTCACCTTGGGACGGATGAACTTGCTTGGCATGGACTATCCCAGGCTCACTGCCTTGGGCATGGTTGTGCTCTCCCTTTTGCTAAGCGCGCTGACTTACCGGTACATCGAAAAACCCTTGCGTTATGGCGTCAAGTGGAAACTCCATTCGGTTGTCAAATGTCTTTTGGGCGCCATGATTTTTGTGGGCGCAATGGGGGCTGTGACTTCTTTTCAGAAGGGGTGGAGCAGCCGCTACCCGCTGGCGATCAGGCCATTTCTGGACTACCAGTTTGACTACCAAGAAAGCTTTCGAAACCATCGTTGCCTCTTGGCCGGCTCCGAGCGAGATTTTGCGGCGGAGTGCACGGCAGTGGACGCCGGCATGCCCATGGTGATGATCTGGGGTGACTCGCATGGCGCCATGCTGTACCGGGCATTGGATGAGGCTGCGCGCAAGGAGGGCGTGTCTGTTGCGCAGCTTACCTCCAGCTCGTGCCCACCGATTCTGGACTTTGACAAGGGCGACCGGCCCCTATGCCGCCCCATCAACGAGGATATTTTCAAGAAAATAGTTCAATTGAAGCCCCATACGCTTGTCTTGGCGCACGATTGGCCTCAGTCCCTATCGGAGCATGCACTGGAGAAGTTGCCGGCAACCATTCAAAGGCTGCGGATGGCGGGAGTGCAGCGTATTGTGCTGATGGGGCCTGTTCCCCATTGGGGTAGGGCGCTGCCGACCGTGATTGTTCAGCATGTGCATTCCAAGAATCTTGATGCCCCCCCCGAAAGAATATTGAGCGAGCTGCAGCCTACTCTTGAAATGCTCGATGCACAGCTTTCAGGTGTGGCGAAGGAGCTTTCTCTGGAATACATTTCTCCCATGCGTGATTTCTGCAACGCAGAGGGTTGCATGATTTCCTTGGGCCAGCCCGGTGAGCCAACAGCGTTCGACGACGCACATCTGACTGGTATCGCCGCCCGCTACGTGGTACAGAAGAACATGGGCAAATTTTTGCAGGGAAAGTGATCGCTTTGTCCCCGCTGGAGAAGCGGATTGCGCTCATTGAGGAATGGCTGATTTCATGGTGAATCAAGAAACTGGTGGGTGAAAATTGAATGCCGTAGATTATGTTGTGAGGCAATTGTCTAGTATGTATCCTGGCGATTGCGCTGCCAGTGTGGATACTGAAATCCTGCAGTCGGTTGCTGAAGAGGCAGAGACGCGTTTTCAATATCTTGCGTCCAGGGTCAATATGCTGAAGCGAACGGGCGACACTCCCGACCCCTGGCACGTGATGAAGCATCCGATCTACCTGTATCTTCTGGCAAGAGTCTTGTTTGAAAGAAATGCCCTAGATGAGTATCGAATCAAGGATAGGCTCTATTGCCTGAATAAAGCACTCCATGGCTGCTCCTTGTTTTACCGGGTCAAATTGCCAGCAGTCTTCTTCTTGAATTACGCCACGCAGATTGTTCTCGGCGATTGTGTATACGGCGAGAATTTGGTGGTTTATCAGGGCGTGACGGTGGGTGGCTATCGGGAGAAAAATCCTGTGCTGGGCAGCAATGTGATCTTGATGCCAAATTGTGTCATCTCGGGGGCCACCCGCATTGGCGACAATGTGGTGGTTTCGGCGGGGGTGACTGTTATCAATCAAGTGGTGCCGAGCAACACGCTGGTGTTTGGCGGAAGTAGCAATGGCGAGTTGACGTATCACCCACTCAAAAGCAATCCTTATATCGAATACTTCTTGTCTGCCTGACAAGGTATTCTGATAGAAATTTCTGATCCGAACATCATTACACCCAACTCATGACAACAAGAACCGTACTAGTGTCTGGGCATTTCAACGTATTGCATCCAGGGCATCTTCGCCTGCTGCGTTTTGCAAAAGAATATGGAGGGCGCTTGCTCGTCGCCGTAGAGAGTGATCGCCTTGCGGGCCATGCGGCCCATGTTCCGGAGCAACTTCGCCTGGAAGGGATTCAAAGCAATAGCTGGGTAGATGAAGCCTTCGTCGTTGACGAGCCCATCGCTTCGGTGATTGCACGATTGAAGCCCGACTTTGTGGTCAAGGGCAAAGAGCATGAAACACTGTTCAATCCGGAGGCCGCTGCTTTGGCACTGTATGGGGGCAAACTTTTGTTCAGCTCAGGGGAAACTGTGTTTTCCTCGCTGGATCTCATTCGCAAAGAGTTCCGCGAATTTGATCCCAAATCCATAGGCTTGCCTCAAGACTACCTCTCCCGCCACGGTATAGAGCGCACACGACTAAGCAGTCTGCTGGAGCAGTTTGCGAAGTTGCGTGTGTGTGTTGTTGGCGATCTGATTGTGGATGAGTACATCACTTGCCAGCCCTTGGGGATGTCCCAAGAAGACCCCACCATCGTTGTTATGCCCATTGACTCCACTCGCTTTGTCGGTGGTGCGGGCATTGTCGCGGCACACGCTGCCGGGCTTGGCGCTTCGGTGCAATTCATCTCTGTCACGGGCGCCGATGCGGCAAGGGATTTTGCCGTAAAGGGCTTGGCCGAAGCGGGCGTGCAATCGCATTTGGTGCTCGATGACAGCCGGCCCACCACGCTCAAGCAGCGCTATCGCAGCAAGGGGAAGAGTCTTCTGCGCGTGAGTCATCTGCATCAGGCTGCCATATCGGTCGCACATCAGGCGCAAATCCTGTCGCAGATCGAATCGGCGCTGCCGACGATTGATCTACTGGTATTTTCCGATTTCAATTACGGCTGCTTGCCGCAACCTTTGGTGGAAAAAATTATCCAGAGTGCCAAAGGCCATGGCGTGTTGCTGGCAGCCGATAGCCAATCGTCGTCGCAAGTCGGTGATATCAGTCGTTACAAGGGCATGGATCTCCTCACGCCGACCGAGCGCGAGGCGCGCATCAGTACTCGCAACCATGAAGACGGCTTGGTGGTTCTGGCCGAGTCGCTTCGACATCAGTCCTCGGCGAAAAATATCTTGCTGAAACTCGGAGAAGAAGGGCTCTTGATTCACGCTGGCAATGGGCAGCCTAATGAGTGGATGACAGACCGGGTTGGCGCCTTGAATACAGCGCCAAAGGACGTTGCGGGTGCCGGGGACTCCTTGCTGATCACCAGCGCATTGACGCTTGCGAGTGGAGGCAATATCTGGGAGGCGGCTTGTCTGGGTTCTTTGGCTGCGGCTGTTCAGGTCGGACGCGTTGGCAATACGCCTCTCCAGACCGCTGAGCTTGTGAGAGAGTTGCTTTGATGCGAGCCATGCTACTCGCGGCTGGGCTGGGCACGCGTTTACGCCCCATTACGAACACGACCCCCAAATGTCTGGTCGATATCAATGGCAGCCCATTGCTGGCTTACTGGATCAAGCTGTTGACGCAGGCGCAGATATCCGAAACCTTAATCAATCTGCACTACCTTCCCGAGAAGGTGCTGGCCTATTTGGCTTTACAAGATCTGCGGATCAAAATAAGTACCGTGATGGAGGAGTCTCTTCTGGGGACTGCCGGCACCTTGTTGCGCAATCGGGAGTTTTTCCAGGGCCAGCCTATTATCCTAGTGCATGCGGATAACTTGTCGCTATTTGATATGCATGCCTTTGTCGAGACTTTCAAGCGGCGAGACAAGCATATTGAAATCACGATGATGACATTTGAGACCGATGTGCCGGAAAGCTGCGGAATTGTCGAGCTTGATGAGAAGGGGGTTGTTCGCGCGTTTCACGAAAAAGTGAAACAACCTCCAGGCAATCTTGCAAACGCTGCGGTGTATATTCTCGCGCCCACGGTTCTGGATTTCATACGAAATCTGAATAAAGAGGTGATTGATTTCAGCACGGAGGTGCTGCCTCACTTTATGGGGAAAATCAATACCTTCAATAACGATGTTTATCATCGCGATATCGGAACCGTGGAAAGCCTCGCGCTGGCACAGCATGAGTATCCCGAGGCGGTCGCGCGCTACCATTCAAAGACCCCGCGTACTCCAGAGTGATATGGAAGCCCTTGGAAGCCCATGGGTTCGGATCGCCCATTTTCTCGGAATTGACAAAGGAACATTCTTCGCCATCTTGGGAAAGATGTGGGGCATGGGGGCTGGATTTGTAACTACCTTGTTTATCGCAGCCTGGTTTACATCGGAGCTGCAAGGGTATTACTACACCTTCATTTCGGTCCTGGCATTGCAGGTTTTTGCCGAAATGGGCCTGGGAGGCGTCATCGGTTCGTATGCAAGCCACGAGTGGGCCAAATTATCCTTTGGGAAGAATGGTGAGTTGCTGGGGGATGCCGAAGCTCTGTCGAGATTAAACAGCCTAGGGCGTTTTGCATTGAAATGGTACGTGGCAGCCGGAGTGCTGCTTGCTGTGGCCTTGGTATTCGGTGGTTTTATTTTCTTTGCTTCCACCGGCTGGGAAAAATTTTCCGTGTGGGGCGGTCCATGGCTTGTGCTTTGCATATTGACCGGGATCAATCTATTCTTCATTCCCGTATGGGCCCTGTTGGAGGGGTGCAATCAGGTTGAGAGCATTTACTTTTATAGATTCATTCAATCCGTGATGTCCAGCGTGGCGGCCTGGGCGGGGATTTATATGGGGGCGGGGCTGTGGACGTGTGCCCTTGTTGCTGCTGTGCTGCTGCTGGTGACGCTCTTGACCGTGGTTCGCCGGTATCGCAGCTTTATTCGGCAAGTCATGTTTGCCCTGCCCTTGGGGGGGGGGCTCAATTGGCGCACCGATATACTGCCCATGCAGTGGCGGATGTCCTTGAGCTGGATGAGCGGATACCTCACTTTCTTCCTGTTTACTCCGGTGCTTTTTTACTACCAAGGTGCCACGGCTGCCGGTCAAATGGGAATGACATGGACATTTATTGCCGCTTTGAGTTCGGTGGTGTCCAGCTGGGTTATTCCCAAGGCACCCTTGTTTGGCGTGCTCATTGCGCGGCATCAATATGCGGCACTCGACGCGGAGTTTTGGCGCGTGACCAAGATTGTGGTCGGAATTTCCGTACTGGGAGCTGCCGTCATTTGGGGTGGAATCTGTGTCCTGAATGTAATGGGTCATCCCTTGGCCGGAAGATTGTTGGCTCCGTCTACGGCGGCTTACTTCCTGGCAGCGACAATTCTTCAAGTCATTGCATTGCCAATGTCGGTTTATTTGCGTGCGCACAAAAAGGAGCCGCTTTTATTCGTTTCGCTAGCCAGTGGCCTGGCGACCAGCGTTGCGGTCCTTGTGCTGGGCAAGTTTTATTCGGTTGAGGGCGTAGCTATTGGCTACCTGGCCGTTGCGATTGTGGTCATGCCGTTTGTTGCCGTCATTTGGCAACGCTGCAGAACAGCGTGGCATGGAATGCCTTCGCCTGCGAATCCGTGACCTCGCACATCATTGAATTAAATTGCTGTATCTGACCGTATGAAATGGTTTATCAACAAAGCCCGCGGCTTGGTTCGCAGGGTGCCTTTGGGTATTCGCAGACCGCTGCGACGCCTGCATTGGTTTTCCATCTGGGTGTTTCCGCGGTTGAGGGGCGTGTTTGTCTCGACTGTGTCGAAGAAGCAACGCGTTCTGGTTGTTTACGATACCTCGTCGCAACCATTCAGCATTGGGGACATCCTGATATGCCAAGAAGCTTCCCTGGTGCTGTGTCAGAAGTACCAAGTAGATGTGGTTGATTTTGCGCTTGTATACGATCCCGGGGAGCCAGCGAAATCCAATGCTACGTTTGCTGCAGCGATCAACAAAGATAATGTTATTTATCACATCGCTTCGCTGCTGCCTCTGGCGCAAGTCAACCAGAAGCTTGGGTCTTTCTTTGTTCTGGATTCACAAGAACAGCTTGTTCGTTTGATTGCCGACAACAGCGATTGTTATCACGTATGGCCGTCGGGGTGGCAGCTCGGAACCCATGAGTATTTGAGTCGAGTCGTCTTCAATGATTTGCTGGTGGAACATCACCGCCAGCATGGGGCCATCCCTCATCTGACCTGCCGCCCTCATCTGCGCGAATGGGCTGCTCAGTTTTATGCAGAACACTCTGCTTCGGCGACAGCCGTCACGGTCAACTTGAGAAATAACCCCCATTGGGACACGCGCCGAAATTCGAGTATGGAAAGCTGGCTGGTGCTGTTCAAGTATTGCGAGTCAAGATACAAGGTCAAGTTTTTCGTTATCTGTGCCCGCATCGAAATTGATGCGAGATTGCGCGAATGCCCGAATGTTGTCTTTGCAAAAGACTTTCACACGACGGTGGAGCAGGATATGGCGCTGATTCAGGCGTCTGCCATGCATATGGGGGCCGGTTCGGGGCCCGCAACCATGGCTTGGTTTGGTCCGAATCCTTATCTGATGATAGATAACGCCTCGTCATTGGAAAGCGGGTTTTACCAGCACGAGCATATGGTGGAGTACATCGACGAGCACTTCCGCAAGTACTGGTTTGCGTCGCCAGCCCAGCGTATTTTCAATGGGCTTGAGACGGAGGCGCTTTTGATTGAGGAGTTTGTCAGAATGTTTTCTGCACTTGATCCAGCTGACTGGCAAAAGTCTCTCATGCCAACGAATGGCATGCATGGAAGCGCCGCCACTTGGCTGCGTTGAACGCTCTGAGGGGGCATCCCATGGCAACGGAACTCAGGCATATGCGCGGGAAAGCAGTCGTATGAAGGTTGCATTGCTGGGTGGGGCCAGCTCCATACATACCATTCGCTGGGCCAATGGCCTGGCATCGCATGGTGTTGAGGTGCATCTGATCTCCGCCCACCCTCTGCAGCATCATTTGCACGAAGATGTGGCTTTTTACGCGCTTCAATATCGCGCACCGTTGGCCTATTTATTTGCGGCGAGGGAGGTGCGCCGTCTCATAGAGCGTATTCGCCCTGATGTATTCAATGCGCACTACGCGACTGGCTATGGATTGCTGGCCCGCCTGACAGGGTTTGGAGTGACGCTGCTGTCGGTGTGGGGGAGCGACATCTACGATTTCCCAACGAAGTCTTTTATTCACAGGCGCTTGCTTCGCGGCAATCTCAAATTCCCCGCCGCGATAGCCTCTACCAGCAAGTGCATGGCGCTTGAGCTTGCCAGAACTTACGCACATGCGTCTGTTTTCATTACACCGTTTGGAGTCGATACCGGGATGTTTCGCCCCCATCCGCCCGGGTGCAAGCCTGTTGACGGAGTTGTCGTCGGAACCGTCAAATCGCTGGCTGGAATCTACGGCGTAGATATCTTGATACGCGCATTTGCGCACGCCTGGCAAAGCCTGGGCCGCCCCTCGAATCTGTATCTCGAAATTAGCGGTGATGGCCCGGATCGGGAGGCGCTGAGCGCATTGGCCGCCGAGTTGGGCGTGGGGGCACAGCTGACCTTGCATGGTGCGGTTTCCCATGATCAGGTTCCAGCCATGATCCATCGGCTGGATATTTTTGTGGCTTTGAGTCGATTTGAGAGTTTTGGCGTGGCGGTTCTTGAGGCCGCGGCGTGCGAGCTTCCCGTGGTGGTGTCGGATGCAGAGGGGCTGGCGGAGGTGACCCAGGACGGGGTCAATGGATTTATTGTTCCGCGTGAAGATGTCCAGGCGGCGGCGGCAGCCTTGATCCGGCTGATTGAGGACCCGGGCTTGCGCAAGGCGTTTGGGCGTGCCGGGCGGCTGCATGTCACTGCAGAATACTCTTGGGACAGGTCCCTCGATAAGATGATGGAGGCATACGCGGCAACCATTCAAATGAGCGAGGCTACTTAAGGGGTGGCTCGTGTTCAGAACCTCAGGTAGAACCGGATAGCACGATATAGTTTGGCAGTTCGTCAGGCTATCAATTTCATGAAGATAGGCTGACTCCAGTGCATTTGGGGTCGGCCATAGAGCAAGCAGGTAAGTTCAATGTGTGGAATCTTTGGTGTCATTTCCTCATCGCCGGTCATTGAGGAAGAGTTGAATGTGCTGGTAACGCACGCCCAGCAACGCGGCCGCGACTCCAGCGGCTTGGTGACCCTTGTCAACGATGCCTACCAGATCTACCGAGCCGACTACCCGATCACCCGCTTGCTCAAGGAGGTTCGGCCGCGGACCAGCCACCTCGTGCTGGGGCATAGCCGGTTGATCACCAACGGCCTGGGCGATAACCAGCCGGTCGTGCGCGACGGCGTGGCGGTGTTGCACAACGGTATCATTGTCAACGATGAAGCGATCTGGCCGCAGGTTGGCAAGGTGCGCACGCTGCAAGTGGATACCGAGGTCGTTGCAGGGATTGCCGCGGCCTATCTGGAGTCCGGGCGTGCGCTGGAGCAACTGCCCTCCCATATCTTGGGTCTGTGCCGTGGTGTGGTGGCCTGCGCGCTTATTTTGCCCAAGCTGGGCAAGCTCTGTCTGTTCTCGAACAATGGCAGCCTGTATGTGGGGCGTAAGGGTGAGGCGACCTTGTTTGCGTCGGAGCGCTATCCGCTGACGGTGATCGGCTGCGAGGAGATTGTGCAGGCCCGCGACGCGGTGTTTGTAGACATTCCCGTGTCCCAGGCGGAGTTGGAGATTTTCGACAGAAATGAGCGCAAGACCGACTTGATCCCGGCCCTGTCCCTGTCCGGCGCAGAAGAGAAGTTGCTGGAGTATCGCTGCTATGAGGGGCGTCGCTGCAGCAAGTGCCTGTTGACCGAAACCATGCCCTTCATCAAGTTTGATGCAGCGGGCGTCTGCAACTACTGCAGGAATTACAAGCCGCGCAACAAGCCACGCCCCAAAGAAGAGCTGTTCAAGCTGGTGGAGCCCTATCGCCGCGCGCATGGCGATGACTGCTTGGTCCCCTTCTCGGGCGGACGGGATAGCTGCTATGGCCTGCACCTCATCGTCAAAGAACTGAAGATGAAGCCCATCACCTATACCTACGACTGGGGCATGGTGACCGATCTGGGGCGCCGGAATATCAGTCGCATGAGCGCTGAATTGGGTGTGGAAAACATCATCGTCGCAGATGACATTGCATTGAAGAGGCAGAACATTGCCAAGAACCTGAGTGCATGGCTCAAGTCACCACATTTGGGGATGTTGAGTGTGTTGACAGCAGGAGATAAGCACTTCTTCCGGCACATTGAAACTGTAAAGAAGCAGACCGGTATCGGTTTGAACTTATGGGGCGTGAATCCTTTGGAAGTTACGCATTTCAAGGCCGGTTTTCTTGGTGTTCCACCAGATTTCGAGGAGGAGCGTGTCTACTCGCATGGCGCCATGAAGCAATTGCGCTACCAGTACTTGCGCTTCAAGGCGATGCTGGAGAGCCCTGGGTATTTCAATAGTTCATTGTGGGATACCTTGTCCGGCGAGTACTACCGCAGCTTTGCGGAGAAGACGGACTACTTCCACATCTTTGACTACTGGCGCTGGGATGAAAATCAGATCAACGAGACACTCGACACTTATGACTGGGAGCGCGCGCCGGACACCACGACAACCTGGCGCATTGGCGACGGCACTGCTGCGTTCTACAACTATGTGTACTACACGGTCGCCGGTTTCACCGAGCACGACACCTTCCGCAGCAACCAGATCCGTGAAGGCGACCTGACGCGTGAGGACGCGCTGGAGTTGGTCATGGAGGAAAACGCGCCGCGTTACCCCAACCTCAAGTGGTATCTGGATGTGTTGGGCATGGACTTCAAGGAAGTCATTGCCGTGGTAAATGCTATCCCCAAGCTCTACTGAGTCGCCTTTTGAAACCCTGTATCTGGTACGTTTCCAAATACGTGGCCCCGCCGGCCAAGGTCAGCGCGGGTGGGCGCGGCTATCTCATCATGCGCGAGTTGGCCCGGATGGGCTACCGCAGTGTCATCATCACTTCGGACTCCAACCAGCTTGCTGAAGTGCCGGTGCTGGAGGCGCCCTACCTGTTCCAAGAGGTCGATGGTCTACAGCTGTGCTGGGTGCGTACCATGAAGTACGGGGTTGCCAAATCACTGCGCCGCATCGTGAGCTGGCTGGATTTCGAGTGGCGACTGTGGCGCCTGCCCAAAGACAAGCTGCCGGTGCCCGATGTGGTCATCGTCTCCAGCCTGTCGCTGCTCACCATTCTTAATGGTTTTCTTCTGCGCTGGCGCTACCGGTGCCGCCTGGTGCTGGAGATTCGTGACATCTGGCCGCTGACCATCACCGAAGAGGGCGGCTTCAGCCGCTGGAACCCGCTGGTGCTGGGTCTGGGCTTCATCGAGAGGCTGGGCTACCGTTACGCGGACGCCATTGTGGGCACCATGCCCAATCTGCGTGAGCATGTGGCCGCCGTGCTGGGGCAGCCCAAGCTCACCCATTGCATTCCCATGGGGGTTGATGAGGCCACGTTGATGGCGGGCGACGCGCTTCCTGTCGACTATGTCGAGAAGTACATTCCCAAGGGCAAGTTCATCGTGACACATGCAGGTACGATTGGCATCACTAACGCGTTGGACACTTTGCTGGATTGTGCGGAGTCCGTGCAGGACAACGCCGGGGTGCATTTTCTGGTAGTGGGCGAGGGGGATTTGCGTGCGCACTACCAGCAAAAGTACGCACACCTGTCCAACCTCAGCTTTGCGCCGCGTGTGCCTAAGCAAATGGTGCAGTCGGTGCTGTCGCATTGCGATTTGCTGTACTTCTCTGTGCATGTTTCCGAAGTCTGGAAATACGGTCAGTCCCTCAATAAGGTGATTGACTACATGCTCTCAGGCAAGCCCGTGGTCGCCTCCTACACCGGCTACCCCTCCATGATCAATGAAGCTGATTGCGGCAGCTATGTGCCCGCGGGGGATGTCGCCGCATTGCGTGGTGAGATCCTGCGCTACGAGGCCATGGATGCCACGCAGCGCGACGCCATTGGCCGGCGTGGTCGCGAATGGATACTGGCTAACCGCCGCTACGAGACGCTGGCGCAGAGCTACCTCCGCATCCTGTTTGCGCAGGATAGCGCCAAGGTGCGGGAATGAAGCGGCTGTTCGACATCCTGGTTTCGTTGGGGGCGCTGCTCGTGCTGGTCATGCCTTTGCTGTTGTTGGCCGGTGTGGTGCGTTGCAAGCTTGGCAGCCCTATTCTTTTTCGTCAGGTTCGCCCGGGGCTGCGGGGGCGCCCATTCAAGATGGTGAAGTTTCGCACCATGACGGACGAGTGCGGCGCGGACGGCGAATTGCTGCCTGATGTCCTGCGCTTGACCACATTTGGCCGTTTTTTGCGCGCCAGCAGCCTCGATGAGTTACCCGAATTGTGGAACGTGCTGCGCGGCGAAATGAGTCTGGTCGGCCCGCGTCCTTTGTTGATGGAGTATTTGCCGCTCTATTCGACCGATCAGGCGCGTCGCCACGAGGTGCGTCCGGGTATTACTGGGTGGGCCCAGATCAATGGTCGTAATGCAGTGAGTTGGGAGGCGCGATTTCGACTGGACGTCTGGTATGTCGACCATAGGTCTCTCTGGCTTGATCTAAAGATACTTTGGCTGACAGTGCGTAAAGTCATGGTGCGCGAAGGTATCAATGCTCAAGGCGAGGCGACGATGCCCCGTTTTACGGGGAATAAGCCATGAAGCGGCTCGCGCTCTTGGGGGCCAGTGGCCATGGCAAGGTGGTTGCGGATGTCGCTCTGGCGGAAGGTTGGGGTGAGGTAGTTTTTTTTGATGACGCTTGGCCAGCGCGTTCGCAGAATGGCCCTTGGCCTGTTGTTGGGAATGGCGTTGCATTGGTGGCGCGCCTCCACGAGTTCCAGGGTGTGGTAGTTTCCATTGGAGATTGCGTTGTGCGGTTGAGCAAGCACTTGGAACTTCGGGCGGCAGGAGCGCCACTGGTTACCGTCATACATCCGGGGGCCACTGTCAGTCGCCACGCCAGTTTGGGGGGCGGGTCTGTTGTGATGGCCGGCGCCGTGGTCAATATCGATTCGCAGATTGGACAGGCGGTGATCATCAATACCGGTGCGACGGTAGACCACGACTGTAATTTGGCAGATGGTGTTCATATCTGCCCGGGCGCACATCTTTCGGGAAATGTCCACGTGGGGCATTGCACCATGGTGGGTGTTGGGGTTGCGATCAAGCAGGGCGTCGTTATTGGAAACCAAGCAATCATTGGCGCTGGTGCGGTGCTTGTTCGTGATGTAGAGGATTGTGTGGTTGTTGCTGGAAATCCTGCGCGTAATTTGCGTTGATTTGGCCTGGTAACCTCTTAGATTTAATTTATGTTGAATACGGAATTTTCACCTTGGCCTAAATTCACTGACGAGGAAATTGACGCCGTAGCGGGTGTTATGCGTTCCAACAAAGTGAACTATTGGACCGGGTCTGAGTGTCGGGAGTTTGAAAAAGAATTTGCGGCGTGGTGTGGAACTCGCTACGCCATTGGTCTGGCGAATGGAACCTTGGCGTTGGACTTGGCGCTGAAAGGGTTGAATATTGGGCCAGGTGATGAGGTGGTTGTTACTCCCCGCACCTTTATTGCCAGTGTCTCTTGCGTGGTGAATGCAGGCGCAATCCCGGTATTTGCAGATGTGGATCCCGATAGTGGGAATTTGTCTGCCGCCACGATCAAAGCGGTGCTGACATCACGTACCAAGGCGGTAATTTGTGTGCATTTGGCTGGTTGGCCGTGTGACATGGATCCCATCATGGCATTGGCGGCTGAGCGCGGCTTCAAGGTCATTGAAGATTGTGCCCAAGCACATGGAGCCCAATACAAAGGGCGAAGTGTCGGGAGCATCGGTCATATAGGGGCCTGGAGTTTTTGCCAAGACAAAATTATGACCACTGGTGGCGAGGGCGGCATGGTTACCGTCAACGACGAGGCGCTTTGGCGTTCCATGTGGGCGTACAAGGACCACGGGAAAAGTTATGCGGCGGTCTATGAGCGTCAACATGCACCAGGATTTCGTTGGTTACATGAGAGCTTTGGAACCAACTGGCGCATGTTGGAAATACAAGCAGTTATTGGGCGCATCCAACTCAGGCAATTAAAGGCTTGGAATGTACGGCGTGCCGAGCACGCGGAAACAATACTTTCAATCTGCCGTTCGTTTGATTGTGTGCGGGTCCCGGTAATTCCTGAAGATCAGGAGCATGCGTGGTACAAATGTTATGTCTATGCGGTCCCCGCTCGTTTGAAAAACGATTGGAGCCGCGACAGAATAATTGCAGAAGTTAATGCGCGTGGTGTTCCGGCTTACCAAGGGTCATGTTCGGAGGTATATCGGGAGCGCGCGTTTGATGGAATCCCGTGGCGGCCACAGGAGCATTTGCGCGTGGCGAAAGATTTGGGTGAAAACAGTTTGATGTTTTTGATCCACCCCACTTTGACAGATGCAGAAATTAGTAAGACATGTGCGGTATTGCGTACAGTGTTGTCTGATGCTTCTGCATAATGACTCACTTCTGATTTATGAGGTACTTATGTCCGATCTGATCGATATTCAAAGCCAAATCGAAAAACTGCAAAAGCAGGCCAACGAAATCAAGGCTAAGGAATTTAATAACACGGTGCAGGACATCTTGGCCAAAATGCGGGCCTTTGGTATCACTGTGAAAGATTTGCAAGGTGCCAAACCGGCCAAGGCCGCCAAAGGCGCACGTGGCAAGAAGGCCGATGTTCCTATTAAGCCAACCAAAGTGAGCAAGAGGGCCGGTGTAGTTGTGGCAGCCAAATACCGCGGCCCCAATGGTGAAACTTGGTCGGGCCGTGGCCTGACGCCCAAGTGGTTGGCCACCCTAATCGTGCAGGGGCAAACCAAGGAATCTTTCGCCGTTAATGCTCAATAGCCGCCAAGTTCTTGCTTGGCCCCGCATGGCCAAGCGCTTGGCAGTCATAGCGCTGGACATTGTTCTGGCTGTGGTAGCCACTTGGGTGGCATACGCCCTGCGCCTGGACAATACCTATTACCCCGTCGGCCAGCAATGGTGGGTGTATGGGGTGGCGCCTTTGTTGGCTATCCCGATCTTTGTGCGCCTCGGCTTGTACCGGGCAATTTTCCGCTACACCGGACAAGCCGCATTGGTGACCACAGGTAAGGCGGTAGCTTTGTATGCCTTGCTATTAACAGCTGTACTCTTGTGGACACAATGGCTTGGAGTGCCGCGTAGCTTGGGCTTGCTGCAGCCCATTGTGTTCTTGTTGCTGGTCGGCGCCAGTCGCGCCTTCGCGCGCTTCTGGCTGGCCGGTTTGGTCACACAGTCGCCAGAGCATGGTGGACGCCTGCTGATCTTTGGTGCCGGTTCTGCGGGTGCGCAAACCGCTGCCGCCTTGGGGTTAGCTCGGCACTACAGCCTAGTGGGCTTTGTGGACGACGATGCCAGCAAGGATGGTCGCAGCATCAATGGCGTCGCCGTGTACGCTGCAGACAAGCTATTGCGACTGGTGCGCGATGAAGAAATCACCGACATTCTGCTCGCGATGCCCAACGCCACCCGCGAACGGCGCAATCAGATTATCGAGTCTTTGCAGGGCTTGCCCGTACACGTACGTACCTTGCCTAGCATGGCCGATCTGGCCAGTGGCAAGGTGACGGTGCAGGATATTCATGAGCTGGATGTGGAGGATTTGTTGGGCCGCGAGCCTGTTTCGCCCAATGCGGAACTGCTGGCCCAAGACCTGGCCGGCCAGGTGGTGTTGGTCAGTGGTGCTGGCGGCAGCATTGGCGGGGAGTTGACGCGCCAGATCGTGCAACAACGTCCTCGGCAGCTGCTGCTTCTGGAGCACAACGAATTCGGTCTCTACGCCATCCACCAGGAGCTGGAGGCGGTGTGTAAGGCTCAGCAGTTGTCCGTGGAGCTGGTGCCTTTACTTGGCAGCGTCTCCAATCCTGAGCGATTGGCAGCAATCTGCAATACCTACCGCCCCGCCACCGTCTACCATGCTGCCGCCTACAAACACGTGCCCATGGTGGAAGACAACCCAGGCGAAGGCGTGCGCAATAACGTGTTCGGAACGCTGAATATGGCACAAGCTGCTGCCGCCAGTGGTGCGCGGCGCTTCGTATTGATCAGCACCGACAAGGCCGTGCGCCCCACCAATGTGATGGGTGCCACCAAGCGGGTGGCCGAACTGGTCTTGCAGGCCTTGGCGCAAGAACACGCGGGCACCTGTTTTTCCATGGTCCGTTTTGGTAACGTGTTGGGCTCCAGCGGCAGCGTAGTCCCCCTGTTTCGCAAGCAGCTCGCGGCTGGCGGCCCGCTCACAGTCACGCACGAAGAAGTTACGCGTTATTTCATGACCATTCCTGAGGCCGCACAGTTGGTGTTGCAGGCCGGGGCTATGGGGCAGGGCGGTGACGTGTTTGTGTTGGACATGGGCCAACCCGTCAAGATCATGGACCTGGCGCGACGCATGGTCCAGCTCTCGGGCCTGTCGGTGCGAGATGCGGCGCACCCTACGGGGGATATCGAGATTGCGGTGACCGGCCTGCGCGTGGGCGAAAAATTGTACGAAGAGCTGCTGATCGGTGACAACCCGCAGCCCACGGACCACCCGCGCATCATGAAAGCCCACGAGCCGTTCATGCCCTGGGCGGTGCTGCAGCGGGAGCTGCAGGTGCTGCTGCAAGCGGCCAACGCCAATGACGCGGGGGCCATCAAGGCCTTCATGGTCCAGCATGTGCAGGGCTACCAGCCCGCCTAGCTGCAGCATGCCGTAGGGATGCCGCAAGCATACGGCTCTGGCAATGCGGCACAATTTGCGCTTCATCCCCCGAACCCACTACGGACTTTGACCATGTCTGACTCCAGCGTCGCCGCCCCTATCGCCCCTTTTGACAAAGCCCAGATCCTGGCCCAGGCCTTGCCCTATATCCGCAAGTTCCACGGCAAGACCATGGTCATCAAGTACGGCGGCAACGCCATGACCGACCCGGCGCTGCAAAAAGCCTTTGCCGAAGACGTGGTACTGCTGAAGCTGGTGGGTATCAACCCGGTGGTTGTACATGGCGGTGGCCCGCAGATCGAGAGCGCGCTCAAGCGTTTGGGTATGCAGGGCCAGTTCATCCAGGGCATGCGGGTGACCGACGGCCCCACCATGGACGTGGTGGAGTGGGTGCTGGGCGGCGAGGTGCAGCAGGACATCGTGGGCCTGATCAACCAGGCCGGCGGCAAGGCCGTGGGCCTGACCGGGCGTGACGGCGCCATGATCCGCGCGCGCAAACTCAAGATGCTGGACAACAACGACCCGAGCAAAGAGCACGACGTGGGCCATGTGGGCGACATCGTCAGCGTGGACCCCAGCGTGGTCAAAGCGCTGCAGGACGATGCTTTCATTCCCGTCATCAGCCCCATCGGCTTTGGCGAACACAACGAGAGTTACAACATCAATGCCGATGTGGTCGCTGCCAAGCTGGCCACCGTGCTGCAGGCCGAGAAACTCATGATGCTCACCAACATCAGCGGTGTGCTCGACAAGGCCGGTCAGTTGATGACCGACCTCACCGCCAAGCGCATCGACGAGCTGTTTGTGGACGGCACCATCAGCGGCGGCATGTTGCCCAAGATTGCCGGCGCGCTGGATGCAGCCAAGAGCGGTGTGAACTCGGTGCACATCATTGACGGCCGCGTGCCGCACGTGCTGCTGCTCGAAATCCTGACCGACCAGGCCTTCGGTACCATGATTCGCTCGCATTAATTTGCTATTGAATTAGTAGCTGCTTGCGCATACTCCATAAGCTTCAGAGGCCAAAAACACTATGAGACTGTTGCTGGTGGAAGACGATGTGATGGTGGCCAGCGGCATCAAACTGGGCCTGTCGGACGCCGGGTATGCGGTGGACTGGGTGGGCAGTGCCGAACGTGCGCTGGAGGTGACCCAGTCGGAGTCGTTTGACGTGGCCGTGGTCGACATCGGCCTGCCGCTGATGGATGGCTTGGCGCTTACCCAGGTGTTGCGAAAAAATGGGCACACCATGCCCGTGCTGATTCTCACGGCGCGCGATGCCCTGCAAGACCGGGTGCAGGGCCTGGACATGGGGGCTGACGACTACATGGTCAAACCCTTCGAGCTGCCCGAACTGCTGGCCCGGCTGCGCGCGCTGTTGCGCCGCTCGCAGGCCGCTACCTCGGCCACGCTGAGTTTTGGTCCGCTGGAGCTGGATACCGCCCAGCGGCTTGCTTGCATACGCCCCCCCGGCGGTAGCGCCCAGCCGATTGAACTGGGCCCGCGGGAATGGACGGTGATGGAGTACTTGCTGCTGCAATCCCCCAAACCCGCCAACAAAGACAAGTTGCTGCAGGCCCTGACGGGCTGGGACAAGGAAATCACGCCCAACGCGGTGGAGGTCTACATCTCCCGCCTGCGCGGCAAACTGGAGCCACATGGCATTGCGCTGCGCTCCATCCGCGGCTTTGGCTACCGCTTGGAACTCTTGGCCCCCTGAGCCTGCCATGACCAGCGGCATGTCTTCCGGCTTGCAGCGGCGCCTGCTGCTCTTGCTGTTGCTGCCCTTGTTACTGCTGGCCATGCTGAATACCTGGTTCGACTTTCGCAGCGCCGACAGCGCTGCGCTGGCCCAAGACCGCCAACTGCTGAACCTGGCGCCTTTGTTGGCAGACTCGGTCATCGCTGGCGGCAGCAATGCCGAAACTCCGCCGGTGTTGCTGGTGGCTCCGCCGGTGGACGAATTCCTCAGCATCCGCCCCGACTTGGCGGCCTTTGCGGTAGTCAGTTTGGAGGGCAAGGTGCTGGTCGGCAATGACTGGTTGACCGGACTGCCCCCCACCACCAAAGAGGCGGAGTTTTCCAGCGAAGAACACCAGGGCATCACCTACCGCATCGTCAGCCAGCGCGTTAAAACAGTGGCCGGTGAGCTGGTGGTGCGCCTGGCCGATGGCTCCGACCCCCGCCAACAATGGTTGGCCCTGCTGGCCCTCAAGGTGCTGCTGCCCAACCTGGTGCTGGCCATTGGTGGTTTTTTTGCGGTGAACTGGGCGGTGCGCACGGCCTTGCGCCCCTTGCTGGAGTTGCGCGATGCCGTGGAGCGCCGCTCCCCGCGCGACCTCTCGGCGCTGGACCCCGATGCCTCGCCCGACGAAGTGCGGCCCCTGGTGCTCTCGCTCAACCGCCTGTTCGGCATGGTCAACGCCCAGGCCGAAAGCCAGGCCCGTTTTGTGGCCGATGCAGCCCACCAGCTGCGCACCCCGTTGGCGGGCCTGCAGGCCCAGGTGGAGGCCTGGGCCCAAGCCGTTACGGGCACCAAAAATCATGCCAATATGCCATTGGCGCCCGTGGATGCTGCGCAGGCAGCTATTACTTTAGGAGCGGATCAGGTGCTGCGTCTGCGGCATGCCACGCGGCGCACCTCCCAGTTGGCGAACCAGTTGCTGGCCCTATCACGTGCCGACGCCCGCAGCGCCCAGGCCCAACCGCTGCAGCGGGTGGATCTGCAGCAATTGTGTGAGGCCGTGTTGGAGTCTCTGCTGGAAGCCGCCATGCGCAAAGACATCGACTTCGGCCTGGACGCCGCGCACGCCCATATCAGTGGGCAGGAGTGGCTGCTGCGCGAGCTGCTGGTTAACCTGGCTGACAACGCCCTCAAATACACCCCCGCGGGCGGGCGTGTCACCCTGCGCTGCGGCCAGCGCCCGGCCGCAGCTGACGCCGCCCCCACGCCGTTTCTGGAGGTGGAAGACGACGGCCCCGGCATCGCCCCGCATGAGCAGCGCCGGGTGCTGGAGCGGTTTTACCGGGTGCCGGGTACCGCCATTGAGGGCAATGGCCTGGGCCTGGCGATTGCCGATGAAATTGCCCGCGTGCACCGCAGCCACTTGCAGTTGGCCAGCGGGGCGGGGGGGCGTGGCCTGCGGGTGTGGCTGAATTTTCCACTCTAGGCGCCCAAAACCCTGTGCGAGAATCATCCGAACCCAACGCAGAATCCACCATGCCCGACGCCAACGCCCCGCTTGCCGAACCGGCCGATTCCGCGCCCGCCACCTCCGGGCGCAAGCGTCCCAAGCCTGGCGAGCGGCGGGTGCAAATTCTGCAAACCCTGGCCAGCATGCTGGAGCAGCCCGGTGGTGAGCGCATCACCACCGCGGCCCTGGCCGCACGGTTGGAGGTGAGTGAGGCCGCGCTGTACCGCCACTTTGCCAGCAAGGCCCAGATGTTCGAGGGCCTGATCGATTTCATTGAAGAAAGCGTGTTCAGCCTGATCAACCAGATCGTGGAGCGGGAGCCCGTCTCGGGCGCTGGCCATGGCGAGCGCCAGGCTGCGCGGATTGCCACCATGCTGGTCCAGTTTGCCGAAAAGAACCCCGGCATGGCCCGCGTCATGGTGGGCGACGCCCTGGTGCTGGAAAACGAACGCCTGCAGCAGCGCATGAACCAGCTGTTTGACAAGGTGGAAGCCGCGCTCAAGCAGTGCCTGCGCGACAGCGCTGTGGCCCAGGCCTCAGCCACCCCCACCGTAGATGCGCAGGTGCGCGCCACCACCGTGACCGCCTTTGTCGCGGGCCGCCTGCAGCGTTTTGCACGCTCGGGTTTCAAGCGCCTGCCCTCCGAACATCTGGAGCCCGCGCTGCAGGTCATGCTGGGGTAAACCCGTAGATTGCTTAGGAGTAACCCTCTAGAACAGCAGGGTTATGGGGGCGGTTGGTGGAAATGCTGCAAAATAGCACGATCGTTCTATTTTGTGGTGCTTTTATCCATGTCCCTTGCTTCGGTTTCCAGCCTGCCCCAGCCCGCGCCAGATGCGCCGGTCAAGCGCGCGCCCTCCAAGCGCGCCATGCAAAAAGGACAGCAAACCAAGGCCGCCATCGTCGAGGCCGCCTTGGGCCTGGCCACCCAGATTGGTCTGGAAGGCCTGAGCATTGGTGTGCTGGCCGAAGTCACGCAAATGAGCAAGTCTGGCGTTTTTGCCCACTTTGGCTCGCGTGAAGAACTCCAGATTTCGGTTATCCGCGAATACTTTGGCCGCTTCGAGCAAGAGGTGTTTTACCCCGCCCTGCATGCCGACCGCGGGCTGCCGCGCGTGGAGGCATTGTTCGGCAACTGGATGAAGCGCGTGGCCGTGGAAATCCAGTCCGGCTGCATCTTTATCAGCGGCGCGGTCGAGTTTGACGACCGGCCCGGCCCCGTGCGCGACGCGCTGGCCACCTCGGTGCAAACCTGGCTCAGCGCGCTGTACCGCGCTGTGGTGCTGGCCAAGCAGTGTGGCCACCTGCATGCCAATGCGGACGAACAACAAATGGCGTTTGAAATCCACGGCCTGATCCTGGCCCTGCACTACGAAGCCCGCTTCCTGAAAAACCCCGGTTCCATTGCGCGCGCCAACCAAGGCTTCGCCAACATCCTCGTGCGCTACGGCGCCAAGTCCGCTTAACCCCTGATTTCTTTCAGTTACCCCAAGGAGACGCACCATGCCAACGTATACCCCCCCACTGCGCGACATGCAGTTTGTGATGCACGAAGTGCTCAAAGTCGTGGATGAGCTGAAGCAAATTCCCCAGCACGCCGACATCGACGCAGACACCATCAACGCGGTACTTGAAGAGGGTGGCAAGTTCGCCTCCGAAGTGATTTTTCCGCTGAACATTTCGGGCGACGCCGAAGGCTGCACGCTGGACACCAAGACCCACGCGGTGACCACACCCAAGGGTTTCAAGGAAGCCTACAAAACGTACATCGATGGTGGCTGGGCTGCCCTGGGTTGCGACCCCGAGTTCGGCGGCCAGGGCCTGCCCCTGGTGGTCAACGGCATGTTCTACGAAATGCTCAACAGCGCCAACCAGGCCTGGACCATGTACCCCGGCTTGACGCACGGTGCCTACCACGCGCTGCACACCTACGGCACGCCTGAGCAACAGCAGACCTACCTGCACAAAATGACCAGTGGCGAGTGGACCGGCACCATGTGCCTGACCGAACCCCATTGCGGCACCGACCTGGGCCTGATGCGCACCAAGGCCGAGCCCCAGGCCGACGGCACCTACAAGATCACCGGCAACAAGATCTTCATCAGCGCTGGTGAACACGACATGGCCGACAACATCATCCATTTGGTGTTGGCCCGTCTGCCCGATGCGCCTCCCGGCATCAAAGGCGTGAGCCTGTTTGTGGTGCCCAAGTTCCATGTGAACAAGGACGGCTCCTTGGGCGAGCGCAACGGCATCTACTGCGGTGGTCTGGAGCACAAGATGGGCATCAAGTCCAACGCGACCGCCCAGATCGTCATGGAGGACGCCATCGGCACCATGATCGGCCAGCCCAACAAGGGCATGCAAGGCATGTTTGTGATGATGAACTCCGCCCGTCTGGGCGTGGGCAACCAGTCCCTGGGTCTGACCGAAGTGGCCTTCCAGAATGCATTGGCTTACGCCAAGGACCGCATCCAGATGCGCAGCCTGACCGGCACCAAGGCCAAGGACAAACCGGCCGACCCCATCATCGTGCACCCCGATGTGCGCAAGATGCTGCTGACCGCCAAGGCCTACGCCGAAGGTGGCCGCATGCTGCAGGCCTACTGCGCGATGCTGCTGGAAAAAGAACACGGCCACGCCGATGAAAAAGTGCGCAAAGACTCCGGCGAACTGCTGGCTATGCTCACCCCCATCGCCAAAGCCTTCCTGACCGACAACGGCCACATCGCCACCAACGCCTGCATGCAAGTGTTTGGCGGCCACGGCTTTATCAAGGAATGGGGCATGGAGCAGTTTGTGCGCGACAACCGCATCAACATGATCTACGAAGGCACCAACACCATCCAGTCGCTGGACCTGCTGGGCCGCAAGATCCTGGGCAACAACGGCGCCACGCTGAAGAAGTTCGGCAAGCTGGTGGGCGCATTGGTGGCAGAAGAGGGCGTCAATGAAAAGATGGCCGAGTTCATCACCCCCATCGCCATCCTGGGTGAGCAGATGACCAAGTTCACCACCGAGATCGGCTTCAAGGGTTTCCAGAACCCCGACGAAGTGGGCGCTGCTGCCGTGGACTACCTGCGCGTGGCCGGCCACCTGGTGTTTGGTTACTTCTTCGCCCGTATGGCGCAAGTCGCGCTGCGTGAAATCGCGGCTGGCAACACCGACCCCTTCTACGTGGCCAAGCTGCAAACCGCACGCTTCTACTTCTCCAAGCTGTTCCCCGAGACCGCAACGCTGATGCGCACTGCCCGCACCGGCTCCAAGGTTTTGATGGACACCGACGCCGCGCTGGCCTGAGCCCCGCCGCATTCCGCAATCCCGTTATTAAAAAAGAGGAGACAACGATGATTCGCAATACTTTGGTGGCAACCCTGGGTTTGAGTGCATTGACAGCCATGGCGCAAATGACGCCCGTAGGTTTGTGGAAAACGATTGATGACAAGGACGGTTCGGCCAAGTCCGAGATCCGGATCGTGGACAACGGTGGCGTGGTCTCGGGCAAGATCGAACGCGACCTGAACCCCAAGGCCAAGCCCGATGACAAGTGCGACGAGTGCAAGGACGACCGCAAAGACCAGCCCATCATCGGTCTGGAACTTATCCGCGGTTTGAAGAAAACCGAGGGCAAGGACATCTGGGAGGGCGGCACGATTGTCGAACCCTCCAGTGGCAAGGTTTACAAGATGACCATGACCCCCATCGAAGGGGGCAAGAAGATCGAGATGCGCGGTTACATCGGCTTCTTCTACCGCACCCAAACCTGGATTCGCGTCCAGTAACCTCTTTCAGGAATTTTTATGTCCCGCTTCCAAGTGAAAAAAGTCGCCGTGCTCGGCGCAGGCGTGATGGGTGCGCAAATTGCGGCCCACCTCGTCAACGTCAAAGTGCCGGTGGTGCTGTTTGACCTGCCCGCCAAAGAAGGCCCCAAAAACGGCATCGTCACCAAAGCCATTGAGAACCTCAAGAAGCTCAAGCCGGCCCCCCTGGGTGTGGTGGATGACGCAGCGCTGATTGGCCAGGCCAACTACGAAGAGCATCTGGAGCAACTGCGTGACTGCGACCTCATCATCGAGGCTATCGCCGAGCGCATGGACTGGAAGCTGGACCTCTACAAAAAGATAGCCCCCTTCATTGGCGCCAACACCATCGTGGCATCCAACACCTCGGGCCTGTCGATCACCAAGCTGAGTGAAGCCCTGCCCGAGGAAATCAAGCCGCGCTTCTGCGGCATCCACTTCTTCAACCCACCCCGCTACATGGCGCTGGTGGAGCTGATCAACACCCCCACCACCCAAGCCTCCTACCTGGACGCGCTGGAAGGTTTTGTCACCAGCAACCTGGGCAAGGGCGTGGTGCGTGCCAAAGACTCCCCCAACTTCATCGCCAACCGCGTCGGCATTGCCGGAATGTTGGCCACCATGAAAGAAGTGGAAAACTTTGGTCTGACCTACGACGTGGTGGACGACCTGACCGGCAAGAAGCTGGGCCGGGCGTCCAGCGGCACCTTCCGCACTGCCGACGTGGTGGGCTTGGACACCATGGCCCACGTGATCAAGACGCTGCAGGACACGCTCAGCATCGAGACCGACCCCTTCTACGAAAGTTTTGCCACCCCTGCGGTGCTCAAGACGCTGCTGGAGATGGGCAACCTCGGTCAGAAAACGAAGGCTGGTTTCTTCAAGAAGGTCGGCCGCGACGTGCTGCGCTTTGATGGCGATAGCAAGGAATACGTGGCCGGCGGCGAAAAGGCCGACGAGGTATACGGCCGCATGCTCAAAAAGCCAGCTGCGGAGCGCCTGAAACTCCTGCGCAATGCCGAGGGCAAGCAAGGCCAGTTCCTCTGGGCCATTCTGCGCAACAGCTTCCACTACGCCGCTGTGCATTTGGCGTCTATTGCCGACAACGCACGTGATGTGGACTTCTGCATGCGCTGGGGTTTTGGCATGAAGCAGGGCCCGTTCGAACTCTGGCAAGAAGCCGGCTGGCTCGAAGTCGCCAAGATGGTGCAAGAAGACATCGACGCCGGCAAGGCGCTGTGCAAGGCACCGCTGCCTGACTGGGTGTTCAAAGGCCCCGTGGCCGACGCCGGTGGTGTGCACACGTCTGCCGGTTCGTGGAACCCCACCACCGGCACCTTTGCGCCAGTGCGCCAGTTGCCCGTGTACGAACGCCAACACTTCCCCGAGAGCGTGCTGGGTGCCAACGCGCCCAAGGCTGAGGCCGCCGGCAAGACCGTGTTCGAAGACGAGTCCATCCGCCTGTGGACGCTGGATGACGAAGTGCTGATCGCCAGCATCAAGACCAAGATGCACGCCATCGGTGGCGGTGTGATCGAAGGCCTGCTGCAAGCGCAAGAGTTGGCCGAGAAGGACTACCAAGGCCTGGTGGTCTGGTCGCCCGACGAGATGTTCTCTGCCGGTGCCGACCTGCAAGGCATGATGCCCGCCTTCATGATTGGTGGCGCCAAAGCGATTGAAGGCGCCGAGGCCGAGCTGCAAAACGCCATGCTCAAGCTGCGCTACTCCAACGTGCCCGTGGTCTCGGCCATCCGTGGCCTGGCGCTGGGCGGTGGTTGCGAGCTGGCCGTGTATTCCAGCAAACGCGTGGCCGCGATGGAAAGTTACATCGGTCTGGTCGAAGTGGGTGTGGGACTGGTGCCTGGCGCCGGCGGCCTGACCTACATCGCCCGCCGTGCCGCCGAGAACATGGCCCTCAGCACCTCCAAGGACGTGTTGCCCTTCCTGACCGAAGGTTTCACCGCCGCGGCCATGGCCAAGGTCGGCACCAGCGCGCTGGAAAGCCGCAAGCTGGGTTACCTGCTGGACAGCGACATCGTGGTGCCGCACAAGGACGAGCTGCTGTTCGTGGCCATCAATGAAGCCAAGGCCATGTACGCCAGTGGCTACCGCGCGCCGCACAAGCGCAGTTTCCCCGTGGCCGGTCGCAGTGGTATTGCCACCATCCGGGCCCAGTTGGTCAATATGCGTGACGGTGGTTTCATCAGCGCGCACGACTTCCACATCGGCCTGCTGATCGCCGAAGTGGTGTGTGGTGGTCAGGTCGACGCGGGCACCCTGGTGACCGAGGAATACCTGATGGCGATGGAACGCAAGGCCTTCTGCGGTCTGCTGACCCACCCCAAGACGCAAGAACGCATCATGGGCATGATGTCCACCGGCAAACCGGTGCGTAACTGAGATGGCCCAGCCCAACCGCCTTGCCCGTTCGGTCGCCAAGCTGGACCGCGTGCCCGCCGCACTGCGCCCCTGGCTGCGCAACAAGGTCATGGGCCGCGCCGTGCCTTTCACGGGCACGGCCGGTCTGGACTTTGCGCACATGGCGCCGGAGCGGGTGGAGATTGCCGTGGCCAATGTGCGCCGCGTGCAAAACCACATCCAGGGCGTGCACGCCGCGGCCATGGCGCTGCTGGCCGAAACGGCCACCGGCATGGTGGTGGGCATGAACGTGCGCGACGACTGCCTGCCGCTGGCCAAGACCATGCACATTGACTTCAAACGCCGTGCCCAGGGTGCCCTGCGCGCCGTGGCCACGCTGTCCGACGCGCAACGCCTGTTGATGCAGCAAAGCGACAAAGGTGAGGTCAGCGTGCCGGTGTTGGTCAGTGACGAGTCGGGCGAACAGCCCATCCAGTGTGAATTTATCTGGGCGTGGATCCCCACCCCCAAGCCGAAAAACATGGCGGGACAGACCGCAGCGGCGTAGTCGCAAGCGCTGTCCCCAATTGATAGGAGTTTTTTATGAAACAAGTCCAAGACGCTTACATTGTTGCCGCCACGCGCACCCCCATCGGGCGCTCCGGCCGCGGTTTTTTCCGCAACACCCGTCCTGACGAGCTGCTGGTGGCCGCCTTGCGCAGCGCCATGCTGCAGGTTCCCACGCTGGACCCCAAGGCGATTGAAGACGCCATCATTGGCTGCTCCTTCCCCGAAGGCGAGCAGGGCATGAACATGGCCCGCGTGGCCGTGGGCCTGGCCTTTGACCACCCGGTGGGCGGCATCACCGTCAACCGCTTCTGCGCCTCCGGCATCTCCGCCATCCAGATGGCCGCCGACCGCATCCGTGTGGGCGAGGCCGATGTGTTGATCGCCGGCGGTGCCGAGTCCATGAGCATGGTGCCCATGGGCGGTGGCAAGCCCTCCTTCAACCCCGAAGTGTTTGCGCGTGACGAAAACGTCGGCATTGCCTACGGCATGGGCCTGACCGCTGAAAAGGTGGCTCAGCAGTGGAAGGTGAGCCGCGAGATGCAGGACGCCTTTGCGCTGGAATCCCACCTGCGTGCCATCAAGGCCCAGCAGGCCGGTGAGTTTGCCAACGAAATCACGCCCATCGACGTGATCGAACGCACGCCGAACCTGGTGACCGGTGAAGTGTCGACCCGCACCCGCACCGTGAGCCTGGACGAAGGCCCCCGCCCCGACACCTCGCTCGAAGGCCTGGCCAAGCTCAAGCCCGTGTTCGCGGCCCGTGGCAGTGTCACCGCCGGCAACAGCTCGCAAACCAGCGATGGCGCCGGTGCGCTGATTCTGGCGAGCGAAAAGGCGGTCAAGCAGTTTGGCCTGACACCCCTGGCTCGCTTTGTGAGCTTTGCCGCACGCGGCGTGCCTCCCGAAATCATGGGCATCGGCCCTATCGAAGCCATCCCCGCAGCGCTGCGCTACGCGGGTCTGCAGCACAGCGATATCGACTGGTTTGAGCTGAATGAAGCCTTTGCCGCCCAGTCGCTGGCAGTCATCAACACCCTGGGCCTGGACCCCTCGAAGGTCAACCCCATGGGCGGCGCCATTGCGCTGGGCCACCCACTGGGCGCCACCGGTGCCATCCGTGCGGCGACCGTCATCCACGCGTTGCGCCGCAACAACCTGAAGTACGGCATGGTGACCATGTGCGTAGGTACCGGGCAAGGGGCTGCCGGCATTTTTGAGCGCGTGTAAATAGCGCCAGACCAAGGCCACCCTCGGGTGGCCTTTTGCATGGGGCGGTATGCTCCGCGGCACCTGGAGATGAGTTGAATGAGTACACACGTTTTTGATGAAGCCATTTCCCTGCAGTCGCAGCCCGATGGCAGCTGGCTGGGCCAGACCAGCACGGCCTACGCCAATATGGTGGGGCCTTTCGGCGGTATCACCACGGCGCAGGTGCTTAACGCCGTATTGCAGCACCCGGACCGCCTGGGCGAACCGGTCTCGCTCACGGTTAACTTCTGTGCCGCCGTGGCCGATGGCGCCTTCACGCTGCAGGCCCGGCCTGCGCGCACCAACCGCTCCACCCAGCACTGGGCCATCGAGATGCTGCAGGACGGCCAGACCGTTATCACCGCTACGGCCGTGACCGCCGTGCGACGTGAAACCTGGGGTGTGGACGAAGAGCCCATGCCCCTGTGCCCGCCACCGCAGGACGTGCCCCTGCCCAGCGCCACTGCACCCATGGCCTTTGTGCAGCGTTACGAGCAGCGTGCCATCACCGGCAACATTCCCTCCGTGTGGGACGGTTCGGGCCATAGCAGCCTGTCACAGATCTGGGTGCGCGACAACCCGCCGCGTCCGCTGGACTTCGCCTCGCTGGCCTCCATCTCGGACATCTTTTTTCCGCGTGTGTTCATCCGCCGTGCCACCCATGTGCCGGTGGGCACCGTGTCGCTCACGGTGTACTTCCATGCCAGTGCAGAGCAACTGGCCGCCACGGGCACCGGCTACCTGCTGGGCCAGGCGCAGGCACAGGCCTTTCGCAACGGCTTCTTTGACCAGAGCAGCCAGCTCTGGAACGAAGCCGGTGTGCTGCTGGTGACCACCCACCAGATCGTCTATTACAAACAGTGATCCAATCGGAGCACTCCTTTTTCTTGAGAGACAGACCATGCCAGACATCCTGATCCACGCCGACGCAGGCGTGACCACCATCACCCTGAACCGGGTGGAAAAGAAAAACTCCTTCACCCAGGCCATGTACGCCACCTGCGCCGATGCGCTGGAAGCCGCCGCGGCCGATGCGACCGTGCGCGTGGTGGTATTCCAGGGCGATGCCACCGTGTTCAGCGCGGGCAATGACATTGGCGACTTTTTGAGCAATGCCCCCAAGACGCAGGACGCGCCGGTGTTCCGCTTTCTGCGCGCCATCGCGTCCTTCCCCAAGCCCATCGTGGCGGCCGTGTGTGGCCCGGCCGTGGGCATTGGCACCACCATGTTGTTCCACTGCGACCTGGTCTATGCGGGCGACAACGCCGCGTTTTCCATGCCCTTTGTGAACCTGGGCCTGTGCCCCGAAGCGGCGTCCAGCCTGCTGGTGCCGCAGATGCTGGGCTACCACCGCGCGGCCGAAGCGCTGCTGCTGGGCGAGCCCTTCATGGCCGAGGCCGCGCTCGAAGTGGGCCTGGCCAACCGTGTGGTGCCACCGCTGGAAGCCAATGGCATTGCCCAGCTGCAAGCGCACAAGCTGGCCGCCAAGCCACTGGCCTCGCTGATCGAAACCAAACGGTTGCTCAAGAAGGGGCAGATGGAGCAGGTGCTGGCGCGTATTGACGAAGAAGCCGTGAGTTTTGGCACCATGCTGGGCCAACCCGCTGCCAAGGAAGCGTTTACCGCCTTCATGGAGAAACGCAAGCCAGACTTCAGCAAGGTCTGAGTGGCCTGAAGCGCGGAATTTATGTCAAATAGGCCTATAGCCATCGTAGGTATTGCGCAAGCAGCTATTATTTTTGTAGCGCTATGCGCTGCCACGCTGGTCACCGCCAACCCCTACTACGACCCCAGCAAGCCGCACCACGCGCCAGACGGCTTTCGCAACAATTACGTGGGCGCGGTCAACAAACCCTTGACCGAGTTGCTGCGCTGGCAGTGGGAGTCTTGGCGCGAAGGGCTGCCCAAACCCGCCCAGACCCCCACACCCCAGGTCGCCCCCGATCTGCCGCACATCCAGGGCTACCAGCGCACGGCGCCCGACAGCACGGCGGGCCAGTCTGCGTCACCACCGGCCATCACCTGGGTGGGGCATGCCAGCCTGCTGGTGCAGGCCGGGGGCCTGAATGTGCTGACCGACCCCATCTTCAGCGAACGCGCCTCGCCGGTGCAGCTGTTTGGCCCCAAACGGGTGGTGCCGCCCGGCGTGGCCTTGCAGGACTTGCCACCCATCGACGTGGTGCTGATTTCCCACAACCACTACGACCACCTGGACCGCAGCAGCGTGGTTGCCCTGCACCAGCAGGCCCTGGCGGCGGGGGGCAGCACCTTGTTTTTGGTGCCGCTGGGGCAAAAGCCCTGGTTCACGGCCATTGGCATTACCCAGGTGGTGGAGCTGGACTGGTGGCAGCAACACACGGTGCGTGGGGTCGACTTTGTGCTCACGCCGGTGCAGCACTGGTCGGCCCGCGGGGTGGCCGACCGCAGCACCACGCTGTGGGGCGGCTGGGCTGTGCTGGCGCGGGATCTGCACTGGTACTTTGGCGGCGACGCTGGCTACAGCAAAGACTTTCTGGACACCCGCCTGCGCCTGGCCACACGCCAGACCGAGGCCCTGGGCGGCGGCTTTGACATTGCTCTGTTGCCCGTGGGGGCGTACGCACCGCGCTGGTTCATGCGCGAACAGCACATGAACCCCGAGGAGGCCGTGCAGGCCCACCTGGACCTGGGCGCCAAACACAGCGTGGGCATGCACTGGGGCACCTTCCAGTTGACCGACGAACCGCTGGACCAACCGCCGCAAGACCTGGCCGATGCCAAGCGGGCTCGGCAGCTGCCCGACGCGCAGTTTTTTGTCATGCCCGTCGGCGCGACCCGTACCCTGCCGGCCCGCCCCCAATAGCCATTGGGGCACCTCTTTATTTTTACCAAGCAATCGCTTGCTAAAAATAAAAGGCTTTGGTAAGGTGCGGGCATGACGCTTCCCGACAGCCTGACCCTCCTGCCCGAACCCGATACCAGCCCGTCCGCCGACGCCCCCAAACGCCCCCGCGGCCGCCCGCGCAAAACCGTGGACGAACGCGACGATGGCAATCGCCGCCACGAACTGTTGAGCGCCGCGGCCCAGCTGTTCCGCCGCAAGGGCTTTGCGGCCACCACCACGCGTGACATCGCCGCCGCCGCCGGCATGCAAAGTGGCTCGCCGTTCTACCACTTCAAAAGCAAAGACGCGTTGCTGTTCGCCGTCATGGAGCAGGGCATGCACACCGCGCTGGCCAACCAGCAGGCCGCATTTGGCGTGCCGGGCTATGCGGCGCTGCCGCCGGCACAGCAGCTGCGCGCGTTGGTGCACGCGCACTTTGCGGTGCTGCTGGGCCCGGGCAACGACTTTGTGCCCGTGATGCTGTACGAATGGCGCTCGCTCAATGTGCGCCAACGCAAGGTGTTGGCCAAGCTGATTGCCGACTACGAAGCCCTGTGGATGCCGGTGCTGACCGCGCTGCACGCCAGCGGCCAGCTCAAGGCCCCAGTGGGCCTGGCGCGCCTGCTGATGCTGGGTGCGCTCAACTGGTCGGTGCAATGGTTCGATGCGCGCAAGGGCGCATCGATTGAAGAGCTTGGCAATGCTGCCGTGTCCCTGTTTTTGAAGGAGTCCTGATGTCTTACGCTTCGGTTTTTGCGCCTGGCTTGTTTGCGGGCAAGGTGGTGGTCGTCACTGGTGGGGGCTCCGGCATCGGGCGCTGTGTGGCGCATGAGCTGTCGGCGCTGGGTGCAACGCTCGCGCTGGTGGGCCGCAAGCTGGAGAAGTTGCAGGCTGTGCAGGCCGAGATTGCGGAAGACGGTGGCAGCGCCAGCATCCACAGCTGCGACATCCGCCAAGAGGAAACGGTGAAACAAACCGTGGCCGACATCCTGGCCCAGCATGGCCGCATTGATGGGCTGGTGAACAACGCGGGCGGCCAGTACATGACGCCGCTGGAGGCCATCACTGCCAAAGGTTGGGAGGCGGTTGTTCACTCCAACCTGACCGGCGGCTTTTTGATGTCGCGCGAGTGTTATACCCAGACCATGGCCAAACACGGCGGCGCCATCGTCAATATCGTGGCCGACATGTGGGGCTCCATGCCCGGCATGGGCCACAGCGGTGCGGCGCGGGCCGGCATGGTGAGTTTTACCGAAACCGCGGCCGTGGAGTGGGCTAACCGCGGTGTGCGTGTGAACGCGGTGGCCCCGGGCTACATCGCCTCCAGCGGCATGGACCATTACCCGGCCGAGATGGCACCCATGGTGCGTGAGATGGCCAAGACCGTGCCCGTGGGCCGCTTTGGCACCGAGGCCGAAACAGCGGCCGGCATTGTGTTTTTGCTCAGCCCTGCCGCGTCCTTCATCAGCGGCAGCACGCTGCGTATCGACGGTGCGCGCCCGCAGGCCCGTTTGGGTTATCCCATGCGTGTGGCCGATGAGAAGGCCCAGGCGCGGGATGGCATCAAACCCTTCAACGGCTTTCACCGCGCCAAGCTGCCCAAGGTGTTTGCCCCATGAGCGCGGTGCTGGACACGGCCCTGGATGTGGGGCCCGAAGACATTGCGGCGGTGGAAGACGCCGCGCGCCGCTTCATCCGCACCGAGGTGGCCCCACACCTGAACGACTGGGAAGAGGCGGGCGAATTTCCGCGCGCGCTGTACCAACGCGCGGCAGACTTGGGCTGGCTGGGCCTGGGCTACCCCGAGGCTTTTGGTGGCACGCCCGCACCCTGGGCGCTGCGCAATGCCATGACGGTTGCACTGGCCCGCACGGGTGGCAGTGGCGGCCTTATGGCCAGCCTGTTCAGCCACAACATTGGCCTGCCGCCGGTGCTGCGCCATGGGTCGCCCGCGCTGCAGCAGCGCGTGGTTCCCGATGTGTTAGCCGGTAAAAAAATTGCCGCCCTGGCCATTACCGAGCCCGGCGGTGGCACCGATGTATCGGCCCTCAAAACCACGGCGCGCCTGGAGGGTGACACCTACGTGGTGGACGGCGAAAAAGTCTTCATCACTTCCGGCATGCGTGCCGACTGGATCACGGTGGCGGTGCGCACCGACCTGCAGAACAAAGGGCCCATGGGCATCTCCATGCTTATGGTGCCGGGCGATGCGGTGGGCCTGTCGCGCAGCCCGCTCAAAAAAATGGGCTGGCTCTGCTCGGACACGGCGCACCTGCGCTTTGACGGTGTGCGCGTGCCGGCTGCCAATCTGGTGGGCGAGGAGGGGGCGGGCTTCAAGATCATCCTGACCAACTTCAACGGTGAGCGCCTCTCCATGGCCGCCATGGCGCTGGGGTTTGCCGAGTGTTGTTACGACGAGGCGCTGGGCTGGGCGCAGCAGCGCAAGACCTTTGGAGCCGCGCTCATCGACCACCAGGTGATTCGCCACAAACTGATGGACATGAAGATGCGCATTGAGTCGACCCGCGCCTGGCTCAACGCCGTGTCGGCCCGTGCAGATGCGGGTGACCGCGGCGACAAATCGGCCAAGGGGGCCGAGTGGGTGGCGCAGGTCTGCCTGCTGAAAAACCACGCCACACAGACCATGCAGTTCTGCGCCGACCAAGGCGTGCAGATTCTGGGTGGCATGGGCTTTATGCGCGGCACGGCCTGCGAGCGCATCTACCGCGAAGTGAAGGTGATGATGATTGGCGGCGGCGCCGAAGAGATCATGAAAGAGTTGGCCAGCCGTCAGCTCGGCCTGTGAGAATGCCCCATGCCTAAACCCCCCTCTGTTGATGTGGCGCCGGACGCGGCGTTGCAGTTCGAGCCCGAGTTCATCGCCGGCCTGACCCGTATTTTTGAAGAAAGCATTGTCTTCAACCAGGTGCTGGGTCTCAAGATCACCGGCATCACCCCGGCCAAGGTGACGGCACGCATCGCCATGCGCCACGAACTGGTCGGGCACTACAGCTACAACCGCATCCACGGTGGCGTTATCAGCGCGGGGCTGGACGCCATGGGCGGCCTGGCGGTGATGGCGGCCATTGGCGCGCGCCATATGGACGAGGCGCCCGAGCAGCGCCTGCACCGTTTTGCCAAGCTGGGTACCATCGACCTGCGTGTGGACTACCTGCGCCCCGGCATTGGCGAGTACTTTGACCTGCACGCCGAAGTCATGCGCCTGGGCTCGCGCGTGGCGTCCACCCGCATGGAGTTTCTGGGCGCCGACGGCAAGTTGCTCTCCACGGCATCGGCTGCCTATATCGTTTCCTGATTTGCTATTAAATCAGGAGCTGTTTGCGCATATTCCACGGGGGGCGGACTCAAATCCAAGTGCAACACAGTTGGAGTTTATTGGATGACGTCAGGAGAGTGCTCAAGCTTGGCCAGCCACTGGCCGTAAACCTCCAAAGGAGTCAACCAACCCAGCG
>NZ_JBWMAY010000002.1:0-1061131 GCF_056521365.1 Rhodoferax sp. XS2R6 | reverse complement strand
GACGCTGGGTTGGTTGACTCCTTTGGAGGTTTACGGCCAGTGGCTGGCCAAGCTTGAGCACTCTCCTGACGTCATCCAATAAACTCCAACTGTGTTGCACTTGGATTTGAGTCCGCCCCACATGGAATATGCGTAAGCAGCTATCAAAAATATAGCATTTCTCGGTTTGAGGAGACCATGCCCATACCGCGAAAAAGGTTCAAAACGCGGGTAGGCCCACAGAAGAATTGCTTGCGTGCGCTCAGTTGCTGCGGGCGTCGTCATTAGCGGGTGCTTGCTCGGTCAGGACCGCTGCAAGCCAAGATTGCACAGCGTCAGAGGCCAACACGCTGGATAGCAGTGATGACCCCAGTGCACTCAGAAAATGGGGCTTGAAAGCCCAACGCCATGGGCGACTCAAAGCCAATGCGGCACCCAGCACCACGGCGCTTGTCACCAGGGCTACAGGGTGGCGTTGCGCGACCGGGCGCAAAAGAGTTTGCACCACACTACTGGCCAGCAAAGCACTGGTATGCAGTGGGTGGCGCCCCCACCATTGTTTCAGGGTCGAGCCCAGCGTGTCTATAACCGCGCTGGCGCCGGGCAGGGTGGCTTTCAGGATGTCTAACAAGCCTGTGCCTGCTGTGGTTGGGCTGGGGCCTGGTGCCGGCGTGGTGTGGGCCAGGGCCACGCGCAAGCGCTCGCGCGACAGGGCCAGGCGCTCAACCGCGGTGAGCTGCGGGGCGCTCATGCTGCCAGCCCGCGCAGCAGGGCCATGTCGGCCTGCAACTGGCGGCGCAGTTCGGCAAAGGCGGGGTCGGTGGCGTTGCTGGGTGCGCGCGCCAGCAGGCCGCACACCGCGGCCAGCACCGCTGGAATGCCGGGCACCAGCCCCAACACCCAGAGAGTGGCCTGCGGCAGTGCGGGTGGCTGTGTAACCCACAGCATCAGGGCCACTCCGGCCAGTACGGTGGCCACACCCAGCAGACATAGCGCCAGTGCACCCAGCAGGGCGCGGTGTTTCATGGCCGCTGCCTGAGCGGCTAGTTCGGTACCAATCAGTTCGCCATAGGCCTGTGCGTGATCGCCCAGCAGTTGCGGCTGGGTGGCAAGCAGGTGAAAGAGCGGGTGCAGCATGTTGGGGCGCCGAATCAATGCGTGCGCGAGCGGCTTAGCAGACTGACCAAACCCATCAGTGCAGCGCCGGTGGCCGCTGCAATCAGCACCGCCTTGACCGGATCGTTCTGGATATAACGCACGGTCACTTCACCCGAGTGGGCGGCTTTTTCACGCAGTTGCAGCGCGCTGTCTTGCACGGCATGCAGGCCACGCTGGGCCAGGGTGTTGGCCTGTTCGGTCGCACAGTCCAGCAGGGGTGCCACTTGGTTGGCAGCGTCGTTGATTTGGGTGGTGATGGTGTCTGTTTTCATGGGGTTCCTTGAAGTGGGGGGCGTGGTGAAGCAGCCGTTGCGGGGGCTTCGGGTTCATTGTGCGCAGGCCCACGCGCCGCCGGAATCGGCCTGTGTGCCGCGGGCCGGTCGGCCCACAGGCCGGTGCGGCGTAGGAGGGCGCTGACAGTGAGGACGGGCGTAGGACTGCGACTACGGCAAGTGGCGGCCTTCGCCGCTTGGCAGGCCGGGGCAGCAGCCCCATGCTTGCACCACAACCCATGCTGCACATGCCAACCGGTATGCCAACGGCTTCGTATGACCTACCGGAACCCCCATGCTGCGACTGAGCTTTTCCATCGTGTTGAACTACAACATCGCCGCGCCCGGGTGTGACTTCATCTTCACCATCCACGCCGCGCAAACGGCCCACCAGACGGTGGTGAACGAGTTGCTCACCACCAGCCAGCAGGTGGTGCCCAAGATGTACACCGACACGGCCACCCACAACCGCTACCTGCGCATCAAAGCGCTGGCCGGGCCGCTGACGGTGCGTTACGAGGCCGTGGTGGACCTGGCCCACCATGTGGCGCAACCGCTGGACATTCCCGAGATGACGGTGGCCCAGCTGCCCGGCTCGGTGTTGCCGTATATCTACCCCAGCCGCTACTGCGAGTCCGACCGTTTGCACCGCCTGGCGGTGAAAGAGTTTGGCCACCTGCCGCAGGGTTACACCCGGGTGCAGGCCATCAGCAACTGGGTCACCCAGCGCGTGGCGTTTCGCTGCAACACGTCCAACGGCAACACCACGGCGCTGGACACCTTGGTGGACGAAGTGGGCGTGTGCCGTGACTTTGCCCACCTGATGATTGCGCTGTGCCGTGGCGTCAACATCCCGGCACGGTTTGCCACCGGCATTGACTACGGCGCCGACCCGGCGCTGGGCCCGACAGACTTCCATGCCTATGTGGAGGCTTTTGTGGGCAACCGCTGGTACCTGTTCGACCCATCGGGCACGGCCATCCCCATGGGGTTTGTGCGTTTTGCCACCGGGCGGGATGCGGCCGATGCCGCGTTTGCAACCATGTTTGGGGGGGTGCAAGGTGCCGCCCCGGTCATGCAGATCCAGGCCATCCCCAACGCCCAAGGCGTGCTGGTGGTGCCCCAACACGTCACCCACGCCCTGTCGACCGACGGGATTGCCAATTACCAATAAAGGGACCACCGGTCCCTGGTTTACCGGAGAGAAGAAGATGAAACACCACCCCATGCCCCGCCTGTTGCTGGTCTGCGCCCTAGTCGTTCTGGCCAGCGCGGGCTGCGCCACCCGCACGCAAACCGACGCCACGGCCAACGTTGCCGTGTCCAAAGAGGCGGTAGACAACGCTGCCGGTGCCGATGGTCTGCAGTTCGCCCCCGTGGAGATGGCGGCGGCACGCGAGAAGCTGACCCTGGCCAACAAGGCCATGGCGGCACGCGACTACAAGGGCGCCACTGATCTGGCCACCCAGGCCCAGGCCGACGCCAAGCTGGCACAAAGCAAGGCCAAGTCGGCCAAAGCGCAGGCGGTGGCCGATGCGCTGCAAGACGACATCCGTGTGCTGCGCGAGGAGCTGGACCGCGCCAACGCGGTTAAGTAACGCGCCGCTGCACACCACTCCACGACTTTCCCCCCCCCCACTTTTTAAGGAACACCCCATGAAACACCTCTACCTGACCCCTGCCGCTCTGGCCATTGCCGTGTTGTTGGGCGCTTGTGCGTCGGCCCCCACCAGCACCACGCTGCTGGAAAGTGCCCGCAACGATTACGCCCAGGCCCAGCGGAACCCCGATGTGGGCAACTACGCCGCGCTGGAAATGAAACTGGCTAGCGACGCCATGCAGCAGGCCAACATTGCAGCAGTGCAGAGCGCCAGCCCCGAGAAGGTGGACCAGCTGGCCTACGTGGCCCAGCAAAAAATCGCCCTCACGCAAGAGGTAGTGAAACAAAAAACCGCCGAGGCCGATATGGCCCGCACCGCCCGGGAGCGCGACCAGATGCAATTGACCCAACGCACCAATGAAGCCAACCATGCCAACGCCAACGCAGAAGCGGCGCAGCGCCAGGCAGCCGATGCCCAACGCACAGCCGATGCATCCCGTCAGGCTACGCTGGATGCACAGCTCCGCGCCGCACGGCTGGAGAGCCAACTGGCGGACCTGTCCGCCAAGAAGACCGAACGTGGCATGGTGATTACCCTGGGCGACGTGCTGTTTGGCAGCGACAAGGCCAGCCTGACCGCCGGCGGTACGCGCAGTGCACAAAAGCTGGCCGATGTATTACAGCAAAACCCCAGCCGCAATGTGCTGGTGGAAGGTTTTACCGACAGCACTGGCGCCGATGCCTACAACCAGCAGCTCTCGGAGCGCCGTGGCATGACGGTGCGTGAGGCGCTGCTGCAGATGGGGATTGGCAGCGAACGCATCAGCGTGCGCGGTTACGGGGAGTCGTACCCGGTGGCGGCCAATGACACCGCATCCAACCGCCAGCTGAACCGCCGCGTGGAGATTGTGCTGTCCGACGATACCGGGAAGACCCAGCAGCGCTGAGTCAGTATGCTATGAATTTAGTAGCTGCTTGCGCAATATCCATGTGCGCGGTGGCTACTTTTCTTGTGTAACCCACCAAATACCCACGCTGACCAGCAGCAAGGCCACGAGGTATTTCCACTCCAGCAGCGATTCGCCCAAAAACAGCGCCGACAGGCAGGCGCCAAACACAGGCACCAGAAAGCTGTACACCGCCACGATGCTGACCCGGTTGTATTTGAGTAACACGCCCCACAGTGCAAACGCCACGGCCGACAGCAGGGCCATATAGACCAGCAGCAGGCTGGGCGCCGAGGTGAACGCAGCAATCTGCCCGCCCGCCACCCAACCGATGAGCACCAAGACCACACCGCCGATACCGAGCTGGTAGCCGGTCATGACCACCGAGTCCATGCCCTGGGAGAGACGTTTGCCATACAGAGACGCCGCCGATAGCACTAGCGCCGCCAGCACAATAAACCCTTCGCCCAGCAGCGTGAACTCACCGTCGATAGCCGCACCGCCCAGCAACCCGCCGAGGTTGACCGCCAGCACCCCCGCAAAACCCAGCGCGCAACCCATCAGCTTGCGCCAGGTCAGGGTGTCGTTGTGGTACACAAAATGCGCCAGCAGCACGCTGAAGAACACGCCCGAGGCATTGAGGATGGACGCCTTGACCCCGGTGGTGTGCGCCAGGCCGATGTAGAAAAAGATGTACTGCAGCGTGGTTTGCAGCACGCCCAGCAGCACCATCTGCCCGGTCTGGGCACGCTGCAGGGCCAGCGATTTGCCCGAGAGCTTGGCAAACACCAGCAGCAACAGCCCGGCGCCGACAAAGCGGTAGCCGGCAAACAGCATTTGTGCGGCCAGGTCACTGCGGCCAATTTCTAGCAGCGCATAGCCCTGTTTGATGGCCGGGTAGGCACTGCCCCAGAGTAGGCAACACAGGCTGGCAAGTAAAAAAACGGTACGCGGACGGGTAAAAAAAGGCACGGCAGATGGGGAGTGGGTACGCGGCTTAGCCGCGCACAGATGACGAGGAGGTGTCGGCTTGGCGCAGGGCCGCCAGTTGGGCATCTTTGGCACGCCAGAGTTCGGCCACCCAGGCCGAGAAGGCGGCGCGGAATTCGGGGTCTTGCCCGTAGTCGCCACCCAGCAATTCAGGAGGCACGGGAATGGCGCGCACACGCACCACCACGCGGGGAACCTTGCCACACAAAAAGCCCCAGAACGTGGGCACGCCTGCGGGGTAATAAATCGTCACATCCAGAATGGACTGGAACTTGTCACCCATGGCCTGCAGCGCCAGCGCCAAACCACCGGCCTTGGGTTTGAGCAGGTATTGGTAGGGCGACTGCTGCTTGGCATGTTTGGCCGCGGTGAAACGGGTGCCTTCCAGAAAGTTCATCACGCTGGTGGGGATGAGCGAAAACTTCTCGCAGGCCTTGCGGGTGGTCTCCTGGTCCTTGCCACGCATCTCGGGGTGTTTCTTCAGGTACGCCTCGCTGTGCCGACGCATGAACGGAAACTCCAGCGCCCACCAGGCCAGGCCCATGATGGGCACCCAGATGAGCTGCTGCTTGAGAAAAAACTTGAGCAGTGGGATGCGGCGGTTCAGCAGGTGCTGCAGCGCAAAGATGTCCACCCAGGACTGGTGGTTGCTGCTCACCATGTACCAGCTGTCGCGGTCCAGCCCGTCCAGGCCCTGCACGTCCCAAGTGGTGCGTTGGGTCAGTGCCATCCAGCCACTGTTGCAGCTGATCCAGCCCTCGGCAATGAACAGCAGTACCGGGTCAATGGCCATGCGTACGGCCTTGAAGGGCAGCACCAGCTTGATGGCAGCAAAACACAGCAGCAGCGGCACCCAGAACAGGATGTTGAGCAGCAACAGGGCAAATGCAAGTGCCCCCAGCAGGGGCGCGGGCAGAAAATTCAACATGGGCTTTTTACGGTTTAAAGAAACACAGGGTGTTTCTGCCATTGGCCTTGGCCTGGTACATGGCGGTGTCGGCTTGTTTCAGGAGCTCATTGGGCGCAATGTCTTCGCCTTTGAACAGTGTAATGCCGATGCTGGGTGTGGTGGCGTGCGGCCGCTGGTTGAGCACATAGGGGTCGTTCAGGCTCGCCAGAATTTTGTGGCCTACGGTCGTGGCGTGCATGCTGGCTTCGTCAATGTCGGCACTCAGGTCCTGGATCAGCACCACAAACTCGTCGCCACCCAGGCGGGCCACGGTATCCACAGCGCGGATGCTTTGTTGCAGGCGCCGCGCCACCTCTTGCAGCAACAGGTCGCCCACGTCGTGGCCGTAGGTGTCGTTGAGCTGTTTGAACTGGTCCAGATCCAGAAACATCAGCGCGCCGTGTTCACCTTTGCGCTGGCTGGTGCCCATGGCCTGCTGCAGGCGGTCGGTCAGCAGGCGGCGGTTGGGCAGGCCCGTCAGCGTGTCGTGAAAAGCCAGGTGGCGAATCGCCTCCTCAGCGCTTTTGCGTTCGCTGATGTCGCGGGCAATGGCAATAAAACGTTCTTCTTCCCCCGGCACCGTGGGCTTGCGTACCACCGAGAGCTCAAACCACAGTTTGCCTGCCGGCAGCTCCAGGCTGTATTGCTGGCCGTTGGAGCGGCCGCTGGCCTGAGCCTCGCGCAGCGCGGCCATGCAGGTGTCCGCGGCTTCCTTGGGCAACATTTCGGTGATCAAGCGACCCAGCAGCACCTGGGGTGGGCGGTCCAGAAGGCCGGTGTTTTGGCTGTGCACCGCACGGTAGTGGCCGTCGGCGCTGAATTCGAACAGCAGGTCGGGCAGGGCCTTGAGGGTGGCCTCCAGCTCCGCTTGGGTGGCGTACAGCTGGGCTTCGGCTTGTTTGCGCCCGGAGATGTCCATCAGCGTGCCCACCATGCGCTGGGGTGCCCCATCTTTGCTGAACTGCACCACTTTGCCCCGGCTGCTGAGCCACATCCAGCGACCATCGGTGTGGCGCGCACGGTACTCGGCCTGGTAGGCGGGTGATGCACCCGTCAGGTGGGCACGCATGGCCTGCATGGCCGAGGGAAGGTCATCGGGGTGGACCAGGTGGCCCCAGGCGCGGGCCAGCTCACTTTCTTGCGGGTTACGCCCCAGCATCTGGCAGGCGCGTTCGTCCAGGTAGTAACCGCGCTCGCTGGTGAGGTCGTGGTCCCAGCGGCCCAAGTCTGCGCCCATGATGGCCAGCTCCAGCTGTTCGGTGGTGTCACGTAACAGGGCTTCTGCCACTTTGCGCTCCTGGATGTTGCGTGACATACCCAACACACCAATGATGTTGCCATCGGAATCCCGCATGGGGGTTTTGGTGACTTCAAACAGCTCGCCCTGGGGATTGATGCTGGTGGGGCTGCTTTCTTCAAAGGTGACGGACTTGCCAGCCTGGATAGCCCAACGGTCGGAAGCCAGAAAACTGGCTGCCACGGACTCTTCCACCCAGTGGGCGTCACGGGTGCCGATGATGTCTCCGGGGCGTATGCCCACCTTGGTGGCGAATGACTCATTACATGTCAGGTACACCCCGTCAATGTCTTTGAGCCAAACCTGATCGGGAATGGTCTGCAGCACGTTGCGTAGCAGGGCTTCGCTCTTGCGCAGTGCGGCGCGCGAGGCGCGCTCAGGCGTGACGTCCTCCACGGTACCTTCGTAAAACAGTACTTCGCCGTGTTCATCGCGCATCACGTGGGCGTGTTCGCGCACCCACATGGGTTGGCCAGTCTTGAGGCGGACCATCTCTGACACAAAGTTGGTCACTTGCCCATGCTCACGCATCAGCTCGGCAAAACGTTCACGCCGCTGAGGCTGGAGATAGGGGTTGCGGTGGGCCGCGGGGTCGGCCTGCATCTCCTCTTGGCTTCGGTAGCCATTGAGCCGCAAAAATGCGGCATTCACCTGCAGCAACTGCCCATTCACCCGCGAGCGGTAGGCCCCAATGGGCAACTGCTCAAACAGGCTGGAGGTTGCGCGGGTGGGCATGGGCGGTGGCCCGTGGTTTACTTTAGGCTGCCCGACAGGAACTGGGCCAGGCGTTCACTCTTGGGGTGGGCCAGTACTTCGGCGGGGTGGCCTTCTTCTTCCACCAAGCCTTTGTGCAAAAACACCAGGTGGTTGGCCACCTCGCGGGCAAAGCCCATTTCGTGGGTCACCACCACCATGGTGCGGCCTTCTTGCGCCAGGTTTTTCATGACCTTGAGCACCTCAGACACCAGTTCGGGGTCCAGCGCGCTGGTGGGTTCGTCAAACAGCATCACCTCCGGCTCCACCGCCAAAGCGCGGGCAATCGCCACGCGCTGTTGCTGGCCACCGCTCATGTGGGCGGGGTAGCGGTCTTCCACGCCAGACAGGCCTACCTTGGTGAGGTACTTGCGTGCGGTGTCCACCGCCAGGTCTTTGGGAATGCCCAGCACATGCACCGGCACTTCGATGATGTTTTGCAGCACCGTCATGTGGGCCCAGAGGTTGAAGTGCTGGAACACCATGGCCAGTTTGGTGCGCAGGCGTTGCAGTTGTTTGGGGTCTTGGGCCGACAGCTCGCCGTTGGAGGCAGCCACCAGTTTCAGCTCTTCACCCGCCACGTGGATACGTCCCTGGTGGGGTTTTTCCAGCATGTTGATGCAGCGCAGAAAAGTGCTTTTGCCGGAGCCGGAGCTGCCGATGATGCTGATCACATCACCCGCATGGGCCGACAACGAAACGCCTTTGAGCACTTCGTTGCTGCCAAAACGTTTGTGGATGTTTTCGACCTGGAGTTTGAGGGGCTTGGTAGTCATGGTGCAGACAGGTGGGCGCGTAAGGGGTGGTGCTGCGGGCTCAGGCGCCCAGCAGCTCTCCGGTTCGGAAGGGGGTGGCTCCGGCAATCTTGCCGATTTCGGCGCCAGAGAGGGCATAACGGTCACGCACGCGGGCGTACAGCACCCCATCCACACTGGCCACCACGCGGTGGGTGGTGTTGGCAATCGGGTCAATCACTTCGGCCACCAGATCGCCCATTTGCAGGCGCTGGCCCACATCGGCGACGTAAACCACCACACCGGGCACCGGGGTGCGCAGGGTCTCGGAGCCCGCCAGAGGCGTGGCCGGGCACAGGGCGGCCGGAATTACGGGAGGCTGCGCGCAGCCCAGGGCCTGGATGTGCTGCAAAAAGGCCCACACGGCCTGCGCGTCTTCTTGCGCGCAGGCATGGGTTACATCGGCCTCACCACGCAGTTCTACGGTGGTGCTGTTGCAGCCCTGCGGCAGGGGGGCGGAGAGTCCCGCCGCTTGCAGGGCCTCCGCCAGTTGCCACCAAGCGCCGGACAGGCATTCGTCAAACGGTCCGCCGCCTGAGTTTTTGGCCAGCAGCACTGCGCGTGCCTTGAGCAAATGCGCCAGCGGCGCGAGTTGCGGCCAGCACGGTTCTTCGGTGTAGAAGTGCAGAACACCTTCGCAGTCGCAGTGCAGGTCGATCACGTAGTCCGCGTCGTGCGCCAGCGTGAGCAGGCTGCGGCGCAGGCTCTGCAGCTCAGTCTCCGGTTGCCATTGACGTAGGTAGTCGCCCATAGCACGGCGCACCGTGGCCACGTTGGCCGCGGGGTCCGGGCCCATTTGGCGTTGTACGTTGGGCAACACGGCCTTGGCTAGATCGGGGTAGTGGCGGTTGAAGTTTTCGCTGCTGGCCAGCTCAAACCGCCCCATGGGTTTGTGATCGACCCGCTGGGCCAGACCAATCGGGTTGGCCACGGGCACCAGGATCACCTCGCCGAGGATCTGACCTGCTGCATCGGCCGTGTCCAGCAGGGCGCGCAGGTGGTGGGCTACCAGCATGCCGGGCAGTTCTTCGGCATGCAGGCTGGCTTGGATGTAAACCTTGGGGCCGTGGCCCGGCGTGCCGTAATGGAAGCTGCTCAGGCTGCGGTGGCTGCCTAGGCTGTTGGAGAGCAGAGGGTGGTCAATGCGTTGCATGGCGGTTCAGTGCTTGCGGGGCGCGAGGTAGGCCAGGAATTGTTTCTCCGCCAACCGGAACATGCCAATCAGGCAGAACGATGCCACCAGGTAAATGGCAGCCGCGGCAATGTAGGCTTCAAAGGGCAGGTAGTAGTCGGAGTAGACGCGGCTGGCCGCCGCCGTGACGTCCAGCATGCTGGGCACGGCACTGGCCAGGCTGGTACTTTGCAGCATCATGACCACCTCGTTGCTGTAGGCTGGCAGGGTGCGGCGCAGTGCGCTGGGCAGCACGATGTGGCGCATGACCTGGAAGCGGCTCATGCCATAGGCCTGGGCCGATTCGATCTCGCCAGCCGAGGTCTCGCGAATCGCACCGGCCAGCATCTCGGCGGTGTAACCCGCGGTGTTGAGGCTGAAGGCCAGCAGCGCGCAGAAGAAGGGTTCCTTGAAATGGGTCCAGGGCCAAACGTCGTCCCAGCGCGCCTGGATCCACTCCAATTGGCCCAGGCCGTAATAAATCAGGTAGACCTGAATCAGCAGCGGCGTGCCGCGGATCACGTAGGTATAGGCCCCGACGATCCAGCGCAGCGGCGCCCAGGGGCCGGTCAGCAGCAGGGCAAAAATTAGCGCCAGCACAGCGCCAATGCCCAAGGATGAGAACAACAGCCCCAGCGTGGTGAGGATGCCGGTGGCGTAAAGCTCCAGGTTCTGGGGCTCAAAAATCACATGCCATTTCATAACTCACCCCGCTTTGCACCCAGGCTGTAGCGCGCATTGAGCTTGCGCAGCGCGTACAGGGAGATGGTGGTGTAAATCAGAAACAAGGCTGCGGTGAACAGGAAAAACGCAAACGGCGAGCGGGTGGCGGCGCTGGCTTGTTTGGAGAGGTAGGTCATTTCCTTGAGGCCAATCAGGCTGACCAGCGCGGTGGACTTGATCAGCACCAGCCAGTTATTGGTGAAGCCGGGCAGGGCGTAGCGCACCATCTGCGGCAAAGTGATGCGCACAAAGGCTTGGAGCGGGTGCATGCCATAGGCCACGGCAGCTTCCATTTGGCCTTTGGGAATGGAGAGGATGGCGCCGCGGAAGGTTTCCGTCATGTAGGCACCATAAATAAAGCCGAGCGTGAGGACGCCGGCCAGAAAAGGGTTGATGTCAACGGTGGCTTTGCTGCCAGCGAGTTCCAGCAGGTGATTCAGTCCGATGGTGCCGCCATAAAAGACCAGCAACATGACCACCAGGTCGGGGACGCCACGGATGACGGTGGTGTAGGTCGCAGCCACGGATCCCAGCACCGGGCGGCCCGAAAGTTTGGCACTTGCACCCAGCAGGCCCAAAATAATGGCGACCAGCAGTGCGCAGAGTGAGACGCCGACTGTGAGGACTGAGCCTTGCAGGATGGCGACGTAATAAGCATTCATGAGAGGCTTGGGCAATTAACACAACGGGGCGCCATCATGCGCCCCGTTGTGTTGAGCTGTTACAAGATTATTCGCCGTAAACGTCGATGCTGTACTTGGCAAAGTACTTGTCGTTCAGGGTCTTGTAAGTACCGTTGGAGCGGATGGTCTTGATGGCTTCGTTCAGCTCGCCTTTGAGTTTGTCTTCGCCTTTGCGCAGTGCAACAGCTGCACCTGCGAAATACTTGACATCGCTCAGCACGGGGCCGACGAATTCGTACTTGGCGCCTTCAGGCTTGCTGAGAAAACCGCCGGTCACTTCCAGGAAGTCTGCCACGGTACCGTCCAGACGGCCGGACTTGATGTCCAGGTAAACCTGGTCTTGCGCTTCGTAGGAGTTCACCACCACGCCAACGGGCTTGAGGTTGTCCATGGCGTATTTTTCTTGGGTGCTGCCCTTGAGAACGCCGATTTTTTTGCCCTTCAAGGAAGCCAGGTCTGTGAACTTGGTGCCCTTTTTCAGCACGATGCGGCTGGGGGTTTGGTAGTACTTGTCGGTAAAGTCAATTTCCTTCTTGCGCTCATCAGTAGCGGACATGGAGGAAATGATGACGTCGTACTTCTTGGCGTTCAGGCCGGGGATCATGCTGTCCCAGACTTGTTCCACAAACTCGCACTTGCGCTTGATCTGCTCGCACAGGGCGTTGGCAACATCCACGTCAAAGCCGGTAGGGGTGCCATCGGCAGACTTGAAGGTGAAGGGTTCGTAAGTCGGGTCAATCGCGACTTTGAGGGGACCCACTTCAGGCGCGGGTGCAGCAGCAGCTGGGGCCGATGCAGGCGCAGCAGGGGCTGCGGGAGCGGCTTCTTCTTTTTTGCCGCAGGCCGCCAAAACGGAGGTCACTGCCAGTGCCAGCAGGAGTTTCTTCATGGATAGATCCTTTGAAATACCGGAGACGCATCCCCGGCGGTTTGAAAATGTAAGAAAAATCATTCTACGGGCTAAGCAGAGCAAATTTGATGCCGCCCCACACCAGTGCATTGGGGTTTTTACCGTGGAAATGTGGGCATTTGGCGCTTTCCGCTGGCGAACGGCGCACAAAATTCCGATTGCGCTTCGGTGCTGGCGCCCCGCTTGTCCCTAAAAGCTGCGCTGACACGCGCAAAACCTTACACTCTAGGGTTACCCCCCGGATCCCCATGAACGCCCCAGTCGACGTCTCCTTTTTCGCGCGCGCCGCCAAGCCGCTGTCCAGCTACCGCAAGTACTGGGCGGCCCGTTTTGGCACGGCCAAGTTTTTGCCGATGAGCCGCAAAGAGATGGATGTGCTGGGCTGGGACAGCTGCGACATCATTCTTGTGACGGGTGACGCCTATGTGGACCACCCCAGCTTCGGCATGGCCGTGATCGGCCGCATGCTCGAAGCCCAAGGCTTCCGCGTCGGCATCATTGCCCAGCCCGACTGGTCTAGCGCCGAGGCCTTCAAGGCCTTGGGTAAGCCCAACCTGTTCTGGGGTGTGACCAGCGGCAACATGGATTCCATGATCAACCGCTACACCGCAGACCGCAAGATCCGCAGTGACGACGCCTACACCCCCGGCGACATAGGCGGTAAGCGCCCCGACCGCGCCGCCATCGTCTACAGCCAGCGCTGCCGCGAAGCGTTTAAAGATGTGCCCATCATCTTGGGTGGCATCGAAGGCTCTTTGCGCCGCATTGCCCATTACGACTACTGGAGCGACAAGGTGCGCCGCAGCGTGGTGGTGGACGCCAAGTGCGACCTGCTGCTGTACGGCAACGCCGAGCGCGCGATTGTGGAAATCGCCCACCGTCTGGCCGCCAAAGAACCGGTGGAGCACATCACCGACGTGCGCGGCACCGCTTTTGTGCGCCGCCCGGACGATGAAAGCGGCAAGGGCTGGTTTGAGATTACGTCCACCACTGTGGACGAGCCCGGCCGCGTGGAGGCCCACGTCAACCCCTACATGACCACCAGCGAGCAGGCGGCAGAGCAGGGTGCAACTTGCGCCAAAGAAGACGAAGCCAAGGCGGTTGCCCAAGCTGCGGAGGCTGGTGGTGCTATTAATTCAGGAGCTGTTCGCGCAGATTCCACGGGGGCTGGAGGCCAAAAGGACTCAAAACCTGAGGTCAACGCGGCCATCGCACCGCTGACTTTCTTTGCCAACCCCGCGTTGGCCAGTACCAAGGGCAAGATCAAGGTGCCGCCGCGTGACCGTTCGGTCATCCGTTTGCCCAGTTACGAACAGGTCAAGAGCGATCCCATCCTCTACGCCCACGCCAACCGCGTGTTGCACCTGGAGACCAACCCTGGTAACGCCCGCGCACTGGTGCAAGCGCACGGCGAAGGCACCACGGCGCGTGACGTCTGGATCAACCCGCCCCCCATCCCGCTGACCACCGCCGAGATGGACCTGGTGTTTGACTTGCCGTACGCGCGCAGTCCGCACCCCAGCTACGCCGATGAAAACGGCAGCCATGACGGAGCGACCAAGATCCCAGCCTGGGAAATGATCCGCTTCTCGGTCAACATCATGCGCGGCTGTTTTGGCGGTTGCACCTTCTGCTCCATCACCGAGCACGAGGGCCGCATCATCCAGAGCCGCTCCGAAGAATCCATCATCAAAGAGGTGGAAGACATCCGCGACAAGGTCAAGGGCTTCACCGGCACCATTTCCGACCTGGGCGGCCCCACGGCCAATATGTACCGCCTGGGCTGCAAAACCCCCGAGATCGAAGCCGCCTGCCGCAAGCCCAGCTGTGTTTACCCCGGCATCTGTTCCAACCTGGGCACCAACCACGACCCGCTGATCAAGATCTACCGCCGCGCGCGCGCGCTCAAGGGCATCAAGAAGATATTGATCGGCTCCGGCCTGCGCTACGACCTGGCCGTCAAGAGCCCCGAGTACGTGAAAGAACTGGTGCAGCACCACGTGGGCGGCTACCTGAAGATTGCGCCCGAGCACACCGAGCAAGGGCCGCTGACCAAGATGATGAAGCCGGGCATCGGTTCTTATGACAAGTTCAAGACCCTGTTCGAGAAGTTCAGTGCCGAAGCAGGCAAGAAGCAGTTCCTGATTCCCTACTTCATCGCCGCCCACCCGGGTACGACCGATGAAGACATGATGAATCTGGCCATCTGGCTCAAGAAGAATGGCTTTCGCGCCGACCAGGTGCAGACTTTCTACCCCAGCCCCATGGCCACGGCCACGGCGATGTACCACTCCGGGCGCAACACGCTCAAACGTGTGCACCGCACGGCGCAGAGTGACGACGAAACGGTGGACATCGTGCGTGGTGAAAAGCGCCGCCGCCTGCACAAGGCGTTTTTGCGTTACCACGACCCTAACAACTGGCCGCTGTTGCGCGAAGCACTCAAGACCATGGGCCGTGCCGATTTGGTCGGCAACGGCAAGCACCACCTGATTCCCACCTTCCAGCCGCTGGGCGATGGGGGTTACCAGAGCGCACGCAAGAAAAATTCGACGGCGGCACCGGTCAAAGCTGCCGAACCGGTGAAGGGGCGCATCTTGACCCAGCACACCGGGCTGCCCCCGCGGGTGACCGGCGCCGCCAAACCCAGCGCCAAGCTGGGCCGCAAGCCGCGCTGAGGGCGGCTCAGGCTGCCCTGTTTATTCCATTACGCGGCTTTCGCCAGCGCCCTGGTCCTTTTTGTCGCGCACATTCTTTTGCACGGTGACGGCGCTGTAGAGTGCCAACACAAAGGACATGGCGTAGTAGCCTTTTTCGGACAACAGCAGCGTGGCGTTCCACAGCCCCGTGGCCAGCAAGAGCAGCGACAGGCCCACGGCGCCGTAGCAGATGCCGTAGTAGGCGCCCGACACCGGAATCCCTTCAAGTTTGTCGCGCACGCATTTTTGCAGCGAGACCGCGGCAAACAGACCAAAGGCCAACAGCGTGAAGTAGTAGCCTTTTTCGTTCAGCTGCATTTCAGCATTCCACAAGCCCAACAAAAAACCGGCGGTGCCCAGGCCCAGGCAGGCAAAGGTCGCGCCCACATAGGCGCCTGAGGAGGATTGTGGAAACTGGATCGATGTTTTCATGGTGGTGTGACAGTAAAGTGCAATGAACAAGAAAGCGAGGGCTGCCGCTGCCGGGAAGGCGCTAAGCTATTGTTATGGAGTGGCAACAAAATGCCGACGCCATTCTCTCAACAAATTGCACGGCTTTATTACAAAAATGATCAGGGTAATCACGCGATTCGCAGTCTTCTTGCTAGTCCATGGTGCTGTGTTTGCACAGCCGCCTGTGCAGTTCAACAACAGCCAACAGGCACTCCAGCAGTACGAAGCCAGCACGCTGGAGAGTTTGATGGAGCGCTGCACGGCCACCAAGACCGAGCACTACCAGGCGCCAGAAGAGGTGCGATCCCTGCGCAACGGCTATGTGGACATTGCTGAGCAGAACCCGCAAACCGGCTTGTACTCCATTTATGTGTTTGACCAGGACAAGCGCAGCTTTACGTTAATTGATGGGCAGGTTTTGAACCGCAGCAGCCGGCTGTTGTTGCGCCTGGCCTTGCCGCGCGACTACGGCCGTTGCCGTTTGGTGCGCGATGCACAGGGCGTGGAGCGTCTCGAAGTCGTGCACCTGGAGCGCAACTACGTGTCAGATGCACAAAGAATGCAGCGCCTGCGCAAGGAGTCGCTGGACTTGGCGGCCTCTGCACCCGCGGCACCGCAGCCATCGATTTGCCAGGACAACAAACCCGCGCAGCGCAGCTTGGCCGGTCGCGTCTGGGTGGATGGCAAGCCGCTGGACACAGCTGCTTGCAATGACGCACAAATAACGTTGCATGAACGCATGCGCAAACTGGCGCGCAAGGTGCATGAGCGTTGATACGCCTGTCACTGTCGCGCGATACCCTCTTGCGCGAATGTCGGTAACTTCCGACAAAACGGGTTACAAATTGACTTCTGGAGTTTGCCCAAGGGTTTTGACTAAATAAACTCCCTTGATAATGTACTAAGCTGTTCGTCAACAAGAGACAAACGCTGGCATCCGGGATGTTGGCGCACCCCATACCATGACGCTTCAAGACCACGATCTGTCCGCCCTGATGCGGGCAGAGCACACCGATCCTTTTAGCGTGCTGGGCATGCATATCCGCCCCGATGGCCTGGCGGTGCATGCGCTGTTGCCCGGTGCTGGGCAGGTGGAGCTGATCGACAGGGCTACGGGTTTGGTCCGCGCCCCGCTGGCGCGCCTTGTGGATACGGATGTGTTTGGTGCCGTGCTGGCCGAGTCCACCGCGTTTGCCTACCAACTGCGCGTGCAGTGGGCCGCAGGCCCCACGCAGTTGCTCGAAGATCCCTACCGTTTTCCCCTGGTGCTGCAAGACCTGGATCTGTGGCTGTTGGCCGAAGGCACGCACCAGCGCCCGTTTGAATGCCTGGGCGCGCACCTGGTCTGCATCAACGGCGTGTCGGGTGCCAGTTTTGCCGTGTGGGCACCGAATGCCCGCCGCGTCTCGGTGGTGGGCTCGTTCAACCAGTGGGACGGCCGGCGCCACCCCATGCGTTTTCGGCGCGAGTGCGGTGTCTGGGAAATCTTTATCCCCGACGTCGCCCAGGGCGACCTCTACAAGTTTGAAATCCTGGGCGCGCAGGGCCAGATCGCCGTCAAGGCCGACCCCTTTGCCTTCCATGCCCAGCTACGGCCCGATACCGCCAGCATGGTCTATCCGTTGCCACCACGCCTGCCCATGCGGGCCGACCGCGCCGCCGCCAACGCGTTCGACAAGCCCATCAGCATTTACGAGGTGCACCTGGGCTCCTGGCGCAAGGCCGAGGGCTGGCGCTGGCTCAGCTACCGCGAGCTGGCCGAAACCCTGGTGCCTTACGCCAAAGAAATGGGCTTCACCCACCTGGAGCTGCTGCCGGTCAGCGAGCACCCGTTTGACGGTTCCTGGGGCTACCAGCCGCTGGGCCTGTTTGCGCCCACCTCGCGCTTTGGCTCGCCCGAAGACTTCAAGTTTTTTGTGGACGCTGCACATGCTGCTGGCCTGGGGGTAATTTTGGATTGGGTGCCCGCGCATTTCCCGAGCGACGCGCACGGCCTGGCCGAGTTTGATGGCACCCACCTGTACGAATACGCGGACCCCAAGGAAGGCTTCCACCAGGACTGGAACACGCTGATCTACAACTTCGGCCGTACCGAGGTGCGCAACTTTCTGGTCGGCAATGCGTTGTACTGGCTGGAGCGCTATGGCATTGACGGCCTGCGCGTGGACGCCGTGGCCTCCATGCTGTACCGCGACTACAGCCGCGAGGAAGGCCAGTGGATTCCCAACAAGCATGGCGGGCGCGAGAACCTGGAGGCGATCGAGTTTCTGCGCCGTATGAACCACACCGTGGGCACCGAGCGGCCCGGCGCCATCACGCTGGCCGAAGAGTCCACCGCCTTCCCCGGCGTGAGCCGCCCGCCCAGCGCAGACCTGCAAAGCGGCGGCCTGGGCTTTCACTACAAGTGGAACATGGGCTGGATGCACGACACGCTGAAGTACGCGTCACTGGATCCGGTGCACCGCCTGCACCACCACAACCAGCTCACCTTCGGGCTGATGTACGCCTTCACCGAAAACTTTGTGCTGCCGCTCTCGCACGACGAGGTGGTGCACGGCAAGGGCTCGCTCTTGGGCAAGATGCCGGGGGACGACTGGCAGCGCTTTGCCAACCTGCGCGCGCTCTACGGCTTCATGTGGGCCTACCCGGGCAAGAAGCTGCTGTTCATGGGCGGTGAGCTGGCCCAGCCGACTGAATGGGCCGATGGGTCCGAACTCTCCTGGTCGCTGGAACAGCAACCCGCCCACCAAGGCGTGCAGCGCCTGGTGCGCGACCTGAACCGCGTGTACAAGGCATTCCCCGCGCTGCACCAGCAGGACGTGCAGAGTGGCGGGTTTGCATGGATTGCCCATGAGGATGCGGCTCAGTCGGTGGTGGCCTTTGTGCGTTATGGCCTGGCGGGCGAATGCGTCGTGGTGGTGTGCAACTTCACGCCCTTGCCGCGCTATGGCTACCGCATTGGCATGCCCGTCATGGGCACCTGGCGGGAGCTGATCAACACCGACAACGTGGTGTACGGTGGCAGCGGTGTGGGCAATGGCGAGGTGAGCACCGATGCGGTGGCGGCCCACCACCATGCGCAGTCGGTGGTGCTGGCCCTGCCGCCATTGGCATGCCTTGTGCTCACCCGCGTGACCCCTTAAACGATCCAGCGAATTCAGTCGGCATGACCTTGCAACCCGGCCAAACGCACACCCTCGGAGCGCAGCTGCGCGACCAGGGGGTGAACTTTTGCCTGGCCGCGCCCAACGCCCAGGCTGTCGAGTTGTGCTTGTTTGACGCCAGCGCCACGCGGGAGGTGCAACGCTTGGTGATGTTGGGTCCGGTCGATGGCCTGTGGCATGGTTTCTTGCCCGGTGCCGAGGTGGGCCTGGTCTATGGCTGGCGTGTGCATGGCCCCTGGAGCCCCGCACAGGGCCAACGTTTCAACCCCGCCAAGTTGCTGCTGGACCCGGCGGCACGTGAGGTGGTGGGGCGCTACGACGGCGACGACATCCATGTGGGCCACGTGCCCGGCAACTCCAACCAATCGGATGCGCGCGACAACGCCGCCACCGCGCTCAAGGCTCGCGTCGTGCGCGACTTGCCGCCGGTGCAGGGCAGGGTGCAGGTGGCCTCCGCCCAGCGGGTGTTGTACGAGCTGCATACCAAAGGATTTACCGCCTTGCACCCTGAAGTGCCTGCGGCGCTGCGCGGCACTTACGCCGGCTTGTCTCACCCGGCCGCCATCGCGCATCTGCAGCGCCTGGGCGTGACCACCGTGAGCCTGATGCCCGTGGCCCACCGCGCCGACGAGGTGCGGCTACTGCGCATGGGCTTGTCCAACTACTGGGGCTACAGCCCGATTGCCTGGAATGCGCCCGAGAACCGCTATTGGAGCGGGACCCCTGGCACCAGCCCGCGCAGCGAATTCCGCGCGCTCGTGGATGCGCTGCATGCGGCCGGGCTGGAGGTGATTCTGGACGTGGTCTACAACCACACGGGCGAGACCGACGAGCTGGGCCCCACGCTGAGCCTGCGTGGCATCGACAACGCCACCTACTACCACCTGGACAGCACCAACCCCGCGCTCTATGCCAACTGGACCGGCTGCGGCAACTGTGTGAACCTGAGCCACCCGCTGGTGCTGCGCACCGTGATGGACAGCCTGCGCGGCTGGGTGCAGGAGTTTGGTGTGGACGGCTTTCGCTTCGACCTCGCACCCGTGCTGGCACGCGCAGGCGCGGACCGCCAGCACCGCTTCGAGGCCAATGCCCCGTTCCTCATGGCGGTGGCGCAAGACCCGGTGTTGCGCGATCGGTTGATGGTGGCAGAGCCGTGGGACATCGGCCCCGGTGGTTACCAGTTGGGCGCGTTTCCGGTGGGGTGGCTGGAATGGAATGACCGGTTTCGTGATGTCCAGCGCAGCGCTTGGCTGCAGCACCACGCCACCCGGGCCGACCTGGCGAACCGCTTGGCGGGTTCGGCCGACGCCTTCAGCCCCACGCTGCGCGCGGCCCACAGCAGCGTGAACCTGGTCACCGCGCACGATGGCTTCACGCTGACCGATCTGGTGAGCTACGCCCAGCGCCACAACGAAGCCAATGGCGAACACAACCGCGATGGCCATGGCCATAACCTGAGCGTGAACAACGGCGTGGAAGGCCACAGTGACGACCCGCTGGTGCAGGCCCAGCGCCTGCGCCAAAAGCGTGTGCTGTTGGCCAGCCTGCTGTGGTCATTGGGCACGCCCTTGTTGCTGGCGGGCGACGAGCTCGGCCACAGCCAGGGCGGCAACAACAATGCTTACTGCCAGGACAACCCGACCACTTGGCTGCACTGGGACCAGGCCGATGCCGCGCTGACGGCCTTTGTGGCCCGGGCCATTGCCCTGCGCCACGAACTGCCAGTGCTGCAAAGTCGGGCCTGGTGGCGCGGGGCCAACGACACGGGGCCTAGCCCAGGCCCGATCGCACAGTGGTGGGGCCCGCTGGGCCAGGCCCTGGTGCATGCCGACTGGCACCACCCGCAAGACAACGCCTTGGCGCTGCAGCTCAGCGCCGGCTCCCCGGGCGCCACCGCCTGTCTGCTGCTGTGCAACCCCACGGCGCAGACGCAGGAGTTTGTTCCACCGCCAGCGCCTACCGGCACTGCCTGGCAGCTGCGCCTGGACACCGATACCGGCAGCAGCCCCGATCTACCTCTGCCCGCGCGGGTGTGGTTGCCGGCCCAAAGCCTCATGCTGGCCAGCGCAGCCAGCCTTTCCACCGCTCTTTAACTACGTCACACACCTATGCCTCTTATCACTCTGCCCACCACGCCGTTTGACGGCCAGCGCCCCGGTACCTCGGGGCTGCGCAAAAAAGTGACTGTGTTCCAGCAGCCGCGCTACCTGGAGAATTTTGTCCAGGCGCTGTTTGACGTGTTGCCCGACGCCGCAGGCCAGACCCTGGTGGTCGGCGGGGATGGCCGTTACCACAACCGCGTCGCCATCCAGACCATTTTGCGCATGGCTGCCGCCAAGGGTTATGCGCGCGTGCTGGTGGGGCAGGGCGGCATCCTGTCCACGCCAGCCGTGAGTGCGGTGATCCGCAAGCACGGCGCCAGCGGCGGCATCGTGCTGTCGGCTAGCCACAACCCCGGCGGGCCCGATGGCGACTTTGGCATTAAGTACAACGTGGCCAATGGCGGCCCTGCACCCGAGAAAGTGACCGATGCGGTCTACGCGCGCACCCTGCAGCTCAGCCAGCTGCACACCACCGACACGCCCGACATCAGCCTGGACGCGCTGGGCACCAGCCGGCTGGAAGGCACCGAGATTGCGGTGATCGACCCGGTGAGTGACTACGCAGAAGTCATGCGCGGCCTGTTTGACTTCGCCGCCATTCGCACATTGTTTGCCGGTGGTTTCCGATTGCGCTATGACGCCATGTGTGCCGTCGGAGGCCCATATGCCAAGGCGCTGCTCGAAGGTGAGCTGGGCGCACCCGCAGGCACGGTGGTGAATGCCGAACCGCTGGAAGACTTTGGTGGCCTGCACCCCGACCCCAACCCGGTGAACGCCGAAGACCTGATCGCTCATCTGTTTGCCGACGATGCGCCCGACATGGGCGCCGCCAGCGATGGCGATGCTGACCGCAACATGGTGGTGGGCCGCAAGTTTGTGGTGTCACCGTCCGACAGTTTGGCGGTGCTGGCTGCACATGCCACCCAGGTACCTGGCTACAAAGCCGGCCTGGCCGGTGTGGCGCGCTCCATGCCCACCAGCACTGCAGTAGACCGTGTGGCCAAGGCACTGGGCATTCCGTGCTTTGAAACGCCTACAGGCTGGAAGTTTTTTGGCAACCTGATGGATGCCGGCAAGGTGACGCTGTGCGGCGAAGAAAGCTACGGCACCGGCTCCAGCCATGTGCGTGAAAAAGATGGCCTGTGGGCCGTGCTGTTCTGGCTCAACCTGGTGGCCACCACGGGCCGGACCGTGGAGGAACTGGTGCGCGCGCTGTGGAAGGAACATGGCCGCTGCGTCTACTCGCGCCACGACTACGAGGCTATTCCCACCGACAAGGCCGACGCACTGATGCGCGAGCTGCGCGCGGCCCTGCCCACGCTGGGTGGCACCACGGTAGCTGGCCTGCCCATTGCGTTTGCCGATGACTTTGCCTACACCGACCCCGTGGACGGCAGCGTGAGCCAGAAGCAGGGCGTGCGCGTGGTGCTGACCGATGGCTCGCGTGTGGTGTTCCGCCTCTCCGGCACCGGCACCGAAGGCGCCACGCTGCGCGTTTACCTAGAGCGCCACGAACCTGACGCCGCCCGCCAGGACTTGCCTGCCCAAGAGGCCTTGCAGCCGCTGGTGGCGCTGGCCGAGGCGGTGGCCAAGGTGCGCGCCTTCACCGGCATGGACCGCCCCACGGTGATGACCTGACCGCAGCCATTTCGAGATTTTTTGCAGAACGACCCCACTAAAAATGAACAGGAGACAAGCATGAACACAACGGAGACCCAACGCAGCCTGGTGCAGCAAGAGCGCCATATGCAGCCCCACATGCTGGTGCGCCGCACCATTGCCTTGGTGCTGGCCGGAGGCCGCGGTTCACGCCTCAAGCAACTGACTGACCGCCGCGCCAAACCCGCGGTGTACTTTGGCGGCAAGTTCCGCATCGTCGACTTTGCGCTGTCCAACTGCGTGAACTCGGGCATTCGCCGCATTGGCGTGATCACGCAGTACAAATCCCACTCGCTGTTGCGCCACTTGCAGCGCGGCTGGAGCTTTTTGCGTGCGGAACTGAACGAGATGGTGGACCTGCTGCCCGCCCAGCAGCGCGTGGACGAAGAACACTGGTACCGCGGAACGGCCGACGCCATCTATCAAAACCTGGACATCATCCAGAGCAGCAAGCCCGAGTACGTGGTGGTGCTGGCCGGCGACCACGTCTACAAGATGGACTACTCGTTGATGCTCAAGGACCACGTGGACAGCGGTGCGGGCTGCACCGTGGGCTGCATCGAAGTGCCACGTGCCGAAGCCAGTGCTTTTGGCGTGATGGCGGTGGACGGTACCCGCAAGATCACCGAGTTTGTGGAGAAGCCGGCCGATCCGCCCCCCATGCCCGGCAACGATGCCGTGTCGCTGGCCAGCATGGGGATTTACATCTTCGATTCCAAGTACCTGTACGATCTGTTGGAAGACGACATTGCCAACCCCAACTCCAGCCACGACTTTGGCAAGGACGTGATCCCGCGCGTGGTGCGCGAGGGGCGGGCGATTGCCCATCCGTTCTCCATGTCCTGCGTGTCGTCCACACCCGATGCCGTCCCTTACTGGCGCGATGTGGGCACGATCGATGCGTTCTGGGAAGCCAATCTGGATCTTGCGTCCGTCACCCCCGAACTCGACATCTACGACACCAACTGGCCCATCTGGACCAGCCAGCGCCAATTGCCGCCGGCCAAGTTTGTGCAGGACGCCGATGGCAAGCACGGCCAGGCCATCAACACCATGGTGTCGGGCGGCTGCATTGTGTCGGGCTCCATCGTGAGCAACTCGGTGCTGTTCAGCAGTGTTCGGGTGCATTCCTTTTGCGTGATTGACCAGGCCGTGCTGCTGCCGGAAGTGACCATTGGCCGCGGCTGCCGCCTGAGCCGTGTGGTGGTGGACCGCGGCTGCACCGTGCCCGAGGGGCTGGTGATCGGCGAAGACCCGGTGGCGGACGCCGCACGCTTTGAGCGCACCGAAAATGGCGTGGTGCTGGTCACCAAGGACATGCTGATGAAATTAAGCACCCCCTGAGCCGCTGCGCGTCTCCCCCTCTCTCGCCTTTGGCGGGAGGGGGGCGCACCCGGTGGCCCGGCAAAGCCGGTTCCACGGGATGCCCTGGGTTGGCGCTTCCTCGCAGCCACTGAAAGAGTAAATGTCATTTTGAAGAAAGAGCCCATGCGCATCTTGCAAGTTAGTGCCGAGATTTTTCCGCTGCTCAAAACCGGAGGGCTGGCCGACATTGCCGGCGCGCTGCCCGCCGCCCTGCAAGAGGCGGGCTGTGATGTGCGCGTGATGCTGCCGGGCTTCCCGGCCATCTGTGCAGGGCTGGAAGGGGCTACGCCCGTGGGCAGCTTTGCCATGCCCTGGGGCGAGCGGGTGGAGGTGGTCTATGGCACGCTGCCAGCGCTGGCGCGGGAGGGGCGCACGCTGGGTGCCTATGTGCTCATCGCCCCCGGCCTGTACGACCGGCCGGGCAACCCCTACGAAGATGCCAACAAGCAGGCCTATGGCGACAACCACCGGCGCTTTGCGGCGCTGGGTCTGGCCGCCGCCCATGTGGCGCACGGGCTGGATGCACAGTGGCGCCCCCAGTTGGTGCACAGCCATGACTGGCATGCCGCGCTGGCCCCGGCCAGCCTGGCGCTGTGGAATGAGGGGCAAGGCCCGCGCGTGCCCTCGGTCTACACCGTGCACAACCTGGCCTACCAGGGCGTGTTTGGCCCTGAGCACTTTGGCGACCTGGGCCTGCCCGGGCGCGCCTTCCACGTGCATGGCATGGAGTTCCACGGCCAGCTCTCGTTCATGAAGGCCGGGCTGTTTTACGCCAACCACATCACCACCGTCAGCCCCACCTATGCGCGGGAGATTCAGGGTCCGGAGCAGGGCTGCGGGCTGGACGGCCTGCTGCGCGCGCGCCACCAGCATCTCAGCGGCATCCTGAATGCGGTGGATGACAGCGTGTGGAACCCGTCCACCGATGCGCTGATTGCGCATGCCTATGACGCCCGCCACATGACCGGCAAGGCGCAGAACAAGGCCGTGCTGCAGGCCGAAATGGGCCTCGCGCTGGAGCCGGATGCGCCGCTGTTTGCCGTGGTGAGCCGCCTGACCGAGCAAAAAGGCTTGCCGCTGGTGCTGGCCGCGGTGGACGAAATCGTCGCGCGCGGTGGTCAGCTGCTGGTGCTGGGCAGTGGCGAGACCGGACTGGAGCAGGCCTTTGTGGCTCAGGCCAAAGCGCACAAGGGCCGCGTGGCCGTGAAGCTGGGCTACGACGAGACCTTTGCCCACCGCATCTTTGCGGGCAGCGACGTGACGCTGGTGCCCTCGCGCTTCGAGCCCTGCGGCCTGACCCAGATGTACGGCCTGAAGTACGGCAGCCTGCCGCTGGTGCGCCGCGTGGGTGGCCTGGCCGACACGGTGGTGGACAGCGACCTGGAAACCCTGGACGACCGCAGTGCCACCGGCTTTGTGTTCGACGACATGGACGAAACCCAGTACCGCCGTGCGGTGCGCCGGGCTTTTGCGCTGTACCACCGCAAGGCCGAATGGAACCGTGTGCGCCAGACCGGCATGAAGCTTGCCTTCGACTGGGCCAGTGCTGCCCAGCACTATGTCGCGCTGTACCAAAACCTGATTGCCCAGGCCTGATGGCCCTTATCGCCACACGCTCACACCATGACCCAAACGACAGCCACCGCCACCGCTCCCAATTTTGAGTTTGACGCCCCTGGGCGCGATCTGGAGTCGCTCAAGCGCTCCATCGCCAACAAGCTGATGTTCGTGGTCGGCAAAGACCCGCAGGCCGCGCGCCCCGAAGACTGGCTGCACGCCGCCGCCTACGCCGTGCGCGACCAATTGGTAGAGCGCTGGATGACCACCACGCGCGCCCAGTACGCGCAGGACGCCAAGCGCGTGTACTACCTCAGCATGGAATTCTTGATTGGCCGCACCTTCAGCAACGCCATGCTGGCCGTGGGCCTGCGTGAGCGCGTGAAGCAGGCCCTGGCCGACTTTGGTGTCGATATGGACGCGGTGACCGAGCTGGAGCCCGATGCGGCGCTGGGCAACGGCGGCCTGGGCCGGCTCGCCGCGTGCTTTCTCGATTCCATGGCCACGCTCAACATTCCGGGTTTCGGCTACGGCATCCGTTACGACTACGGCATGTTCAAGCAAACCATTGTGGACGGTCGCCAGGTGGAAGTGCCTGACTACTGGCTCACCCACGGCAACCCCTGGGAGTTTCCGCGCCCCGAGGTGAATTACCGCGTGCAGTTTGGCGGCCATGTGGTGAAAGAGGGCGACGCCTACAAATGGGTGGACAGCCACGATGTGCAGGCTATGGCCTATGACACCATCATCCCCGGCTACGCCACCAAGGCAACCAACACGCTGCGCCTGTGGTCCGCCAAGGCCACGCAGGAGATTGACCTGGGCGCCTTCAACCGCGGCAACTACTTTGCGGCGGTGGAGACCAAAAACCACTCCGAGAATGTGTCGCGCGTGCTCTACCCAGACGACTCCACGCCCTCGGGCCGCGAGCTGCGCCTGCACCAGGAATACTTCTTCTGCAGTGCCAGCGTGCAAGACTTGCTGCGCCGCTACCTGCGCACGCACACCGGCTTTGAGAACCTGCCCAGCAAGGTCAGCATCCACCTGAACGACACGCACCCTGTGCTGGCCATCCCCGAGCTCATGCGCCTGCTGCTGGACGAGCACCATCTGCCCTGGGCCGATGCCTGGCGCCTGTGCCAGGGCGTGTTCAGCTACACCAACCACACCCTCATGCATGAGGCGCTGGAGACTTGGCCCGTGGAGATGATGGGCCGCATCCTGCCGCGCCATTTGCAGATCATTTACGACATCAACGCCCAGTTCCTGGCGCAGATTTCGCAGCGCGGCGGCAGTGCCGAGCTGCTGCGCAAGGTCAGCCTGGTGGACGAGGGCGGCGAGCGCCGCGTGCGCATGGCCTACCTGGCCGTGGTGACCAGCCATTCGGTCAACGGCGTGTCGGCCCTGCACTCCGAGCTCATGAAGGAAAGCATTTTTCTGGACTTTGCCAAGCTCTGGCCCGAGCGTTTCAACAACAAGACCAACGGCATCACCCCGCGCCGCTGGCTGGCGCAGGCCAACCCGGCCTTGTCGGCCGTGCTGGACAAGCAGGTGGGCACCGGTTGGCGCCGGGACCTCACGCAGCTCAGCGGGCTGAACGGTGTGCTGACCCAGCCCAAGGTCATAGAGGCTTTCCAGGGCGCCAAGCTGGCCAACAAGGAGCGTCTGGCGGCCTGGGTACAGGCCAATATGGGCCTGACCATTCCCACTGACGCGCTGTACGACGTGCAGGTCAAGCGCATCCACGAGTACAAGCGCCAGCTGCTCAATGTGCTGCACGTGGTCACGCGCTATTTGCGCATCATCAACCACCCCGGCTCGGTCACCGTGCCGCGCGTGGTGGTGTTTGCCGGCAAGGCCGCGTCGGCCTACCACATGGCCAAGCAGATCATTCACCTGATCAACAACGTGGCCAGCGTGGTCAACAACGACCCGCGCGTGGGCAACCAGCTCAAGGTGGTGTTCATCCCCAACTACAGCGTGAGCCTGGCGGAGCGCATCATCCCTGCGGCCGACCTGTCCGAACAAATCTCCACTGCTGGCACCGAGGCCTCGGGCACCGGCAACATGAAGTTCGCGCTCAACGGCGCGCTCACCATCGGCACGCTGGACGGTGCCAATGTGGAGATTCTGGAAAGCGTGGGTGCGGACAACATCTTCATCTTTGGCATGACCACGCCGCAGGTGGCCGCCACCCGCGCCGCCGGCTACCAGCCGCGTGCCATTGCCGAGGGCAATGCCGAGCTGACCGCGGTGCTCGAAGCCATCCGCGACGGTGTCTTCAGCCCTGACGAGCCCAGCCGCTTCCAGGCTATTTACGACTTGTTGGTGAACTGGGGCGACCACTACCTGCTGCTGGCCGACTACGCGGCCTACATTGCCGCGCAAGAGCAGGTGGATGCGGCCTACCAAAACCGCGAAGCCTGGGCCATCAAGGCCCTGCGCAACGTGGCCGCCATGGGCCCGTTCTCCGCCGACCGCACGATCGGCGAATACGCCGACAAGATCTGGAAAAGCACGCCGCTGGAACTGGCCAGCTAGGCAGTGGAGGGGCCAGTTTTAGATGAAATTGGCCTCTAGCCCACGTGGAATGTGCGCAAAATGCTATCAAAATATGAGCGACTACGCATTGCTTGAGGTGGCAGCATAGATGCTTCAGTGAAATTCCGTGCAATAAAAATCAGGGTGAATGCGGCTTGTAAGCACGTGTTCGGCTTGGCATTGCAGGAATTGGGGCTGAGACTGCGGGTTGAACACTCAGAGCCCCTACTCACACACTAAATTTGTTTTTTGCGAAAGAGCGGATGCCATGCATATTGACGGGAATTTGCTGTTTACACGATCTCTTTTGATAGCGCTCGTTATATGGAATAGTTCAGCGTTTGCCGAAATCAATCGGGTAAGCTATTTTTATATCAATGCTTACGACATGGTGGTGACAGGATCAACCCCATCGGCGGTGTGTGATGAGACTGCAACTCGAATCGGGGTGTCTTGGGTAAGGCCTTGGATAAAGGGTGAGGTGTATAACAATGGGCTGGCATGCTCCGTGAGTGAGATTGGCACTTTCGCGATACTGTCAGCTTTATCTTGTGTAGAAAACTCAAAGCTATCCGGCAGCACCTGCACCTGCAATACCGACTACTCCGAGAACTCCGACCACAACGCCTGCGTCAAGAACATCCCTGCACAAGCAGAAACGGTTTTGGGCCAACAAACCCAAGCCGGAATGTGCACAGCTGCCCCCATCACCCCCGCCACTGGCGAGAAGTACTACACCCACAGCGACTACACCGACACCGGCCCCCACCCCCTAAGCCTGAGCCGCACCTTCAGAAGCCGCTGGTCCGTCTCTGGAGCCGCAGGCTTTGCAGCCAACCCAGGCCTGGGCCAATCCTGGGCCCACAACCACAGCAGCAGCCTGAGCATTCAAACCAACGCGGGTGCAGCAGGCAACAGCCTGGTCGTCGTCACCTCCCTGCGCCTGACAGAAGGCAGCGGCGGCATCCGCATCTTCGAACCCGTGGCTGGCAGCACCCAATTCAAAGACTCCACCGGCCCCAGCACCATCACCGCAGGCACAGCCGGCAGCAACAGCCTGCCCTCGGGCTACACCCTGAACCTGGCCGACGACGACAGCACCTGGCAATTCGACGCTGCGGGCAAGCTGCTTACCAAGACCGAACGCAACGGCTGGACCACCACCTACAGATACATCGCTTCAGGCAACAGCACAGGCCAACTCGGCAGCATCACCAACGCCTTTGGCCGCAGCATCAGCCTCGCCTACAACACAGCCGGTCAACTCAGCAGCGCCACCATGCCCGACGGCCAGGTGTTCAGCTACACCTTTGGTAGCAGCTCGCGCTTGATCACTGTGGGCTACCTCGGCAATGTGTCTAAAACCTACCTCTATGAAGACAGCCGCTGGCCCAACAGCGTCACCGGCATAGTCGACGAACGCGGCACCCGCCTGGCCACCGTCGTCTACGACACCCAGGGCAGGGCAGTCGAGAGTGGCTACGCCGGAGGTGCCGACTACTACAAGGTCGCCTACCCCAGCACCACCGCCTGGACCAGCGCCCAGGTCACCGACCCATTGGGCACCACCCGCAACTACAGCTACGGCACCACCCTTGGCAAACTCATCGTCACCGGGGCCGACAAACCCAGTGGTTCGGGCGGTTCAGACGCCGCCAGCCGTGTACAAAACGCCAGCGGCCTCATCGACAGTGAGACCGACTTCGCAGGCGTACTCACCATGTACACCTGGGACAGTACCCGCCGGCTCCCCTTAAGCACCACCCAAGCCGCCGGCCGCCCAGAGGCCGTCACCACCAGTACCCAATGGCATGTCACTCTGCGCCTGCCCGTCAAAGTGACCGAGCCCGGCAAGACCACCGACACCACGTACGACACCCGTGGCAACCCCTTGAGCGAAACCACCACCGACACCACCGGCGGCCCCAGCAATGGCCAGACCCGCACCTGGGCCTGGTCGTATCTGACAACGGGTGGTGCCGCCAACAACCTGGTCGCCACCCAAACCGACCCGCTGGGCCAAGTCTGGAGCTTTGCCTACAACGCCCAAGGCCAGCGCACCAGCGCTACCAACCCCCTGAATCACACCACCAGCACCAGCTATGACACCGCAGGCCGCCTGGCCACCCAGACCGAACCCGGTGCGAACGGCACCAACCTGGTCACCAGCTACGCCTACGACCTGCGTGGCCGCCTCACCCAAGTCAGCGCTGGCGGAGAAACCACCGCCTACACCTACACCGCCAGTGGTCAGATCGCCAGCGTCACCCAGCCCAACGGTTACGCCATCAGCTACACCTACGACGCAGCCCAACGCCTCACCGCCGCCAGCGACAACCGTGGCAACCGCAGCAGTTACACCCTGGACGGCATGGGCAACCGCACCCTGGAACAACTCAAAGACCCCAGCGACAACATCGCCTGGGCCACCAGCCGCGTGGTCAATAGCTTGAACCGCGTGAGCAGTATCACCAGCGGGCAGGGCACCACGCAATACGGCTTTGATGCCAACGGCCAGGCCACCAGCCAAACCGACCCCCTGGGCCACACCACCACCCAAATGCTGGACGGACTGCGCCGCCCCACGGCCACCACCTTGCCCGACAACAGCAGCACCAGCACCGCCTGGACCGCGCTGGGGGACCTGGCATCCGCCAAAGACCCCAAAGGCATCACCACCAGCTACGTACGCAACGCTTGGGGCGAAGTGCTGAGCGAAACCAGCCCAGACAGCGGCACCCAAAGCTACAGCCGAGACGCAGCTGGCAACATCACCAGCAAAACCGACGCCCTGGGTAAAACCACCAGCTACCAGCGCGACGCACTGGGCCGCCCCAGCACCATCGCCCTGGCTGATGGCAGCACCCAAACCCTGGCCTACACCGCAGCCGGCAACCTCGCCCAGATCACCGACCCCAGCGGCAGCACCAGCTACACCTACGACCTGCTCAGCCGCCTGCTCAGCAAGACCCAAACCGTCAACGACAACCCGTCCAACCCCAGCACCACCACCACGGCTTACACCTACCACCCCGGTGGCCAGATCGCCAGCATCCGCTACCCCAGCGGGCTCAAGGTGTTCTACCGCCTGGGCACCGGCAGCAATGTGGGGCGCATCGTGCAGGTGGATGTGCAACGCCCGCCGAGTGCAACAGGTGCTTCAGGAGCACAGCCCGTACTTCCGTGGATGGAGCGGCTGGAACACCACCCTCTGGGCAGGCCCAAGTATTGGGCTTGGAACTGCATAGGCGGACAGTCCGGGTGCGCCAAAGCCAGCCGCAACTTTGACGCCAGCGGCCGCATGATCAGCAATGAGTTTGCGAGCTACACCTGGGACGCCGCCTCGCGCATCACCGCAATCAAGCAATACGTAGCGGCCACCCAAGACGCCGTGCTAGCCAGTGGCACCAAGCCTGCGGTGCCTGCCTACACGTATGAAGTATCGATGGTCTGGAACGCAGCCTATGACGCGCGCGACCGCCTGACCGGCTTTAACCGCGCAGCAGCAGAGCAAAGCTTTAGCTACGACCCCAACAGCAACCGCCTCAGCAGTACCAAGAAAACCAGCAGCGATAGCGACCTGGATGGGGACTTCGCCCAAAGCGACACCCTCACATCCAGCTACGCCCAGACCGTGACCCAAACCCCACAGATCGATGCGCAAAGCAACCGACTGCTCGGGTTTACACAGCAAAGCACCTTGCAGCAGACGCTCAACGCAAGCACCACAACCAGCGCCAGCTCTGCCACGGTCAACTACCAACTGGATACCGCTGGCAACCTCACCAGTGACGGACTGCGCCAGTTCCAGCACGACAGCGCCAACCGCCTGGCCTCCGTCCAGATTGGGCAAGGCGACGACGCCAGCAAAGTCGTCTACCTGCACAACGCACTGGGCCAGCGCGTCTTTAAGAGCGAACCCCAAGTGGCCCACACAGCCCCAGACAGCGCGACACTGGGCACAAGCTTTGTGAGCTGGTTGCAGCAAAACTTTGGTTGGTTGTTTGCCCAGGCCCAACAAAACGCCACCCTGGGACAAAGCTATGTGTACGGCGACCCTTCGACAGGCTCAGGACAGGCCGGACTGCAGAGCTACAACCTGCTGGGGGAATACGGCAACGGCAGCAGCCAAGGCCTGGCGCGCACCGAGTACCTGTGGCTACCCACAGAAACCGGGCAGGCCGAACTGGTAGGCCTGTACCAAAACGACCGCTTCTACGCCATCCACACCGACCACCTGGGCACACCGCGCAAGGTGACGGACGATGCGGGCAAGGTTGCATGGCAATGGGCCTACAGTGCGTTTGGAGACAACAAGCCCACGGGCCCCTTGAGGTCGAGCCCCAAAGTGGTGGCGGGCCAAACCATCAACATGCTCAAAGCCACGCAACCCACGGTGATGCTGAACCTGCGGTTCCCGGGGCAGTACTTTGATTCGGAATCGAATCTGAGCTACAACTACTTCCGGAGTTATCAGCCGCCCCAGGGCCGATATACCCAATCTGATCCGATTGGACTAAACGGGGGCTGGAATCGGATGGGGTATGTTGGAGGAAGTCCGATCAGCTACGCCGATCCCTTCGGTCTCGACAATCCAGATATGGGCACTTATGGTCCGGGGCGAAATCAAGGGCAAGGCTTGTCGGCAGCACAGCAACGAAAAGAGGCAATTGCAGATTTCATGCGCAATTACAACGATATGAAGGCTGCGAACACCATCGGTGGGGACAAATATTTCCACTGCAAAGCTAATTGCGAAGCTACAAGGCGAGGGCCTGAGGGGGAAGCGACTGCATGCACAATTTCTGACACGCGAGAGTGGACAGACCAGAAAATTAAAGGTGATCCAGCCACTGCGTCCAGAGCAGATCAAGCTGCAAATGCGATTGGCCGAAGCGGTGCTTTGAGTTCAAGCCAGTCGTGTAGCGCTGTCTGCGCTCCATTCCGTCCAACAGGACTTCCCCCACAATATTGAGAAACAAGCAGGACAAACATGCGCAAAAGAATCTGGGTTACTTTAGCGGTTGTGGCTGCCGTGGGACTTACCTTTTGGGTCAATCGGCAGATATTAATCGATCGATGCTTAGACGGTGGGGGGGCGTGGGATTACGACGTTAGTCGCTGCAATGGTGATCAGCCGAACAAATGAATAAGAGTTGGTGTACCCAGCTACTAAAGTTGGTCTGGCGGCTTCGCTCTTAGAGCTCTTGGAATGATCTGAGCAGCGACGGCCTGCGTGCATTCAACGGCAGCAGCCAAGGCCTGGCGCGCACCGAGTACCTGTGGCTACCCACAGAAACCGGGCAGGCCGAACTGGTAGGCCTGTACCAAAACGACCGCTTCTATGCCATCCACACCGACCACCTGGGCACGCCGCGCAAGGTGACGGACGATGCGGGCAAGGTTGCATGGCAATGGGCCTACAGTGCGTTTGGAGACAACAAGCCCACGGGCCCCTTGAAGTCGAGCCCCAAAGTGGTGGCGGGGCAAACCATCAACATGCTCAAAGCCACGCAACCCACGGTGACGCTGAACCTGCGGTTCCCGGGGCAGTATTGGGATGATGAATCTAAGTTGAGTTACAACTACTTCCGGAGTTACCAGCCTGGACAGGGGCGGTATACAGCCAACATCCCGTTCTGCGACCGCCCGACATGGTTGCGGTCAATCAGCCCAACTTGTAGTTGCACAAGGCCGCAGCAGTCACTGAGTTGAGTCGTAAAACGCCACTCGCCATTCCAGCCACTATGGCTGTGGAGTAGCGGGTGGCTTCTGCCTTTCAGTACTTTGATTCGGAATCGAATCTGAGCTACAACTGAAGCCTCCTTGAGAGCTTGATCCCGTTTAAAGTAGAGAACACTTTTAAATGGGAATGCCTGTACGCCAGTAGCGTAGGCGGACTAGGCGTTTGATGATGCCGATTTCAAGCTAAATTAGCCTGTAGCCCACGTAGGTACTGCGCAAGCAGCTATAAATTCAGTAGCGGCTTGATCCGTTCCCAGAACAAATAACAGCACAGTACGCCCAGGTGCACCCATACCGTCACCCAATACGTCGTCTGAAAACTGGGCTTGATGGTTTTGTGCCGCAGCACCTGCTGTGCCAAGCGCGCAGCGGGCCAGCCGCCAGCCAAAGCCAGCAAGTGCAAGGTGCTTTCCTGGATGCGCCATTGCCTGGCGCTGGCAGCGCGCTTGTCCAGCCAATAAGCGATAAAGGTTGCAACGTTTAGGGCAAGGACTAGCCCCAAAACCAAGGGCGGCAGGCGGTGTTGGAAGATGCCCCAACCCAGCCATGCCGCCCAGAGTGCCGCCAGGGTGGCGGCGGGTAGCTGCTTCAACCCGCCAGCGCCACGTACACGTTCTGCACGTCGTCGTTGCCGTCGATGGCGGCCAGGAAGGATTCGACTTCTTCCAGCGCTTCGGCGCTCAGGGTGCTGGGGTCTACGGGGTTTTTGGCCTTGTAGCCCAGTTTGACGGACAGCACGTTGAAGCCGAAGTTGGGCAGGGCGCGGCTGACCAGGTCCAGGTCGGCGGGGTCGGTGTAGAAAACGGTGTTGCCTTCTTCGTCGCCGGCTTCAAAGTCTTGCGCACCGGCTTCAATGGCGGCCACTTCGGCGTCCGCATCGGCTGCGGTGGGGGCGGCTTCGATCATGCCCAGGTGGTTGAAATCCCAGGCCACCGAGCCACTGGTGCCGAGCTGGCCCTTGCGGAACAGCACGCGCATTTCAGGGGCGGTGCGCTTGACGTTGTCGGTCAGGCATTCCACCATCACGGCCACCTGGTGTGGGGCAAAACCTTCGTAGATGACGTGTTCGTAGTGCACCACTTCACCGGTCAGGCCTGCGCCCTTTTTGATGGCGCGGTCCAGCGTGTCCTTGGGCATGGACACCTTGCGGGCCTGCTCCACCACCAGGCGCAATTTGGAGTTGGCTGCCGGGTCCGCACCGCCGCGGGCGGCCACGGTAATTTCTTTCACCAGCTTGGTAAACAGCTTGCCCTTGGCATCGGCCACCAGTGCTTTGCCTTTTGCTTTCCATTGCGCGCCCATAGCGAGTCTTTCTGAGAGTTGTTCGGGGGGATTTTACTTGGCGGGCTGCGCTGGCAGGGCCGCACTGCGGCTGCGCCATTGTGCGATGCGCAGCTCCACCTGGGTGTGGAAGGCGTAGCTGGCCAATAGGCTCAGCGCCCAGGCCGCGGCGGTGAAGGGCAGGGCCCAGTCGGTGTCGCCGATATCGAGCACCGCCCATAGCGCATTGGCCAGCAGCAGCACCGAGAAGTGCACCAAAAACAGCGCATACGAGCTGTTGCTCAGGTGGCGCACCCAGGTGTCCACGCGGCGTGGCAGGTGCAGCGGCGTGCTGCCAAAACTGGCCAGCACGGTGGATACACCGATGGCCAGCGCAATCCGTTCGCGAAACTCCAATACCAGCGCGCCCAGCCCAGCCGACACGGTGCCCAGGTACAGCACCAGCGCGTAGCCGCTGTGGCGTGCGCGCAGGCCGGCCCACCAGGCCAGTGCGCCCAGGCCGTAGGCGCCAAAGAAGTACAGCGCCCACACGTCGTACTCCGCATCCAGGTTGAACCAGGTGAGCGAGGCTACGGCCATGGCCGCCACCAGTGCACCAGCCACCCAGCGGTTGCCGTGCGACAGCCACAAGAGCAGCGCCATCAGGGCGTAAAGCTGGAAGTCGATGGCCACGTACCAGACGCCGGCCGAGAGTGAATCCACCTCCAGCACGCTGTGCAGCAGGCTGGCGTGGGCTAGCCACTGGCCCAGGTTGGGGGTGGCAGGCACCAGGTCACCGTCCAGGTGCGGGCGGGCCAGGGCCGAGCACAGCATGGTGATCAGCAGCGCCGCCACAAAGGGCAGCACCAGCCGCTCGTAGCGCTGCCACAGCGTGCGCAGCAGGCCCTGGCGGGGCAGGTCGCTCTGGCCCAGGCTGCGTGCGGCCAGGTAACCGGCCACCACCAAAAACACCTGCACCGCCATGCGGGCGTAGTCGTACAACCATGCCATCAGCTCAGGGGCGGCCTGGGCAGCGGCGTCAGACAGGGGACCGTAGAGTGCGAAGTGGTGCAGGACGATGCACTGGGCAGCCACAATTTTGAGCAGGTCGATCAGGCGGTAGGCAGGGCGTTGCGGCAGCATCAATTCAAAAACAAAGCGCGCGCCTGCGCTGTGCAGGCGTCTAGTTCATCGTGTACAGGGGGATGTCCTTGGCGGCGGCCAGGGCGTCCAGTTGTTGGCGGGTTTTGCCGGCCAGGTAGGCGGCGATGGCCGTGTGCGTCTCGGGGGCGAACATGGCCAAGATGTGCGATTGTCGCAGACCCACCTCGGCCGCCAGCGCTGCAGCAAAATGCGGCTCCAGTGCGGCCATCGCCACCCGGCCGTCCTGGCAAGGGTAGACCCGGTAGCCCGCATGGCCGCCGCCTACCGCTGCGCCGGGCGCAGTCAGGCCCCATGTGCGCGGCAGCGCCAGGTAGCCCGCCGCCACCGACAGCGCCACCTCCTGATAGACGCCTTTGCCCTTTTGCAGCTGCAGCAGGCGGGCTTGCAGCACGGCTTCAGACGCCATAAGCGAGCCACCCATGTCGGCGTACAGCGTGGGGGGCAGGTCCAGGCCGCTCACCAGCGCGTTCTCTGCTAGGTAGGTCAGGTCGTGGCCGGGCTCCTCGGCGCGGGCGCCGGGTGCGCCCACAATGGCCACTACGCTGAGCTGGGGGTATTGCTTATGCAGCGCTTTCCATTCCAGCCCCAGTTTCTTGAGGGCTGAGGGGCGGAAGGACGTGAGCAGGATGTCGGTCTTGGCCAGCGCCTTGTGCAGGGCCTTCTGGCCTGCCTCGGTCTTGAGGTCGGCGCTGCTGATCTTCATGCCGGCGTGCATCACGTCGTAGGCCGCGCGGTTGTACAAGCCCATGGGGTCACCGCTGGTGCCCTGGGGGGCGCTGGGGTGGGGCGGGGGCTCCAGCTTGGTGCAGCTGGCGCCCATGTCGCGGCAGCGCATCAGCGCGGCCGGCCCAGGCAGGTTCAGCGCCAGGCTGAGGATGCGCACGCCCTTGAGCGGGCGCAGGGCAGGCGTAGTGGCAGCGGGGGCAGGGGTGGTGCGCATAGATTTGCTATCAAAAGTGAAGCTGTCCGCGCAGATTCTACGTGGGCTAGCGGCCTATTTCTTATGCAACTGTCGCCAGTTGGACTGCCCAGGCCTTGAGCCAGGCCACGGCGTCGTCTTCGGGCTGGCTGGTCTCCATGGCGTCCAGCACGCAGATCTCGCCCACGCGTTGCGCGCCCAGGTCGCGCAGGCGCTCGTCAAACTGTTTGCCGCCGCCCATGAAGCTGTCGCCATAGCTGCTGTCGCACAGCGCCACCAGGCCAAAGCGCACATGGCCCAGGTACTTGGCCTGCGCATCCAGCGAGTGGAACAGGGCCTGGGCGTTGTCCGGCACATCGCCATTGCCGGTGGTGCTGGTGCAAATGATGAAGGTGCCGGGCTGGTCGAACACGGTAATGTCCAGGCCGTCCATGGGTAGCACGTCTATGGTGGCCTGGATATCGTCGGCGCTGAATTGCAGGGCTTGGGCGACGACGCTGGCATTGCCATGCACGGTGCCTACGAGGATGGTGATCTGCATACGAGGAGGGGAAAGAACAGGGAGAAATGAGGATTGCGGCCGATGGTAGCGGCAATAATGGCAGCCTACCCGGCAACGGGATTCCCGTCATTTGCAGGTGCCTCCGTGACCCAACCCCTCGATTCGCAGCTGGGCTTTGCCTTTTTGGCCGAGCTGCCCACTCTGGACCTCGCGCCGCCCAAGCGCGCGGCCCGCGCGCCCAAGGCCGCTGCCAAGTCCACTACCGCCAAGTCCGCGCCCAGCGACACCACCCCTAGCCCCACGCCCCCGCTGGCGCCCGCACCTGTGGCCGCGCCCGCCGCCGCGCTGGATGCCGAAGCCATGGCCCAGGCGCTGGAAGCCCACCCCGACTACCGCGTGCAGCGCCGCCTGGTGCCCCGGCTGGACTGGCCCGGCACGGCGCAGGGCACCATCCAGCGCATTCTGGTGCTGGACACCGAAACCACCGGCCTGGACCAGGCCAAGGAAAAAATCATCGAGCTCGCGCTCTTGCGTGTGGACGTGGACACGGCCACCGGCCTGCCCGTGGGTCCGGTGCAGGTGTACGACGGGCTGGAAGACCCGGGCAAACCGATTCCGGCTGAGGTGGTGAAGATCACCGGCATTACCGACGCCGACGTGCAAGGCCAGGCGCTGGACGAGGCCCGTGTGGCGGAGCTGCTGCAGGGCGTGGACGTGGTGATTGCGCACAACGCCGGCTTTGACCGCCCGTTTGTGGAGAGCCGCCTGCCCGCGTTTGCCAAGGTGGCCTGGGCCTGTTCGTTTGCGGATATCGACTGGAAAGCCCAGGGCCGCAGCTCGGCCAAGCTGGAAAGCCTGGCGCAGGCGCTTGGCCTGTTCTACGACGCCCACCGCGCCGAGATGGACTGCCACGCGCTCTTGGCCGTGCTGGCCGCACCGCTGCCCCAGGGTGCTGGCACCGCGCTGGCCCATTTGCTGGAGGCAGCGCGCAACCCCAGCTACCGCCTGAGCGCGACCAACGCCCCGTTTGACGCCAAAGATCTGCTCAAAGCCCGCGGCTACCGCTGGAACGCTGACCAGCGCGTCTGGGCCACCCGCCTCTCCGACGACGCGGCACTGCACGCAGAATTTGCCTGGCTCAAAGAGCAGGTCTACAGCAATCGCCATGCTGCAGTGCAGATCGAGAAGCTGGATGCGCTGGCCAAGTACTCAGCCCGCACCGGCGTCACCACCCACCAGCAGCTCTAGGCCCCTATGGCATACCGGCTGGACAGTGTGCAGGTGGGCGCGGCGCGCAAGGTGCAGATCAGCGGGCGCAGCATCCTCACCGCCATCCACAAAACCGCGGTGGCTGGCCCGGTGCCCGTGCAGCCCCTGGGCTTGTTGGGGGACGAGCAGGCCGACCTCTCGGTGCACGGCGGGCTGGACAAGGCGGTCTACGCCTACCCCAGCGAGCACTACGCCTTTTGGCAACAGGCCCGGCGCGAGGCCGGTGTGGCTGAGATCGACGATGCACTGTCCTTTGGCAGCATGGGCGAAAACCTGACGCTCAGCGGCCTGCTGGAGGCCGATGTGTGGGTGGGCGATGTGCTGCGCTTTGCCAACTGCGCGCTGCGCGTGGTGCAGCCGCGCGAACCCTGTTTCAAGTTCAACGTCGCCATGGGCTTCAGCACCGCCGTCAAGGCCATGGCCCTGAGCGGGCGCTGCGGCTTCTACCTGGCGGTGAACGAGCCCGGCACCGTGCAGGCCGGCGAATCGTTCACTCTGGAACCCGGCTCGCGCCAGATGGGTATTCCTGAACTTTTCAAGGCCAAACTCTTCAAACATTTGCGCTGAACGGCCCAGGCCCAGCACTCGTAACCCGCAACGAAAGGTCTGACATGGCACTCTTGGGCAGCGCAGCATTGGCCATGTGGTGGGACATGGCCCCCGACATGAATGCCGAGTTTCAGGACTGGCACTCGCACGAGCATTTCCGCGAGCGCCTGGGCATTCCGGGCTTCCAGCGCGCCACGCGCTGGAGCAGTGCGGACGGCGGGGAGGGCGTGTTGCAGGTTTACGAACTCGATGCCCACCGCACGCTGTCGTCGCCCGCTTATTTGGCGCACCTGAATGCGCCGTCGCCCTGGTCCACCAAGATGATGCCGCACCACCGCAACATGGTGCGCAGCCAGTGCCATGTGCTGGAGTCCAGCGGCGGCGCGTTGGCCCGCCATGCGCTGGCCCTGCGCATCTCGCCCGCGGCAGGTGCGGACGAGGCGCTGCGCGCGTCTTTAAAAGCCCTGTTGGCCCGGCTGGTGGACCAACCCGGCTGCGTGGGCGGGCACCTGCTGCGCCACGAAGCCCCGGTGATGGCCCAGACCACGGAGCAAAAAATCCGCGGTGGCGACAGCTATGCCGATTGGGTATTGCTGGTGGTGGGCTACGACCTGGGCGCCCTGACGGCGCTGGCCGCCAGCACGCTCAGCCCCGATGCGCTGGTGGCACTGGGCGCACAGCCGGGGGCCTTCAGCGGGCTCTACACGCTGTCGTTTTCTGCCACGGCGGACGAGCTCGCCTGAGGTTGTGCCCCGATAAGATCCGGGGATGAGTTCTTCTCCGCATTCCCAAGCCGTCAGCACCTTTACCTCTCTCACTCCCTTGTTGTTTGTGGCGCTGTGGAGCACCGGCTTCATTGGCGCCAAGTTTGGTCTGCCCGATGCGGAGCCTCTGACCTTTTTGAGCCTGCGTTATGCCATCGTGCTGGTGCTGATGGGGGCGCTGGCCTGGGCCATGCGTGCCCCCTGGCCGCGCACGGCGCGGGAGTGGCTGCACATCGGCGTGTCGGGGCTGCTGGTGCACGGGGTGTACCTGGGCGGGGTGTTCATCGCCATTGGCCACGGCCTGCCTGCAGGCGTTACGGCGCTGGTGGTGGGGCTGCAACCCGTGCTCACCGCGCTGGGGGCCGGCGTCTTTCTGGGGGAGCGGGTGCGGCCCACGCAGTGGCTGGGCCTGGCGCTGGGTTTTGCCGGGGTGGCGCTGGTGGTAGCCCACAAGGTGGCGGCCAGCACCGATGGGGATGCGCTGCTGGGCATGCTGCTGCCCGCCGTCATTGCACTGCTGGGCATCACCGCCGGCACGCTGTACCAGAAGCGCTACTGCCACGCCTTTGACCTGCGCACCGGTTCGGTCATCCAGTTTCTGCCAAGCCTGCTGGCCACGCTGCTGGTGGCCAGCCAGACCGAGACCTTGCAGGTGCACTGGAGTGGCGCCTTTGTGTTTGCGCTGGCCTGGCTGGTGCTGGTGCTCTCGCTGGGCGCGGTGAGCCTGCTCAATGTGCTGATCCGCAGCGGCAGTGCCGTCAACGTGGCCAGCCTGTTCTACCTCACACCACCGGCCACCGCGCTGATTGCCTGGGCCCTGTTTGGCGAGACCCTGACCGGCCTGTCGCTGCTGGGCATGGCCGTGACTGTGTTTGGCGTGTGGTTGGCACGCAAGTAGTGGAGGTGAGTGGTTTAGTGGTCATATTGGCCTCTAGCCCATGCAGATAGTGCGCAAGCAGCTACTGAATTGATAGCGTTTTAGCTTGTCTCACGCGCCATGCCCTGTGTCAGCGACAGGGCTTGTGCTGCCTGGCGCAGGGACTCGCGCACATCCGCCATGTCGGGGCCTACGTGCCGGTCGATACGGCGGATGTAGGGGCAGGTGAGGGTGGCCAGCGCTGTGTTGTCAGGGCCCAGGATGGGGAAGGAAATGTCGATCACCCCCAGGGTCTGCGCACTGTCGCGCTCCAGGTAGCCACGTTGGCGGATGCTGGCCAGGGTGGTCTGCAGGTCCGTCTCGGTGATGGGCACCTCACCATCCAGCGGTGTGTGTTCGGCCAGCATGCGCCGGTAGCTGCCTGCGTCGGCATAGGCCAGCAGCAGGTGGCCCGAGGCGGTGTCTAGCAGGCCCACGCGCGCACCGCGCTGCACCGCAAAACTCCAGCCGCTGGGGCTGTTGATCTGTGCGCTGATCAGCACATTGCCGCGGTCGTACACCCCCATGTGGCAGGACTGCTCGGCCTTGCGCGCAAAGTCATCCATGATGGGCAGGGCCTGGTTGATCAGCCGGCTCAAGGGCGGGTGCATATTGGCCAGCGCAAACAACTTCAGGCTCAGCGCGTAGCGGTCCCCCGAGGGGTTGCGCATCACGTACTGCCGCGCCACCAGGCGCTCCAGCATTCGGTAGATCTCGCTGGCGCTGCGGTCCATCTCTTTCACGATTTCGGCGCGCGTCAGCCCATGCGGTTGCGTGGCCAGCAGCTCCAGAATGTCCAGTCCCTTGTCCAGTGCGGGCGCGCGGTAGCGGTCTTCTGGCGCCAGTGTGGATTCGTCCTGCTCTTCGGTTTTGGCCGGGCGGCCGCGGGGTTTGGGGGGCGTGGTCATGGTGGTGCGCTTTCGAGGGAGGTTTTTATAGCAGAGCATCCGCAGCCTAGGGAAAGTACTAGGACTTGCGGCAGCCAAGCTGTCTATGATTCTGCTTCATACATGAATTAGTTGTTCATATTTAAATTAATTAAACCGGAGTCAGCAGCATGGGTCAAGGGCGTTTGCAAGGTAAAACAGTGCTCATCACCGCGGCAGCGCAGGGCATTGGCCGGGCCAGCGCGCTGGCCTGCGCAGCCGAGGGTGCCCGTGTGATCGCCACCGACATCAACCAGGCGTTTCTGGACAGCCTGGCCGCCGAGCACTCCAGCATCCAGGTGGAGCTGCTGGACGTGCGCAACGACGCCGCCGTGGCTGCTCTGGCTGCGCGCACGCCGGCGCTGGACGCTTTGTTCAACTGCGCCGGCATGGTGGCCAACGGCAGCTTGCTGGACGGCACCGAGGCCGACTGGGACCTGAGCTTCGATTTGAACGTGAAAAGCATGTTCCGCATGACCCGTGCCTTTCTACCCGCCATGCTGGCCAAGGTCGAAACGCAAGGCGGCAGTGTCTCGGTCATCAACATGGCGTCCATGGCGTCCAGCATCAAGGGCTTTGCCAACCGCTGCGCCTATGGCACCACCAAGGCGGCCGTCATTGGCCTGACCAAATCGCTGGCGGCTGACTATGTGAAGGCTGGTCTGCGTGCCAACGCGCTGTGCCCCGGCACCGTGGATACGCCGTCTCTGCGCGGGCGCATTGCCAGTGCCGCCGACCCGGTGCAGGCCGAGAAAGACTTTGTGGCGCGCCAGCCCATGGGGCGTCTGGCCTCGGTGGACGACATTACCCCCATGGTGGTGTTTCTGGCCAGCGACGAGTCGCGCTTTGTCACTGGGCAGACGCTGCTGGTCGACGGTGGCGTGACCATCTGATGACGCCCACTGCAACAAAGGTCTCACTGTGACAGCACTGGTTTCCGTACAAAACCTCAGCAAATCGTTTCCGGGTGTGCGTGCGCTCGATGGCGTGCGCTTTGACCTGATGCCCGGTGAGGTGCATGCCCTGATGGGCGAAAACGGCGCGGGCAAGTCCACGCTGATGAAAATCCTGGCCGGTGTCTACCGCAAGGACAGTGGTGAAGTGCTGCTGGACGGCAAGCCCGTGGAGATTGAGAGCCCGGCGCATGCGCAGTCGCTGGCCATCGGCATCATCCACCAGGAGCTGCACCTGATGGGCCACCTGACCGCGGCACAAAATATCTTTCTGGGCCGCGAGCCACGCAAGGCCGGTGGCTTGTTTCTGGACGAGGGGCAGCTCAACCGCGATGCCCAGGCCCTGTTCGACCGCCTGAACCTGCAACTGGCCCCGACCACCACGATTGGCGACTTGACCGTGGCGCGCCAGCAGATGGTGGAGATTGCCAAGGCCTTGTCCCACAAGTCGCGCGTGCTCATCATGGACGAGCCCACCGCCGCCCTGAACAACGCCGAAATTGAAGAGCTGTTCCGCATCATCCGCCAGCTCAAGGAAGAGGGCGTGGGCATTGTCTACATCTCGCACAAGATGGACGAGATCCAGCGCATTGCCGACCGCATCACCGTGATGCGTGACGGTGCCTACATCGCCACCGTGCCAGCGGCCACCACGCCGATGGCCGAGGTTATTGCCATGATGGTGGGGCGCAAGCTGGATGTGACCGAAAAGCAGATTCCCGACACCTCGGCCAATGAGGTGCTGCTGGACGTGCGCGGGCTGAACCGCGGCCGCGCCATCCGCGATGTGAGCTTTAGCGTGCGCCGTGGCGAGATTCTGGGATTTGCCGGCCTCATGGGGGCGGGCCGTACCGAGGTGGCGCGGGCCGTGTTTGGTGCGGATGCCATCGAGTCGGGTGAAGTTCGCGTAGCCGGCCGGTTGATCCGCCTGAAGTCTCCCGAAGACGCAGTTCAGGCCGGCATTGGCTACCTGTCCGAGGACCGCAAGCACTTCGGGCTGGCCACGGGCATGGACGTGGAGTCCAACATCACGTTGCCCAGCCTCAAACGCTGGTTGACCTGGGGCATGTTCCTCAACCAATCCGCCATCCGCAGCATTGGTGAGCAGATGGTGCAGAAACTGCGCATCAAGACCCCTTCGCTCACGCAGACGGCGCGTCTGCTTTCGGGCGGCAACCAGCAGAAAGTGGTGATCGCCAAGTGGTTGGTGCAGGACTGCGAGGTGCTGATTTTTGACGAACCCACGCGCGGTATCGACGTGGGCGCCAAGAGTGAGATCTACAAGTTGCTCAACGACCTAGCCGCCCAGGGCCGCGCCATCGTTGTGATCTCCAGCGAGCTGCCCGAGGTGCTGCTTTTGAGCCACCGCATTGTGGTGATGTGCGAAGGCCGCATCACCGGTGAGGTGCGGGGTGATGAGGCCACGCAGGAAAGCCTGATGGCCCTGGCAACGCGGCGCGACTGACTAGAACAAAACAAGGTTTAGCAATGACACAAACAACTTCCTCTTCTTCCTGGCTGAGCCGCCTGTCTGGTGGCCAGGCCAAACAAAAGCTGCTGGCCTTTGCCAGCCTGATTGCGCTGATCCTGGTGTTCACCGTGCTCAAGCCCGATGCCTTCATGACGCAGGACAACATCATCGGCATCCTGCAATCCACCACCGTGATTGGGGTGCTGGCCATTGCCAGCACCTTCATCATCATCACCTCTGGCATTGACCTCTCGGTCGGCGTGCTGATGACCTTTTGCGCCGTGATGGCCGGGGTGTTCATGGTGAACCTGGGCATGCCCATGCCGCTGGGTGTGGTGTGTGCGCTGGGCATGGGGGCCTTGTCAGGCTGCGTCTCCGGTCTGGCCATCACCAAGCTCAAGGTGCCGCCCTTTATCGCCACGCTGGGCATGATGATGCTGCTCAAGGGCCTGTCGCTGCTGATCACCCAGACCCGTCCGATTTACTTCAGTGATGTGGAAGGCTTTGACCAGATCTCGTTGGGCTCCCTGATTGGTGACGTGTTTCCGTCGCTGCCGATTCCCAACGGCGTGCTGATCTTGTTTGTGGTGGCCATCATCAGCGCCGTGGTCTTGAACAAGACCGCCCTGGGCCGTTACACCTTTGCCCTGGGCAGCAACGAAGAAGCGGTACGCCTGTCGGGGGTGAACGTAGACCGCTGGAAAGTCATCATCTACACCTTTGCAGGCGGCATCTGCGGCATTTCCGGATTGCTGATTGCCTCGCGCCTGAACTCGGCCCAACCCGCGCTGGGCCAGGGCTATGAGCTGGATGCCATTGCCGCAGTGGTGATTGGCGGCACCTCGCTCAGCGGCGGTGTCGGCACCATCCTGGGCACCATCATCGGCGCTTTCATCATGAGCGTACTGATCAACGGCCTGCGGATCATGTCGGTGGCCCAAGAGTGGCAGATGGTGCTCACTGGTCTCATCATCATTCTGGCGGTTTACACCGACAACTTGCGCCGCAACAAGAAATAAGGAGACCGCGCCACGCACCACGCCCTTTTCCATGCCCCCGTGTTTTTTCCCTTTTCGTGATTTCGTGTGACATAACTTTTTCTAACAGGAGACAACCCATGAACGCAAAACGACAACTGCTGGCTTTGACTGCCGGCTTGGCACTGGCTGGTTTTTCCAGCTTCGCAACCGCCCAGGAGATTTACATCCCCTTGGTGTCCAAAGGCTTCCAGCACCAGTTCTGGCAAGCCGTGAAGCAGGGCGCTGACCAGGCCGCCAAGGACTACAAGGTGAAGGTCACCTTTGAAGGCCCCGAAACCGAGCAGCAAGTGGACAAACAAATTGACATGCTGTCCGCTGCCATGGCCAAGAAGCCGGCCGCCATCGGATTTGCCGCGCTGGACAGCAAGGCCGCGATTCCGCTGCTGAAGAAGGCTCAGGCTGCCAAAGTGCCCGTCATCGCCTTTGACTCCGGTGTGGACAGCGATATTCCGGTGACCACGGCCACGACCAACAACGTGGCTGCCGCCGCACTGGCCGCAGACAAAATGGCTGAGAAGATTGGTGGCGAAGGCGAAGTGGCTGTGATTGCCCATGACCAGACCAGCCGCACCGGTGTGGACCGCCGCGACGGCTTCTTGAACCAGATCAAGGCCAAGTACCCCAAGATCAAGGTGGTGGACGTGCAGTACGGCGGTGACCAGCTGAAGTCCGCCGAGATTGCCAAGGCCCTGATGCAGGCACACCCCAAGCTGAAGGGTATTTTTGGTACCAATGAGCCGGGCGCTATCGGTGCGGGCAAAGGCATCAAGGAAGCCAAGAAGACGGGCGTGACCATCATCGGTTTTGACTCTGGCAAGGCCCAGAAGGACATGATCAATGACGGCACCATTGCCGGCTCCATCACCCAAAACCCCGTGGGCATTGGCTACAAAACCGTGGAAGCCGCTGTGAAGGCCTTGAAGGGTGAGAAGTTGCCCAAGATCATCGACACCGGCTTCTACTATTACGACAAGACCAATATGAAGGACGCCAAGATCGCGGCCGTTCTTTACGATTGAAGTAAATCACCCCCCGAGCGGCTATGCCGCTCCCCTCTCTCTCGCCTGCGGCGGGTGGGGGGCGCACCCAGCGGCCTGGCTGAGCCAGTTCCGCGGGTGCCCTGATTTTGTTGACTGAAAAGGAAAGACTGTGAAATTAGTACGCTACGGATTGCCAGGTCAGGAAAAGCCCGGTGTGTTGGATGCCCAGGGCCGCGTGCGCGACCTGTCGGGACAGGTGGCCGATGTGGCTGGTGCTGCGCTGCTGCCCGAGAACCTGGCGCGTTTGCGTGGCGTGAACATTGAGAGCTTGCCCCTGGTGGCAGGCACTCCGCAAAAGGATTTGCGCCTGGGTGCCTGTGTAGGCAACGTAGGCAAGTTCATCTGCATTGGACTGAATTACTCCGACCATGCGGCCGAGAGTGGTATGCAGGTGCCGCCCGAGCCGGTGGTCTTCAACAAATGGACCAGCGCGATTGTGGGTCCAGACGATGCCGTCGAAATCCCCCGTGGTTCGGTCAAGACCGACTGGGAAGTGGAGCTGGGCGTGGTCATCGGCAAGGGCGGCCGTTACATCGAGGAGGCCGATGCGCTGTCCCATGTGGCGGGTTACTGCGTGGTGAACGATGTGTCTGAGCGCGAATACCAACTCGACCGCAGCGGTACCTGGGACAAGGGCAAGGGCTGCGACACCTTTGGCCCCACCGGCCCTTGGCTGGTCACGGCCGACGAAGTGCCTGATCCGCAAGCCCTGAAGATGTGGCTGGACGTGGATGGCAAGCGCTTCCAGAACGGCAGCACGTCCACCATGGTCTACGGCGTGAAGTTCCTCATCGCGTATCTCAGCCGTTTCATGAGCCTGCAACCCGGCGACGTGATCTCCACCGGCACCCCGCCCGGCGTGGGCATGGGCCAGAAGCCACCGCAGTACCTGCGCGCGGGCCAAGTTATTCACCTGGGCATCGATGGCCTGGGCACCCAAACCCAGAAGACCGTACAGGCCTGACATGAGCAAGATCACCAACATGCGCGTCGTGGACGTGCGCTTTCCCACGTCCCAACACCTGGATGGCTCGGATGCCATGAACCCGGACCCGGACTATTCCGCGGCCTATGTGATTCTGGAAACCGACCAGCCCGGCTTGGAAGGCCACGGCCTGACGTTCACCATCGGCCGCGGCAACGAAATCTGCTGCGCCGCCATCGAAGCCATGCGCCACCTGGTGGTGGGCCTGGACATGGCCTGGGTGGCCGAAGACATGGGCCGCTTCTGGCGCTACATCACCTCCGACAGCCAGCTGCGCTGGATTGGCCCAGACAAGGGTGCCATCCACCTGGCGACTGGTGCTGTGGTCAACGCGGTGTGGGACCTGTGGGCCAAGCAAGAAGGTGTACCGGTGTGGGCGCTGGTAGCGCGCATGAGCCCCGAGGAGCTGGTCAAGCTGATCGACTTCCGTTACATCACCGACTGCATCACGCCCGAGGAAGCCTTGGCCTTGTTGCAAAAGCAGGCTGTGGGCAAGGCCGAACGCTGGGCCACACTGGAGCGTGAAGGCTACCCTTGTTACACCACATCCGCCGGCTGGCTGGGTTACGACGACGACAAGCTGCGCCGCTTGTGCCAAGAGGCCATTGATGCGGGCTTTAACCACGTGAAGATGAAGGTGGGCCGCGACAAGGCCGACGATATTCGTCGTCTGACCATCGCGCGCGAAGTGCTGGGCCCGAACCGCCAGCTCATGATCGACGCCAACCAGGTGTGGGACGTGAAGCAGGCCGTGGAGTGGGTCAACGACCTGGCTTTCTGCAAGCCTTGGTTCATTGAAGAACCGACCAGCCCGGACGATATCGAAGGCCACCGCGTGATCCGCGAAGGCGTGGCCCCCGTGAAGGTGGCCACTGGCGAGATGTGCCAAAACCGCATCATCTTCAAACAACTGATCATGCGCGGTGCGATTGACGTGGTGCAGATCGATTCCTGCCGCCTGGGCGGTGTGAACGAAATTCTGGCCGTGATGCTGATGGCGGCCAAGTACAACTTGCCCGTGTGCCCGCATGCCGGGGGCGTCGGCCTGTGCGAGTATGTGCAGCATCTGTCCATGATCGACTACCTGTGCATCGCGGGCACCCGCGAGGGGCGCGTGATCGAGTATGTGGACCACCTGCATGAGCATTTCAAGGAACCGTGCGTGATTGAGAACGCCGCCTACATGCCGCCCAAGGCGCCCGGCTTCTCGATCGAAATGAAGCCGGAATCGCTGCAGCACTACACCTTCCAACCCAAAGCCAAAGCGGCATGAAAATAGACACCCACCAGCACTACTGGCGTTACCGCACCGAGGAGTTCCCGTGGATCAGTGAGGCCATGCCCCTGCTGCAACGGGACTGCATGCCAGTGGACTGCGATGCCGCGCTGCGGGCTGCGGGTGTGGATGCCGTGGTGGCCGTGCAGGCCCGCACGCTGGCGGTGGAGACCGACTTTCTGCTGCGCGTGGCCGACCACAACCCCGAGGTGATTGGTGTCGTGGGCTGGGCCGACTTGGGCGGCGCGGACCTGGAGCATCGGCTGGACCAATGGGGGGCGCATGCAGCCTTCAAGGGCCTGCGCCACATCCTGCAGGACGAGCCGGACGTGGGCGCCTGGGTGAATGCACCGGCCATCAACCAAGGCCTGCGCGCCTTGCAGCGGCGAGGGCTGGTCTACGACGTGCTGGTGTTTGACCACCAGTTGCCCACGGTGACCGAGTTTTGTGCCCGCCATGACCAACACTGGCTGGTGCTGGACCATGTGGGAAAACCCGCCGTGCGGGACTGGGCACGCAATGCCGAGGTGTCCCGCCGCTGGAGCACGTGCATCCGTGAACTGGCCACCTTGCCGCATGTGGTGTGCAAGCTGTCGGGCGCGGTCACGGAGGCTGACTGGGGTGCGCACACCGGTATCACGCCGGAGGACGCCAAAATCATCCTCTCCTGTTTTGACCAGGCGCTGGAGGCCTTTGGCCCACAGCGGCTGATGTTCGGCTCGGACTGGCCGGTGTGCCAGCTGGCTGCTCCGTATGACGCGGTGCATGGTCTGGCACACAAATGGGCCAGTACCCGCCTGACGGTGCGCGAGCAGGACGCCTTCTGGAGCGGCAATGCCGTGCGCTGTTATGGCCTGAATGTGCAGGCACTGACCGATTGACCTTTTTAAGCGAGAGTTTCCATGGATCTGCATTTAAAAGACAAGGTGGTCATCGTGACCGGTGGCGCCAGCGGCATTGGCGCGGCCATTTCGCTCACGCTGGCCGAAGAGGGCGCCATTCCCGTCATTCTGGGTAAAAGCCCCATGTCCCCGGAGTTTGCACAGCAGTTGCAAGCCAAAGCAGCCCAGCACCTGTTTGTCCAGGTCGAGCTGTCTGACGATGCTGCCTGCCGCGCAGCCGTCGAGCAGACGGTGGCCCGGTTCGGGCGTATCGACGGCCTGGTGAACAACGCCGGCGTGAACGACAGCATTGGGCTGGAGGCTGGGCGCGAAGCGTTCATGGGTTCTCTGGAGCGCAACCTGATTCATTACTACGTGATGGCGCACTACTGCGTGCCCCACCTCAAAGCGGTGCAGGGGGCCATCGTCAACGTCTCTTCCAAAACGGCGCTGACGGGCCAAGGCAACACGAGCGGCTACTGTGCGTCCAAGGGCGCGCAACTGTCTCTGACCCGGGAATGGGCGGCTGCGCTGTTGAACGACGGCGTGCGCGTGAATGCGCTGATTCCGGCCGAAGTGATGACGCCCCTGTACGAGCGCTGGATCCAGACCTTTGACAAACCGGAGGAAAAACTGGCGGCCATCACCGCCAAAATTCCCCTGGGCCACCGCATGACCACCTCTGAGGAGATGGCGCGCATGTGTGTCTTTTTGCTCTCCGATGCCTCTTCGCACACCACCGGGCAATGGGTGTTTGTCGATGGCGGTTACACCCACCTGGACCGGGCCCTGTCATGAGTACGGCGGTCACCCGCTACGCTCTGGCACTGGACCTGGTGGACGACGTCAAGCGCATTGCCGACTATGAAAAAGCCCACGAAACGATTTGGCCCGAGGTGCGCGAGCATCTGCGTGCGCAGGGTGTGGTGCAGATGGAGATTTACCGGCTGGGGACACGCCTGTTCATGGTGATGGAGGTAGACCCGGCCGTGTACAGCGCCGAGCGCATGGCCCAGGCCTCGCTGGACAACCCAGCCATCGTGCGCTGGGAAACGCTGATGTGGACCTACCAGGCGCCCACGCCCTGGACACCGGCGGGTGAGAAGTGGGTGCCTATGGCGAAGATTTTTGATCTGGCTGCGCAGTAGCTCTCAGGTCTCTGCTTCTAGGCCCCGATATTGCACTCGCGCCGCAAGAGCGCAACCGCATCGTTGAAGGTGTAGTCGTGGTCACTTTCCAGTGTGGGGCGGGCGTCTTCGATGAAGTTGTCCCACAGGCTGGTGTAGTCGTCCAGGTGCTGGGCCGGCGCGTGTTCTGCAATGAAGGTGCTGGCCAACGCGGGCTGCAGGCCGGACTTGCGGATCTTGCGCACCAGGGTGCCTGCGGCTTTTTCGGTCAGCAGGGTTTTGGGCGTGCTGCCTGCCGCCATGCACAGAAACAGGGTGAGCAGCGAGCTTTCGTCGTCGTTGCCGCCGGTAGCCTTGTCCCAAGCCTTGTTGCTGGTGCGTTCAAAGTGGTCTACCTCGGCCAGCATGTCTTCCTGCCAGAAGTAGCGGCCCATGAAGGCCGGCGTCTGGTCAAACAGTTTGCGCGCGGGCACGGTAGATTCCAGCCACTTGGGGGCATCTTGCAGCAGAGACTGGCGCACCGTCTCTACCACCGCGGCGTACTCGTCCGGCAGGTCTTTGGGCAGCGGGATCTTGAACTTCTCGGTCTGGCCCGCAAACTTCTTGCGCAGCGCCAGCACCATTTTTTCGAACAGCACCCAGTCGGGCATTTCGGTGCGCTTGAGCGCCATGGCCAGCAGCCCGGTGCGGATCACGGCCTCTGCGTCCTTGCCGGCTTCTTCCAGCGCGTCTTCGTCCACACCCAGCTGCTGCGCCATCCAGACAGCGGCATCCACCACGGCCGCCACGCGGCTGCGGCTGGCCAGCTCGGCCTGGTAGTCGGGCAGGCTCCGCAGCGTCCACTTGGCCAGCAGCGGAATGTGTTCATCCCGGAAACCACTGCGTTCGTTCATGCCGAAGTGGGTGGTTTGCGGCATGGCAATCAATGCCTTGAGCATGTCCGAGCCGCCCTTGGAGCGCGAGAGAAAGCTGTGGTCACGCAGCGCCTCGGCGGCGCGGTGCAGATCGCCCCCGCTGCTGTGCTCCAGGTACAGGCTTACCAGGTTCACCATGCGGTCTTTGGCCTGCTCCAGCTCGGGGCGCAAAAACTCGGTGCCAAAGTAACGTGCAATCTGCACCATGCCTTTGGGCGCATCGGTGCAAATGGCGTCCAGCTTGGCCTGGTCAATCAGGCCGTGCTGCATGCCAAAGGCCAGCGCCTTCTCGAAGAAGGGGCGGGCGTCAAACAGGGAGACGGCTTGCGGCTGCGCAGACATGGTCAGATGGCAGACTCTTCGTCGTCATCCCGCGCGGCGGGTGTGGCCTTGCCGCGGTCGGTGTCGCCGGTTTCCACCTTGCCGTCGTCTTCCTCGGCCTCTTCCTCGTCGTCCAGGCCCAGGTCGTGGGCACGGGCCTTGGCGCGCAGCACCAGCAGCATTTCGATGAAGAGGTCGGGCAGTTCGTGGCGCAGCAGCCAGGCCATCTGCATCCAGTCCTGGTCGGCCACTTCGTCCAGCTCCACGCGCGGGCGCACATAGGCCGATTGGTACAAGGCCTGCTCGGACAACATCTCGCCATCGTCTTCCGCCGTGTCAAACACGCCGGTGCGGGCAAAGGCTTCGATGCGGCTCCACTTCTCGGTGAAGTAGTCCGCCAGCGCTTCGCTGCCACCTTCGAGGTCGCCAATGGCGGTGAGAAACTCGTTGGCCTCTGCCGACTCATCGCGGAAGATGACCGAATTCATCATGCCGCGCAGGTGGGTGCGGGTCATGTCTTTGTACTGCTTTTCAATGACCACGGCATGCGCAAACTGCTGCGGCGTGATCAGCAGGTTGACGATGGACTCCTTGGAGTCGTCGTATTCGCGGATCACGGCCAGGATGTCTTTGGGCGGCAACTGCTCCAGCACCACCATCAGGGCGCCGTCGCCCTCGCTGTCAGCCAGTTCGGTCAGTACGGATTCGGCGCCCACGATGTCGCCAGCGGCGATGAGGGCTTGGGTTTTTTCAATCAGGGCAAGTTGGGACATCGTGTTTCAGCTTTATCAGTCTTTGTGGTCAAAGCCTTGTTCCACCATCCAGGCGGCGCCTTCTTTTTCACTCACGCGGGCTGCACGTTCGTCTTCGTCCAGGCCCTCGTCTTCGCCTTCTCGGTTGTCATCGTCCGAGTCTTCATGGTCCTCGTCGTCTTCGTCGCTTTGCGCTGCGGCACGGCTGTCGGGGCGGCCATACATGTATTCCAGGGCTGCGGCCACCGACATGAACCAGGCGCCCGCGGGCTGCTGCAGCACCTGGCTCACCATGGTGCGAGCGGCAGGCAGCACTTCCACCGTGTCGCTCAGGCTGTCCCAGTCCGGCAGGTCTTCCGACTCGTGCGAGATCAGGTGGTTCATGGCGGTGGTGGACTTGAAGCGAAAGGCTTGGTGGAACACCACGGCCACCATTTCGGGGCTGAGCTCCAGCATGCTGAGCAAGAAGCCCAGTTCCTTGCGGCGCTCGGCCAGCTTTTTGGGCAGCATGTGCTTGCCTTCGGAGTCGGAGGCCAGGTCGTCGATTTCGGCTTCGTAGGCGCTGCGCAGGTGCTGGAAAAACGGGGAAATGCTCATGAACGGGTGTTACTCACAGAATGCGGGCGAAATAGGTATTCCAGATTTCACGCGCGGTGTCGATCGGGCTGTCCAGCAGGCCACGGCGGCGGTTGTCGTCGTAGGCCTGGCGTTTGCTGTCATCAGACAGGGTGTCATAGGCTTCTTGCACTTCACGAAAACGCTGTGCGGCATCCGGGGCCGGGTTGCGGTCCGGGTGGTAGAGCGCAGCCTTTTGGCGGAATGCCTTCTTGATATCGGCCAGCGTGGCAGCGCTATTGAGCCCAAGGGCGGCGTAATGGTCTTTCATTGAGCGGCTTTCGTAGCAGCGCATTGTGGCCGACAAAGAAAAAACCCCGCTACTGAAAAAGTAGCAGGGTTTCTTGCACCCTTGCGGGTTATTTTGGCTCCTCAACCTGGGCTCGAACCAGGGACCTACGGATTAACAGTCCGGCGCTCTACCAACTGAGCTATTGAGGAATTGAGCCTCGAATTATAGCGTGGTTTTTTCGGTGTTTTGGAAAAGGGCCCAAATTTTCGAAAAAGTCACGCAATTTTTTGCGGTGTCTGCACACCCAGCAGCGCATGCAGGCGCGGGCTGGTGGTGGTGTACTGCAGCATGACCTTCTTCTCTGGAAAGATGAAGGGCATGGCACCGTAGGCGGCGAGTGTAGCTTCATGGAAGCCGCACAAAATCAATTTCTTCTTGCCGGGGTAGTTGTTGATGTCGCCCACGGCAAAAATGCCTGGCACGTTGGTGCCAAAGTTTTCGGTATTCACCTCGACCTGCTTGCGCTCCATGGCCAAGCCCCAGTCGGCAATCGGGCCCATCTTGGGCGAGACGCCAAGGAACACCAGCAACTGGTCGGCCGGCAATGCACGCGTCTGGCCTTCGGCGTCCAGAATCTGCAGCGCCGTAAGCGTGCCATCGCTGGCCTCAAAACCGGTGATCTGTGCCGCCACAAAGCGCAGCGTGCCATTGGCGCGCAGCGCCTGGATGCGCGCCAGCGTTGCGGCCTCTGCCACCAGCACATCGCGCCGGTGCAACAGCGTGACAGAAGCCGGGCGGTGCGTGTTACCGGGGGCCAGTACCTCCAGCGCGCATTCCAGCGCGGCATCGCCGCCGCCGTGGATCACCACATGCTGCTTGGCCAGGGTATTCAACTTGGGGGTGCGGTAGTGCAGCTGAGTCCGTTCAAAGGCCGCAATGTCTTCCAGTTGGAGGCTACGGGCCACAAAGGCACCGACACCAGCGGCCACAAACAGCGCCTTGGTGCGGAATTGTTTGCCCGTTGTGGTGGTCAGGTGGATGCGGCCGTCGTCCAGGCGCCGGACCGAAGCCACTTGCTGGCCAAAATGCATCTGCGCGTCAAACGGCGCAATTTGCTGCAGCAGGCTCTCCGTCAGGCCACGGCCGGTGGTGAGCGGGATGGCAGGGATGTCGTAAATGGGTTTGTCGGCGTAGAGCTCGACACACTGGCCGCCCGCGTAGGACAGGGCGTCGATCACATGGGCCTGGACCTCCAGCAGGCCGAGCTGGAAGACCTGGAACAGGCCCACCGGGCCTGCGCCTATGACGACGGCATCGGCTTCAATGAGGGGTGTAGCCATGCCGTGTGCCGCGTTAGCGGATCAGTTCAGACAGCTTGCCGGTCTTGTCTTTCCAGTCGTCGGCATCGTCCAATGGCGCCTTGCGTTTGGTGATGCTCTTCCAGCCAGGCAGGCGGGCCAGCTCGGCATTGAGCTGAATCATGTGCTGCTGGTCTTTGGGCGCATCTTCTTCAGCGTAAATGGCGTTGACCGGGCATTCGGGGATGCAGACGGCGCAGTCGATGCACTCATCGGGGTCGATGGTCAGAAAGTTGGGGCCTTCGCGGAAGCAGTCCACGGGGCACACGTCCACGCAGTCGGTGTATTTGCACTTGATACAGGCTTCGGTGACGATGTGTGTCATGTTGTTTGGCGGCTAGAAGTAGTAAATGTGGCAGTAAAGTGCCAAGCCCTTGATTTTATTGGGTTTTGAAGCCACCCCCGTAAACAGGGGTGACTCCTTTGTGTTGCATCAACCCAGCAGCAACGCGCCCGACGTCTTGTGGCTGGCCGTATCCACCAAAATCAGCGACCCCAGCACCCGGCTTTGCAGGTAGGGCAGGGCCGCAATCGGCTCCTGCAAAGACACTTCAATGTGGCCAATGGAGTTGGGCAGGATCTCTTTCGCATCGTGCTCTTCCAGCGTGTTGATGTCCAGGCTGTGCACGATACGTTTGACCTTGGCCTTGATCCAGCGGTGGCCATGCAGCGCCAGATAAACGCGGCCGGCGACCAGCGGTTCATCGTCCATCCAGGCGACGGTGGCCTTGATCTCGCGGGTGGTGTCGAAGTGGCTGGGGGCGTCGTTGGAGGCCAGAATCCAGTCGCCGCGCGACACGTCTACTTCGCGGTCCAGCACCAGGCCGGCGCCGTGGCCAGCGCCCACGTGCTTGGGCACGCGGGCGTGGTTCAGTACTTGGGCCACCACGGCGGTTTTGCCACTGGGCAGGATGGAGACGGTGTCGCCAGGCTGCACGGTACCGGTGGCCACACGGCCCCAGAACACGCGGCGGCCCTTGCTGGTGTCGGCGGAGTCATGGAACTTTTCGACCCACTGCACGGGGAAGGCAAACGGCACGGTGGTCTCGGCGGCGGTCACGGGCAGGGTTTCCAGCAGCGCCAGCAGGCTAGGGCCGTGGTAGCCGCACCAGCCGGGGTTGGCGGTGACCACGTTGTGTCCTTTCAGGGCCGACATAGGAATGGTGGCGGTAACGGCAATGCCAGCTTGGGCCGCAAACGCGTGCAGCGCTTCGGTGATCTTGGCAAAGGCCTTGGCCGCGTCGTCGCCCAGGGCGTCGAGCTTGTTCACCGCAAAGATGATGCCGGGCACGCGCAGCAGGTTCACCAGCAGGCTATGGCGGCGGGTCTGGGGCAACAGGTCCACCAGGCTATCCACATTCCACTTCAGTTTGGTCGCGTCCACCAGCACCACAGCGGCGTGGGCGCTGCTGGCGGCGGTGACCATGTTGCGGGTGTACTGCTCGTGGCCGGGCGCGTCGCCAATGATGAACTTGCGCGCCGGTGTGGCGAAGTAGCGGTAGGCCACGTCGATGGTGATGCCTTGCTCGCGTTCGGCGCTCAGGCCGTCGGTGAACAGCGCCAGATCGGCCTCGCCGCTCTTGGAGACATTGGCCAACTGGTCTTGCAGCACTGAGCGGCTGTCGACCAGCAGGCGGCCGATCAGCGTGCTTTTGCCATCGTCCACGCTGCCGCAGGTGATGAAACGCAGCGCGGAGGAAGTGTCATTTATGCCGCTAACGCCCGTAGATGTTGCGGGAGTAGCTATAGAAACAGTAGCGGTCATCAGAAGTATCCGTCCTTTTTGCGCTTCTCCATGGAAGCCTCAGAAGTCTTATCGTCCATGCGGGTCGCGCCACGTTCGCTCACGTCGGCGGCCAGGGTTTCGATCACGATGTCGGCCGCCGTAGCCGCCGTGCTTTCCACCGGGCATGTGCAGGTGATGTCGCCCACGGTGCGGAAGCGCACATCGCGGCTCTCAATTTGCTCGCCATCTTTGGCGGGTGTCAGGTCCGTCACCGGCACCAGCAGGCCCTTGCGTTCCACCACGTCGCGTTTGTGCGTGTAGTAGAGCGAAGGCAGCGCGATCTTTTCGCGTTCGATGTACTGCCACACGTCCAGCTCGGTCCAGTTGCTGATCGGGAACACGCGGAAGTGTTCACCGGGCTGCAGGCGGGTGTTGAACAGGGTCCACAGCTCTGGGCGCTGGGCCTTGGGCTGCCATTGGCCGAAGCTGTCGCGGTGGGAGAAGATGCGCTCTTTGGCGCGGGCCTTCTCTTCGTCACGGCGGGCGCCGCCGATGAGCGCGTCAAAGCGGAATTCGTCAATCGCTTCGAGCAGCGTGACCGACTGGTGCACGTTGCGGCTCTCACCGGGGTGGGCCAGGCGCACAGTGCCGCGGGCCATGGAGTCTTCCACGCTGCGCACGATGAGTTCGGCGCCCAGTTCCTTGGCGCGGAAGTCGCGGAAGTCGGTCACTTCGTGGAAGTTGTGGCCGGTGTCGATCATCAGCAGCGGGTAGGGGATGCGTCCCACGCCAAAGGCCTTTTCGGCGCACTTGAGCATGACCAGCGAATCCTTGCCGCCCGAGAACAGCAGGGTGGGGCGCTCAAAGGCGGCCGCCACTTCGCGCAGGATGAAGATCGTCTCTTCTTCCAGCGCGTCGAGGTGCTGGTTGGAGAGGCGGTCGAAATGGGTGGTGTCTGTCATGGCGTTCATGGCGTTGTCTGGTTCAGTGCGCAATGTGCAAGCCGCACTCGCGCTGGTCTTCGCCCTTGGTGGGGTCCACGTAGTCGAAATTGTTGGGCAGGCCGTGGGCCTCGCAGTACTGGTACAGGTCTTTGGATGACCAGTGCAGCAGCGGAGCGACCTTGATCAGGCCATCAGGGTTAATGCTGACCGGGTCCATCTGCGCGCGCACGGCGCTGTCGGTGGCGCGGAGTGCGGTGAACCAGACCTTGGGCGCCGTCTCGCGCAGCGCGCGGGTGAAGGGCTCCAGCTTTACCTCTTCGGTGAAAGCGGCGTGGCGCGGGTCATCGAGCCCGGGCAGCGGGCCTTCCACTGCTTCGCGGTGCGCACGTGTGCGCAGCGGCAGGTAGATGCGCAGGTTCAGGCCGAGTTGTTTGGTCACTTCGTCGGCGAAACGGTAGGTGGCCTCGGTGTTGTAGCCGTTGTCCATCCAGACCACGGGTACGTCGGGCTTGACGCGCGTGACCATGTGCAGGATGACCGCCTCAAACGGGCGGAAATTGGTGGTGACGATGGGGCTTTGGTTCAGTGCCAGGGCCCATGCTACGAGACCGGGGGCGTCATGGCCCAAGTCGGCGTTGACTTTTGCGAGGTCAATCGTGCTCATGCGGTGGCTCCTTCGCGCGCAAACACGGGCTTCACGGTGACCGCGTCCCCCTGGTAGAAGCCGCGGTAGCGGTCAAACTGGCGCTGGGCGAAGTCCACGTTCTGGTCTTCACGCAGCACGGCCACGTCAAAGCCTGTGCGCTCCATCTGCACCAGTTGGTCGATGAGCACGTCGCCCGTGGCGCGGATTTCGCCGGCAAAGCCCAGGCGGCGGCGCAGCAGAAAGGCCTGGCTGTAGGCGCGGCCATCGGTGAACTTGGGGAAGTGCAGGTCGATGCGGGTCACGCCGCTCAGGTCCAGCGCGCGAGGGTCTTCGGTATTCGCGATTTCAAGCACTTTTGTGCCTTCAGCACCCGTGGAATATGCGGAAGCAGCTATCAATTTCATAGTAAATCTCTCTTTCTGCGGCCGGGGCTCAGGCTTCTTGCGCGTCTTTGGCGTAGCCAGACGACTTGGGCAGGGCGTGCAGCTCTTCGTGTTTGTCGGCCAGGCGGGCGCTGTTGGCGGCGGCCTTGAAGGTGTCAAAGCCGACGCGCTTCACGCAGTCGATGAAGGTCTCGCGGCCCTGGCGGTTCAGGCGGAAGGTGTCCAGCAGCGCTTCGATGACGCCGGGCACTTCGCCCGCGCCGAACGAGGGGCCAACCACCTTGCCGGGTACGGCGGCACCGCTCAGCGTGGAGCCATCGGAGCCACCCAGGGACACCTGGTACCACTCCTTGCCGTCCTTATCCACACCCAAAATGCCAATGTGGCCACTGTGGTGGTGGCCGCAGCTGTTGATGCAGCCGCTGATGTGCAGGTCGATCTCGCCCAGGTCGTGCAGCTCGTCCATGTCCTGGTAGCGCTCGGTGATGGCTTCGGCAATCGGGATGGAGCGCGCGTTGGCCAGCGCGCAGAAATCGCCGCCGGGGCAGGCAATCATGTCGGTCAGCAGGCGAATGTTGCTGCGTGCCAGGCCAGCGTGGCTGGCCGCTACCCACAGGGCGGGCAGGTCGGCCGCGTTGACCCAGGGCAACAGCAGGTTCTGGTCGTGCGTCACGCGCACTTCACCCGCACTGAATTCGTCGGCCAAGGCGGCCGCCGTGTCCAGTTGGTCGGCATCGGCATCACCGGGGGCTTGGCCCAGGCGCTTGAAGCTCAGGGTCACAGCGCGCAGCTTGGGGTTCTGGTGCGCAGCCACGTTTTGCTGCAGCCAGCGGTCGTAGTCTTTCTGGCGCTCGGGTGGAACTGCTACAGTTTTGGTAGCGGTTGGCGCACGTTCCACGAGGGCTGGCGGCACAAACGATGCAGCAACGCGGTCCAGCTCGGTCTGGGTGATGGTGTGCGGCGCGCCGTCCACGGTCAGGATCTGCTGGTACTCGGCTTCCACCTCGTCGATATAGCGTTGGCCTTCGGCCTTCACCAGGATCTTGATGCGCGCCTTGTACATGTTGTCGCGGCGGCCCCAGCGGTTGTAGACGCGTACCACGGCTTCCAGGTAATTCATGATCTGCAGCGCAGGCAAAAACTCGCGGATGGTGGTGCCGATGACGGGCGTGCGGCCCATGCCACCGCCCACCAACACCTTGAAGCCCAGCTCACCGGCCTCGTTCTTCTTCAGGTGCAGGCCCACGTCGTGCCAGTAGGTAGCGGCGCGGTCGGCCGTGGCGCCGGTGATGGCGATCTTGAACTTGCGGGGCAGAAACGCGAACTCAGGGTGCAGCGTGCTCCACTGGCGCATGATTTCGGCCCACGGGCGCGGGTCGGCAATCTCGTCGGGGGCCACGCCGGCCAGCTCGTCGCTGGTGATGTTGCGGATGCAGTTGCCGCTGGTCTGGATGCCGTGCATGTTCACGGTGGCCAGCAGGTCCATCACGTCGGCACTCTTGGCCAGCGGAATCCAGTTGAACTGCACGTTTTGGCGTGTGGTGAAGTGGCCGTAGCCCACGGGCAGGTGGGTGGTGCCCCAGGCGGCTTGGGCGCCAATGGCGGTGTCAAACACCTCTTTGCTGGGGTGGTCAAACTCGCGGGCGATGCGGGCCAGCACGCGCAGCTGGGCGCTGGACAGCTCGCCGTACGGCACGGCCACGCGCAGCATGGGCGCGTAGCGCTGGATGTACCAGCCGTTTTGCAGGCGCAGGGGGCGGAACTCGTCGTCGCTCAACGTGCCGGCCAGGTTGCGTTCCAGCTGGTCGCGGTGCTGGGCAGCACGGGCACGGACGAACTGGCGGTCAAATTCGGTGTATTGGTACATAGTTAGTTGAGGACAGAGCTGAAGATCTGTCCCGCAAGGTTTCACAAAGCAATGAGTTTCAAGCCAGCATAGGCAAGAAGGATGGAAAGCAAAGAACGAATGACACGCTCAGGCGTTTTGAACATCAGGTGCGAACCCACCCAGATGCCGGGGATCGAACCCACCAGCAGCTTGGCCAGCAGCGGCCAGTCCACCGAACCCAGCGAGGCGTGGCCCATACCGGCCACCAGCGTCAGCGGCACGGCGTAGGCAATGTCCGCCGCCACGATGCGCGGCAGAGGCAGCAGCGGGTACAGCAGCATCAACACCGTGACACCAATGGCGCCCGCGCCGACGGACGTGAGTGTAACCAGCGTGCCAATGAGCGCGCCAAACAGCAGCGGCAGGCTCCAGTGGCGGGGGCGGGCAGCCGCGGCTTCCTGGCCGGCGGCCACAGACACGGGGGCAGTTTTGCCGCGCAAAGCCTTGTACAGCGTGGCCGCGGCCGTCATCAGCAGCGCCGCGCCCAGGGTGGTGGTCATCAGGCGCTGCACCTCCGGGCTGGTGGCGCCCAGGGTGTGCAATACATAGAGGGTGATGAGCGCAGCCGGAATGCTGCCGGCCGACAGATTGATCACCACCCGCCAGTCGATGTGTTTGGAGCGCGCCAGCTTGACCGTGCCCCCCATCTTGGTGAACGCCGCAAACAGCAGGTCGGTTCCCACCGCCATGTAGGGCTTCACGCCAAAGAAGAAGATCAAGATGGGCGTCATCAACGAGCCGCCGCCAACCCCCGTGAGCCCCACGATCAAGCCCACAAAGAAGCCCGCAAATACAAACGCCAAATCATGCATAGGCCCGGACTGTAGGGGGGCGGGCTTAGATTGAAAACTATTTTTTAGCTATGGGGGTATGAGGTTTGGTTATATGGATGTTTCGGGGGGCGTGGCGCGTACGTTTGACAAGGGTTACACAACATTGCCTGCAAAGCTCCACACGACGGCATGTGGCTTCACTGAGGCGCAAATTGGCCCGTTGTCGCCCATGGTGCCGAGAATGTGGGCCTTGATGATTCCATGAGACGTAGAGACGGCCTCTTCGACGATATTTTGCGGAATGGAGGCCAGCTTCAACTTCGCACGACGTGTCCAGCACGAGCCGGCCTGGCCAGCCAGGGTGCCAGAGTTGATATAGATAAAACGGTCTGAGGGGGTGCCTTGAGCAAACTCACCCAAAAAGTTGACTGACCCGTCTGACAACGGTGCGCCAAGACGAAGCGAAAAATCGAACTGAATCGCCTCGTGTTGCCCGGATGAAGGCTCAAGCAGCTCCGACTTTCCGCGTTGCACAGCGAACTGGACGCCCGGCGGCGGGCTGGTAAGGAAAATTCGCATTCGAACGAACTGCGACGGCGTGTTTTTACTCACAAGCCCCCAAACTCAATACTTCTTGCCGCGCAGCTCTTCCATGCGCTCGTTGAAGTACGTTTCCACCGTGTAGCGCTCAGACAGCACCACCTCGCGGCGCGGGTGCAAAAACAGCGGCAGCGAGATACGCGATTTTTTGGCGCCTTCGCCTTTGGGGTTAAGCACACGGTGCGAAGTGCTGGGGTAGTAGTGGCCAGAGGCCTCTTGCAGCATGTCGCCAATGTTGACGATGAGGTAGCCAAAGTCGCAGGGCACGTCAAACCAGGCATTGTCTTTGCCTTTGACCTGCAGGCCGGGCTCGGTGGCTGCGGGCAGGATGGTCAGCAGGTTGATGTCTTCATGCGCGGCGGCGCGCACGGCGCCGGGGTCTTCGTCGCCCTGCAGGGGCGGGTAGTGCAGCACGCGCAGCAGGGTGTGGTCGCTGCCTTCAATCATCTTCGGTAGCGGCATGGAGTAACGCGCCTTCACCTCGGCCGGCGAGTTGTCTTCCACCCAGCCCAGCAGCGTGGCGGCCAGCGCGGCGCCCTGTGCGTAGTAGCGTCGGGCGTTGTCGCTTACCTCGGCGGGGTACCGGCCCCAGGGGTAGATGTGGAAGAACTCCTTGAGGTCTTTTTTGGTGTTGTTCTTGGCCGTCTCGGACACGCTGGGCGAGAAATAACCGTCATGCTTGACCGGGTCGTGGGCGTACTTGCCTTTGGCCTCGGTCTTGAAGAAACCCAGCCATTCGGCGTAAATGCTTTCCACTAGGTCCTGGTTCAGCGGGTGGTTCTTCAGCACGCCAAAGCCGGTTTCATGCAGGCTTTTGCAAAACTCTTGTGGAGCGGTAGGGCTGGTGAAGTCAACGACGGGTAAATGCATGGCGGTCCTCGCTACGGTCAAAAATTACAGCCAGTTCGACATCAGGGTGGATTCGATCAGATCGCGCGCGGTGTCCGCCTTCAGGTTCAGGCACACGTGGGTGTCGGGCACCTCATCGCCCCAGCCGGGTTGCGGGTAGAAGATGTCCTTGCGGCGCATCATGGTCTGGCCGTTGGCAGGGCCGTCCAGTGCCACGCGGACGCGGCCGGCCTGGATTTCGAACAACTCGGGGTTGGTCAGTGCCACAAAGGCCAGCACGTCATGGCCAAAGCAGCCATGGATCTTGGCCACATGCGGGTACAAGCCGCTGTAAAAGTCGGAATAGAAGCTCACCGCATGGTGCAGTACGTCGGTGGCCACGTGTTTGTGGTGGTCGGCCACGCGTTTGAACAGTGCCAATGGCACGATGAGCTGGTGCGTCACGTCCAGGCCCACCATGGTGAGCTTCCAGCCGGCGGTGAACACAAAGTCGGCCGAGTGCGGGTCGTTCCAGATATTGGCTTCGGCCACGGGGGATACGTTGCCGGGCTCGGCCACGGTGCCGCCCATGATGATGACTTCTTGCAGCAGCTTGGGAAGGTTGGGTTCCAGCTTCAACGCTGTGGCCAGGTTGCCCAGTGGGCCTACAGCTACCAAAGTAATTTCACCGGGGTGCGCGCGCGCCATGTCCACGATGAACTGGGCGGAGGGGCGGGGGTCCAGCACGCTGGTGGTGGGCACGCGGCTGGGCAGGTTGCCCAGGCCATCGCCACCGTGGATGAAGTCGGGTGGTGTGCCGGGGGCCTTGAGCCAGGGGGTTTTTACGCCCAGGGTCACGGGGATTTTTTTGCCAGCGATTTCGGTCAGGTACAGGCCGTTGATGGCGGCTTGCTCCACCGTCACATTGCCAAAGGTGGTGGTGATGCCCACTACGTCGATGCCGGGATGGGCCAGTGCGTAGTACAGCGCCATGGCGTCGTCCACACCGGGGTCGGTGTCATAAATTACTTTGCGTGCGGTGGTGTTGCTCATACAAATGTCTCGGTTAAAAAATGGTTCTAAAAATCAGCTCAGACCGCAGAAGGCGCGCAGGGCCTGCTCGGCTTCGGGGGAGGTCTTGGGGTGCTGGGCGATGAAGGCCGTGACCTCTGCTGCCTCGGGAATGCTGGACTGGGCACCCCAGCGGGTGCAGGCGATGGCACTGGCAGCGCTGGCAAACTCCAACGCTTCGGCCAAGGCCTTGCCCTGGCTCAGCGCGGCCACCAAGCCGCCGCAGAAGGTGTCGCCCGCGCCGGTGGTGTCCACGGGCGTGATGGGGTAGGCGCCTTGCAGCGTAAACGCACCGTGCTGGCGCGCGCAGCTGCCGTGGTGCCCCAAAGTGACGACCACGGTGGGCACGTTGATGCGCGCCAGGCATCCGGCAATGCTGCCGGTGTGGCCCGACACGGTGGCCAGCTCGCCTTCGTTCACCACCAGCACATCGGTATGCGCCAACAACTCTGGGGGCAGGCTTTGGGCGGGGGCGGCGTTCAGCACCACAGTCACGCCCTGGGCGCGGGCGGCTTTGGCATAGGCGGTGACCGTCTCCAGAGGTGTTTCCAGCTGTAGCAGGATGTGGGTGAAGCCTTGTAGGTTGGGCAGGTGTTCGGGGCGCAGCTGGGCGTTGGCGCCAGGGGCGACGGTGATGGCGTTTTCAGCGTCATCGGACACGCAGATGAAGGCGGTGCCGGTGGGATGGTCAGGCGTGCGAATGGTATGCAATTGCACGCCAGCGCCTTTCAGGGACGCCTCCAGCGGCACGGCAAAGGCGTCATCGCCCAGGCCCACCAGCATGTGCGTGGGCGCCGCACCGGCGCGGGCACTGGCCACGGCCTGGTTGGCGCCCTTGCCGCCGGGGAAGGTTTTGAAATCGCGGCCCAGCACCGTTTCGCCCGGGCTGGGGATGTGATGGGCCCGGACCACAAAGTCCAGATTCGCAGAGCCAGCCACAAGTATCATCGGTCGCACTTTCTGTACACAAAGAGCGTCTATTTTGACGCCGAATTTCCCGCCCACCGATAAGCCTCGGCGTATAGACCCCAATGCCCCTGCAAATGACCAACCCTGCCGCCGCCCGTATCACTGTGGTGGGCGGTGCCAACATGGACGTGGGCGCCAAAACCCAAACCCCCTTGCTGCCGGGCGATTCCACGCCGGGCCATATCCACTACGCACCCGGTGGCGTGGGCCGCAACATTGCGGAGAACCTGGCCCGCCTGGGCAGTGCCGTCGCGCTGGTTTCCGTGGTGGGGGCTGATGCCTTTGGGCACGACATTTTGGCCCACACGCGCAGCGTGGGCGTGGAGGTGGCCGGTGTTCAGATGCTGGCAGGGCAGCGCACGGCCACCTACCTGTCCATGCACGGCCCGGATGGCGATATGGCGCTGGCGGTGAACGATATGGCGATATTGGAGCGCCTGACCCCCGACCTGCTGGTGGCCAAAAACGCTATGCCCACCCATACCGGTGTGCTGGTGCTGGACTGCAACCTGAGCGCCCCCACACTGGCTTGGCTGCTGGAGCAGGCCACCCAGCCGGTGTTCGTGGACGCGGTGTCGGTAGCCAAATGCCAGCGCCTGGTGCCAGTGCTGGGCCGGGTGCACACACTCAAGGTCAACCGCCTGGAGGCCCAGGCCCTGTGCGGCGCGGTGGTGGATACGCTGGACGATGCCCGGCGCGCCGCACTGGCCCTACATGGCCTGGGCGTGCAGCGCGTGGTGTTGAGCCTGGGCGCCTTGGGCGTGGTGTGGTGCGATGCCGATGGCAGCACCGGCGTGCGCTCTGCATCCGCCGTGCCCGTAGTCAACACCACCGGCGCGGGCGACGCTTTGCTGGCCGGGCTGGTGCATGCCCACGCACAAGGCATGTCGTTGCCGCACAGTGTGGAATACGCCATGGCCTGCGCCGAGATCACACTTTCCAGTACATTCGCCAACGCCCTGGACTTGTCGCACGCAGCCGTGCAACGCCGATTGGCCGTTGTGGCGGCCTGAGTTTATTTTTTGGATTGTTATGACACTGAACGCCTACCTTGATATTGCCCCCGAAGTGCAGCGCGCACTGGATGCGGGCCAGCCCGTTGTGGCGCTTGAGTCGACCATCATTTCCCACGGCATGCCGTACCCCCAAAACGTGGCCACGGCGCTTCAGGTGGAGCAGGAAGTGCGCGATCACGGGGCGGTGCCCGCCACCATTGCCATCGTCAACGGCCGCCTGAAGGCGGGCCTTTCGCCAGCCGAGATTGAGGCGCTGGGCAAATCGGGCCGCGACGTGGTGAAAGTGAGCCGCCGCGACGTGCCGTTTATCGTGGCCGCAGGTGCCACAGGGGCCACCACGGTGGCCTCCACCATGATCATTGCGGCCATGGCCGGTATTCGCCTGTTTGCCACAGGCGGTATTGGCGGTGTGCATCGCGGTGCGCAGCAAAGTTTTGATGTGTCGGCTGACCTGCAAGAACTGGCGCAAACCCCGGTGGCGGTGGTGTGCGCGGGTGCCAAGTCGATTCTGGATTTGCGCCTGACGTTGGAGTACCTGGAAACCCATGGTGTACCCGTGGTGGGCTACCAAACCAACGCGCTGCCCGCTTTCTTCACGCGCGACAGCGCGTTCTCGGTGGACTACCGGCTGGACACGCCTCAAGCAATTGCGCGCGCTTTACACGTCAAGTGGGCCATGTCCCTCAAGGGTGGCATGGTCATTGCTAATCCCATCCCCGAAGCCTATGCCATGCCACGGGCCGCGATTGACGCGGCGATCGAGCAGGCACTGGCCGAGGCACAGGCCCAGAACATCGGTGGCAAAGAGTCCACGCCGTTCTTGCTGGCCCGCGTGTGTGACATCACGGGTGGTGACAGCTTGGCTGCCAACATCCAGCTGGTGCTGAACAATGCGCGGCTGGCCAGTGCGGTGGGGATTGAATTGGCCGGGATGGGCGGATGCGCCTGAGTCACAAAAGTCGGATGCTTGTAACGATAATCAGGTTATAACGATTAAGTTATATACGGATAAGCACTGATGGTGACACTACACCGCGAAGGTATTCTTGGCTTACATTGAAAGCCGTGTTTTTTTAAACCTCATAGGGAATTGCGAGACGTTATGAACATCAAAACTACTGTGCACATGAGCCTGTTGGCCGCCACCTTGGCTGCCAGCTTCCAGGCAATGGCCGCTGATCCTGCGGTCGTGTTCGACATGGGTGGCAAGTTCGACAAGTCCTTCAACGAAGCGGCTTACACCGGTATCGAAAAATGGAAGAAAGAAACGGGCAAAAAGTACCTGTCTTTCGAAATCACCAACGAATCCCAGCGCGAGCAAGCCATTCGCCGCATGGCTGAGCGCGGCGCCAGCCCCATCATTGGTATTGGTTTTGGTCAGGCCTCCAGCATCGAAAAAGTAGCCAAGGAATTCCCCAAGCTGCAATTCGCCATCATTGATGAAAAAGTGGATTTGCCCAACGTGCAGTCCGTGGTGTTCAAGGAACAAGAAGGCAGCTTCCTGGTGGGCGCCATGGCCGCCATGGCCAGCAAGACCGGCAAGGTCGGTTTTGTGGGCGGTATGGACATCCCCCTGATTCGCAAGTTTGAGTGTGGCTACAAACAAGGTGCCATGTGGGCCAACCCCAAGGCCGAAATGATTGGCAACATGACTGGCACCACCGGCGCTGCCTGGAACGACCCCGCACGCGGTGGTGAGCTGGCCAAGGCCCAGTTCTCGCAGGGCGTAGACGTGGTGTTTGCTGCGGCTGGCGGTACTGGCAACGGCGTGTACCAGGCCGCCAAGGACGGCGGCAAGCTGGCCATCGGTGTGGACAGCAACCAAAACCACATTCAGCCCGGCACAATGCTTACCTCCATGCTCAAGCGCGTGGACGTGGCGGTGTACAACGTGGCCAAGGGCCACAAGCCAGGTATCTCGGTGTTGGGCTTGAAGGAAGATGGCGTGGGATACGCCATGGACGCCAACAACGCCAAGCTGGTGACAGCTGACATGAAGAAGAAGGTGGAAGCTGCCAAGGCCGACATCATCAGCGGCAAGATCAAGGTTGCCGACTTCATGGCCGACAACGCCTGCAAGTTCTGAGGTAGACCAGGTTGGAGTGGGGCAGATAATGCCTCACCCCGGCCAGAAACATAAAAGCCCGCGGTGCTGCACAGCACCGTGGGCTTTTCACTTCATTGCAAGAGCCCCCAAGAGGAGCAGGATTTGAGTGCAGATAGCTTGAGCCCCCGTGACGGACCTTTTGCCGTCCACATGCAAGGCATCAACAAACGCTTTGGTGCGGTGGCTGCCAATGCCGATGTCGAACTGTGCGTGGCACCCGGTACCGTGCATGGCATCGTAGGCGAAAACGGTGCCGGTAAGAGCACCCTGATGTCCATTTTGTACGGCTTCTACCAAGCCGACAGCGGCACGGTGGACGTGTTTGGCCGACGCGTGACGATTCGCAATGCGGACGATGCGATTGCCCAGGGCATTGGCATGGTGCACCAGCACTTTATGCTGGTGGACACCCTGACAGCGCTGGAAAACGTCATGCTGGGCGCTGAGCCGCATTGGCTTCTGCAAAAGGCCGATGCCACCGTGCGTAGCAAGCTTGAAGGCCTGATGCAGGCCACCGGCCTGCAGGTCAAATTGGATGCGCTGGTGACGGATTTGCCGGTGGGCGACCGCCAGCGGCTGGAGATTTTGAAGGCGCTGTACCGTGGCGCCAAGGTGCTGATTCTGGACGAACCCACGGCCGTGCTGACGCCGCAGGAAACCGAACACCTGTTCAAGGTGTTGCGTGTGCTGCGCGAGCAGGGCACCACCATTTTGCTGATCACCCACAAGCTCAAAGAAGTCATGGGCCTGTGTGACCAGGTGACGGTGATGCGCGGCGGCCGCGTGGTGCAGGAGCTACCGATTGCCCAAGCCTCCATCGAGAAACTGGCCGAAGCCATGGTGGGGCGCAAGGTGCAGATGGGGCGCTTGGACGAGCAGGCTCGCCCGGTTGGAGAGCTGCTGCTCGAAGCAAAGGGTGTGGTGGTGCGCGACGCGATGCAGGTGGTGCGCCTGCACGGCCTGAACTTGCAGCTGCGGGCGGGCGAAATTGTGGGCGTGGCCGGTGTATCCGGCAACGGCCAGAGCGAGTTGCTGGATGTGTTGTCGGGCTTGCTGGCGCCACAAGAGGGTAGCTTGCAACTGGGCGGCCGGAATTTTGCGGGCGCCGAGTGGCTGGACCCGCGCACGGCGCGTGCCTTGGGTTTGGCCCATGTGCCTGAAGACCGGCATGCGCGGGCCATGGTGATGGACTTTGTGGCCTGGGAGTCGGCGGTGCTGGGCTATGACAGCTTGCCCGAATACGCCAGCCACGGCTGGATGGCCCATGGCCGCATGCGCCAGGCCACGGCCCGCATGATGGAGCGTTTTGACGTGCGTCCACGCGACCCAGAGTTGGGCAGCAGCAAGTTCTCGGGTGGTAACCAGCAAAAGCTGGTGCTGGCGCGCGAGCTGGGGCAAGCGCCCAAGGTGCTGCTGGTGGGGCAACCCACACGTGGTGTGGACATTGGGGCAATTGAGTTTATTTACAGCCAGCTGCGCGCCATGCGCGACGCGGGCTGTGCGGTGCTGGTGGTTTCCAGCGAACTGGATGAAATTTTGGCGTTGTCGGACAGGGTGATTGTGATGAACCAAGGGCGGGTCACCGGGGAGTTGGCGATTGCCGACTGCACCGAGGCTGGTTTGGGCTTGCTGATGACCGGAGGTGGGCAATGAGCGCGTCCTACCCCTTGCCGCGCTGGGCCGATCTGGTGCTGCTGCCGGCCGTTTGCCTGATGGTGGCGCTGCTGGCCGCTGCCGGTGTGGTCGCATTGGTGGGGCAAGACCCGGCCGAGGTGATTGCGGTGCTGATCCATGGCGCGTTTGGCACGCAGCGTGGCATCAGTTACACGCTGTATTACGCCACCACTTTCATCTTCACCGGGTTGGCGGTGGCAGTGGCGTTTCACGGTGGGCTGTTCAATATTGGTGGCGAGGGCCAAGCGATTCTGGGCGGTCTGGGCGTGGGTCTGGTAGCCCTGTGGTTGTCACACGCCTTGCCGGCGTGGGTGATGTTGCCGCTCATGGTGCTCTCCGGCGCCCTGTTTGGTGCGGCGTGGGCGGCGGTGCCGGCCTATTTGCAGGCCTACCGCGGCAGCCATGTGGTCATTACCACCATCATGTTCAACTTCATTGCCAGCAGCTTGCTGGTGTACCTGCTGGTGAACCACCTGCGCCCCGCGGGCTCCATGTCGGTGGAGAGTGCGGCCTTTGCCGACTCCGCCAAGCTGCCCCCTATGCACGAGGCGCTGGCTTGGCTGGGCATTGAGTGGTCCGCATCCCCTTTGAATGTGAGCCTGTTTCTGGCCCTGGGCGCAGCCTTGGCCATCTACCTTTTTTTGTGGCGCACCCGTGCGGGCTACCACTTGCGTGCGGTGGGGTCGAGCGCTAGTGCTGCTGAATACGCTGGCATCCGCTCGCGCCACCAGGTCATCATTGCTATGGCCATTTCGGGCGGCTTGGCGGGCTTGGTGGGCATGAACGAGATTGCCGGTGTCAACGGCCGTTTGTTGCTCGAATTCGTCAGCGGTGCTGGCTTCACCGGCATTGCAGTGGCGCTGATGGGGCGCAACCACCCGGTGGGCATTGTGTTTGCCAGCGTGCTGTTTGGTGCGCTGTTCCAGGGTGGTGCCGAAGTGGCGTTTGAAGTCACGGGTTTCAGCCGGGAAATGGTGGTGATGTTGCAAGGTTTTATCGTGCTGTTCTCCGGGGCCATGGCGTATGTGATTGCGCCACGTCTGGGTTGGGTGCTGGCCCGTGTGTTCAAGGTGGGGGTGCGCCATGGATGAGTCTTTGATTTACGCCATGTTGGCGTCCACGCTGCGCGTGTCCACACCGCTGGTGCTGTGCGCGTTGGCGGGGTTGTTGTCCGAGCGGTCTGGTGTGGTGGATATTGGCCTGGAAGGCAAGATGTTGTTTGCAGCTTTTGCTGCCGGTGCCTGCGGCGCCGTCTACCAGTCCACCACCTTGGCGTTGCTGGTCGGTATTCTGGTGGCTACGGCCTTGTCGTGGATGCATGGCCTGGCCTGTGTGAGCCACAAGGGTGACCAGGTGGTGTCGGGCGTGGCCATCAACATCATTGCGGCGGGCATGACGGTGGTGCTGGGCATCGCCTGGTTTGAGCAGGGCGGGCAAACCCCGCCCGTGAGCGACGTGGTGCGCATCCAGCCGCTGTTCCCGGCGCTACAGGCGTCTGTGCAAACCATTCCGGTGGTGGGCAATTTCATTGGGGTGGGGCTGCTGAGCCACAACGCGCTGGTGTACCTGGCTTTTGCGCTGGTACCCGCCACTTGGTGGCTGTTGTTCCGCACCCGCTTTGGCCTGCGCCTGCGGGCGGTGGGCGAAAACCCGCAGATGGTGGATGCGGCGGGGGTCTCGGTGGCGCGGCTGCGCTACGCGGCGCTCACGCTCAATGGCATTTTGTGCGGGCTGGCGGGTGGTTACCTGGTGCTGGCCCAGAGCGCCAATTTCTCGGCCAACATGACCGCAGGCCGCGGCTTCATGGCGCTGGCGGCGCTGATCTTTGGCCGTTGGCACCCGGTGGGTGCGTTCTGGGCCTGTCTGTTGTTTGGTTTTCTGGATGCTGCGGCCATTCGCCTGCAGGGCGTGCAGGTGCCGGGCATGGGTGAAGTGCCGGTGCAGTTCATCCAGGCGCTGCCCTACCTGTTGACCGTGGTGTTGCTGGCCGGGTTTATTGGCAAGGCGGTGGCACCCCAAGCCTTGGGAAAACCGTATACCAAGGAGCGCTAGACTCGGGGCAGCATGACATCTACGGTATTGGTCAAGGTCGTCGGGTTTAGTGATGTTGAGCGGCATTCGCTCAACACCTTGTTTCGCCTGTCTGGGCGGGAAGGGCCGTACTACACCCTTTGGACACCTGATGCCGCAGGCCCAGCCCAGGTTGCCCTGATTGACGTGGACAGCTACGAGGCTGGTTTGGAGTTGGTGTCACCGAGTTTTAATCCCAACCTGAAGATGATTTGTGTGGGCGCAGAAGCTCCCACGCTGGCTTGGCGCACCGTGCAGCGCCCGGTTGACTGGGCCGCCATGGTGGGGCTGCTGGACGAGCTGTTTGTATCAGCGGCGGATGTGGATATCGACATCAGCCTGGAGGATCCACCTGCCTCGCCTTTGCCACCCGGTGTCAAGCTTGCGCTGCTGGCGGGGTTGCCGCTGGATGCGCGGCTCTATCTGCGGGCACGTTTGGCCCTGGCGGGTATTACCGCGGTGGACGAGGTGCAAACGGTGGCCCAGTTGGACGACAGCGTGAAGGCTCGTCAATACGACTTGGTGCTGGTGCATGTGAATGACGATGCCGTGGACCCATGGGTGCTGGTGAAACATTTGCAGGACTTGGAAAAGCCGGTGCGTAGCGTGGCTGGCGTGTCTGCCAATTCCAGCTGGAAAACCGCCAACCTGGCCGAACGCATGGGTTGCATCGGCCTGCTGGAAATACCTTTCAATCCCTTGCAGGTCATTGGCCTGCTGCAAAAAGTCTAGCTGCGCCGACGTTTGGGGCGGCGCACTTCCAGGCTGCGCGCCAGGCTGCTCTCCAGTGGCCAGGGTTCCCCAGCCAGGCGTGCCACCAGCAATTCAGCCCCCAGCGCAGAGAACGTCAACCCCCGGGCGCCCATGCCGGCATGGATCCACAGCGAAGGGCGGCTACCTTCGGGCACATCTTGCAGCGGTCCCACCAAGGGCAGCCGGTCGTGTGTGACGCAGCGCGTGGCCGACCAGTGTTGTACCTCGCCCGCCGCAAAGGCCGCGGCCAGTTCGGCACCCACCGCAGGCAGCAGTTCGCCCAAGCGCTGGGCATTGGCACGGTGTTGCTCGGTCAGCGGGGCGAGCCGGTGGCCTGCCTGTTCTGGAATGCGGTCGGGTTCGAAGGTGGAGCCGGCCAGCCAGGCAATGCCGTTGTCCAGCGGAATCTGCGGCAGGAAGTTGCCATGGCCGTTGACCGGGTGTTGGGGCCAGTGGGCAGCCGGGGGCAGGCTGCGGTGTGCGGCGTAGCTCACGGTGCCGTGTACCGCGTGTAGAAACTCCAGCCGTTGTGCCAAACCATCGCCCAAAAAGTGCACATGGGCGGGGTGCAGCATCAGGGGGACACAACCTGTGGCATTGGCCAGTACCACCAATTCCGACTCCGCCCAGGTGTTGCCATCCGGGCCGATCAGTTGCCATACAGCTTCCCGTTGCTGCAAACCGGTGACCGGGGCTCCATACACGCAGCGAATGCCCGGGTGGCTGAGCCAAGCCTGCGCCAGCTTACCCGGGCGCACCCAGGCGCCGTGGGCGTGCCAGCGGGTGCTGCCTTGCTCAAAGTCCTGCTCTTGCACACCACTGGCCTGCCAGTCCATGCCATCCCGTAGCAGCGTTTTCGCATGTTGCTGCATGAGCCGTGCGCCCACGCGCGACATACGCGAACGCGGGCTGTCGTCGGCCGATATATGGGGCACCACCAGGCCCGCCGGCAGGCTGGAAGCACCGCCTGCTGCTGCTGCGTGCTGGTCCAGCACCGTGACCTGCCAGCCGCGCCGCGCCAGCGCGTAGGCCACGCTGGCGCCTGAAATACCGGCACCCAGCACCGTACAGCGCTGTGGCGGCATGGTGGTAGCTGCCTGGTCACGTGCGCCCAAGGACCAGCGGGGCTGAAAGCTGGCCTGCAGGCCAGGGCCGTCTTGCTGCACGTCCACATAACCTGCTTCTGCCAACCAGGCGGGCGCCTCGGGCGCGGTGATATCCAGCGTCAGCCGGGCACCGCGCTGGCTGCAACGTGCCAGGGCTTTGATGCGCCACTTGTCCCACGGGGTGTGCGCACCATGCACCCACAGCGTGTTGGCCAAAAACTGCTGCTCTGCCAACAATGCGGTGGTGTCACCTATACACAGCGTGAGTGAAAGCTGGCCCTGGGCCAGCAGGATGCGGTGCTGCCCTGCGGCCAGATCGGCACAGGCTGCTGCCAACGTATCGGCCAGGGGCCGCCAGAGGGGTATGGATTGGGCGGCTTGCTGCGCCAGCGTCGGGAGCTGTTGGGCTTGGGCCAGTGAAAGCATGCCCACGTAATGCAGCATGCACGGGCGTTGGGCATCGGTTTGCCAGGTGTGCCAGCAGTGCAAAAAGGGCGTGAGGACACCGAAGCCGGTGTCCAGCACGGTCCAGGCCGGCAGGTCGGCCCAGGCGTGCGGGAGTGCGCAGGATGCGAGCAGGCGCTGAGGCAAGGGGCCTGCGTCGTCCACGCGCGGCCTCAGGCGCTGGGGGGCACGTAGCCTTGGGCAGCATCGGCGCCATCGCCGAAGAAGTGGTTTTCCATCTGGCGGGCCAGGTACTGGCGCGCGCGCGCGTCGGCCAGGTTCAGGCGGTTTTCATTGACCAGCATGGTCTGGTGCTTGAGCCAGGCGGCCCAGGCTTCTTTGCTCACGCTTTCCCAGATGCGTTTGCCCAGCTCACCTGGGTAGGGGGCAAAGTCCAGGCCTTCGGCTTCTTTGCCCAGCTTGATGCAGTTAACGGTGCGTGCCATGGTGTACCTTGTGTGGATGGTGTGAAAATCAGAACCGCGAATCTTATTCGGTTTGCGACATCCCCCGGCGGGCCGGGGAACTTCGGGCAGCAGGTTGGCACCAAGCACGCGAGCCTTTGAACTTTGTACGAATTTGCGATAGGACCCTTGTGTTGAAACTGGTACTGGACTGGATGGACCACGCGCCGCGCCGCGTGTATGGCTTGGTGGCGTTGGCCTGCGTGGGGCTGCTGGGCTTTGGCATGTATTTGCAGCACGTGGTGGGACTGGAGCCTTGCCCGATGTGCATCGTGCAGCGGTACGCTCTTGTTTTGGTAGCGCTTTGCGCAGCATTGACGGGGGCTACAGGCCGAAAAGGCTTGCATATTGGCGGCGGCGTGCTGCTCACCATCCTGGCCGTACTGGGTGCGTACGTGGCAGCCCGCCAGAGCTGGCTGCAGTGGTACCCGCCCGAGGTGGTGTCCTGCGGGCGCGACCTCTACGGCATGATCGAAACCTTCCCGCTCAAGCGCGCATTGCCGATGATCTTCCGCGGTGGCGGTGACTGTAGCAAGGTGGACTGGACCTTTCTGGGCGGCACCATCGCCAACTGGTCCTTCCTGTGTTTTTCGGGCTTTGCGGTGCTTGGGGCCTTGATGACTTGGCGCAGCGCCCGCCGACGCTAAATTCCCCGGGTTTCCACCCCCGGTTTTTCCTGCACTTTCCCGCGCAAAGGGGCTAGTATCTTTGTGGTCCGCTCAGGGCGGGCTTTTGCAGAAGAAATACAGGAGAACCGCCATGTTCAAGCTTGCGTCGTATTCGGTCGCCCGGCGTTTGGGTTTGCTGACCCTCAGTGCCGTTCTGGGGCTGATCATCCTGCTCACCTATTTCATGGTTTCCGAGCGCAACATGTTGCTGCAGGAGCGACAGGCCAGCGTGCGACAAACGGTGGAAGTGGCCCATGGGGTTGTGGCCCATTTTCATGACCTCTCCACCAAGGGCAAGATGAGCGAAGACGAAGCCAAGAAGGCTGCGATGGCTGCCCTCAAGACCCTGCGCTACAGCGGCAACGAGTATTTCTGGATCAACGACATGCAGCCCAAAATGGTGATGCATCCGATCCGCCCAGAGCTCGATGGCAAGGACCTCGCAGAGAACAAGGACCCCACAGGCAAGCCGCTCTTCGTGGCCTTTGTGGACGTGGTCAAGGCAAAGGGCGCCGGTGACGTACCCTACCTCTGGCCCAAGCCGGGCAGCGACAAGCCGGTGCTCAAGGTGTCCCACGTCAAGGGCTTTGCGCCCTGGGGTTGGATCATCGGTTCTGGGGTGTATGTGGACACCGTGGACACCGCCATCATGGGCCGGGCCGTGCAGTCCGGCATTGCCGCGTTGGTGCTGGCTGCGGTGTTGTTGGGCATGGGCCTGCTCATCACGCGCAGCATCGTCAAACAGTTGGGGGGAGAGCCCGGCGTGGCCAATGCCATCACACACCGCATGGCCCATGGCGAGCTGAATGTGGACATAACTCTCAAGCCTGGCGACGACTCCAGCGTCATGCATGGCATCAAAGGCATGCGTGACAACATGGCGAACATCGTCGCCCAGGTGCGTGAGGGCAGTGAGTCGGTGGCCACGGCCAGTGCCGAGATTGCCCAGGGCAACCAAGACCTGTCCTCACGCACCGAATCCCAGGCCAGTGCGTTGGAGGAGACGGCGGCATCCATGGAAGAACTGGGCTCAACCGTCCGACAAAACGCCGACAACGCAAGCCAAGCCAACCAGTTGGCGCAGAGTGCATCCACGGTGGCGGTTCAGGGCGGCGAGGTGGTAGCCCAGGTGGTGGACACCATGAAGGGCATCAACGACAGTTCACGCAAGATCGCCGACATCATCAGCGTCATTGACGGCATCGCCTTCCAGACCAATATCCTGGCGCTGAACGCGGCGGTGGAAGCTGCCCGCGCTGGCGAGCAGGGCCGCGGTTTTGCGGTGGTGGCCAGTGAAGTGCGCAGCCTGGCTGGCCGCAGTGCTGATGCCGCCAAGGAGATCAAAACCCTGATCAGCGACAGCGTGCAGCGTGTGGAGCAGGGATCAGTCTTGGTGGATCGTGCAGGCACCACCATGAACGAGGTGGTGAGCAGCATCCGTCGGGTGACCGACATCATGGGCGAGATCAGCGCGGCCAGCTCGGAGCAAAGCGCTGGCGTGGCACAGGTGGGGGAGGCTGTGTCCCAGATGGACCAGGCGACGCAGCAGAACGCGGCGTTGGTGGAGGAGATGGCAGCGGCGGCTTCCAGCTTGCGGTCTCAGGCGCAGGATTTGGTGAAGACGGTGGCGGTGTTCAAGCTCTAGGGTAGGGGCACACTTTTTGCCCCACTTGCTTGTTGGGCCTGCACTTTTTTTTAACACCCACTCCCCCAGCCCCTCGCCCCGTCGGCGAGGGGAGTTTTTTGAACAGCCGATTTGAGAGTCTTGCTCCGGTCAAGGTCTTACAGGGAACGGTCGCTCAGCGGTAGGGTATGCCACGGCCATGGCATGCGGTTGTAGTGACCGCACGTGTACTTGCGCGGTGCCACTGGCGGGCGCAGCCGCCAGCGTTGGCAAACACATTCCTCTGAGACCTCCACAACCGTACGCACTGGCCGTGGAGCGAAATAACGGTCGCGACCTCACCCCAGTAGCCACGTATCCGGCGCCCAAGAGATAAATACGGCTGTTAAAAGCTCCCCTCGCCGACGGGGCGAGGGGCTGGGGGAGTGGGTGTCCAAAAAAAGCGGTCTAGCCAAGCAAAAAAGCCAAAAGACTAGAGCTTCTTCACCAACACCTGACTCTTGCGATCCCAGTTGTACTTGCGCTTGCGCGCCTCAGGCAGCCACTCCGGATCCACCTGCACAAAACCGCGCTTGATGAACCAGTGCATAGTGCGCGTCGTCAGCACAAAAATGCTATCCAGCCCAGCCGCCTTGGCGCGCTGCTCCACACGTTTCAACACCCGTTCGCCATCGCCCTGGCCCTGCACGTCAGGTGACACGGTGAGCGCCGCCATTTCGGCCGTTTTGGCTTCGGGGTAGGGGTAGAGCGCGGCGCAGGCGAAGATTACGCCGTCGTGCTCGATGATGGTGTAGTTGCCCGCGTCGCGCTCGATCTCGGTACGGCTGCGCTTGACCAGGGTGCCGTCTTTCTCGAACGGTTCGATGAGTTGCAGGATGCCACCCACGTCCTCTTCGGTGGCCTCGCGCAGGCTTTCCAGCTTCTCGTCGACCACCATGGTGCCAATGCCGTCGTGCACATACACCTCCAGCAGAATGGCGCCGTCCACTGCAAACGGGATGATGTGGCTGCGCTCCACGCCGGCCTTGCAGGCCTTCACGCAGTGCTGCAGGTAAAAGGCCACGTCGGTGGGCTGGTTGGCCGCAGGCAGGGCCTTGAGCAGCTTTTCAGCCGCGGCCAGCGGAAGCTCGGTGTCGATGGGGTTGTCTTCGCTGGCGGGCTGGGTCGGGTCCATGCGCACGCCCGGCACTTCGGTCAAAAAGATTAGCTTGTCGGCCTGCAGCGCGGTGGCTACGCTCGTCGCTACTTCTTCCATGGCCAGGTTAAACGCCTCGCCGGTGGGCGAAAAACCAAACGGCGAGAGCAGCACCATGGCGCCCATGTCCAGGGTTTTGGTGATGCCCGCAATGTCTACCTTGCGCACCAGCCCGCTGTGCTGAAAATCCACGCCATCCACAATGCCCACGGGCCGCGCCGTAATGAAGTTGCCCGAAATCACGCGCACCGTGGAGTCGGCCATGGGCGTGTTGGGCAGGCCCTGGCTGAAGGCGGCTTCTATCTCGTAGCGCAACTGACCCGCGGCTTCCTGCGCGCAGTCCAGCGCCACTTCGTCGGTAATGCGGATTCCGTGGCTGTACTTGGGTGTGTGGCCCTTGGCCTTGAGCTGCTCATTCACCTGCGGGCGAAAGCCGTGCACCAGCACAATTTTCACGCCCATGCTCTGGATCATGGCCAAGTCCTGCGCCAGATGCGGCAGCTTGCCAGCGGCAATCGCCTCGCCCGCGATGCCCACCACAAAGGTCTGGTTGCGAAACTTGTGGATATAAGGTGCCACCGACCGGAACCAAGGGACAAAGGTGAAGTTGAAGACAGAGGTCATTGCGGGGCGGTGGCAGTCAGATAAATGGGGGGCAGGGCGGGGATAATCCGCAATTCTCTACGAAGACCAGCCCTTGACTGCCAGCCCCTTGCAAATCGAATTCCCAGAGTCGCTCCCGGTGTCGGGCAAACGCGACGAAATCATGGACGCCATTGCGGCCCACCAGGTGGTCATCGTCTGCGGGGAAACCGGGTCGGGCAAGACCACGCAGTTGCCCAAGATCGCCTTGGCTATGGGCCGGGGCAAGCTCAATTACCCCGTAGGGCAGCGTGGCAAGCTTATCGGCCACACGCAGCCGCGCCGCATTGCCGCGTCTAGCGTGGCCAAACGCATTGCCGAGGAACTGAAGACGCCGCTGGGCGATGTCGTGGGTTTCAAGGTGCGGTTTCAGGACCGCTTGAGCAAAGACGCTTCGGTCAAGCTGATGACCGACGGCATCTTGCTGGCGGAGACGCAGACTGATCCACTGCTGAACGCCTACGACACCCTCATCATCGACGAGGCGCACGAGCGTTCGCTGAACATCGACTTTTTACTGGGCTATCTGCGCCAGATCCTGCCGCGCAGGCCGGATCTGAAAATCATCGTCACCTCCGCCACGATCGACGCGCAGCGCTTTGCGGACCATTTCAAGTCCAGCAAGGGCCCGGCGCCTGTGATCATGGTGTCTGGCCGCATGTTTCCGGTGGAGCAGCGCTACCGGCCGTTTGAAGAATCGCGTGAGTACGACATGAACAACGCGATTGCCGATGGCGTGGACGAACTGTGGCGCGATCCGCACAACCAGGGTGACATTCTGGTCTTCCTGCCCGGCGAACGCGAGATCCGTGAGGTGGCCGACCATCTGCGCAAGCACCTGAGCCACCAGCCGGTGATGCGCAACGCCGAAGTCTTGCCGCTGTTCGCCCGCCTGAGCCCGGCCGAGCAGGACCGCATTTTTGATGGCCACACCGGGCGGCGCATTGTGCTGGCGACCAACGTGGCTGAAACCTCGCTCACGGTGCCAGGCACGCGCTATGTGATTGACGCGGGTACGGCGCGCATCAAGCGCTACAGCTTCCGCAGCAAGGTGGAGCAGTTGCTGGTGGAACCTATCAGCCAAAGCTCGGCCAACCAGCGCGCCGGGCGCTGCGGCCGGGTCGCCAACGGGATTTGTATCCGCCTGTACGACCAGAAGGATTTTGACGGGCGGCCGCGTTTTACCGACCCTGAAATCTTGCGCTCGTCTTTGGCCGGGGTCATCCTGCGCATGAAGTCGCTGCATCTGGGCATCGTGGAAGACTTTCCATTTCTGGAGCGTCCTAGTGGCCGGGCGATTGCCGATGGCTACCAGTTGCTCAATGAGCTGGGCGCGGTGGACGATGTGAACGAGCTGACGCCGTTGGGGCAGGAGCTGAGCCGTTTGCCACTGGACCCACGCGTGGGGCGTATGTTGCTGGAGGCGCGTTCGCGTGAGGCGCTGGACGAGGCGCTGGTGATTGCATCGGCCCTGAGCGTGCAGGATGTGCGCGACCGGCCCATGGAGGCGCAGCAGCAGGCGGACGCGGCGCATGTGAAGTTTGACGATGACAAGAGTGAGTTCACCGGCTACCTGAAGCTGTGGAAGTGGATTCACGACGCACGGGGAGGGCAGGACTCCGCCTCCGGCGCTACGGGCGCTGCTACCCGGGATACGCCGGGCTCCTCGTCGCGTAGCTCAATTTCGTCACCCGGCGCACCCCGGGCCACAGCGCCCTCCGGGGTGCATGCGGCGTCACACAAGTTGTCTAACCGCCAATATGAGCAACTGCTGCGGCAGAACTTCGTCAACATCCGCCGTGTGCGGGAGTGGAAGGACATCCATTCACAGTTGCATACGGTAGTGGCGGAGCACAAGTGGCGCCTGAACACCAAGCCGGCTAACTACGAGCAGCTGCACCTGTCCATGCTGTCGGGCCTGCTGGGCAATATCGGCTGCAAGCTGGAAGAGGGCCAAAACGGCGAGTACCTGGGCGCGCGCAGCATCAAGTTTTTTGCCCACCCCGGCGCGCACCTGACCAAGAAGCCCGGCAAGTGGATCGTGGCAAGCGAGCTGGTGGAAACCACGCGGCTGTTCGGCCGCGGCATTGCGCATATCGAGCCGCAGTGGCTGGAGAACGTGGGCGGGCATTTGCTCAAAAAACAGCTGCTTGACCCGCACTGGGAAAAGAAGGCGGCCGAGGTGGTGGCGCTGGAGCGGGCCACGCTGTACGGCATCGTGGTCTACAGCGGGCGCAAGGTGAACTATGGCCGCGTGGACCTGCACGGTGCGCGCGAAATCTTTATCCGCGAAGCGCTGGTGGGCAAAGAGTGGGAAACCACGTTACCGTTCTTGGCCGCGAACCAGAAACTCATCAAGCAGGTGGAAGACCTGGAGCACAAGGCGCGCCGCCAGGACGTGCTGGTGGATGACGAGCTGATCTACGCCTTCTACGACCAGCAGCTGCCGGCCGATGTGTGTAGCGGCTACAGCTTCGAGCGCTGGTACCGCGAAGAGGTGAAGAAGCAGCCCGACCTGCTGAAGCTGACCCGTGAGGAGTTGATGCGCCATGAGGCCGCAGGCATCACCACGGCATCCTTCCCCAAAACCATTCGCCTGGGCGGCGTGGACTGCGCTGCCACCTACCTGCACGAACCGGGTGACGCGCGCGACGGTCTGACCGTGACCGTGCCGCTGTTTGTGCTGAACCAGGTGAACGACGAGCGCTGCGAATGGCTGGTGCCCGGCATGCTGAAAGACAAGGTGCAGGCGTTGCTCAAGACTCTGCACCAGCGCCCGCGCAGCCGCCTGGTACCGCTGCCCGACACGGCCACGAAATTCGCCGAAGCGCTGAACGCGCCCGAAAAGTTCGGCACGGGCGGGTTGGTAGAGGCGGTGCTGAAGCTGGTGCGCGACGCGACCAGCCTGGACATCGTCAAGGCCGACATCAAGGTCGACATGCTGAGCCCGCACTTCTTCATGAACTTCCGCGTGGTGGACGAGCATGGCCGCCAGCTGGGGCAGGGGCGCAACCTGGGTGCGCTGAAGGCCGAGCTGGGCAGCCAGGCACGGGGGGCGTTTCAGGCGCTGGCCAGCTTGAAGCTTGCGCAGAACCAAGAAAAAAGTGGTTCGTCGGGGGCCGGGGCGACTGGGCGTTCTGCGCAGGTAAAGGGGGAGACCGCGCAGCGGTCGGAGGACACGGAGCAGAACGCTCAGTCGTTTCGGCCCCCAGCCCCCGCCAACCCTGCGCAACCAGCTATGAAAAACATAGCGACCAGCATCCTCGACGGCCGCTTTACCGCATGGACCTTCGGCGAGCTGCCCGAGCTGCTGGAAATCCGCAAGGGTGGACAGACGCTGATCGGCTTCCCCGCACTCATCGACGCGGGCGATGCAGTGACGGTGGAGGTGTTCGACGAACCCGAAGTCGCCGCTGCCAAGCACCGCGCCGGCCTGCGCCGCCTGTTCGCCATCCAGATCAAGGACGCACTGAAGTACCTGGAAAAGAACATTCCTGACCTGCAGAAAATGGCCGTGAGCTACATGAACGTCGGCAAGGCCGAGAACGGCAGTGGCGGCGGAACGATTGAAGAACTGCGCGAGCAGATCATCGCCGTGGCGCTGGACCGCGCCTTCCTGCTGGACCCGCTGCCGACCGACGAATTTGCCTTCAAGCGCCGCATTGACGAAGGGCGCGGGCGGCTGACGCTGATTGCCAATGAAGTGGCGCGCATGGCGGCGGTGATCCTGCTGGAGTACGCCGCTGCTGCGCGCAAGATCAAGGACACCAAGAATGCACCGGACGCGACCGCGGACGCCCAACAGCAGCTCAACCGTCTGATCCCCAAGAAGTTTTTGCAGGCCACGCCGTGGGACCGGTTGCAGCACCTGGCGCGTTACCTGAAGGCCATTACGCTGCGGCTGGACAAGTACCGCGCCGACCCCGCGCGCGACACAGCCCGCCTGACCGAGCTGCGCCCGCAGGAACAGCGCTACTGGCGCCTGGTGGCGGAGCGCAAAGGCGCGGTGGATGAGCGCATGGCTGAGTTCCGCTGGCTGCTCGAAGAGCTGCGTGTGAGCTTCTTCGCCCAAGAGCTGCGCACGCCGCAGCCCGTGAGCGTGAAGCGCTTGGACAAGGCCTGGGCACAAATCGGCTAAGCCATGACGTCTGCACTGCCATCCACGCCCCCTGCGCGCATCCAAGGCTGGTGCCCCGGCGCCCTGCAGCCCATGCGGGCCGAGGACGGCTGGGTGCTGCGCGTGCGACCACCCCTGGGGCGTCTCACGCAGGCGCAGGCAGCGGGCATTGCAGCGCTGGCAGCCCGCTACGCGCTGCACACGGTGGAGCTGACCAGCCGGGCCAATTTGCAATTGCGTGGCATTGCCGAGGCCGACTACCCGCCGCTCCTGGCAGGACTTCAGGCACTGGGCTTGGTGGACACGGATGTGCGCACGGAGTCCCGCCGCAACCTGCTGCTGGCGCCGTTTTGGCAGGTGGGCGACGGCAGCACGGAGATGGCCCAAGCCTTGGCCCAGGCGCTGGCCAGCCCGCAGGCCCCGGAGCTACCCGGCAAATTTGGCTTCGCGCTGGACGGTGGCACGGTCCCCGTGCTGCGGGCCGGCTCCGCCGACATCCGCATCGAACGGCATGGCGCTGACTGGTTGGTCTATGCCGACGGCAGCGCCACCGGCGCGTTGGTGGGGGCAGGGCAGGCCGTGGCCCTGGCCATGGACCTGGCGCAATGGTTTGTGCAGGCGGGCGGGCTGACGGGCCCCCGCCGGCGCATGGCCGCACTGCTGGCTAGCCACCCCCTGCCTGCGCGCTTCATCACCACAGCCCTGCCATTTGTGGCCCCTTATCAGCCGCCATTGGGGCGCATGCCCCAGGGCTATCTGGTGGCGCTCGAGTTTGGGCAACTGCCCGTGGCCACGCTGGCCGCCCTGGCAGACGTGGCCCCGCTGCGCCTCACCCCCTGGCGCAGCTTGCTGCTGGAAGGCGTGCAGAGCCTGCCGGCCCAGCCTGCGCTAATTACCCGTACGGACGACACCCGCTTGCGTATCAGCGCCTGCACCGGTGCACCGGGCTGCGGGCAGGCGGCGGGCCATACCCGCTCCCTGGCTCGCAAGCTGGCCGACGTCCTGCCTGCCGGCCAGACGCTACACGTGTCGGGTTGCAGCAAGGGCTGCGCCCACCCCGCACAAACACTGACCGTGGTGGCCACCGCCACGGGTTACAACCTGATTCACCATGGCAATGCCGCCGCCATCCCGGACGCAACCGGGTTGAGCCCGGCGGCACTGGCCATCCAGCTACAAGAACGAGCGCATGCGACACCTTTATGAAACCGATGGCGAGGCCATCTACCGGCAGTCCTTTGCCATCATCCGCGCCGAGGCCGACCTGGCCCGCTTTGACGCCGTGGAAGAAATGGCAGCCGTGCGCATGGTGCATGCGGCGGGCATGGTGGGCCTGGAATCGCAGATTCACTTCACGCCCGGCATGGCCCAGGCCACCCGGACTGCGCTGGAAGCCGGTGCACCGATTTTGTGTGACGTGCGCATGGTGAGCGAAGGTATTACCCGAAGCCGCCTGCCTGCCGACAACGCGGTGATCTGCACCTTGCAGGAGCCCGAGGTGCGTGCGTTGGCGCAGACGCTGGGCACCACCCGCAGCGCGGCCGCCGTGGAGCTGTGGCGCCCGCACTTGGCCGGTGCCGTGGTCGCCATTGGCAATGCGCCCACTGCGCTGTTTCACCTGCTGAACCTGCTGCAAGACCCCGACTGCCCAAGGCCCGCCGCCATCATTGCCTGCCCCGTAGGCTTTGTGGGCGCGGCCGAATCCAAGGCCGCGCTGATGGCGGCGCCACCGGTGCCGTCCATGGTGGTGAGTGGCCGGTTGGGCGGCTCGGCCATTACGGTGGCGGCCATTAATGCGCTGGCCAGCCGGAGGGAGATTTGATGGGCCGCATTGTCTGTGCCGGCCTGGGGCCGGGCGACCCCGATCTGATGAGCGTGCGCTCAGACCGCGCCATCCGCGGTGCCGGCCATGTGGCCTACTTCCGCAAAAAAGGACGCCCCGGCCAGGCCCGGCGCATTGTGGAGGGCATGTTGGCACCGCACGCCGTGGAATACCCCATGGAGTACCCGGTCACCACCGAGCTGCCCTTTGACAGCCCGGAGTACATCCACTGCCTGGCCACCTTTTACGACGACTGGGCCAGCCGCCTGGCTGAGCTAGCCCAGACCCAGGACGTGCTGGTGCTGTGCGAAGGCGACCCGTTTTTCTACGGCTCCTTCATGCACCTGTACACCCGCTTGCAGGGGCGCGCCCAGGTGGATGTCATCCCGGGTATCCCCGGCATGGTGGGCTGCTGGTCGGCCACGCAAACACCCATCACCTGGGGCGACGATGTCATGACCGTGCTCATGGGCACCTTGCCGGATGCCGAGCTGGAACGGCACATGCAGTCGGCCGACGCGCTGGTCATCATGAAGACCGGGCGCAACCTGCCCCGCGTGCGCCGTGCGCTGCAAGCCACGGGCCGGTTGGAACAGGCCTGGTTGGTGGAGCGCGGCACCATGCCAGGCCAGCGGGTATTGCCACTGGCTGAGGTGGATGGCAACGACTGCCCTTACTTCGCCATCGTGCTGGTGCATGGCCAGGGCCGGCGCCCGGAGGTGCAGGAATGAGTGGCTGGCTGTGCATTGCCGGCCTGGGGCCGGGCGACGAGCAGTTGGTGACGCCCGAGGTCAGCGCTGTGCTGGCCGAGGCGACCGATATCGTGGGCTATATCCCCTACGTGGCGCGCATTGCGCCACGGCCGGGGCTCACCCTGCATGCATCGGACAACCGGGTGGAGATGGCCCGTGCGCGTGCAGCACTGCAAATGGCGGCCGCGGGCCACAAGGTGGTGGTGGTGTCCTCGGGCGACCCCGGTGTGTTTGCCATGGCAGCCGCCGTGTTCGAGGCACTGGAAGGCCAAGCGCAGTGGCAGACCTTGGACATCCGCGTGCTGCCCGGCATTACTGCCATGCTGGCCGCCGCCGCCAAGGCTGGCGCACCGCTGGGGCACGATTTTTGTGCCATCAACCTCAGCGACAACCTGAAGCCCGCCAGCCTGATCGAAGCCCGGGTGCGCGCTGCGGCCGGTGCCGACTTTGCGATGGCCTTTTACAACCCGCGCTCGGCCAGCCGCCCCCATACCTTTGAGCGCATCCTCGCTGTGTTGCTGGAGCTGTGTGGCCCCGACCGACTCATCACCTTTGCCCGTGCGGTGAGCACGGCTGAAGAGCGCATTGCCACCGTCACGCTGGCGCAGGCCCGTGCCGACATGGCGGACATGCGCACCGTGGTCATCGTGGGCAATAGCGCGACCCGGCAGGTGGGGCGGTTTGTTTACACGCCGCGTTCAGTGGCCACGCCGGTGCTGCCATGAGGGCCCGCAATCCACTGCATCACCTGCTCGACGCGCGCCACGGTGGGGCGCGGCGGAATGGCGGGGCGGTCGATCAAAATGACGGGCAAGCCCAGGGCACGGGCGGCGTGGAGCTTGGACTCGGCCCCGCTGCCGCCCGAGTTTTTGGCGACGATGTGTGTGATGCCGTGCTGTTGCAGCAAGGCGGTATCGGCGGCTACGGTAAACGGGCCACGGGCCAACACCATGTGCCCACGCTCGGATGGCAACTCCACCGAGTCATCCACCAGGCGCAACAAAAACCAGTGCTTCGGCAGGGCCAGAAATGGCGCCAAGTGCTGGCGGCCAATGGCCAGAAAAACACGGGCTGGTGCATCGGGCAGCGCACGCACTGCGGAGTCCATGTCGGGCACGTGTTGCCAATGGTCACCCGCCTGTGCCTGCCAGGCTGGGCGCTCCAGCGCCAGCAGCGGAATGCCAGTCGCCGTGCAGGCTTCCACGGCGTTGCGACTCATCTGGGCGGCGAAGGGATGGGTGGCGTCCACCACATGGCTGATGCGCTGCTCCCGCAGCCAGGTACGCAAACCGTCCACCCCGCCAAAGCCGCCGACCCGCACGGGCAGCGGCTGCGGCAGTGGCGATTCGGTACGGCCGGCGTAGGAAAAAATGGCATCCACCTGCGCATCGGCCAAGGCCTGGGCCAGCCGGCTGGCTTCGGTGGTGCCCCCCAACACGAGAACACGCGGTATGGCTGAACCCTGGCTTTCAATCATTGGCATGGGGGAGGATGGGCTGCATGGTCTGTCGGATGGTAGCCGCTCGGCCCTTGCGAACGCACGGCATGTGGTCGGTGGCCCCCGGCACCTGGCCTTGGCGCAGGCTGGGGAACGCGGCATCGCCTGGCCCGTGCCGTTTGACATCGCGCCCGTGCTGGCGCTGCGCGGCCATCCTGTCGCCGTGTTGGCCTCGGGGGATCCATTTTGGTTTGGTGCCGGTGGCAGCCTGGCCAAGCACCTGGATGCCCATGAGTGGCAGGCGTTTCCCGCACCCAGTACCTTTACCTGGGCCGCATCCCGGCTTGGTTGGGCGCTGGAAACCACGCATTGTTTTGGGCTGCACGCCACTCCCTTTGCTGCCACCCGGCAGGCGCTGCATAGCGGCCAACGGCTGCTCTGCCTGCTGCGCGATGGCCCGGCGGTGGCGGATTACGCGCAGTGGCTGACGGAGCAGGGCGCGGGTGACTCCCGCGTCTGGGTGCTGGAAGCCCTGGGCGGCCCGCGTGAGCGCGTGCGCGAGGCCACGGCACGGTCTTGCGACTTTGCAGACGTGGCTGCACCGGTGGCCATCGCTGTCGAGGTGGCGGGCTTGACCGGTATGGCGCGCACGCCCGGGCGACCCGACGCCGACTTTGCCCACGACGGCCAGATCACCAAATCCCCCGTGCGGGCTCTCACGCTGGCCGCGCTGGCGCCCCGCCAGGGGGAACACCTGTGGGACCTGGGCACGGGCTCCGGTTCTGTGGCCGTGGAGTGGTGCCTGGCCGGCGGTACGGCCAGTGCCGTGGAACAGCATGCCGAACGGGTGGCCAATATTCAGGCCAACGCGCAGCAATTTGGCGTGGCTGCAGCTTTGACGGTGGTGCATGGGCCTGCCTTGCAGTCGCTGCAGAGCTTGCCCAAGCCCGACGCGGTGTTTGTCGGTGGCGGCTTTGACTTGGTGTTGTTCGAAGCACTTCGCGCAGTCGTATCGCCAGGCTGCCGCCTGGTGGTCAATGCCGTGACGCTGGAAACCGAGTCCGCACTGCTGCAGCTGCAGGTGCTGCACGGTGGCGAACTGCTGCGCATCGAGCTGGCACATGCGGCACCGCTAGGGCGCATGCGCGGCTGGCAGCCTAGCCGTCCGGTGGTGCAGTGGAGCACCCGGCTGTGAAGGGCTGGGCATGAGCGTGGCCGGCTTCGGATTTCGTGAGGCCGCCACGGCAGACTCTTTGCGCAGCGCCTTGCACGCAGCCCTGGCGCAATCGGATGCACCCATCACCCTGACCGCGCTGGCCACGGCCTGGGACAAGGCGACCGCCCCAGTGTTTGTGCGCTTTGCCGCCGAGTGGGGGCTACCGGTGCAGGCCATTGCGGCAGATGCCTTGCACATGCAGCCGGCCCACACCAGCGCCCATGTGCCTGCACGGTATGGCCAGCACAGCTTGGCCGAGTCTTCTGCACTGGCGGCCGCGGGCCCCGGTGCGCAACTGTGGGGGCCGCGCTGTGTGTCCCCAGATCGCCTGGCCACGGCGGCCATCGCATTCGTCCTCCCTGAAAATACCTCCCCATGACTGTTCACTTCATTGGCGCCGGCCCCGGCGCCCCCGACTTGCTGACTCTGCGCGGCCGCGACCTGATTGCCGCCAGCCCAGTGTGCCTCTATGCGGGCTCTCTGGTGCCCGAGGGCGTTCTGGCGCATTGCCCGGCCGGTGCCCGCATCGTCAACACGGCACCGCTGTCTTTGGAACAAATCGTTGACGAGATTCGTGCAGCACACGCCGCAGGGCACGATGTGGCGCGGCTGCATTCGGGCGATTTGTCGGTCTGGTCCGCCATGGGGGAGCAGCTGCGTTGCCTGCGTGAAGAAGGCATCCCTTACACCGTGACACCGGGCGTGCCCTCGTTCGCGGCGGCCGCCGCCACGCTGGAAGCCGAGCTGACGCTGCCGGGCCTGTGCCAGTCGGTGGTGCTGACCCGCACCTCGGGGCGCGCCTCGGCCATGCCAGATAGCGAGTCGCTGCACAACTTCGCCCAGACCGGCGCGGTGCTGGCGATCCACCTGTCCATCCATGTGCTGGAGCGCGTGGTGCAGGAGCTGACGCCGCATTACGGCGCGGACTGCCCGGTGGCCGTGGTCTGGCGTGCCAGCTGGCCCGACGAGCGTGTGGTGCGCGCCACCCTGGCCACGGTGGAGGCTGCGGTGGGCGATGGCATGGAGCGCACCGCAATCATTCTGGTGGGCCGCACCCTGGGCGCGCAGGACTTTGCCACCAGCCGCCTGTATGCCGGCGACTACGACCGGCGCTACCGCCCCGTGGGCACCGCCCCCCGTTTCCCCGAAGGCAACACGCCATGATCGAACTCAGCCTGGTGGGCATGGGCACCGGCAACCCGGACCACATCACCCGCCAGGGCGTGGCCGCGTTGAATGCGGCGGACCTGATTTTGTTGCCCCGCAAGGGCGCGGACAAGGCAGACTTGGCCGATTTGCGCGCCAGCCTGTGCGCGCAGTTGATTACCAACCCGGCTACACGCGTGCTGGGCTTTGACATGCCGGTGCGCGACAGCGCAGACCCCGACTACCAAGGTGGTGTGAACCGCTGGCACGACGCCATCGCACAGGTGTGGCTCGCACACATCCAGGCCCATCTGCCGCTGGGCGGGCGGCTGGCTTTGCTGGTGTGGGGCGACCCGTCTTTGTACGACAGCACGTTGCGCATTGCCGAGCGGCTGGCAGCGCAGCTGCCACTGCGGGTGTCGGTGGTGCCGGGTATCACTGCGTTGCAGGCGCTCACAGCTGCCCATGCCATTGCGCTGAATGAGATTAATGCTCCGGTGACCATCACCACGGGGCGCCGCTTGCGTGAGCAGGGCTGGCCTGTAGGCGCGAGCACTGTGGCGGTGATGCTGGATGGCCAGTGCGCGTTTCAGCAGTTGCCCGCGGAGGGCATCTACATCTGGTGGGGCGCTTACCTGGGCATGCCCAACCAGCTCTGCATCAGTGGCTCCTTGGCCGAGGTGGGGGCGCAGATCGTGGCGCAACGCGAGGTGGCACGTGCGGCACACGGCTGGATCATGGACACCTACTTGCTGCGCAAGCTGTAGGTCTGAGGGGGCGCAGGCTGCCGCTCAGGCCTCGGGTGGCAGAAGCATGGCGATACGCTCGCTGATGGAGTCCGCGCGTTCGTGGCCCGCCAGGGTTTCCACGGCGGCAATCATCTCGCGGGCTGCGATCAGCATGGACTCGCGGTCCTTGGCATTGCGCAGCGCTTCGCGGAAGGCTTCGGCCTGCTCGGGGGCGCGGCGCACAAACATGCGTTCACAGATGTCAAACAAAAACATGCGCGTGGTAGCCAGCGAGCGTTTGCCCTCAAAGGAGTCGGCGGCATTGGCCGGCGCTGGTGCGGGTTCCGGGGCGCGTAGCTGTGGTGCCGGTTTTACCTCTGCACGCAAGCTGGGCGGACGTTCCAGGTTGATGCCGACCAGGTAACCAGCCTCTATGAGTTCGTGGGCCAGGATCTGGGCTTGGCCATTGAACAGGTGGTCCACTGCGCGCACGGTGGTTTTGCCATCCGCCAGGATCAGCAGGGCGCGTTCACGCTGGCCCAGCGAGCGGCTGCCGCCCTGCAATTCGGCCCGCGCTTTGTCGGTTTTTTGAAGTTGCATTGTTCACCTCCAACGAAGCCCGCATTACAACGTTGGCAGATGACAACTGCATGAAAAGCCGAAGCCAGGCTTCGGCACTGGCTCATCGCGGCAGCACGCGCAGCAGTCGCCCGTTGGGGCTGTCGGTCAGCAGGTACAACAGGCCGTCCGGACCCTGGCGCACATCGCGCACGCGTTCGCCCAGCTCGGGCAGCAGCTTGCTTTCGCGCACTACTTTGCCGCTGAAGGGCGCTGAGAGTTCCAGCAGCGCCAGGTAGCCAAACTTGAGCGAACCGACCACCAGATTGCCCGCCCAGGCCTTGCCATACCGCTCGCTGGTGATGAAGGCCATGCCGGACGGTGCGATGGACGGCACCCAGTAGTGCAGTGGTTGCTCCATGCCGGGCTGGGCGGTGAGGCCCGGGCCTATCTTGCCGCCGCCATAGTTTTCGCCGTAGGTGATGGCGGGCCAGCCGTAGTTGCGGCCGCGGGTGATGACATTAAGTTCGTCGCCACCCTGCGGGCCGTGTTCGTGTTCCCACAGCGTGCCATTGGGGGCCAATACCAAGCCTTGGGGGTTGCGGTGGCCATAGCTCCAGATCTCAGGCAAGGCCCCATCGCGCCGTGCGGCGGGGGTGTTGAAGGGATTGTCGGCGGGCACGCTGCCGTCTTTGCCAATACGGACCACCTTGCCGTGGTGGGTGTCCAGGCGCTGGGCATCGTCTTTGCGGCTGAAGCGGTCGCCCAGCGTCACAAACAGGGTGCCGTCGGGCCGCCCCGCCTGCCGGCCTTCGGAGATGCGGCAGCCAAAGTGGGCGCTGCTGGCCACCTTGGGTTGTTGGCTGAAGACCACGCGCACATTCTGCAAACGGCTGCGGTCCTCGGACAGTTGGGCGCGCGCCAAGGCGGTGCTGTTGCCGCCGCTGCCGGGCTCCGAATAGCAGAGGTACAGCGTACGGTTGGTGGCGAAGTCGCTGTCTAGCAGCACGTCGAGCAGCCCCCCCTGGCCGCCAGCGGCCACAGGCGGTACGCCAGCCAAGGGCGCCGAAATCGCCCCGTTAGCCTCGACCACACGCAACGCGCCCGGGCGCTCGGTCACCAGAAAACGGCCCTCCGGCAGAAAGGCCACGGCCCAGGGGCTCTGCAGCTGGCTGGCGACCACTTCCACGCGCAGCGCTGGTGCTGTTTGGGCCATGACGGCACCGCAAACCAGAGGCACTATCCAGCCGAGTGCCCATTTCCGGGTAAGAGCGAATGACACCATGGTGAGACTCCTTTTATAAGAGAAATTGGCCTCTAGCCCGCGTAGGATATGCGCGAGCAGCTCCTGAAACCATAGCGGATCAGAGCTTTTTCAGCCGCTCCAGTGCAGCGTTCAACGTCGTATCCTGCTTGGCAAAGCAGAAACGCACCACGCGCTGGTCAAACCCACTGCCGTAAAAAGCGGACAGCGGGATGGCCGCCACCCCCACCTCGCGTGTGAGCCACTGGCAGAAGTCGGCCTCGTTCAGGTCACTCACTTCCGAGATGTCCACACACTGGAAGTAACTGCCCTGGCTGGGCAGCAGCTTGAACTTGGTCTGGGCTAGGCCGGCGCGGAACAGGTCGCGCTTGGCGCTATAGAACGCGGGTAGCTCCAGGTAGGGCGCCGGGTTAGCCAGGTAGGCAGCTAGCGCGTGCTGCACCGGCGTATTCACCGTGAACACATTGAACTGGTGCACCTTGCGGAACTCGGCCATCAGCGGCGCGGGCGCGGCCACGGTGCCCACTTTCCAGCCGGTGACGTGGAAGGTCTTGCCAAAGCTGGACACCACAAAAGCTCGCGCCGCCAGTCCGGGGTAGCGCGACACGCTTTCGTGGGGCTTCGCGTCAAACACCATGTGTTCGTACACCTCGTCGCTGATCAGCAGCACGTCGGTGGGGGCCAGCAGGTCCTGCAGGGCCAGCATGTCGGCTTGGCTCCACACCGTGGCGCTGGGGTTGTGCGGGGTGTTGATGAGCAGCGCGCGCGTTTTGGGCGTGATGGCGGCGCTGATCTTGGCGAAGTCGGGCCGGAAGGTGCCGGGTGTGAGCGGCACGCGCACCACCACGCCGCCGGCCAGCTCGATGTTGGGTACATAACTGTCGTAGCAGGGCTCCAGCACGATGACTTCATCACCCGGGTGCACCACGGCCAGGATGGCGGTGATGATGGCCTGGGTGGCGCCGGCGGTGATGGTGATCTCGGTGTCGGGGTTGTATTGCTTGCCGTGCAAGGCCGCAATTTTGGCCGCTACGGCCTGGCGCAGGACCGGCACGCCGGTCATGGGTGGGTACTGGTTGTGGCCGGCCTGCATGGCCGCGGTCACGGCGTCTACCAGCGCGGGGTCGCAGGCAAAGTCAGGAAACCCCTGGCCGAGGTTGACCGCTTTGTGCTCGGCGGCCAGCGCCGACATGACGGTGAAGATGGTGGTGCCCACCTTGGGCAGGCGGGAGGTGAGGGATGGAGTGCGTGGCTCAGTCATGGCATCACAGTTCATAGTCGTTCACATGGCCTTCCATGGCCTTGGCGATAAGGACGCGGTCCAGGCGGCTGGAGAGCAGTTCGGCAAAGGTGTAGACAAAATTGCGCAGGTAGGCGCTGCGCTTGAAGGCCACGCGGGTGATGTTTTGGCCAAACAGGTAGCCTGCGGGGCGCACCACCAGGCCACCCTTGGAGTCGTTTTTCTCCATGTCTTCCACCACGTCGGTGACTGCCATTTCAGCGGCAATGCCAATGCCCAGGCCCAGGCGCACATAGGTCTTGATCACGTCGGAGTCGATGGCTTCCAGCGAGATGCGGGGCTCCAGCTTGCGTGCGGCGAAAGCCTGGTCAATTTTGGTGCGGCCGGTGAAAGACGGGTGGTAGGTGATCAGCGGCTCGGCGGCCACCTCTTCCAGCGTTACGCGTTCTTTCTGGGCCAGCGGGTGGTCGGTGGGCAGCACCAGCACGTGCTGCCACTCGTAGCAGGGCAGGGTTACCAGTTCGGAGTAGTTGGCCAGCGATTCGGTGGCGATGCCAATTTCGGCCACGTCGTCGATCAGCATGCGTGCCACCTGGTCGGGCGCGCCCTGGTGCAAGCTCACATTGACTTTGGGGAAGGCGGTGCGCAGCTTGGCGACTTTTTCGGGCAGCACGTAACGCGCCTGGGTGTGGGTGGTGGCAATGGACAGGGTGCCGCTGTCCTGCGAGCTGTATTGCTCGCCAATGCGCTTGAGGTTGTTCACCTCACGCAGGATCAGTTCAATACTCTTGAGCACATGCTGGCCAGGCTCGGTGATGCGCTTGAGGCGTTTGCCGTGGCGGGCGAAGATGTCGATGCCCAACTCTTCTTCCAGCTCGATGATGGCTTTGGACACGCCGGGCTGCGAGGTGTGCAGCGCCTTGGCGGCTTCGGTCAGGTTGAGGTTGCGGCGGGCGGCCTCTTGTACGAAGCGGAATTGGTGTAAGTTCATATCAAATTTCACCTAAAGATGAGATTTATTATGCACCAAAAGATCTATCGTTAAGCGCTATCCAGGGCGATCTGCGCCAGCAATTGCACCATGCGCGGGTCTTCACCCACGGCGTCCTGCAACAGGATGGGAATCAAGTGGTACTGCACGCGCAGGTCGTGCACCAGGGCCGGCAGGTCTTCGCGCGCATGGCGGCCCACGCCCAGGAACATGGGCACGATGCGCACGGCGCGCGCGCCTTGGGCTACTAGGTCGGCCACGGCGGTGGCAAGGTCTGGGGTGCTCAACTCCAGGTAGGCGCAAGCAACCAGGGTGTCGGGCGAGGACTGGCGGATCTGCGCCGCCACGGCCTCGATAGGGCGATGCCAGAGCGGGTCGCGCGAACCGTGGGCAAACAGCACCACGCCGGTGGGATGGGGAAGGCTCATCGTCGTAGTACCAACCAAGAGAAGGCGGTGAGGGAAATCACCGAATAAATAAGCCCCGGCAGCGCTGCGGTAAACCAGGGCTGCCAGCCCTGCAGGTTGCCCAGGTCGTTCATCACGTTGTTGAGCAGCACAAAACTGATGCCGGCCATGACGCCGCCAAAGGTGTAGCTGGCAATGCCGCCGGAGCGGAAGTGCAGGTAGGCAAAGGGCAGGGCCAGTACCACCATCACCAGGCAGCTCATGGGGTAGAACACTTTTTTCCAGAATTGGATCTCGTACTTTTGCGCCGACTGGCCGTTGGCATTGAGGTGGCGCATGTACTGGAACAGGTCGATGGTGCCCATGCGCTCGGGTCGCAGCACAGCGGCCGAGACCATTTCGGCACTTACCTTGGTGGGCCAGCGAAAACTCTCGAACTGGGCCCTGTCAGCACGGGGTGTGGGGCTTTCGGGGGCGGTGAATTCGGTGCGCTCCACGTCCTGCAGCAACCAGGATTCGTCTTCGCCAAACTGCCCGGTTTTGCCTTGGGTCAGGGACACCAGGTAACCCTGGTTGTCAAACTCGAAAATGCGCACGTCTTCCATGCTCGCGTCCGATGCCAGGGAACCCACGTTGACGGCGTAGTGGCCATAGGCCTGTTTTTCCTTGAGCCAGGCCCCGGTTTTGCCCACCGATATGCTGCCCTGGAAACGCGACTTGAGCAGCTGTGCCGTTTTGTCGGCCAGGGGCGCCACATAGTCGCCCACCGCAAAGGTGAACAGCACAAAGCCCAAGCCCAGCGCCATCAGTGTCCGCAGAGCTCGCCAAGGCCCCAAGCCACTGGTGCGCAGAATGGTGAACTCCGAGCTGCGCGCCAGGCGCGCCATCACAAAAATAGTGCCAATCAGCACCGTGATGGGAAACAGCTCATAGACGTGGCTGGGAATCATGAGCGCCACATAAATCAGGGCTTGCGGGATCTGGTAACCCACCGCCTTGATCTTGCCCACAGCCTGCAGCTCTTCCACCACATCAAAGAAGAAGAATAGGGCGATAAAACCCAGCGTGACCAGGAACACGGCCACGATCACCTCGCCATAGAGCAAACGCCGCAGGGTCTTCATGCGTGTTCTCCTGGTGCGGTGGTGCGGCGTCGGCGCAGACGGGGCGCCCAGTTGTGGTGGCGTTTGGTCAGCCACAGCAGACCCAACACCAAGGCACCACCGTGCAGCGCGAGTAAAAAGCTGCCAAAACCGACCTGGCCTGAGGCGATCCAGCTTTTGCCCAGCACCAGCAGGTTGAAGTAGACAACAAAGGTCAGGAACGCAAACCCCAAATTGCCTGCACGCCCAGCGCGTGGGTTGACCCCGGCGGAGGCCAGACCGATCACGATGAAGTTCATGGCGGCAAATGTCAGCCCCACGCGCCAAGCCAGCTCGGCCAGGTGCAAGGGGGTGGGCGTTTGCACCAGCTCCAGCGTGGTTTTGGCGTGGGTGGGGGCGTAGTCGCGTGCGGACTGGTCATCGGCACCTACGCGCGCGCCGTAGCGTTCAAACACACTCACGGTCATATCGGCCTTGCCGGGTGTGCGCTCCAGGCGTTGGCCATGGTCCAGCACCAAAAACTTGTCGTCGCCCATCACCTCAACCCGGCCGGTGCGGGCCGACGTGATGGTTTCCTTGCCCTGCTCCTGGGTAGCGATAAAAACGTTGTTGCCGGTTTGCTGGCCGCGCGCGTCTTTCTCGATAAAAAACACGCGGTCGCCATTGGCCGATTCTTGGAACTGGCCGGGCTCGATGCGGGCGATGTCGCCACGCTTGTCGTATTTGTAGCGCAGGTCTTCAATGCGGCCAAAGGCCCAAGGCAGGATCAGGAAAGCGAGGGCCAGGATCAGCACCAGAATGGGCCAGGCAAATCGAAACAGGGGTTTGAGCAGCGACGCCAGCCCCCGGCCGCTGCCAAACCAGATCACCATCTCGCTGTCCTGGTACATACGGGTCAGCACGCTGAGCACGGCGATGAACAAGCTCATGGACAGGATGGTGGGCATGTCGGAGAGCACCGTGTAACCCATGATGATCATCACATCGGCGGGGTTGAAGGTGCCACGCGACGCCTCCCCCAGGGTGCGGATCAGGGTCATGGTCATGACCACGGTGATCAGCACCACCAAGGTGGCACCGAAACTGCGTGCCAACTCTTTGCGGATGGAGGAATGGAATAACATTGCGACGAAAGAAAGCACGAATTATGAACTTTGAACTCAAGCCTTTGACCCTGGTGGGCCTTGCGAATGAAAAATGCGATGTCCTGGTACTGCTGGTGCAGCAGGATTTCAAGCCGGGCAAGGACGAGTTGTCCCTGCTGGTGGCGCAAACGGTGAAGGCGGGCGACCTGGGCGCCAAACCCGGCCAACTGGTGCCGTTGTACCGTGCATCCCAGGCCAATGCCCCGCGTTTGTTATTGGCGGGAGTCGGGGAGGGCAGGGCCAAGCAGGTGCGTGCCGCCGTATCTGCCGCCTTGGGTTCGGTTAAAGCGTCTTTGGGCAAAAAAGTGGTACTGGCCTTTGCCTCTCCGGCCCAGGAAGACGCTGTGCGTGCAGCCGTACTGGCCGCTGCAGACGCCACCTACAGTTACACCCGCACCAAGAGCAAGCCCGAGCCGCGCACGCTGCAAAAATGCCTGGTGGTCGCCAGCAACGCGGCCGAAGTGTCGGCCAGCTTTGACCGGGCCGTAGGGACGGTGCTGGGCATTGAGCTGGCCAAAGAGTGGGCCAACCGCCCGGCCAACTTTGCCACGCCGACGCTGCTGGGACAGGCAGCGCAGGCCTTGGCCAAGCTGCCCAAGGTGTCGTGCGAAATATTGGGCCCCAAAGAAGTGGCCAAACTGGGCATGGGCTCCTTCATGGCCGTGGCGCAGGGTTCGGATGAACCCTTGCGTTTCATCGTTTTGCGTTATGACGGCGCGGCCAAAACCAAGGCTCCAACCGTGCTGGTGGGCAAGGGCATCACCTTCGACAGCGGTGGCATTTCCATCAAACCTGCCCCTGAGATGGATGAAATGAAGTTCGACATGTGTGGTGCCGCCAGCGTGCTGGGTGTGTTCCGCGCCTTGGCCCAGCTCAAGCCCGCCATCAATGTGGTGGGCCTTATTCCCTCTTGCGAAAACCTGATCAACGGCCGGGCGGTCAAGCCAGGCGACGTGGTGACCAGCATGAGCGGCCAAACCATCGAGATCCTGAACACAGACGCCGAAGGCCGGCTGGTGTTGTGTGATGCCCTGAGTTATGCCGAACGCTTCAAGCCCACCGCGGTGGTCGACATCGCCACGCTCACGGGGGCCTGTGTGGTGGCCTTGGGGGGCGTGCGTAGCGGTTTGTTTGCAACCGACGATGCGTTGGGGGATGCCCTGCTGGCAGCTGGTGAACGCAGTGCAGACCTGGCCTGGCGGTTGCCGCTGGACGAAGATTACGCCGATGGGTTGAAGACGAATTTTGCCGATGTGGCCAACGTGGCCGGCCGTGCGGGTGGGGCCATTACCGCCGCCAAGTTCCTGCAGCGATTCACCAGCAAATACCCTTGGGCCCACTTGGACATCGCCGGTACGGCCTGGAAAAGTGGCGCCGCCAAAGGTGCGACCGGCCGTCCCGTGGGCTTGCTGGTGGAGTACCTGATGGCCCAGGTGGGGACCAAGTGACGGAAGTTGCGTTTCATTTCGGCGCACCCAACAAGCTGGAGTACGCCGGGCGCCTGCTGCGCAAAGCCGTAGGGCGGGGCGCACGCCTGGTGGTGTTTGGTTCGCATGACCTGGTGCGCCGCCTGGATGCCCATTTGTGGGCCCTGTCACCGACCGAATTTCTGGTGCACTGTGTGGATGGGGATCCGTCCACGCCGCGCAGTCCGGTGGTGCTGGCCAGTGCCTTGCACCCAGGTTTGTCGGCTGATAGTGTGTTGCTGAACCTGTCGGACGCTGTGCCCGACGGCTTTGCCCACTTTGGTCGGGTGATTGAAGTGGTGAGCCATGACGAAGACGACCGGCTGGCCGCCCGGGGCCGCTGGAAACAATACGCCCAGCAGGGCATTACGATCCAGAAGCACGACCTCAACCTCAAAGGAGCCGCGTGATGCGTACCTCCAAACCGACGCCGCGATTTTTACCTACCTTGACCGAGGTGGTGCTTCCGCCGAATCCGCCGGAGCCCCCACCGCAAGCCAGCATCGACACCGACGCCATGGTTGCTAAGGTGATGCAAGCGGTATCGCCCCATATTGAGAGCCAATTGCGTGAACTGGTCAGTGACTTGGTGCAAGAGCAGCTGCGCGAGTTGGCGCCCCGCATCCAGCACGATCTGGAGCAGATGGTGCGTGCCGCCGTGGAAGGTGCTGTGGCTGAAATGCCGGAGCCGCCACCTCGCTAGGCTTGCGCTCGCGGGCCTGTGTGCTCACATTTTTTAACCTCTTGCGTGCATTCCCCTAGGTCGGTGGCCCCAAAACTGCGCTATTGTCTTGGGCGCTGAACATCACGTTCACACATTCATTGTTTTTTCCATCCTGGGAGTTTTTATGCAATTCAAAGTGAAAAGTACTTTGACGGTATTGGCTGCGGCGGCCTTGTTGGTTGCTTGCGGTAAAAAAGAAGAAGCGGCTCCTGCAGCCCCAGCGGCTGCGCCCGCAGCAGCCCCCGCGGCTGACGCCGGTGCAGTGGTCAAGATCGGCCACGTCGGCCCCACCAGTGGCGCCATCGCCCACCTGGGCAAAGACAACGAAAACGGTGCCCGTCTGGCCATCGAAGAACTCAACGCCGCTGGCGTGATGATCGACGGCAAAAAAGTGACCCTGGAACTGATTGCCGAAGACGACGCTGCCGACCCCAAGCAAGGCACTGCCGTGGCACAAAAGCTGGTGGACTCCAAAGTCGCTGGCGTGATCGGTCACCTGAACTCCGGTACCACCATCCCCGCCTCCAAGATTTACAGCGACGCGGGCATTCCTCAAGTTTCTCCTTCCGCTACCAACCCCAAATACACCCGCCAAGGTTTCAAGACCACCTTCCGCGTGGTGGCTGACGACACCCAACTGGGTGGCACCCTGGGCAAATACGCAGTGGGCACCCTCAAGGGCAAGTCCATTGCCGTGATCGATGACCGTACCGCGTACGGCCAAGGCGTGGCAGAAGAGTTTGCCAAGGCCGTGGAAGCGGCTGGCGGCAAAGTCGTGGCCAAGGAATTCACCACCGACAAAGCCACCGACTTCAACTCCATCCTGACCACCATCAAGGGCAAGAAGCCTGACGTCGTGTTCTTCGGCGGTATGGACGCTGTGGCTGGCCCCATGTTGAAGCAAATGAAATCTTTGGGCATCAAGGCCAAGTTCATGGGCGGCGACGGCATCTGCTCCTCCGAGCTGGTGAAGCTGGGCGGTGACGCGATTGCCGACGACCAAGTGTTCTGTGCCGAAGCCGGTGGTGTTGAAGGTGAAGCCAAGGCTGGCATGGAAGAGTTCAAGACCAAGTTCAAGGCAAAGTTCAACGCCGACGTGCAGGTCTACGCTCCCTACGTGTACGACTCCGTCAAGCTGATGGTGGCTGCCATGGTCAAGGCCAACTCCTCGGACCCCGCCAAGTACCTGCCTGAGCTGGCCAAGACGGACTACAAGGGTGTGACCGGTCCTATCATGTTTGACGAGAAGGGCGACATCAAGAATGGCGCGTTGACTCTGAAGACCGTGCGTGCTGGCAAGCTGGAAACTTTGGCTGTCATTCGCTAAATCCGCGGCAGGCGGCGCGTGGACGCGCTGCAAATCAGAAGGGCGCCCCACGGCGCCCTTCTTTTTTATGCAGTTTACGGTGCACGAGCCTAAACAAGCCCCAAAGACAGGCTAGAATACGAGGCTCTGGAGCGGTGGATGAGCGGTTTAAGTCACACGCCTGGAAAGCGTGCGTGGGGTTAAACCCACCGCGGGTTCGAATCCCGCCTGCTCCGCCAGAACCAAGTCCAACCAGTCTTTTCCAAGCTGGTTGGCAAAAAACCCCGCAGCATTCGTGCTGCGGGGTTTTTTATTGCCCCATCACGCAGGAACCACGTTTTATTTGCTGGTTTGCACCATTTTCATAGCCGTCGCAATCAGCGTTGACACTTCACTCATATTGCCGGGAATGATCAGGGTGGTGGTGGCATCAGCGGCCACTTTGCCGTAGGCCTCTACGGCTTTTTCGGCCACTTTGAGTTGTACTGCCTGCTCACCACCCGGTTGCCGAATCGCCGCAGCAATGCGTTCAATGGCTGCCGCAGTGGCGTCGGCCACGGCCGTGATGGACGCCGCTTCACCCTGTGCGCTGTTGATAGCGGCCTGTTTTTCACCTTCAGAGCGGGCGATAAACGCTTCGCGCTCGCCGGTGGCGATGTTGATTTGTTCCTGGCGGCGGCCTTCCGAGGCAGCAATCAAGGCGCGTTTTTCGCGCTCGGCCGTGATCTGGGCCTGCATGGCGTGCAAAATTTCCTTCGGGGGCGTCAGGTCCTTGATTTCGTAACGCAACACCTTCACACCCCAGTTCAGTGCGGCCTCGTCAATGGCAGCCACCACCTGGGCGTTGATGATGTCACGCTCCTCGAAAGTCTTGTCCAGTTCGAGCTTGCCGATGACCGAGCGCAGCGAGGTTTGGGCGAGTTGCGAAATAGCGATGATGTAGTTGCTGGAGCCGTAACTGGCGCGCATGGCGTCGGTGACCTGGAAGTACAAAATGCCATCGACTTGCAGTTGGGTGTTGTCTTTGGTGATGCAGACTTGGCTGGCAATGTCGAGCGGGATTTCTTTCAGCACGTGTTTGTAGGCCACGCGGTCGATAAAAGGCACCAGAAAGTTCAGACCCGGTGTCAGCGTGCCGTGGTATTTGCCCAGACGTTCAATCACCCAGGCGTGCTGCTGCGGCACCACTTTGACCGAGCGGGTGATGAAAATGACGGCGATGACCAAGAGAACAATTGCGATTTCCATAAGGGTTCCTGTTTAAGCTTTATCTACCAAAAGACGGTTGCCCACCATCTCTGCCACGCGGTGCGCGCCAGGGGAGGGGTTGATTCCTGCGCGGTGCATGGCGGTCCATTGCGCGCCGCGGTAGTGGACGCTGGCGGTGCCATCGGCATTCCAGGTGCTGACCTGCACGGTTTCACCAATGTCCAGATTCACATTCGGGTTGGCTTGGGCGGGTGGTTCTGTGCGGTCTGCGGCCCGTTTGAGGTGCCAGGCCACCACCGCACCGCCCCCCACCAGGGAGGCCAGCACCAGCTGGACGGTCAGGCTGGCACCTAGATGGGCAGCCAGGGCGGCTGCGACTGCCCCCAAGCCCAGCATCAGCAGGTAAAACGTACCGGTCAGTAGCTCGGCGACCACGATGGCGCCAGTGACCAGCCACCAGAGGGTGGGTTCCGACATGGGTGAGGCCTCCTTTGTATTGATGACGCCACATTGTGGGCCAAATGCGTGACGGCGCCACGACGTTGTCGCCAGAAGTCCTTACACTTCGCGCCTGTTTTGTATTTTTAGCCCGCCCGTTGGAGCCATTCGATGAAGTTTCGCTTTCCCATCATCATCATTGACGAAGATTTCCGCTCGGAAAACACGTCAGGTCTGGGCATCCGCGCCCTGGCCCAGGCCATCGAAACGGAAGGCTTTGAGGTGCTGGGCGTGACCAGCTACGGCGATCTCTCGCAATTTGCCCAGCAGCAAAGCCGCGCCAGTGCCTTCATTCTGTCCATCGACGACGAAGAATTCACCCCCGGCCCGGACCTGGACCCTGCGGTGCTGAACCTGCGCCATTTCATTGAAGAGGTGCGCCGCAAGAACCTGGACGTGCCGATTTATGTGTACGGCGAGACCAAAACCAGCCGCCACATCCCCAACGACATCCTGCGTGAGCTGCACGGCTTTATCCACATGTTTGAGGACACGCCCGAGTTCGTGGCGCGCCACATCATTCGTGAAGCCAAGGGCTACTTGGAAGGCGTGCAGCCGCCGTTCTTCAAGGCGCTGCTGGACTACGCCGAAGACGGCTCCTACAGCTGGCACTGCCCCGGTCACTCGGGTGGCGTGGCGTTTTTGAAGAGCCCCGTGGGCCAGATGTACCACCAGTTTTATGGTGAAAACATGCTGCGCGCCGACGTGTGCAACGCGGTGGAAGAGCTGGGCCAGCTGCTGGACCACAACGGTGCGATTGGTGCGTCCGAGCGCAATGCGGCGCGCATTTTTAATGCCGACCACTGCTTCTTTGTGACCAATGGCACCAGCACATCGAACAAAATGGTCTGGCACCACACCGTGGCGCCGGGCGACGTGGTGATCGTGGACCGCAACTGCCACAAGTCCAACCTGCACGCCATCATCATGACCGGGGCCATCCCCGTGTTTTTGAAGCCGACGCGCAACCATTTCGGCATCATCGGCCCCATCCCGCAGAGCGAGTTTGAGCCCGCCACCATCCAGGCCAAGATCAAGGCCAACCCTTTGCTCAAGGGCGTGAACCCCAAGACGGTGAAGCCGCGCATCCTGACGCTGACGCAAAGCACCTACGACGGCGTGCTCTACAACACCGAGACCATCAAGAGCATGCTCGATGGTTATGTGGAGAACATCCACTTTGACGAGGCCTGGTTGCCGCATGCGGCGTTTCATCCGTTCTACGGCACCTACCACGCCATGGGCAAGAACCGCGCGCGCCCCAAGGAGGCCGTGGTCTACAGCACCCAGTCCATCCACAAGCTGCTAGCCGGTATCAGCCAGGCCAGCCATGTGCTGGTGCAGGACTCGCAAACCGTCAAGCTGGACAAGCATTTGTTCAACGAGGCCTACCTGATGCACACCAGCACCAGCCCGCAGTACAGCATTATTGCCAGCTGCGACGTGGCCGCCGCGATGATGGAGCCACCCGGTGGCACCGCGCTGGTGGAAGAAAGCATTGCCGAGGCGCTGGACTTCCGCCGCGCCATGCGCAAGGTGGACGAAGAGTACGGTGACGACTGGTGGTTCAAGGTTTGGGGCCCCGACCACCTGGCCGACGAAGGCATCGGCAAGGCGGCGGACTGGATCATCAAGGGCGAGAGCAAGAGCGCCAAGGCGAACTGGCACGGCTTCGGCAAGCTGGCCAGCGGCTTCAACATGCTGGACCCCATCAAGTCCACCATCGTGACGCCGGGTTTGGACCTGAACGGCAAGTTTGCCAAGACCGGCATTCCCGCGTCCATCGTGACCAAGTTCCTGTCCGAACACGGCGTGGTGGTGGAGAAGACCGGCCTGTACAGCTTCTTCATCATGTTCACCATTGGCATCACCAAGGGCCGTTGGAACAGCATGTTGACCGCGCTGCAGCAGTTCAAGGACGACTACGCCAAGAACCAGCCCATGTGGCGCGTGCTGCCCGAGTTTGTGCAGAAGTACCCGCGCTACGAGAAGATGGGCCTGGCCGACCTGTGCCAGCACATCCACCAGCTGTATGCCAAATTCGATATCGCCCGTTTGACCACCGAGGTCTACCTGAGCGACCTGACCCCGGCCATGAAGCCCAGCGACGCCTACGCCCACATTGCGCTGCGCAAGACCGAGCGTGTGGAGATCGACCACCTGGAAGGCCGCGTGTCGGTCGGCATGGTCACACCGTACCCACCCGGCATCCCCTTGCTGATTCCCGGCGAAGTGTTCAACAAGAAAGTGGTGGATTACCTGAAGTTCTCGCGCGAGTTCAACGCGCAGTGCCCCGGTTTTGAGACCGACGTGCACGGCCTGGTGAGCGAGGTGGGTGAGGACGGCAAGGTGCGCTATTACGCCGACTGTGTGAAGGCCTAAGCCCACGCCGCGCCGGCTCTAGCCGGCAGAAATAAAAATAGCGCCGGTGCGATCTGCACTGGCGATATTCTTTTGTGAGCTGCTCGCGCAATATCTGCGCGGGCTAGAGGCCTATTTGACTTTAAAAGCTCAGGCCAGGTCGGTGGTCACGCCCATGGTCTGGCTGTAGCCGCCATCCACATAGGTGATCTCCGCGGTCACGCCACCAGCCAGGTCGCTCAGCAGGAACGCAGCCACATTGCCCACGTCTTCGATCGTCACGTTGCGGCGGATGGGGGATGCATCGGCCACCGTGTGCAGCAGCTTGCTGAAGTCCTTGATGCCGCTGGCGGCCAGGGTCTTGATGGGACCGGCGCTGATGCCATTCACACGAATTCCCTTGGGGCCTACGGCTTCCGCCAGGTAACGCACGCTGGCTTCCAGGCTGGCCTTGGCCAGGCCCATGGTGTTGTAGTTGGGGATGATGCGCTCGGCGCCCAGGTAGGTCAGGGTCAGCAGCGCGGCCTTGTCGTTCAGGAAGGGCAGGGCGGCCTTGGCCATGGCGGGGAAGCTGTAGGCGCTGATGTCATGGGCGATCTTGAAGTTCTCGCGCGTCAGTCCGTCCAGGAAGTTGCCGGCAATGGCTTCACGCGGGGCAAAGCCAATGCTGTGCACAAAGCCGTCGAACGTGGGCCAGTGTGTGGACAGGTCCTTGAACAGTTGCTCGATTTGTTCGTCGTTGCCCACGTCGCAGTCAAAGATCAGCTTGGAATCAAAGTCCGCCGCAAACTCGGTGATGCGGTCCTTGAAGCGTTCACCCACGTAGCTGAAGGCGAGCTCGGCACCCTGCGCCTTGCAGGCCTTGGCGATGCCGTACGCGATGGAGCGGTTCGACAACACACCCGTGATCAACAACTTCTTGCCAGCTAAAAAGCCCATAGTGTCCTCATGAAAAATGCTTGGTCTAGTGCAGAATTGTCGCATGCGAATTTTGGCGGGCTGGTTGTTGGCGTTGGGCAGTGTGTGGACCTCGGGTGCGTGGGCGGCGCACGGCTATGCGCTGTGGGGCGACCTTAAGTACCCGGCCGGCTTTGCGCAGTTCGAATACGCCAATGGCAGCGCGCCCAAAGGCGGTGAGCTGCGCTTGGTGAGTAACCTGCGCGTCTCCACCTTCGACAAGTACAACCCCTTCACCATCAAGGGCACGGCACCGGCCTACTTGAGCGGGCTGATGTTCGACACGCTGCTGGTCGGCTCGCTGGACGAAACCGCTGCGGGTTATGGCCTGCTAGCTGAAGACATCAGCGTGGCGGCTGACGGCCTCAGCGCGACCTTCCGTTTGCGCAAGGAGGCCCGCTTTCACAACGGCGCCCCTGTGCTGGCGCGCGATGTGAAACACAGCTATGACACACTCATTGGCCCTTTCACCTCGCCGGCCTACAAGAGCCTGTTGGACGACGTGGCGGGCGTGGACGTGCTGGATGCCACTACGGTGCGCTACCGCTTCAAGAAACCCAACCGCGAGCTGCCGCTGACCGTGGGGGGCTTGCCCGTCTTCAGCCACCGCTGGGGTGAGGAGGGGGGCAAGGCAAAACCCTTCGACCAGGTGGTGATGGACATTCCGATTGGCAGCGGACCCTACAAGATCGGCCCCGTGGTGTTTGGCAAGGACATCACCTATGTGCGCGACGCGAACTACTGGGCCCGTGACCTCAATGTGAAGCGCGGCAGCGCCAACTTTGACCGCATCGTTGTCAAGATCTACAAGGACAGCACGGCGCGGCTGGAGGCGCTGAAGGCGGGCGAGTTCGACCTGATGCGCTTCTTCTCTGCGGGTGACTGGGCGCGCCGAGTCAATGGCCGCAAGTTCGAGAGCGGTGAACTGGTCAAGGCGGAATTCAAGCACCGCCTGCCCACGGGCTTCCAGAGTTATGTGCTCAACACACGCCGCGACAAGCTCAAAGACGTGCGCGTGCGCCAAGCGCTGGGTCTGGCCATCGACTACGAGTGGATGAACCGCCAGATGTTTTACGGCGCCTACCAGCGTGTGCAAGACCTGTTTGGCAATACCGATTGCCAGGCCACTGGCGAGCCTTCGGCCGAAGAACTGGCCGTGCTGGCGCCCTGGCGTGCCCAGGTGCCTGCCGCTGTGTTTGGCCCCATGGCCGTGCCGCCGCGCACCGATGGCAACAGCACGCTGCGCGACAACCTGCGCCAGGCGCAAAAGCTGCTAAAAGACGCGGGCTGGGAGTACCGCGACGGCGCGCTGCGCAACGCCAAGGGCGAGGCGTTTGAGCTGGAATACCTGGATAGCGCAGAGACTGGTGTGCGCACGGTGGCGCCCTGGGTGCGCAACCTGGAGAAGATCGGCGTCAAGCTCAACTTCCGCCCCGTGGACTTTGCGCTCTACCAGCAGCGTCTGCAGAAGTTTGAATTCGACATCACCTCCATTGCCTACGCCGGCACCCACAACCCCGGCCAGGAATATGCGGACCTGTTTGGCAGCAAGGCGGCGGACACCGAAGACTCGGGCAACTTCAGCGGCATCAAGAACCCGGCGGTAGACGCCCTGGTGGCCGGCATCACCGGCGCCAAACGCAAGCAGGACCTGGTGCCCACCTGTCGCGCGCTGGACCGCGTCATCATGCACAGCCACATCCTGGTTCCTCAATGGTCGGCCGGCACCCACCGGCTGGCCTACAACGCCTGGCGCCTGGACAAGCCTGCCCAAATGCCGCCGTACGCCCAGGGCGAGGGCTGGGCGATTGATCTGTGGTGGGCCAAATAATGTTTCTCTACTCTCTCAAACGCTTGGCTTTGATGCTGCCCACGTTACTGGGTGTGCTACTGCTGACCTTTGTGGTGATCCAGTTTGTGCCCGGTGGCCCGGTGGAGCAGTACCTGGCCGAGGCCAAGGCTGGCGCTGGCACCGGGGCCGATGGTGGTGGCCTGAGTTACCGCGGCGCCCAGGGCGTGGACCCCAAACGCATTGAACAGGCCAAGGCACTGTATGGCTTTGACAAGCCTGCGCCCGAACGCTTCTGGCAAATGCTGGTGCAGTTCGCCAAGTTCGACCTGGGCAAAAGCTTTTTCCACAACAAGGATGTATCTGCGCTGGTGTGGGAAAAGCTGCCCGTGTCCATGAGCCTGGGCCTGTGGACTTTCTTTATCAGCTACCTGATTGCGGTGCCGCTGGGCGTGGCCAAGGCCGTGCGTGCGGGTTCACGGTTTGATCTGATCACCTCGCTGCTGGTGTTGGTGGGTTATGCCATTCCGGGCTTTGTGCTGGGCGTGGCGCTGCTGGTGATTTTTGGCGGGCAGCTGCAATGGTTTCCGCTGCGCGGGCTGACATCGGCCAATTGGGAAACGCTGTCCTGGGGCGCCCGCATCACCGATTACCTCTGGCACATCACGCTACCGGTCACGGCCATGGTGCTGGGAAGCTTTGCCGTCACCGCCATGCTGACCAAAAACGCGTTTCTGGAAGAAATCCGCAAGCAGTACGTGGTGACCGCACGCGCCAAGGGCCTGTCGGAAGGCCAGGTGCTGTGGAAGCATGTGTTCCGCAATGCGCTGATTCCCATCATCACGGGCTTTCCGGCGGCCTTTGTGGGCGCATTTTTCACCGGCGCCTTGCTCATAGAAACCCAGTTCTCGCTGGATGGCATGGGCCTGCTGAGCTACGAGAGCGTCATCCGCCGCGACTACCCCGTGGTCATGGGCACGCTCTACCTGTTCACGCTGATTGGCCTGGTCACCAAGCTGATTTCCGACCTCTGTTACGCCTGGGTGGACCCCCGTGTTACTTTTGACTAAGCCCCCGAAGCAGCCTCTGGCTGCCTCCCCCAACAGGGGGGCAATGCCTGTGGCCCGGCGGAGCCGGTTCCACGGCATTCTGTGTTTGCGTCATTTCTGTCGTGGCACGTGTGTTTCTGATGTTTGGGGGCGTAAGTGAGTTCTGTGTCCTTGTCTCCCTCGCGTCGCGCCTGGCTGCGCTTCCGGCGCAACCGCCTGGGTTTTGCCAGCCTGGTTATTTTTTGTGCGCTGGTGCTCATTAGCCTGGGCGCCGAACTGGTGTCCAACGACCGGCCGTTGGTAGTGGTCTACCAGGGCCAAACCTACTGGCCCATGGTGCGCGACTACCCCGAGACCACGTTTGGTGGCGACTTCGCCACGCCCACCGATTACCTGGACCCCTTCATCCAGCAGCGCCTGTCCGAGTCCGGCAACTGGGCGCTGTTTGCGCCCAATACCTACGGCCCCAAGACGCTGAACTACTTTGCCACCGCACCCAACCCGGCGCCACCCAGCCGGGCCAACTGGTTTGGGACGGACGACCGGGGGCGCGATCTGCTGGCCCAACTGATCTATGGTTTCCGCGTGAGCGTGCTGTTTGCGCTGGCGCTGACCTTCACCGGCGTGGTGCTGGGCGTGATCACCGGGGCTATCCAGGGCTTCTTTGGCGGCAAGACCGATCTGGCCTTCCAGCGCTTCATCGAAGTCTGGGGCGCGATGCCCGAGCTGTACCTGCTCATCATCTTCAGTGCCGTGTTTGCGCCCAGCATTGCGCTGCTGTTGGTGCTGCTGAGCCTGTTTGGCTGGATGGGCCTGTCCGACTATGTGCGCGCCGAGTTCCTGCGCAACCGCCAGCTCGACTACGTGCGCGCCGCACGCGCCCTGGGCGTGTCCAACTGGAAAATCATCACGCGCCATGTGCTGCCCAACAGCCTGACCCCCGTGGTCACGTTTTTGCCATTCCGCATGAGTGGCGCCATCCTGGCGCTCACATCGCTGGACTTTCTGGGCCTGGGCGTGCCGCCCGGTACGCCGTCGCTGGGCGAATTGCTCTCGCAGGGCAAAAACAACATCGATGCCTGGTGGATATCGCTCTCCACCTTTGGCGTGCTGGTTGTCACGCTGCTGCTGCTGACCCTGATGGGCGACGCCCTGCGCGATGCGCTGGATCCTCGAAAGCAGGACATATGAGCGCCCCCACCCCCTTGTTGGATGTGCGTGGCCTGCGCGTGGTTTTTGACGGGCGCGAGGTGGTGCACGGCGTCGACTTTGTTATCCAGCCCGGCGAAAAGCTGGCGCTGGTGGGCGAGTCGGGCTCCGGCAAGACTGTCACCGCGCTGAGCCTACTGGGCCTGGCCCAAGGCGCGCAGGTGCAGGGCAGCGCCCGCTTTGGCCAAGCCGATCCGGTCAACTTGCTGGGCCTGCCTGAGCGCCAGCTGCGTGCCATCCGCGGCCAGGACATCGCCATGATCTTCCAGGAGCCCATGACAGCCCTGAACCCGGTGCTCACCATTGGCGAGCAGATTGCCGAGATATTGCAACTAAAACAGGGTCTGGCCCCCGCAGAATCTGCGCGAGCAGCTATTGAATTAATAGCGAATACCGGCATTGCCGAGCCGGCACGGCGTTTCAAGGCCTATCCGCACCAGCTGTCGGGCGGCCAGCGCCAGCGCGCCATGATCGCCATGGCATTGGCCTGCCGCCCCAAATTGCTGCTGGCCGACGAGCCCACCACCGCGCTGGACGTGACGGTGCGCCGCCAGATCCTCGATTTGCTGGACCAGCTGCAGCACAAACACGGCATGGCGGTGCTGCTGATCACCCATGACCTGAACCTGGTGCGGCAGTTTGCCGACCGTGTGGCGGTGATGGAGGCGGGCCATATCGTGGAAAACGGCACTGTGGCCCAGGTGTTTGCCCAGCCACAGCACGCCTACACCCACCGCTTGCTCGACAGCCGCCCCAGCCGCCACGTGCCGCCAGCCCTGCCGGATGCCGAGGTGCTGTTGCAGGGCGACGGCCTGCGTGTGGGCTACCCGGTGCCGCTGGGCGGGTTGAAGGGCTGGTTCCGGTCCGGCGAATTTGTGGCCGTGCAGGGCGCCGACTTTGCCTTGCCTGCCGGCCAGACGCTGGGTGTGGTGGGGGAGTCCGGCTCAGGCAAATCCACCCTGGCGCTGGCAGCGCTGGGCTTGCAGCGCTTTTCCGGCCGTTTGTCGGTACTGGGTCAAAGCTGGGGGCAAGGCGCTGCCGCAGACCAGGCGCTACGCAAGGGCTTGCAGGTGGTGTTCCAAGACCCGTTTTCGTCCCTGTCGCCGCGGCTGACGGTGGAAGAAATTGTGGGCGAGGGCCTGCTGGTGCACGCACCACACCTGGACACCGTCGCCCGCCGCACCCAAGTGGTGCAGGCGCTGGAGGCGGTTGGGCTGACCGACACGCAGTTCCCCGGGCTGCTGGAGCGCTACCCGCATCAATTTTCCGGCGGTCAGCGCCAGCGCCTGGCCATTGCCCGCGCGCTCATCGTGCAGCCCCGGGTGCTGGTGCTGGACGAGCCCACCAGTGCGCTGGATGTGACCATGGCCCAACAGATCCTGCAGCTGCTGCAGCGCCTGCAGGCCGAGCGCGGGTTGGCCTACCTGTTGATCACCCACGATGTGGCCGTGGTCCGGGCCATGGCGCACCATGTGGTGGTCATGCAAGCGGGTGAAATTGTCGAAAATGGCACCGTGGAACAAGTGCTGGACTCCCCCCAGCATGCGTACACCCGCACACTGCTGGCGGCAGCCGAATAATTCCTTACGGATCAAGGGTCTTCCCGCAGCTTTGTGGGTATAATCCAAAGCTCACGACCAAACGGGCGGGTAACTACCGCCCGTTTTTTTTGGTCGATTGTTTTTCATTCACGCATTCAGGCAGGCTTTACAGACGTGGCATTACAGGAAATCGTTGAACAAACCGTAGCAGGGCTGGGATATGACTTGGTGGAGATTGAACGCTCCGCCGGGGGCTTGCTGCGCATCACCATCGATTTGCCCTGGACCGCGCCCGTAGAAGGGCAAGTTTCTGTAGAGCAGTTTGTCAACGTGGAAGACTGCGAAAAAGTTACACGACAGTTGCAGTTCGCATTGGAAGTGGACGGTGCGGAATACAAGCGGCTCGAGGTGTCCTCGCCCGGTATTGACCGCCCGTTGCGACACACACAGGATTTTGAGCGTTTTGCGGGGCAGATCATTGACATCACCCTCAAGGCGCCCATGGGGGCAGCGGCCAATGGCCAAGTCAATGCCAACCGCAAGAAATTTCGCGGCACGCTGGAGCGTGTGGTCGCAGCCGACGGCACCGTGGGCTGGCAAATCGTCTGGAGCGATGCGCCCGAGCCCAAGCCCGGCCAGAAGGTTAGCAAAAAACGCGTACCCCCGCCGCTGCAGGCGCTGGGTTTCACGTTTGACGAGCTGCGCGACGCGCGGCTGGCACCGATTGTGAGTTTCAAAGGCCGCGGTAACGCAGGTTCTGCGGAGTAAGTCGTACGGCTGGGTTCCAGCCGGCGTGTCCCTCAAGTTTGTTTGTATTGATAAGAGTGTTCAGGAGAGTCATGGCATGAATCGCGAACTGTTAATGCTGGTGGAAGCAATTTCCCGAGAGAAAAACGTGGAACGTGACGTGGTGTTGGGCGCTGTGGAAGCAGCCCTGGCCCAAGCCACCAAAAAGCTGTACCCCGGCGAAGTGGATATCCGCGTTGCGCTGGACCGTGACAGCGGCAACTACGAAACCTTCCGCCGCTGGCATGTGGTCCCCGATGAGGCCGGCCTGCAACTGCCTGACCAGGAAATTCTGCTGTTCGAAGCCAAGGAACAAATCCCTGACATCGAAGTGGACGAGTACATCGAAGAGTCCGTGGCCTCGGTGCCTATCGGCCGTATCGGTGCCATGGCTGCCAAACAGGTCATCCTGCAAAAGATCCGTGACGCTGAGCGTGAAATGCTGCTCAACGACTTCATGTCGCGTGGCGAAAAGATCTTTGTCGGTACCGTCAAGCGCCTGGACAAGGGTGACATCATTGTGGAGAGTGGCCGTGTTGAAGGTCGTCTGCGCCGCAGCGAGATGATCCCCAAGGAAAACTTGCGTACCGGTGACCGTGTGCGCGCCATGATCATGGAAGTGGACCTGACCCTGCGTGGCGCGCCCATTTTGTTGTCGCGCTCTGCCCCCGAGTTCATGATTGAGCTGTTCCGCCAGGAAGTGCCCGAAATCGAACAAGGCCTGCTGGAGATCAAATCCTGCGCCCGTGACGCCGGCTCGCGCGCCAAGATTGCCGTGCTGTCACATGACAAGCGCGTCGACCCCATCGGCACCTGCGTGGGCGTGCGTGGCACCCGTGTCAACGGCGTGACCAACGAACTCGCTGGCGAGCGCGTGGACATTGTGTTGTGGTCTGAGGACCCTGCCCAGTTCGTGATTGGCGCTTTGGCCCCGGCCAACGTGTCTTCCATCGTGGTGGACGAAGAGCGCCACGCCATGGATGTGGTGGTGGACGAGGAAAACCTGGCCATCGCCATTGGCCGCGGCGGCCAGAACGTGCGCCTGGCGTCCGAGCTGACCGGCTGGAAGATCAACATCATGGATGCTGCAGAAAGCGCCCAGAAGTTGGCCAGCGAGACCGATTCCGGCCGCAAGCTGTTCATGGAAAAACTCGATGTGGACGAAGAAATCGCCGACATCCTGATTGCAGAGGGATTCACCAGCCTGGAAGAGGTGGCCTACGTGCCATTGCAGGAAATGCTGGAAATCGAAAGCTTTGACGAAGACACGGTGCACGAGTTGCGCAACCGCGCCAAAGATGCCCTGTTGACCATGGAAATTGCCCATGAAGAAAGCGTCGAAGAAGTTTCGCAAGACCTGCGTGACCTTGAAGGCCTGACCCCCGAGCTGATCGGCAAACTGGCAGATGGCGGTGTGCACACCCGCGATGAACTGGCCGACCTTGCCGTTGACGAACTTACAGATATCACTGGCCAGTCCGCGGACGAAGCCAAGGCCATGATCATGAAGGCGCGCGAACATTGGTTTACCAATGACGCCGCTTCTCAAGAGTAACGGTCATGAAAGGTTACACAAAATATGTCCAGTACGACCGTTGCCGAGTTTGCCAATGAACTCAAAAAATCTACCGATACCCTGCTTGAACAATTGAAATCGGCGGGCGTCGCCAAGGCTTCGGCCTCCGATGTCTTGACCGACACCGATAAGCACAGTTTGTTGAATTTTCTGCAAAACAGCCATGGCACTGCCAGCCTGGAACGCAAAAAAATCACGCTGGTGAAAAAGCAGACTACCGAAATCAAGCAGGCCGATGCCACCGGCAAGGCGCGCACCATCCAGGTGGAAGTGCGCAAGAAACGCACCTTTGTGCGCCGTGATGATGGCGTGGATGTGCCTGCCGAAGCGCAAGAGCTGGAATCCGAAACACCGGAATCTAGTGCGCCTGCGATTGACCACGCCGAGCTCACCCGCCGCGAGGAAGAAGCACGCCGTCAGGCCGAGCTGATCCGCCGCCAGGAAGAGGATTTGGCAGAAAAACGCCGTGTGCGTGAGGATGCGGAAAAGCGTGAACGCGAAGCCGAAGAACGTGCCGCCAGCTATGCCGCCGCAGAAGCCCTGAAGAAGAGCCAGGTCAGCGCCAACGAGGCGGAAGCCTCGGATGAAATGGCCCAAGCCGCTGCGGCACGTGCTGCCGCACAAGTCGAAGCCCGCGAAACCGCTGCGGCTGAGTCCAAGGCGCGCGCAGACGAGGAGTCTGCACGTGCTGTGGACTTGGGCGACCGCCGCCGCAAGGCGGAAGCCGAGGCTGCAGCCATTCGTATGATGATGTCTGCGCCACAAAAAGTGCTGGTGGCCAAGAAGCCAGAAGAAGTTAAGCCCGCCGCGGTTGGCGTAAAAGGCACGCTGCACAAGCCGGCCGTTGGCTCTGCGGTTGCCAAGCCCGCCAAACCGGCGGTTGGTGCCCCTGCAGGCAATGCCGGCGCAGGTGCTGGCAAAGAGGTCAAGTCCGCCAAGCTGTCCAGCAGCTGGGCTGGTGACCCCGCTAAGAAGAAAGAACTCAAGACCCGTGGTGACACCGGTGCTGGTGCTGGACGCTCCAGCAACTGGCGCAGTGGTCCGCGTGGCCGTCGTGGCAATGACCGTGACCGTGATGACCAGCACAGCCAGACCGCTCAGGTGGATGTGCGCGTTATCGAAGTGCACGTGCCGGAAACCATCACCGTGGCCGAATTGGCCCACAAGATGGCGATCAAGGCGTCTGAGGTCATCAAGGCGCTGATGAAGATGGGCCAGATGGTCACCATCAACCAGCCGCTGGACCAGGACACCGCCATGATCGTGGTGGAAGAAATGGGCCACAAGGCCGTCGTGGCTGCGCTGGACGACCCCGAAGCATTCACTGACGATGATGTGGCGCAACAGGACGTTGAATCCTTGCCACGTGCGCCTGTGGTGACGGTCATGGGTCACGTCGACCACGGCAAGACCTCGCTGTTGGATTACATCCGCCGCGCCAAGGTGGCGGCCGGTGAAGCCGGTGGTATTACCCAGCACATTGGTGCGTACCACGTGGAAACACCGCGCGGTATGGTGTCCTTCCTGGATACACCCGGTCACGAGGCGTTTACCGCCATGCGTGCCCGTGGTGCCCAGGCGACCGACATCGTGATTCTGGTGGTGGCAGCCGACGACGGCGTGATGCCACAAACCAAGGAAGCCATCAAACACGCCAAGGCGGCTGGGGTTCCTATCGTGGTGGCGATCACCAAGTCCGACAAGCCCGATGCCAACCCTGAGCGCGTGAAGCAGGAACTGGTGGTCGAAGAAGTTGTGCCTGAAGAATACGGCGGTGATTCTCCGTTTGTGCCTGTGTCCTCCAAGACCGGCATGGGCATCGACACCCTGCTCGAACAAGTGCTGTTGCAAGCCGAAGTGCTGGAACTCCGCGCGCCGGTGGAAGCCATGGCCAAGGGCCTGGTCATCGAAGCCAAGCTGGACAAGGGCCGCGGCCCCGTGGCCACGGTGCTGGTGCAGTCTGGTACCTTGAAGGCTGGCGACGTGGTGCTGGCAGGCCAGACCTATGGCCGCGTGCGTGCCATGCTGGACGAAAACGGTCAGAAGATCGAATCCGCAGGTCCTTCCATCCCGGTGGAAATCCAGGGTCTGACCGAAGTGCCGCAAGCCGGTGACGAATTCATGGTGATGTCGGACGAGCGCCGTGTCCGTGAAATTGCCACCTACCGTGCTGGCAAGTTCCGCAATACCAAGCTGGCCAAGCAACAAGCCGCCAAGCTGGAGAACATGTTCTCCGACATTGGTGCAGGCGACGTCAAGATGCTGCCCATCATCGTCAAGGCCGACGTACAAGGTTCGCAGGAAGCGCTGGCCCAGTCGTTGCTCAAGCTCTCGACCGACGAGGTCAAGGTGCAGATGGTGTACTCCGCCGTGGGTGGTATCAGCGAGTCTGATATCAACCTGGCGATTGCCTCCAAGGCCATCGTGATCGGCTTCAACACCCGCGCAGACGCTGGTGCACGCAAGCTGGCCGAAGGCAACGGCGTGGATATCCGTTACTACAACATCATTTATGACGCTGTAGACGAGTTGAAAGCGGCGATGTCTGGCATGTTGGCGCCCGAGAAGCGCGAAGAGATCATTGGTATGGCCGAGATCCGCACCGTGTTCGTGGCGTCCAAGATCGGTACCGTTGCGGGTTGTATGGTCACCGCTGGTTTTGTCAATCGCAACGCGCATTTCCGCTTGTTGCGCGAGAACGTGGTGATTTACACCGGCGAGCTGGACTCCCTGAAGCGTATGAAGGACGATGTGCGCGAAGTCAAGGAAGGCTTCGAGTGCGGTATCAAGCTCAAGAACTACAACGACATCAAGGAAGGTGATCAGCTGGAGTTCTTCGAGGTGAAAGAAATCGCCCGTACCCTGTAAGCGAGAGACATCGAGTGCGCAAAAAATCGTCAACACCCAACCGCAGCTTTCAGGTGGCCGACCAGATCCAACGGGATCTGGCCGAGCTGATCGCGCGCGAGCTCAAGGACCCACGGGTGGGCATGATCACCATTCAGGGCGTGGAAGTCACGCCCGACTATGCCCATGCCAAGGTGTTTTTCAGCCTGTTGGTGGGTGATCCAGTGAGTACCGGGGAAGGCCTGAACCAGGCGGCGGGTTTCTTGCGCGCCGGCCTGTTCAAGCGCCTGCACATCCACACGGTGCCCACGCTGCACTTCATCTTTGACCAGACCACCGAACGTGCGGCGGATATGAACGCGCTGATTGCGCGGGCCGTGTCGTCGCGCGCGAAAGAGGACTAAGACCATGAACGCGCCACGTGCACGGGTTGCCAGGCGCCCCGTGCATGGGGTGCTGTTACTGGATAAGCCCATCGGGCTTTCCAGCAACCAGGCCTTGCAGAAAGCCAAATGGCTGCTGCGGGCGGAGAAAGCGGGCCACACCGGCACGCTGGATCCCTTGGCCACCGGTGTGTTGCCGCTGTGTTTTGGCGCAGCGACCAAGTTCAGCCAGATGCACCTGGATGCTGACAAGGCCTATGAAACCGTGGTGCGTTTGGGTATCAAAACCACCACCGCAGATGCGGAAGGTGATGTGCTCAGCGAGCGGCCGGTGTCGGTGACGCCCGAGCAACTGGACGCCGTGGTGCAGCAGTTCACCGGGCCGATTGCCCAGGTGCCGCCCATGCACAGCGCGTTGAAGAAAGACGGTAAGGCCCTGTACGAGTACGCCAGAGCCGGGATTGAGGTGGAGCGCGCTGCGCGCCATGTGACGATTTATGCACTAAAAGTGCTTGAAGCTCGCATAGATACTGCGCAACCAGCTATCAAAATGGTAGTAGATTGCAGCAAGGGGACTTACATCCGCACGCTGGGCGAGGATATCGGCGAGGCCCTGGGCTGTGGCGCCCACCTCAGCGCGCTGCGCCGGGTGCGCACCGGCGGGTTCAACGAGGGCCAGTGCATCACGCTGGAAGCGCTGGAAGCGATGAGCGAGACCGAGCGGCTGGCTTGCCTGCTGCCGGTGGATGCGCTGCTGCCAGAGCATGTGCTTGTCACACTGGACAGCGAGAATGCGGCACGGTTTTTGAGTGGAATGCGCAGACGTGGCCCTTGGCCCGATGCGGACCACGTGGCGGTGTATGCGGCAAGCCCCCGGGCTTTGCTGGGCACGGCACGTGTGGTGGCGGGTGAGTTGATTCCCGTGCGGCTGTTAAGTCCGCTGGAGATCAGCGAATCCCAGGCCCAGCAAGGGGCCATGGAACAGAGTTTGAAGCAAGTTAATGAAACCTTGGCCCTTGGGGCGTAAGCAGAAAGTGAACCATGAGTAAACAAATCCGTAACATCGCCATCATCGCCCACGTCGATCATGGCAAGACCACCATGGTCGACCAGCTGCTGCGCCAGTCTGGCACCTTTGCCGAGCACGAAAAAGTGGTCGACACGGTGATGGACAACAACGCGATTGAAAAAGAACGTGGCATCACGATTCTGGCCAAGAACTGCGCTGTGAGCTGGGAAGGCACCCACATCAACATCGTCGACACGCCCGGACACGCCGACTTCGGCGGCGAAGTGGAACGCGCTTTGTCCATGGTGGATGGTGTGGTGCTGCTGATCGACGCGCAAGAAGGCCCCATGCCCCAAACCCGCTTCGTGACCAAAAAGGCGCTGGCCCTGGGTCTGAAGCCGATTCTGGTGGTGAACAAGGTGGACAAGCCCGGTGCGCGTCCCCAGCACGTGGTGAATGCCGCTTTCGACCTGTTCGACAAGCTGGGCGCGACCGACGAGCAGCTGGACTTCCCCGTGGTGTACGCCTCCGGCATCAACGGCTGGACCTCGCTCGAAGAGGGTGCTCCTGGTGAACAGTGGGGTCCCGACATGTCGGCCCTGTTCAACACTGTGCTCAAGCACGTGCCTTCGCAAAAGGGTGACCCCGCAGCACCGCTGCAACTGCAAATTTCCGCACTCGACTTCTCCACCTTCGTGGGCCGCATCGGCGTGGGCCGTATCAGCCAGGGCACCATCAAGCCCAACATGGACGTGGTGGTCATGGAAGGCCCAGACGGAAAATCCGTCAAAGGCCGTATCAACCAAGTGCTGACTTTCCAGGGTCTGGACCGCGTGCAGGCACTCGAAGCCGGCCCCGGCGAAATCGTGCTGATCAACGGTATTGCCGATGTTGGTATCGGCGTGACGGTGACCGACCCGCTGAACCCCGCACCGCTGCCCATGCTCAAGGTGGACGAGCCCACGCTGACCATGAACTTCTGCGTGAACACCAGCCCCTTGGCCGGCCGCGAAGGCAAGTACGTGACCAGCCGCCAGATCTGGGACCGCCTGCAAAAGGAACTGCAACACAATGTGGCGTTGCGCGTCAACGAAACGGACGAAGAAGGTATCTTCGAGGTGCTGGGCCGTGGCGAACTGCACTTGACCATCCTGCTGGAAAACATGCGTCGCGAAGGCTATGAAATGGCCGTGTCCAAGCCCCGCGTGATGTTCCGTGAGATCAACGGTGAGAAGCACGAACCTATCGAACTGGTGACCGCTGACGTGGAAGAACAACACCAAGGCGGCGTAATGCAAGCCCTGGGCGAGCGCAAGGGCGAACTGGTGAACATGGAACCAGACGGCCGTGGACGCGTGCGTCTGGAATACCGCATCCCAGCCCGTGGCCTGATTGGTTTCTCCAACGAATTCCTGAACTTGACCCGCGGTTCCGGCCTGATCTCCAACATCTTTGACAGCTACGAGCCGCACAAGGGTGACATCGGTGGTCGTAAAAACGGCGTGCTGATCTCCATGGACGCCGGTGAAATTTTCACCTACGCCCTGGGCAAGCTGGACGACCGCGGCCGTATGTTCGTGAAGCCCAACGACCCTGTGTACGAAGGCATGATTGTGGGTATCCACAGCCGTGACAACGATCTGGTGGTGAACGCGACGCGTACCAAGCAGCTGACCAACTTCCGCGTGTCCGGCAAGGAAGATGCGATCAAGATCACGCCCCCGATTGAATGCACGCTGGAATACGGTGTGGAATTCATCGAGGACGACGAACTGGTCGAGATCACGCCCAAGTCGATCCGCTTGCGCAAGCGCCACCTGTCCGAAAGCGACCGCAAGCGCGCGGGTCGCTCTTGATCGGCTAACCCCCGTGGCGGCTTTGCCGCCTTCCCCCTGTTAGGGGCGAGACCGCGGACCGGCATAGTCGGGGTCGCGGTTTTTTTGACTCGCAGATACGCATACCGATGAAGCTTTGTGCATGAAACTCACCCACACACGTGCCGTATTTTTGATGGTGGCGGTGACGCTGATGTGGTCTACCGCTGGCGTCATCACGCGCCATCTGGAATTCGCGCGCAGCTTTGAAGTCACCTTCTGGAGGGCGTTCTTTACCGTGCTCAGCCTGATGGTGATTCTGCCGTTTGCGCGGGGGCGGGATGTGTTTTACAAAATCCGCCATGCCGGCCTGCCGTTCTGGCTGTCCGGCCTGTGCTGGAGCGTGATGTTCACCGCCTTTATGGTGGCGCTCACGCTCACGAGCGTAGGCAATGTGCTGGTTACCATGTCTCTGGGGCCACTCCTCACCGCGTTGATTGCACGTATCTTCATTGGCCACCGGGTGCCGTTGCGCACCTGGGTGGCCATCGTAGTCGCCGGTGTGGGCATCATCTACATGTACGCGTCTCAGCTCGACTCCGTGACGCTGTTGGGCACGCTGGTTGCCCTATGTGTGCCGATTGCCGGTGCCACCAACTGGACCGTGACCCAGCATTCGCATGACCAGGGCCATGACGTGGACCTGATGCCTGCGGTCTGGGTCGGTGCTGTCATCTCTACCGTGGTGACGCTGCCACTGGCTTTCCCATTACAGGCCAGCGGGCACGACATCGCTTTGCTGGGCTTTCTGGGCGTGTTTCAGCTGGCTGTGCCTTGTGTGTTTGCCGTACGCTGTGCCCAGATTCTCAAAGCACCGGAAATTTCCCTTTTGCAACTGCTGGAAGTGATTTTTGGCATTCTGCTGGCCTGGCTGGGTGCGAATGAAGTGCCCAGCAGCTCAGTGCTGTGGGGTGGGGCGCTGGTGATTGGTGCCCTGGTGGTGAATGAAGTGATTGGATGGAGAGAACGCGCATGACGACAAACACCGTGGAAAACCATGACGTCCTGACCGAAGTGCAGGGTCAGGTGGGTTTCATCACCCTGAACCGTGCCAAGGCACTCAACGCCCTGAGCCTGGGCATGGTGCGCAGCTTGACGGCCACGCTGCTGGCCTGGAAGGACGATGCTGGGGTAAAGGCGGTCGCCATCCGCGGCAGCACCAAGACGGGCGTGTTTGGCGGCTTTTGCGCGGGTGGTGACATTCGTTTCTTTCACCAGGCGGCCTTGGCCGGCAACCCCGCGTTGGAAGACTTCTTCACCGAAGAGTACGCGCTCAACCACCTGATCTACCACTACCCCAAACCCTACATCGCCTTCATGGACGGCATCGTGATGGGTGGCGGCATGGGTATCAGTCAGGGTGCATCTCACCGGCTGGTGACTGAGCACACCAAGATGGCCATGCCCGAGACCAATATCGGCCTGTTTCCCGACGTCGGCGGGGGCTACTTCCTGAGCCGTTGCCCGGGCCATGCAGGCGAATGGCTGGCGTTGACGGGTGATGTGATTGACGGCAGCACGGCCGTGGCTCTGGGTCTGGCCGACCAGTGGGTCGAGTCGGCCCGTTTGCCCGACGCCTGGGAGGCCCTGACCACCCTGGACTGGACGGCTGCAGCCCCGCTGGATGCCTGGGTTGCTATGTTTTCAGGAGCTTCTCACGCAGACTCCACGGGGGCTAGAGGCCAAATGGACGATTATTTTGCGTTTGAGACCGTATCCGCCATCGTACAGGCGCTGGAAGCCGACACCAGTGACTGGGCGCAGCACACGGCCGCCACCTTGCGCAAACGCTCGCCGCTGATGCTGCATGTGGTGCTGGAACAGGTGCGCCGCGCCCGCGGCATGACGCTGGCTGACGATTTACGCATGGAGCGCGACATGGTGCGCCACTGCTTCTTCACGCAGCACCTGAGTCGTTCGGGGGCAGCCAGTGAAACCGTAGAGGGCATCCGTGCCCTGGCGGTGGACAAAGACCACGCGCCGCAGTGGAACCCGGCCCGCATTGAAGAGGTGAGTGACGCCATGGTGGCGCCATTTTTCACAAGTCCCTGGCCGGCAAGCGCACATCCGTTGCGGGATCTGCGCTGACCCTGGCCCCACGCGGGGCGGCGGCCACACGTCTTAGCGGTTGCGATCCTTCATGGCGCGTTCCACTTCGCGTTTGCCCTCGCGGTCCTTGATGGTGTCGCGTTTGTCATGCTCGGCTTTGCCCTTGGCCAGCGCGATGTCGCACTTCACCTTGCCACTTTTCCAGTGCAGGTTGATTGGCACCAAGGTGTAGCCTTTTTGCTCCACTTTGCCAATCAGGCGCTTGATCTCGTCCTTGTGCATCAGCAGCTTCTTGGTGCGCACCTTGTCCGGGCTCACATGGCTGCTGGCCGTGTGCAGCGGATTGATCTGCAGGCCAATGATGAACAGCTCGCCATTGCGGATCACCACATAACCATCGGTGAGTTGCACCTTGCCTTCGCGCAGGGATTTGACTTCCCAGCCTTCCAGCACCAGGCCCGCCTCGAAGCGCTCCTCAAAAAAGTAGTTGAACGCGGCCTTTTTGTTGTCGGCGATGCGGGTTGCGGTTTCGGGTTTTTTGGCCATTGCACTCAGATGGGGATGACAGACGGGAAAGAAAGAGACGCTGATGGGCTTGTCTACAATCCCGCGCAGACCCCCATTCTATGAAAACTGTTCACAAGTCCGTTCTGATCTGGTACAGCCCGCAAGAGATGTATGCCCTGGTGACCGATGTTGCCCACTATCCCCAGTTCCTGCCGTGGTGCGACCATGCGCAGGTTGTGGACCAGGATGCCCACGGAATGACAGCGGAGGTTGGTATTTCGTTCAGTGGTATCCGCCAGACCTTTACCACCCGTAACACCCACACCGAGCCCAGTCAGGTGGGCATGCAACTGGTCAAAGGGCCGTTTTCCAAACTCGACGGTGTCTGGAATTTTCATCCCTTGGGCGATGGCTCGCAGCGTGCCTGCAAGGTGGAGTTGTTGCTGAACTATGGATTTGAGAACGCGACCTTGGGCAAGCTGGTGGGGCCCGTCTTTGACAAGATTGCGGCCAGTCTGGTGGATGCCTTTGTGAAGCGTGCGCAGCAGGTGTATGGAGACTGACGACGTTTTTACCGTGACAGTGGTGTTGGCCACGGGCCCCCGGCAGGTGCAATCGCGCCGCTTGCAAGTGGGCCCGGGTTGCACGGCTGCCATGGCTGTTCAGCAAAGTGGCTTGTTGCTGCCCCTGCCGCAGATGGAGGTGGACGCCTTGGCTTTGGGTGTTTGGGGGCACAAAGTGACAGGAAAACACCTGCTTCGGGCCGATGACCGGGTCGAGTTGTACCGACCACTGACCGTCGACCCCAAAGTGGCGAGGCGTGAGCGCTTTGCCAAACAGGGCGCGAAGTCTGCGGGACTGTTTGCCAAGCGCCGGGTGGGCGCCAAGGCCGGATATTAGAGAGTTGGCAAGCCGTACAGGCTTATCGGCAGTCGGTGTCGATAATGCCCTGGATGCGTTTGGCTTCAGTCGCACGCGCTGCGTCATCCATGACTTCTCGCTCGCCGGCCGCGTTGGTACGAGAAACACGAACACCTGAGTCAAACGTAGCCTTGGCCTGTTTGGCGCGGGCACAGTTTTCTATTTTGGCTTTGGTGATGCGCTCTTCTTCCGTTTTGCGCTTCGCTGCCTCGGCATCTGCAGCCAGTTTCTTCTTGGCTTCAAGCTCCTTATCAACACCTGCACCTTTGGCCGCACTGGCGGGTAATACTGGTGCCGAGGCTGCAGAGGAGGCTGCCGCTGCATCGGCAGCAGGTGCCTGGGGCACAGGCGTTGCGCGTTGTCCCGCAGGGCGCTTCAAAATACTTTTCTCTGGAATATCCGCACCGGGCGCGCGGTCACTAAAGACTTTGCGTCCATCCTTGTCCACCCACTGCCATTGGGCCCAAGCGCCTGTGGCAGAGAGGGCTAAAACGGCTGCGAAGAATGCGTGAAACGGTTTCATGGAGACAAGTGTAGCGCGCGGGCCGGGGCAAGGCCAAATTGGCACGGGTACAATCCGCTTTTTGGAGCTTTGACATGCGCCTTCTCGGCAAAGCGCTCACCTTCGACGATGTGTTGTTGGTGCCAGCGTTCTCCCAAGTCCTTCCCAAGGACACCAGCCTCGCCACCCGTTTTTCCCGCAACATCGCACTGAACCTGCCGCTCGTTTCTGCGGCCATGGACACAGTGACCGAAGCCCGCTTGGCCATTGCCATAGCGCAAGAGGGCGGCATGGGGATTGTTCACAAAAACCTGACCGCTGCGGAGCAAGCCGCACAAGTGTCCAAGGTCAAGCGTTATGAATCCGGCCTGTTGCGCGATCCCGTGGTGATCACGCCCGACACAACGGTGCGCCAGGTGATTGCACTGTCCGAACAGCTCGGTGTATCCGGTTTTCCGGTCTGCGATGGCGGCAAAGTAGTCGGCATCGTGACCGGGCGCGACTTGCGCTTTGAAACCCGCTACGACCAGTCGGTGCGCGAAATCATGACGCCCCGTGAACGCCTGATCACGGTGCCTGATGGCACCACACCGGAAGCTGCCAAGGCACTGCTGAACAAGCACAAGCTGGAGCGCCTGCTGGTGGTGAACGAGGCCTTTGAACTCAAAGGTCTGATCACCGTCAAGGACATCACCAAACAACTGAACTTTCCCAATGCCGCACGCGATGCGACCGGTCGTTTGCGCGTGGGCGCGGCCGTGGGTGTGGGCGAAGGTACCGAGGCCCGCGTGGAAGCGCTGGTCGCTGCCGGGGTGGACGCCATTGTGGTGGACACGGCCCATGGCCACAGCAAGGGCGTGATTGACCGCGTACGCTGGGTCAAGCAAAACTTCCCCCAGGTGGACGTGGTGGGCGGCAACATTGCCACTGGCGCTGCCGCTTTGGCGTTGGTGGAAGCCGGTGCGGATGCGGTCAAGGTCGGTATTGGCCCCGGTTCCATCTGCACTACGCGCATCGTGGCAGGTGTGGGTGTGCCCCAGATCATGGCCGTGGACAGTGTCGCCACGGCTTTGCGTGGTACTGGTGTACCGCTGATTGCTGATGGTGGCATTCGTTACAGCGGTGACATCGCCAAAGCAATTGCAGCAGGCGCTGGCACTGTGATGATGGGTGGCATGTTTGCTGGCACTGAAGAAGCGCCCGGCGAGGTGATTTTGTACCAGGGCCGCAGCTACAAGAGTTACCGCGGCATGGGCAGCATTGGCGCCATGCAGCAGGGCAGTGCAGACCGCTACTTCCAGGAGTCGAGCACCGGCAACCCCAATGCGGACAAGCTGGTGCCCGAAGGCATTGAGGGCCGGGTGCCGTACAAGGGTTCCATGGTTTCCATCGTGTTCCAGATGGCGGGCGGCATCCGTGCCAGCATGGGCTACTGCGGTTGCGCCACCATCGAAGAAATGCAAAACAAGGCCGAGTTTGTGGAAATCACCACCGCGGGTATCCGTGAAAGCCACGTCCACGATGTGCAGATCACCAAAGAAGCCCCCAACTACCGCGCTGACTGACCGGAACCCAGCCCATGCACCAGAAAATTCTTATTCTTGATTTCGGTTCCCAAGTCACCCAGCTGATTGCCCGACGCGTGCGCGAAGCCCATGTGTTCTGCGAAGTTCACCCTTGCGACGTCACTGAAGATTGGGTGCGCGCTTACGCCGCTGACGGGAACCTTAAGGGCGTTATCTTGTCCGGTAGCCACGCCAGCCTCTGGGAAGACGAAACCTTGCGTGCACCGCAGGTGGTGTTTGACTTGGGGATTCCGGTGTTGGGAATTTGTTTTGGCATGTACGCTATTGCTGCTGCGTTGGGCGGCAAGGTCGAAGGCGGACACAAACGCGAGTTTGGCCATGCAGCGCTGCGCGCACGCGGTCACACTGCGCTGTTTGAGGGCATCCAGGACTTCACCAATGCCGATGGCCACGGCATGCTGAATGTGTGGATGAGCCACGGCGACAACGTGACAGAAATGCCCCCCGGCTTCAAGCTGATGGCCAGCACCGAAAGCTGCCCCATCGCCGGCATGGCCGACGAAACGCGTAAGTTCTATGCGGTGCAATTTCACCCCGAGGTGACACACACCACGCAAGGCCAGGCACTGCTGAACCGTTTTGTGCTGGATATCTGTGGCACTCGGCCAGACTGGATCATGGGGGACTACATTGCCGAGGCAGTCGCCCACATCCGTGAACAGGTGGGTGATGAAGAAGTGATCCTGGGCCTGTCGGGCGGCGTTGATTCGTCGGTGGCCGCGGCCCTGATCCACCGCGCGATTGGTGACCAGCTGACCTGTGTCTTCGTCGACCACGGCCTGCTACGCCTGAACGAGGGCGACATGGTAATGGACATGTTCGTCGGCAAGCTGCACGCCAAGGTGATCCGTGCCGATGCCAGTGACCTGTTCCTGGGCAAGCTGGCCGGCGTGAGCGACCCTGAAGCCAAGCGCAAAATCATCGGCGGCGAGTTCGTCACCGTGTTCAAGCAGGAAGCTGCCAAGCTCAAGGGTGAGGGCGCCAAGGGCGCCAAATGGCTGGCCCAAGGCACGATTTACCCCGATGTGATCGAGTCTGGCGGTGCCAAGAGCAAAAAGGCCGTCACCATCAAGAGTCACCACAACGTGGGTGGCCTGCCCGAGCAATTGGGCTTGAAGCTGCTGGAGCCGCTGCGCGAACTGTTCAAGGACGAAGTGCGCGAACTCGGCGTGGCCCTGGGCCTGCCGTACAACATGGTGTACCGCCACCCGTTCCCAGGCCCTGGCCTGGGCGTGCGGATTTTGGGCGAGGTCAAAAAGGAATATGCTGACCTGCTGCGAAGGGCCGATGCCATCTTCATCGAAGAGCTACACAACTTCAAGGACGAAGCCACGGGCAAAACTTGGTACCAGCTCACCAGCCAAGCCTTCACCGTGTTTCTGCCAGTGAAAAGCGTGGGCGTGATGGGCGATGGCCGCACCTATGATTACGTCGTAGCGTTGCGTGCTGTCCAGACCAGCGACTTCATGACGGCGGATTGGGCGGAGCTTCCCTACAGCCTTCTCAAGACCGTGTCCGGCCGCATCATCAACGAAGTACGCGGAATCAACCGGGTGACTTACGACGTCAGTAGCAAGCCACCTGCCACCATTGAGTGGGAGTAGGGCGACAGTGGCTCTAGGGGAAATCCCGAAAGCCATGATGTTTTCCACCGATTCACCGTAAAAAGTTCATGCAGCGCCCTTGGGGGCGCTGACTTTTTGTGCAAGCTTGGTGCACAATGTTTTCATGAATACCGAGAATCTGATGGGCATCCACACAGACTCCGACACGCTGCATTTTTTGGAAGATGAGGCCGTGAGCGGATCTGCCAAAGAGCCTGTCTGGCGCTTGTTGGTGGTTGACGACGAGCCGGATGTTCACCGCGCCACAACGTTTGCGCTGGCGGGGGTGCGGATTCTAGGGCGTGCGTTGGAGTTTTTGCATGCATACTCCGCGAGCGAGGCCAGCAAAATTCTGACCACGGAGCGCGACGTGGCTGTGGTTTTGCTTGATGTTGTGATGGAGCGCGAAGACGCGGGTCTTGCGCTGGTCAAGACAATTCGCCAGGACTTGCGCCTCAGCGAGCTGCGAATTATTTTGCGCACCGGTCAGCCCGGTTATGCGCCAGAGATCGAAACCATCCACGATTTCGACATTAACGACTACAAAACCAAGTCTGAACTGACCCGTACCAAGCTCTATGCCACGGTTACAGCCGCCTTGCGGGCCTATGAACAGATCCGCAAGTTGGACGAGTTGGCTTTTTATGACCGTCTGTCTTGTCTGCCCAATCGCAACAAGTTCATCGACCTGAGCGAAGAGCGACTTAAGAACCAGCCCGCGGCGGACGACGTCATTGCGATTCTGGATATCGATGATTTTTCGGAAATCAACGACGCCTTGGGGCACCAGCAGGGGGATCGGTTGCTGCAATCCGTAGCAGACCGTCTCAAGGCAGAGCTGGGTAACGAAGTGATTCTGGCTCGCATCGGTAGCGATACTTTTGGCTTGATGGGTGAACAGTCCGTGGTCAATCCATTGCGGGTGCTGGCCATGTTTCGGGAGCCGTTCCAGGTCCAGGATGACTCTATGGTTGTGACAGCCACCATGGGCTTGACCAGGCTTTTGACGGATGGTGTGTCCGGACGTGATGCGCTCAAGGACGCCAACATCGCTCTGAAACGAGCAAAAAAAAGCCGCCGCGGCAGTTTTGTGATGTTCTCCAGCGAGATGGGCTCGGACATCCGCGAGCGTGTACGGTTGTTGCAGAGCTTGCGCAGTGCGGTGGAGAGTGAGCGACTGTTCATTGTTTACCAGCCACAAATCAACCTGAACAGCGGCAAGGTGGTTGGCATGGAGGCCCTCATTCGCTGGCGTAATGAGGATGGAACCTTTGTGCCGCCTGATCGGTTTATTCCATTGGCTGAGGCCTCAGGAATGATCGTGGCCATTGGCGACTGGGTCTTGCGCATGTCTTGCCATGAACTGGTACGGTTGCAAGCGCTGGGGCTGTCGGATTTGAGAATGTCGGTCAACGTCTCGCAAATCCAGTTTCGGCACCCCGAATTTCTGGACAAGCTCAACGCGGCGCTTTTGGACACCGGTATCAGCCCCAACTGCCTGGAGCTAGAAATTACCGAGTCGGTGGCCATGGAAGATGCTGACTTCATGCTGGAGACGTTGAATTTAGTGCGGGAGTTGGGTATTTCCATTGCAATTGATGACTTCGGTACCGGCTACTCGTCGTTGAGCCAGTTGCGCCAGCTCCCCATTGATCGCCTCAAAATTGACCGTGCATTTGTGTCTGAATTGCAGAAAGACATGTGCGGTGGGCATATCGCTTCCATGGTGATCGAACTGGGGCGAAATCTGAATCTGACAGTCATCGCTGAAGGCATTGAAGAAGAGTCCCAGGCCGTGGCCTTGCGTGCCTTGGGTTGCCACGAAGGGCAGGGCTATCTGTATGCGCGCCCTATGACACCCCCACTTTTGAAGGAATGGTTGATTGCCCGGGGCAGTGTCAGCTGAGTCTTTTGAACTTGTGCCGCATGCCAACCTTGGCGCAGGCTACGATCGCAGCATGACTCAAGACAGCACGTTCATGCGTATGGCCCTGGCACAGGCGGAGGCCGCCAAGGCCGCTGGAGAGATCCCTGTAGGCGCAGTAGTGGTGAAAAACGGACAAGTAGTCGGTGTGGGGCGAAACACACCGATTGCGTCACATGATCCTTCTGCCCATGCCGAAATTGTGGCCATGCGCGCGGCGGCTCAGCAGTTAGGTAACTATCGTCTTGAGGGTTGCGAGCTGTATGTCACCCTTGAGCCGTGCGCCATGTGCGCTGGCGCCATGTTGCATGCCCGTATTCAGCGGGTGATTTATGGTGCCGCTGACTCCAAAACAGGGGCGGCAGGATCGGTGCTCGATTTGTTTGCCATCCAGCGACTCAATCACCACACCCAAGTTTCCGCCGGAGTTTTGTCGGATGAGTGTTCCGGCACTTTGCGTAATTTTTTTCAAGAACGCCGCCAGGAGCGTGAAGCCCATGCACAACCACTGATGGACGATGCACTGCGGACTCCCAAGGCCGCTTTTGCGAGCATCCAGGACTATCCTTTTGCTTCCAAATTCTTTAGCAATACCAAAGACCTGTGCGGATGGCGGATGCATTATCTGGATGAAGGGCCGGCGGAGTCCGCATGCACGGTGCTTTGCTTGCACGATTTGCCGGGATGGAGTTACCACTACCGGCACCTTATCTCCGCGCTCAGTGCCAGAGGGCTCCGTGTGATTGCCCCTGATTTGATTGGTTTTGGCATGAGTGACAAGCCCAAAAAGATCGCAGCACACACCTTGCAACTGCATTTGCGTAGTTTGCAGTCATTGCTCATGCATTTGGCGCCTTCAAAGGTCCTTGTGTTGGCGGAAGGGCAGGGGGTCCATTTGGCCAACGCGTGGATGGGAAGCGAAGCGACTCAGATTCTGGAGGTGTTTCAAGTACCCTCCTGTCCCGATGCCGTGGCGGATGGCTACCCCTATCCGGATCAAGGGCATCAGGCTGCACTTCGTGCCTCTCCAGGACTTCTTGAACAACTGAATGCAGTCTCCCCAAGCACGTATAAAAACCCAGTGTTGGATGTATTTGATGGTCAGTTCGATGTTTGGGTTGATCGGATTGAAGCTGTTTTTTGCGACGGATAATTCCATGGTGAAAAAACATATTTACATTTACTCGCCCTCCGGGGCTGTTCGCGACAAAGCCGCTTTCAAACGCGGTGTCAAACGTCTTGGTGTTCTTGGCTACGACGTCGAAGTGGATGTTGATGCATTGAGCAGCCATATGCGTTTTGCTGGGGACGATGAAACCCGTTTGGCAGCCATCCATCGTGCATGCGCCAGCGGCGCTGACATCGCATTGATTTCGCGCGGCGGTTACGGCATCACACGTATGTTGGCCGATATTCAGTACAAATCGGTTGCCAAGGCGATTGAGCGCGGCATGCATTTCGTGGGCATCAGTGACTTCACCGCCTTCCAGCTGGCTGTACTTGCCAAAACGGGTGCGGTTACTTGGGCTGGCCCCGCTTTGTGCGAAGGCTTTGGTGTGGGGGGCGCGCCCGACCTTCAGCCTGATGACATCATGGAGGATTGTTTCCATGACATGGCAAGCGGGCAGGGTGAAGGTACTGGTTGGCGCCAAAGCCAGCCTTTGGCCGGCGCTCCGGTGAACATCCACCACGCAACCATCTGGGGCGGCAACCTCAGTGTTTTGGTCTCAATGGTGGGAACACCTTTTTTCCCATCTATCAAAGGGGGCATTCTTTTTCTTGAGGATGTCGGCGAACATCCTTACCAGATCGAGCGGATGTTGACCCAGCTATTGCATGCTGGAGTTTTGGCCGACCAAAAAGCGATTGCTTTGGGGCAGTTCACGGGTTTCAAATTAAGCACACACGATAAGGGCTACAAGTTCAATACCGTGGTTACCTGGTTACAGTCGCAGCTCAAAATCCCAGTTTTGACGAACTTGCCTTATGGACACGTGCAAACCAAGGTGCTGTTGCCGGTAGGCAAGTCGGCGGAGTTGGCCGCCGAGGGCAAAGACGTGATGCTGGTTTGGGGGCACTGAGTCGCTAGTGCCCCAATGGGCTGGCACGTGAGCTCAATCCACTGGGCAACAAGCCCTTGAACATTGCACTCACATCGGCTAATTGCTGCCGTGCAGTGGCTTCGCCGTCCATGGCCGCAATAGCGGCCATTACGTCGCCCCGCAAGTACCAAAGATCTTGCACGTCATCGGCGTAGGTCACTCGCAATTGCACGATAGGGTAAGCGTGCGCACCGCGATCCCCCAAGACTTCCAGCATTGCGTGCCGAATGTCGTTGAGTGTCGGGGCATCGCGCTTGGGCTTGCCCGTGTTGGCGCCTTTCAGCAGGCTGTTCATGAAATTAGAGGGTGTCCAACGCATATGTATTTATTCTCAAATGACTCGCAGTGCACCATAAGCAAACCCAATGCCATGGGCAATAGGGGCTGACACCGGCTGTGCGAGATATACAACACTGCGCATGAAAGGGAACTCCCTATCGGCATTGCGAATTTGAGATTACTGGGACTTTTTGCTCTCTGCATGGCGCTAGCTTGAGCATCACCACGGCCTAGCGTAGATGAAGATTGGTCGCCATAACCTCGAATGAACGGCGTGATGACGAGCCTTTTCTTTTTGCCAGACACTGATTGCGCCATACGTTCTCTTTCGTCGCTGTATGCCCTAAACTCAAGCTCTGCATAAGAACAGGATCAATTGGGAATGGGTGTTCAAGCGACCGTAGTTTTCACCGATTTGCACGGCAGCACCGCGGTGTTTGAGGCGTTGGGGAATGCGCGCGCCACCGAATCAGTGACCCAAATCACGACCTGGATCGCTCAGCAATGCGAACGTCATGGGGGGCGACTGGTCAAGACGCTGGGCGATGGTGTCATGGTTGTCTTCTCTGAGTCAGATCACGCTGTGGCTGCAGTGGTTGATATCCAAAGACTGCACCACAAGAAGACGATGCGCTTACCCTCCGACCTGCGTTTGCCCATACGTATTGGATTGGCTGCGGGCGAGGTTGAAATGGTCGCAGACGATTGTTACGGGGATGCTGTCAACGTGGCATCCCGTTTGTGCGATCTGTGCGGTCCGCACCAGATTTGGGCCAGTGCCAATGCATTGGACCGTGTGTTGGAAGTTCGCGGTAGCAGCTTTCGCATGCTTGGGCCTATCCATATTCGGGGGCGCGCTGAGCCCTGCAATGTGTTTCAGATCGAGTGGCGCGAAGAAGAGCCGTCAGACTTTTTGACCATGCAGGCGCAGCTCAATCCTGACGACTTGTTGTCGGGTGCTGGCGATGCCTTGGGTCGCGAAGTGGTGTTGCAGTGGATGGATACTGTGAAAAGCTTCAAATCGTTTGAGCTACCAATCCATATTGGCCGCGTAAAAAATGTGGAGTTTGTCGTCAATGATCCTCGCGTTTCGCGTACCCACGCACGTCTGGAGTGGCGCAACGGTTGCGTGATGCTGGTGGACGTGAGCAGCTATGGCAGCTGGGTCCGGTTTTCAGAAGCTGGAGGCGCCGATGTTCTGTTGCGGCGTGAGGAGTGTGTACTGCATGGAAAAGGTGAGTTGGCTTTGGGTGCGTCCTTTGCCGACCTCAGCGTTCCCACAGTGGCATTCACAATTCGGTGATGGGGAGGCTTTCTGGTAGCTATTTAACTAAACATAATATACATCGTATCAAGTAGAAAGCGTAAAAAGAAGGCACCCGGCCGGGGTTTTTGGGCCTTCAATCCGCTGGCCTTCGCCTAGCCTCAATTCCCTAAATCAGGGAGAAATCAGACGATGCTCAAACCGCCTAAGGTAGGCGGCGCGGCCCAGCTGCGCCTTTTTGTCGACGAAATCGGGGCCGATAGGTCCTGCAAAATCCTACAGATCCACCCAACCACCATGCGCGGCTGGCTCCGCGATGCCAGGCCGGTGCCCCAGGCGCCGCTGCAGGCGCTGTACTGGCTCACATCTTACGGGTTTGGCGATGCCTGCAGCGAGGCCCATTGGTCGCACCAGTTTGCCATGTACAAGATCCGGGAGCTGGAGGAACGGCTGGCGGCCATGCGCTCGGGCCAATATGATGACGGCTCAAACAACAGGGAGCCAGTCCATGAGAATCACAGCCTTGATCTTTTCCATCGCCTTGGTGTTGACCGGGTGCATCAGCTTCGTCAACCCACCTGAGAGCAGCTATAACGGGCTGTACCTGCAGGTCTTTGACAACAAGGGCGGTTTCGTAGTCCAGCAGGACCTATCCACCGATAGGGAGTGCGCGTTCCACGCCGCAAACTTTGCAAAGTTGTCCGGAGGGAAGTTCTCGGCGATCTGTGCAAAGCAAAACAACCCCAATGTGGACCACATCGCCACCCTGAAGTTTGACGACGGGTCAATCAATAACGCGCTGTTTATCGGGGCCGATGCCTGCGGGAAATACCTACTGGAGAATGCCAACAAGGGCTTTGAGGTAGTGGCGTATTGCAGGTTCTGGGGAGTTCGTTAAACCGCTATCAACTTGATAGCTGGTGGCGCAGTCTTCTTGCGGGCTACAGCCCGTTTTTTCTTGATTTCCGGTGGTGGCGGTGTCGGCCTCCAGTATCGCAGCTCGATCCAGCGATGCAGCGCGCCGCAGAGCTTCCAGAGCAGCAAGAATATTGCCAGCAAAAGCATTTTCTCGAACGGCATAAGGCTCAGATTTTGAATGATTGGGGTAATATCTGCCAAGGTCACAGCGTAGCTCCATTACGTTTTTGACTAGAAGCCCCGGCCGGGTTGCACTGGCCGGGGCTTCGTTCTTTGGCACTTTCCCTATGGCGGATTCAGACCCTACTTTTTGCGGCGGCGGAACTGGCCGTTGCTCTTGCGGGGTGGGGTCTTCTTCTTGCGTGTGGCCATGGTGGTCTCCGGTGGTTAAACAGAAATGCCGTCCAGCCGTTCAAGGCGGGCGGCGTGGTTGCGCTGGATGGCCTCAAGGGTGGCCAGGCGGGTGTTGATGCTCATCAGCAGGCCCACGGCGGGCACCAGCAGCAGGTTGAGCCAGGGCAGCAGGTCGGCGACTGTCATGCAACACCTTTAACTTTTTCAGCGCTGCGCAGGCCACCAAGGCCCAGCATGCCGAAGATCAGGCCGTAGAGCTGTTCAGTGGACAGCGTGGGCAGCACCGGCGCGGTGTGCCCGGCCATCACCCAGCCCATCACCAGCACCGGGCGGCCAATGGTGTCCCAGGCCAGTGCCAAGCCGCAGATCCAGCCGATGAAGGGGCGCCAGCCGTACTGCATGAGGTTGCCGCTGCTGGCGTCGGCCTTATTCACATCGATCTGGGCCAGTGCCAGGCGCGTGGCGGCCTCCAGCTGGGCGCCCTCCGCGCTGGCCTGCAGCTTCATGGCTTCCAGCTTGGCACTGGCGGCGGCCTGAGGATCTGGCAGTACCTTGTCGATGACGCCAAACAGGGCGGCGAGCAGTTGGGGCCACATGGTGTTATCCCGAGAGTTGACCGAAGTCATAGCCCTGGTCGTTCACCAGGGGGTTGCTGTATTTGGGGGTGCCGTAGTTGCGGCCCTCGTTGCCATAGTCGGGGTTGGGCACGTAGCCCGCCTGCCAGGCGGCACCGCCCTCCTTTGCGGCCACGATCACTTCGTCGGCCACCTCGCTCACGCTGTCGGCAATGGCGCCGGGGAAGCTGGTGATCTTGTCGATGGCGGCGCCGAAGCTGGCCACGCCTTTGCTGACCACCCACCACACGCCGCCAATGACGGCGGCACCAATGGCGACCTTGATCAGCAGGTCAGCAGAGACGGGGGCGATTTTCATCAGTACTCGCTCATGCCTTCCAGCTGCGCGCGGTCGAACATGTCCTGGGTGATGGTGGGCACCGTGGCGATGAACTGGTCGGCGTGGCTGCTGTAGTACTCCTGCGCCGCGGCTTCACCGATGTTGCCGTCCGACACGGCGCTGACGCCGGTGCCCAGGGCGGCCGGGAAGTACTCGGTGCCGTAGCTGCTCACAGCCGAGCGGCCGGGGTTGAAGTTATTCAGCAGCTGGGAGCCGATGGACAGGATGGAGCTGATGGGGCTCGCGGCGGGCTGGACTTGGCGCACACCGGCGGCGCTGATGGGGAGACCGTAGACCTTGCTGGATGGCGACTGGTTGGCCAGGTTGGCGCCGTAGGCGGTGCCGGCAGTGGCGCGGCGCTGGGTGAGCAGCCAGAAGGCACCGATGCCGAGCACGGCCAGGATCACGGGGTTCTTGGGGGAAAGGTTCAGGGTGCTCATGCTTGGCTTTCAAGGGTGCCGCCCGCTTGGGCGAAGGTGTTCAAAAGGCTGGACAGCTTGCGCTCTGGCTGGTTGTACCCAGCACCGGGCAGGCTGGCCCAGATGTTGGCGCACTTGGCAATGGCGGCCTGAATGCGCCCGGCCTGCACATCGCGCAGGGCACCGCGCTGGCGGATCAGCTCGATGGCGGCACGGTCTTGGCTGGCAGGGCCAAAGTCGGGCAGCTGCAGCTGCTTGGCCAGCGCGTCCCAGGTGCGGCTCAGGAACTGGTAGCGGCCGGCAGCGCTGGTTTTGCTGACCTTGCCGGTCTTGTCGGTGAAGGTGAAGAACTGGCGCGGGTGGTCGGCGAAGCTGTCGAACAGGGAGCCGCCAAACAGAGTGCGGTAGCCGTTGGGTCCGGCCGTGCCCTCAGCGTAGGCGATCATGTCCAGGAAGGCGCGCACGTTGCGATCTACAGAGCCTTGGTCCAGCACGGTATTGAGGCCCACGGCCGCGGTGATGGTTTCGCCCAGGCTGGCGGCCTGCACGATGGTGCTTTCGATGACGCTGGGCAGCTGGTCGGGCATGGTGTCGTCGCCCTCGGGGAGCCAGGCGTTGTCGATGCCGGCAAACAGATCGAAGCCCGCCCCCTCCCCCACCAGCTCCGAGCGCCGGACATACCAGGCAGCAGCCACACCAACGGCCACGGCGGTCAGGGTCAGATTGGCGGCGGTGCTCATAGGAATTTGTAGCGGCAGGAACGAACAAATGCACCCACCGTGGCCGCGCTAGAAATGTAATAGAGCCCCATTCCGGCAGGAATCATCACTTCACGCGGCAGCTGTCCACCTTCCCAGGTACTGGTGCCTGCAGAAAATACTTGGCTCGCGTTGAGGATTAACTCACCGTCGAGATTGTTGGCAGGGGCAGCGCCTGCCTTTGCAACCAGAGCCACACCCGGCACATTGCTGGCGTTATTGGTTGCAAGAAATGCCGCAGAAAGCACGATCGCACCCGCGCCATTGGCACCTGGGGTGAAAACCGTCTCTGCAGTTGCAGCAACCATGGGTGTGGCGGAATCGTAGGATGCGCTCGCGGCCTCAGGGCGCACGTTGATTGCGCTGGACAACACGATGGTGTCATCGATGAAATCTGAGTCGCCCACCAGGATGGTGCCGCTGTTGGGTGCGCCGCTCAGGTCACGGATGGTCAGGGTCAAAAACTCCACATTGCGTTCACCCCGGCCCGCGCGCATGGGCTTGACGGTGGAGCCGCCGTCGCGCGTGATGCTCACATCTCCGCTGGCCGTCAGGATCTTGTAGAAATTGGCGTCCGCCTGGATCTGCTGGGAGCCGTTGGCCGTCAGCGTGAAGTCGTACAGCGTGGTTACTTTGTTGCCCATGGTGTCAGCTCAGTAATGCGACAAGGCCCACGGTCACCAGAATGGCAGTCCATGGGGTCTCGGCTTGTTGGGTGGTGCTCACGCCTGCGGGGGTGAGCTTGAGGGTGCTGGTGGCGGCCTTGCTGGTGCCCAGATTGGCAGTGGCCAGCGCCGGGCTGTTGGGTTGATTCACCAGTGCGCCCTGGTAGCCGATCACGGGGGAGCTGGCGAAGCCATACCCACCTGATCCGGAGCGAGAGCCCGGGGCATCGCCTGAGAAGTAGGAGGCAGCTGCAGCGGCGCCTGTGCCGGTGGCCACGTTGGTGGTGGGAGCTGTGGACCCGAAGTCCTTCAGCATCTTGGTGTGCTCGCCGTTGTAAAACATCTTGCCAAGGCCCAGAGCTGCGCCTGGTGCGGCTGGCGTGGCCAGGCCCAAAAAGCCCAGCACGAACGATCCCAGGGTGAGCAGAGCGCGGGGCAAGTCACCTTTGGCTGGTGCGCTGGCCACACCAGTGGCTGGTGCGCTGGCCACACCAGTGGCTGGTGCGCTGGCCACACCAGTGGCTGGAGCACCAGAGACAACCGGCGCAGTGCTTGGAATTGCAAAGGTCGCACCCGACATAGCAGCTGCTGGAGGCGTGCCCACGATGCTGGAGTCTTGGGTTTGGGTGCCGTCCGTGTTGTAAACGGTGCCATCGCTGTCATACAGCTGGCCGCCAGAGCTCGAATAGGTGCTGACGGGCGTGCCCATGCCGTATCCAGCCGAGGTTTCAGCCGACTCACGCCCTGCCCCATAGCTGGCGTACTGCGACGCAACGCTTGAGGTGCTGTCGTCCACGGTTAGCCCTTGAGCAGTTTGAACAGCAGGAAGCCGCCAATCAGCAGCACGATGGGCGAGATGCCACCGGCAGCGGCCACACCTTGCTGGTTGGACACGCTGCGCCCCACTTGGCTGTAGGAGCCGTCCGGGTTGGCGATCACAAACTGGTTGGTGCCGCTCGATGCGTAGGCGTCGTCGTTGAGATAGGTCTGATCCACGCCCAGGGCTGAAGAAAGAAAGCCAACGAACAGGCGCTTGGTGCGCTCCTCGCTGGCTTGATTCACCTGGTCGGTGGTCAGACTGTTGGAGATGTAGTCCATCAGTCAGCCCCTTGAAGTTGGTTTAGTACAGGTTGAGCGGCAGCAGCTCTTCGGTTTCGATGGTGATGGTTTCACCAGCAGAGAAGGTGCCGTAAAGCTGGGCCTGCTTGACGCCGTTGGCGGGGCGGGTGTCCCACACACGGCCTGCCTGGATGCCGTCCAGAATGGGATCGAACACCACCAGGTTGGCCTGGGGAGAGCGCCCGGCTTTTTTCTGGATCCACTCGTTCTCGGCCTTGGTCACTTCAAACTCGGCGATACCTTCGCGCATGGCCTTGATGGCGGTGCAGTTGGCCGAGTAGATGGCGATGCGCTTGAACACGGAGCCGCCGCCGGATGGGTCCAGGTGAGGCACCTGCAGCGCGTAGGTGGCGGCAGCGCCGATGGTTTGCGTCACGCGGTGGCGGCGCAGCATCAGGAAGCGGATGGCGCGCTCGGAGGGAATGTCCACCGCGGGCGACAGCTCGGCAATGCCAGACAGCGCCGGGGCTGTGGCACCGGCAATGGTGACTTCCAAACGCAGGTTGGTGATACCGCTCTCGGGGCTCAGGTCAATCGCGCCAGCCTGGAAGGCGTTGACGGTCTTGGTCTTGGGCTCCATGAAGTTGATCGACAGCTTAGTGGCGTCGGCCGTGGCGTAGTTCTTGAAGTTTTCCAGGGCGTCCAGCTTGGAGCCGTCCGATTCCCAGATCACCTTGCCGTTGGCCTTGAGCTGGATCAGCGTGAGCATGGCCTTGGTCAGCGCAGTGCCGGCCAGGGTCAAGTTGATGCACTCCAGCGTGGTGCCGAGCAGGTTGTTCAAGTCGCAGTTGGCGACACCGGAGGCGACCACGTTGTTAAACGGGTTCATCACTTGCAAGCGATTCATGGCAGGTTACCTTTTCCTGATGTTTTGGGGAGGCGGGCGTGTGGTGGGCGCTGATCGGGGATCAGAGGCCGCTGTTCAGATACGGGATCTGCTTAGCGAAGGCCACGCCGATGACGCCGGCAGCGCCAGCCTTCACCAGGGGGTGTTTGACGAAATGCATGATCGCGTAGGCAATGGCGATCGTGGTCGCGGCGGGAATGAGCTTGGTGGTGTCCATTTGGCGGTTTCTCCGGGGTTGATCGGGTTGAAAAATCAATGCCCCGAGAGTCCCGCCGATGTCGATAAATGCAAAAACGCCCCCCTAAGGGAGCGTTTCTTAGGCCTGTTTTTTGGGCCGTGGCCGGGATGCAACTTTTTTTGCAGGCCCGGTGTTTTTTGGTGGTAGAAGCACCCCGCGCAGGGGCTCGATCTGCCCTGCCCTGCGCTCGATCCAGTGGTAATCGGCCAGGGCGGTGAGGTCGGAGTACTTGCAGTTCATGAACTCGGCCAGCTTCTTGGCGTCCCCCACGTGGGCCAGGCGGCCGGTGTGGATCACGTCGGCATTGCTGATGAAGCTCTTGTCCACCTCAGCCGGGCGCTGGGCGGCGCCGATGTAGGTGATGTGCCGGATCTTGCCGTCGTCGCCTCGGTACTCGCGCCCGATGTTGACGATGCGGCGCCAGGCGTCGGGGGCTTTGCCGGCCCGGGTGACCTCTGGCAGCTCATCGACAAATACCAGGGCCCCGGTTTTCCAGACCAGCCGGCAGAACCATTCGAACTGCAGCGCAATGTCTTTGCTGTGGTCGACCAGGTAGCGCAGCTGAAAGCGCGGCGCGCTGGCCGCCTTGATCAGCGCGGGCATGCTGGTGATCGGGGTGTACAGCGACTGCAGGCCGGGGTCGTGTTTGAAGTCCCACACCAGTGCACACGGCGGGTTCGACTGCTGCAGCAGCTGCACGATCCACGTAGTTTTTCCGGTGCCGCGCGCGCCAAACGCGGCAATGCCCAGGGCCTTAGGCTTGGGGGCCATCGGCTGCAGCGGCTTCGGGCTTTTTCTCGGCCGCTTTCATAGCGGCGATTTCGGCCTGCACCGCGGCGCGCACCTGGGTGAGGATGGCCACCGTTGCCATGATCGCGGAGAACTCGAGCACGTAGTCCCCGATCCATTCCGCCAGGTTGATGCCGTGCTTGTCGCACACCGGGCCCCACAGGTCGCCCAGTTGCCGGGCGCTTTCGTTGGGCAGCGCGGCGCGTGGGCTCTTGAGCTTGGTCATTCCGCAGAACCCCTCTCGGGCCATGATCACCGCGCCCTCTATCGCCTGCGCGTTGGTCAGCGAGGGGATGGGCTCGGCCACCACCTTCTCGGTGCCTGGTTCAGTACCGCCCGCCGCGCCGGCGCCCAGCGCGGCCTCGGCCTCTGCGGCCATTTTGTTGAAGTCGGTGGTCATAGGTGTGCCAGATCAAAAACGGACGAAGCCGCCTTAGGGGGCGGCTTTGGTGGGGTTGCGGCGGACGGTGTTTTGGGCGGTGGTGCGGTGTCGTCGTCGCCGTCTTCAATCGGCGTCATGACTTTGCGCAGCTCGCGCGCGGCTCGGCTTCCGGGTGGGGCAAATGAGGACCATTTGCAGATCTGGCACTTACACGAGAGAGAGCCGCCTCCGGTTTCGTTCACTGCAACTTTTTCGCTGCAGCTCGGCCCCGTGCATGGGGCGGTACCAAGGAGGCGGGCCATGGTTTACAGCTGCTTGAGGTCAGCCACGTCCACCAGCTGGATCTGGCCGTCGCTGTCGAACTTGACGCCCACCTGGTCGGGTTTGGTCTTGTCGACGGTGTGCACGATACCGGCTTGACCGGCGCGGGGGTGGTCAGTGTTTTTGACCTGAACAGACATCCAAACTTCCATTGCTTTTCTCCTGAGGATTACCGGGTGCCGCCCGGCGCGGTTATTCGTTGACCGGCAGCGCGAACACCATCACGGGATCTGGGCCGAAAAATGGGTGGCAGATTTCTTTGACCTTGAAGCCACGGAACGGCCGGAATAGTCGGCGGCCCATGTCGTCGGCCTTGGGGTAGCCAAGCGTGAACTCGATGGCGTCGTAATGGCGGCCTACCAGTCGCTTTTGCCAGTAGTTGGTCACCAGGCGGAATTCCTCCAACTTGGAACCGTCCTTGATGGCGTTGAAGTACTCCGCCTTGAGGGATAGGTGCAGAATTTTCATCCTTCCATCACCTCGGCTTTGTGGAAGTAGCTGTGATCGTTGATCACCATTCGGTCGACCAGCAACGTGCCCTTGCGGCGGTGGCCCCCTGCTCTGTCGATGGCCTCGATCCAGCCGTCAATCAGGTGCTGGTTTTGCTCCTGGTGGCAATGCTCGGCCACGAAGGCGAGGAAGCTGCCCAGCTGGCCGTATTTGGTCAGTACCTGCAGCTGCTCGGCCTCGATCTGGCCAGCCTGCTGCTCATCGTTCAGGGCGAGGCCGGTTTGCTCTGCGGCTTCTTCGTCGTCCATCTCCGCAACGCCGAAATGAGCCTTGAGCCCTTTTGACCAGGTGAGCATGCGTTTACCGTCAAACTCTTTGACGAATTCGCGATAGGCACAGGTAGCGTGGCCATCACCGAGCGAAGCCATCGCAAGCAGTTGAAAAGGTGTGTAGTGATCACGAGCCCCCCACGTGTCTCTGGTGCCTACCTTGGCGTGGGAGCTGGTGAGCTCGGAGGACATGCCCCACTGCTCATCGTGGCCCCACTTGGCGATGTACTCAGCAGCTTTTTTGCCACCCCGAACGTCCAGCCCATACTGGTTTGCCCAATTCCGATTTGCCCCGTCCACAAGCCCACGTTTCTCCAGCAGCCTGACCCACTCACCCCGCAGATGCTCGATGGCAGGCGAGTACAGGCGACCCTGATCGTCGGCATCCCCCTCCGCGAAGGCACCGGGCTTGCAGAACACGAGCATGTGCAGGTGTGGGTGCCACCCGTTACCAGCTCCATAGGTCACCTCCAGAGAATTGACGACGCCGATTTTTTCGGCCTGCTCCATCACGGCTTTCCACTTACGCGAGTTCTGGAACGACTGGCGCGCCTTGGTGAAGGGCTCCATCAGCTCGGCCAGGCTCTGGCCCATGTAGTGCGGGAAGGTGAAGGTCACCAGGTAGGCGTACCCACCGGCCGCGATGTGCTGCTCCATGGCGTAGGCCAGCTCACGGCGGCGCTGCTCGGCCACCTTGCTGGCGCACACCGGGCAGGCCCACACGCTGCCGCAGGTCTTGACCTTGCCCAGGCGGGCGGTGCCAGCGTCCAGCTTGCGGAACACCGGGATTGCGCCCTCGGTCACAACATGCCGGTGGCACCACACGGTGCGGTGCTGCTTTTTGGGCTCCACCCCTGCCGTGTACAAAATCGTTTGTGCCGTGCGCTGCAGGGAGAACCGTTTTTTCATGCCAGCGCGGCGTGTATCAAGGCCTGCCTGAATCGCCGCCTGTGTATGGATTTCGCGTGTATACCGAGAGGACATTAGACCCCCTCGACAAAGCAGCCCGCGAGCCGCTTCACCACCACAAAGCCCAGGCCAAAGCAGCCGCCCACGAAGGCGCACGCCACGCCAACAGCGGCCAGCTCCAGGGCCAGCTCTTTAAGCTGGAATGTCTTGGGGAACTTCACTGCAGCACCCTCCCCTTAGGCGCTTCATCAGCCAGGCGCTTCTGCAGGGCAGAGAGCAGGCCTCCGGATCGGTCCAGCAGCTCGGTCAGGTCGGGGCGGTTTTTCAGCAGGCGGCGCATGTTGCGCAGGTCGTGCAGGGCCGATTCGGCAATGAAGGCGGACAGATCGCGCACCGGCTCAGGTATCACTGGGCGGGACTGCATCGCGGCCAGCGTGGCGGCGCGCACCGCCTCGGTGTGGGCGTTATGGGTGGCCATGGTCCACCCCCTTCAGTGCGTTGAACAGGCCCAGCATGAAAGCGGCCGAGCTGACGATGACGCTGTACCAGTCGGCGGCGCTCACTTGCTTTGCTCCTGAACGCGCCAGACTTCCGGCTGAAATAGGTGGGTAACGTGCGGGCTTCCTGCCAGCTTTCTGGGGAACTTCACCCAGTGCGCGCCTGTTTTCTTGTTGACGCCTAAGAAGCGGCCCCGTACTCCGTTTGAGAAGACTGTTTTTCTCATGCAGTCACCTTAGGCTCCAGCTCTTGAAGCACCATCCCTAAGGAGGTGTGCAGCAGCTGGGCATGCTCGACGGAAACGGGGAATGAGAAGGGGATCGGGAAACCGGCCTTCTGGACGGTGACCAGGACTTGGGGATCGCCCTTCTGGCCAATGGCTTCCAGGGAGAGGGAGCCCATGGGGGTTTTTAATGTGTGCTTCATGGTCAGACGGCGCCGCTAGACTGTCGGCCTTCAACAGGAGTGCCAGCATGGAAAATATCCCCACCCCTCCCCCGGTCAGTGAAGCTCAACTGCGAGAGCTTTTCGAGCTGCAGGCGATCAACTTTGGATATGCCTTGGCGGCTGTCATCACGGACAAGCCCGCCACGGTTCCGGAGCTGGTTCAGGCCTTGAGAAAGGCGATGGCTCTTTCGCATGAGGCGTCGGAAGGTGAGGTTGCGGACGCTGCGACGGCGCCCTTCTTGTCGATGATCGAGGGGGCCGAGTACTTCTTGGGCGACACGGAGGAGTTCGGTTCTGCGGTTTGACATGGCTCAGACCACCATCACCAAATTGCCGAAATCATCGACGGTGGCGAGCATATGGGCGCTTGCACCTGGGTTGAAGTAGTGGGCAATAGAGGGGCGGCAAAAGCTAATTCCGGCTGGAATTTCCACTCCGTACAGGCCAGCGTCGGGGCCTGTAAAGAACTTTTCAATTCGGATTGACATGGTTTGGCACTTTCTCGACGGTCCGGCGCTTAGGGGTGTCTGCCCGGCATGGATCAAACCGGGGAAAGTGCCAGCCCGCCACGGGTTAAGGGATACCGGGCAGACGGCGCGACTATATGCCACCTTCACGACCATAGTCAACTGTCGCGACTATTCGCGCGTCGCGACTGCGTTGCGCGCTGGGGGACGTCTACCTACAATTGACTACGCCAGCCCTTAGGCGGCATCCCTTAGGAGCCCCACATGAAAACCACGATCCAATGGCTTGACCAGGCCAAAGAAAAACTCTCCCTTAGCGACTACGCCTTGGCACCACTGCTGGGCATTTCTCGCAGCCAGATCAGCAAATATCGTGTTGGGACGGACTTCTTGAGCGACGACGCAGCCATCAAATTGGCCGGCCTGTTGGGTCTGGAAAACCCCGCCGAGATCATCGCCAGCGCCCATGCAGAGCGTGCGAAATCGGAGGATGTGAGAGCGTTTTGGGCGCAGTGGGCGGACAAGCTCTCAGGGGTGGCTGCGAGCATATTTCTCGCGTCCGGTTTGGTGGGTGGGCTGGCCGCTAGCCCTGATGCACAGAGCGCAACCCGCTCTCAAACTGATAGCAAAACTACTGCGAGCGATATATACATCGTATAAAGCAAAGTTAAATCCGTTACCAAGCCCCCTTGGGACGTCTGGCGCGGATAAAAGCGGCAATGATGGTGGTGGAATCTGTCTTTTTGACGCGCTCGGCAAAGTCGATGGCAGTCAGCCCCAAGTCGTTCTTGATGGTTGGATCTGCGCCAGCTTCCAGCAGCATCTTGACCGCGGATGCGTTGCCGTACATGGCGGCCATCATTAGCGGTGTTGAGCCGTTAGGCGATGTTGCGTCGATATAGGCATGCTGATCCAGTAGCAACTGCATTACCGGAACATGGCTTTCTGTGGCTGCGTAATGCAGTGGTGCCCAACCGGGTTTGTTGACATCGGCATCCCGCTCGATGAGTTGGGCGCATACATCCGCGTAACCGCGCAGAGCCGCCAGCATCAGCGGGCTTTCATCCTGGGCATTGCGAACTTCAACTTTCAACTCGGGATGGCGCATCAGTACAGCAATGACTTTGGGGGCCGGTACTTTCAACGCCACCATCAGCGCAGGAACACCCTTGGGGTTGGGCGTGTTAGGGTCAAAACCCCGCTCCAAAAGTTGGCCAATGATGGTGGCATTGTCTGCTTCCAAGGCCGTGAAGAAGTCTTCGTAGGATCCTGCCTTAACGGAACTAAATCCAATAAAAACAAGTAGATATATAAGTTTCTTAAACCAATATCTCATGATGCTTGGGGGCGAAATAAGGTGTCAAAATTGGCGGCGCTGACCTGGGCCATTGTCTCTACATCACAGGCTTTAAGGGTTGCCAATGTTTGCGCCACATAGGGCACATACGACGGATTATTGGTCTTGCCGCGGTAGGGAACCGGCGCCAGGTAAGGGCTGTCGGTCTCTATCAGCAGTCGGTCCATAGGTACCATGGCCGCCACATCGCGAATCGCCTGGGCACTCTTGAAGGTCAAAATGCCGGAAAACGAGATGTAAAAACCCAGATCCAGTGCCGCTTTGGCGACCGCCATATCTTCGGTGAAACAATGGAAAACCCCGCCCGCGCACCCTGCTCCACCGGTTTCTCCTTGCTCCCGCAGGAGGGCTAATGTGTCGTCGGACGCGTTACGGGTGTGGATGACCAAGGGTTTTTGCACGGTGCGCGCAGCCTGGATGTGGCGGCGAAAGCGCTCGCGTTGCCACTCCATCTCGGAAATCGTGCGGTCTCCCAAGCGGTAGTAATCCAGTCCCGTTTCCCCAATGGCAATCACTTTGGGCAAAGATCCCAGGCGCACCAAGTCATCAACGCTGGGCTCGGTAACACCTTCGTTGTCCGGATGGACACCGACACTGGCCCAAATGTGGGCATGCGCCAGTGCCAGTGCGTGCACAGACGGAAACTCTTCGAGTGTGGTGCAAATGCATAAAGCACGGTCCACTTGGGCTTGTGCCATGGCCAGCTGGATGGCAGGCCAATCGGCCACCAACTCCGGAAAGGTCAGGTGGCAGTGGGAATCGGTAAACATGGGAGGTCCATCTATCAAAACTGCAGCAGGCCCGTAGTCGGCCTGTGCCAGGGGCCCGGAATTACACAGTTTGTGTGGGGCGCTCGGACGCCATATGTGCGCCCAGAATTTCTTCGATTTTCAGCTTGAGCTGGCGGGATTTTTCGTCTTTGGGAAACAAGATGCCTACACCTTGGGTGCGGCCGCCCGAGGCCTTGGGCGGGGTCACCCAAGCCACTTTGCCGGCCACCGGATAACGCTGTACGTCTTCTGGCAAGGACAGCAGCACATACACATCGTCTCCCAAAGCATATTCCCGGGTAGTGGGAATGAACACGCCACCTTCGGTAAACATGGGGATGTAGGCGGCGTACAACGCAGCTTTCTCCTTGATAGAGAGCTGGATGACGCTGGGGCGGGCGGTGGCGGGGTTGGTGCTCATGGTCGCGGCTTAATGCCCTGAGTTTAGGGCCGATTGGGCTTGTCCGACAAGCGCTTCGGCCATCAGGCCTGCGTTGAAGGGGTGATCCATGGTCTTCATGGCCGTGGACAGGGCCTTGCTCCAGGTGCTGAGCACCGGCATGGGAATGCGCAGGGCGCCCAAATCCTTGGGTTCGAAAAAGCGCGGTGGCGCGCCACACAGCTTGGCCATCAGGTCGTGGCAAAGCTTGTGCTGGGCATCGATGATTTGCGCCGCAGTCCAATCCTTGACCGCCGTCACGTCCCCATGCGCCATGGCACGGGGAAAGGCTGCCCAGGCCATGGGGTCGCGGCCGGACTCGGCAAACAGCAGGGCATCGGCCGGCCGACCGCCTGTGGCTTGCAATAAAAGCCGGGCGCGGCTGGTATCCATGCCCTGGGCTTGCAACCATTGCGCGCCCTCTTCTGCACTTGGCCACACCATGGTGTGGCCAATGCAGCGGCTGCGGATGGTGGGCAACAACTGGTGGGCCGATTCGCTGGCCAATACAAACCGCACGTCGCCAGCGGGCTCTTCCAGTGTCTTGAGCAAGGCATTGGCCGTGATGGCGTTCATGCTTTCTGCGGGGAACACCACGATTACCTTGCCACGCCCACGCGCACTGGTGCGCTGCGCAAACTCCACCGCATCGCGCATGGCATCCACGCGGATTTCCTTACTGGCCTTGCGCTTTTTGTCGTCGATGTCACCCTGTGCCTTTTCACTCAGAGGCCAACCTAATTCCATCATGGTGGTCTCGGGCATCAGCATGCACAGGTCGGCATGGGTGCGCACATCGATGGCGTGGCAACTACCGCACTCACCGCATGCCCCTTGCGGACTTGGGTGTTCGCACAGCCAGGCGCGGGCCAGCGCCAGCGCCAAGGGGTACTGCCCCAGACCCGACGGGCCTTGCAGCAACCAGGCGTGGCCGCGCTGCGCGAGCAAGGTGTGTGCTTGGGCCTGAATCCAGGGCGCCAAAACGTTTGCGGCGGGTTCGCTCATGGACGCAGCACTCCGCGGGCACACAACGCAGCCTGCACGTCCTGCCAAACGGCTGCCGGTGTCTGGTGCGCGTTGATGCGGGCAAAGCGGGCGGGATCTTCGGCCTCGCGGCGTGCGTAGCCTGCGGCCACGCTTTCAAAAAAGGCGATGGGCTGCGACTCGAATTTGTCGGGTACCCGGGCGCCGGCCAGTCGCTCGGCCGCTACGGCTGGTGGCAGGTCAAACCACACCGTGGTGTGGGGCTGCAGCAGGCCAGCCTGCCCATGGCTTTGCACCCATTGCTCCAGTTGTTGCAGCACCTGCCAGTCAAAGCCGCGCCCACCGCCTTGGTAGGCAAACGTGGCGTCGGTAAAACGATCACACAGCACCACATCACCGCGTGCCAGCGCCGGCACGATGACGCGCTGCACATGGTCGCGGCGTGCGGCAAATACCAGCAACGCCTCGGTCATCGGGTCCATGCTGTCGTTGAGCACCATATGGCGCAGCTGCTCGGCCAGCGGCGTGCCACCGGGCTCGCGCGTCAGGGTCAGCGCCCTGCCCTGGGCCCGCAAAGCGTCGGCCAGGGCTTGGATGTGGGTGGATTTTCCCGCCCCGTCGATGCCTTCAAAACTGATGAAAAGTCCGCTCATGCCGTCCCTGTGCGTGCGTCCAGCCTCACTGGCCGCGCTGGTATTTGTTGACTGCCCTATTGTGCGCGTCCAGCGATTCGCTGAATTCGCTGCTGCCATCCCCACGCGCCACAAAATACAACGCTTTGCTGGCCGCGGGCTGCACGGCGGCCAGCAGTGCGGCCTTGCCGGGCATGGAAATCGGGCTGGGGGGCAGGCCTTCACGGGTGTAGGTGTTGTAAGGCGTGTCGGCCAGCAAGTCAGCACGGCGCAAATTACCATCAAACGACTCACCCAAGCCATAGATCACCGTGGGGTCGGTCTGCAGGCGCATGCCGATCAGGAGCCGGTTGTTGAACACGGCCGAGATCTGCGCCTGGTCACTGGGTTTGCCAGTTTCCTTTTCAATGATGCTGGCCAGCACCAGAAGCTCTTCAGGCGTTTTGAGTGGCACTTGGGGGTTGCGCAATGACCACGCGGCGTCGAGTTGCTGGTCCATGGCGCGCAGGGCGCGCTGCAAGACGGCCAGGTCGCTGGAGCCCTTGGCGTAGCTGTAGGTATCGGGGAAAAACCGGCCTTCCGGATGCACGCCGGGGCGGCCCAGTTGGGCCATCAGAGCCTGGCTGGACAGGGCTGCACTGTCTGGCTGCAGATGTTGGGCCTTGCGCAGGGCCTCGCGCACCTGCCTGAAGTTCCAACCTTCCACCAGGGTGACGCTGCGCAGGGCCTGCTCGCCGTTCACCAACTTGCGCAGCAGGCTCTGGGGCGTGCTGCCGGCCTCCACTTCGTAACTGCCGGCCTTGATGGCACGTGACTGGCCCGAGAGGCGAAACCACCAGTACAGCAGGCCGGGGTGGGCCTGCACGCCAGCCTCGGTCACAGCATTGGCCACCTGGCGGGCGCTGGAACCCGGCGCAATGGACAGGTCCACGACGGGCACGCGAAGCGCCAGTGGCGACTGCACCCAGACGTAACCCGCACCCAGCAACCCCAAAGCGGTGAGCACCACCGCAGCAAGAAACAAGCGCACAGCCCTACTTCCAGTCAGTCATCAGAAGCGGAATGATAATTCAGCCATGAGTACCCAGCCTGCTTCCACCCCACCCCTTGTCACACTGAATGGTGTAGCCCGCCTGGACCACCTGGGCGTGATCCAGATCGAAGGCGAAGACGCCGCCAAATTCCTCCACGGCCAGCTCACTCAGGACTTCGCGCTGCTGGACCAGACCCAGGCTCGCTTGGCCGCGTTTTGCTCGGCCAAGGGCCGCATGCAGGCCAGCTTCATTGGTTTCAAACGCCCGGCCGGTGACATTGTGCTGGTGTGCAGCAAGGACCTGCTGGCGCCTACGCTCAAGCGCCTGTCCATGTTTGTGATGCGTGCCAAAGCCCGGTTGAGCGATGCCAGCGAACGTTTTACCGTCTATGGGCTGGCTGGAAATGCTATCAAAGAGATAGCTGCTCGCGCAGATACTGCCTGGGCCAAGGCCGATTTTGATGCTGAAACCGTAGTCAACCTGTATCCCGCGAACGGGACGCCCCGCCAGCTCTGGGTCGCACCCGCAGAGGTGCCACCACCGCAGGGCGAGGCCTTGCCACTGGATGGCTGGTTGTGGAGCGAAGTCCGCAGCGGTGTCGCCACCCTGAGCCAGCCTGTGTTTGAAGCCTTTGTGCCGCAGATGCTGAACTACGAATCCGTGGGCGGTGTGAACTTCAAAAAAGGCTGCTATCCCGGCCAGGAGGTGGTGGCGCGCAGCCAGTTCCGCGGCACCCTCAAGCGCCGGGCCTTTGTGGTGCACAGCACGGCCTTGCTGCAGGCGGGCCAGGAAATTTTCACCCCGGCGGACGACACGCAGCCCGTAGGCACCGTGGTGCAGGCAGCACCCGCACCAGGGGGGGGCATGGACGCCATCGTGTCTTTGCAACTGGCGGCACTGGACGCCGGGCCCTTACTGGCCGCTGGCTCGGCCTTGCAGCTGCTGCCTCTGCCCTACCCGTTGCTCGACGACATTTAAAGCGGTGTTTTTCTGTCCACTGGCGTCACGAGCCCGCTGGCTGGATTCATAATAAACACGCCATACCAACGAGTCGGGAAGGGATTGTCTGTATATGTCGACGCCGCTTAGCAAGGAAGATGCATTTGCCCGGCTGGGCGCCATTACCCGGGAAATGCATGAGGCATTGGCGGTAATCGGTGGCAACCAGTTGCACTCCATCGTGGAGGAAATCCCGAACGCCCGCGACCGTTTGGCCTATGTGGGCAAGATGACGGAAGACGCCGCCAACAAGGTGCTCACTTTGGTAGAAGCCGCCAAACCCGAGTGTGATGACCTGGCCACCCGTGGTGTGGCGCTGGGTGAATCGCTCAACCGCTTGGCCGCCGCCCCCGACATGAGTGTGGAAAAAGCGCGTGGCCTGATGGTGGTGTGCGGCAAGTTTGCCCAGAGCACCGCCAAATTTGCCGATGGTCAAGGGGCGGTGCTGAGCGACATCATGATGGCGCAGGACTTCCAGGATTTGTCGGGCCAGGTGATCAAAAAAGTCATCGACATCATCACCCGCACCGAGATGCAACTGGTGCAGTTGCTCATCGACAGCTCTCCATCGGCCCCAGCAGCGGTGGCCAAACCAGAACATGCGGAACCCGTCACCGTGGACAACCATGTGCTGGAAGGCCCGCAAACGGCTGACAGCGCCCTCAAGCAGGACGATGTGGACGATCTGCTGGCGTCTTTGGGCTTTTAGGCACTGAGCGCGAGCGCCATTTCCTGGTGGGCAATGCCCACCTCGAAAAATACCTGTCCGCGGCGCACAAAACCCTCGCGCAGGTAAAAGTTTTCGGCGCTGCACTGGGCGTGCAGCATCACCTCGGTATCACCGCGCTGGCGGGCCGCCTGCACCAGAGCCCGCAGCACCTGCAGGCCCAAGCCACCGCCGCGCAGCATCTGGTGTGTGGCCATACGGCCAATACGCGCAACACCCGGCGCATGGCTCAGCATGCGGCCACTGGCCACCACTTGGCCCAGGCTGTTTTGCGCCACGGCGTGTACGGCGCTGGCATCGGCCTCGTCCCACACCAGTTTTTCAGAGATCGCCTGCTCATCGACAAACACGGCGCGGCGCAGCGGAGAAATCTGAGATCCCCAATCGCTCCAGTTGCCCACCACCGTCTGGGTGATGGGCTGGCGGGCTTCAAACTGGGCAAATACCTTGCGCAAGGCCGTGGGGACTGGGCGCGAGGTCTGGCTGGTGGGGTCAGCAAACACATACAGCAATTCGCCCGATACCAGCAGGCTGTCGCCCCGGAAGATGCCCGCCTCAAACACCATGGACGAATTGCCGACCCGGGCACAACGCAGGCCGATGTGCAGCGTGTCGTCGTAACGGGCCGAGGCGTGGTACTCCAGCGTGGCCTTTTTCACATACATGTCGCCCCCCAGCAGCGCCATGCTCTCCTGGTAGGGCAAGGCCAGTGCGCGCCAGTAGTCCCCCATGGCGGTGTCCACATACATCAGGTAGTGGGCGTTGAAGACGATGTGTTGCATGTCCACCTCGGCCCAGCGCACACGCAGGCGGTGGAAAAAGCGGAAGTCGGTGCGTTGCAAGGTCATGGTGCTGTCTGGAAAAACGATTTAAAGATTAAACGCATTGCGCAACGCACGCGCCGCATCGGCATGGGCGGTGGCAGCTTCGGGAATGGCACGGCCCATCTTGATGAATTCGTGCACCACGCCGCGGTAAATCTCCAGATCTACGGGTACGCCGGCCAGGCGCAAGCGGTCCGCGTAGGCCACCCCCTCATCCACCAGCGGGTCGCATTCTGCAAGGCCTACCCAGGCGGGCGCGACGCCGGCCAGGTCGACCTCTACCCCATCCGGGCCCTTGCCGTCCAGCGGTGCAAAACGCCAGTCGTCACGGTCGGCCGCGCTGCGGAGGTAATGCTCAAAAAAGAAGGTGATCTGGCGCTCTTCGAGCAAAAAACCGCTGGCAAAGGTGCTGTGGGACACGGTGTTTTGATGGCCTGCACACCCTGGGTAAAACAGCAGCTGCAGGGCCAGTGAAATGCCCGCGTTGCGTGCCTCGACCGCGCAGGCTGCCGCCAGAGTGCCCCCGGCACTGTCGCCGCCCAGCGCGAGGCGGCTGGTGTCCAAGCCCTGCGTCTTGCCCTCTTCGGCCACCCACTGCACCACGTCCCAAGCATCGTCATGGGCCGTAGGAAACTTGTGTTCTGGCGCCAGCCGGTAATCCACCGACAGCACCGCAGAGCCCGTCAGGTGGGCCAGCCGGCGGCACAAGCCGTCGTGGGTGGCCACGCTACCCACGGTGAAACCACCGCCGTGGAAGTACACCAACACCGGGTGTCCGGTGCCGCTGGGCGCGTAATGGCGCACGGGGATGGCGTAGCCATCGCGCGCGGTCACCGTGAATTCCTCCACGCGGTACAGTTTCTGGGTGGGCAGCTCCAGCACGTCAGATCCTGCTGCGTAGGCGGCGCGGGCTTGTTGGGCGCTCAAGATGTGCATCGGCGCGTGGCCCGCACGGGCAATGCGGTCCAGCACGCCGCGCATGGCGGGGGTGAGCAGGCTGCGCGGGTTGCCGCGGCGGTCATGGTGGTGACTCATGTTTGAATGGCTTCTTGGTACATTGTTTTTTTTCCATCCTACACGTCTAAAAGCTATGCCCCCCCAAGCTCACTATCGTTCGAGGCCCCCCAAGGGGGCGCATGCCACCCTAGAGGCGGCTCGTCGGGAGGCATGACATGTCCTTCATCTACTACGTGACCCAAATCCAGTTTGAATGCGGCGCCGTGCGCCTGCTCAAGCAAGAATGCGAACGTGTGGGTATCACCCGCCCGTTGATCGTGACCGACCCGGGCGTGAAGGCTGCCGGCATCTTGCAAAAAGCGCTGGACGCCCTGCCCGGCCTGACCGTGGCGGTGTTTGACCAGACGCCTTCCAACCCCACGGAAGCCGCGGTGCGCGCGGCCGCGGCGATGTACAAGGCCCAAGGTTGTGATGGCTTGATCGCTGTGGGCGGTGGCTCGGCCATTGACTGCGCCAAAGGCGTGGCGATTGCCGCCACGCACGAAGGCCCTCTGACCCACTACGCCACCATCGAAGGCGGCTCGGTGCGTATCACCGAGCGCGTGGCGCCCATCATCGCTGTGCCCACCACCAGCGGCACGGGCAGCGAGGTGGCGCGCGGCGCCATCCTCATCGTGGACGACCACCGCAAGCTGGGCTTCCACAGCTGGCACCTGGTGCCCAAAACCGCCATCTGCGACCCCGAGCTGACGCTGGGCTTGCCACCCAAGCTGACCGCCGCCACCGGCATGGACGCGATTGCGCATTGCATGGAAACCTTCATGGCGCCCTCGTTCAACCCGCCGGCGGATGGCATTGCGCTGGATGGCCTGGAGCGCGCCTGGGCCCACATTGCCCGCGCTACGTTGAACGGCAGCGACGTGGAAGCCCGCACGAACCTGATGAGCGCCAGCATGCAGGGCGCCATGGCGTTCCAGAAAGGGCTGGGCTGTGTGCACAGCCTGAGCCACAGCCTGGGGGGCGTGGACCCGCGCCTGCACCACGGCACGCTCAATGCCATGTTTCTGCCTGCCGTAGTGGCGTTCAATGCGGAGGCCGAATCGGTACAAAAGGACAAGCGCCTGCAGCGCATGGCCCACGCCATGGGCCTGGGTTCGGCGAGTGATATTGGCGAGGCCATTCAGGACATGAATGCCCGCCTGGGACTGCCCACGGGCCTGGCCGCCATGGGCGTGTCGACCGAGCAGTTTGACCAGATCATCACCGGCGCCCTGGCCGACCATTGCCACAAAACCAACCCGCGCATTGCTACGACAGAGGAGTACCGCGCCCTGTTGTACGCGTCCCTCTGAGAAGGGGTGCCGCGGCGCACAAACGCGTGACCTACCTCACCCAATCGGTATATAAACGCCCCTCGGGGTTTGAAACCGATTTCTTACGGGGCCTATGGGCGCCACAGGGCGAGTCACAAAAAGAATGCGCGAATTTTCCCTTCGAACCTGGCTGAGCCAAGGCACTTATCCACGCCTGTTCCTGCCAATTTTGCTCATCATCGTGGTGGTCAGTGCGGTGCGTTACCACCTTCTGTTTCGCGCCGAATTGCAGGAAGCCTACGAACACCGACAGGCCCAAATCGCGCTGATCGGACACTACCTGCCGGCAACGCTATTGCAGGCCAGCATGTACAGCACCCAGGCCGAAATGCAAAGGGCGCTTGACACGGCCTTGCAGTTCCACCCCGAACTGCAAGACTTGGCCTGGTCTGTGAATGGCCATACCCTGCAGGCCAGCAAACATCGGCCACGGCAAGCCGATGTACCCGAGTGGTTTGAGGCCCTGGCCGCACTGCAACCCCTGCGCCACGATTTCCATGCCGACCTGCCCGATGGCTCAAGGGCCACTTTGTTGGCGGTGCTCAATGGCACGTCGTCACTGGAACAGGCCTGGCGCACGGTGGGCGCCCAGCTCCGCATTTCGGCCCTGAACATTGGCACGATTCTGCTCTTGCTAACCCTGCTGCTGCGTGCCAATGCCCGCATGCTGGGACGCCTGAACCAGGCCACAGAGGACTTTCGCACAGGTGCCTTGAACACACGGATGGTCGAAAAAGGCACACTGGAAATGCGCGCGGTGGCCCAGGCCTTCAACGCCATGGCGGGCCAAATCCAGACCCTGGTGGGGTCCTTGCAGACCACCCGCTCCGAGCACAGCGAGCAGCGCCACTTCACCCACCAGTTCATCAATGCCCTGCCCTTGCCGGTGTTTGTGCGGGGCCATGACGGCACCTGCCTGGGGGTCAACAAGGCCTGGGAAGACTTCTTCCGCATTTCCGCCAGTGCCGTGGTGGGTGCCCCGCTGCGCAGCGACTTTGTGGCACTGCCGCACGAGCGTGGCGCACGTAAACGGCGCGCTCTGCCGCGGCAGGAAAATGAAATTCTGGTCAAAGTGGGCGAACACGAGGTGCGCGAGATGGCCTATTTCAAGGCCCCATTCACCCTGACCGATGGCAGCCAGGGCGGCACCATTGGTGCGCTGGTGGACATCACCGAACGCAAGCTCGCCCAGGAAGCCCTGTTGGCCGAAAAAGAGCGCGCGGTGATCACGCTGTCCTCCATTGCCGATGCGGTGATTACCACCGACGCACAGGGCCGCATAGAAACCCTCAATGAAGCCGCCCAGTTCTTGACCGGCTACACGGCACCGCAGGCCCTGGGCCAACCGCTGGCGGCGGTGTTTCAGCGCGATCCGGCGTCCCAGCCATTGCCGCAGGACCTGCAGGTCGCCCAGTTGCACCAGGTGAACGCACCCGTGCATGCGCTGCACCAGCTCTTGCTGCACCGCTCAGGTGAGCGGTATGCCATCGAGTTCACCGCCGCGCCCATCCGCCAGGCCCAAGGCCCGGCCATGGGATGTGTGCTGGTGTTCCGCGATGTGACCGAAACCCGGGAGCTGCAGCAAAAGATTTCCTGGCAGGCCCGCCACGACGCCCTGACCGGACTGAACAACCGCGCCGCCCTGGCTGAGCGGCTGACCCACGCCGTGTTCCAGGCGCGCGAGGCCCAGCAACTGCTGGGTATTTGCCTGCTCGATCTGGACCATTTCCAGGCCATCAACGACCGCCACGGCGATGGGGTGGGCGACCGCCTGCTCAAAGAGGTGGCGCAACGCCTGCAAGGCGGTGTGTCCGACCTGGGCGATGCAGCCCGCCTGGGCGGAGACGAGTTTGTGGTCTTGCTGCGCGGGCTACCGGATGTGGAACACATCGAGGCCGAGGTGCAGGCCTTGCTCCAGCGCCTGGCCCAGCCCTACGCAATTGATGACTTGCTGGTCCACTGCACCGCCAGCGCCGGTGTCGCTGTGTTTCCCCTGGACAACGCGAGCCCCGACACATTGCTGCGCCATGCTGACCAGGCCATGGTCCACGCCAAACAGGCCGGGCGCAGTGGCCTGCACCTGTTCGATGCCCAACAAGACCAGGAGGTGCAAACCAACTACACCCGCTTGGCCCGGCTGGGTCAGGCCCTGCAGCAAGACGAGTTTCGCCTGCACTACCAGCCCAAGGTCCACCTGCGTACCGGGGCGGTGGTCGGGGTAGAGGCCCTGCTGCGCTGGCAACACCCTGAGCAGGGCCTGCTGGGCCCCGGCACCTTTTTGCCGCTTATGGAGCACACCGACCTGATTGTGGATACGGGCGAATGGGTGTTGCACCAGGCGCTGGCACAGCTGCAGACCTGGGTGCGACAGGGGCAGCGCTGGGTGGTCAGCGTCAACATCGCGGCCCGCCATTTCCACCGCAAGGATTTTGTGGACCGCCTGCGCGCTGTGTTGGCGCAGTACCCCGGTGCTCCGGCGCATTTGCTGGAGCTGGAGATTCTGGAGTCCGCCGTGCTGCAGGACATCCAGCACATGCGCGAGGTCATGCAGGGTTGTCAGGCGCTGGGCGTGTGTTTTGCGCTGGACGACTTTGGCACCGGCTTCTCCTCCCTCTCCTACCTCAAGCGCCTGCCAGCAGAAACCATCAAGATCGACCGCATGTTTGTGGACGGTATTCTGGATGACCCCGAGGACAGCACCCTGGTCAGCGCCATCGTGGCCTTGGCCAAGGCATTTGAACGTTCCGTGATTGCCGAAGGGGTGGAAACCCCGGCCCAGGCCAGCAAGTTGTTGGCACTGGGGTGCGAGCTGGGTCAGGGTTATGGCATTGCCAAACCCATGCCAGCGCAGGCGATGGCCGGTTGGGCGGCTACCTACGCTGGTTTTGGGGCGCTAGCTTAGCGAAGCCGACTGCCAAGCGCCGGCGAGAGACTGCCCAGAAAGGCCTCCACTGCCTGGGTATAGCTGCCCGGCACACCCAGTTGCTCGTTAATCTCACCGTGGCTCAGGTCTTGGGCGAGCACCGAGGCACGTACGTTCAGTTGCCCCGCATGCGCCGCGAAGTTGCGCGCCTGCTCACACGATTCTTCTCGGCGGCTGGAGCACACCGCCAGCACGGGTTTGGCGCCCGCATGCAACTGCTGCTGGGGCGACACAGCCCGCCAGAAGGTCGGATCGGTGCCAAACGCCGGGTCGTACAGCTTGTAGTGTTTGCGCTGCATGATGGGCGCTACATCCAGTGCCGCACTGTCCAGCGCTACGGTGCCCAGCCAGGGCTTGGCGCCCGCCTCGTTGCCCAGGGTGGGCGACGCCGCCAGCAAAGCCACCAAGTGCGCCCCGGCTGAATGTCCCATCAAAACAAACTGCTGCGGATCGGCCCCCCAACTGGCCGCCTGGGCCTGCGCAAACGCGAGCGCCTGGGCAACGTCGTGCACTTGGTCCAGCGGGTCGGCATCGGGCAGCAAACGGTTGTTGATGGAGACAAACACAATGCCCTTGGGCAGCCAGCGCGCGGTCTTGTTGTCCACCACGCGGCCCATGCGCTTGTCCCCCGTGCGCCACGCACCGCCATGCACCATGAAGATGACGGGGGCCGGGGCTGCACCCGCGGTCTGGGGCGGCAGGTAGATGTCCATGCGCTGCTTGGCGTCGCTACCGTAGGGCACGTCACGCAGCACTTTGCGGTTCGCCGTCTGCTGGCTCGCCTTGTCGTCGCCATACGGATTTTCAAGTGGTTGCTCCCTGCCGGCCGGGCCGCGTTCGCCGGTGCGTGCCTCCGCATGGGCGGCCCGCCGCTCCTTCAAGCGCTCCAGCAGTGGCCCCGCCGACACCGCACTGCCCCCCAGCACCAGGGTGGTGATCAGGGCGATGGCGAAGGCGTTTGCAGCATGGAGCTTCATAGAGGGCGTACCAGGTTCATGTCGGGCTTGTGCAGCCAGGCGATGAACTCGTCCACCATCTGCTGGCTGGCACGGGTGGCGGCAGTCCATGCCTTTACCCGTGCTGCCAGATCATTGCCGTAATGCGTAAAGTCTGTACGGTCCGGAAGTTTGCTGTTTGGTAAAGTTTTCACCCACTCAGGGTTGGGTGCCAGCAGCACCATGGTGTCCAGAAACGCGGTGGAGCCGTGGCGCCACTTGAGCCCCTTGTCCAGCCAACCCGGCACCACACTCTTCTGAAAGTGTGGGTACAGCACCAGCCCTTTGGTGTCAAAAGTGCCACCAGCCCCCGTGGAGTCTGCGCGAGCAGCTCCTGTTTTTGTAGCGCCTGCGGCGCCGGGATAGTTCAGGTGCAGGTGGTAGTCGGTGATACCGCCGTCCCAGTAGGCGCCATGGGGGGCGCCGGGAATGTTGTGGATGGCCTTGAGCACAAAGGGAATGGAGCAACTCGCCTGCAAGGCCGGGTTGAAGTTGGCCTCGCTCAGTGCGACCTGGCGCGTGCGGTAGTCACCCGTGGCAAAGGGCAGCGGTGCGCACGGCCCGCCTGGCACGGCATGCGGGCTGGAAAACACCACGCGTTCCAACCACGCACCCATGGCCTTGCGGTGCACGGTATTGGTTAGAAACGCTCCCAGATAACCCAGCGGTGTGCGCAGACCATGTTCGGTGCGCAGCATGTGGCGCCCGCGCGAGGTCACGATGTGCAGCCGGTAGCGGGGGTGCTGCAGCACCTCGGGCACGCGGCCGCCATAAAAGGCCTGCAGGTTGTGACCAAAGGTCTCGCTGATCTGCTCGGCACTCACGCGCTTTTGCCCAGGTGCCAGCTCGTAGTGCTGGTGGATGTAGTCATGCTCCAGCCTGGCAAAGGCGGCGGCCGGATCGTTCAGGCAGGCACTGGCCATGCGCCAGGCACCGATGGACGCGCCCACCAGGTCCACTGGCTGCTGCGAGCGTGTGAGCCAGTCGCTAAAAATAAACCGGTCCAGCGCGCCCAGGATCAGGCCCTTGGGCCCGCCAGCGGCACCGGGAATGGTGCGAATGTGCTCGGGCTGCAGCCCGTTGGCGGCCAGTGCCGCCCGGGCCTTGGGGCCCGCGTAAATATGAAGTGCCTGCATGCTAAAAATTCAATCAGAGAAAACCAACGCGCCGCCGGGTCGCCCCAAGGCGCGAGGCCCCCTTGGGGGGCTCATGTATATGCCGTCCAGTCGAACGGGTCTTGTTGCAACACCATGTCGATGTCCAGGCCCAGAGCCAGGCCCACGGAGCCCGGAAAGGTGACGGCCAAGCCGCGCTGGGTCAGCCGCGCCTCCTTGCCACGGGCGCGCCAGGCCGCCAGGTGGATCACCCCCGCCAGTGGCTCATACACATGGTTTTCAAACGGGGCGTACTGGTGCTCCAGTGCATCCACCATGGGCTGCGGAAACTGCCACATACGGGCATAACCGGCCCCCACGCTGGCATAACAGTAACCCAGCAGCTTGCGCTCCTGCGTGGCCCGGTTCATGCCCAGCGGGTGCACGTCCTCGTCCAGCACGGCGGTGATGTCGGGCATGGCCAAGTGCATGGCCAGCTCCCCCACGGCGTGGATCAGCCCACAGGTAAAGGCAGCCTGCTGGTTCAGCCGCACCACCCCAGCCAGCGAGCGCGAGACGCGTGCCACGTTCAGGCTGTAGTCCCAAAACTGCTGCAGCTGGATGCCTGGCACCGCTTTGAGCGAGGCACCGGTGGCCGCGGTCTGGGCCATGGTGCGCACCTGGCTCAGGTCGAGCAGCGCCAGTGCCTCCGAGACGCTGTTAATGCGGCCCGAGAGTTGAAAAAAAGGGGAATTGGCCAGCTGCAGTAGCCTGGTGGTCAGTGCCGGGTCGGTGCTGATCAGTTGGGTGACCTTCTTGAGGTCAATTTCGGGGCGGGCCAGTTCATTCAGCAGCAGTGCCACCACTTTGGGGATGCTGGGCAGATCGAACTGCTGCTCCAGCAATGCACTGAGTTTCATGGCCACGGTCTCCTCAACCAACTTTTGGGGATACGCTGATTATCTATCCCTGCGCGGCCAACGGAGTCACAAAAACAAAACCCCGCAGAAGCGGGGTTTTACAAAGGGCGCAGACTGGTTTTAGCGGCGCAACTGGCGCTTGCGGCGCGCCACCACGCCCATCAGGCCCAGGCCAGCCAGCAGCATGGCGTAGGTTTCTGGCTCGGGCACAGCGCTGATGAAGGCGTGGTTGTCGCTCTCAAACGCATTGCTGGACGCGCTGAACACCACCTTGGTGATGACATCACCACCTGAGGCCGTGACACCGAAGTAACGGGCATACGACTGGTCACCATTGGCGTTGGACTTGACGGCGGTGCCGGTGTAAGAGGCCAGCTGGGTCGTGCCGTTCCAGAACGTGACGGTGTTGCTCGCGTCTGGAGAGCCCCACAAAAAGCCAAAGTAGCTCAGCCCGCTGCTGAAAGTAAGTGTGGAGGGGCCCTTTTGGTGGGCGTCGATACCCACCGAAAAGTAATTGCCTGTGGCGCCCACGGGGCGGGCTGCGGTGCCGGAGATCAGGTTGCTGTTGTTGAACAGCGCGCCGTCTACGTACGTGTAGTCCACACCGGCCAGGGTGCCTTGCAACAAGGTGTCACCCGTCTGTGCCTTGCCAGCCACCGCTTTGGACTCTTCGCTGTGGCCTGGGGCATCGGTATTGCCAAAATTAATGGTGTGGGCCGCAGCCAGTGGGCTGTAGGCCGTATTGGTCACCGAGGAGGTCATTGCCGCTTGGGCCGACAACACGGGGGCCAGCAAGGCGGAGGCCAAAAAAATGGAAGAAGCGGTGCGCAATGTCATTGAAAATTCCCTGAGAGCGTAGCCAGAACTGACTAGACGCTATTGTCCCCTGCCCGGGGTGGTCCGCCCTGGTCCGAGTGGACTAGGGCGGGTGCAAAAAGCGGAACTAGTTCACACTTTGGGCATTGAATGTGCCTTGGTCGCTTAGCGTTTGAGCTTGGCAAAAGCGCTGGCCATGGCCGAATTACCGGCTGGGGCGTTGTTGTCGCGGTAGCTGCCTTGCTGCCGTTCGCCTCTGGCCGGGCCCTGGTAGCGGTTGTCCCCTGCCCTGTCACCCGGCGCGCGGGCGGGCGCCGCGCCAATTTTCATGGTCAGCGCAATACGCTTGCGCGCCACGTCCACTTCCACCACCTGCACCTTGACGATGTCGCCGGTCTTGACCACCTCACGCGCATCATTAACAAACTTGTGCGCCAGCTGGCTCACGTGCACCAGACCGTCCTGGTGCACGCCCAGGTCGATAAACGCGCCGAACTGGGCCACGTTGCTGACGGTGCCTTCCAGAATCATTCCCTCTTTCAGGTCGGCAATGTCTTCCACACCATCGTTGAAGCGGGCCACCTTGAAGTCCGGGCGCGGGTCGCGGCCGGGTTTTTCCAGCTCGGTGAAGATGTCCTTGACGGTGATCACACCGAACTGTTCGTTGGCAAACAGCTCGGGGCGCAGGGTCTTGAGCATGTCGGCGCGGCCCATGATCTCGGCCACCGGTTTGCCGGATTTGGCAATGATCTGCTCCACCACCGGATAGGTTTCGGGGTGCACGCCGGTCATGTCCAGCGGGTTGCTGCCACCGCGGATGCGCAGAAAGCCTGCGCTTTGCTCAAACGTCTTGGCACCCAGGCCGGTGACCTTCATCAGATCCTGGCGGCTACCAAACGCGCCATTGGCCTCACGCCAGCGCACCACCGCCTTGGCCACGGTGCCGGACAGGCCGGACACGCGGCTCAGCAATGGCACGCTGGCCGTGTTCAGGTCTACGCCCACCGAGTTCACGCAGTCTTCCACCACCGCGTCCAGCGTCTTGGCCAATTCACTCTGGTTCACATCGTGCTGGTACTGGCCCACGCCAATGCTCTTGGGGTCGATCTTCACCAGTTCGGCCAGCGGGTCTTGCAGGCGGCGGGCGATGGACGCGGCACCGCGCAGGCTCACATCCACATCGGGCATTTCTTGCGAGGCGAATTCGCTGGCGGAGTACACCGAGGCACCCGCTTCGGACACCACAACCTTCTCCACCTTGATCTCGGGCGCACCGGCCTGCGCGGCCATCTTGCCCAGCAGCTTAATCAGGTCGCCGGCCAGCTTGTCGGTCTCGCGGCTGGCAGTGCCGTTGCCGATGGCGATCAGGTTCACGCCATGTTTGGCGCACAGCTTGCCCAGCGTGTGCAACGAGCCTTCCCAGTCCTTGCGGGGCTCGTGCGGGAACACGGTGGCGGTTTCCACCAATTTGCCGGTGGAATCGACCACGGCCACTTTCACGCCAGTCCGGATGCCGGGGTCCAGGCCCATCACCACGCGCGGGCCCGCGGGCGCCGCCAGCAACAGGTCGCGCAGGTTGTCGGCGAACACCTTGATGGCTACCTTCTCCGCGTCTTCACGCAGCTTGGCAAACAGGTCGCGTTCGGTGGACAGACTCAGCTTCACCTTCCAGGTCCAACCCACGCATTTGCGGATCAGGTCGTCGGCCGCGCGGCCCTGGTGGCTCCAGCCCAGCTTCAGGGCAATGCGGCCTTCCGCCAGAGAGACCGCTGGCGTTGCTACTTTTTTAGGAGCTGCTAGCGCAGTAGCCACGGGGGCTAGAGGCATATTTGACTCTGGAAGCACGAGTTTGGCGTCCAGAATGTCCAGCGAGCGCCCGCGGAACACGGCCAGCGCACGGTGGCTGGGCACGCGGCCAATCGGCTCATCGTAGTCAAAGTAATCGCGGAACTTGGACACATCGGCGTTGTTTTCGTCCTTGCCCTCGGCCAGCTTGCTTTGCAGCAGGCCTTCATTCCACAGCCAGGCGCGCAGGTCCTGCACCAGCACTGGGTCTTCGGCCCAGCGTTCACTCAGTAGGTCGCGCACACCATCCAGCACCGCAAACACGGTGGAGAAGTCGGGCTGCTTGTCGGCGATCTGCTCAGGCGTGAGCGGAGGCTTGAGGTAGGCCTGCGCCGCATCCGCGGGCACCAGCATGGGGTTGGCAAACAGCGCATCTGCCAGCGGCTCCAGCCCGGCTTCCTTGGCCAGTTGGCCCTTGGTGCGGCGCTTGAGCTTGAACGGCAGGTAAATGTCTTCCACTTCCTGCTTCGTGGCAGCGTTGTGGATGGCGGCCATCAGCGTGGGCGTGAGCTTGCCCTGCTCGTCAATCGCCTTGCACACGGCTTCTTTGCGGTCACGCAGCTCGCGCAGGTAGGACAGGCGGGTTTCCAGCTCGCGCAGCTGGATATCGTCCAGCCCGCCGGTCACTTCCTTGCGGTAGCGGGCGATAAAGGGCACGGTCGCGCCCTCGTCCAGCAGGGCCACGGCGGACTCGACTTGTTGCGGTCGAACCTGAATTTCTTGCGCGATTTGCGCGATGATTTTCTGCATTGCGAAAAATGGGCTGAGCCAGTGCGGCCAGCGGGGAATCAATCAAGGGCGGGAGTGTGCCACAGCCTGCCGGGCGTAAACTGCGCCCATGCTCTGGCTCCGCTCCCTGTTTGTAAGTGCCTGTTGCTGCCTGTGGGCGCTGGGTGCCAATGGCTCCGCGTGGGCCATTGACTTGCGCGTGGGCATGGGCCTGACCAAGCCGCCTTACGTCTTGGAGTCCGGCAAGGAAGGCATCGAGGTGGAGATTGCCGAGCAGGCGCTGGCCGCCGCGGGGTACAAGATGGTCGGGCTGCAGTTCCCCCCGGCGCGGGGCCTGGCCATGCAACGGGCCGGCCAGCTCGATGTGCTGCTGACCGTGGACGAAGGCATAGGCGGCAACGATTATTTTTCCGAGCCCTACATCGTCTACCAGAACGTGGCCATCACGCTGGCCTCGCGCAACCTCCAGATCAAACGCATCGAAGACCTGGCCAACCACTCGGTGGCGGCGTTCCAGAACGCAGAAGTCATTCTGGGGGAGCGTTTCAAAGCCCTGGTGCTCAACCACACCCACTACAAAGAGTATTCGCAGCAAATCATCCAGAACAATCTGCTCTACACCCAGCGTGTGGATGTGGTGGTGGGCGACCGGCGCATCTTTCGCTACTTCAGCACCCAGCTGGGCCCCAAGGTGGACGTGAGCCAGCCCGTCACCATCCACACTATCTTTCCGCCCAATCCGCGTAAGGCGGTGTTCAAGGACGCAGTCATTCGCGACCGTTTTAATGTGGGCCTCAAAACCATCCAGAGCAACGGCGTGTACGACGCCATTCTGAAAAAGTACGCGGGCCAGCTGTAGCCCCGCGTCCGCGACACCACATCCACAAGGGAGTTTATGGAGCAGTTCGATCTGATCGTCATTGGGGGCGGCTCTGGCGGCGTGCGCGCCGCACGCATTGCAGCCAACCACGGCGCCCGCGTGGCCCTGGCCGAGGAATACCGCATGGGCGGCACCTGCGTCATCCGCGGTTGTGTGCCCAAGAAGCTCATGGTCTACGCCTCGCGTTTTGCGCAGGAGTTTGAAGAGGCCGCCGGGTTTGGCTGGACGCTGGATGCCCCCCGCTTCGACTGGGCCACGCTCAAGACCCGACGCGATGCCGAGGTGGCGCGGCTGGAGGGCATTTACCGCAGCAACCTGGGCAACGCGGGCGTGCAGATTCTGGAAGGCCGGGCCACACTGGTGGACCGCAACACCGTGCAGCTGTCCAACGGTGTGCGCTACCAGGCCAAACACATTTTGATAGCAACCGGCGCACAACCGGCGCGGGGTCCAGATATTCCAGGCCATGAACTGGCGATCGACTCCAACGGTTTCTTCGACTTGCCCGCACTGCCCCAGCGCGTGGTGGTGCAAGGCGCGGGTTACATCGCGCTGGAGTTGGCCTGCGTGCTGCATTTGCTGGGCGCGCAGGTGACCGTGGTGGTACGCGGCGAGCAGATTCTGCGTGGTTTTGACGACGAAATGCGCCAGCACCTGCAGGCGGAGATGGCGCACAGCGGTCTGCAGTTCCGCTTTGGCCGTGAGGTGCAAGCCATTGCCCGTGCTGATGGGGCCCTGCAGGTGCAGCTGGACAACGGCGACACCTTGGCCGTGGATTGCGTGCTGCGCGCGCTGGGCCGGGGGCCCAACACCCAGGGCCTGGGCCTGGAAGCGCTGGGCATTTCGCTCGACAAGCACGGCGCCATTCCGGTGGACGACTTCAGCCAGACCACGGTGCCTGGGATTTACGCCGTGGGCGATGTGACCAACCGCGTCAACCTCACGCCCATGGCCATCCGCGAGGGCCATGCCTTTGCCGACAGCGTGTTTGGCGGCACACCGCGCCGTGTGGACCACACGCTGATTCCCACGGCCGTGTTCACCACGCCCGAGGCCGGCGTGGTGGGGCTGACTGAAGAACAGGCGCTGAAGAGTCACCCGAGGCTGGACGTGTACCGCGCCAGCTTTCGTCCGCTCAAGGCCACACTCTCCGGTCACACCGGCAAGATGCTGCTCAAACTGCTGGTGGACCGCGACACCGACCGCGTGCTGGGCTTCCACGCCGTGGGGCCCGATACCGGTGAAATGGCCCAACTGGTGGGCGTGGCCCTGCAGCTGCAGGCCACCAAGGCCGCGCTGGATGCTACGCTCGCGGTCCACCCCACGGCCGCCGAAGAGCTGGTCACCATGCGCACACCTGCTGTGCGCCACAACTTGTAAGAACCCCTGACCATGTCTCTCTCTCATATCCACTGGACCGAAGCCGGCCAAGCCTGCTCCGCCCTGTGGCGCTCCGAGCGCGGTGCCGCACCGCCCAAACGTGTGGTGCTGGCCGACGACACCACCACGGCCGACGACGCCTACCACCTGGCCTGCGAAGGCACGGCCCTGCTCTGGCGCGGCGATTTTCAGAACGCCCGCCAGTTGCTGCAAGCCTTGGCCCGCCGCATTGACAAGACCCCGCAGCGCAAACAACGCGCCGCCGGTGCGGCCATCCACAAGCCGCCTGCGTCCCCTGCCGACAGCTTTAACCTGCACCGCCAAGCGCAGGCGCAGCGCGCCCGCGTGTTGGCCATGGTGCTGCTGCCCTTCAATGCCGACTACAGCATCCCGCTGCGCCGCGCGCCCGATGCGCGCAAAGCCTGCACCGAGGCCTGGGGCCCGGTGGTGGCGGAAGACGGCGCCTGCGTGGCCAGCCTGCGCGACCTGCTGGGCATGACCAGCGCGCACGAATGGCGCAAAAAGGGGGTGGAGATTCCCGCCCTGGGTGCCGCCCCCCACAACCGCATCCACCCGCACTACGGCGTGTTCTCCCCCGTGCGCGGTGAATACATTGATTTGGTTGCCACCACCCCACTGCCCAAGGGCAACGCCCTGCTGGCCTTTGACATTGGCACCGGCACCGGCGTGCTCTCGGCCGTGTTGGCACGCCGTGGCGTAGCCAGCGTGGTCGCCACCGACCAAGACCCGCGCGCCCTGGCCTGTGCGCGTGCCAATCTGGACCAATTGGGGGTGGCCGCCCAGGTCACGCTGCTGCAGGCCAACCTGTTTCCGGAAGGCCTGGCCTCGCTGGTGGTATGCAACCCGCCCTGGCTGCCCGCCCGGCCCAGCTCGCCCATTGAATACGCGGTGTACGACGAAAACAGCCAGATGCTGCTGGGCTTTTTGAATGGCTTGGCAGCCCATCTGGCACCCGGTGGCGAGGGCTGGCTCATCCTGTCCGACCTGGCCGAACACCTGGGCCTGCGCAGCCGCGAGGAACTGCTGGCCGCCATTGCCAAAGCCGGGCTACAGGTGCTGGGCCGGCGCGATGCCAAGCCCCTGCACCCCAAGGCCACGGAGGGCACTGACGCCCTGCACGCCGCGCGCGCGGCAGAAGTCACCTCGCTGTGGCGCCTGGGACCTTTGCGCTGAACTGCCCTATTCCCTTCTTGCGGCACAGATGCCGCAAGCTTGTTACGCTTCGCCCTCTTTTGAAGGAACCTTGCCCATGACCGACGCCCTCTACACCGCCTCCATCCCCGTTTTCAAACAAATGCTGCAAGCCCTGAGCGGTGTGTTGCACAAGGCTGAAGAGCACGCCACGGCCAAAAAGATCGACCCCAACGCCCTGCTGCAAGCGCGCCTGTACCCCGACATGTTTCCGTTGCTGCGCCAGGTGATGATTGCCACCGACTTTGCCAAGGGCGCCTGCGCCCGCCTGGCCGGTGTGGACGTGCCGGTGATGCCCGACACCGAGCTCACCTTTGCCGAGCTGCAAACCCGCATTGCCACGGTGGTGACCTTCATCAGCGGGTTGGACGCCAGCCTGTTCGACAAGCCCCACAGCCGCGAAATCGTCATCCAGGCCGGCACGCCACGTGAACGCACGTTTGACGCCTCCACCTACCTGCTGCACTACGGCCTGCCCCAGTTCTTCTTCCACGTGACCACGGCCTATGCGCTGCTGCGCCACAACGGCGTGGAAGTAGGCAAAAAAGACTACATGGGCGTGAAGTAATTGCTATTGGTTTAGTAGCTACTTGCGCAGCATCCACGGGGGTTACGGCCACTTTGGATGCATAAAAACAAAAAGGCCCTCGACTGAGGGCCTTTTGCATGGAGGCACCCGGTGCGGGTGCCTGGGCTTAGCTGTGACGCTTGCCGGGGTTCTTTTTGCTGCGGGTTGCAACACCACGCTCCAGGCTCACGCGTTGGCCACGGCCGGCGGTGGGCAGGGTGTAGCCAGGCATGGGTTTGGGAGCGGGAGTGGCTTTGCGGTCGGCTTCGGTAACGATTTTGTTGCCCATGGAACTATCCTGTTGGTTGGTGTGAAAACCCGTATTTTCTCACTTTTTTGAAGCCCTTCGGCGTTTGCCACAATCCAGCCATGCAGGCCTTCTATTCCGACCAGTTTGTACTCCCCTTGCCCGAGGGCCACCGCTTCCCCATGGCCAAGTACCGCATGCTACGCGACCAGCTGGTGGCACACCTGCCCGAGGTGCGGCTGACCGAGGCGCCCGCCGCCACGCGTGGTGAGCTGGCGCTGGTGCATACGCAGGCTTACATCGACGCGATTCTGGAAGGTACGGCGGCGCCAGCCGTGCTGCGCGAGATTGGTTTTCCCTGGAGCCCGGCCATGGCCGAGCGGGCGCGCCGCAGCGTGGGCGCTACGGTGGCCGCCGCCCGCGTGGCACTGGCGGAAGGCATTGCTGCCAACCTAGCCGGTGGCACGCACCACGCCTATGCCGACAAGGGCGGCGGCTTTTGTGTGTTTAACGATGTGGCCGTGGCGGCCCGTGTGCTGCAGGCCGAATGGGGCCGTACCCGCCTGCCTGACGGGCGCCAGCGCCCTGCCCTGCAGGTGGCCGTGATTGACCTGGACGTGCACCAGGGCAACGGCACAGCGCATATTTTTCAGAATGACGATTCGGTGTTCACGCTGTCACTGCATGGCGACAAAAATTTTCCGTTTCGCAAAGAGGCCGGCAACATTGACGTTCCGCTGCCCGATGGCTGCGGCGATGCGGACTACCTGGCCGCGCTGGAGCAGGCCCTCATCACGCTGGACGGCCATTGCCAGCCCGGCGTGGTGTTTTACCTGGCCGGGGCCGACCCGCACGAGGGCGACCGCCTGGGCCGCCTCAACATCACGGCCGACGGGCTGGAGGCGCGCGACCGGCGTGTGATGGACTGGTGCTGGCAGCGCCGCATCCCGCTGGTGTTCACCATGGCCGGGGGCTATGGCGTGAAGATTGAAGACACGGTGCAAGTGCAGCGCACCACCTATGCCGTGGCGCTGGCGTATTGGCAGGAATGGCAACGCTGGCAGGCCCAGGGCGTGCGGGCCGCCTGAACCGTCAGGCAGCTGCTGCCAGGTGCTTGGCACGCCAGGCAATGAAGTCGGCCAGCGGAATCGGCTTGCTCATGTAGTAGCCCTGCGCTTCGTCGCAGTCCAGCTCGCGCAGCTTGTCCAGGATGATCTGGTTCTCTACGCCTTCGGCCACCACGCTCAGGCCCAGGTTATGCGCCAGGTCGATGGTGGAGCGCACGATCTTGGCGTCACTCTCGTCCTTCTCCATGCCCATCACAAACGATTTGTCGATCTTCAGCTCGTTCACCGGCAGGCGCTTCAGGTAGGCCAGCGACGAGTAACCGGTGCCAAAGTCATCGATGGACAGCTTGAAGCCGCGGTCGGCCAGGCGGTTCAGCGTGGCCTCGGCGCGCTGCGGGTCGTCCATGATGGCGCTCTCGGTGATCTCCAGGCAAAACGCGTCGGTGGGGGCGTTGTACTTGGCCATCATCGCGTCCAGCTTGGCCGGAAAATCCTGGTCCAGCAGGTCACGCGTGGACAGGTTGATGGCCACGCGCAGCGGCCGGCCGTCACTCTGGAGCTGGGGCAAGGCACGGGCCACTTCTTCAAACATCCACAGCGTGAGCTGGCGCACAAACCCGGTTTGCTCGGCAAACGGGATGAACTGCATGGGTGGCACCAGGCCACGCGTGGGGTGCTGCCAGCGCACCAGCGCCTCGGCGGCCAACACCGTGTTGTCAGCCAGGTTGAGCTTGGGTTGCAGGTACAGGCGCAGCTGGCCCTCGTCCACCGCGTGGCGCAGCTCGGTCAAAAGCGACAGGGTTTGGGTGCTGGACGAGTCCAGCGCCGGGTCGTAGACCTGGATGCCAGTGGTTTTTTGTTTGGCCACGTACATGGCAATTTCGGCCCGGCTCAGCAGCATGTCCACGTCCTGCGCATGCGCCGGCCACGAGGCCACACCAATGCCCGCGCTGAAGTCCACCGTCTGGTCTTCCAGCGTCAAGGGCTGGTCAAACGACGCCGCAATTTTTTTGGCCACGGCCACCGCCTCTTCGGCCGTGCTGCCTTCAATCAACACCGCAAACTCATCCCCGCCCATGCGCGCCACCACACCCACGTCAGCGGTGATGAGCGCGCTCAAGCGCTGCGCCACGGCCACCAGCAGGCCGTCGCCAAAGGCGTAGCCCAGCACATCGTTCACGTGTTTAAAACGGTCCAGGTTCAGCAACACCACGGCCACGGGCGGTGCACTGCTTTCCAGCGCAATGCTGGCGCGGATGGACTGCTGCAGCAGATCGCGGAACTGGGTGCGGTTGGGCAATTCCGTCAGGCGATCCCAGTAGGCCAGCTGCAAAATCTCGCCCTGCTGCTTGCGGATGCTGCTGCGCATGTGGTCAAACGCGCGCGCCAGGTCGCCAATCTCGTCTTTGTGGCGCAGTGCGGGCAACTGGTGGTGGTACTCCCCGCGGCTGAGCTGTTCCGCTGCCCCCACCAGAGACCGCAGCGGCGTGGTAATGCGGCGCGCAAGCGCGGCGCTGCCCACCACAAACAGGCCCAGGCCCAGCGCAGTAATGCCCAGCAAGGCAAATTGCACCTGCAGGTAGGGTGCCACCACCTCGTCCAATGAGCGCAACAGGTAGGTCTCCACTGCCTTCACGTCGGCGCGCTCGGTGCTGTGGCGCACCACCAACGTGCCTTCAGGGACTTGCAACTCGGCCCCCTGCCCCAATTGGGCCAACGCCCCTTGCTCTTTGGCTGGCAGACTGGTCAGCACCAGGCCGCCCTGCGGCTTGACCAGTGCGATGTGGATGCCCGAGAGGCCAAACATGTCGTTGGCCTGGGACTGTTCGATGGGAAAACCCATGAGTACCCAGCCAATGGTGAGCGGCGCCTTCAGCGGCACCATGACAAACTGGTACAGCGTGCCATTGATGAGCTGCAGCTGGGAGCCTTGCTCGGTTTGGCTGAGCTGGGCGGCCAGCTGCTGCAGCAAGGGCGTCATGGTCTCTTGTCCGCCCATTTCGAACCCGGCCGCCTGCAGGGCAAACGCGGTGTCCAGCAACGCGGTAATGGGCGCGCCAATACGCGCACCGCTGTTTTCCAGCGCGGAGCGCAGGGTTTCGGTGTCGCCACTGTTCAGCGCGGACCGAAAACCAAAGTCTGCTGCCAGCACCGCAGCGCCCTGGCGCAGCTTTTGCGCGTTTTGGTCCAGCAGGCGCCACCACACCTTGTCGCCAATCGCCAGCTCCTGGGCCAGCTGGGCGCGCACATTGCTGTTGATGCTGGTGCGCACCACGCTGTAGACGGCAATCTGCACCAGCAGCAGCAACGCGACCGAAAAAACGACGAACTTGGTGCCAATGCCCCATTGGGCGTAGAGGCGAAACAGGCTGGGCCTCAAATGCTGCTCCCCGCGAGCTTGACCAGCACGGGCGCGGCTGCAGCGCCTACTGCCTGGGCCTGCTCGGCCGCAGGGGCGCCTGTGGGCAGCGATGCGTGCCAGGTGCGCAGCTTGTAGTTGCCATTGGGCACGTTGTCCAGCGTGAGGCGGCCAGCGGCATCGGTGCGGCCAAAGTACGGCGTGTCTACCACCAGCACCCAGGCCACCATGTTGTCGTGGATGTTGCAGCCCAGCACCGCTACCCCCACCTTGTCGAAGGTGACCGGGTTGGCGGGCACCCCGGCGTAGAGCTTGAGCTCAAAGGTTTTGGCGGGTGAGAAGGAATAGACGTGGTGGCGCACCGTGTCCTGGTTGGGAAACAGCACCGAGGTGCCGGGGGTGACCACGGTGACGGCAGGCTTGAACTGCCGGGCCACTTGCGCCACTTCAATGCCTTTGAGTGGCTTGGCCGCAGCCTTGGCCTCGGCGGACTCCAAAAACACAATTGCCTCGGGCAGGGGCTTGCCATTTTTGTCCTGCACTTGCAGCTGCAGTGTGCCGCTCCAGGCAGGCAGTAGCAGTCCCATGGCGCCAACGACAGCGACAAGCCTGCGCGAGGTTTTGTGACAACGCATGCGGCACTCCAGATGAAAAATCGTCTGTGCCCAACGGGTGGGGCACTGGGGTACGACTCTAACCCAAGCCGGAGGTTCCGCGGTCCTGGTGGGTCAGCCGCGCAGCGCCTTTTTCAGCTCCACACCCAGCTCGGGTTTGTGGACAAACGGGTCGGTCGGGTTGCGCGCCATCAGCACGTCTTCCAGCCGCGTTTGCACCGATCCAATCGCCTTGGGGTGGCTGTAGATGTAGAACTGGTTGGCGGCGATGGCGTCGAAAACCTTCTGCGCCACCTCGGCCGCCGTCACCTTGCCGCTGCCCACGGCCTTGTCCGTCATGGCTTGGCCGATGAGTTGGCTGCGCGTGGGTTTGGCGGGCGCGGCGTCCGCATCGGGTCGGTTACGCTGGCTCTGGCTGATGCCGGTGGGCACAAAGAACGGGCACAACACGCTGGCGCTGATCTGGTCGGTCACCAGGGCCAAGTCCTGGTACAAGGTTTCGCTCAGCGCCACCACGGCGTGTTTGCTCACGTTGTAAATGCCCATGTTGGGCGCGTTCAGCAGGCCCGCCATGCTGGCGGTGTTGACGATGTGGCCGGTCCAGGCCGGGTCTTTGGCCGCGGCCTCCAGCATCATGGGGGTGAACACGCGCACGCCGTGGGCCACGCCCATGACGTTCACGCCCAGCACCCATTCCCAATCTTTGGCGCTGTTTTCCCAGATCAAACCGCCCGCGCCCACGCCCGCGTTGTTAAACACAAAATGCGGCGCGCCAAAGCGGGCCAGCGTGGCGGCGCCCAGGGCCTCCACCTGTGCTGCCTGGGACACATCCACCTTCATGGCGAGCACGGGCGCGCCCGCGGCTTGCATTTCGGCCACCGTCTTGTCCAGCGCGTCTTGCTGCACGTCGGCCAGCACCAGGTTCATGCCCAGCTTGGCGCCAATACGCGCGCATTCCAGGCCAAAGCCCGAGCCGGCGCCAGTGAGAACGGCGGTTTTGCCTTGGAAATTGCTAATCACGGGAAATGTCTCCTCTGTAAATTTTTGTTGGGATCAGACGGGCGTGCGGACCATTTCGATGTGGTCTATACCGTCTTCCACATAGGCCTTGCCCACATCGGCAAAGCCGTGGCGCTCGTAGAAGCTTTTCAGGTGGGCTTGCGCGCCAATGCGGATGGGCTGCGCGCCCCACTGCTGCTGCAGCGCGCGAATCGCCTCGGCCATCAGCACATGGCCCAGGCCACCGCCGCGTGCGCTTTGGCGCGTGACCACACGGCCAATGCTGGCCTCGTCAAACGTCACCCCTGCGGGGAAACAACGCACATAGGCGACTAGCTCTGACGTCCGGACTCCCAGCAAGTGCATGGCTTGGTCGTCCAAACCGTCCATGTCCTGGAACACGCAGTTCTGCTCAACCACAAACACCTCACTGCGCAGACGCAGCACTTCGTACAGCTGCTCGCGGCTCAGCGCGTCAAAGGGCAACCACTGCCAGGTAATCGTGTCGCTCATGCCGGTTGGGCCGCTTTCAACACATAACCAATGCGCGGGAAGTGCACACGCACGGTGCCGGCGCGTTCGTCGCTGCGCTGCAGGGTGAAGCGGGTGCGCGTGGCAGCCACCAGCGTGCCGGGTGTGGGCTCCTGGCCAAAGAGTTCGGCCGCAATCGTCACTTCGCTGCCCAGGGCAATGCCGTGTTCGTCCTGGAAGGTCGTGTCCGCATCATGGGCAAATGGGGCGCTAGCGCCCGTGGATGCTGCGCAAGCAGCTATCGATTCTGCAGCAGACAGCTTCTCGAAACTGCCATGGCCCAGCGCCGCCATGCGGTCCATCCAGGCCAGCACGGCGGGTGTGGCGTTCAGGATGTCGGCCATCACCGGCACGCGTTTGCGGCTGAACCACAGCGGGTGGTAGGCCGCAAAGTCGGCCACGCAGGGCGTGCCACCCAATAAAAAATCTTGCCCTTCCAGCATATTGGCCAGGCGGCGCAGGTAACTCTTGTAGGCGGCGGTGGCATCGGCGGGGCGCAGGCGCGTCATGCCGGTGGACATGGCGGCGCGGTCCGCGCCAAAGGCCTTGGCCGCCTCCACGGGCGCGCCTTCAAACATGCTGGCTGCGCCCTTAGGTTGCAGGTTGTAGGCCATGGCGGCCCAGAACAGCGTGGTGTCGGCCCATTGCGCCAGCACGCGGGCCACGCCCTTGTGGCTTTCGGGGTAGAGCGTGGGCGTGGGCTGGATGTGCTCCAGCACATCGCAGATCAGCGCGCTGTCGCAGTAGATGTCGTTGCCAATCTGCAAAAACGGCGTCTTGCGGTAGCCGCCGGTCAGCGCCACCACATCGGGCTTGGGCAGGATGGCGGGGATGATGACGGACTTCCAGGCCAGCTGTTTGTAGCCCAGCACCAGGCGCACTTTTTCCGAAAAAGGGGATGTGGGGTAGTGGTGGAGGATGAGGTCGGTCGGTGTGTTGCTCATGGCATAGCCCTTTCAATAATGCTGTCAAAGTCCACCGCGGCGCCCAGGGTGCCAAAGGTGTGGCCCCAGTTGCCCGCGAGGCGGGAATCACAAAATGCGTTAAATACGGCGGCGGGCGCGCTCTGCTGCAGCAGCGCAGCCTGCACAGCCAGCGCCACGTCTTGCGCCAGGCGGCGCGCTTCCATTTCGGTGGCCATGTGCTCTACCCGGCTGGGCAGGGCGGCAGCCAGGCGGTCCAGCGCGGGGTGGGCGCCCTGGGCCGGTGCCAGCTCGCGCACCAGTGCGGCGGCTACGTCACCCTTGCGCAACGCGCGCAGCAGGTCCAGCGCCATGATGTTGCCAGCGCCCTCCCAAATGGAGTTGAGCGGCATCTCACGGTAGATGCGGGCCATGGTGCCCTCGCCGCCCTCCTCCACATAACCATTGCCGCCCAAGCATTCCATCGCCTCTTGCGCAAAGGCCGCGCCGCGCTTGCAGATCCAGAACTTGGCAATGGGGGTGAGCAACCGGCCCATTAATACTTCATGGGCGTCATTTTTATGGTCAAAAGAGCGCGCAAGCCTTATGGACAGTGCGCAAGCAGCTTCGCTTTCGATAGCAAGGTCAGCCAGCACATTGCGCATCAGCGGCTGGTCCATCAACCGTTTGCCAAAGGCTTGGCGCTGCGCCGTGTGGTGCAGCGCAATGCTGAGCGCCTGGCGCATCAGCCCGCTGGTGCCCAGGGCGCAGTCCAGGCGGGTCATGGTGCCCATTTCCAGAATCTGCGGCACGCCACGGGCCTCTTCACCGACCAGCCAGGCGGTGGCGTTAAGGAATTCAACCTCCGAACTCGCGTTGGCCTTGTTGCCCAGCTTGTCTTTGAGGCGCTGGATGCGGATGGCGTTGGTGCTTCCGTCCTGCAACACACGCGGCACAAAGAAGCACGACAGCCCGGCCGGGCTTTGCGCCAGCACCAAAAATGCATCGCACATAGGCGCCGAGAAAAACCACTTGTGGCCCACCAGGGTGTAGCGTTGGCCCCAGGCGTCCTGCCCGTCGGGGAACGCTTGTGTGGTGTTGGCCCGCACGTCGGAGCCGCCCTGCTTCTCCGTCATGCCCATGCCCATGGTCAGGCCGGCTTTCTGGCTAAAGGCCTTGAAGGCCGGGTCGTAAGCGCGCGCCGTCAAGCCGGGCGCCCAGTCTTTGAAGATGGCAGCGTTGCCAGGCAGTGCGGCCATCACCGCATAGGTCATGGAGATGGGGCACAGGATGGACGGCTCAGCCTCGGTGAACAGCATGAAGGCGGCCGCTCTGCGGGTATGCGCCCCCACGCTTGTCACTGCGTGTACTGCGCTGCCCCCCGAGGGGGCCCTCGCGCCTTGGGACGGCCCGGCGGCGCTCACGCCGTGAGCGTCTTCAGCCCAAGCACTGCCGTGCAGGCCCGCCTGCGCGGCGGCGGTCATCAGCGCGTGGTAGCTGGGGTGAAACTCCACCTGGTCCACACGGCGGCCCGTGCGGTCGTGGCTGTGCAGCACGGGCGTGTGCACATTGGCCAGGCGGGCGTGGGTTTGCATCTCGGCGCTGCCCATCTGCGCGCCCAGGGCGTGCAGGCTGGCGGTGTCCAGTGTGGGGGCGTTGAAGCGCAGCGCGCTCTGCAGGGCCTGGTGGCTGGCAAACAGGTTGCGGCCCACCAAGGGCTCGGCCTGGTTGAACACCGTGTGGGTGTTGAGGTACTGCAGTGTCGTGGTGCTCATGCCATGCTCCTGTTAAACGCTATTCTTTTGATAGCTGTTTGCGCATATTTCACCTGGGCTAGCGCCTTGTTTTGCTTAAAAATCAGTCGGTAGACAGGCCACCGGGCTGCAGGTTCAGTGGGTTCACGCTGCGCCCCCCCGTGGCCAGGCGCTTCACGTATTTGAAGGTGCCCGTGGCATGGGCGCAAGGTTTGCCCGCCACGTCAAACACGGTGGCCTGGGTGAAGGCCATGGTGGCGGTGCGGTGCATCAGTTCACCCTTGGCCACCAGTGGCCCGTCGGCACTGGGCACGGCGGGCTGCATAAAGCTGGTTTTCATCTCGATGGTGACCACGCCCATTTCGGGCGCCACACTGCGTGCCGCGGTGGCCATGGTCACGTCCAGCAGCGTCATCAGCGCGCCACCGTGGGTCACGTTGAACGAATTGAGGTGCTCGGCCTTGGGCGCGTACCGAATCTCGGAGCGCCCGTCGGCAAACAGCGTGAGATCAAACCCCAGGTGCGTGACAAAAGGAATCTCGACCCCAAAGCCGCCGCTGACCGAGCTCGTCATACCGGTCAGCCGCCTGTGACGACGGACACGCCGCCGTCCACCGCCAGCCACTGGCCAGTGATGTGTTTGCCCGCATCGGACGCGTACAGCACCACCAGGCCTTTCAGGTCCTCGTCGTCTCCCAAGCGCTTAAGTGGTGCGCCCGCAGCCAGTTTGTCTTCGCCCATGGACTTGAGCAAGCCGTAGGTCATTTTGCTGGGGAAAAAGCCCGGGCAGATGGCGTTGACGGTGATGTTGTACTTGCCCCATTCGGCGCCCAGGGTGCGTGTGAAGTTAACCACGGCGCCCTTGGAGGTGTTGTAGGCAATGGTCATCATGCCTTCGGGGTTGCCGTTCAGGCCGGCGATAGACGCGATGTTGATGATGCGGCCCGTCTTGCGCGGAATCATGCTCTTCTTGGCAATGATCTGGCTCAGCAAAAAGTAGCCGCGCACGTTCAGGTTCATCACCTTGTCCCAGGCTTCGGTGGGGTGGTCTTCGGCCGGTGCGCCCCAGGATGCGCCAGCGTTGTTCACCAGAATGTCCACATCGCCCATGCGCTGCAGGGTTTCTTCGGCCAGGCGGGTGATCTCGCTGTCCTTGGCGCAGTCGGCTGCAATCCAGCGCGCGTCAATACCGGCAGCCTGCAACTCGGCACAGGCCTGCTCCAGGTCTTCGGCCTTGCGCGAGCTGATCATGATCTTGGCACCGGCTTCACCCAGGGCGTGGGCCATTTGCAGGCCCAAACCGCGCGAGCCGCCGGTGATCAGGGCGGTCTTGCCGGTCAGGTCGAAAAGTTTCTGGATGGTGCGTGTCATGCGTGTCTACCTTGTGGGAATGGAGAGAAAAAATGATTGTCCGTTTCACCGCGCCACAACCATGTCTCCAGCGCGATATGGGCGCCGCTCAGTCCTCTTCGCGCAGGCGCGAACGCACGTAAATCAGCACCACCCCAGCCACCACGGCCAGGCCGCCCAATTGGTAAAACAGGCCTGCGTCTTGCGCCTCTTGCTGGTCGATGAACAAGCCCAGCACGACGGACAGCAGCCCGCCGTATATCAATACCCAGATCATGCGTTCGACACGCAGCAGGCGGGCGTTGGTGGTGCCGTTGTATTTTTTGAAAAAGGCCATCAGAAAGCTCCTTCGGGAAATGATGCACAGGTCAGATCCCGTGATTGCACCACACCCAGCCAGGCACCGATTTTTGGCAGTTCGTAATGGAAGAAAAATTGCGCCGCGCCCACGTGGCCCTGGGTCGCCAGTTGCTCTTGTTTGGGGTCGTTGTCCAGCGCGCAGGCGGCCACGTCCAGCCAGATCCAGGCCAGCACCGTGTGGCCAAATGCCTGCAGGTAGGGCACGGCATTGGCCAGTGCCTCGCCGGGCACACCGGTGGCCCAGGCCTGCTGCGTGGCGGTGCCCACGTCCTGCAGCGCCTTGCCCAGCGCCTTGGCATGCGCTGCCAGTGCAGGAATGCCGCTGCAGCGGTGCACTGTGGCCATCACGCGGTGGCTCAGCAACGTCAGGCCCCTGCCCTCCTCCATCAGCACCTTGCGGCCCAGCAGGTCCATGCCCTGGATGCCGTGGGTGCCCTCGTGGATCATGTTCAGGCGGTTGTCGCGCCAGTATTGCTCCACCGGAAAATCGCGCGTGTAGCCATAGCCGCCGTGCACCTGGATGGCAAGCGAATTGGCCTCCAGGCACCACTCGCTGGGCCAGCTCTTGGCAATGGGCGTCAGCACCTCCAGCAGCAGGCGCGCCTCTTCGGCCTGCGCACCGCCTGCCGTGTGGTGCTCGTCCACCAGGCGCGCGCAGTACAGCTCCAGCGCAAGCGCGCCTTCGCAGTACGACTTTTGCGCCAGCAACATGCGCTTCACATCGGCGTGTTCAATGATGCGGGTTTGCGGCGCGGCAGCGTCTTTGCCCGCACCAGTGATGGGCCGACCCTGGGGGCGGTTCTTTGCGTAGTCCAGCGCGGCGTAGTAACCCGCCATGCCCAGCATGGTGGCGGCAATGCCCACGCCAATACGCGCCTCGTTCATCATGTGGAACATGCAGGCCAGGCCTTTGCCCGGCTGGCCCACCAGGTAACCCACGGCACCGGCCTGGCCATCGACCGGGAACTTGCCTTCGCCAAAGTTCAGCAGCGTGTTGGTGGTGCCACGCCAGCCCAGCTTGTGGTTCAGACCCGCCAACGCCACGTCGTTGCGCACGCCCGTCAGCTCGCCCTGGGTGTTCACCATCTTCTTGGGCACGATGAACAGCGAAATGCCGCGCGTGCCGGGCACCAGCTTGCCGTTTTCATCGGGAATCTTGGCCAACACCAGGTGGATGATGTTCTCGTTGATCTCGTGTTCGCCCGACGAGATCCACATCTTGTTGCCCTTGAGGCGGTAGCGTGGGCCCAGCGGGTCGTTGGCAAAGTCTGCACCATCGGGCACGGCCTTGGTCGCCACGTCCGACAGGCTGGACCCCGCCTGCGGCTCGCTCAGGCACATGGTGCCCGCCCAGCGACCCGAAAACTCATTTTTGGCAAACACCTCTTTTTGCAGCGCTGTACCATGCGTCATCAGCAGGTTGGCATTGCCCGTAGTCAGCATGCCGGTGCCAATGCTCACAGAGGCGCAAGCAAAGAAGGCGTTGGCCGCAGCCTCCACGCTGTAGGGCAACTGCATGCCACACATCTCGTAGTCCTGCGCGGCCGACAACATGCCGGACTCGGCATAGGCCTTTTGCGCATCGTGCGTGGCCTGCGGCAACACCACCCGCAGGCTGCCATCGGGCTCGGTCACCGTGCGCGGTTCTTCCACATCGGCCAGGCGGTTAAACGGCGCGTACTTCTCCCGCGCAATCCGCTCGCAGGTGTCCAGCACCGCGTCAAAGGTCTCACGGTTGTGGTCACTGAACCGTTCGCGCTCGGTGAGCGCGGTGGTGTCGAGCCAGTCGTTGAGCAGGAAGTCGAGGGTGGTGCGTAGGGTCATGGGAATAGGGACTCAAAATCAATCATGAATGTTGAACTTTCGAATGACAGGCTTTGGTGAGATGCCGCGAAATTGCACTGCGGCAAGTGAGTTTGTCGGCCAAGTCACGGAAAAGTCTGCGCCTGGATGCCTGGAGGTCAATCGAAAAAATCTTGGTTTGCCGACGAGAACGACAGCATGCAGCTCCTCGCTTTCTTCACCGTAGTGAGGACTACAAAGGAACACAGCACGATCCCCCTTGGGACTGAAGTGCATTGAAGCAACGCTATTACAAGGCGTGTCGGCCATATCTCCAGTCACCTTGTTGACAAAAGTGATGCCGCTCCATTCGTATCCCTCGTAATCAAAGGTCCAGTAGCTGGGCGCAAGCTGTTTGGGTCGAAAAAAGTAGGCCGTCGACTTGTCCCCCTCGTACCAGCTGTCCTGCAGTTTGACGGTGCGTTGCGCGGCCCTCATTTGGTAAGTGGGGCCACCCGCATCGCAAGACTTCAGAACCACCTTGATCTCAGGGGGCAGGTTCTGGCGAGACTGGAGAAACTTGGGCATGCGCCACTCAGATAGGTCCCATTTGCAAAGCTGCATCTGGTCTTCCAGGAGGTCCGCTTTCACAAGGGCTGGCAAGAGTATCGCCAAGCATGCCCATTTTTTACTCATCATGGATATGAATCAGATGTTGGGAAGTGGGACAAAGCAGGCAGTAGCCAAGGCTCAAATACATACGAGTCATTGTCCCATCAGCCGGGTGCTTCCCGGCCGAGGAAGTTAGTGTGAACCATGCCCATACCAATCCACCTTGCGCGTCCCCAGCATCACAGCAGCTAACAACAGAAACATCAACACAGAGCCCAGTAACAGCGCATTCTGCTCGGACTGCAAGATGCCGAATAGCGCTGCGTAGAGCGTGCCCATGGCGGTACTGAACCCAACAGCCCGTGCGGCACCACGCAGCACCGAGGCCAAGTACACACCCACCAAAACCACCGACGCCGTAGCGGACAGGCCGTAGGCCACGGGAAAGGCCATGTGCTCCGACAAACTAGTGAGCAACAAGAAGAACACCGCTTGGGCAAGGCCCACCAGCAGGTACTGGATGGGGTGGATGCGCAGGTTCTTGAGCTGCTCGAAGACAAAAAAGGCGGCAAAACTCAGTGCAATGAACAGGAAGCCATATTTCACCGAGCGTGTGGCTTGCTGGTACACGTCCACCGGTTCAATCAGGCGCACTTGAAACCCTTGTGCGGTCGCACCACCATTGGATGCGAGCGCGGTTGTACCCCACTGGGCTGTAAAACCTGTATCTTGCACGGTTCGTGTGCGGGGCAAAAAGTCGCCACCAAAGCTGGGGTGCGGCCAGTTGCTGCTCAGGTCGGCAGTGACAACATCGCCCACGGGCACAAAACCGAAACCGCTGGTGCCCACCAGGCGCACCGTCACGGTAAATGGCAAGGTCTTGGCGCTGCCGTCCAGGTTCACCTCGCTGGCGACGCTATGAAAGCCACTTGTAAAGTCTTTGACATCACTGCCGCTTTCTATGGCCAGCGTAGCCCCTGCCAGGGTAACCACAGGCGCACCGGCGATGCCGCGCGTGTCGCCCACACCCACGGTCAACACCGGGGTGCCCCACTTGAGTCGGGCGTTGGGCCCCAGCCTTGGCAAGTCTTTGGCCGTGGGCGCCACATAGTGGCCACTCAGCGTGGCGTTGAGCTCAAACACAGGGGTGCTGAACAGGCCCAGCTTGCGGCGCTCTACGTCCATCTGGCCCTTCAAATCGACTGCAGATGGGGTTACCTGCAGAGTGTGTTTGCGCGTGGCGCGGGTGGTGCCTGTCACCGCGCCAGCCTTGGACCAGCCTGTGACGGGTTCGTCAAATTCCTCGTCCACGGTGATAGTGAGCACCGGGCCCCACAGCGTTTGTTCGCCGGCAGAGCTGGCGGCAATGGCCTGCACTGCCTCTTCGCGGTAGCTGGTGCGCTCGTGGATGGTGTTTTCAATCATCAGCAGCGGCACCCACAGCAAGATGCCCAATAGAAACACCAGTGCACATTTCAAAAACAGTGCGTTTTTCATCATCTCAGACCCTTGTTGTTGCATGTGCTGGCAGTGTCAGCAGCGTGTGCGATGCCGATGTGATGGCACGGTGCGGGTAAAGTGAAGTCTGTGTGAAAAAGAAAAAGGCCACCGTCTCCGGTGGCCTTTGGCTTGGCAGATGCCGATGCGGCGTTACAGCACTTCAAACACGCCCGCAGCACCCATGCCGCCACCAATACACATGGTCACCATGACCTTCTTGGCGCCGCGGCGTTTGCCTTCAATGAGGGCGTGGCCGGTGAGGCGCTGGCCGCTCATGCCGAAGGGGTGGCCCACGGCGATGGCACCACCGTTGACGTTGAGCTTGTCAGCGGGGATGCCCAGCTTGTCGCGGCAGTAGATCACCTGCACGGCGAAGGCTTCGTTCAGCTCCCACAGGTCGATGTCGTTGATGGTCAGGCCCAAGCGCTTGAGCACCTTGGGAATAGCGAACACGGGGCCGATGCCCATTTCGTCAGGCTCGCAACCGGCCACGGCAAAACCGAGGAAGCGGCCCAGGGGCTTGAGGCCCTTTTGCTCGGCCAGCTTTTCGTGCATCACCACGGTGGCGCCAGCGCCATCGGACAGTTGGCTGGCGTTGCCGGCGGACACCAAGCCACCGGGCACGGCAGAGCGCAGGTCCTTGATGCCGTCATAGGTGGTACCAGCGCGAATGCCTTCGTCATCGCTGACCGTGACCTGCTTGGTCATCAGGCCCATAACCTTGTCGGCCACGCCCATGGTCACGGTGATGGGGGCGATCTCGTCCTTGAACAGGCCTTTTTCCAACGCGGCCGAAGCCTTTTGCTGGCTGCTGGCGCCGTACTCGTCCATGGCCTCGCGGCTGATGTTGTAGCGCTTGGCCACTTGTTCGGCGGTTTGCAGCATGGCCCAGTAGACCTCGGGCTTGTTCTTCATGAGCCAGGGGTCTTGCAGCATGTGCATATTCATTTCTTGCGCGGTGCAAGAAATGGCTTCCACGCCACCGGCTACGTAAATGTCGCCTTCGTTGGCCATGATGCGCTGGGCGGCGGTGGCAATGGTTTGCAGGCCAGAGGAGCAAAAGCGGTTGATGGTCATGCCCGACACAGTTACGGGGCAACCAGCGCGCAGCGCAATCTGGCGGGCAATGTTGGCGCCGGTGGCGCCTTCGGGCGTGCCGCAGCCCATGATGACGTCGTCCACCTCACCGGCTTCGATGCCGGCGCGCTGGATGGCGTGCTCGACCACGTGGCCGCCCATGGTGGCGCCGTGGGTCATATTGAAAGCACCCTTCCAGGCCTTGGTGAGGGGGGTGCGTGCGGTGGAAACGATTACTGCTGATGTCATGGTGAAGCTCTCCTAAATAGGGTCAGGGTTGGGGTGCCTTGGCACCTTGCGTCAAAAGGCGGTGGTAAAAGCGGATCAGCTCCACATAGTTGCTGATGGCGATGCGTTCATTGGTGCCGTGGAAACGTGGCAGATCTTGCGGGCCGGCGCGCACGGGCGAGAACTTGAAGATGTGATCGCTGATCTCGCCGAAATGGATCGAGTCAGAGCCCCCAATCATCAGACCCGGTGCCACCAGGGTGCCAGGAAACACCTCACGGATAGTGCGGTTGATCAGCGCGTACTGGGCAGAATCGGTGGGCGTGACCTTGGAGGCTTCGGCGCCACCGGGCAGGGCAAACAGTTCAAACTTGTCCGTCTTGGTGGCGTCTGCTACCAGCGCGCGGGTGCGTTCCACCACCATGTCTTTGGTGTCGCCAGGCAGCAGGCGAAAGTTGACGGTGGCCTCGGCCTGGCCGGGCAATACGTTGTCCTTGTTGCCCGCGTTCACAATGGTCAGCGCGGTGGTGGTACGCATGACAGCATTGGTGCCGGCGCCGCTTTCCAGCTGCTTTTGCACAATCGGGCCAAACAGCCACAGATTGGACAACGCCACGCGCGAAAAGCCGCTCATCTCGGGTGCCACGGTGGCAAACATTTCGTCAGCCACACCGCGAATGCCCCCGGGCAACTGCTCGTCGTCAATGCGCTTGAGGGCCGCACTCATCATGGCAATGGCGCTGGTGCCCTTGGGCGGCGGCATGGACGAGTGGCCGGGCGTGGCCGACATCTTGAGCACGACCGAGAGGTAGCCTTTTTCGGCCACACCGATCAACGCGGCCGGGGCCTTGAGGCCGGGCATGATGCCTTCGGTAATCAGCAGGCCTTCGTCAATGACAAAGTCCAGCCGTACCTTGCGCTCCTTGAGCAGCGCGGCAATCTGCTCGGCACCGCGGTGGCCGCCGACCTCTTCGTCGGCACCAAAGGCCAGGTGCACCGTGCGCTCGGGCTGGTAGCCACTGGCCACCAGCATCTCGATGGCTTCCAGTTGGGCCATGAGGTTGCCCTTGTCGTCCCAGGCGCCGCGGCCCCAGACAAAGCCGTCTTTCACCTCGCCGCTGAAGGGCTCGGTGCTCCAGGCTTTTTCGGTTCCGGTGGCAATCGGCACCACGTCCTGGTGCGCCATCAGCAGAATGGGTTGCAGCTCTGGTTTGCTGCCAGGCCAGGTGTAGAGCAGGCTCAGCCCGCCCACCACCTCGCGCTTGAGGGCGGCGTGGGTTTTGGGAAACTTGGCCTGCAGCAGCGCATGCAGTTGCTTGAACTGGTCCGCGCTCAGGTTGGCATCGCTGCGCGAAGAGATGGTGCGCAGGCGCACTGCCTCACCCAGGCGCTGGGCGGCGCTGGCTTCGTCCACGGCCAGCACAGGCACAGGCGGCACGTCGAGCTGGCGCGAGCCCTTGCGCAGGGTGTTAATGGCCAGGACGGCCACCACACCCAGCAACAAAGCCAGCACAGCCCACGCTATTTTCTTGGCCATGGTGCGGTGGCCTGTCAGTTAAAGGTTTTGCCTTCGGCTGCCAGCTTGGCCAACAGCGGCGCGGGCTGCCAGAACTTGGCGTCGTCCAGCGGATTCTGGGCAAAACGGTTCATGGCTTGCACCACGTTGAACAGGCCCACTTCGTCGGCGTAGTTCATGGGGCCGCCGCGGTGTGCGGGGAAGCCGTAGCCAAAGATGTAGACGATGTCGATGTCGCTGGCCTTGGCAGCAATGCCCTCTTCCAGGATGTGGGCGGCCTCGTTCACCAGGCTGAACACCAGGCGTTGCACGATTTCTTCGTCCGAAATCTTGCGGGGCGTGATGCCCAGGCTCTTGCGGTGTTCTTCAATCATGGCCACCACCTCGGCATTGGGGATGGCGTCGCGCTTGCCGGGCACGTAGTCGTACCAGCCGGCACCGGTCTTCTGGCCAAAGCGGCCTTTTTCGCACAGCAGGTCGGCAGTCTTGCTGTATTTCATGTCAGGCTGCTCGGTGTAGCGGCGCTTGCGAATGGCCCAGCCAATGTCGTTGCCGGCCAGATCGCCCATGCGGAACGGGCCCATGGCCATGCCAAACTTTTCCATGGCTTTGTCCACCTGCGCGGGGGTGCAACCTTCGTCCAGCAAAAAGCCACCCTGGCGACCGTACTGTTCGATCATGCGGTTGCCGATGAAGCCGTCGCACACGCCAGACACCACAGCGGTCTTCTTGATCTTCTTGGCCAGGCTCATGACGGTGGCCATCACGTCCTTGGCAGTCTTCTCGCCGCGCACCACTTCCAGCAGCTTCATCACGTTGGCGGGGCTGAAGAAGTGCAGGCCCACCACGTCTTCGGGGCGCTTGGTGAAAGCCGCAATCTTGTTCACGTCCAGCGTGGAAGTGTTGGACGCCAGGATGGCACCGGGCTTCATCACGCGGTCCAGCTCCTTGAACACGGCTTCCTTCACGCCAATCTCTTCAAACACGGCTTCGATCACCATGTCGGCAGTGTTTAGCTCGTCGTAGCTCAGCGTGGTGCTCAGCAGGCTCATGCGCTGCTCGTACTTGTCTTGTTTGAGTTTCTTCTTGGCGACCTGGGCTTCGTAGTTTTTGCGGATGGTGGCAATGCCGCGGTCCAGCGCTTCCTGCTTCATCTCCAGCATCTTGACCGGGATGCCCGCGTTCAAGAAGTTCATGGCAATGCCGCCACCCATGGTGCCAGCACCAATGACTGCTACAGAGTTGATAGCGCGTTGCGCAGTATCTGCGGGCACATCGGCCATTTTTGATGCTGCACGTTCAGCCAAAAACAGGTGGCGCAAAGACTTGCTCTCAGCCGTCCACATGAGCTTGATGAAGATGTCACGCTCTACGGCCATGCCCTCGTCAAACTTCTTTTTGGTAGCGGCTTCCACAGCGTCCACGCACAGGGCGGGTGCGGGGAAGTTTTTGCTCATGCCCTTGACCATGTTGCGGGCAAACTGGAAGTAGGCATCGCCCATGGGGTGCTTGCACTTCAGGTCGCGCACCAGCGGCAAGGGCCGCACATCCGCCTTTTCACGCGCAAAGGCCATCGCCTCTTCCAGCACGCTCTCGGCCGACGCGGACAACTTGTCGAACAGCTTCTGGCCGGGGGCCATAACCAGCATGTCGCTCTTGACGGTTTCACCGCTGACGATCATGTTCAGTGCGGGCTCTACACCCAGCACGCGCGGCAGGCGCTGCGTGCCGCCGGCGCCAGGCAGCAAGCCCAGCTTCACTTCGGGCAGGGCCACGCTGGTGCCAGGGGCGGCAATGCGGTAGTGGCAACCCAGGGCCAGTTCCAGCCCGCCGCCCATGACCACGGTGTGGATGGCTGCCACCACAGGTTTGCCAGAGGCTTCCAACACGCCGATCACGCTGATCAGGTTGGGCTCCTGCAGAGCGGTGGGTTTGCCAAATTCCTTGATGTCTGCACCGCCCGAAAACGCCTTGCCAGCACCAGTGATCACGATGGCCTTGACCGCAGCATCGGCGTTGGCCTGGGCCATGCCGTCTGCAATGCCTTGCCGGGTGGACAAGCCCAGGCCGTTGACGGGCGGGTTGTTCAGCGTGATGACGGCGATATCGCCATGGACTTGGTACTGGGCGGTCATGCTTTCGTTCCTTGAAAAGGTGGAGCCAGAGAAGAAAATAGAACGATCGTTCTTTTTTGCGATTGTAGGTGCTTTGCCTGCCATTCCAAGCGCTTTTGTCCCACGTGGGACAAACCAAGGGTTATCCCTTAGACCTCCAGCCACTCTTTGCGCGTGTAGCTGTCTTCGCGCAGCGCCTGGGGCGTACCTTCAAACACAATGCTGCCGTGGCCCATGACCAGGCAGCGGTCCGAGATGGCCATGGCGATGGTGAGCTTCTGTTCGATCAGCAGCACCGAGATACCGCGATCCCGCAGCGTTTTGAGGTACTGGGCGACCAGCTCCACGATCTTGGGCGCCAGGCCTTCGGTGGGTTCGTCAATGATGATGAGGTCCGGGTCACCCATGAGGGTCCGGCACAGGGTCAGCATTTGCTGCTCGCCACCGGACAAAACACCGGCTTCGGTGTGTTCCCGTTCTTTCAGGCGCGGGAACATGGCGTACATGTCGTCAAAGCTCCAGCGGCCCTGCTTTTTGCTGCGTTTTTGCCCGAGCAGCAGGTTTTGCTGCACCGTGAGTTTGGGAAAGATGTCGCGGTTTTCAGGCACATAACCGATGCCGAGGTGGGCGATCTCAAAGGCCTCTTTGCCGCGGGTTTCCTGGCCTTTCCACTGCACCGAGCCCTCACACTCCACCAAACCCATGATGGCCTTGGCCGTGGTGGAGCGGCCCGAGCCGTTGCGCCCCAACAGGGCAACAATTTCGCCCTCGCCTACCGCCATGTCCACGCCATGCAACACATGGCTTTTGCCGTAGAAGGCGTGCAGATTTTTGATGCTCAACATAGTCAGTGTCCTCCCGCCTGCGCGTCGGCCACCGAGGAGCCCAGGTAGGCTTCCTGCACACGTGGATTGGCGCGCACGGCTTCGGGCGTGTCAAAGGCAATCACCTCGCCGTAGACCACCACGGCTATTTTGTCGGCCAGGCCAAACACCACACCCATGTCATGCTCCACCGTCAGCAGGGTCTTGCCCTCGGTCACTTCTTTGATCAGGCCCACAAAGCGCCCGGTTTCGCTTTTGCTCATGCCCGCGGTAGGCTCGTCCAGCAAGATCACATTGGCGCCGCCGCCAATGGTGACGCCAATTTCCAGTGCACGTTGTTCGGCGTAGGTCAGGTTCATGGCCAATACATCGCGTTTTCGGTCGAGTTTGATCATGGTCATCAGCTCTTCGGCGCGCTCGTTGGCGTCGTCCAGGTCCACCAGAAACTTCAGGAAGGTGTACTTGTAGCCCAGGCTCCAGAGCACACCACAGCGCAGGTTTTCGAACACGCTGAGCTTGGGGAAGATGTTGGTGATCTGGAAGCTGCGCGAGAGGCCCAGGCGGTTGATCTCGAACGGTTTTTTGCCGTTGATGCGTTGGCCACTGAGCAACACGTCGCCACTGCTGGACTCGAACCGCCCGCTGATCAGGTTGAACAGCGTGGACTTGCCGGCACCGTTGGGGCCGATGATGGCCACGCGCTCGCCGGCCTGTACGGCCAGGTTGACACCACGGATGATTTCAGACTTGCCAAAGCTTTTGCGCAGGTCGCGCAGTTCCAGTGCCGGCGTCTGGTGGGGTGTTGCGCTCACAGGGCGTCCCTCCGCTGGGTTTCTTTTTCAATCTCTTCCTGGATTTCGCTCCAGTCGCGGCTGAACTGGCGGCGCACCAGCTCAAACAGGGCGACCCCAGTGACCAGCACCAACAATGATCCAAACCAGCTGTTGAGACTGGTGGCGTTGAGCGTGGCCCCCAGAAAACGCAGCTCCGGCCCCAGGGCCGCATTAAGTTGCTGGTGGTAGACCATTTCGACCATGGCGCCCGCGCCAGCCAAGGCCACCAGGGCCGTGCCCGCCAAGCCCATGTAGCTGACCCACAGGCGGCCCAGCTTGCCGAACTTGGCCACGCGCAGATTCATCATGATCAGGCTGGCAATGCCACCCGGGGCATACATCACCATGAACAGGAAGATCAGGCCCAGGTACAGCAACCAGGCTTTGGTGAACTCGCTAAGCAGCACAAAGGCCAGCACCATGAGCACAGCACCGAGGATGGGACCGAAGAAGAAGGTCGCGCCGCCCAGAAAGGTGAACAGCAGGTAGGCACCCGAACGCGATGCGCCCACCACCTCGGCCGTGACGATTTCGAAGTTCAGCGCCGCCAGACCGCCAGATATGCCGGCAAAAAAGCCCGCAATGATGAAGGCCGTGTAGCGGATGCGCTGCGGGTTGTAACCGATGAACTCCACACGCTCCGGGTTGTCGCGCACGGCGTTGAGCATGCGGCCCAGCGGCGTACCGGTGAAGGCAAACATGGCGGCCACCGCCACAAAGGTGTAGGCCGCGATCAGGTAGTACACCTGCACCGCGGGCGCAAAGGTGATGCCGAAAAAAGGCTGCCCAACCACGCGGTTGGCCGACACACCGGCCTCGCCACCAAAAAACTCGGAGAACATCAGCGACATGGCAAACACCAGCTCGGCCATGCCCAGCGTGATCATGGCGAAGGTGGTGCCCGACTTGCGTGTGGTGACATAACCCAACAAGGCGGCAAAGCCCATGCCGGCTACACCGCCCACCAGCGGGACCAGGCTTACCGGGATGGCCCAGGTGCCTGCACCCGCAGCATTGAGCGCGTGGATAGCCATGTAAGAGCCCAGGCCGGTGTACACCGCATGGCCAAAACTCAGCATGCCGCCCTGCCCCAGCAGCATGTTGTAAGACAGGCAGGCAATGATGGCAATGCCCATCTGCGAGAGCATGGTGATGGACAGACCGCTGGTGAACACACGCGGAGACACCAGTAGCAGCAGGGCAAACAGGCCCCACACCAGGATGCGCCCCACATTCAGGGGTTTGAAGGCGTAATAACGCTTGCTAGCTTGCATAAATGGATCAGCCTTCCCGGGTGCCAAGCAATCCCTTGGGCCTGAATATCAAAATTAATACCAAAAACAGGTAGGGCAAGATGGGCGCTACCTGGGCAATGGTGAGCTTGGCCACCGAGTTGTTGCGCAGCGTGTCGCTGACCTGCACACCCAGGCGTGGCAACACATCGAGCAGCGAGTAGTCAAACGCCACAGCAAAGGTCTGGATCACACCAATCAGCACCGACGCCAGAAAGGCACCGGACAGCGAGCCCATGCCACCCACCACCACCACGACAAAGATAACGGAGCCCACAGTGGCTGCCATGGCCGGCTCGGTCACAAAGGTGCTGCCACCGATGACGCCGGCCAAGCCGGCAAGCCCCGTGCCTACGCCAAACACCAGCATGAAGACGCGGGGTACGTTGTGGCCCAGGGACTCCACCATTTCAGGATGGGTCAATGCCGCCTGGATGACCAGGCCAATGCGGGTGCGCGTCAACATGAGCCAAAGTGCCAGCAGCATCAGCAGCGCAATCACCATCATGAAACCACGCGTCATGGGAAATGGCGAACACACCACGCGCACCGCCGTATCGGCTGCCGCGCACAGCTCGGCCGGTGCAGCGCCCCATACCAGTTGCAGGCCGTTCACCGCATGGTTCACCAGCGTAAAGGCCGGGCCTTGCAGTGAGAGGGGTGGCTTGAATTCGAGCGCAGTGCGGCCCCAGATCAGTTGCACCAGTTCCAGCAGGATGTAGGACAGGCCAAAGGTAATCAGCAGTTCGGGCACGTGGCCAAACTTGTGCACTTTGCGCAGGGCCACACGCTCAAATACTGCGCCCATGGCGCCCACCACCAACGGGGCCACCACCAGCGCAGGCCAAAAGCCGACCCAGCCCGACACGGTGTAGCCCAGGTAGGCCCCCACCATGTAAAAGCTGGCGTGCGCAAAGTTGAGCACGCCCATCATGCTGAGGATCAGCGTCAGGCCGGCGCTGAGCATGAACAGCAGGAGCCCGTAGCTCAAACCGTTCAGCATCGAAATGATGAAAAACTCCATCCGCTAACTACCTTTCAACCCGCGGCAGATGCACAGGGCATCCACCCAAAAAAAGGCCCGACAAGGATGACCGGGTCGGGCCTGCGTACGCTACACCGATGACCGCTTAGCCAGGGCGCTTCATCTGGCAGCTGGTGGGGGTGCTGGACACGTAAGACTCGAAGGTTTTGACCGGGGCCAAGGTCATGCCGGTGTTTTCAGGGCTGTAGGGGTACTTCTTGTCCGCCTTTTGCCATACGGTCATGTACAGGGGCTGCTGCAGTTGGTGGTCGGTCTTGCGCATTTCCACCTCACCGTTGTAGCTCTTGAACTTCATGCCTTCCAAGGCTACCGCCACCTTGACGGGATCGGTGGACTTGGCCTTGGCCATGGCTTCGCTCAGTGCGGTGTAAATGTGGATGACGGAGCCGGTGTAGAAGTCGTCGTTGAACTTGGTCTTGAAGTCGGCTGTCCACTTGTCCATCTGGCCACCCATGTTGTAGTGGCTGTACGCGATCTGGTAGACACGGCCGGCAGAGTTGGCGCCCAGCGCGGTGGGCGTACCGCTCACCCCGGTGTAGTAGGTGTAGAAGCTGCCGGTGTAGCCGCCTTCGTTGGCTGCCTTGACCAGCAGGGCCAAGTCAGACCCCCAGTTGCCGGTGATCACCGTGTCGGCACCCGAGGCCTTGATCTTGGCGATGTAGGGCGAAAAGTCGCGCACCTGGGCCAGGGGGTGCAGGTCGTCGCCGACGATTTGCACGTCCGGGCGCTTGCGGGCCAGGGTCTCTTTGGCGTAGCGCGACACCTGCTGACCATGCGAGTAGTTTTGGTTCAGCAGGTAGACTTTTTTCACGTCTTTTTTATCGGCCATGAAGGTGGTCATGGCTTCCATCTTCATGGAGGTGTCTGCGTCAAAACGGAAGTGCCAGTAGTTGCACTTGCTGTTGGTGAAATCGGGGTCCACGGCGGAGTGGTTGAGGAAGATGACTTCCTTGCCGGGGTTGCGTTCGTTGTGTTTGGCCACAGCGTCAATCAGCGCACCGGCCACGGCCGAGCCATTGCCCTGCGTGATGTAACGCACGCCCTGGTCCAGGGCCGACTTGAGTGCGTTCAGGCTCTCGGTGGGGCTGAGTTTGTTGTCAATGCCAATGACTTCAAATTTGACGCCTGCAGGGTTGTTGGTGCTGAACTTTTCGGCAAAGAACTGAAAGCTCTTGAGCTGGTTGGTGCCCACGGGCGCCATCAAGCCGGACAAGGGGTCGATCCAGGCGATTTTGACGGTCTCGCCTTTTTGCGCGAGGGCATTTTGGGCACAGACCACCAAGGCAGCTGCAGCGATGAATTTGAGTGTGGTTGTCATGGTTTGTCTCCTGTAAAACTCAAGCCTGCGCAGCGTACATTTATTTGTGCAGTGCAGCGCAAGGGTTTCCACCAAGAGGTATCACCCATGCGACTGCGCGCACTGTTTTAGAGCGCGGGCAAGCAGTAGTCCCGCAGCATTTCACGCAACTTGCTCTTCTGCATCTTGCCCGTGCCGCCCAGCGGAATTGCATCCACAAACACCACGTCGTCGGGCACCTGCCACTTCGCTGTTTTACCTTCGTAAAAGGCGAGCAACTCATCGCGTGTGACATCGCTGCCAGGCTTCTTGACCACCGCAATGATGGGGCGCTCGTCCCATTTGGGGTGCTTCATGCCGATGCACGCGGCCATGGCCACGGCGGGGTGGGCCATGGCAATGTTCTCCACATCAATCGAGCTGATCCATTCGCCGCCGGACTTGATCACGTCCTTGCTGCGGTCGGTGATTTGCATATAACCATCGGGGTCGATGGTGGCCACATCACCCGTGGGGAACCAGCCATCCACCAGCGGCGAACCGCCCTCGCCTTTGAAATATTCACTGATGATCCAGGGGCCTTTGACCAGCAGGTCGCCATAGGCCTTGCCATCCCAGGGCAGCTCTGCACCAGCCTCGTCCACGATCTTCATGTCCACGCCATAAATACCGCGGCCCTGCTTCAGGCGCACCTTCATCTTGTCGGCCGAGTCCATGGGCAGGTGTTTGTTCTTGAGCGTGCACACCGTACCCAGCGGTGACATCTCCGTCATGCCCCAGGCGTGCAGCACTTCCACACCGTACACGTCGTTGAACGCAGTGATCATGGCCGGTGGACAGGCCGAACCGCCAATCACGGTGCGTTTGAGGGTGGAGAACTTGAGACTGGCAGACTGCATGTGCGCCAGCATCATTTGCCACACCGTGGGCACACCGGCAGCAAAGCTGACCTTCTCGGATTCAATCAGCTCAAAGATGGACTTGCCGTCCATGGCGGGGCCGGGGAATACCAGTTTGGCACCGGTCATGGCGGCGGAATACGGCAGCCCCCAGGCGTTGACGTGGAACATGGGAACGACGGGAAGCACCGAATCGCGCGCGCTCATGTTGAGGGCATCGGGCAGCGCACCGGAGAACGCATGCAGGATGGTGGAGCGGTGGCTGTACAGCGCCGCCTTGGGGTTGCCGGTGGTGCCACTGGTGTAACACATGCTCGATGCCGAGTTTTCGTCAAACTCGGGCCAGCTGTATTGCTCGGGTTGGCCCCCCATCCAGGCTTCGTAACTTTGCAGACCAGGGATGCCGGTGTCGGCGGGCAGCTTGTCCGCGTCGCACAACGCAATGAAATGTTTGATGGTGGTGCAGCGGCTGTGCACGGCCATGACGATGGGCAGGAAGGTCATGTCAAAACACAGCACCTGGTCTTCCGCGTGGTTGGCAATCCAGACGATCTGGTCGGGGTGCAGGCGCGGGTTCAGCGTGTGCAACACGCGGCCCGAGCCGCTCACACCAAAGTACAGCTCCAGGTGGCGGTAGCCATTCCAGGCCAGCGTGGCTACGCGGTCGCTGAACGCAAGGTCCAACTGGTCCAATGCATGGGCCACCTTGCGGGCGCGCACCGCCACTTCTTTGTAGGTGGTGCGGTGGATATCCCCTTCCACTCGACGTGACACCACTTCACCCTCGCCATGGTGGCGCTCTGCAAAATCAATCAGGGTAGAAATCAGCAGTTGCTGGCTTTGCATCAAACCTAACATGGGTCACCTCTGTAATTATTTGGACGATCGCTGGGCGCCGCGACGGGTGTCGCCTACGCGTCGCCGCATGGTAATCCCAGCAAGCCCCTGAAAAAGGCCTGCATTAGTCATATGCGGGACAATTCAGCCATGCCTATTTCGTCACATCTGGACGACCCACTGGAGGTGGGTCTGTCCTGGGTCAATCGCTTTGCCACGCTGGGCGATGACTTTTACGCCGCACTCTCCCCCACCCCCTTGCCTGCCCCCTACTGGGTGGGCCGCAGCAGCAGCGCCGCGCAGGCCTGGGGCCTGGGGCCGCAGTGGCTGCAGTCGGACGACGCCCTGCAAGCCTTTACCGGCAACCGTCCGCTCGCGGGTGGGCTGTCACTGGCCAGTGTTTACAGCGGCCACCAGTTTGGCCAGTGGGCCGGCCAGTTGGGCGATGGCCGCGCCATCCTGCTGGGCGAAACACCGGGATGGGAGGTGCAGCTCAAAGGCGCGGGACTGACACCGTTTTCCCGCATGGGGGATGGCCGGGCCGTGCTGCGCAGCAGCATCCGAGAATTTTTGGGCAGCGAGGCAATGCACGGTCTGGGCATCCCCACCTCGCGTGCGCTGTGCGTGACGGGTTCGGACGCGCCGGTGCGCCGCGAAGAGATGGAGACCGCGGCCGTGGTCACACGCCTGGCACCCAGCTTTATCCGCTTTGGCCATTTCGAGCATTTTTGCCACCACGGGCACCACGACCAGCTCAAGGTGCTGGCCGACTTTGTGATCGACCACCACTACCCCGAATGCCGCACCGATGCGCGCTGGGGCGGCAACCCCTATGTGTGCCTGCTGGCCGCGGTGACCGAGCGCACCGCGCAAATGGTGGCGCAGTGGCAGTCTGTAGGCTTTTGCCACGGGGTGATGAACACCGACAACATGAGCATCCTGGGGCTGACGATTGACTACGGCCCCTTCCAGTTCATGGACGCCTACGACCCCGGCCACATCTGCAACCATTCGGACCACCAGGGTCGTTACGCCTTTTACAAACAACCCAATGTGGCGTACTGGAACCTGTTTTGCCTGGGCCAGGCGCTGATGCCGCTGATAGCAGAGCAGGAACAAGCCATTGCAGCGCTGGAAACCTTCAAAGCCATTTACCCGCTGGCATTTGCCCAACGCATGGCCGCCAAACTGGGCTTTGCCGAGCTGCAGGAGGCGCACCGCCCGCTGATCGAAGACATTCTGAAATTGCTGGCGGCCGACAAGGTGGACTTCACCATCTTCTGGCGCCGCCTGAGCCACTGGGCGCGCGAGCAGCGCGCGGACTACGCCTCGGTGCGTGACCTGTTTCTGGACAGGACCGGGTTTGATGCCTGGCTGCTATCGTATTCAGAGCTGCTCGCGCATATTCCACGGGGGCTAGCGGCCAATTTGATGCTTAAAACCAACCCCAGGTACGTGCTGCGGAACCATTTGGGCGAAGAGGCCATCCAAGCCGCCAAGCGCAAGGATTTCACCGTGGTCGCCGATTTGCTGAAAGTTTTGGAGCACCCGTTCGACGAACACGAGGAGCACGCGGCCTGGGCCGACTTCCCACCCGACTGGGCGGGCAGCATCGCCATCAGCTGCAGCTCCTGAGGATGTGGCCCCCACGCTCCACCGCTCTGCGGGTCGCTGTCCCCCAAGGGGGCATGTCTTCCCTTGGGACGGCCCGGCGGGAAAACAAGACTTAACCAAGGAACCTCTATGACGTACCCCGTGACCAAAACCGACGACGAATGGAAGGCCCTGCTGGCCGAGAAAGGCGCCGAACCCGCGGCCTTTCAGGTGACGCGCCACGCCGCCACCGAGCGCCCGTTCAGCGGCAAGTACGAACGCCAGTGGGCCGATGGCAGCTACCACTGCATCTGCTGCGGCAACACACTGTTTGATTCCGAGACCAAGTTCGACGCGCACTGCGGCTGGCCCAGCTTCTCGCTGGCCGTCCCCGGCGCCATTAAGGAAATCACCGACACCAGCCACGGCATGCGGCGGGTGGAAACCGTGTGCAGCCAGTGCGGCGCGCACCTGGGCCATGTGTTTGATGACGGCCCCACCGACACCGGCCTGCGTTATTGCATGAACTCGGCCTCGCTACACTTCACGCCTGCATGAAAACCTTCCTCGACTTTTTCCCCATCCTGCTGTTCGTCGGCGCCTACAAGTTTTACGACATCTACGTGGGTACTGCCGTGCTCATGGGTGCCACCGTGTTGCAGATGGCCGTGATTTACGGCATGGACCGCAAGCTCCAGGTCATGCACAAGATCACACTGGTGCTGATTTTGGGCTTTGGCGCCATGACCTTGGCGCTGCACGACGACCGCTTCATCAAGTGGAAACCCACGGTGCTGTACACCGTCATGGGCATTGCCCTGGCGGTGGCCGTCTGGGGCCTGAAGAAAAACTTCCTCAAGTTGCTGCTGGGCAGCCAGCTGGAGCTGCCCGACAGCATCTGGCACAGGCTCAATGTGGCGTGGATTGTCTATACCTTGTTCATGGCGGCCATCAATGCCTATGTGGTGCTGTACTACAGCACCGAGACCTGGGTGAACTTCAAGCTCTGGGGTTATGTGTTTCCGCTGGTGTTCATCATTGGGCAGGGGCTGTACATTTCGCCCTATCTCAAGGGGGACGAAGCATCCCAGGACAAACCCGCACCATGACCGCCATCCCCACCGCCGCCAACCTGCAGATTCGCCTGCAAGAACGGCTGGCCCCTAGCCGCCTGGAAGTGCTGGACGAAAGCTACCAACACGCCGGCCATGTAGGTGCCAATGACACGGGTTTTGGTACCCACTTTCGGGTGCGTATCGCTTCACAATTGTTTACAGGTAAGAGCCGTGTGGCGCGCCATCGCCTTGTGTATGATGCGCTGCAAGATTTCATTGATCAGGGCTTGCATGCCCTGGCCATTGAGGCCGAAGACTCGCCCTCTGGCAGCACCCCCACTTGATAAAAGTATCCCTGAAGGAAACGGTATGAAGAAGCACATTTTGACCGCCCTGGCCGCCGCTGCGCTACTGAGCGCTGCCTCGGTCGCCATGGCCCAGAACATCGCTATCGTGAACGGCAAAGCCGTTCCCAAGTCCCGCGTGGATGCCTTGGCCGAACAGGTGAAGCGCTCCGGCCGTCCCGTGACGCCCGAAATGCAAGGCCAGCTGAAGGAAGAAATCATCGCCCGCGAAATCTTCGTGCAGGAAGCCCAGGCCCGCGGCCTGGACGCCACCGATGACTACAAGAACCAGTTGGAACTGACCCGCCAGTCCATCCTGATTCGGGAACTGTTTGCCGACTTCCAGAAGAAGAACCCGGTGACCGATGAAGAAATCAAGGCCGAGTACGACAAGTTTGCTGCGACCAACGCTGGCAAAGAATACCGCGCCCGCCACATCCTGGTCGAAAAAGAAGACCAGGCCAAGGCCATCATCGCCAAGCTGAAAAAGGGCGGCAAGTTTGAAGACATCGCCAAGAAAGATTCCAAGGACCCCGGCTCCGGCGCCAATGGCGGTGACCTGGATTGGGCCAACCCCAGCAACTACGTGAAAGAGTTCTCGGACGCATTGGTAGCTTTGGCCAAGGGCAAAACCACCGAGACCCCGGTGAAGACCCAGTTTGGTTATCACATCATCCGTCTCGAAGACATCCGCGATCCCCAGTTGCCCAAGCTGGAGGACGTGAAGCCCCAGATCGCCCAACAGCTGACCCAGCAGAAGATGGGCAAGTTCCAGGAAGACCTGCGCGCCAAAGCCAAGGTGGAATAATTCCCCGGGCTTTCTGCGAAGCATTACAGTCAAAGCGCGGTCCCGGCCGCGCTTTTTCTTTGCCCGTCGTTTTTATGAGCCGCAAACCCGACCTTAGCCACCCGGATGACCAGCAGCTGGTGCGCCAGCACAGCCCGCTGGTGGGCAAGATTGCGCGCTCCCTGGCCCACGGCATGCCTCCCAATGTACTGACGGACGATCTGGTGCAGGACGGCATGCTAGGGCTGATAGACGCCATCATTCGCACCACGCGGGAGACATCTGGGGCGGAGTTTGAGCATTACCTGGCCCAGCGCGCCCGCGGGGCGATGATCGACGGCCTGCGGGCCCTGGACCCCGCCACCCGCCAGGTACGCCGCAGCATGCGGCTGGTAGAGCAAACCCTGCAGCAGCTAGGCCACCAATTGGGGCGTGCCCCAGCCGAAGGCGAAGTGGCCCAAGCCATGGACATGGCGCTGGAGGACTACCGCCAGCTGCTGCAGCAAGCGCATGGGTATTTGCTGGTCTCGCTGGACGACCTGGCCGAAAACGCCGACATGCACGGCTACCTGGAGCAATGTGCAGGCAGCGATACCGACCCGCTGGTGCTGCTGGAACGCTCGGTGTTTCGCAAGGCACTGGCCAGCAGCCTGCGGGCACTTAATGCGCAGATGCAGGAATTACTCAACCTGTATTACGTGGAGGAGCACAAGATGCACGAGATCGGTACGCGGATGGGCCTGAGCGAATCCCGTGTCTCCCAACTCCACGCCAGCGCTATCGCCGGCTTGCGCGCGCAGCTGCTGGACGCCGAGCAAAACCAGCAACTGCTACAGCCGCGCCGGGCGGTACGTTAGGCGGCGAGCCACAGCAGTGCCAGCAGCACCGGCTGGTGCAGCATGTAGTAACTCAGGCTCCAGGCTCCCAGCCAGGCCAGCGGACGCAGGGCTGGCCCAGGCACCCAGGCCGGGCCAGCTAACCGCCGGCGCAGCCACCACTGGGTGGCGGCCACGCCCCACCACATGACACCCATCCATGGGACCAGCGGAACATAGTCCTCGGTGATGGGTTTGGTGTTGATCAAGCCCAACCAGTTGAGCGGTTTTTCATTAAAGAAAGTGGCCAACCAGCCCGTATCCATTGCGCGAGCAGCTATGTATTGCATAGCAATTGCCAGCGCCCCCAGCCACCAGAGCCAGCGGCCCCAGTGCACGGTAAGGCGCGCGATCAGCAGCATCACGGCCATGCCGTGCAGTACGCCAAAGTAGATGTAGCTGTTGGGAAACATGAGCGCAGAACCCGCCGTGACCAGCAGCGCACACAGGGCAATTTGCCCCCAGCGTCGCCAGAACTGGGGCCAGCGCTGGCCTTGTTGGCCGGCCAGCGCCTGCCCGGCCCCGGCGCACAACAAAAACAGGCTCAGAATGAAAGTGCGCTGCCATGTCCACACCGGATCGGTGTAAAAGTTTTGCTGTATCAAACCCGCGTTTTGCAGGTCAAAACAGAAGTGATAAACCGTCATCCACAGCATGGCCACGCCGCGCAGCACGTCAACACTGGCGTGGCGCAAAGGCTTCATGCAGCGCCACGCCTCTGCTGGGCCGTGCCCCACAGGCTCAGGGAGAGCCCGAAACTGGCGCACAGCAGCACACACAACGCCAGGCCACTGCCTCCCAGACCACTGATGGCCAATGCAAAACAGGGAGGGCCCAGCGTAGCGCCCAGGTTACCCATTTGCGCCACGGCGCCATTGGCGCGGGCCTGCTGGGCGGGCTCCTCGTTCAGAAAAGGAATCAGCGCAAACGAGCTGCCCCCTGCTAGTCCGGCCGCAAACATGAGCACCAGCGCCACCGGTGCCACCCACCAGCCCGCCCACAACCCCAGGCCCCAGGCCAGGCCACTCACCCCGACCGAGACAAAAGCCCAGCGCGTCAGGCGCAGCGGTGACAACCAGTACTGCGCCACCCAGCCGGCGCAAAACGTACCAGCCACCCCGGTTAACGGCAAGGTGGCAGCAAGCCAAACCCGGTCTGCCCCGCCCTGCTGGGGCAAAAAGGTCAGCAGCGCCACCGCCATGCCGGTGTAGCCCAGAAAACACAGGCCCGGCAAAGCGGTGGTCCAGCGTGTATAGATGTGAATATGTTGTCGCAGCAGGGCCTGCAGGTGCAGGGGCATTGGCTGCCACTGGGCAGGCGCCCCTGGTGCGCGTTGGCGCAGCACATCGGCGGGCAAAAGTAGCGCGACCGCCACAGCCACCACCGCCAAGCCCAACGCATGGACCTGGAACAGGGCTGCGAGCCCAAAACGGTCAATAAAAGGCAGCCCCGCCGCACCGGTAATGGCAAAGGCCACGCCAACAAAGGTGCTCCACAGCCCCATGGCAATGGCCCGGTGCTGCGGCGCGGCGCTGGCGGCCATGAGGGTGGGCGCGGCCACCACCACGGCCAGATGCGAGGCCCCTTCGAGCACGCGGCTGGCCCAAAACCAGGGCAAGGGCAACAAGAATGATTGAGACAAGGCAAGCAGCGCCCCCAGGCCCAAACCGCCCACCAGCAGGCGCCGGTAGCCGATGCGCGGGGCCAGCAGCCCCATGGTCACCCCCAGCAAGAGGCCCACCATGCCCACGGTCGACAACACCCAGCCCATGCTCGCGGCGCTTGCCGCGTAGTGGTTTTGCAGCTCGACAAAAGCCACAGCAATCTTGGCAAATTGCATGGCGGCCAGAATGCCGCTGAGCCATAACACGGCCACGCGGGGCCAATGGGTGGAGGGTGCGGGTGTGGGAACTTGGGCCATGGGAAGCGCCGCAGTGTACCGCCTGGGATCGGAGGCTGGGATAATCCCAAGCCATGTCTTTGCAAGATTTTCAACTCGAACTTTTGGCACCTGCACGTACGGCAGACATCGGCATCGAAGCCGTCAACCACGGAGCCGATGCGGTCTATATCGGCGGCCCCGGTTTTGGGGCGCGGTCCAGCGCCGACAACAGCGTGGCCGACATCGCGCGCCTGGCACAGCATGCGCACCGTTTCAACAGCCGCATCTTCGTGACCATGAACACCATCCTGCGGGATGACGAGCTGGAGCCCGCGCGCCAGCAGGCCTGGCAGCTCTATGAAGCCGGGGTCGATGCCCTGATCGTGCAGGACATGGGCCTGCTGGCCATCGATATGCCACCGCTGCAACTGCATGCCAGTACCCAGACCGACATCCGCACGCCTGAAAAAGCGCGTTTTCTACAGGACGTAGGCCTCTCCCAGATCGTGCTGGCGCGTGAACTCACCACCCAACAGATCGCCGCCATCCGCGCCGCCACTGATCCTGAAAAGTGCACGCTGGAGTTTTTCATCCACGGTGCCCTGTGTGTGGCCTACAGCGGCCAGTGTTACATCAGCGCGGCCCACACCGGGCGCAGCGCCAACCGCGGCGAATGTAGCCAGGCCTGCCGCCTACCCTACCAGGTGGTGGACGACAAGGGCCGCTTTGTAGCCCACGACAAGCATGTGCTGTCCATGAAGGACAACAACCAGAGCGAGAACCTGGCCGCACTGGTGGACGCGGGTATCCGCAGCTTCAAGATCGAGGGCCGTTACAAGGACATGGGTTATGTGAAAAACATCACCGCCCATTACCGCAAGCTGCTGGACCGCCTGATCGAAGACCGCCAAGACTCGGACCAACCGTTGGCACGTAGCAGCAGCGGCATCACCACGTTCACCTTCGAGCCCGACCCGAACCAGAACTTCAACCGCGAGTTCACCGACTACTTTGTGCAGGGCCGCCAAATTGACATCGGCGCCTTCGACAGCCCCAAGAACCCGGGCCAGACCATTGGTTTTGTCACCAAGGTCAACACCGACAGCGTGGAGCTGGAACTGAACGACCGCAACCAGGCGCTCAGCAACGGCGATGGCCTGTGCTACTACGACCTGCAAAAGGAGTTGGTGGGCCTGGCCATCAACCGCGCAGAGGCCCTGAACGCAGCCAAGGGCCTGTGGCGCGTCTTCCCCAAAGACCCGCTACCCGGCCTGAAAGACCTGCGCAAGGGTGTGGGGGTGAACCGCAACCGCGATGTGAACTGGACCCGCGTGCTGGACAAAAAAAGCAGCGACCGGCGCATTGGCGTCTGGGCCACCCTGCAGCAGACGGCGCGGGGCATTGCGCTCACGCTGACCGACGAAGACGGCTTCGTAGGCACGGCCCAGACTGACCTGAGGCCTGAACCTGCCAAAGACCCTGCCGCCGCAGATGCCAGCAACCGAATCCAAATCAGCAAACTGGGTGCTACGATTTTTGAAGCAACTTCCGCAGATGTGACGGGGGCTAAGGGCCTGTTTGTGCCTGCATCGGTGTTGAACCCCCTGCGCCGTGAGGCGGTGGAAGCGCTGGAGCGTGCCCGCGCAGCAGGCTTCCAGCGCCTGACGCCCACCCCACCGGTGGAGCCGCCTGTGGCCTACCCCGAGGACACCCTGAGCTACCTGGCCAACGTGTTCAACCAGGCCGCCCACGGCTTTTATGCCAAACATGGCGTCAAGGTCATTGCCCCGGCCTACGAGGCGGTGGAAGAGCTGGGCGAAGTGAGCCTGATGATCACCAAACACTGTGTGCGCTTCTCGCTGAGCCTGTGCCCCAAACAGGCCAAGGGCGTGACCGGTGTGCAGGGCCAGGTCAAGGCCGAGCCGCTGCAGCTCATCAACGGCAAGGAGAAACTCACCCTGCGCTTTGACTGCAAACCCTGCGAGATGCATGTGGTGGGCAAGATGAAGCCCAGTGTGGCCAACCAGAGCCGCCAGGAGCTGCTGCAGGCCGCGCAGGGCGTGCCCATGACTTTCCACAAAACCCGGCCACGCCAGGAGTTCGGCCACTGAGGAGCGGTAGACGCCAGACCCATGCCCATGCGGCAGAGCCATGCCTGTGTGAAGTGTTATCCGAAGGGACTGGACAGCCACGGTCCAGTCTCGCTACCCTAGGCCCTGGGCGACCCATCGGGTTTTGTCCTTTACCGGAGACGCAGCATGACGACTTCGACCGTTCCCCTCCCCCAAGGCAGCCACGATGTCAGCCCGCTGGCGGCGGCCATTGCCCGCAACACGGATGAAGGCGGGCTGGGCAAATTCCTGGAGAGTTACCGCTGGAGCGTGCTCGCCCAGTACGTGCAGCCCGCCACCTTGCCACGCGGGCACCTGCTGATTGCCCAGGGTGCCCGGGAGCGAAGCCTGTACTTTCTGGAAAGCGGTGACCTCAAGGTGGACACCAAAACCAGCGCAGGCCTGGTGCACCTGGCCATTTTGGGGCCTGGCACTGTGGTGGGGGAAGGCAGCTTTTTTTCGGGCTTGCCGCGTAATGCCTCGGTGGCGGCCTATAGCGACTGCAAAGTCTGGGAGATGGGTTTGGCCCGGTTTGCCTCGCTCGCGCACGAACACCCCAGCGTGGCTTTGGCCCTGAGCCAGGCCCTAGGCGCGGTAATGGCCAGCCGCATGCTCGATGTCAGCAAACGGCTGGCGCTGACCTAGCTCATCGCGGCGGGTTGGGTGGAGTGGACAACAGCTGCCACGCCAGCCGCAAACCCAACCAGGCATTGCCAATGGCAAACACCGCAATGACCAGACTGGCCAATGCGGTGAGTGGGTAGTGCTGCACGATCCACACCAGGGCCGTGGACAGCCCATTCAGCGCCAGCATGAGCCAGAACGCAGGCTTGCGTGGCTGGAACAGGCGGCGCCAGTGGATCATGCGACTTCGGTCACAAACTGCTCACGGGCACGGCGCACCTTTTTCAGGCTCACCAACCAATCACCCTCGTCTGCGCGGTAACCAAGCGGCAGAATCGCCACGCTGCGCAGGCCGCGGGCCTTCAGACCCAAAATTTCGTCCAGCGCCTTGGGATCGAACCCTTCCATGGGGGTTGCGTCCACCTGCTCTTCAGCGGCAGCAATCAGCGCGGTACCCAGGCCAATGTAAGCCTGGCGGGCGGCGTGTTGGTAGTTCACCTCGGCATCGCGCTGGGGGTACATGCCCAGCAGCATCTGGCGGTAGTTTTCCCAACCTTCGTTCTTGAAGCCACGCTCGGTATTCACCAGGTCAAACATGGTGTTGATGCGGTCGGCGGTGTAGTTGTCCCAGGCGGCAAACACCAGCAAGTGCGAGCTGTCGGTGACTTGCTCCTGGTTCCAGGCGATCGGTTTGATACGCTCGCGCACTTCTTTGCTGGTCACCACAAACACTTCGTAGGGCTGCAGGCCGCTGGAGGTGGCGGTCAGGCGAATCGCCTCCAGAATGCGGTCCAGCTTCTCTTGGGGCACCACTTTGGCGGGGTTGAACTTTTTGGTGGCGTAACGCCATTGCAGCTTCTGGATCAAATCGGACATGTCATCTCGAAAATTGGTTGGTAAGGCAACAGATTTTGGGCAACTTCGCCGGATTACAAGGCCAAGCAACCTAATTCACGGAGTGCGGCCTACCGCATTCCCCGGCGCCCAGCCAGGATGCCCGAAAAGTGCTACCAGTCTGCCTTGCTGAGGATCAACCCGCCGTACACCATGCTACCCACGGCGATGGCGGGCAAGTTGTACAGCCAACGGACCCTGCGCGCGGCGCCAGAAGCCAACGCCAGAAACTCCGCCACCCCCAGGCCCAAACGCTGCGCCAACAAGTACGACGCCAGCAAACCCACAACACCGGCACCTATAAACCAGGCCCCCGTCCCTGCTTGCAGCAGATAGGCGTCGCCCCAGAGCCAGTCCCAGGCAAACATCACACCTCCCAAAACCATGGCCAAAGCCCACCAAGAGATGGTGGTGTAGGCCCCCAGCGCCGCCACCGCAGCGGCCGGGACCAGGTAAGAGAAGCGTCGAACGGCGGCCAGTTCCAAAGCCAAGTGGCGTTTAGGCCACCCACTTGCGCGCGTTGTGCCAGAGCTGCATCCACGGGCTGTGCGCGTTCTGGTCCAGGTCGGTCCAGCTCATCTGCACGTTGCGGAACACACGCTCGGGGTGCGGCATCATGGCCGTAAAACGGCCGTCGGCCGTGGTCACCGCGGTCAGTCCGCCAGGGCTGCCGTTGGGGTTGAACGGGTAGGCTTCGGTGGCCGCACCGCTGTTATCCACGTAGCGCATGGCTGCAATCGCCTTGTCCGCATTGCCGCGGTACTTGAAGTTGGCAAAGCCCTCACCGTGGGCCACGGCAATCGGCAGGCGCATGCCGGCCAGGTCCTTGAAGAACAGGCTGGGCGACTCCAGCACTTCCACCAGCGACAGGCGCGCCTCAAAGCGCTCGCTCTGGTTGGTGGTGAAACGCGGCCAGTCTTGTGCGCCGGGGATGATGTCCGCCAGCTCGGCAAACATCTGGCAGCCGTTGCACACGCCCAGGCCGAACGTGTCCTGGCGAGCAAAGAAAGCCTTGAACTGGTCGGACAGGCCGTCGTTGAAGGTGATGCTGCGTGCCCAGCCAATGCCAGCGCCCAGTGTGTCGCCGTAGCTGAAGCCACCGCAGGCCACCACGCCCTTGAAATCGGCCAGCTTGGCACGGCCGGTTTGCAGGTCGGTCATGTGCACGTCGTAGGCTTCAAAGCCGGCTTCGGTAAAGGCGTAGGCCATTTCCACATGCGAGTTGACGCCCTGCTCACGTAGCACGGCCACCTTGGGGCGGCTTCCCACAATCGCAGGCGCTCCCGTTTTGATAGCTGCTTGCGCAGACTCCACGAGGGCCAGAGCACTATTTGGCATGTAAACGTGCAGACCGGGGTCGTTTTCGGCACCTGCTGCGGCGTGCTCGGCATCGGCACACACGGGGTTGTCGCGCTGCTGGGCAATCTTCCAGCTCACGGCGTCCCACACCTGGTGCAGGTCGGCCAGCTTGGCGCTGAAGATGCTCTCGGCGTCGCGCCAGATTTGCAGTTCGCCCTTGCCTGCTGCAATCGCGTCTGTGGCTGGGCGTGTCTTGCCGATGAAGTGGCTGAACTTGGACAGACCATGCTCACGCAAGGTCGCCATCACTTCACTGCGTTCCGCGGTGCGCACCTGCAGCACCACCCCCAGTTCTTCGCTGAACAGGGCCTTGAGCGTCAGTTCCTCGCGGCGCGCACCCACCTGCCCTGCCCAGTTTTTGCTGTCGCCCACGTCCATGCGGCTATCGGAAATGCCGTCGCCTTCGGTGACCAGCATGTCGACATTCAGCGCCACGCCCACACGACCGGCAAAGGCCATCTCGGCCACGGTAGCCAGCAAGCCGCCGTCACCGCGGTCGTGGTAGGCCAGCACCTGGCCCTTGGCGCGCAGTGCGTTCACGGCGTTGACCAGGTTCACCAGGTCCTTGGCGTCGTCCAGATCGGGCACGGTGTCACCGGTCTGCTCCAGGGTTTGCGCCAGGATGCTGGCGGCCATGCGGTGTTGGCCTTTGCCCAGGTCGATCAGAACCAGGGTGGTGTCATCGGTGGCATTGAGTTGCGGGGTCAGCGTGCCACGCACGTCTTGCAGCGTGGCAAAGCCGCTCACGATCAGGGACACGGGGGAAGTGATCTTCTTGTCCTTGCCCTCGTCTTTCCATTGCGTGCGCATGGACAGGCTGTCCTTGCCCACTGGGATGGAAATGCCCAGGGCTGGGCACAGCTCCATGCCCACGGCCTTGACCGTGGCGTACAGCGCAGCGTCTTCACCGGGCTCGCCACAGGCGGCCATCCAGTTGGCGGACAGTTTGACGCGTGGCAGCTCAATCGGCGCAGCCAGCAAATTGGTAATCGCCTCGGCCACCGCCATACGGCCGGACGCAGGCGCGTTGAGCGCGGCCAGCGGCGTGCGTTCGCCCATGGACATGGCTTCCCCGGCAAAACCCTTGAAGTCGGCCAGCGTGACCGCGCAGTCTGCCACCGGCACTTGCCAGGGGCCCACCATCTGGTCGCGGTGGGTCAGGCCACCGACGGTGCGGTCGCCAATGGTGATCAGGAAACGCTTGGAGGCGACGGTGGGGTGGGCCAGCACGTCGATGACGGCCTTCTGGATGTCCACGCCGGTCAGGTCCAGCGGCTTGAACGTGCGCGCCACGGTCTTCACATCACGGTGCATCTTGGGCGGCTTGCCCAGCAGCACATTCATCGGCATGTCGACGGGAGATTCAGCGCCCTCGTCCACCAATTGCAACTGGCGCTCTTCGGTCGCCACGCCAATGACGGCAAACGGGCAACGCTCGCGCTCGCACAGCGCCTGGAACTGTTCCAGCGACTCGGGCGCAATCGCCATCACATAGCGTTCCTGGCTCTCGTTGCACCAGATTTCCTTGGGCGCCATGCCGGACTCTTCAAGCTTGACTGCGCGCAGGTCAAAGCGTGCACCACGTCCCGCGTCGTTGGTCAACTCGGGGAAGGCGTTACTCAAGCCACCCGCGCCCACGTCGTGGATCGCCAGTATCGGGTTCTTGTCGCCCTGCATCCAGCTCTGGTTGATCACCTCTTGTGCACGGCGCTCGATCTCGGGGTTGCCGCGCTGCACAGAGTCAAAGTCCAGCTCAGCCGCGTTGGCGCCCGTGGCCATCGAGCTGGCGGCGCTGCCACCCATGCCGATGCGCATGCCGGGGCCGCCCAGTTGGATCAGCAGGCTGCCAGCGGGGAATTCGATCTTGTGCGTCTGGCCCGCATCGATGATGCCCAGACCACCGGCGATCATGATGGGCTTGTGGTAACCACGTGCCACGGTGTCCACGTCGCTGGCCACCGTCTGCTCGTATTCGCGGAAATAGCCCAGCAGGTTGGGACGACCAAATTCGTTGTTGAACGCTGCGCCACCCAGCGGGCCTTCGACCATGATTTGCAGCGGGCTGGCAATGTGCTCGGGCTTGCCCATCGTGCTGCCCCAGAGCTTGGATACAGTGAAGCCGGTCAGGCCCGCCTTGGGCTTGGAGCCCCGGCCGGTGGCGCCCTCGTCGCGGATTTCACCGCCTGCGCCAGTGGAGGCGCCGGGGAACGGAGAGATGGCGGTCGGGTGGTTGTGGGTCTCCACCTTCATCAGAATATGGTTGGTTTCGCTACGCTTTTCATAGCTTGCCGCGCTGATTTCACGGGGGCCGGAGGCCGATTTGGCCACAAAACGCTCAACCTGCACGCCTTCCATGACCGAGGCGTTGTCCGAGTACGCCACCAGCATGTACTGTGGCGCCAGTTGGTGCGTGTTGCGGATCATGCCGAACATGCTCTTGTCCTGCGCCACGCCGTCGATGGTGAACTGGGCGTTGAAAATCTTGTGGCGGCAGTGTTCGCTATTGGCCTGCGCGAACATCATCAGCTCTACATCGGTCGGGTTGCGGCCCAGCGTGGTGAAGGCGTTGACCAAGTAGTCAATCTCGTCGGCGGCCAGGGCCAGGCCGAACTGGGTGTTGGCTTTCACCAGCGCATCCTTGCCACCGCCCAGCACATCCACATGGTCCATGGGCGCGGGTTGCAGGGCGTTGAACAGCTCCTGCGCCTGGGCGCGGTCCAGCATGGCGCTTTCGGTCATGCGGTCGTGCAGCAGCGCGGCCACGGCCTGCAGTTGCTCGGCTGTCAGCGCGGTCTTGGACAGCAGGCCGTTCTTCAGCGTCAGGCGGTATTCCACCAGGCGCTCGATACGTTTAACGGCAAAACCGCAGTTGTGGGCAATGTCGGTCGCTTTGGACGCCCAAGGACTCAGGGTGCCAAAACGGGGGCTGACCACGATGCTGGCACCGTCCACGGGACCGGTGTAGGGGTCGCCATAGGTCAGCAAGGCGGCCAGTTTGGTGGCCAGGGGCTGCTCCAGCGGGGTTTCGGTGGCCACCAGATGCACAAATCGGGCAGAAATGCCCGAAATCTTGTCATGCACGCCCTGCAGAAGCGGCAAAAGCTGTTGAACGCGGAAATTGCTCAGGGCGTTGCCGCCTTCGAAAGAAGTGATGTGCAGGGTCACGGTGGTGGCCTAGGAAAGATGAAGCGTGCCCGAAGGGCTGGATGGGTGAGCGGTGATTTTAACTGGCTGTGCGGCGGGCTTTGGGGCGACAGAAGGCCTTTCCCGGGCGCACAATTTAGGCAGGGCGCAAGCCCGTCCCGCCAACCGGAGAAATGTCAGTGGCGCTTTTATCCAAATTTCGCAATCTTTTCCAGGCGCCCTCGGCCCCGGCGGCCCCTTTGCCCATCATCGACCCCACCGGGCATCTGCCCGAGCGGCGCGTTCGTCCGCGGCTCAATGCCCGGACCGATCTGCGCATTGTGGTGATTGACGACTCGGCCACCGTATGCGCGGCCTTGCGCAAGATCTTGCAAAGCATTGGCCTGAATGTGCGCATTGCCGGCGATGCCGAAAACGGCCTGGCCATGGTGATGGCCGATCCGCCAGACCTGATTTTTCTGGACATCGTGCTGCCGCAGATGAACGGTTTTTCGGCCCTGCGGGTGCTGCGCCGCAATGCGCTAACCCGTGCCATTCCGGTCATCATGATCAGCGGCAACGAGCAGGCCACCGAGCAGTTCTTCGGCAGCGCCATTGGTGCGGACGATTTCATGAAGAAACCCTTCTCGCGGCTGGAGGTGTTTGAGCGCATCGAACGCCTGCTCGACGAGCAACACGTGCCACGCCGCAAAACCCCCATGACCATGCCCGCGCCGCTGGGCAGCTGACACCGCTGACCCAGCCCGCTTGAATGCCGCCTAAGCCCGGCGATCAGTTGCCTGCTTTGCCCGGCTTCTTCTGCAGGGCGCGCAGATCATTCGCCAGTTGTTCACCCGCCACACGTATCTTTTCCATCATCGGGCTCAACAGAGCGGGCATGGCGGCCATGACGCCCTGCATGACCTGAGGCATTTTTGCAATCATGGACTGCCCCGTCGGGCTTTGGTAGAAGGCAATCATTCCATCCACTTCTTCTTGGGTGAAATACTTGGAATACAGCTGCAGGTTGATCGATTTCATCAGCTCTGGGGTCAAGGTTTCGCCCATGATCTCTGACGATCTGGCCACGTAGCGATCCAATACTTTCTGCTCTTCTGCCGTGGGTTTTTTGCCTGCCAGGGCCTGCTCCATGCTGGACTTCATCAGGCCCTGGATTTGGGGCCGTACCGAATCCATCATCTTCTCTACCTGGACCAGGTTCAGCAACAACTCAATGGACTGCTGGCTGGGGGCCGCCGCATGCGAGACCAATGAACACGCCGCAATCAGCGACGCCACAAGAATACGTTTCATCTTCTTCTCCCTGAAAACCACAATGCTAACGGCAACGAAAGACGCAAACGCATCGGGTCTGGGATAATCCCGCCCCATGACTATCACCTACAAAGACGCGGACGGCGTTGCAGGCATGCGCGTGGCGGGCAAGCTGGCCTCCGAAGTTCTGGACTACCTCACCCCCTTCGTCCAGCCCGGCGTCACCACCAACGCACTCGACAAGCTGGCGCACGACTTCATCACCCAGGTCCAAGGCGGCATTCCCGCCCCGCTCAATTACACCGGCGGCGGCAACATCCCCTACCCCAAGTCCATCTGCACCTCGGTCAACCACCAAGTCTGCCACGGCATCCCCAACGACAAGCAGCTCAAAAAGGGCGACATCGTCAACATCGACGTCACCGTCATTAAAGATGGCTGGCACGGCGACACCAGCCGCATGTTCATGGTTGGCGAGGTATCGATTGCCGCCAAGCGCCTGTGCGCCATCACCTACGACGCGATGTGGCACGGCATCAAAATGGTCAAACCCGGCATCCACCTGGGCGACATCGGCCATGCGATCCAGAAATTTGCCGAAGGCCAGGGCTTTAGCGTGGTGCGCGAGTTCTGCGGCCACGGCATTGGCCGCATCTTCCACGAAGAGCCGCAGGTGCTGCATTACGGCCGCCCCGGCACGCTGGAAAAGCTGGTGGAAGGCATGACCTTCACCATCGAGCCCATGATCAACGCCGGTGGCAAGGACATCAAGGACGGCCCTGAAAAAGACGGTTGGAGCATCGTCACCAAAGACCGCTCGCTCTCCGCCCAGTGGGAGCACACCGTGCTGGTGACTCCTACCGGCTACGAGGTGATGACGCTGTCGGCAGGCAGTCCGGCCACCCCGGCCTTCGTCAACGCCTGAGTTCCCAAACCCCATGACCGAGCTGCAGGCCCTGCGCGCCGAGTACCGCGCGCACAAAGCGCAGTTACTGCAAACCATTGCGGCGCCCCAATCGACCGGGCGCGCCGTGCGCAAGGTGCTGCAACGCATGTCCCAGCTTACCGACAGCGTGCTGGTGCGCCTGTGGCAGCAGGCCGGGCTGGGTGAACCCTTTGCCCTGCTGGCAGTAGGTGGTTTTGGCCGCGGCGAGCTGTTCCCGCACTCGGATGTGGATGTACTGGTACTGCTGCCCGACGGCCAGTCGCCCGAGTTTGACGCCGAACTGAAAAAGAAAATCGAAGCCTTTATTGGTAGCTGCTGGGACGTGGGCCTGGAAATTGGCTCCAGCGTGCGCACCCTGGCCGACTGCCTGGCCGAGGCCGAAAAAGACGTGACGGTGCAAACCGCGCTGCTGGAGTGCCGCCTCATCACGGGCAACCAGGCGCTGGTGGCCCAGTTCCAGCAGGCCTTTTTTGCGGCCATGGACCCCAAGGCATTTTTTGTGGCCAAAACGCTGGAAATGCGCCAGCGCCACACCAAGTTTGAAGACACGCCCTACTCGCTGGAGCCCAACTGCAAAGAGTCGCCCGGTGGCCTGCGCGACCTGCAGGTGATCTTGTGGGTGGCCAAGGCGGCGGGCTATGGCAAGGACTGGGCCGACCTAGCGGCCAGCGGCCTGGCGACGGATTTCGAGGTCAAGCAGATCCAGCGCAACGAGACCCTGCTGCTGCTGATTCGCGCGCGCCTGCACCTGATTGCCAACCGGCGCGAAGACCGCCTGATCTTTGACATGCAAACCGCTGTGGCCGAGTCGTTTGGCTACATCACCCTGGCCCCCGACCCGAACAAGCGCAACTTTGTGCGCGCCAGCGAAGCGCTGATGAAGCGGTATTACTGGGCTGCCAAAGCGGTGACCCAGCTCAACCAGATTTTGTTGTTGAACATTGAGGAGCGGCTCAACCCCTCCACGCATGCGCCACGCCGCATCAATGCGCATTTCAACGACAAGGCCGGCATGATCGACGTGGCCAGCGACGACCTGTACCGCCGCAACCCCCACGCGATTCTGGAAACCTTTCTGATTTACCAGACCACGGTGGGCGTGAAAGGCCTGTCGGCACGCACGCTGCGCGCGCTGTACAACGCACGTGACCTGATGGACGCCAAGTTCCGCAGCGACCCGGTCAACCGCGCCACCTTCCTGCAAATCATGCAGGCGCCCGAAGGCATTACCCATGCCATGCGCTTGATGAACCAGACCTCGGTGCTGGGGCGTTACCTCTGGGTGTTCCGCAAGATCGTGGGCCAGATGCAGCACGACCTGTTCCACGTCTACACCGTGGACCAGCACATCCTGATGGTGCTGCGCAATGCGCGGCGCTTCTTCATGGGAGAACATGCGCACGAGTACCCGTTTTGCTCGCAACTGGCCTCGGGCTGGGACAAGCCCTGGATTCTGTACGTGGCCGCCCTGTTCCACGACATTGCCAAAGGCCGCGGTGGCGACCACTCGGAGCTGGGCGTGGACGAGGCACGCCGCTTCTGCAAGCAGCATGGCATTGCCGCCGAAGATTCCCAACTCATCGAATTTTTGGTCGGCGAGCACCTGACCATGAGCCGCATTGCGCAGAAGTCCGACCTGTCGGACCCTGAGGTGATCGCCGCTTTTGCCAAACGCGTGGGCAACGAACGTTACCTGACCGCGCTGTACCTGCTGACCGTGGCCGACATCCGCGGCACCAGCCCCAAGGTGTGGAATGCCTGGAAGGGCAAGCTGCTGGAAGACCTGTACAAGTACACCGCCCGCGTGTTGGGTGGCCGTGCGCCCGACCCCGATGCCGAGGTGGAGGCCCGCAAGCGGGAGGCCTTGGTGATGATTGCGCTGTACGCCATGCCGTTTGAAGCGCACAAGCCGCTGTGGGACACGCTGGACGTGAGTTATTTCATGCGCCACGACGCGGCCGACATTGCCTGGCACACCAAACAACTCTCGCGCCACGTGGGCACCCCGCAGCCCATCGTGCGGGCGCGTCGCTCGCCCGTGGGCGAAGGCCTGCAGGTGCTGGTCTACACCCAAGACCAGCCCGATTTGTTTGCCCGCATCTGTGGCTACTTTGACCAGGGTGGCTTCAGCATTCTGGATGCGCGCGTCCACACCACCCACCAAGGTTATGCGCTGGACACCTTCCAAGTGGTGACCACGGCCGACATGGACGAGCACTACCGCGAGATGACCAGCCTGCTGGAAACCGGGCTGGCACAGGCCATTGCCGAAGCCGGCCCCCTGCCCGCGCCCAGCCGGGGCCGGGTCTCACGCCGGGTCAAGAGTTTCCCGATTGCGCCGCGTGTGTCGCTCAAGCCCGACGAAAAAGCGCAGCGCTGGCTGCTCAATATCTCGGCCAGCGACCGCCTGGGCCTGCTCTACAGCGTGGCCCGCGTGCTGGCGCGCCACAACATCGTGGTGCAACTGGCCAAGGTGGCCACACTGGGTGAACGTGTGGAAGATACCTTTCTCATCCACGGCCCGCAGCTGCAGCACAACCGCGCCCAGATCGAGATCGAAACCGAGCTGCTGGACGCCCTCAAAGCCTAGGCACTGCAGGCGTGCCGTACACGCAGGCCCGCATGCGGCCACCGTGTTTGGCCGCGTACAGCGCCTTGTCGGCCTGGGCAAACAACTCCGCCGGCCCACCCGCCAGCACGCTGGACCAAGTGGCAATGCCAATGCTGACCGTGACGTGGGGGGCTGTGGGGGAGCTGTCGTGACGTATGGCCAACGCAGCCAGTGCTTTCATGACCTTGTCGGCCATGGCCGCAGCACCGGCATCGCCGGTATCGGGCAGCAGCAGGGCAAATTCTTCGCCGCCCAGGCGGGCCGGCAAATCTTGCTGACGGCAACTCGCGCGCAACAAGGCGCCTAGCTGGCGCAACACCGCGTCCCCCTCGGGGTGGCCATAACGGTCGTTGTAGAGCTTGAAGTGGTCTACATCCAGCAGCAACAAAGACAAAGGCTCTGTACGCCGCCCCAAGCGCACCAGCTCGTGGGCCAGGCGCTCGTCAAACTGGCGGCGGTTGGCAATGCCGGTGAGTGCATCGGTGCTGGAGAGCGTTTCCAGCGTGCCCACCTGCTCCCGCAGCACCGCTAGGAGGCCGTTGATGCCTTGCGTCAGAGCGCCAATTTCATCCGGCCGATCGTAGGCCAAGGTTTGCTCCCAGCGCCGGGTGGCGCTGAGTTCAGCCACATCCAGGCGCAAACGGGCAATCGGGCGCACCAGCCACCAGTGCACCGTGATCAGCAGCACCAAGCCGGTGGCTAGGGCCACCACGGCCAGCTGCACCAGCACGTCCTTGATCACGCGCTGGCCCTGTGCCATGAGCTTGCGGTCCATGTGGATGCGCACCCAGGCCAGAGGTTGGGCCTCCAGGTCCTGTAACAGGTACTTCAGGGTAATGGCTTCGGGCGCAAACTGCGCCTGCAAGTCGCCGTGTTGGAGGTAGTTGAAATCGGGCAGCTTCCAAGCTACAGCGGCCACCTCGGTCTCGGCCGGCTGGGCGGCCGTGTTCTCGACCGTGAAGGCCGCGCCGGCGTACTGGGCCATCACCTCCAGCGTGCGGGCATCCAGTTCGCGCGCCATCACCACCGTTCCCACCGCCGGGCCCATGCCGTTGCTTTGCACAATGCCGGTCCAGCAGACCACGCACAGCGCGTTTTGCAGGCGCGCCAGGCCACACGCAGTACGCCCCGCTTGCTGCGGCTGCCTGGCCCAACGCCGCAGCAGTGGGGCCACCAGATCACCCGCCTGGGCCACGGTGCCACCGCCAAACGCCCGGGCGCCAAAGCCATGCACCTGGCCCTGCAGATTCATCAGCAAAATGGCATGGAGGTTGGAGCTTTGCATAGCCTCTTGGCCAATATTGCTGCGCTCGAAGACGGTGTCGGGCCTTTGCATGTGGCGGTAGAGCTGATCCCAAAACGCCCAGTCGTGGTTGAGCGCGCTCACGGTCGACATCTGCTCGTCAAAGCCGCTGACCACGCGCTTGGCGCTGTCCAGCGCAAAGTTGCGCTCCATGTTGTCAAAAGTGGGCAGCAGGCTGTTTTTCATCAGCAGCAAGCCCAGGCTACCCATGCAACCAAACACCAACGCAAACACCACCACGATCCGGGGGCCAATACCCAGACCGGCCAACAGGGGGCGACCGGGCTCGCTCATGGGTGGAACCAGACGTGCATCATGGTGCCCCAGCTTAGCGCCAAATGCGCCTGTGCGCCACCCTGATACAAACCCGTGGATTTAGAGTCTTTTAGGGCCCTAGCCCTTGCGGAATGTGCGCGAGCAGCTACTAATTAAATAGCAGTCCACCGCCTCAATCGTCTTCTGCAGCTGCGATCCCGGGGAACAGAACCTCGGTGTAGCCAAACTGGCTGAAGTCCCGCATGCGCATGGGGTAGAGCTTGCCCCACAGGTGGTCACATTCGTGCTGCACCACACGTGCGTGGAAGCCCTCCACCGTGCGGTCGATAGCGTCTCCATACTGGTCAAACCCGGTGTAGCGAATGTGCGACCAGCGTGGCACCAAGCCACGCAGACCTGGCACCGACAGGCAACCCTCCCAGTCACTTTCTTCAGCCTCACCCAGCGGCGTGATAACTGGGTTACACAACACGGTGGGCGGCACGATGGGGCGGTCCGGGTAGCGCGGGTTGCGATCGTTGGAGCCAAAAATGACGACCTGAAGGTCTACGCCAATTTGCGGCGCCGCCAATCCAGCCCCGTTGGCGGCCCGCATGGTGTCCAGCAGGTCGGTGATCAACAGGTGCAAGGCATCGCTGTCGAATGCGGTTACCGGTTGCGCCACGCGCAGCAGGCGTGGGTCGCCCATCTTCAAAATTTCACGCACTGTCATGGTTTGCCTTTCTGTTCGCCCGGCACAATCCGGGGCATGTTTGCGCCACCCAATCCCCCACCCGCCACAGCACACCCACCGCTACCACGCTGGCTGCAGTGGCTGTTGCGCGCGCTGGCGGTGGTGAGTCTGGCACTCGGTTTTCTGGGCATGTTTTTGCCGGTGCTGCCCACCACGCCCTTCATTTTGCTGGCCGCATGGGCAGCGGCCCGCAGCTCCCCGCGCCTGCTGGCCTGGCTGGAACAGCACCGCCTGTTTGGCCAGATGCTGCGCGACTGGCGCCAGGGGGGCGTGGTCAGTCGCAAGGCCAAATGGGGCGCCACCGGGGTTATGTCCGCCAGTGCAGTGTTGTTGCTGTTCACGGTTCCCAAGCTGTGGGCCGCCGTAGCTGCCATTGCCTGCATGGCCACGGTGCTAATTTGGCTGTGGCGGCGGCCGGAGTCCCTTCCCACCCAGACCTGAGCCGCGGGGCAAAGTGCGGTCACTCAGGCTGGGCCTGCAGCAGTGCCAGCATGGCCGCTTCGTCCAGCACCGGCACGCCCAGTTCTTGGGCTTTGTCGAGCTTGCTACCAGCCTCCGCCCCTGCCACCACATAGCTGGTTTTCTTGCTGACCGAGCCAGCCACCTTGGCACCGGCGGCTTCCAGCAGGTCTTTGGCTTGGTCCCGGCTCAGGGTGGGGAAGGTACCGGTCAGCACAAAGGTCTTGCCCGCCAGGGGCTTGGGCGCTTGCGCCGCGGCTTCACCCTCTACCCAGGTCACGCCACAGGCGCGCAGCTGCTCCACCACCTCGCGGTTGTGCGCCTGCGCAAAAAAGGTGTGCAGGCTTTTGGCAACGATGGGTCCCACGTCGCTCACACCGGTCAGGGCTTCCTCGGAAGCATCCATGATGGCGTCCAAGGTGCCGAAGTGGCGCACCAACTCCTTGGCGGTGGCCTCGCCCACATGGCGAATACCCAGGCCAAACAGAAAGCGCGGCAGCGTGGTCTGCTTGGATTTTTCCAACGCGTCCACAATGTTTTGGGCTGACTTTTCGGCCATGCGGTCCAGGGCGGCCAGGGTGCTCAGGCCCAGTTTGTAGAGGTCGGGCAGCGTGCGGATGGTGTTGCTCTCCACCAGCTGATCCACCAGCTTTTCACCCAAGCCCTCCACCTCCACCGCACGGCGCTGCGCATAGTGCAAGATGGCCTGTTTGCGCTGGGCCGGGCAGAACAGGCCGCCGCTGCAACGGTGGTTCATCTCGGTCTTTTCGCGCACCACGACGCTGCCACAGATGGGGCAGGTGCGGGGCATGCGAAAGTTGGGCACGTAGCTGGCGCGCGGGCCGGTGCTCACAATGCCCACCACTTCAGGAATCACATCGCCGGCACGGCGCACGATGGCGCTGTCGCCTACCCGCACCCTCTTGCGCCGCAGCTCAAACAGGTTGTGCAGCGTCGCGTTGGACACCGTGGTGCCGCCCACAAACACCGGGTCGAGGCGCGCCACGGGTGTGAGCTTGCCGGTGCGGCCCACCTGCACGTCAATACCCAGCACCTTGGTGATTTGCTCCTGCGCCGGGTATTTGTGTGCCACGGCCCAGCGAGGTTCACGCGTCACAAAGCCCAGCTGGCGCTGCAGGGCCAGGCTGTTGACCTTGTAAACCACACCATCAATGTCATAGGGAAGTTGGTCGCGCGAGGCACCGATGCGCTGGTGGTACGCTATCAATTCGGGAGCGCCTTGCGCAGTATCTACCTGGGCTGCAACCGGAAAACCCCATGATTTGAGGGTTTGCAGCATGGCGTAGTGGGTGGCGAACGCCGGGCCGCCCTGCTCTGCCGGGGTCACCTCACCCAAGCCGTAAGCAAAAAAGCTCAAGGGTCGCTGGGCCGCAATGCCGGGGTCTAGCTGGCGCACAGCGCCGGCGGCAGCGTTGCGCGGGTTCACAAAAGTCTTTTCACCCTTCTCGCGCTGCTTCTCGTTCATGGCCTCGAAATCGTCGCGGCGCATATAGACCTCACCACGCACTTCCAGCACGGCGGGCACACCCTCTGGCAACTTCAAGGGAATCTGGCCAATCGTGCGGATGTTTTGCGTGACGTCTTCGCCATATTCGCCATCACCGCGCGTGGCAGCCTGCACCAGCACACCTTGCTCGTAGCGCAAGCTCATGGCCAAGCCATCGAACTTGAGTTCGGCCACGTACTCTACCGGTGCGTCGGTCTCGGTCAGCTCCAGCTCCTTGCGCACGCGGGCGTCAAAGGCCTCGGCGCCGGTGGACTCGGTGTCAGTCTCAGTCCGGATGCTGAGCATGGGCACCACATGGCGCACCGTGGCAAAAGCGTCCAGCGGCTTGCCGCCCACGCGCTGGGTGGGCGAGTCGGGTGTCAACCACTCGGGGTGCGCGGCCTCCAGGGCTTGCAACTCGCGGAACAAGCGGTCGTACTCGGCGTCGGGGACCGTGGGCGTGTCCAGCACGTAGTACTGGTGCGCATGGTGGTGCAGCTGGGCGCGCAAGGCCTGCAGTTGCACGTACTCGGGAGTGGGGTCCGGCGTGGCCGGCTCGGAAGAAAACAAGTCCAGCGTCGCCATACCTGACCCAGAAAAAAATTAGCTGAACAAACGCCGTGCCAACGGTGACCCGGCGGCCAGGTCACGCTGCTCCAGCGTGTCGTACAAGGTTTGCAGCTCGGTGCCAATCACGTCCATGGTCTGCGCGGGCAGTGGCTGGCCGTTGTCGTCCGTCACCACGCCTTCCATGGCCTGGGCCAGGGCGGCGGCCGATTCGCGCATCCGCTCAAAGGCATGCTCGGCGCGGTCCACCTGCGCCACATCCAGGTGCAGGCTGATGTCGCGGATGGCCGATTGGGCCGGGTCGTCGGCCAGCGCGGCCTGCGAGTCAAAGCCCAGCACCAGCACAGGTGGCAGGCCTTCCTGCGAGGCGGGCAGCACCATACGGCCTGGAATAACGCCTGGCACAAAACCCAGGCGCGCGGCGTTCTGGTGGATGTAACCGGGGCTCCACGAGGCATTGCGGGCGCGGATGGTGAAGCCCAGCTGCGCATCGTGCGCGCTGGCAAACTGGTCCAGTTCGCGGGCACGCGCCACTTCGTCCAGCATCTCGGGGAACTCGGGCGTGGCGTTGATAGCGTCGGCGAAGGCCTGGGTCTTGACCACGAACTCGGAGTATTCGATTTCGTTGAGTGCGCCCGAACGGTTGGCCAACTGCACACCGGCCTGGAAGCCGCCGTAGCGCTGACCGGGCATGGGAGATTCCCACACCATGCTGTGGAGGTTGTAGCCCTCAATCGAAAAAGGCTTGGTACCAGCACGCCGGGTGGTGGGCATGGCGGCCAAGGCCGCTTCGCCCGACACCGCAGGCACACTGGGGTCCAGCGCCACCGTGGCAATCACGTCAATCAGCGAATCCATCACCGGGCGACGCGGGGGTTGCGGCAGCGAGAAGGCGGGCGCCTCCAGCCCACTGTCAGACAGCGTGGGCTCCTGGTCCACCGGGCTGGGCGTGTCTTGCACGGGTTCGGGTTGGGCCTGGCGCGGCGCGTTGCGGCGCGAGGTCCAGGCGCTGTGGGCCACCACGGCGGCCAGTACCACGCCACCTGCAATGGCCAGTCCGAGTTGTAAGTTGCTCATCGTTGGAATCTTGTATGGGTTGCGGGAGAGGCTCTCCGCAGGTCAGGCCAGTTCAGCCAGGGTGACGGCGGACTCCATGTCCACGGCCACGATACGGGAAACGCCCTGCTCCTGCATGGTCACGCCAATCAGTTGCTCGGCCATTTCCATGGCAATCTTGTTGTGGCTGATGAACAGGAACTGCGTGCTCTTGCTCATGCTGGACACCAGCTTGGCATAACGTTCCGTGTTGGCATCGTCCAGCGGCGCGTCCACCTCGTCCAGCAAACAGAACGGTGCGGGGTTGAGCTGGAAGATGGCGAACACCAGCGCAATCGCGGTCAGCGCCTTTTCGCCACCCGACAGCAGGTGGATCGTCTGGTTCTTTTTGCCGGGCGGCTGCGCAATCACCTGCACGCCGGAATCCAGAATCTCGTCGCCGGTAATCACCAGGCGCGCATTGCCACCGCCAAACAGCTCGGGGAACATGCGGCCAAAGTGCATATTGACCTGGTCGAAGGTGCCGGACAGCAGCTCGCGCGTTTCGGCGTCGATCTTGCGGATCGCGTCTTCCAGCGTGTTCATGGCCTGGGTCAGGTCCACGTTTTGCATGTCCAGGAACTGTTTGCGTTCGCGCGCGGCGGCCAGCTCGTCCAGTGCGGCCAGGTTGACGGCACCTAGGGCGGCAATCTCGCGGTGCAGGCGGTCGATATCGCCCTGCATGCCGAACAGGCGCACATTGCCGTCTTTGATGCTTTGCTCAATCGCTGCCAGATCGGCCTGGGCGTCCACCAATTGGGCTTCAAATTGCTCAAAGCCCAGGCGCGCAGCTTGTTCCTTCAGCTGGAATTCGGTGATGCGCTGGCGCAGCGGCTCCAGCTCGCGCTCCAGCTGCATGCGGCGCTCGTCACTGGCGCGCAACTTGGCGGTCAGGTCGTCGTATTCGCTGCGCTTGGCGCCCAGGGCCTGTTCGCGCTCCAGCTTCAGGGCCAGCGCGTTTTGCAGGCCAGCCTGGGCGGCGGCATCGGTCAGGCGCGCCATTTCTTCTTGCGCGCGTTGCTCTTCAGACAGGATGTTTTGTGTTTGCTGCGCGGCGGTTTCGATGGCACGCGAGAGTTCGGCGTTACGGGCCTGCAGGCTGCGCTGGGCAAACACGGCCTCTTGGGCCTGGCGCTCCAGGCTGCGCTGCTGCTCGCGGCACTGCACCAGCTTGCGCTGGCCTTCGATGACGCGTTCTTCCAGTTGGGCATGGCGCTCCTGGCTGTCGGCCAGTTGCATGTCCAACGATTCGAAACGGCCTTCTGCCTCCACACGGCGTTCCTGCAGGTCGTCCAGCTGGGCTTCCACCTCGGCCATATCGGCTTCGATCTGCGCGCTGCGAGCCCGGGTTTGCTCCAGGATTTGGGTCAGGCGCAGCGTCTCTACCTGCAGCTCATGGACGCGGCTTTGGGTCTCTGCGGCTTCGCGGCGCACCCCGACCAGGCGCTGGGCACTTTCAGCATAGGCGCTCTCGGCGCGGGCCAGGGCTACGCGGGATTCGTCGGCAATCAGCTGCTGGGCACGCAGCTGTTTTTCCAGATTTTCAATTTCTTGCGCGCGGGCCAGCAGGCCGGCTTGTTCGCTGTCTTGCGCATAAAAACTCACACTGTGCGCCGTGGCCACATGGCCGGACTTCACGTAGATACTCTCGCCAGCCTGCAGCTTGTCGCGCTGGGCCAAGGCATCTTCAAACGTGGCGGCGGTGTAGCAGCCCTGCAGCCAGTCGGTCAACACGGCCTTTTGGCCGGCATCGTTCACCCGCAGCAAGTCGGACAGACGGGGCAAGGAACTGGCTCGCTCGGGTGCGGCAGCCGAGGGTGGGGTGTAGAAGGCCAGCTTGGCGGGAGGCGCATCCACCGCAAAGGCGCGCAGCATCTCCAATCGCGACACTTCCAGCGCGCCCAGGCGTTCACGCAGTGCGCCTTCGAGCGCGTTTTCCCAGCCCTGTTCGATATGGATGCGCGTCCACAGCCCCTGCAAATGGCCCAGGCCGTGTTTGGCTAGCCAAGGTTGCAGCTTGCCGTCGGTTTTCACCTTCTCTTGCAAGGCTTTCAGTGCCTCCAGGCGGGCCGAGAAGTCGGCCTGCTTGGCAGACTCGTCGTTCACGGCTTGCTGCTGGGTGCGGCGGGCTTCGTCGAGTTGTGGCACCGACTCCTGCAACTCGTGCAGACGGGCATCAGCAATCTGGTTGGCTTCTTGTGCGGCTTCCAGCTGCTCCTGCAGGTTGACCAGGCGCGCTTCGTCGGGGGCAGACAGCGCGTTGCGGTCTGTCATCAGGCGGTCGCGGCGGGTGTTGAGCTGGCGGCTTTGTTCTTCGATGCTGCGCTGCTCCGCGGCCAACACCTGGATCTGCTGCTGCACCTGCACCACACTGCCACGCTGGTCGTTGGCGGCGCTCTGCGCCTTGGCCACGGCTTCTTCCATGTCCGGCAGCTGCATGGCTTGCTCTTCCACCTGGGCAGCCAGCAGCTCGGTTTGCTCTTCGCCCAAGGCGGCCAGTTCGGCCAGGCGTTCAATCTCGGCCTGTGCATCGTCGCGGCGCACGGCCCATTCAGCAATCTGGTCTTTCAGCGTCACCAGGCGCTGCTCAACACGCTGGCGGCCTTCCACGACAAAGCGGATTTCGGCCTCCAGGCGGCCCACGTCGGTGCTGGCCTCGTACAGCAAGCCCTGCGCCTGGTTCACCTGGTCACCGGCCGCGTAGTGGGCTTGGCGCACGGTTTCGAGGTCGGCCTCGATGTGGCGCAGGTCGGCCATGCGTGATTCCAGCGCGTTGACCGCTGCCAGCCCTTCGGACTGGACCTTGGCCTGGTCGGCCAGGGCTTCGGCACGCTTCAAGAACCACTGCTGGTGCTGCTTCTGGGTGACTTCGGCCTGCAGCGCGTTGTATTTGGCGGCCACCTCGGCCTGCTTTTCGAGCTTTTCGAGGTTGGTATTGAGCTCGCGCAGGATATCGTCCACGCGGGTCAGGTTTTCGCGGGTGTCGGACAGGCGGTTTTCGGTCTCGCGGCGGCGCTCTTTGTATTTGGACACACCCGCGGCTTCTTCAAGAAACAGGCGCAGCTCTTCGGGCTTGGACTCGATGATGCGGGAAATCGTGCCCTGGCCAATGATGGCGTAGGCACGCGGGCCCAGGCCGGTGCCCAGGAACACGTCTTGCACGTCGCGGCGGCGCACGGGCTGGTTGTTGATGAAGTAGCTGCTGGTTCCGTCGCGCGTGAGCACGCGCTTGACGGCGATTTCGCCAAACTGGCCCCACTGGCCACCGGCGCGGTGGTCGGCGTTGTCAAACACCAGCTCCACGCTGGAGCGGCTGGCCGGCTTGCGCGTGGTGGTGCCGTTGAAGATCACATCCTGCATGGACTCGCCACGCAGCTCGCTGGCCTTGCTTTCGCCCAGCACCCAGCGCACCGCATCCATGATGTTGGATTTGCCGCAGCCGTTGGGGCCCACCACGCCCACCAGTTGCCCTGGCAACAGGAAGTTGGTGGGCTCCGCAAAGGACTTGAAGCCGGATAACTTGATGGAATTAAGGCGCACGGATCGGTGGTATCTGCTCTAAGCAGTTGATTTCATTGAATTAATCAGTCAGCGATGACTGACGAATGGCCCCCGATGATACTGTGTAGCAGGGGCTGTATCTCCTATGCCGCCCCGGGCAAACGTTACAGCCTGAAAACGGCGGCCTTGCCAGCGGCGCGCGGCCCGAACACGCCAGAGACTCAGGGGATAATGCCGCTCCATGAACCCGAATTTGTCGCGCCTGCAGGCCTACCCCTTTGAACGCCTGCGCCAGCTGTTCTCCACCATCACCCCCAACCCCGCCTACCGCCCCATCAGTTTGGGCATTGGCGAGCCCCGCCACCCCACCCCCGACCTGATCAAGGATGCCTACTGCGATGCCATCCGCAGTGCGGACGGCGGCCTGTCGGTTTACCCCGCCACCGCGGGTGATGCCAAGTTGCGCAATTCGATGGTGCGCTGGCTGGAGCGTCGTTATGGTTTGCAGTTGGACGCGGCCACCCAGGTGCTGCCCATCAACGGATCGCGCGAAGCCCTGTTTGCTTTTGCCCAGACCGTGGTGAACCCCGAGCTTGCCGACGCGGGCGAGCCCGTTCAAGTGGTGTGCCCCAACCCGTTCTACCAAATCTACGAAGGCGCGGCCTTGCTTTGCGGCGCGCAGCCCTACTTTGTGCCGTCGGTGCCCGAGCGCAACTTTGCGCAGGACTGGGACAGCGTGCCAGCCGACGTCTGGGCGCGCACCCAGCTGCTCTACGTGTGCTCGCCCGGCAACCCGGCCGGCGCGGTGATGCCGCTGTCCGAATGGGCCAAGCTGTTTGCGCTGAGCGACCAGTACGGCTTTGTGATCGCGTCCGACGAGTGCTACAGCGAGATTTACTTCCGCGACGAGCCGCCGCTGGGGGGCCTGGAGGCGGCCGCCAAGCTGGGCCGTAGCGACTTCAAAAATCTAGTGTCCTTCACCAGCCTGTCCAAACGCAGCAATGTGCCGGGCATGCGCAGCGGTTTTTGCGCAGGTGACGCCAAGCTGATCAAGCAATTTTTGCTCTACCGCACCTACCACGGCAGCGCCATGAGCATGGTGGTGCAAACCGCCAGCGCGGCGGCTTGGGATGACGAGGCCCACGTGGTGGAGAACCGCGCGCAGTACCGCGCCAAGTTCGCCCAGGTGACCCCCATGTTGGCGGAAGTGATGGACGTGGCCCTGCCCGACGCGGGCTTTTACCTGTGGGCCAAGGTCGAGGGCAGCGACGCCGATTTCGCGCGTGAACTGCTCGCTCAATACAATGTGACCGTTCTGCCCGGCAGCTACCTGGCCCGCGAGGCCCATGGCAGCAACCCGGGCGCGCAGCGCATCCGCATGGCGCTGGTGGCCGAGGCCGCCGAGTGTGTGGAAGCCGCGCAGCGCATCGTCCAGTTTGTGAAATCCCGAGTTTCCTGAGTTTTTCAACCCTTTTTCCCTTCTCAAGAGCCCTATGAGCCAACAACTGCAAACCGTTATCGAAGCCGCGTGGGAAGACCGCGCCAACATCTCCGTCGCCTCTGCCTCCGCCGAAGTGCGCGACGCCGTGGAGCGTGTGCTCAACGAGCTGGACGCCGGCCGCCTGCGCGTGGCCACCCGTGAAGGCGTGGGCCAGTGGACCACCCACCAGTGGATCAAGAAGGCCGTGCTGCTGAGCTTCCGTTTGAAAGACAACGAAATCATCCAGTCCGGCGACCTGGGCTTTTACGACAAGGTGCCCACCAAGTTTGCCGGCATGAGCGCTGAAGCCCTCAAGGCCACGGGTGTGCGCGTGGTGCCCCCCGCTGTGGCGCGCCGCGGCAGCTTCCAGGGCAAGGGTGTGATCCTGATGCCGTCCTACTGCAACATCGGCTCCTATGTGGACGAAGGCACCATGGTCGACACCTGGGCCACCGTGGGCTCGTGCGCGCAGATCGGCAAGCATGTGCATTTGTCTGGCGGCGTGGGCATTGGCGGCGTGCTGGAACCCATGCAGGCCGGCCCCACCATCATTGAAGACAACTGCTTTGTGGGCGCGCGCTCGGAAGTGGTCGAAGGCGTGATCGTGGAAGAAAACTCGGTCATCTCCATGGGCGTGTACATCGGCCAGAGCACCCCGATTTACGACCGTTCGACTGACACCGTGAGCTACGGCCGCGTGCCTGCCGGCTCCGTGGTGGTGAGCGGCAGCCTGCCCAAGGGCGACGGCAAGTACAGCATGTACGCCGCCATCATTGTCAAGAAGGTGGATGCCAAGACCCGTTCGACCACCAGCCTGAACGACCTGCTGCGCGACTAAACCGTAGACCTGTTCCAAGAGAGGTACGCCATGGCCACCACCACACCCCAACCATCGGGAACGATGGAACGCATTCTTCGCCTGATGAGCGAGAAGAAGGCGTCGGATGTGTACTTGTCCGCGCACGCCCCGGCGCTGATCAAGATCAATGGCCAGTGTGTACCGATCAACAGCCAGACCCTGCCGGCCGACGCGCCCAAGAACCTGCTGGCCGAGGTGCTCTCGCCTGAGCACATGGCGCTGCTGGAGGCCGAAGGCGAGCTCAATGTGGGCTTTCCGATGGCGGGTGTGGGACGTTTTCGCGTCAGCGCCATGCGCCAGCGCGGCTCCATCGCCGCGGTGATTCGTTACATCGCGGTGGACATTCCCAGCCTGGCCAACCTGCAACTGCCGCCCATTCTGGGCGACCTGATCATGGAGAAGCGCGGCCTGCTGCTCATGGTAGGCGCCACCGGTGCGGGCAAGAGCACCACGCTGGCGTCCATGATGGATTACCGCAACGAGAACGTCTCGGGCCACATCCTGACCATCGAAGACCCGGTGGAGTTTTTGTTCAAGAACAAGAAGTCGGTGGTCAACCAGCGTGAGATCGGCACTGACACACAGTCGCTGCAGGTTGCGTTGAAAAACGCGCTGCGCCAGGCGCCCGATGTGATTCTGATTGGCGAAATCCGCGACCGCGAAACCATGTCGGCAGCCGTGGCCTATGCACAGTCGGGCCACCTGTGCCTGGCCACCATGCACGCTAACAACAGCTACCAGGCGCTGAACCGCATTTTGAGCTTCTACCCAGTGGAAGTGCGCTCCACCATGCTGGGCGATCTGGCCGCCGCGTTGCGTGCCATCGTGTCGCAGCGCCTGCTGCGCACCACCGCGGGCTCGCGCATGCCAGCTGCCGAGGTGTTGCTCAATACCAAGCTGATTGCCGAGCTGATTGAAAAAGGCGACTTCTCGGGCGTGCGCGAGGCCATGGAAAAGTCCATGGCCGAGGGTTCACAAACCTTCGAGCACGACATTGCCCGCCTGATTGTGGAGGGTTCGGTCGACCGCAAGGAAGGCCTGGCCCACGCCGACTCGCCCACCAACCTGTTGTGGCGCCTGCAAAATGACTTCACCAAGGCGGCCAAGCCAGCTGCTGTGGTGGAAGAGGAAGAAGAAGCCTCGTTTACCGAAATTACCCTGGATGTGAAGCACTGATGAGCGTAGCGCTGAACCGTTTCAAGCAAGCTTGCGCCCCCTTGGGGGGCAGCGCCGCCAACGTATTGGCCAGCGTGGGGGCTCTATGACCAAGACGTTGCAGCTTACTGAGCAGCTGCTTTCCATGGCGTCCGTCACGCCGAGCGACGGCGGTTGCCAAGCCTTGATTGCCCAACGCCTGGCGCCACTGGGTTTTGTCTGCGAGACCATCGAAAGCGGCCCGGCCGACTTTCGTGTCACCAATTTATGGGCGAAACGGGCTGTAGCCCCCGCCAATACTGCGCTAGCAGCTAGCAAACCTGTAGCAAAAACCCTGGTGTTTGCCGGCCATACCGATGTGGTGCCCACCGGCCCGCTGGCGCAATGGGACAGTGCGCCCTTTGTACCCACCCACCGCGACGGCAAGCTGTTTGCGCGCGGCGCCAGCGACATGAAAACCTCGCTGGCCGCGTTTGTGGTGGCCATCGAAGAGTTTTTGACCGCCACGCCCAACCCCGACCTGAACATCGCCCTGCTGCTGACCAGCGATGAAGAAGGCCCCGCCAATGACGGCACCGTGGTGGTCTGCAATACCCTGAAGGCCCGTGGCGAGGTGCTGGACTACTGCATCGTGGGCGAGCCCACGTCGGTGGAGCGCACCGGTGACATGATCAAGAACGGCCGGCGCGGCACCATGAGCGGCAAGCTCACGGTTAAGGGCGTGCAGGGCCACATTGCCTACCCGCACCTGGCCAAAAACCCCATCCACCTAGCCGCGCCCGCGTTGGCCGAGCTGGTCGGCATCGAATGGGACCGTGGCAACGACTTTTTCCCACCCACCACCTGGCAGGTCAGCAATATGCACGGCGGCACCGGCGCCAGCAATGTGATTCCGGGTCATGTGGTGATCGACTTCAACTTCCGCTTCTCCACCGAGTCCACACCCGAGTCATTGCAAAAGCGCTTGGCCAGCGTGCTGGAAAAGCACGAGCTGGAATATGACCTGGCCTGGACCGTGGGCGGCCTGCCCTTCCTCACCACGCCCGGCACGCTGGTGGACGCCGTGCGCGACGCCATCCGCTCCGAGACTGGTATCGAGACCCAGCTGTCCACCACCGGCGGCACCAGCGACGGGCGCTTTATCGCCCAGGTCTGCCCCCAGGTGATCGAGATGGGGCCGCCGAACGCCACTATCCACAAGATCAACGAGTTTGTGGCGGTGGCGGATATTGAGCCGCTGAAGAACATTTACCGCCAGGTGCTGGTCAACCTGAACCGTCAGGCGCAGGCATGACCTTGTTGGAACTGGTGGCCCAGGCCACCCAGCAGCTCACGGACGCTCAAGTCTCCTTTGGCCATGGCACGACCAATGCGCGTGACGAAGCCGCCTGGCTGGTGTTGCACGCGCTAGGTCTGCCGCTGGATACGCCGCTCGACGCAGACGATTCAGAGTCAAATAGGCCTGTAGCCCCCGAGGAATATGCGCAAGCAGCTACGCTTTTAGGAGCGCGCATCAGCACACGCAAGCCTGCGGCATATCTGACGAATGAGGCCTGGCTGCAAGGCGTTCCGTTTTATGTGGACGAGCGGGTCATCGTGCCGCGTTCGCTGATTGCCGAGCTGTTGGTGGATGGCAGCATTGACTACTGGCTGAAAGAAAGCACGCACCGTGTGCTGGACTTGTGCACCGGCAACGGTAGCTTGGCTATCTTGGCAGCCATGGTGTATCCCGATGTGGAAGTCGCTGGGGCCGACATTTCTACCGATGCGTTGGCCGTGGCCCGCATCAATGTGGACAAACACAGTTTGCAGGAGCGTGTGCAGCTCGTCGAGTCTGATGGCTTGTCCGCCCTGCCCGGTCCGTTTGATTTGATTCTGTGCAATCCACCGTATGTGAATGCGCAGAGCATGGCTGCCCTGCCCGCTGAGTATCTGGCTGAGCCTTTTATCGCGCTGGACGGCAACCAGTCTGGTGGCAGTGGGGACGGTATGGATTTTGTGCGCACGCTGTTGCAACAGGCACCGGCCCATATGGCAGACGATGCCGTGTTGGTGCTGGAGATTGGCAACGAGCGCACCTACTTTGAAGCTGCCTTTCCCGCCCTGGAAGTGGTGTGGCTGGAAACCAGCGCCGGGGAAGACCAGGTGTTGTTGGTAACCAAGGAGGCATTGCTGCTTTAGCGCCTTTACGCCGGGCTTAGGTGCTGGGCACGCAACAGGCCAGGGGCAGAGATCTCCGTTCGTGTCCCCCGGCCTTCGGCCTCCTCCTTTACCTCACTGCGCTCCCCACCCCTACCCTGCCGCTACGAACGTATTTTTTCTTCTGGCGCAGACAATGCCACCTTTGGGATGGTGGATGGGGTATCTGGGCGCAGGCGCTGTTCGCGGTTGCCACAGCGTGTCCCCGCAAACCAAGGCGTTAACGAAATAACCACTGCGAACCCAAAGTGTTCGCCCGCGAGATGTGCCGGAGAACGGATGCCCCGTCCACCAGCCCTCACCACCATGCAGGCCCGAAACGCCTCCAAGAATTGAAAACTGAGTCTCCAACATGATTACCTTAAAAAACGTCACCCTGCGCCGCAGCGCCAAGGTGCTTCTGGACAGCGCTTCCGTCACCCTCAATCCTGGTGAAAAGGTCGGCCTGGTGGGTCGCAACGGTGCGGGCAAATCCTCGCTGTTTGCCCTGCTGAACGGCAATCTGCACGAAGACGCGGGCGAGTACTACATCCCTACCCAGTGGCGCATGGGCCAGGTGGCCCAGGACATGCCCGAAACCGACCAAGGCGCGACCGACTTTGTGGTCGAGGGCGACACCCAACTAGGCGCCGCGCGTGCCGAAGTGGCAGCCGCAGAGGCCACCGACGACTACGACCGCATGGCCCACGCCTACACCGGCTTGCACGACGCCGGCGAGTACGACGCTGCCGCACGTGCGCAGGCGCTGATCCTGGGCCTGGGCTTCAAGACCACCGAGCTGGACAAACCGGTAAACAGCTTCTCGGGTGGCTGGCGCATGCGCCTGCAGCTGGCGCGCGCGCTGATGTGCCCCAGCGATCTGTTGCTGCTCGACGAACCCACCAACCACTTGGACTTGGACGCTCTGGTCTGGCTGGAAGCTTGGCTCAAGAAGTACGAAGGCACCATGGTCGTCATCAGCCATGACCGCGAATTTTTGGATGCGGTGACCAACGTGACGCTGCACATCGACGCGGGCAAGCTGGTGCGCTACGGCGGCAACTACAGCAAGTTCGAGGATTTGCGTTCCGAGCAAATGGCGCTGCAGCAGACAGCGTTTAGCAAGCAGCAAGACAAGATCGCCCACCTGCAGAAATTTATTGCCCGCTTCAAGGCCAAGGCCAGCAAGGCCAAGCAGGCGCAGAGCCGGGTCAAGGCGCTGGACCGCATGGAGAAGATTGCACCGCTGCTCAGCGAGGCGGATTTCACCTTCGAGTTCAAAGAACCCGCCAACCTGCCCAACCCCATGCTGTCCATGAGCGGCGTCAGCTTCGGCTACCCGCCGCCCGAAGATGCGCCCAAGGGCACACCGCCCACCACCATCGTGCACAACGTCAGCAAGTCGGTGCTGGCTGGGCAGCGCATTGGTATTTTGGGTGCCAACGGCCAGGGTAAATCGACCTTGGTAAAAACCGTCGCGCGTGATCTGCAGCCCTTGGGTGGTGACGTAACTGAAGGCAAGGGCCTGAACATTGGTTACTTCGCGCAGCAAGAGCTTGACGTGCTGCGACCCGACGAATCACCGCTGGAGCACATGATCCGCCTGGTCCGTGAAATGACAGCTGCCGGCAAGATTGCCGGCCAGCAGACACGCGAACAAGACCTGCGCAGTTTCCTAGGCACCTTCAACTTCGGCGGTGACATGGTCAAGCAGGCCGTGGGCAGCATGAGCGGTGGCGAAAAAGCACGCTTGGTGCTGTGCATGATCGTCTGGCAACGCCCCAACCTCTTGCTGTTGGATGAGCCCACCAACCACCTGGACTTGGCAACCCGTGAAGCCCTGGCCATGGCGCTCAACGAGTTCGAAGGCACAGTGATGCTGGTGAGCCACGACCGTGCGCTTTTGCGCAGCGTGTGTGATGAATTCTGGATGGTGTCGCGCGGTGGCGTGGAGCCGTTTGATGGCGATCTGGACGACTACCAGCGCTACCTGCTGGACGAGGCCAAACGCCAGCGTGAGCTGGCCAAGGAAGAGGCCAAGTCTGACGCCATCAAGCCCGCGGTCGTGGCGCCGGTGGCGATTGTCAAAACCGGCCCCACACCGGAAGCGCTGCGCAAGCTGAAGAAGGAACTGGCCCAGGTGGAGGAGCGCATGGCGACACTCAACACCGAAGGTGCTGAGCTGGAGGGCAAACTCTCGACCAACCCGCACCCATCCGTGATTGCCGAAACCGGCAAGCGCCTGAAATCGGTGAACGGTGAACTGCAAACGTTGGAAGAGCAGTGGCTGGAGTTGACCGCGCAGATGGAGGGCTGAGGCCCTCCTTGGGCAGCGTCCAACACAACGCCCAATAAGAAAAAACCCCGCTACCAAAAAGATAGCGGGGTTTTCAATATCTACGCAGTGTAGATGGTGGGAACTGAGAGATTCGAACTCTCGACCTACGGATTAAGAGTCCGCTGCTCTACCAGCTGAGCTAAATTCCCAAAAAATTTGGTGGGACCAGCGGGGGTCGAACCCACGACAAACGGATTAAAAGTCCGCTGCTCTACCAACTGAGCTATGGTCCCAACGGGATCTTGCAACGTAGCTACATGATCCCGCGAAGCCTCAAATTATAGCGTGTTTTTTTCTTCCTCTTGCTCTCGCCGCGATATTTTGTCGATGATCCAGCCCGCGGCACACATACCAAAGGTGGCAGTGACCGTCACAAGCGAACCATAACCATGGCAATTGAGTGAGCCATCCGATTCCACTGCACAGGAGGCATCTGGCCCTGCGACCGCTTCTTTGCTAAAGACACAGGCAACACGCATTTTTTTGCCATTCTTGGGTGCGCTGTGCTCCTTGCGCAAACGGTAGCGCAGTTGTGCCAGCAGCGGGTCGTGGGTAGTTTCGCTCAGGTCGGCAATGTCCACTGCATGCGCCAAACGCTTGCCACCCGCAGCACCGACCGTGACGAACGGTGTTTTGGTTGTGACCGCCCATGCAGCCATTGCAGTCTTGGTACGCACTTGGTCACAAGCATCCAGTACGGCATCCACGCCCCCCGCAACGAGAGACGCCCAGTTGTCCGCGTCCGCAAAGGTATCCAGACAATGAACGTCGCAAGCGGGGTTGATGAGGGCAATGCGTTGTCGCATGGCCTCAATTTTGGCCATGCCCAAGGTGGAAGACAGGGCATGCAGCTGGCGGTTGATGTTCGACTCGGAGATATGGTCCATGTCCACCAGCGTGAGCCGCCCCACCCCACTGCGCGCCAGGGCTTCGGCGGCCCAAGAACCAACGCCGCCGATGCCAACCACCATCACATGGGCCAAGCGCACACGATCCGCGGGTGCCACGCCCAACAACCGGTCCAGGCCCGAGAAACGGCGCGCGAGATCTACAGACTCCAAGCTATCGGTCATGGCAAACGTGCGAGCCAGGCGCCTTACTTGAGACGCGCCAGGCGCTCTTTGGCTGCCGCAGCAGCCTCGGTGCCGGGGTGTTTGGCCAGCAACTCCTCTAGGGTTTTGCGCGCGGCCTTCACGTCCTTGATCTCAAGTTGGCAATTGGCAATGGCCAGGAGTGCCTCAGGGACACGCATGTGATCGGGTGTTTGCTGAACCAATGTGCGAAAGTTGGCCTGCGCCTCTTTGTAGTCCTTGGTTGCGTACTGCGCATTCCCCAGCCAGAACAACGCAGAGGGGCGATAACCGCTGGCACTGTAGCGATTCAGCAAATCGACAAATGACACTTGGGCTGCGGGGAAATCCCCTTTGCGAAAAACCGCCAGTGCGGATTCAAAGTCGCGTTTTTCCGCAGGTTCGGCAGAAAACTCACGGCCATCCACACTTACCCGGACGGGCTCCAGTTTGCGCAGGCGATCTTCCAGCGATTGCCCCGCATCCTTTTGATTGCGCTGAATCTCTGCCACGTCGCGGGCCAATTGCTCACTCTGCCCGCGCAGTTTGGCCATCTCCACTCGGCTGGCCTCCAGCTGGTTTTGCAAATCGAGCAAGGCTCGGCGTAACTGTGCAGCCTCTTCGGTTGCACGCTTGGTTTCTTCAGCCTGCTTTTGCTCCGACTCCTGCCTAAGCTGGTCAATGCGTTGGCGCAGGTCCAAGATTGCGCGGCGCGCTTCCTCATCGTCAAACAAGCCCGCTTGCGCAAAACCTGCACTCGCCAACAACGAGAGCACCAACAGCCCTTGGCGAACCACAGCCCAAGCGGAGCGTTGTGTGACCATGGCTTAGCGGTAGCTGATTTCGGTGCGGCGGTTCTTTTCCAGCGCCGCTTCGGAATTGCCCAAAACCGCAGGCTTTTCCTTGCCAAAACTCACGGCTTCGAGCTGGCTGTCTGCCACACCTTGCAGTGCCAGTGCCTTGCGCACGGCTTCAGCACGTTTTTGACCCAGCGCCAAGTTGTATTCACGACCACCACGTTCGTCGGTGTGGCCTTCCAAAGTGACCTTGCGGGCTTTGTCAGACTTCAAGAACTTGGCATGTGCTTCGATGACGGACTGGAATTCAGAACGGATGACGAAACTGTCATAGTCGAAATACACGGTACGGGTGGTGGACTTCATGAAGGCGTCTTGATTGGCCTTATCCAGATCCACGGTGGTAACACCGCTCTTGGCAACACCACTGCCATCCGCCTTGTTGGCATCCGCAGCGGTGCCTACTGTAGCGCCAGATTTGTCTTCCACCGGCACGTTGTCCAGCTTGACAGAAGAACCGCAGGCACTGAGAACCAATGCAACTGCCAGGGACAAAACGATACGCTTCATTCAAAACTCCTTGTTAAATTTCAGATTATTTTTGGAAAGGGCCCCAATCGGGCTCCCGAATATCACCACTTTGGCCCGCCAATCGGGCCTTGATCCGTCCATCCAGGGTGCTGGTCATCAGCGCCTCGCGGCCTTGCTGCAAGGTGGCATAAATCACCAGTTTGCTGTTGGGCGAAAAACTGGGGTTTTCGTCCGCAGTAGTGTCGGTAATGGCGCTGACCGTGCCAGACACTATGTCCATCACATGCAACTTAAAGGCGCCATTCACCCGGGACACATAGGCCAGCCATTTGCCATCTGAGCTGACAGCCGGCGAAATGTTGTAACTGCCAGAAAAAGTGACACGTTCGGGGTTTCCACCAGTGGCGGGCATTTTATAGACTTGTGGTGAACCACCCCGATCACTGACAAAGTAGATCGTCTTGCCATCCGCTGTGTACACCGGTTCGGTATCGATGGCACTGGATTGGGCCAACCGGCGTGGCTCGCCACCATTGGCGTCCATCAGGTACAACTGGGAGCCGCCATCGCGACTCAAGGTCAGCGCAAGGGTCCGCCCATCCGGGGACCAGGCTGGTGCACTGTTGGATCCTTTGAAGTTGGCCACCAGCCGACGACGCCCTGTGGATACATCATGGACATACACAACGGGCTTGCGTGACTCAAACGATACATAGGCAAGCTGGTTGCCATTGGGTGCCCAGGATGGAGAAATCACGGGCTCGGGGCTGTTCAGCGCACTCTGGGCATTTTCCCCATCGGCGTCAGCAACCCAGAGGTTGTAATTGCTACCCGCCTTGGTGACATACGCCACACGCGTGGAAAAGGTTCCTTTGTCACCCGTGAGTTTTTCATAAACAAAATCAGCGATGCGGTGCGCGGCCAATCGCAAATCTCCAGCAACCACGGCATGGCTTTGCGCGCCCAAGTCTTGGGTCCGTACCGCATCCCACAAACGAAAGCGAACATCAAAACGCCCATCGGCCAAACGTGTGATGCTGCCAGTGACCAATGCATCCGCACCCCTCTGGCGCCAGGCGGACATATCGGGGCGTGACACCTCATCCCAGAGACCCGCAACATTGTCTGTGCCACGGAACTGACCACTACGCTCCAAGTCAGCCATCACAATGGCGGACAGTTTTTGGGGTGATGACTCCTCGCCCTTGAAGCTGGGGACGGCGATGGGAATCTGGGTCAAGCCCACACCGGACACCTCGACGCGAAACTGTGCTGCGGCCTGCAGACTCACAAAACAAGTGATGACAGCAAGCAAAAATTTATTCGTCATGTTCCGATTATCCCCAACTGCGCACCACCACATGGGGAGCGTCTTTGCTTTCTTGGTAACCAATGGTAGAGCGTACTTGCCCTGTCTTCTGGCGCTGCCGAACCTTGTCGGCATTCACCCCCTCTTGCAGGCGGCTGGCCTCCGGATGCCACAGGTGGTAGACCTCCGTGGCACAAAATCCATTCTTGCGAATCAAGCCAGCATTGTGCAAACGAAGGACAAAATCAGCGTCTTCGTGTCCCCAGCCCACAAAACTCTCATCAAAACCATTCACCGTCAGGTAATCTGATTTCCAGACTGCCATATTGCAACTGCGTATGCCTTTCCACACAAACTGAGGCTGCAAACGGTACCGAAAATCGGGCAATCGCAGCAGACCCGTGAGTTTGCTGGCGTCTCCCCTCAAGCGTCGGCATAACCAGTAGCCCGCGGATCGGGCGCTGATAACGTTTTTACCTGCCAACAACCGCCGGGTAAACCTTTCTCCAAGCAGGACCCGACTGCCATTTACGAAACAACCGACCTGCATCAGCTGGCGATGGCGTGCAATAAAGTCAACATCGGGTATGCAGTCGCCATCCATCAAGATGAGGTAAGCCCCTTTGGATGCAGCCACCCCTAGATTGCGTACCTGGGATGCAGTGAAACCGATATCCGGATGCCACACATGGGTGGCGGCAAGCCCTGAGGATGCACAAGCTTGTGCAACCCGGTCTCGGTGCGCCTGGGTGGAACCATCGTCCGCGACAACAATCTCAAACCCGCGATCCGTTTGCTGCTTCAAGCCATCCAAGACCAGCGCCAAGGCGTCGCTGCGGTTATAGGTGGTGACCACCACCGATATCGGATCGAAAGAAGACATTTTGGAATAGACTAGGCCGCTCGCGCGGAGGGTGTTGACAACACTTTGACTTGCAGTAGAGCAAGCGCTGCAGAGAAAGTTCACAACACGGACGGATGTTATCACCCCATGCCATTGATTTCTGTTTACATCATCGCTTTCAACGAAGCAGAAAAGGTGCGTGCTGCGATTGAGAGTGTTCGCTGGGCGGATGAGATCGTGGTGGTGGACTCCTGGAGTACAGACGGCACTGCGGATCTGGCTGTCCAGCTCGGAGCCCGAGTCGTGCAGGTCGAATTCAAAGGCTTCGGCGACCTGCGCAACCAGGCTATTGCGGCCTGCACACACCCATGGATCTTCAGCCTGGATGCTGACGAGCGGTGCACGCCGGAGGCCGCGAAAGAAATCAGGCAATTGACCGAGAGTCCCGATGCGTTGGACGCTTACCATACGCCTAGACGTAATTTCTTCATGGGCCGCTGGATCAAGCATTCAGGCTGGTATCCCAATTACCGCCAACCCCAGCTGTTTCGCAAGGGTGCCATGCGGTACGACCAGAAACCTGTGCACGAGGGCTACGTCCTCGAATCCGACAAGCCACTGGGCCACATGCGGCAGGCGATTTGGCAATTCCCGTTCAAGAACATGGCAGAAGTCATGCACAAAGCCAACCGCTACTCCAGCTTGGGCGCAGAAAAACTCAAGCATAAGAAGATCTCCATGTGGTCTGCACTACTGCATGCCAAGTGGGCGTTCTGGAAACACTATCTTTTCAAGCTGGGATTTCTTGATGGATGGGCGGGTTTTGTCATCGCGGTCGGAAACTTTGAAGGCACGTTTTACCGCTATGTAAAGGCTATTGAGATTCAGAGTGGGGAAGCGTGGTGCGCCCCCACCAAGCCACCACTGTCCCAGCATGACTAAAGCAGACCGCACGCTGTATCTGCGGCTGCTGGGCTTTCTTCGCCCCTACTGGAAGGCCTTCTCTATCGCCGTGCTTTGCATGGTTTGTATTGCGGCAACTGAACCGGTGTTTCCTGCCATCATTAAGCATTTGCTCGACAGTGGATTTCGCACCACCGAAGCACGCATGGTGTGGCTGATCCCTACCAGCATCGTGTTACTTTTTCTGACACGCGGGGTACTGTCTTTCGTGACCAACTACCTCATGACTTGGGTCTCGACTCGCTTGGTGGTAGACCTGCGGCGTGCAATGTTCGACAAGCTGGTAGGTGCCCCCACACAGATCTTTCACACCCAGCCCGCCTCGCAATGGATTGCGCGTCTGCTCTATGACGTGGACAACATCAACCAGGCCGCCACCAATGTGCTGGTGACGGCGGTACGAGAATCGTTAACTGCAGTGGCGCTGCTGTCCTATCTGCTCTACCTGGACTGGAAACTGACCTTGATCACGCTGACTGTGGGACCGGTAATTGCCATTCTGATCCAAAGCTTTGGCCGCCGCATACGAAAGGCCAGCAAGGCGAGCCTGGAGTCGCTACGCGCCGTAGCCCACACCGTGGAAGAGACTACTGCGGCCAACAAGGTCATCAAGATCTATGGCGGCCAGGCACAGCAGAAAGAGCGTTTCCACGCCGTCACCGAAAGCTTTCGCCGCAGCATGATGAAAGAGGCCGTACCCGCCTCAGCACTGACACCCATCACGCATATGACGGCCTCCATCGCCATCGCCTTCATCATCTACATGGCGCTGAGTCGCTCCATGGGCCAGGCCGGTGACACGGCGGGCGGTTTTGTCTCTTTCATCACCGCCATGCTGCTGCTGATCTCGCCGATCAAGCAACTCACCACCATCAGCCCCATCCTACAGCGCGGCCTGGCCGCCTGCGAAAGCGTCTTTGGGGTTCTCGATGCACCTGTAGAAGCCGATATAGGCCATGCCAGGTTGCCGGACTGCAAGGGTGAGATCCGCTTCGAGAACGTGTCCTTCCGCTACCCCGGCAGCGACAAGCTGGCACTGGACAAAATCACCCTCCAGGCGCAACCCGGTCAGACCATCGCCTTGGTAGGAGCGTCGGGCGGCGGAAAAAGCACGCTGGCGGCGCTGATTCCTCGCTTTTACACGCCAGACTTTGGCCGCATCACGGTGGATGGCGTCGACATCGCCACACTGGCACTGACCAACCTGCGCGAACACATCGCATTGGTCAGTCAGGACATCGTCCTACTCAATGACAGCGTTCGCGCCAACATTGCCTTTGGCCAGTCGCGCGGTGCCGATGACACCAAAGTGCAAGAAGCGGCTGTTGCAGCCCATGCGTGGGAATTCATCTCCCAGCTTCCACAAGGACTGGACACGCTCACCGGGGAAAACGGTGCAGCGCTCTCGGGCGGCCAGCGACAACGCATTGCGATTGCGCGAGCTCTACTGAAAGATGCGCCCATCCTCATCCTCGATGAAGCCACTTCGGCCCTAGATACCGAGTCGGAGCGCATGGTACAGGATGCGCTGGCTACCCTCATGCGCAACCGAACCACCCTGATCATCGCCCATCGCCTCAGTACGATTGAGCGCGCAGACCTGATTGTAGTGCTGGACCAGGGGCGCATCGTGGAATCTGGCAACCATGCCTCCCTGCTTCAACGCAACGGCTATTACGCCAACCTGCAGAGGTTGCAGACATGAAGATACCAATCCTGATGTACCACCAGATTGACGTACCGCCACCGCGTGGCACGGCGCTGCGCGGACTCATTGTTGCGCCCTCCTCGTTTGCCTTGCAAATGCGCATGTTGCGCCTGATGGGCTACAAAGGCCTGTCCATGCGCGATCTGGAGCCCTATCTGCGCGGGGATCAACAAGGCAAGGTGGTGGGCATCACTTTTGACGATGGCTACCAGAACAACTTGGTCCACGCCCTGCCCACGCTAAAAGCCAACGGCTTCACCGCGACTTGCTATGGTGTCAGCAGCATGGTGGGAGGTACCAATGCCTGGGACGCAGGGAAAGTGGCGCAGAAGCCGCTGATGACACAGCAAGACTGGCTGGCCTGGCACGGGGCTGGCATGGACGTGGGCTCGCACACGCAGACGCATGCCAACCTCACGGAGCTGTCCGACGAAGCAGCGCAGCAGCAGATCGTGCAATCCAAGGACGAGCTGCAACATGTGCTGGGCGCCGAAGTACGGCATTTCTGCTATCCCTACGGCTGGTTCAAACCCGAGCACGAAGACATGGTGCGCGCGGCAGGCTACGTGACGGCCACGAGCACACGCAGGGGCCGTGCGCAAGCGGGCGACAACCCCTATGCGCTCAACCGGATCATGGTGGCGCGGGCCACAAACCCGTTGCAGTTTTTCATGAAGGTGGCTACGGCCTATGAGGACAAGCGTGCATGAGCCCGCTGGCGTTGTACTGCAAAAGTTATAGCACCGACTTACGGCGCGTCGTGCGCCTGATGCAATCCATCGAGCGCTTCAACGAGACACGCATTCCCGTCTATATATCTGTGCCGGAGTCCGAGCTGGCCCTGTTTCGCGAACACCTGGGCACCACCTCTGCCCAATTGATCTCTGACGAGAGCATTCTGCAAGCCTCCCCGCGCCTGAACCTAGGCCAGGTCGCACGCATGCACGGAGCGGTGGCGCAACAGGTCGTGAAGTCGGAATTTTGGCGGTTAGGGCTGGCCGAAGCCTATGTTTGCCTGGATTCGGACGCGGTCTTCATTCGTCCGTTTTTCAGCAACGATTTTTTGGCTCCAGACGGCTATCCTTACACAGTGCTGGACGAGGCACATGACCTGCTGGAGGGTGCCATGCAACATGGCCGTCCCCGCATCGTGGACGACTTTGTGCGGGAAGCCGCATCGATGCAACAGACATTTGGACGCCATGGCCGCCGCTACAGCTTTGGTCCTTTTCCTCTGGTATGGCACAGCAAGGTCTGGGAGTCGCTGGACAGCAATTACCTGCAACCACGCGGCATGGGCTTTGCCGATGCGATTGCGCAAACCCCGATTGAGTCGCGCTGGTATGGCGAGTCGCTGCTGGCCTACCAAGCCATTCCCTTGCACCCCTGTCAAGCGCTTTTCAAGGTCTATCACTATGCCTGGCAGCTAGACCAGGAAACACGCCGCGGCATCACCCAGGAGCAACTGTCCACCCTGTACTGCGGCGTGATCTATCAATCGGCTTGGGAGCGCGAGATGGACTGGCCTAGTGAAGGCGGTAGCCTGCTCTCTCGCGTCGGTCGACAACTGCGTCGCAAGCTGGGCAGGATATGAGCCCCCCCGGCACCGACCACATCCCCATACTGCTGACCTCCAGTGTGGTGGCCCATGACAAGGGAGTCCGCCTGCAGGACCCCACGGAGCGGGCCCGGCTGGCGATGGAGTCCGTACAACAGTGGCGGGCCATTGCTCCCCGCAATCCGCTAGTACTTTGCGACGGATCGGACTTCGATTTTCAACCCTTAGTTGCTACGCTGCCTGGGAGCGGCCCGATGGAATGCCTGCATTTCCAGAACAATGTGGAGCGGGTCCAACGGCATGGCCGGGGCTATGGTGAAGGCGAGATCGTGCGCCATGCCATGGAACACTCCACGCTGATCCAGTCTGCTGGCTGCTTTGCCAAATGCACCTCCAAGCTCTGGGTGGACAACTTCAGCGCCTGCATGCAACCATGGAATGGGCATCTACTCATGAAGGGGGTGTTTGACCATGCTTTCTCGCCGCGCAAGGCAACAACGCTGGCCTATATCGACACGCGGTTTTATGCGATGGACCTGCAGACATACCAACAGCATTTTCTGCATGCCCATGAATCCATTCGTGCCCAGGATGGCTATGGCCTGGAAGAGAGCTTCAGGGATATCTTTCTGAACAAGCAGCTGCAGAATTGCCTGATGAGCCCTCCTCCGGTCATCAGCGGCGTTGGGGGCGGAACCGGCGCGTACTATAAGAACACGCTCTTGCGCCAACTGAAGGAAAAGTGGCGCTACCAGCTCGTCAAGCGCAACCCGCTATTCCGAAACTGGTTTGCCTGAGCGCAGCAGCAAGAACAGCGTGAGCAGAAAAAAGGCCTGCATCTCCAGATAGTGTTCCTGGTAGACGGCATCCACCATGCCGCGCAACAGCCAGAAGACGGATAAAAGCAGAAGCGCCAGGCCCGCTGGCCATGTTTTCTCTTGCTTCAGCGCGCTCCAGCCCGACTTTGCGAACCGCAATAGCACCCAAGCGTAGAGGATGGCCCCGACCCAGCCCACGGCCAGTATCAGATTGATCCAAGCATTGTGCGCATGGGAAAAGTTCATCGCCGGCACATGGCCACACAGTTGCTCTATGCGGTACTGGTAGGCATCACGCCCGCCATTCCAGCCCCAGGGATTGCTGGCACTGAGTTCAGCACCGACACGGGCCAGTAAGACTCGCCCGCCGTCGCCTTGGAGGCCTTCAATCAGTGACTCGACATAGGCCTCGTCCTTATAGGGATATTGTCTGCGCACAAACTCGGAAGTGGCAGGAGTAAAGCCCTCACAGATTAAGTCTTTTGGTCTCTCGATCTGGAAGCCAATCGCCACCTTGTCCCCCATGGAGTACCAAACCGGATTGTGCGAGACCACTTGGTAGAAGAACACGAGGCACAACGTCCCGACGCCCACCATCATGAGGCCCGCCCCTCGCCCCAGTCGCAACGGCACGCGCTGAACGCGTACAAACACTGCATAGGTCACAAAGGCAAGCACCAAAATCAGCAGCCCAAAGTAGGCAGCCGCACGTGACTGCGCAATCACCACACTCACAAAGCACAACGCAACCAACGCCCCTGCCTGGATCGCCCTGCGGTGCTTGCCCTCATGCCAGGCCGCCAACATCACAGCCAAGCCTATGCACATGGCCTGAGAGGCTGGATAGCCCAAATTGCCATGCATGGGCTCTATGCCTCTAAACCCCAGGGGGAAGGCTTGAAACGGTTTCTGCAGCAAGGACACATCCCGCAGCACAGCCCACAACGACTGGCCTGCCACCTGCAAAGACGGATCCTCATAGAACGCGGGCTGGAATACGCCGGCCCAGGCCAGTACGGTAAGGCCCAGGTGAATGAATACCGGCACCGCGCTGACCAGCGCAAGCACCCAGAGTGTCAGGCGCTTCGTGCCAAGGATCAGAAATGCCCCCCATGCGAGCAACCAGGTCAGCATGGACTCGCCCCACATGCCCTTGCCAATCATGTTGCCCCATGCCCCGGCAGAGTTCGGGGCAATCAAGGGGAATAGCAAAAGATAGGCACACCAGAGCCAGACCGGCAATGGCACTGAAGCAGTCAACGTGGCCATACGCCCACGCTCAGTGCGCCAAGCAACCCCAAGATAGCCCAGCAGGAGCAGCAACAAGCCAAGATGCAAGACATTGCGCAAGGCAATCGTGCCCGACACGGACAGCACACCAGCAAAGGCCAGAAGCAGCGGAAGATAAAACCCCTGAAATCGGTTCAACGTCATGTGGCTCTCAATGATTGGCGGTGTTCAAACTCTCGCTCAGCCGCATGGAGCCGGCCTGGGACAAGTGGTTTTCATCCTTGAAAATGCTGTGCCCGTCCTGCAGGATGGGGCACTTTCCTTCTCTGCACAACATGGTATTCGGGTCCACAACGCGGACCTGCGGCCAGCGCACCAGCACACGCGCTGCACTGGTGCGCACCGCTTCGGACTTGGCATCGTCTGCGGTCTTGTCAATGACACAGGGATAGGGTGGCTTGCGCCCCAGCGGCAGTGCGCCCATGCACAGGCGCGGGTCAAAGCCCGGCTCCACCACAGGCAAAAAGTAATACACCTGCTTGCCGGCGGATTGCAGCAACGATAGCGTGGCATCCAGTTTGCGTTCGAAGTCCTGGCGCTCCTGAGGTGAAGACTGCTCTGTCAGGTAGCGCCCCCGAAACACCAGCGCCACCGCACGCACCTTGGCATCCCCAGCGATATCGCGCAGCGTGGTTTCCATATGGCGCTCGCACTCCGAGGTTCCAGCGCCTGGTGGAGCCGCCATCACAGGAACACAGGCACCTTTGCCGCGCACAGCCAGATTCAGACCTAGAGCATCGAAGGCCTTGGCCACCCCCCAAAATGCGTGCACCGCATGGCTGTCGCCAAGCACCACGGCACTGACTGGCTTGTCCGGGTGGGCCCGCAGGCATACCTCCCGCTCCGGAAACTTGAAGGGCTTGTCACACTTTGCTTCGGTGATCAGCCCCTGTTTCTCGAAGTCCAGGAAATCCTGGTTGGAAGCCTGATCCAGCTGGATGAGGTTCTTGTGGCGGATGCGCTCAAGACCATGGCGGTCATAAATGTTCTTGCCCAACAAACCGAGGAGGACCATGGCCACCAGCAAGAGGCTGATCACCAAACGGCGCGGCAATCTGCGCAGAGGCAGCTCCCAGCGTCGGTGCGTCAGTGCGGCCAGCAGCAGACTCGCCAGCACGAGCCCTAGCCGCAGGCCCGCAGAGGCCTGGCCACTTTCGATGATGTAGGCAAAGCTCAGCAAAGGCCAATGCCACAGATACCAGGGGTAGCTCACCTTGCCCAGGGCCACCATCCACGGATGGCTCAAGAAACGTCCCGTCCAATCCGACGTCGCAGGCACGCCAATCAGCACCACCGCAGCCAGCACGGGTAGCAACGCCACCACACCAGGAAATGGCGCCCTGGCATTGAGCAGCAACGTTGCGCCCAACAGGACGGCAACTGCCAAGCCCCGTACCGCCGTACGCACAGACTGCAAACGCTGGGGTTGCAGAGCTAGCCACGCCCCCGCAAGCAGTTCCCAGGCCCGACTCGCCGGCGAATAGAAGGCCTGGGTGCGATCGCTCCACACCCACCAGATCGACAACAACAGGGAGACGACGGCCAGTGTGGCAACGCTGCGCGCAGCACTGCGCCGGCTGCGCAGAATCAGCCACAGCAACAAGGGCCAGACGATGTAGAACTGCTCCTCGATCGCCAGCGACCACAAATGCAGCAGCGGTTTGGCTTCGGACGCCTTGTCAAAGTACCCCGCCTCCCACCACAGACCGATGTTCGAGAGGAATGCTGCCCCCAGGCCCAGATGCTTGCCCAACTGCATGTACTCCTGCGCCAGCAAGGTATGCCAGCCCGCTACCAGGCAAGCCAGCAGCACCAAGATAAGGGCGGGGAAGATGCGCAGAATACGCCGTGCATAAAAAGACGCAAGGCTCCAGCGGCCGGCCTGCATCTCCTTCTCCAAGATGCTGGTGATCAGAAAGCCCGAAATCACAAAGAAAACATCTACCCCGATGAACCCGCCGGGAAACACTTCCGGAAAGGCATGGAAAGCCACCACGGTCAGGATGGCAATGGCCCGCAGGCCATCGATATCGGAGCGGTACGCAATGCTCATGCAGTTACCTCCGCCGCCACTGCCAACTCGCCCAGCAGTTGGCTGACCGCCGCTTGCGTCGTGTAGGGACTGGGTAGCCCGTTGTCAGCGAGACCGGCTTCCTCCCAGCGCGCGACCAACTGCGTAGTGGCCAGAGTCAGGGCCTCCTGGGCAGCTACACCCTGGGTTTCAACCGCACTATGCCCCTGCCCCCGCAACAACCCGGCCATCTGCGCATTGCCATGCACCGTCGCCAAAATCGGTCGCTGCATCCACAGGTATTCATAGAGTTTGGACGGGATGTATTCGGCGCAGATCAGCTCGGTGCCATGCAGCAGGAGCAGCACATCGGCGCAGCGCATGCGGCGCAAGATCTGCTCGCGCCCTGAAAGCCCGGTCACCGGATCCGCCTCGATACGCCCCAGGTGGCGCACCAGATCACGCACGGGTGACTGGGCGATGGCGGCCTGGGACACTGCGTCCAGCGGCCCGCCGGTAAGCTGCAGCTCCAGCATGGAGCGCAACCCGGGGCGCCCGGCGACCAAGGACTCCAGTGCAGAAAGGATGGGTGTGAGGTTGCGTGTGGCAGACAGCGAGCCAAAATGCCCGATGACCATCTTGGGCCCCGGCACATACGGCGGCAACACCTTGAATGGCGCGTCAATGCCCGGCAGCATCATCTTGCCGCGTTCGCCCAGTTGCGGATGGCGACGCTTGGCACTGGCCAGGGCCTGTTCGGTGAACCAGATGGCCACATCGGCATCGGTGCAGATCTGGCGTTCCACCTCGGCCTGCATGCGCTCCTGCGCAGTCTTGGGCGTGCTGCCCGGCATCACCAGCGGGTCGTGCACCTCGGCCAGCCAGCGCACACCCAGCGCCTGTTTCAAGGCCCGTCCGGCCACATGGGCAGCAAAAGCCCCGCCGCTGGAATAGATGAGATCGAACTTGCGGTGCCGGGCCAGCGCACGTCCCTTGAGGTAGGCAGTGAACCACCAGGACCAGGAGCTTTCCACGGGCCGCAGCAACTTTTCGATGAACATGAAAGGCAACAGTGGCAGCGATAGCAGCACCATCATCAACCGATAGGTCCTGGCGTTTGGCAAGTGTTTGCGCAGCACGTGGCGTAACTCAAATCGAATACCCGCCGGCCCCGCAGGCCAGAGCTGGTGGTGCTCGTAGTGGCGATCCTGATCGCCGGACACTCCACTCAACACGACCAGTTCAATGCCAGCCGCTTCCAAATGCGGCAACTTGTCAGTAATAGTCTGACTGGCGGCGCGACCATCCATGTTGAACGCGTGGGACAGGATCAGCCAGCGTTGCACGTAGCGCTTCGCAATGCCCAAGTACATCGCCTCATACATACCCGCCGCGTGCTCCCAGGAGTGGGCTTGGGCAAATACCAGTGCTCGGGTGGACAAGTAGCCAACTAGGTCGGCATCATTTAGCAGGCGCTGCAAGGTGGCTACGATCTTTGCCACATCCCGGGGGTCTTTCAGCAACAACGCGTTCTCGCCATCCCGCAGATCTTGCGCAATGCCGCTATACGGCGTATCGCTCACCACCACAGGCAAACCATGCGCCATGGCCTCCAGCACCACCATGCCGTAGGCATCTTCCAGCGTGGGATGCACTAGTGCGTCTGCCGCGCGGTAGGCCAGCTCCATGTCCCGTTGGCTACCCAGAAAATGCACGCGTGCCGTCAAACCCAGCCGTTCGGCGAGCTTGCGCATGACCAGCTTGCTCTCGGCCTTACCCACTACCGCCAACTGAGCCTGCGCAGGTAGTTGAGCCAAGGCCTGCAGCAGGGCTGGTAGCCCTTTCTTGACAAAGTCATTGCCCACGAACAACAACACAGTGGCCTCGACCGGCAGACCCAGTTGCTCGCGGGCCTGCACGCGCTGCATGGTAGACGCACGGCCCGGCACCGCGTCCACGCCCGGAGTCACCACCTCCAGCATCGGTGCCGATGCGGGATAGGTTGCCTGCAATACCGCCTTCAGCGACGACGATGCGCATACCACGCGCTTCTTCAGTGCCCAGGCATAGCGACGCTTTTCAAGCCACAGGTAGGCCAGCAGCCGTGGACTCGTCAGCACCTTCAGCCAGCGTAGCGCGAGCGCCCCGCCCTGCTTGCCCTCAAACAAGGTGTGCTTCACTGGCAGCACGTGCACAGTCTGCACATTGCCATGCCAGGTGTTTTCATGCGAATGCACGATGTCAAAGCCTTGCCGCGTGGCACGCCAGGTTTTCCAGGCAAAGTAGAGCTGGTTGATCCAGCGCGGCCGCTCCAGCGGCATGGGAATGCGGTGGTAGGTGACGCCAGGGAAGTCATGTGCAATCGTCTGCGCAAACACATGCACCTCATGGCGCGCCGCCAGCTCTTCCACCACGGCGATAGAGTACCGCTCCGCCCCACCGCCCGTGGTGGCAAAGTTCCGGCTCAGTACGGCGATCCGCAAACGTTCAGTCACACGCCACCATCACAAAAGCACGATGTCGTACTGTTCCTGCGCCATAGCAGCTTCGCTTTGCAGCGACACCGGCTTGCCAATGAACTCGGAGAGGCCGGCCAGGTGCTGGCTCTCCTCGTCCAGAAACAGCTCGATGACCTTGGGGGAGGCCACCACGCGGAACTCGCGCGGATTGAACTGGCGCGCCTCACGCAATATCTCGCGGAAGATGTCATAGGCCACGCTGCGCGGGGTTTTGACAATGCCCTTGCCTTCGCAGGTCGGGCACGGCTCGCACAGCATGTGGGCCAACGACTCGCGCGTGCGCTTGCGTGTCATCTCCACCAGACCCAGCTGCGAGAAGCCACCGGCCATGGTCTTCACGCGGTCGCGTGCCAGCTGCTTGCGGAATTCGCCCAGCACGGCCTCCCGGTGGTCTTCGCGTGCCATGTCGATGAAGTCCACGATGATGATTCCGCCCAGGTTGCGCAGGCGCAGCTGCCTTGCAATCGCCTGTGCGGCTTCCAGGTTGGTCTTGAAGATCGTGTCGTCAAAATTGCGCGCCCCCACAAAGCCGCCCGTATTCACGTCCACCGTGGTCAGCGCCTCGGTCTGGTCCACGATGAGGTAGCCACCCGACTTCAGTTCCACCCGGCGCGCCAGCGCCTTGGCCACTTCCTCGTCAATGGAATACAGATCAAAAATCGGGCGCTCGCCCTTGTAGTGCTGCAGCTTTTCGGCCGCAGCCGGCATGAATTCCGATCCAAAGGCCTTGAGCGCATCAAACTGCTCGCGTGAATCCACGCGGATGGTCTGCGTGCCCTCGCCCACCAAATCGCGCAGCACGCGCTGCAGCAGGCTCAGGTCCTGGTGCAGCAGGCTTTGTGCGGGCAGGCGCAGTGCGGCGTCCTTGATACGCGCCCACGCCTTGCGCAGATAGGCAATGTCATCGCCCAGTTCGGTGTCGGATGCATCTTCGCCATTGGTGCGCAGGATGAAGCCACCGCCCTCCTTGCCCGACAGCTTCTGCATGCGGTTGCGCAGCTCGTCGCGCTGCGCGGTGGGGATTTTTTGCGACACACCGATGTGGTCGTCCTGCGGCAGGAACACCAGCAGGCGCCCGGCAATGCTGATCTGCGTGGACAGGCGCGCACCCTTGGTGCCAATCGGGTCCTTGATGACCTGCACCATGAGCGACTGGCCCTCGAACACCTGCTTCTCAATGGGGATTTGCGGCTGCGAGGCGCGCGACGCACTCAACGATTCGCCCTCGGCCGGCGGGTGCCACACATCGGCCACATGCAGAAAGGCTGCGCGCTCCAGGCCAATGTCGATGAAGGCGGACTGCATGCCCGGCAGCACACGGGCCACCTTGCCCAGGTACACATTACCCACCAGGCCGCGCTCCAGCGTGCGCTCCACGTGCAGTTCCTGCACCGCACCGTGTTCGACGATGGCCACCCGCGTCTCTTGCGGGGACCAGTTGATCAGGATGTCTTGTTGCATGCAAAGCCCACTTCGCGCAAGGCCTGCGCAGTTTCAAACAAAGGGAGGCCCATGATGCCAGAGTACGACCCCTCGATGCGCGCAATGAATGCCGCAGCGAGGCCCTGCACACCATAGGCGCCGGCCTTGCCCATCGGTTCACCGCTGGCCACATAGCCGGCGATTTCGGTCTCGCTCATCTCGGCAAAGGTCACCCGCGATTCGCAACAGGCCTGGGCCGTCTTGTCACCCCAACCAATGGCAATAGCGGTGAAGACGCGGTGGGTCTGGCCTGACAAGGCGCGCAGCATGCGCTGGGCGTCGTCAGCGTGTTCGGGTTTGCCCAGAATCTCGCCCCCCATCGCCACCGTGGTGTCAGCGCACAATATGGGACGATTTTGGCCTCCAGCCCTCACCAGTCTTGCGCGAGCAGCTATCAATTTAAGAGCAGTTACACGCTGTACATAAACATCGGGCGCTTCGCCGGCCAGCACCACTTCCAAGCTCTCTGCATCTTCGTCGGGTGTGGGCAGCAGCAATTCGTGCACCACGCCGATCTGCGTCAGCAGTTCACGGCGACGTGGGCTTTGCGAAGCGAGGTAAATGAAATCACTCACGGTGGTAGGGATGGTTGGCATTGACGGACCAGGCGCGGTACAGCTGCTCAATCAGCAGCACGCGCACCATGGCATGTGGCAGGGTCAGGTCGGAGAGGCGTACGCGCTCGTGGGCAGATTGGCGGAATTCGGGGTCCAGCCCGTCCGGGCCGCCAATCACCAACGCCACATCCGTGCCGCCCAGCTGCCATTCCCGCAAGCGCTCGGCCAGGGCCGTGGTGCGCAGGCTGGTGCCACGTTCGTCCAATGCGACGATGCGCGCGCCCTTGGGGATGGCTTCCTCGATGCGTTTGCGCTCCGCAGCGTACAGCTGCTCCACCGTTTTGGAGCCGCGTGGCTCGGTTTTGATGGCCTTGAGCTCGACCTTCAACTCATACGGAAAGCGCTTGGCGTAGTCGTCCCACGCGGTTTGCGCCCAATCGGGCACCCGCTGCCCGACAGCGATGATGACCAGCCGCATCGCCAGCCTCAGGCTTTACGCGGGGCAGCTTTCTTGGCAGGCGCTTTTTTGGCCGCTGTCGGCTTGACGGCAGTCTTTTTGGCGGCGGGCTTCACTTCGGGCTTCACCACCACGGTTTTCACGGGGGCTTTGGCCGTCACAGCTTTCTTGGCAGGCACCTTTTTGGCTGGTGCCTTGGCGGCGGCAGACTTGGCAGCGGCTTTTTTCAACGCAGCCTTGGAGGGGAAAGCCTCTTCCACACCCTTCTTGGCGGCGCTGGAACGGCGCATATTGGGTTCACCCACGGCTTTTTTGGCAGGCGCCTTGGCTACAGGTTTGGCCGCTTCGGGGACGACTGGCTTGGCAGCACCCAGCTTCAAGCGCACGGGCTTCTCGCCCCACAGCTCTTCCAGGTGGTAGTACTGACGGAAGTTAGGTTGGAAAATGTGCACCACGGCTTGCGCGCAATCCACAATGATCCACTCACCGTTGGCTTCGCCTTCAATACGGGGCTTGGGGAAACCGGCTTCGCGCACCGCATCGCGCACGCTGGCGGCCAGTGCCTTGGTCTGGCGGTTGCTGGTACCCGAGGCGATGATCACGCGCTCAAACAGGGAGGAAAGGTGCTCGGTGTCGAACACCACAATGTCTTGGGCCTTGACGTCTTCCAGGCCGTCCACGATGGCACGTTGGAGTTTTTGGGTGTTTTTGGCAACGGTGGAAGTAGTCATCAGGTCGGTCGGTAAAGATGGTGTTGGTCAATATAACGCGCAACGGTTTCAAAAACCAGAGGGCCAATGCTTTGGCCCAGGGCTGCGCGGTGTCGGATATCGGTGGCACTGGTGGCCACGGGGGGCATATTCAGGACCATCAGGCCGGGCACATGTGCTTTTAAGGCATCAAATTGGCCCTTGACCCCCGTTGAATCTGCGCGAGCAGCTACACAAATTATAGCAAGTGCGGGCAGCAGCTCCCAGCGGCTCCAACTGGGTAGCGCACGCGCCTGGTCTTCACCAATCAGCAGGTAGAGCTGCGTGCCCGGATTTTCATGCTGCAGTTCCAGCAAGGTGTCCACCGTGTAGGTGGGCCCGGGGCGGTCAAACTCCCGCCCATCCACCACCACCTGTGGCAAGTCCGCAAAGGCCAGCTGCGCCATCGACATGCGGTGGGATGCATCGCTGAGCGTACGGCTTTTGTGCCAGGCGTGGCCGGTGGGGATGATGTGCAGCGCATCGAGCTGCAGTTGCGCAATCGCCGTGGCAGCCAAGGCGTGGTGGCCACGGTGTGGCGGGTCAAACGCACCGCCAAACACGCCAATACGCCGGGGCGGTGTGGCTGCGGTCAGCGTCACACCCAGTCCCGCGCCGTTAAGAAGTGCTCGGTCAACGCCGCTTCGGGCGAACCCGGCTCCGGCTGCTGTTGGTAGGCCCAGCTCACCAGCGGCGGCATGGACAGCAAAATCGACTCCGTGCGCCCGCCCGATTGCAGGCCGAAGTGAGTGCCACGGTCCCACACCAGGTTGAACTCCACATAGCGGCCGCGGCGGTACAGCTGAAATTCACGCTCACGCTCGGTGTACGGCATGTCTTTGCGACGCTGCACGATGGGCAAATAAGCCGTCAAAAATGCATCGCCCACCGCCTGCAGCATGGCAAAGCTGCGGTCCTGGCCCAGCTCGGAGAAGTCGTCGAAGAACACGCCACCTACACCACGCGGCTCGTCGCGGTGTTTCAAAAAGAAGTATTCGTCGCACCACTTTTTAAAACGCGGGTACTTGTCCTCACCAAACGGCGCCAGCGCGTCCTTGCAAGTCTGGTGAAAGTGCACGGCGTCGTCGTCAAAGCCGTAATACGGCGTCAGGTCCATGCCGCCGCCAAACCAGCACACCTCTTGCCCCTGCGGGTTCTTGGCGGCCAGCATGCGCACATTCATGTGCACCGTGGGCACATAGGGGTTGCGCGGGTGAAAGACCAGCGACACCCCCATGGCCTCAAACGGTGCGCCGGCCAATTCGGGCCGGTGTTGGGTGGCACTGGGCGGCAACTTGGGGCCACGCACGTGCGAGAAACCGCAGCCTGCGCGCTCAAACACGGCGCCGCCTTCCAGAATCTGCGTGATGCCGCTGCCTTGGAGAGGCTCATGGGACGCTTTTTTCCAGGCGTCTGACAGAAAGACGCCGCCGTCCAGCTGCGCAATAGCACTGGTGATGCGGCTCTGCAGACCTGTCAGGTACTGGCGCACCACGGCGGGGTTCGCTTGCAAATCGGCCATGTTTCTTAGTTGCCCTCAGCCCTTGAGGGCCCGGTAACCGATGTCCGTGCGGTACTGCATTCCATCGAAGCTGATTTCGCTGATGACCTGGTAGGCCCGCTGCTGCGCCTGCTTCACGCTGTCGGCCAGCGCCGTCACGCACAGCACGCGTCCGCCGGAGGTTTGCAGCACACCCTCCTTGAGGGTGGTGCCGGCGTGGAACACGGCCGCGTCCTCGCTGTCCTTGGGGATGCCGGTGATGGCATCGCCCTTGCGCGGGCTCAAGGGGTAACCGTGCGCGGCCAGCACCACGCCCAGCGCGGTGCGGCGGTCCCACTGCAGTTCCACCTCGTCCAGCTTGCCGTGCGGGCCTGGCTCGGTGGCGGCCAGCAACACGTCCACCAGATCGGTCTTCAGCCGCATCATGATGGGCTGGGTTTCGGGGTCGCCCATGCGGCAGTTGAATTCCAGCGTCTTGGGCTGGCCGTTTTTGTCGATCATCAAGCCGGCGTAGAGGAAGCCGGAAAACGGAATACCGTCCGCCTCCATGCCCTTGACCGTGGGCAGGATGATCTCGCGCATGGCCTTGGCGTGGATGTCGGGCGTGACCACGGGTGCGGGCGAATAGGCACCCATGCCGCCGGTGTTCGGGCCCTGGTCGCCGTCTTGCAGGCGTTTGTGGTCCTGGCTGGTGGCCAGGGGCAGCACGTTCTTGCCGTCCACCATGACGATGAAGCTGGCCTCTTCGCCTTCCAGAAACTCCTCAATCACCACGCGCGCGCCACCGTCGTTGTGCGCCACGCCCAGCGTGTTGTCCACCAGCATGAAGTCAATCGCTTCGTGCGCCTCGGCCACGGTCATGGCCACAACCACGCCCTTGCCTGCCGCCAGACCATCGGCCTTGACCACGGTGGGCGCGCCCATCTTGTCCACATAGGCGTGGGCGGCCACGGGGTCGGAGAAGGTGGCGTATTCGGCCGTGGGAATGTTGTGGCGGCGCATGAAGGCCTTGCTGAAGGCCTTGGAGCTTTCCAGCTGGGCCGCAGCTTTGGTCGGGCCAAAAATGCGCAGGCCGTGGGCGCGGAACTCGTCCACCACGCCAGCGGCCAGTGGCACTTCGGGGCCCACCACGGTCAGGGTGATCTTGTTCTCCTGCGCCCATTCGCGCAGGGCCACCACGTCGGTGATGGCGATATTTTCCAGGTGCGGGTCGGTGGCCGTGCCACCGTTGCCGGGGGCCACGTAGACCCGCTGGATTTTGGGAGACTGGGCCAGTTTCCAGGCCAGGGCGTGTTCGCGACCACCGCCGCCGATAACGAGAATGTTCATAAGGTTCCTAGCCAGTTGGGGACAGCGCTAACGATCTGGCCCGCAAGTTTCTAATCGGTTGAGGACAGAGCTGAAGATCTATCCCACAAAGCTGTCACAAGGCTGCGTTGTGGTAAATCTCTTGGGTGTCGTCCAGGTCTTCCAGAACGTCCAGCAGTTTTTGCATGCGCTCGGCGTCCTCGCCGGTCAGCTCAATGGTGTTGTCGGCGCGCATGGTCACACCCGCCACCTCCGCCACCAGGCCCGCAGCTTCCAGCGCGGCTTTCACGGACTCAAAATCGGGATAGGCAGTCAGTACCTCAATCGCGCCGTCATCTCCGGTGATCACATCCTCGGCACCGGCTTCCAGCGCCACTTCCATCAGCTTGTCTTCACTGGTACCGGGCGCGAAGATCAGCTGGCCGCAGTGCTTGAACTGAAAGGCCACCGAACCTTCGGTGCCCATATTGCCGCCGTGTTTGGCAAACGCGTGGCGGACCACGGCCACGGTGCGCACCTTGTTGTCGGTCATCGTGTCCACAATGATGGCCGCGCCACCGATGCCATAGCCCTCGTAGCGAATTTCTTCGTAGGTAATGCCTTCCAGCGTTCCTGTGGCCTTGGCAATGCCGTACTTGACGTTTTCGGCCGGCATATTGGCCGCCTTGCCCTTCTCAATCGCCAAGCGCAAACGCGGGTTGGCGCTCAGGTCGCCACCACCCAAGCGGGCCGCCACCATGATCTCGCGCATGACCCGCGTCCAGATGCGCTGCCGTTTCTCGTCCTGGCGGCCCTTGCGGTGCTGAATATTGGCCCATTTACTGTGTCCTGCCACGCGATTTCCTTTGAAAATTCGTTACGCTACTCCCTCAATTGTACTTTTTGGGACTTCCATGGCTTCCATCCAAGACGAGGGCATCCTGATTGCCCAACACGGCACCGGCAACGCCACCGTCCGCTGCTTTTTGCGGCCCGACAAGGCAAACCGCCATGGACTCATCACCGGCGCCACCGGCACCGGCAAAACCATCACACTGCAGACCCTGGCCGAAGGCTTTTCCAGCATTGGCGTGCCCGTCTTCATGGCCGACGTGAAGGGCGACCTCACCGGCATCTCCCAAAAAGGTGCATTGGGTGAGAAGCTGGGCAAGATTCTCAAAGAGCGCGGCATAGACGAACCCGCGTTTTCCGCCTTTCCCACCACGTTGTGGGACGTGTTTGGCCAGCAAGGCCACCCGGTGCGCGCCACCGTGAGCGATCTGGGCCCCCTGCTGCTGGCCCGCATGCTGAACCTGAACGAAACCCAGGCCGGCGTGCTGCAACTGGTGTTCAAGATTGCCGACGATGACGGCCTGCTGCTGCTGGACATGAAAGACCTGCGCGCCATGTGCCAGGACGTGGGCGACAACGCCTCCAGCTACACCACCGAATACGGCAACATCAGCGCCGCCAGCATTGGCGCCATCCAACGGGGCCTCATGCAGATCGAAGAGCAAGGCGGCGACCTGTTTTTTGGCGAGCCCATGCTCAATATTGAAGATTTCATGCAGACCGACGGCTCGGGCAAGGGTGTGGTCAACATCCTGGCGGCCGACAAACTCATGCAGTCGCCACGCCTGTACGCCACCTTTTTGCTGTGGATGCTGTCCGAGCTGTTCGAGGCGCTGCCCGAAGTGGGCGACCTGGACAAACCCAAGCTGGTCTTCTTTTTTGACGAGGCCCACCTGCTGTTTGCCGACGCGCCCAAGGTGCTGATTGAACGCATCGAGCTGGTGGTGCGCCTGGTGCGCTCTAAGGGCGTAGGCGTGTTCTTCGTCACGCAAAATCCGCTGGATATTCCCGACAGTGTGCTGGCCCAACTCGGCAACCGCGTGCAACACGCGCTGCGCGCCTTCACCCCGCGTGACCAGAAGGCCGTCAAGAGCGCCGCCGACACCATGCGCGCCAACCCCGGCCTGGACGTAGCCACCGCCATCACCGAACTGGGCGTGGGCGAAGCATTGGTGAGCCTGATGGACGAAAAAGGCCGCCCCTGCCTGACGGAACGCGTGTTTGTGCTGCCCCCGGCCAGCCAGATTGGCCCGATCCAGCCCGCGCAACGCAAAACCTTGCTGACCGACTCCATCGTCGCTGGTGTGTATGAAAAAGCCGTGGACCGCGAATCGGCGTTTGAAGCGCTCAAGGGACGCACCCAAAGCCGCGCGCCCGCCACTGGCGCTGCAGATACTGCGGAGGGCGAACCCGCACCGGCTGCCCCCCGTGCCCGTGCTGGCCGTGCCGCGCCTGCACCTGAACCCCAAGCGGCCCCAGCCGGAGGTGGCATTCTGGACAGCATTGGCGACATGCTGGGCGGCGGCGCCCGCCGTTCACGCGCCAGCGTGGGCGAACAAATGATCAAAAGTGCCGCCAGCTCCATTGGCCGCGAAGTGGGCCGCCAAATCATCCGCGGCGTGCTGGGCAGCATCCTGGGCGGCAGCCGACGCTAAGCCCCGGCGCCAAACTTGCTTTGCGACAATCGCCCCCTTTTAGAAAACAACAAGGAATAAAAACATGGTCACCCTCGATCCCGCAGCCCGTGCCAATGTCACACTGATCGACCACCCGCTGGTGCAGCACAAGCTCACGCTGATGCGCAAAAAGGAAGCCAGCACCAGCAGCTTTCGCCGCCTGCTCAACGAGCTGGCCGGCCTGATGATTTACGAAGTCTGCCGCGACGTGCCGCTGCAGGACCTGGAAATTGAAACTCCGCTGGAGAAGACCACCGGCAAGGTCATTGACGGCAAAAAGCTGGTGTTTGCCAGCGTGCTGCGCGCCGGCAATGGCATTCTGGACGGCGTGCTGAGCGTGGTGCCCGGGGCCCGCGTGGGCCACGTAGGCCTGTACCGCGACCCCAAGACCCTGCAGGCCGTGGAGTACTACTTCAAGATGCCTAGCAATATGGAAGAGCGCGATGTGGTGGTGGTGGACCCCATGCTGGCCACCGGCAACTCCGCCGCCGCCGCCGTGGCCCGCCTGAAGGCCTGCAAACCCAAATCCATCAAGTTCCTGTGCCTGCTGACCTGCCCCGAAGGCATCAACACCCTGTACAAAGAGCACCCCGATGTGCGCGTCTTCACCGCCGCCATCGACCGCGGCCTGAACGACCACGGCTACATCATGCCGGGCCTGGGGGATGCGGGGGACCGCATTTTTGGCACGCAATAAGTCATAAGTGACTGATTTTATTTAATGTTCAATGTATTATCTAAAAATAGAAAAATACATTGAACATGCCCTCCAGCACATATTTTCTAGACCAGTCAGAAAGCCAGAAACGTCAGTTCATTGACGCAGAAACGGTATTTCTGGCTGCAGCCAAAGCCAAAAAGGCGGCGGCTGAGGTACGTGGCAGCATGCTCTGGCGGGAGCTGCGGGGTAAGTCAACGCTGATTCGCACGTCTGCCAACAGTGCACAAAAATCCCTGGGGCCACGCAGTGCCGAAACCGAGGCGATGTACGCCAATTTCATAGCCCGCAAAAAATCTGCCGAAGACCGGCAGAGGGCCTTGAAAGCGCAACTGGCAACACAACAACGTTTGAATCGCGCCTTGCGCGTGGGCCGCGTTCCCAATGTGGTCGTGGGGGTACTCAATGCGCTGGAGGATATCGGGGTGCAGGAGCACTTTCTGGTGGTCGGCACCCACGCACTCTACGCCTACGAGACGGCTGCCGGTGTGCGCATTGCAGAAGAAGCCATGGCCACGCGCGATGTGGACATGCTGTTTGACACGCGCAAGCGCATTTCCTTCTTCACCGCGATGAAGAAGCTCGACAGTTCCCTGATTGGAGTGCTGCGCAAGGTGGACTCCAGCTTCGAGGTGGTGGAAGATCAGCTTTACACCGCGCGCAACCAGGATGGGTTTGAAGTCGACATCATCCGCCGCGCAGCCAAAGATGCTGACCCGCATCCGCTGCGCATGAGCGATGAGGACGATGACTTCTGGGCGGTACAGGTGTCCATGGGCGAGCGGTTGCAATCGGCCCGGCGCATGGACCAGGTTGTGGTGGCTACTTCTGGCGATATGGCACTGATGCGCACCATCCACCCGCTGGACTTTGCACGCATCAAGCAAGGCCTGTCCACCCAGATGGGGCGCGACCCGAACAAAAGCGGCAAAGACGCACTCCAATCTCGCATCGTCACCGAATTGGTGAACGAATATTTGCCACATTTCTTGCTTGCCGAAGGTGGCAACGCATCCGTCGAATAGGCCGGTATCACACGTGATCATTGCGCAAGCAGCTATCAAATTAGTAGTAACCATCAGGACATTCTCATGCTCGACCTGCTGATTCACAACGCCACCCTGCCCGACGGGCGCAAAAACATGTCGGTGGCGGTGCAGGCCGGGCGCATTTCCGAGGTCAGGGAGGGGCTCAGTCCCGCTGCGGCGCCGGCCAAAGAGACCGTGGACGCGGGCGGGCTGCTGCTTTCCACGCCTTTTGTGGATGCACACTTCCACATGGATGCCACGCTGAGCCTGGGCCTGCCGCGCCTCAACGCCAGCGGCACGCTGCTGGAGGGTATTGCGCTGTGGGGCGAGCTCAAACCGCACCTGACCTTTGACGCGCTGGTGCAGCGCGCCCTGGCCTATTGCGACTGGGCCGTTGCCAACGGCCTGCTGGCCATCCGCAGCCATGTGGACACCAGCGACGCGAGCATGCTGGCCGTGGAAGCGCTGCTGGCGGTGAAGAAGCAGGTGGCACCGTATATCGACCTGCAGCTGGTCGCCTTCCCACAAGACGGCGTGCTGCGCAGCAAGGGCGGCGTGGACAACCTCAAGAAAGCGCTGAGCCTGGGCGTGGACGTGGTGGGTGGCATTCCCCACTTCGAACGCACCATGGCGGATGGCGCCGCTAGCGTGAAGCTGCTGTGCGAGCTGGCCGCAGAACAGGGCAAGCTGGTGGACATGCACTGCGACGAGTCGGACGACCCACTCTCGCGCCATATCGAAACCCTGGCCTTTGAGGCCCACCGCCTGGGCCTGCACGGCCGCGTGACCGGCAGCCACCTCACCTCCATGCATAGCATGGACAACTACTACGTGAGCAAGCTTCTGCCGCTGATGGCCGAGGCGCAGATCAGTGTGGTGAGCAACCCGCTCATCAACATCACGCTGCAAGGCCGGCACGACACCTACCCCAAGCGCCGCGGCATGACCCGCGTGCCAGAGATCATGGCCGCCGGCATGACGGTCGCCTTTGGCCAGGACTGCTGCATGGACCCGTGGTACAGCATGGGTAGCGGCGACATGCTGGAGGTGGCCAGCATGGGCCTGCACGTGGCGCAAATGACCAGCCAAGCTGCGATGGCGCAGTGCTTTGACGCGGTGACGAAGAATCCTGCCCGCATCCTGCATCTGGAAGGCTACGGGCTGGAAGCCGGCTGCAACGCCGACTTCGTGCTGCTGCAGGCGCAAAACCCGGTGGAAGCCCTGCGCCTCAAAGCCACCCGCCTCAAGGTCTGGCGCCGTGGCGCGCTGGTGGCGCAAACGCCGGCCCGCACTGCAGCGCTGAACCTGCCGGGTCGCCCTGCCCACACCTCGTTCTTGCATACGAAATAGGCCTCTAGCCCACGTGGATATTGCGCAAGCAGCTAGCAAAGATATAACAATCATCATTGCCGCCGCACAAAGCACGTCGGTGCCGTTGGACGTGCCGGCCAATGTGCAGACGCACCTGCGCTTTGTGGAGGCGGCTGCCGATCACGGCGTGCAATGGCTGGTGTTCCCCGAACTGTCCCTCACCGGCTACGAGCTGGCGACCATGCCGAAATTGGTACTGCACGCCGGGCACGCGCTTCTGGCGCCGCTGCGCGAAGCGGCAAGTCGCACCGGCATGGCCATCACCGTGGGTGCGCCGGTGGACTCTGGAAGCGCCCTGCCCTCCATCGGAGCCATCACGATTCGACCTGATGGTCAGCACAGCGTGTACCGCAAATTCCATTTGCATGGCAGCGAAGTCGCGTTTGCCGCGCCTGGCTCGCAGGCTGCGCATTTGCAAACCCTGGGGCTAACCCACATTGCCAGTGCTATCTGCGCAGACACCAACCACCCATCGCACGTCGCCTCAGCAGCGCAGGCTGGCGCCAATGTCTATGCCGCGGGAATCCTCACGTCGGAGAAAGGCTACGCCGCCGAGGCGCCGCTCTGGGCCAGCTATGCGCGCGACCACCACATGGTGGTGCTCATCGCCAACCACGGTGGGCCTTCTGGTGGATATGTGTCGGCGGGGCGCAGTGGCATTTGGGATGCAGGTGGGAACTGTATCGCGCAAGGAGATGGAACCGGAGACTGGTTGGTGATTGCCTCCTCCAGTGCCCCAAGCGCATGAAAATATGTGAAGTACCTATCTGGGCAGAACGACCATGAAAAACTACTGGCTCATGAAAGCCGAACCCGCCGAAGCATCCGTCGACGATGTGCTCGCCATGCCCAAGGCCACCGTGCCGTGGACCGGCGTGCGCAACTACCAGGCGCGCAACTTCATGCGTGACGTCATGCAGGTGGGCGACGGCGTGTTGTTCTACCACTCCAGCTGCGCGGAGCCCGGTATCGTGGGCATTGCGCGGGTGGCATCTGGCGCGTACACCGACCCCACGCAGTTCGACCCCAAGTCTCCCTACTTTGACACGGCCAGCAAGCCCGAGGCACCGCGTTGGATCCTGGTGGATGTGCAGGTGCTGCACAAGACACGCAACCTGACGCTGCCTACTTTGCGGGCAGACGCCGCCTTGCAAGACCTGACCGTGCTGAAAAAGGGTAACCGCCTCTCCATCACCCCCGTAGAACCACCCCACTGGCGACATATCACCCAGCTGTTGGGCGTGCCAGATTTGGCATAAAAACGAGCTCTAGACCACGCAGAACATGCGCCAGCAGCTATTAATTCAATAGCAATTGCTGCCCCGGGCTGGAGGTAGCCACCGCCGAAGCACGCGATGCGGACCGGTTGGCGGGCTGCAACTCCGCCCCCTGGTGCAGCGTGAACACCGCCACCACCTGCACCAAGTCCTGGGCCTGACTGCGCAAGCTGGCAGCAGCGGCCGCCATTTGCTCCACCAGCGCCGCGTTCTGCTGGGTGGCCTGGTCCATCTGGGTCACGGCTTCGCCCACCTGGCTGACCCCGGCGCTTTGCTCGCTGCTAGCGGCGCTGATCTCGCCCATGATGTCCGTCACCCGGCGGATGCTGTTGACCACCTCCTGCATGGTGGCACCTGCCTGGTCCACCAACGTCGTGCCCTGGTCCACGCGGCTGACGCTTTCGCTGATCAATGTCTTGATTTCTTTGGCCGCCTCGGCCGAGCGGCCCGCCAGCGAACGCACCTCCGAGGCCACCACGGCAAACCCACGACCCTGCTCGCCCGCTCGCGCGGCTTCTACCGCGGCGTTCAGCGCCAGGATGTTGGTCTGGAAAGCGATGCCGTCGATGACGTTGATGATGTCGGCAATGCGCTTGGAACTGTCGCTGATGCCACGCATGGTATCGACCACTTGGCCCACCACCTGGCCCCCCTGCACCGCCACCAAGGAGGCACTTTGCGCCAGCTGGTTGGCCTGGCGCGCGTTGTCGGCGTTTTGTTTCACGGTGGAAGACAGCTCTTCCATGCTGGCGGCGGTTTCTTCCAGCGCGCTGGCCTGGCTCTCCGTGCGGGACGACAAATCCTGGTTGCCCTGCGCGATCTCGGCGCTGGCCGTGGACACCGACTCAGACCCTTGGCGCACGGTACTCACCACCCGCACCAGGCTGGTTTGCATAGCCGCCAGGGACTGCATCAACTGCGCAATCTCGTCCTTGCCATGGGTGCGGATACTGCGGCTCAGGTCGCCCTGGGCCACGGCGTCTGTAGCTTCCACGGCTTGTTTCAGGGAGCCCGAAATGCTGCGGACCAAGCTCAGTCCAGACAAAATGCCAAACACCACCCCCAAGACGCCCATGCCAATGGCCAGGGTGCGTACGGTGCTTAGGCTGGACTGTGCGGTGTCAAACACCTGCTTGGCAACCTTGAGCTGCAGCTCGGTCAGGGCCACCATGTGCATACGCACATCCTGGTACACCACATTGTCTTTTTCGGCCACCAGAGTGCGCAGGGCTTCCAGGTCGTTGGCTTTCATGGCCGCTTGGGCGGGCACCAGCACTTCATGGAGGTAGCGGCCGCGGGCGGCCTCGAACTTCTGCGCAATCGCGGCCTCCTCGGGTGTCAGCGCGGAGGCCTTGAAGGCCTTCCAGGTCTCGGACACTTCGGCAATGTTGCGCTGCAAATCCAGCAGATTTTCCTGGGTGACCTCGGGTTTGGCCACGGCCACGGAATTGTTCAGGTCGACCCGGTTGCGCAGAATCAGGCGCTGAATGTTGAGGAGATGCCCCAAGGGCACAGTGCGGTCCTCATACACCGTTTGCAAGCCCGCATTCGACTCGGACATGCCGCGCACCCCAATGCCCCCGACCAGCACCATGAGAATGGACAAGACTGCAATCAGCAGGCTCAAACGGGTAGATATCTTCAGATTGTTCATGACCGTCCCTGTTCGTTTATTGTTGGTTTGCGTGTTCTGCCACCGCAAAACACGGTAATAGTTTGCACATAATCGTGGGCAAAACAATCCCCCAAACGGGTTACCCAGCGGCGATTACCGATCTGAATCCAGCCAGCCAACACCTCTTTGCACCATGAAAAATACCGACCTGGACCGCCTGGCCCTGCAAGAGCAGCGCCTGCAATTCGACGCCTTTGACCAAAGCAGTGCCTGGGCGCTGGGCACACGCCTCAAGGCGCTGTGCGAAGACGCGGGCGTGGCGCTGGCCATCGAGGTGCGCCTGGCCAAGGAAACGGTTTTTTACTACGCCATGCCCGGCACCGGCCCCACCAATGCCGACTGGGCCCGCCGCAAACGCAACACGGTGGAGCTGCTGCACACCAGTTCCTACGCACTGGGGCTCAAGCTGGAGCAGGAAAAAAGCACGCTGGAAGCCAAACAGGGCTTACCCCTGCGCGACTACGCCACCCACGGCGGCAGCTTCCCCATCCGGGTGCGCGGCGTGGGCGTGGTGGGCGTGGTTACCGTGTCAGGCATTCCGCAGCGTGAAGACCACGCCATGGTGGTGACGGCGCTGGCCGCGCTATGCGGCGTGCCGCTGGCCGAGGTGGCGCTGGACTAATTGCGCCCTAGTGCTGCGTGGGGTCAGCCAGAAAGGTGGCCTCAAACTCGTGCGCAGGAAGGGGCTTGGAATAAAAATAACCCTGCAGCAGGTCGCAGCTCTGCTCAGTGCAAAACGCGGCCTGCGCCTGGGTCTCCACCCCCTCCACCACAATCTGCATGTTCAGCGCCTTGGCAAAAGCAATGATGGCTACAAACAGTTTTTCGCTCTTGCCGCCCTCACCCACCGCTGACACAAAACCCTTGTCGATCTTGAGAATGCTGATGGGGAACAGCTTCAGGTGGTCCAGCGAGGAATAACCGGTGCCAAAGTCGTCCAGCGACATGGCCACGCCCTGGGCCGAGATCTCGGACAACAGGGACACCGTGGTGCTGGTCACCTCGATCAGCATGCTTTCGGTAATTTCCAGCTCCAGGCAGTTGGCCGGCAAGTTGTGTTCGGCCAGGGCGGCCATCACGGTGCGCGGCAGTTTTTCCTGCTTGATCTGCACCGCTGACAGGTTGATCGCCAGCGTTAGATCGGCCAAGCGCGGCGCATAACGCTCACGCCAAACCTTGAGTTGCCGGCAGCCCTCGTGCAGCACCCAGGCGCCGATATCCACAATCAGGCCGGTTTCTTCGGCAATGGCCAAAAAAGCCGCAGGCGACAGCACACCCAGGCGGGGGTGGTGCCAGCGCAGCAGCGCCTCCATGCCTCGCAAGCCGCCGTCGGCAGAGCGAATTTGCGGCTGGTAGTAAATTTTGAGTTCGTCTTTTTCCAGCGCGCGCTGCAGGTCGTTTTTGATGAGTGAACGGAACTGCACCGCCTCTTGCAGCGACACAGAATAAAAGCGGCTTTTGTTGCGGCCATCCAGCTTGGCCTGGTACATGGCCAGGTCGGCGTATTTGAGCAAGTCGGCCGCGTTGTCGGTGGTGTTGCCCAACACCGCAATGCCGATGCTGGTGGTGATGGTCTGTTCGGTGGATCCGATGAAAATGGACTCACGCAGCGTGGCGTTGATGCGGTCGGCCAACACGATGGCCTGCTCGTCGTGGTCAAAGCTGGTCATCATCACCACAAACTCATCCCCACCCAACCGGCACAACAAGTCGCCGTCGCGTGCAATCAGCGTCAGGCGGCGCGCCACCTCCACCAGCAACTGGTCCCCCGCGTCGTGCCCCATGGTGTCGTTGATGCTTTTGAAATCGTCCAGGTCCAGCAGCAGAATGGCCAGCCGGCCGTCCCGGCGGCGGGCACGGGCCAGTTGGGCCTCCAGCGCGCGTTCAAAGCCACGGCGGTTCATCAGGCCGGTCAAGGCATCGTGCTCGGACAGGTTGCGCACCTGCTCCAGGCTGTAACGCAGCCGCTCCTCAATCTGAAACCGCTGGCGCGCCTGCAGCACCACCCGGGTCAGGTGGCGGCTGTTCACCTCGTCCTTCAGCAAAAAGTCTTGCGCGCCTGCCTCCAGGCACTGTTCAGCCAGGCTCTCGTTTTCGTAACGGCTGAGCATCACCACCGCCACCCCGTCGTACGCACCGCCCCGCAGCGTGCGCAACACCTCCAGGCCGTTTTCATCGGGCAAGCGGTAGTCCAGCAGGATGGCATCAAACTTCTTGCTCGACGCCATCTCCAAGCCAGCCGCAGCGGTCTCGGCGTACGCCACTTCGCAGGGCACCGGGCTTTTGCGCAGGGTGCGCGTGATGGCATGCCGGTCCAGCTCGTCATCGTCAATCAGCAGCAGGGAGAGTTCCGCAATCATGGGGGTCTTTGTCGCTACGCAATCAGCTCCACCACACGCCAGTAGCCATGCAGCATTTCCATGGCGCGCATCACCCCGTCGCCCACCTGGCTCTTGATGATGTAACCCGCAATATTGTGTTTGTAGGCAATCGCCTTGTCCTCCTCGGCCTTGGAGGTGGTCAGCACAAACACCACCGCACTGGACAGCTCCGGGTCCTTGCGGATTTCGGCCAGCACCTCCAGGCCGTTCATGCGTGGCAGGTTCAGGTCCAGCAACACCAAATAGGGACGCCGCGCGGCGTTGCATTCGCGCAGCTTGGCCAAGCCTTCCATGCCGTCCCGGGCGCGCACGATGGGGTTGGTGATTTGCAGCTTCTTGAGCGCACGCTGGATGCCCATCACATCCACATCGTCGTCATCCACCAGCAGCAGGGTGACGTCCTTGTCAGTTTTGTTGCCTTGCATCGTGCTTACTCCTCAGTCAGACTGCGTGGGCCAGGTAAATCGGAAGGTGCAGCCGGCCTTGCCATCCGACTCCAGTGTTACCACACCACCCACCGTCTCCACCGCTTTTTTCACAATGGCCAGGCCCATGCCACTGCCTTCCACCTCGTCGCGCGGCTTCAGGGTTTGGAAGATGGTGAACACCCGTTTTTGGTGTTCTGGTGGAATACCGGGCCCGTCATCCTGGACCGCAAACTCATACCCACCGGGGTAAGGCCGCGCGTGCACCCAGATCGTTCCCTGCGGCTTGTCCTGGTGTTTGATGGCGTTGTTGATCAGGTTGCGCAATACCAGCTCCAGTGGCACTTTCTGCGTGCGCACCACGGGCATGTCCGCCGCCGCAACCAGCTTGATGTTTTTTTGCGAGGCGGCCAGCTCAAAAATATCGCGCACCAGATGGCCGGTGTTCACCGCCCCCACCGGGTTGTCCGACTGCCCCACCCGTGAATAGGCCAACAAGTCGTCCAACAGCATTTCCATGCGGCTGATGCGACTGCGCATCAGCCGCAAATGGTCCTGGGTTTCGCTGTTCAGCGAATCGCCCAAGTCTTCCGCAATCCAGGTGGCCAGTTGGTCCACCCCGCGCAGGGGCGACTTCAGGTCGTGCGAGGCCACATAGGCAAAGTTGTTGAGGTCGTCATTGCTGCGCGTGAGCTGTGCCACCAGGTTGCCGAGTTGCAGCTCCGACTGTTTGCGGGCCGTGATGTCCACAATGGCCGACAAGATCTTCAGGCCGGTGGCCGTCACGATCGGGTTCAGGCCAATCTCGACCGGGAACTCGCTGCCGTCTTTGCGCAGACCGTACAAATCGCGGCCACTGCCCATGGAGCGAGGGCTGGGGTCAGAAAAGTAGGTAGCGCGGTGGTGCGGGTGGCCGCCCCGAAACCGCGTGGGCAGCAACATGTCGATGGATTGGCCCAGCAGCTCGGAACGAGCGTACCCAAAAATAGCTTCCGCTTGGGAGTTGACCATTTCAATCACACCGGACTTGTCAATCATGACCATGCCATTGGGCGCCATTTCCACCAGTTGGCGGAACTGCTCCTCCTGCCGCTTGCGTTCGGACAAATCGACAATCGCCGACACCACCTTCATGCCCTCGGCGGTTTTGATGGGGGTCAGGCCAATCTCGATGGGGAACTCGCCACCGTCCTTGCGGCGTCCGTACAGGTCGCGGCCAATGCCCATCAGGCGCGGGCTGGGGTCGGCCACAAAGTTGGCACGGTGGGCCGGGTGCACGCGGCGAAAGCGCTCGGGCAGCAGCACCTCGATGGCTTGGCCCAGCAACTCCTCGCGGACATAACCAAAAATGGTTTCGGCCTGCCGATTCACCATTTCAATCAAGCCGCTCTCACCAATCATGACAATGGCATAAGGCGCCATTTCCACAATTTGTCGAAACTGCCCCTCCTGACCTTGCACCTGCGCGTCGTCCATGCACCTCCCTCGCTTTTCCCTGAAAAGCAATGCAAACCAAGCTGACACGCCGCGTTGCTCTTTGGAGGCACAAGCCTTGGCAACATGGTGCAACGTTTGGGACTGACTATGGCGGAATCTTGATCTTTGTCAAGGCTACAAGCCCCGATAACGCGGCCCCAAATTAGGGCTAGCGCCGCCGCGCCGAGCGCACGCCGCTCAACTCACCCACGACCTTCAGCACCTTGGACAGACGGCCGGACTCGCTCACCTCCACGGTAAACGTCATCCACGCCGTGCCCTTAACCGACTGGGTCTGCACGCCGATGACGTTCATCTTTTCCTTGGCAAACACCTCGGAGATGTCGCGCAGCAGGCCCTGCCGGTCATGCGCTTCCACCGCCACATCCACGGGGTAGACATTGCCGTCTTTGCCTTGGGGCACACCCCACTCTACCTCGATCAGGCGGTCGCCACTGCGGTTCACCATGTTGCGCAGGTTGGAGCAATCGGAGCGGTGCACGCTCACACCCTTGCCACGCGTAACAAAGCCGCTAATCAGGTCGGGCGGCGCGGGCTTGCAGCAGCGCGCCAGCTGCGTCATCAGCGAATCGATACCCACCACCAGCACGCCGCCCTTGCCGCCGGCCGCACGCGGCTTCTTCAGCGGCATGTAGTCGTCCTGCGTGGTGGCTGGCTCGGGCGGGCGCAGCAGCATCTCGATGTTGCGCAGCGAGAACTCGTCCTTGCCCACCACCTCGAACAGCGCATCGGCATTGTTGAAGCCGAGCTGGCTGGCCAGGTCATCGAGCTTGATAGCGGTCTTGCCCTCGCGCTGCAGCAGTTTTTCCACCGCTTCCCGGCCCTTGGCCATGGTCTCGCCCATGGCCAGCGCGTTGAACCAGGCGCGCACTTTGGCGCGCGCGCGGTGGCTGACCAGGTAGCCCAGTTCGGGGTTCAGCCAGTCGCGCGAAGGTCCGCCTTCCTTCACCGCGGTCACTTCCACGGTCTGGCCATTTTTCAGTTGCGTGTTCAGCGGCACCATGGCGCCGTCCACCTTGGCGCCGCGGCAGCGGTGGCCCAGGTTGGTGTGCACGCTGTAGGCAAAGTCCACCGCGGTGGCGCCTTGGGGCAGTTCCACAATGGCTGCGTCGGGCGTCAGCACGTAGATGCGGTCCTCGAACATGCCCGCGCCATCGCCCCCCGCATGGGCGCCCGACAAATCACGCTCCCAGGCCAGCAGCTGGCGCAGCACGGCGATCTTGGCGTCGTACTCTCCCGCCGCCGTCACGCTGCCGCCGTAGCCCTTGGCGCCGGCCTCTTTGTAGGCCCAGTGCGCGGCCACGCCGTGTTCGGCATGGTCGTGCATAGCCTGGGTGCGCAGTTGCACCTCGATGGGCTGGCCCTGGGGATCACGGACCACCGTATGCAGTGACTGGTAGCCGTTGGGCTTGGGCCGGGCAATGTAGTCGTCAAACTCTTCGGTCACCGGCACAAACTGGCTGTGCACCCAGCTCAACGCGGCATAACAGTCGGGCACCGTGGGCACCACGATGCGCAGCGCGCGGATGTCATACACCTGGTCAAACCCCAGCGACTTGCCGCGCATCTTTTTAACGATGCTGTAGATGTGTTTGGGCCGCCCTTGCACCGTGGCCTGGATGCCCTGCGCGGCCAGCTCGTCGGCCAGTTGCTGGCGCAGGCGCTCGACCGAGGCTTCGCGCTCGGCACGTTTTTCATCCAGCAGTTTGGCGACCTGCTTGTAGGTGTCGGGCTCCAGAAAGCGGAACGACAGGTCTTCAATCTCCCACTTCACTTCCCAGATGCCCAAGCGGTTGGCCAGGGGGGCAAATACCTGCAGCGCCTCAGACGCCAGGCCCGGCGGGACCGGCAGCTTAGTAGCCGCAAAGTGGCGCAGCGTCTGCAGGCGCGAGGCCAGCCGCAGCATCACCACGCGCAGGTCTTTGGAGAACGCCAGCAGCATCTTGCGAACGCTCTCCGTCTGCGCGGCGGCGGTCTGTGCCATGGGGGCCGCATTACCGCTGTGGCTGGCCGAGTTCTGCGTCACACGCGCCATGCGCTGCAGGCGCACCAGCTTGGTGGTCTCCAGCGCCAGGTCGGCAAAGTTGTCGCCAAAGGCCTTGGCGATCACCTCATGCGGTTTGTTCAGGTGGTCGCAGGCGTAGACCAGGTAGCTGGCGGCCTGCATGGCCTCAGACCCGCCGATGGTGCGCAAAATGGCGGCCACGGCATCGGCGTGCAGCAGCACGTTCTCGCCGGTGTCCAGGGTCTGGCTGGCCAACAGGGGCTCGGCAAAGGCGCGCGCACGCGCCAGGGCACCGGCCTGTTCGGGCAGGCTGTCCGCGGTGGCCGCAATGACCTGCGGGGTGGCCGAGGCACTGTGCTCGGCATACAAACTTTTCATGCAACGCTCACATCATCCGGGGACGTTACCCCAGCAAAAAAGAAGCCACCGCGTCGACCTGGTCGGGCGCGATCAGGGTGGGGGCATGGCCCACACCGGCAAATTCGACCAGCCGCGCCTTGGGGCCGCGCTGGGTCATGGCCTGCGCGGTGGCAGGTGACAACAAATCAGAGTTGGCGCCGCGTAGCAGCAGCGTCTGCGCGGCAATGCTGTCGTACAGCTGCCAGAGCTGGGCCTCGCCCTGCGTAGCAATCTCCTGCGTCACAGCGCCAAAGGGCACGGCAATCGCGGGGTCGTAATGCAGGGCCACGCGGCCGTCGGGGGTTGCCTTGACCATGTGGCGCGACAACTCCAGCCACTGGGCCGGCGTGTGCGGGCCAAAGCTTTGCGAGATGGCCCACATGGCGTCGGCGGCCTGCTGCAGGGAGTCGAATGTCTGGGCCTTGCCCAGGTAGGTGCCAATGCGGGCCAGGGCTTGCCACTGGATGGTCGGGCCCACGTCGTTGAGCACCAGGCGGCGCACCGTGGCGCCCACGGCCTGCGCATGGGCGCACACCGCCATGCCAATCAGGCCACCCATGCTGGTGCCCAGCCAGTCCAGCGTGGCGGGTTTCAGGTGGGCCAGCAGGGCCAACATGTCGGCCGCATAGCTGGGCAGCTGGTAGCCCTGGGGGTCTTTGAGCCAGCCGCTCTGGCCGCGCCCCACGACGTCGGGGCAGACCACGCGCAGCGGCTGCGGGCTGCGCGCCAGCAGGGCCTGGGCCAGCACGTCAAAGTCGCGCCCCTGGCGTGAGAGGCCGTGGGCACAGACGATGGTGTGGGCTGCGTCGGCCGCGCCCCACTGCCAGTACGCCATACGGTGCCCGCCGTTGGCGTCAGCGCAGGGTACGTAATTCAGCGTAGGGTCAGCCATGGTGGAATCACTCGTTTGATAATGACCACATCCTAATGGAAACCCCCCTACTCTTTTGGAAGGACGCAGCATGTTGAAAGGTAAAACCGCCATCGTTACCGGATCCACCAGCGGCATCGGTTTGGGCATTGCCAAGGCGCTGGCCGCCCAGGGTGCCAACATCGTGCTGAATGGCTTTGGCGATGTGGACGGCCCCAAGGCCGAAATTGCGGCGCTGGGCGCCCAGGTGGGCTACCACGGCGCCGACATGAGCAAGCCTGCCGAGATCGAGGCCATGGTGCAGTACGCCACCACGACCTTTGGCGGTGTGGACATTCTGGTCAACAACGCCGGCATCCAGCACGTGGCGCGGGTCGAGAACTTTCCGGTAGAAAAGTGGGACGCCATCATCGCCATCAACATGAGCAGCGCCTTCCACGCCACGCGCCTGGCCCTGCCCGGCATGTTGACCAAGAACTGGGGCCGCATCATCAACGTGGCCAGCGTCCACGGCCTGGTGGGCTCTGCCGAAAAGTCGGCCTATGTGGCGGCCAAACACGGTGTGGTGGGCCTGACCAAGGTGACCGCACTGGAAAACGCCACCAGCGGCGTGACCTGCAACGCCATCTGCCCCGGCTGGGTGCTCACACCCCTGGTGCAAAAACAGGTGGACGCCAAGGCGGCGGCCCAAGGCATCAGCAACCAGGATGCAACCAAACAGCTGTTGGGTGAGAAGGAGCCGTCGATGCAGTTCACCACGCCCGAAGAGCTGGGCGCGCTGGCCGTGTTCTTCTGCTCCCCCGCGGGAGACAACGTGCGCGGCGTGGCCTGGAACATGGACGGTGGCTGGGCCGCTCAGTAAGAGATTTTTAAAGCATTTTAGGCCTCTAGCCCCCGTGGATGCTGCGCAAGCAGCTCCTAATTCAATAGCATTTACGCCGCGGGGCTGAGGCTGACATGGGGCCGCTGGCGCGTGGCCCACCAGCTCATGGCCATGGAGGCCACCAGGCCCGCCAGCGCAAACCAGTGCAGCGAGCCCATGCCATCATGGGCGATCAGCCAGCCACCGCTGCCCGCCCCTAGCGCTTGGCCCGCATACATGGCCGAGCTGTTCAGCGCGATGGAGCCCGAAGCCAGGGCCGGCGCAATGCCCACCAACCGCGCCTGCTGCGCTGAATTCGACGAGAAGCACCCCAGCGCCCAGGGAATCAAGACCAGCGCCACCAGCACCAGGTTGGTCCCCAGTGGCCACAGCACCAGGCTCAGCGCCATGGCACCCACGCCCCACATCACGGCGCTGGGCGCGCCCATGCGGTCAATGCGGCGTGACATGAGGATGTTGCCCAGCAGGCCAAACGCGCCAAACCAGGCAAACAGCAGGCTCAGTTGCAGCGGCGTGATCGCCAGCATCACCTTGAAATACGGGGCGAAGTAGGAAAACAGCACGAACTGCCCGGTCGAGTACAGCAGCGTGACCGCCACACACAGCATCAGCGCGGGCGAGCGCAGGGCCTCACCCCAGGCCGCGCGCGACAGGGCCGGGGGTTTGATGCCATCGGGCATGGCACGCCACACCCAGGCCGCACTCACCACACTCAGCACGGCAACGACGGCAAAAGCCGCGCGCCAGCCCAGCGTGCCACCAATGAGGGCACCAATGGGCAGCCCCAGCACCGAGGCCACCGACCAGCCCAAAAACACAAACGTGATGGCCCGACCACGCTGCTCGGGCGGCACCAGCAGCCCCACACAGGCGGCAGCCTGTGGCGTGAAGATGGCCGGTGACACGACGGTCAGCACGCGCACAATCAGCAAAGAACCAAAGCTGGGCATCAGCGCGCTCAGGCCCAGGAATACGGCGTACCACAGCAGAGACAAGGCCAGCAGACGCCGCCGGTCCCAGCCCGCCACCACGCTGGCCAACAAGGGCGCGCCAAGGCACATGACGGCGGCGGCCGCGGCAATCAGCTGCCCTGCGGTAGCCACCGAGATATTGAGTGAGGTGCTGATGTCGTTGAGCGTGCCCGGCACCACCATGACGCCGGTGCCAATGACAAAGTTGCCAAACAGCAGAGGCCAGAGGACCGGGGGCAGCGGCGCAGTGGCCGCTGGAGGGGACGTAGAGGTCATGGCCCCATTCTCACCGCCCCCTGCCGCGAGCGCTGTCACAAGGGCAATAACAAACGCAGTGACCCTAGCTGGACTGCTTGAAGGCCATCACCGCCTGGTTGCGCAGCGTGCGCAGCAGCGCCAGCTCTTTCTCATCCAGCTCCAGGGAGCCGTGGCGCACCTTGTCGGCATAAATCAGGCCAAACGGGGCGTTTTTGATCTGCAGCGGCAGCAGCAAAAAGGTGGGCGCATTCAGGCTTTGCGGGTACCAGGCTGGCAAGCGCTGCACGATGCGGGGCTCAGTGGCGTCGGTGATCATGGTGTCCGCGCCCTTGAGGCAAACCACACCAAACAGATCGGGCGTGGCGGCCTTGAGGTGGGTCTTGAAACCTTTGACATGCGCCTCCACTCCCTGGCCCAGGCCAAAACGGCCGGACATCATTTCGGTTTTGGGGTCGCGCATGCAGAAAATGATGCGGTCAAACTCCAGCGCACGGTACATGGTTTCCAGAATCATGCGCAACACGTCGGTAAGTTTGAAGTCCTCCACCATGGCATTGGTGATGTCCTGAATACCCGCTGCCAGCGTTTCGGCCACCTGGCCGGCGCGGGCCATGGGGGCTGCCGCGCTGTCCAGCGGGGCCGACTGGGTGGCCTGCAGCTCAAAGCGCCCCAGGTTGCCATCGGTGTCCGATTGCAGAGCCGCAGGCCGGCTGCTCAACGCATCAGGCATGCGCAGCAGCTTGGCCGCGGCCGAGCCGGGGCTCACCCGAATCTCCATCGCAGCAGCCAGATCAATCAGCTTTTGCCGCGCCTTGATGGTGGCAGCCATCACCTGCTTGCCGCTGCTGCCCATGGCCTGGGCGTACTTCTTGGTGATCAGGGCAATGCGTGCCTCTACGTCCTTGGGGTCGCTCTTGAGCAATACGTCGGCAATCTCGTTAGACGCCAGGGCAATCCAGCGGATGCGCTCACCCGAATCCGTCGGGGCCTGCGAGGGCGGCGCACCCGTGGGCTTGGCCATGCAGCGCTGGATGCCCACCGGCAGGCCCCAGGCCTTGGCAATGCCCACGCCCAGATCTTCATAGCTCAGCCCCAGCACGCTGCTGGAGGCGGCCCGTTCGGTCATGGGTTCGCGTGCGGACTGCACCAAGGTGCGCACACGCGTGGCCTCTTCGGGAAAATAAAACTGGGCCAGTAAGCGGCCCAGGTTCTGGAACATGGCGCCGATAAAGGCCTCTTCGCTGTCCTTGAGTACCGGGCACAGCTCGCCGCCAATGGAGCCCGCCATCAACGAGCGCAAAAACTCTTCCTTTAACTGGCCAGCATGGGCCTTGTCCTGCATGTGCTCCAACAGCACCAGGCTCAGCGCCATATTGCGGATGCCGTTAAAGCCCACCAGGTTGACCGCCCGCGACACGGTGCTGATGTTGCCGCCGCGCGCAAAGTGGGCGCTGTTGACCAGGCGCAGCAGCTTGTTGGTCAGCGCCACGTCCTTGAGGATCTCGTTGGTGACGCTGCCCACGCTCTCGGTCTCGGAGCTGGCCATGCTCTGAATGCGGCCCACCGAGTCGGACAGGGCCGGGAAATCGCTTTTGTGCCGCATGCGACGCAGCAAAAACTCCAGCGTGCTGTTGTTCACGCTGCCGCCCTCGCCGCCCGACTCCCCTTGCAAGGACTTGCTCCATAGCTCCAGTTCGCTCTGAAAGGCGCGTGCGCTCACAAAGCGCTGCTTGGCGTCCTTGGCCAGGGCGCGCTGCACAATGGCCCGCAAGCGGTCGTCCACCCCGGCAGGCAGCACCTTGGGCAGCTCCAGCTGCTCATGCAGGGTGCGGTAAATGGCCCGGTGCGGGTCCGACTCCATGATCAGGGGCCGCCCCATCAACAGTTCGGCCAGCACCAGTCCGGACGAAAAAATGTCCATCGCGGGCGCAGGCGCGTCGCCATTGGCAGCTTCGGGCGACAGGTAGCCCACGGTGCCGGCGCTGTCCGGGGCCGGGTCTTTGCTCTGGCTGTCACGGATGCGGGCGGCAATGCCGAAGTCCATGACCCGGGCACGGCCTGCAGAGTCCACCACCACATTGGAGGGTTTGAGGTCACGGTGCACCACACCGGCGGCATGGGCCACGGCCACTGCGTCCAGCACGTCCATCATGAGGGCTACGGCCTCTGCCGCGGGCAAAGCCCCGCGCTGCTGCAGATGCTGGTCCAGGGTGTTGCCGGGAATGTATTCAAACACCAGGTAGGGCTGGCGGCCGTGCACATCGGCCTCGTACACCGGCACGATGTTGGGGTGGGTCACGCGGCTGGCATTGCGGGCCTCTTGCAGCCACTGGCTTACCGCCTGGTCGTCGGAGCCCGCTGCAGGACGCATGACCTTGATCGCGACCTCGCGCTCCATGCGGGGATCAAAGGCAAGCCAGACCGTGGACTGGCCGCCCTGACCCAGCACCCTTCGCAGCTCAAACCGCCCCAGTGTGGTGCCTGCCTCAGCGACGGGAGGGCGGCTGTTGGCAAAGGAGACGGGATCTGGCATGTCGCGGGCTCTGTGGGTGGTGCGTCAGTCGCAATGTCTTACCCCAAGTATGGCACTGCGATGGCGGTTCTACCCGCAAAAATACAGATCGTTTTCCCTCAAATTGCGGCCTTGCCCGGCTCTTGCCGCAATTCCTGCGCATGGCGCACAAACGCGACAAACTCCGGCACCGCAATGGGTTTGCTAAAGAGGTAGCCCTGAAAGATGTGGCAGTCGTTTGCCACCAGAAATTCGCGCTGGCCCTGGGTTTCCACCCCCTCGGCCACCACAGCAAAGCCCAGGCTCTTGCCCAGGGTGATGATGGTGTGGGCAATGGCCGCATCGTTGGGGTCGCTCAGCACGTCGCGCACAAAAGACTGGTCGATCTTGAGCTGCTCCAGTGGCAGCTTTTTGAGGTAGGTCAGGGACGAGTAACCAGTGCCAAAGTCGTCCAGCGAGCAGCCCACGCCCAGGGCACGCAAGGATTCCATCTTGTGCACGATGTCGTCCATGTCCTCCACCAGCATGCTTTCGGTCAGCTCCAACTTGAGACGCCGCGGGTTGGCCCCGGTGCGCTCCAGCACCGCCTGCACCTGCCCGACGAAATCGCTTTGGCGAAACTGCCGAGCGCTCACGTTGACCGACAGGCTCAGGTGCGACAGCTCGGGCATCTGGGCCCAGGTCACCAGCTGGGTGCAGGCGTTGCGCAGCACCCAGGCGCCTAACGGCAGAATCAGGCCGGTTTGCTCGGCCATGTCGATAAAGTCACCGGGCGCCACCAGCCCCATTTTGGGGTGGCGCCAGCGCAACAAAGCCTCGGCACCCAGCACCTCGCCACTGTGGGTCACCTGGGCCTGGTAGAGCAAAAAGAATTCATCCCGCGCAATGCCCTTGCGCATGTCCACCTCCAGCGCACTGGACTCCGAGACCTCGGTCACCATGATATGCACCAGCGCATACAGCCCCAGCATGGCCAGCGCTGTGTTGACCCAGGTACCGCTGATACGCACCTCGTGCGGAATCAGGTATTGCGTCTGAATGCCCCAGGTAGTGCTGCTCAGCGCGACATACGACACAAACAGCAGGCCCACCACGCTGTGGCGCATCCAAGCCGACTCATCGCGCAGCACCAGCATGGCCGCCAACGCCAGTACCAAAATGAAGTGATGGGTGGAGCGTGGTACTTGCGCATCCGGAATATCAAACACCAGGCCAAAGGCGCAGATGGATGAATACACGGTAGCCAGCATGACAAAAAATGCCAGCCGGGTGCGGCGCTGCTGGGTCAACCAGGCCACCACTACGCCCAGCACCGCCATGGCCCCCTCCACGGCCACAATCACCCAAGCACCGCGCGCAAAAAAGAAGACGGCCCAGCCCAGTCCAATGCCCATCATCAGTACCGCAGCCACCCACAGCATCATGCGCACACGGCGCAGGTGCAATTGACCAGGCGCTGGCTGCGGCGCACTCATGCGGGCTCTCCCTGGCTCTGCTGGGCGTGCAAATAAGCTGCAAAAGCGCCCGCAGCCAATGGACGGCTGAAGAAATAGCCCTGGTAGGCGCGGCAGCCACTGGCGAGCAAAAAGTCTCGCTGCTGGGCGGTCTCCACCCCTTCGGCAATCACGGCCAGCCCCAGGCTGTGGCCCAGGGCGACAATGGTTCTGGCAATGGCGGCATCGTTGGGGTCGCTCAGCACGTCGCGTACAAATGACTGGTCAATCTTGAGCTGGTCCAGCGGCAGGCGCTTGAGGTAACTGAGCGACGAGTACCCGGTGCCAAAATCGTCCAGCGAAAAGCCCACACCACGCGCCCGCAGCGCGGTCATCTTGGCAATCACGTCCTCCACGTTGTCCACCAGCAGGCTCTCGGTCAACTCCAACTTCAGGCGCCTGGGGTTGGCGCCGGTGTAGTCCAGCATGGCGAGCATGTGATCGGCAAAGTCCTGTTGGCGGAACTGGCGTGAGCTGACATTCACCGCCAGGGTCAGGTGCTCGGTGGCCGGATCTTGCGCCCAAGCCACCAGCTGCGCACACGCCGTTTCCAGCACCCAGCTGCCTAGCAGCACAATTTGGCCCGTTTCTTCAGCCACGGGAATAAAAGAGGCTGGCGACACCATCCCCCGCACCGGATGTTTCCAGCGCAACAGGGCCTCGGCCCCCTGTACCCTGCCCTGCGCATCCACCTGCGGCTGGTAGTGCAACTCGTACTGGCCAAACAGCAGCCCCTGGCGGATGTCAGCCTCCAGTTCGGCGCGCTGGGTGACGGCTGCCTGCATCAGCGGGTCGTAAAAGCGCAAAGCATTGCGGCCTGCGTTTTTAGCCTGGTACATGGCCAGGTCCGCCTGTTTGAGCAGCTCGTCCAGCACCACCTCGTGTCCGCTGAACAACGTGAGCCCAATGCTGGGCGTGCTGTGGTACTCGTGCCCGGCAAGCCGGTAGGGCGCGTTGAGCGCAGCGATGATTTTTTCGCCCACCTGGGTTGCCTGCCCCGCCGCAACCGTGCGCTGCACGTCCAGCCCCTCCAGCATCACCACATATTCGTCCCCTCCCAGCCGGGCCACGGTGTCTTCTTCGCGCACGGCGTCCATCAGCCGATGCGCCACTTGCTGCAGCAGCAAATCGCCTTTGTCATGGCCCAAGGTGTCGTTCAGGGTTTTGAAATGGTCCAGGTCGATAAACAGCAAGGCCCCGCAGGCCCCCGAGCGAGCGCTGCCAGCCAGTGCGTGCTGCAAGCGGTCCATCAGCATGCGGCGGTTGGGCAGCCCGGTCAGTGGGTCGTAAAACGCCAGCTGGCGGATCTGGTCTTCGGCCGCCTTGCGCTGGGTAATGTCGATCAAGGTGGCCACATAGTGGGTGACCCGGCCATCGTCGTCCGACACCGAGGAGATGTGCATTTGCTGGGGGTAGATATCGCCGTTTTTGCGGCGGTTCCAGATTTCCCCCTCCCAGTGCCCCTGCTGCTCCAGCGTCTGGTTCATCTCGGCATAAAAGGCGTTGTCATGCCAGCCAGAACTGAACATGCTGGGGTTCTGACCGATCACCTCATGGTCTTCGTAGCCGGAAATGCGGGTAAAGGCTTGGTTCACGCGCAGTATCTCGCGGCGTGCATTGGTGACCATCATGCCCTCTTGCGCCTCGAAGGCGGTCGCTGCCACACGCAGTTCGGCCTCGGTGCGGCGCCGCTCTGCCAAGTCCATGTCGAAGCGAAAAAACTCCGCCACCGCACCATGGGCGTACACCGCGGTGTGGCTGCAGTACACCGGCACTTCCTGCCCATTTTTGTGGACCAGCGTGAGCTCCTGCGAGACAAAGGCATCCGGGCTGGTCTGCATCTCCAGCAGCACTTCTTGCAGCGCATTGCGCAAGGTGTGCGGCACCACCAGCATGAAGAGGTTGCGGCCCACCGCCTCCTCGGCGGTATAGCCATACAAGCGCTCGGAGGCCGCATTCCAATAAGTGATCGTGCCATCGGGGGTGTAGCCCTGCACCGCCACCGCCCCCACGTTTTGCAGCAGACTGCGAAAACGTTTTTCAGATGCCTGCAAGGCCGCTTCGGCTTCACTGCGCTCGGTGACATCCCGCGCCAGCAGCACCAGGGTACGCGGCTGGCCAGGCGTCTGCTTGAGAGCGTGGGCCCGGCCTTCAAACCGGCGAACGCCCTGTTTGGACTGCAGGTCAAACACAAATGTCTGGGTGGTTTGCAAAGCCAGGGTGCGCTGCAGATGCACTAGCAGTGGCTCGGCATCCTCGCGCGGCAGCACGTCGTGCAAGCGTTTGCCCAGCAGATTCTGGCCCCGGCCGCCACGCAACAGCGCCGCGTCGGACAAGACCTCCACAAAAGTGCCATGTTCGTCCAACACATAGAGTAAATCAGGGATGGCACCGATGGTGGCCCGCAAACGCTCCTCTTGGCTACCCAGGGCCGCCTCGGTCTGCAAGCGCGCACGCACATCCTGCAGGATCAACCCCATCAACAAAGTAGCCGGCGAAAAAACCAGCAACATTGGCAGAGCCACGGCCTGCAGCACAGCTGCCCCCAAATCGCCAGGCAACCAAGTGAACAGGTAAATTTCGACGCAGTGCACCAGCAGGCCAAACAGCAGCAACTGCCACCACCCCAAACCCATCCAACCCCGTTGGTGCAGCACGTAATAGGCCAGCCCAAGCCCATAACAAGCCAGCACCACCGCTACGCCCACTGTGGCGCCCACACCGCCCAGGTACCAGCGGTACACCGCGGCAATGCCAGCTGCAAGCGTTCCCACCCAAGGCCCGCCAAAAAGGCTGGCCATGCTGAGAACCACGGAGCGTGCATCAAAAATGACACCGGACACGATCTGCAGCGGCATCATCATGCCAACCACACAGATACCGCCAAACAGCAGCCCACCCACGCCCTGACTGAGCCAAGGGTGCTGGCGCAAGGCGCGCACGCTATAACTGTAGAGCTGGCTCAAAGCCAGCAACAGTGCAACGCCCTTGGCAAGCTCTAATAGCAAGGGAGTCTCCTGCAGCCCGGAACGCCAAAGCACGCCAAACGCCCTCCCGCACAAGTGTTGTTGCAAACATTATGGCGCGCGGCAAGGCATTTGCGGCAGGTTTTGCGCCTCCTCTGTATGGCGTCAGGCGCGGGTGCCGGGGCTGGGTGTCTGGTTGGGCGGCAGCCTCAGGGGGCAGACTGGTCGCGCAGCTGGCGGCGCAACTCGGCACGCTCGGAAGGACTCAGCTGGCGGGCGGGTGCCCCGTCAGGCCGGGCGGGCACGGCCTCTTGCCGTTGCACCAAGGCCTGGCGCAAAGCGGCCCGACGCTGGTCTTTGCTTTGCTCCGCACGTGCACCTTCTGGCAACAGCTCTCTGCCCTGCGGCTGAACAGGTGCGGCCGCGCCATTGGCAGGCCCGGCCATGCCCCCCAGGGGGAAAGCAGCCAGCGCAGCAACGAGTAAAAGATGGTGCATGGTGGTGTAACGCAAGAGAACCGGACAGTGGTGACATTGTTGGAGCCGGTGCCTGTGTATGGGCTTGCTTATTTGTAACATAGTGTCAAAGTACGGCCTGTCTACGGCATTCGCAGGCGAGTGCAACGCAAAATCGCGCCTGTTACAAATTCAGAGTACCCCATGCAACCCAACGCAAACCGTCCCAACAAGATTCTGGTGGTCGATGACGATGCCCGCATTCGGGACCTGCTGCGCCGCTACCTCACGCAAGAAGGCTTTGATGTGCTGCTGGCCGAAGACGGCAAGTCGCTCACCCGCATCATGCTGCGCGAAACGGCCGACCTGATTGTGCTGGACCTGATGATGCCCGGCGAAGATGGCCTCTCCATCTGCCGCCGCTTGCGTGCCGCCAACGATGTGACCCCCATCATCATGCTGACCGCCAAGGGGGAGGACATTGACCGCATCGTGGGCCTGGAAGTGGGAGCCGATGATTACCTGGGCAAGCCTTTCAACCCGCGCGAATTACTGGCCCGCATCCACGCCGTGCTGCGTCGCCGCCCCGCCACCGAAGTGCCGGGCGCGCCCTCCAGTGACAACGAGGTCGTCAAGTTCGGCACTTTTGTGTTTGACCTGGGCGCACGTACCCTGACCAAGGCCGGCCAGGAGTTGACCCTGACCACTGGCGAATTTGCCATGCTCAAGGCGCTGGTGCGGCACCCACGCATTCCACTGTCGCGGGAAAAACTGGCACAGCTGTCACGCGGTCGCGAGTTCGAACCCTTTGACCGCAGCCTGGACGTGCAGGTGTCGCGCCTGCGCAAACTCGTGGAAAGTGACGCCACCACCCCCCGCTTCATCCAGACCGTGTGGGGCGTGGGTTACGTGTTTGTGCCTGACGACGCGGCCTAAAGCCGGGCTTTGCCACTGTGGCCAAAACCGAGCATGCCGACTTTGACGCCAGCGCACCTGCAGCGCTAGCCGAAGGCGAAATAACTGCAGGCCGATGGCGCTTTACGCGCCTGAGCCTGTTCTGGCGAACCTTCTTTTTGCTGGCCCTTTTGCTGCTAGGCAGCATTCTGGCTTGGCTGCAAACCTTGCGTTCGCTGGAGTTCGAGCCGCGTGCCCTGCAGACGGCGCAGCAACTCGCCTCCCAGGTCAACCTGAGCCGGGCCGCGCTGATCCACGCCGACGGCATTGCCCGTATCTCGCTGATCAAGACCATGAAAGACGAGGAAGGCCTGCGTATCGTGCCGCGCGAGCCCACAGACCAGTTTTCCCTGCTGGACAACGATGCCCTGAGCCGCCGCGTGGCCCTCGATATGAGCGAGCGGCTGGGCAAAGGCACCATCGTAGCGAGCAGGGTGAACGACCAACCTGGACTGTGGGTAAGCTTTGTGATTGACGGCGACGAGTACTGGCTGCAGACCGACCAAAACCGGGTGTCTATCGCTGGCGGCGCTACCTGGATGATCTGGTTATTTGTGGCTGCCGTCTTGTCCCTGGCCGGTGCAGCGCTGATTGCGGGTTTGATCAACCGGCCACTCAAGGATCTGTCGTTTGCCGCGAGCCGGGTGCGCGAGGGCAACTTCAGCGCCAGCCAGCTCGACGAACATGTCAACACCAGCGAGATCCGCGAGGTCAATATCGGCTTCAACCGCATGGCACAAAAACTGGCCAAGGTGGAGCAAGACCGGGCCGTGATGCTGGCCGGCATCTCCCACGACCTGCGCACGCCCTTGGCGCGCCTGCGGCTGGAGACCGAGATGAGCGTGGCCGAAGAAAGCGCCCGCGCCTATATGGTGGCCGACATCAACCAGCTCGACGCCATCATTGACAAGTTTCTGGACTACGCCCGGCCCGACCGCGTGGCGCTGGCCCCGGTGGTGCTGGGTGACGTGGTGGACGCTTGCGTGTATTCATTGCAAAAGCTGCCTGATGTGCGCATCAAGATCGACATGCAGGACGACCTGCTGGTACTGGCCGACGAGGTGGAGTTGGGGCGCGTGTTGTCCAACCTGCTGGAAAACGCCAGGCGCTACGGAAAATCGGTGCACACCGGCGTTGCCATGATCGACATTGCCGCCATTGCGCGCGAAAAGTGGGTGCTGATCAAGGTGCGTGACCACGGCATTGGCGTGGGCGAAGAGCAGCTACACCAACTGACCCAGCCGTTTTACCGCGGCGAAGCCGCACGCACTGCTGCCAACGGTGCCGGACTGGGGCTGGCGATTGTGGACAAGACCATCCAGCGCATGGGTGGCATGTTCCGGCTCACCAACTCCACGTCAGGCGGCCTGGCCGCCCAGATCCGCCTGCAGCGCGCTACGCGGCTTTGAACAACAGCACGACGGCGCGTGCCTCCATGGCACGGCCCTCACCCACCGGACCCATTTTTTCAGCCGTTTTGGCCTTCACGTTCACCTGGCCCACATCCACCCCCAACACCGCCGCCACGCGCTCGCGCATGGGCACGATGTAGGGTGCCAGCTTGGGGGCCTGGGCGATGATGGTGCTGTCCACGTTGCCAATGGCATAACCCAGCGCCCGGATATCGGCCGCCACCTTGGCCAGCAGCAGTGCCGAATCGGCCCCCTTGTACTGGGCGTCGGTGTCGGGAAAATGCTTGCCGATGTCACCCAGCGCAGCGGCGCCCAAGAGCGCATCGGTAATGGCGTGCAGCAGCACATCGGCATCGGAATGCCCCAGCAAGCCCTTGTTATGGGGCACCTCCACCCCGCCCAGCATCAGTTTGCGCCCTTCCACCAGTTGGTGCGTATCCCAACCCTCGCCAATCCGCATTGTCATGAATTGCATTCCTGTGTCATGGGGTCGGGGTCACCGTGTAGGTGGTGACCTCCATACCCGAAATGGAAACCTGCATGGGCTGAAAACCCAGCCCCGCAGGGTCGCCCAATAGCTCGCGCACGCGTTGGGTCACCAGCACCTCGCCAGGGCGGGCAATGTCTTCGCCCAGTTTGTAGGCCAGGTTGACGGCATCGCCAAAGCAGTCCACCGCCTCCAGCAGCAAGATGTCACCCACATCAATGCCCACGCTGAACGCCAGCAGCGGGGCATGCCCCTCTACCTGAGCGGCATTCACCATGGCCAGGGCCGCGGCCACTGCGTCCGCCACATCATCAAACACGGCAAGCAGGTTGTCCGCCTCGTTCTTCACCACCTCGCCATGGTGGGCCAGCACCAGGGGTTTGGTGATTTTGTGCATGCGCCGGATCTGGCACAGGTAGGCCAGAATGCCGTCGCGCCGCACCGTCAGCGTGAAGCCGCTCATGTCCAACGCCAGCACCGCCTTGCGACGCTGGAAGGTGTCCAGAATCATTTGCTCCACCGCAGGCTTGCGCGCCTGCGGCGCAGCAATCAGGGTGTCCATCAGGGCGTCAAAGGCATGCATGGCGGTTACTCCTGGGTGCGGGCCGCGAGCACGGCCTGGGCTAGCGCAAAGTCTTGCGGGTAGGTGACCTTGAAATTCTGGGCGCTGCCTTCTACCAGCAACGGAGCCTGGCCCATGAACTCCATGGCGCTGGCCTCGTCGGTCACGGCCTCGCCCGCCGCGTGCAAAGCGGTCTGCAAATCACCCAGGCGAAACATCTGCGGGGTCTGGGCCAGCCACTTGTCGCTACGGTCCACCGTGGCGGCCACCCGGCCACCCTGCTCCCGCTTTAGCGTGTCGGGCAGCTTCAGGGCCAGCAAGCCACCTACCGCGTCGCCCTGGCAGGCGTCGATCAGGGCATTGATTTGGGCGGGCGTAACGAGGCAGCGCGCAGCGTCGTGCACCAGCACCCAGTCATGCGCCACGGCCCCCTGGGCCATCAGCGCAGAAATACCATTAAAAACGCTTGCAGCCCTTGAGGAACCTCCGCAAGCAGCTATCGAAACAATAGCATTCAGTGGTCGCTCGGGCGCATCAAAAAACGTATCTCCAGCGCTCACCACCACCAGAATGCCGCCCAGCCGTGGCACCGCGGCAAAGGCGGCCAGCGTGTGCAACACCATGGGCTGGCCGGCAATGGATTGGTACTGCTTGGGGCCGGCGGCCCCCGATCGGCTGCCGTTACCCGCACAAGGAATGAGTGCAAAAAACCGCGAGGCTGGCGTCTGCTGCATGGTCAATACCGTTCCAGGGCGGGGTGGTCAGTGGGAGATCTGCAGGTCGCGAACCCGCAGAAAGAACAAGAAAGAAAACAAACAGCTGTGGCAGAATTTCTCCATCCACCTGCAGGGCAACGATCCACCGGAATCGGTGAAAAAAAGGCTGTAACCCAACACAGCGATGCATCATATCAACTGAGCCCATGCCAGCCTATCTCGTTCCCCAGTACGACCTCAGCACCGTCGCCTTGTCGCTGCTGATCGGTTGTTTTGCCTCTTTTGTCACGCTGGAACTGGCCAAACGCATGCGCTCGCCGGACCAGGCACTGGCCCGTTTCTGGTGGCTTGGTGGGGCCATCACCATGGGTACGGGCATTTGGTCCATGCACTTTGTGGGCATGTTTGCATTTACCTTGCCCATTGAGCTGGGCTACCGGGGCCTGGAGACCTTTCTGTCCTGGGTCGCCGCCATCGTGGTGTCGGCGATTGCGCTGGGGGCCGCCAACCAGGGGCAACTCAGCCGCCCACGGCTGGTCATCAGCGCGCTGTTGATGGGCGCGGGGATTTGTGCCATGCACTACACCGGCATGGCTGCGCTGGACATGGCGCCGGGCATCGTCTGGAATGGCTGGCTGGTCGCAGCATCTGCCCTGATTGCGGTCACGGCCTCGGCGGTGGCATTGCTGATCTTCTTCTGGCTGCGCCAGGTCAACCGCCGACACCTATGGGCCTACCAGCTCGCCGCCGCCGTGGTGATGGGCGTAGCCATTACCGGCATGCACTACACCGGCATGGCAGCGGCCCAGTTTCCTGCGGGCTCCCTGTGCCTCAGTGTGGACGCACTGGCGGGGCGCGAGCTGGGCGTGTTTGTGATCCTGGGCACCTTGATGCTCCTGAGCATGACCATGGTCACCGCCATTTTGGATGCACGCATGCAAAGCAAGGCGTCGCGGCTCTCAAACAAACTGCAGTCCACCAACGCCGAGCTACAAAAAGCCAACGAAGTCCTGCAGCAGCATGCGTTTACCGACGCCCTGACGGGCCTGCCCAACCGCCTGCTGCTGGAAGACCGGTTGCGTCATGCCATCAGCCGCTTCGAGCGCCAGGACAAGTCGCCGGCATCGCGCAACCTCAAACGCATCGCCGTGCTGTTCATTGACCTGGACGGTTTCAAACCCATCAACGACACCTTTGGGCATGCCACTGGCGACAAGGTGCTCCAACACGTTGCGCAGCGGCTACGCCAATGTGCACGCGAGGTCGACACCGTGGCACGACTCGGTGGCGACGAGTTTGTGATCTTGCTGGAGGATCTGGGCAACACCGCCGATGCGGTGACTCTGGCCCAGCGGGTGATCAACCAGTTTGCGGCCCCGCTGGAGATCGATGACCGCGCCATGCACCTGGGTGCGTCCATCGGCATTGCGCTCTGCCCCGACCATGCACAGAGCGAAAAACTGCTGGTGCATGCCGATGCCGCCATGTACGCCGCCAAACGCATGGGCGGGCGCAACTACGCCCTGTTTGAAGCCCATATGGATGCCAGCAACCACGGCGAGGTCAGCCTGCATGCGGACCTGAGCCAAGCCCTGGCCCGGGGCGAAATTTCCTTGCACTACCAGCCCAAGGTGGAAAACCGGCGCGGCACCATCCGCGGCGTGGAGGCCCTGCTGCGCTGGCAGCATCCGCAGCGCGGCGCAGTAGGGCCGCACATCTTCATCCCGATTGCCGAGCGCTACGGCCTGATCAACGCATTGGGCGACTGGGTCATCAACGAGGCCTGCCGGCAAATGCAGGTCTGGCAGGCCGCAGGGCTGAACATCTCGGTGGCCATCAACCTGTCGGTCTACCAGCTGCGCCAGGACAACCTGGGCGAACGCATTGCCGCCGCCCTGCAGCGGCATGGCGTTCCTGCCGAGCGCCTGGTGTGCGAAATCACCGAGTCGGTGGCCATGGAGGACATCCGCGCCACACAAACCGCCTTCGATGCCATCAGCCGCCTGGGCGTACTGCTGTCCATCGACGACTTCGGCACCGGCTACTCCAGCCTGAGCTACCTGCGCCAGCTACCGGCCAAACAGCTCAAGATTGACCGCAGCTTCATTCTGGACATTGAAGACAGCGTGGATGCGCGCGCCATTGTGGACGCCGTCATCAAGCTCGCCCACGCGCTGGGCCTGAGTGTGGTGGCCGAAGGGGTGGAGACTGCAGCCCAGCGTGATATTTTGCTGGCACTGGATTGCGACGAAATGCAGGGCTACCTGTTTGCCCGCCCCATGACGTCTGCCGCACTGCTGGACATGGCGCGCAGCGCCCCAGGTGAAGGCCACACGGGTTTCTCCCCCTCGGTGCTGGAACCTTGAACGCCCCTTAAAATACCCGCAGCCAGCACCCGCCAGGCTTTTTCACACCCCCTACGCCACCGTTTGGGGGTGTTTTGCATTTCTTGCCGCATTCGATACCGTTATGGATTTACCTAAACTCACCAGCGGCAAACGCTACACCCTGCCCCGCCCGGCAGGTTCGGCAGATGCCCTGCTGCTGGCCCGTCTGGGCGAACGTGAAAAAACCGCTGGCCATCCCATGACGGTGGTGACGGCCAACGCGAGTGACGCCCAGCGCCTGCTGGAAGAAATCGCCTTTTTTGCCCCCACGTTGCGCTGCGCCCTGTTTCCCGACTGGGAGACCCTGCCCTACGACACGTTTTCACCGCACCAGGACCTGATCAGCGAACGCCTGGCCACGCTGTGGCGTATTAGCCAGCGCGACAAGGAAACCGGTGCTGACGTCGTCATCGTGCCTGCCACCACCGCGCTGTACCGCCTGGCACCGCCCAGTTTTCTGGCCGGCTACACCTTTGAATTCAAGGTCAAGCAGAAGCTGGACGAGGCCCGCCTCAAAGCCCAGCTCACGCTGGCCGGCTACAGCCATGTCACGCAGGTGGTAAGCCCCGGCGAATACGCCGTACGTGGCGGACTCATTGACCTGTTCCCCATGGGCAGCGCAGTGCCGTATCGGGTGGACCTGTTTGACGACGAGATCGACAGCATCCGCACCTTCGACCCCGACAGCCAGCGCAGCCTGTACCCCGTGCCCGAAGTGCGCCTGCTGCCGGGCCGCGAATTCCCCATGGACGACGAGGCGCGTGCCAAGTTCCGCAGCCGCTGGCGCGAGCTGCTGGAGGGCGACCCGACCAAAAGCCGCATTTACAAAGACATTGGCAACGGCGTGGCCACCGCCGGCATCGAGTACTACCTGCCACTGTTTTTTGACGAGACGGCCACGGTGTTTGACTACGTGGGTGCAGACGCCACCGTAGTACTGCACGGCGACCTGGAACCGGCCTTCCAGCGCTTCTGGCAAGACACCAAAGACCGCTACCGCTTGGTGCAGGGTGACCCGGACCGCCCCGCCCTGCCCCCGGAGGCATTGTTTCTGGGGACCGAGCAGTTCTACGCCCGCGCCAACGCGCACGCCCAGTTAGCCATCCGCGCGCCCGGTGAAGGCGATGCGTTTGTCGAGTTCACGGGACTGCCCCCGCTGTCGGTTGAGCGCGGCACCGAAGACCCGCTTTCCCGCCTGAAGAACCATGCCCGCAACACCCAGCACCGCATCCTGGTACTGGCAGAGAGTGATGGCCGGCGCGAAAGCCTGCTGGACTTTGTGCGCGCCAGTGGCATCTCGCCGCCTGCGTTTGACTCACTGGCCGAGTTCCTGGCCAGCGACGAGAAGTTTGGCATTGCCACCGCCGGGCTGACGGTGGGCTTTAGCTGGCTGGAATCTGGCATCGACCTGGTCACCGAGACCGAGCTGTTTGCCGCCGGCCCGACGACACGCCGCCGCAAAAAGCAGGAGCAAGTCAGCGATGTCGAGGCGCTGATCAAGGACCTCTCCGAACTCAATGTGGGCGACCCGGTGGTGCACAGTTCACACGGCATTGGGCGCTACCGCGGGCTGATCAACATGGACATGGGCAACAAAAACGCCCAAGGCGAGCCCGAGTTGCAAGAATTTTTGCACCTGGAATACGCCGACAAGGCCACGCTCTATGTGCCCGTGAGCCAGTTGCAACTCATCAGCCGCTACACCGGCGTGAGTGCGGATGAGGCACCTCTGCACCGCCTGGGCAGCGGCCAGTGGGAAAAAGCCAAACGCAAGGCCGCCGAGCAGGTGCGCGACAGTGCGGCCGAGCTGCTCAACATCTACGCCCGCCGCGCGGCGCGCGAAGGCCACGCCTTCCGCTACAGCCCGGGCGACTACGAGACCTTTGCCAACGACTTTGGCTTTGAAGAGACTGCCGACCAGAAGGCCGCTATTCACTGCGTCATCCAGGACATGATTTCGCCCCGCCCCATGGACCGCCTGGTCTGCGGCGACGTGGGCTTTGGCAAGACTGAAGTGGCCTTGCGCGCCGCCTTTGTCGCGGTGACCGGTGGCAAGCAGGTGGCATTTTTGGCCCCCACCACGCTGTTGGCGGAGCAGCATTACCAGACGCTGGTGGACCGCTTCGGCAAATGGCCGGTGAAGATTGCCGAGATGAGCCGCTTTCGCAGTGGCAAGGAAATCACCGCGGCGCTCAAGGGCGTGGCCGACGGCACGGTGGACATTGTGGTGGGCACACACAAGCTGCTGAGCCAGGACACCAAGTTCGCCAACCTGGGCCTGCTCATCATCGACGAGGAACACCGCTTTGGCGTGCGCCACAAGGAACAGATGAAGGCCTTGCGCGCCGAGGTGGATGTGCTCACGCTGACCGCCACGCCCATCCCGCGCACGCTGGGCATGGCGCTGGAAGGCCTGCGCGACCTGAGCGTGATTGCCACCGCCCCACAGCGCCGCCTGGCCATCAAGACCTTTGTGCGGTCCGAAGGCAATGGCGTGATCCGCGAAGCCGTGCTGCGCGAACTCAAACGCGGCGGGCAGGTCTACTTTTTGCACAACGAGGTGGAGACGATTGAGAACCGGCGCCAGAAGCTCGAGGAACTGTTGCCCGAGGCCCGCATTGCCGTGGCCCACGGCCAGATGCCCGAACGCCAGCTCGAAGCCGTGATGCGCGACTTTGTGGCCCAGCGCTTCAACCTGCTGCTCTGCTCCACCATCATCGAGACCGGCATCGACGTCCCCAGTGCCAACACCATTGTGATGAGCCGCGCCGACAAGTTTGGCTTGGCCCAGCTGCACCAGTTGCGGGGCCGCGTGGGCCGCAGCCACCACCAAGCCTATGCCTACTTGATGGTGCCCGACATTGAGGGCCTGACCAAACAAGCCCAGCAGCGACTGGACGCCATCCAGCAGATGGAAGAACTGGGATCAGGCTTCTACCTGGCCATGCATGACCTGGAGATTCGCGGCGCCGGTGAGGTGCTGGGCGAAAACCAGAGCGGCAACATGCTCGAAGTCGGCTTCCAGCTCTACAACGAGATGCTCAGCGAGGCGGTGCGCTGCCTGAAGGCCGGTATCGAGCCCGACCTGCTGAGCCCGCTCAACGTCACCACCGAAATCAACCTGCACGCGCCAGCGCTGCTACCGGATGACTACTGCGGCGATGTGCACCTGCGCCTCTCGTTCTACAAAAAGTTGGCCACTGCCAAGAACACCGACCAAGTGGATGCGCTGCTCGAAGAAATTGTGGACCGCTTTGGCAAGCTGCCGGCCCAGGCACAGACGCTGATCGATGTGCACCGCCTGCGCGTGATTGCCAAGCCTTATGGCGTGGTGAAGGTGGACGCAGCGCCCGGCGTGATCACCATCACCTTCAAGAAAGACCCGCCGATCGACCCTATGAAGATCATCGGCCTGATCCAGAAGAACAAACACATCAAGCTGGCCGGCAACGAAAAGCTGCGCATTGAGCGCGAGCTGCTGGAGGTGAAGGACCGGGCCCAGATGGTGCGCGACATTCTGAAGAACCTGGGCCAGCCGCTGGCGGCCAGCCCACAGCCGGGTTGAGCATAAAATTGGCCTCTAGCCCTCGTAGATATTGCGCAATCAGCTCCTGAAATAATAGCAAAATCCCCATGTCCAGCACCGAACTCTCCCCCGGCCTTGTCGTCCAAAACCTGCCCAACGCGCTAAAGCTTGCCGACTACAAGCTCATCGCCTTCGACATGGACTCCACGCTGATCAACATCGAGTGCATCGACGAGATTGCCGACGCCGTGGGCCGCAAGGCCGAGGTGGCCGCCATCACCGAAGCGGCCATGCGCGGCGAGATCACCGACTTCAAGGACAGCCTGCGCCGCCGGGTGGCCTTGCTGAAGGGCGTGACGGTGGCCGACCTGGAGGCTGTGAAACGGGAACGCCTGCAGCTCAACCCTGGCGCGGCCGAATTGGTGGCGGCCTGCCAAAAGGCCGGGCTCAAGGTGCTACTGGTGAGCGGCGGTTTCACCTACTTTGCCGAGCACGTGCGCGTGCTGCTGGGCATCGACTACACACGCTCCAATGTGCTGGAAATTGCCTCCGGCCCGAACTGCGGCGTGTTGACCGGCGGACTGGTGCAGCAAAGCTGGGGCGACATTTGCGACGGTGCGGAAAAACGCCGCACCCTGCTGGAAGTGGCCTCACTCTTGGGTATCGAGCCCGCGCACTGTATTGCCATGGGCGATGGCGCCAACGACCTGCCCATGATGGGCGCGGCCGGCCTGTCCGTGGCCTACCACGCCAAACCCGCGGTGCGCGAAAAGGCACAGGTGGCCATCAATAGCGGTGGGCTGGACCGGCTGCTGGAAGTGCTGGCGTAAATCGCCCCCGCCCAGCCCGATCTCAGGTCTGGTGCACCGCCGCCCGCCCCGGCTCCACGGCAAATGCGGCCAGTGTCTGCACCCCTGAATCGGCTCGCGCCACATCGTCCACCGCTCGGAGTGTGACGCTCAGCCCCTTCGGGGTGAATTCGGCCACGCCGTAGCCGCGGCGTTCACGGTCGGCAAACACAAAGTGCGGGTTCTCTGCCAGGGTCTCTGGCACACCGTCGTTACTGCCACCGCGTGAGGTGATGCTGGTGCCGCAAAACTCCACCCCCACCGTCTTGCTCTGGGCGCGCGCGTAATCGGCCTTCACGTGGCCCACCCAGTTGGAATGCACGTCGCCACCCAGAAACACCGGGTTGCTGGCTTGGTGGCGTTGTAGTGCGTCGGTCACGCGGGTGCGGGCAGCGCTGTAGCCGTCCCATCCGTCGTTGGACACACTGATTCCATCCCCAGGTTTGAAGTCCCGTTGGCCAAATACGGTTTGCTGGCCCAGCACGGTCCATTGCCCACCGCCTGCGGCCAAGGACTGCTCCAGCCAGCGCTCTTGCGCCGCACCTAACAACGTGCGCCGTGGGTCGGCCAAGGCTGCGCAACTGGCGGGGTTAACGGTACTGGAGCCCGGGCCGCCGCCTTTGGTGCAGGCCTGCGGGTCGCGGTACTGGCGGTCGTCCAGCAAATGCATTGTGGCCAAGCGACCAAACGGCACCCGGTCATAGAGGCGCAACTCGCGATTGGCACCCCACACCCCGTTCAGCGCCCGGCCAAGCGCCGCAGCACGCAGCGGCATGTGTTCGTAATAGGCCTGGTAGGCCGCGGCACGGCGGGCGGCAAAGTCGACGCCCTCGGGCCCACGGCTGCCCTGCGTGCTGCTGGCGTAGTCGTTTTGTACCTCGTGGTCGTCCCAGGTCAGCAGCCAGGGGCAGGCGGCGTGCATGCCTTGCAGGTGCGGGTCACTTTTGTACAGGGCGTAGCGGGCACGGTAGTCATCCAGCGTGAGGGTGGCCGCAGCGGGCACAGTGCGCACGGCCTTGCTGCTACCCCCATATTCGTAGATGTAGTCGCCCAGAAACATCAGCGCATCGAGCTGCTCACCCAACATATGGCGGTAGGCACTGTAGTAGCCATGCTCCCAATGCTGGCACGAGGCATAACCCAGGCGCAGCTTTTGGGCGGCGGCACCCGGTGCCGGGAAGGTGCGCGTGCGGCCCACCGTGCTGACCGCCGCGCCCAGCATGAAGCGGTAGTGGTACCAGCGGTCTGGCTCCAGCCCCTGCAGTTCCACATGCACAGAATGCGCCAGCGCTGGCAGCGCCTGCGCTTGACCGGACTGAACCAGACGCTGAAATTGTGCGTCATGGGCCACCTCCCAGCGCACCGTGATGGGCGCGAGGGATGGCGCTTGCTCGGTCACCAGCCGGGTCCACAGCACCACGGAGTCATGGGTGGGGGACCCACTGGCCACGCCCAACGCAAACGGATTGTTATCCAGCTTGGCCTGGCTCCAGGCGCTGCGCGGCAGCCACAGGGTGCTGGCGCTGCTGGCTGCCCAGCCCAGGAGTTGCCGCCGGTCCATCAAAACAGGTCAGCCCGCCGCGATCTGGCGCAAGGCCTGCTCAAACACCTCGGGCGGCTGGCCGCCGGAGATGAGGTGGCGGTCGTTGATCACCACCGCGGGCACCGAATGGATGCCCTGGTCCAGGTAAAACTGTTCTTGCTCGCGCACTTCCGCCGCGTAATCGTCGGTGGCCAGCACACGCTGGGCTTCATCCACATCCAGATCCGCTGCCTGCACGGCGCGCAGCAGCACCTCGTGGTTGCTGGGGTCTTCGCCGTTGGTGAAGTAGGCAGCAAACAACGCTTTCTTCAGGGCCAGTTGCTGGCCCGAAGTCTCGGCCCAGTGCAACAGGCGGTGCGCATCGAAGGTGTTGTAGATGCGGGCGCGTTTGTCCATGTTGAAGGTGAAGCCCAAGGCTTCGCCGCGCTGGCGGATGTTCTCGCGCGCGGCGGCGGCCTGCTCGGGGGTGGAGCCGTACTTTTGGCTCAGGTGTTCGGTAATGTCCTGCCCTTCTGGGCCCATCTTGGGGTTCAGCTCAAACGGCTGGAAATGGATGTCGGCCTGCACTTCACCATCCAGCCGCTGCAGGGCGGTTTGCAGGCTTTGCAAGCCAATGGCGCACCAGGGGCAGGACACATCAGACACGAAGTCGATTTTTAGAGTGCTGTACATCAAAATTCCTTGGTTCTCACAGACAAAAATGGGGGTTGCGCCATTATGCTCAGGCTTGTCTATGGCTGCAGGCCGTGGGTGTTTCTGTGTTTTAGAGAGTCTTCCGGTTTCATGTCAGCGATTCGTTTTTTGGTGGCCGATAACAGCACCGCAATCCAAACTTTTTTGCGCCAACTTCTGGAGGGTTACGGCTTCGAACCCTCCAGCATCAAAACCACCCACACGCCCCAGGCGGCACTGGAGGTGGCTGCCGAACACCAGCCCCACCTGCTGCTGACCGATTGCTACTCCAAAGAGTTGGTGAGTGGTTTTTCCTTGCACCAATCGCTGCAAAAGCTCAATCCACAATGCCGATTCGGGCTCATGAGTGCACACATGGGCCCCACCATGGCGGAACAGGCCCAGCGTGCGGGCGCCTTGTTTCAGCTGGCCAAACCCTTCACGGCCGCGGACATCAAGGCCGCTGTGGCCAAAGCGATGGAACACATGGCGCAACTGCACCCCGAAGTGGCCCACAAACTGCAGCCCGTCGCGGCCCGGCCCGTACTACCGACGCTACCCAAGTTCCAGGCGGGCGACGCGGTGCTGTACCAAGGACGCTACGAAACCGTCAAAGACGTGATCTTTCGTCAGGGGGAATTGGTGGTGCATTTGCAAGGCACACCCGGCATGGTACCCGCCACCAAAATCACCAAACTTTAGGCGTGCTGCCCCTGGCGTGCGCGCCAGGCTTGGTAGTCTGCCCACAGGGGGCGCCAGACCAGCGCCATGAGGATCAGGGCCAGCGGCACCGTGGTGCTGTACCCCACCCACTTGAAGCCCATGGCACCCACCAGTGCGCCACCAAAAAAGCAGGCCACCATGCGCAGTTGCACCCGCAGGCGCTCGCGGTTGGCTCGCACCGGGGTGTCGGTGTGGCCGTTGATGTAGACCAGCTTGCCCAACTCGATGCCCAAATCCGTCACCAGCCCGGTGAGGTGGGTGGTGCGGATCTCGGCCTTGGAGATTTTGGTCACCACCGCGTTTTGCAAACCCATCAGGTAACACAGCAGCACGATGGTGAGGGGTTCAAAAAACCAGAACTTGGCCTCGGCCGCCGAACCAAACACACCAAAACACAGCAAAAGAATGGCCTCCAGCAGCAGCGGCCGACCAAAGGCGCTGCGCAGCTTGCGTTGCAGGCTCCAGTTCACCATCCAGGCTGTGGTCATGGCACCCGCCAAAAAGGCCCCCAGCGAACACAACCCCACCAGCACGATGGACCATTGCCCCAGCACCAGGTAATCGGCCACGGAAGACACCACCCCGGTCATGTGCGAGGTGTAGGTTCCCACCGCCAGAAAGCCCCCCGCATTGGTGGCCCCGGCCACAAAGGCCAAAGCCGAACCCAGGCCAACATTGGCCTGGGAGGAGCGTTCCAGATCGGTCCAGGTCACGCGGGCAAGGAATTACAGGGCCTGGCCCAGACGGCCAATGCCTTCTTCTATCTTGGCCACATCGGCCGTGGCGAAGCTCAGGCGCAGCGTACTTTGGTCTGGGTCGTGCGCGTAAAACGGCGCACCGGGCACAAAGGCCACCAGCTTGTCGATAGCCCGCTTGGCAAAATCACTGGCGTTCTGCTCTTTGCCATGCGTGCCGGTCAGGCGGGCCCAGAAGAACATGCCCCCCTGGGGGCGCTCAAAGGCAATGGCGTCGCCCAACTCGCGCTGCAAGCATTCGGCCATCACCCGCGCACGCTCCGCATAGGTGGCACGCACGGCGGCCAGGGCCGTGGGCAGGCGGTTCAGCGTGAGGTAGTGGGCGGCCGTGGCCTGGGTCAGGTTGCTGGTGTGGGCGTCGCTGAACTGTTTGCACATGGTGGCGCGGCCCAGCAATGCGGGCGGCGCAATCAGCCAGCCCACACGCAGGCCCGGGCTCAGCACCTTGCTGAAACTGCCGCAGTGCGCCAGCCAGTCGCGGCTGCCGGGCACGTTGTCGCTCAGGGCCAGCAGGCTGGGCGGTGGGGCCTGGTCGAAGAACAGCTCGCCATAGGGGTCGTCTTCCACCACCAGGGTCTGGGTCCGCACAGCGACCTCCAGAATGCGCTTGCGGCGCTCCATGCTCAGCATGGCGCCACTGGGGTTGCCAAAGGTGGGAATCAGGTAGACCAGCTTGGGCTTGTGCTCGTCAATCAGTGCTTCGAGCTTGTCCACGTCCACGCCGTTGGCGTCGATCGGCGCGCCAATGACCTGCGCGCCGTACAGGCGGAAACACTGGATGGTGGCCAGGAAGGTGGGCGCCTCCATGATGACCTTGTCGCCGGGCGAGATCATGGTTTTGCCAATCAGGTCCAGCGCCTGCTGGCTGCCGGTGGTGACGATGAGGCCGTCGGGTGCCACGGTGGCACCCTTGCTGGCCATGTGTTTGCTGATGCCTTCGCGCAGTGGCTGGTAACCCTCGGTCGCGCCGTACTGCAGCACGGGGCCGGGGTTGTTTTTCAGCACCGCATCGGTGGACTCGCGAATGCCTTCCACATCAAACAGTGCGGGGTCGGGAAAGCCGCCGGCAAAACTGATGATGCCGGGCTTGCCCAGCAGTTTGAACAGCTCACGAATGGCGGAGGTTTCTACGTTGTTCAGGCGATCGGCAAATTGCATGGGGCTCTCTTTCGGCTCACAAAGGGAAAAAATAGTACGCGGCGTTTGGCCAATTGGCCGGGAGGCATGTGGGATTGGGGTAAATTGTCACCGATTGGGTCGCAACTTTTTTTGGAGAATCCATGGTCAATCTCGAGTCCTTCTTTGCAACTGTCAAATTGCCATCGATGTCTGAGGTCGCCCACGCGCTGATCCAGACCCTGAACGACGACGACGCCTCGGTCCCCCAGGTGCGGGACCTGATCGCCAAGGACCCGGCCCTGTCCGCCAAATTGCTGCGCCTGGCCAACAGCGCCCAGTTTGGGCTGCCGCGCGGCGTGGGCACGCTGGACGACGCCATCACCATGGTGGGCATGTCCAAGGTGCGCACGCTGGCACTGGGCGCCTGCCTGAGCGAGTCCTTCCCCAACCTGCCCGACCTGGACCGCAAGGAGTTCTGGCGCTCCAGCATGGCCTGTGCCGGCTACGCCCAGTGGCTGGCCACCCGCCTGGGCATCGACGGGCAGCTGGCCTGGCTCACCGGCATGATGCTGCGCCTGGGCGAACTGCTGATTGCCCAGGCCGACCCGGCCACCCTGCGCGAGATCGAAAAACTGCCCCACCTGCCCGGTGTGCGCTGGCAGCGCGAGCAGCGCCTGATCGGCTTTACTGAAGGGCAAATCACCGCCGAGCTGGCGCGCCGCTGGAACTTCCCCATGCAAATGGTGCAAGCCCTGCAGCGCTCGGCCGACCCGATTACTGAGCAGGCCTTCTCGCGCCTGGGCGCCGTGGTGCACCTGGCCGGCCTGCTGGCCGAAACTGAAAATGCCGGCCCGGACTCCGTAGACGGCTTGCCCGCCGACGTGATTGCCGCACTCACGCTGGATGCCGACTGGCTGCGCACCAGATTCCCCGACACCAGCACCTTCCTGGACGTGACCGCTTAGTGACCCCAGCCGCTATCGAGACCTTTTTTGCCACCTTGCGGGCGGCCAACCCGCACCCGCAAACCGAACTGGAGTTCAGCTCGGTGTTCGAGTTGCTGGCAGCCGTATTGCTCTCGGCCCAGGCCACCGATGTGGGCGTCAACAAGGCCACCCGCCGGCTGTTTGTGGCGGCCAACACCCCGCAAAAAATCCTGGCCCTGGGCCAGGAGGGATTGGAGCAGTACATCAAAACCATCGGTCTGTACCGCAGCAAGGCCAAACACCTGATGCAGACCTGCCAGATGCTGGTGGACCTGCACGGCGGCCAGGTGCCCCGCACGCGGGAAGCCCTGGAAGCATTGCCAGGCGTGGGCCGCAAGACGGCCAATGTGGTGCTCAACGTTGCTTTTGGCGAACCTACCATGGCGGTGGACACCCACCTCTTCCGCCTGGGCAACCGCACAGGCCTGGCGCCGGGCAAAACCCCGCTGGAGGTGGAGCGCAAGCTGCTCCAGCGCATTCCGCCCGTGTACATGGTGGACGCCCACCACTGGCTGATCCTGCATGGCCGCTACGTCTGCCAGGCGCGCAAGCCAATGTGCTGGCAATGTGGTGTGGCCAGGGTCTGTGGCTATACACTCAAGACCCCTACCCCCAACCGATAACCACAGTACCACCCCATGGCGGACATCAGCGCCTTTATCCAAACGGTCAAGCTGCCGGTCATGCCAGAGGTTGCGCATGCGCTGATCCGCACGCTCAACGACGAGGATGCCGATGTCGTGACGGTGCGGGACGTGATTGCCAAAGATCCGGCCCTTACCGCCACCCTGCTGCGCATGGCCAACAGTGCGCTGTTTGGCCTGTCCCGCTCGGTCACCACGCTGGACAGCGCGGTCAGCGTGGTCGGGATGTCGCAAATCCGGGCCCGCGCCTTAGGCATTTGCATGGCACAGGTGTTCAGCCTGCCGGCCGGGGTCAACCGGCTGGAGTTTTGGCGCTACAGCATGGTGTGTGCGGGCTACGCCAAGTTTTTGGCCAACGAAGTGCATATTGATGAACAGCAGGCTTGGCTCACCGCCATGATGCTGCGCCTGGGCGAGATGCTGATCGTGCAGCACCAGCCCGCTCTGCTCGATGCGCTGCAACAACAGCCCTGTGCCCCCGGGCAGCGCTGGCAGCGCGAACGCGAGCTGCTGGGGTTTGACGAAGGCCGGGTGACGGCCGAAATTGCCAAACGCTGGGACTTTCCCGGTGAGGTGGTGCAAGCCCTGACCTTCTGCGGCGACGCGCAGGCCGCAGTGCAACAGTCCAAGCTGTGTGCGGTGGTGCACCTGGCCGGCTGGCTGGCCGACCAGGCCAGCAGCCACGCCACGGTACTGCAGGCCGTACCGCACATACCCACCGCGCTGCAGCATTACCTCCAGCTTTCGGCCGACGACCTGCAAGGTGGCCTGCCCGACCCAGACACCTTCAGCGATGTCTCCACCCTGTTGGCCTGAGGGAGGGCTGTGGGGGCCATTCTGAAGCTGGACGCACGCACCATCCTGGTCATGACGGCCATGATGGGGCCGCTCATGGCGGTGGTGTTGTACTCCATGCGGCGCAACTACCCGGTCAGCGTGCGCGGCCTGGGCTGGTGGGCCGGCGGGGCGCTGGTGCAATTTGTTGGCATTGTGCTGATCGCCACCCGCGATGTGTTGCCTACCCTGTTTTCCATTTTGCTGGGCAATGTGCTCATGATGGCCGGCAGCCTGATGTGGGTGGCCGGTACCGAAAAATTTCTGGGCCGCCCCTCCAGCATGCGAATCTGGCTGCCTCTGCTGGCCCTGGTCAGCCTGGCCGTGGCGGCGCTGCTGTTGGTCTGGCCCGACTATGTGCTGCGGGTGCTGGTTATCAATGGCAGCATGATCGCCATTGCCCTGCTGCACAGCCACCGCCTGGTGCTGCACAGCCGCTTCGAGTTTGCCTGCCGCTTTCTGGTGCTCGCGCTGATGGCCAGTGCCTGCGCCTGGCTGGTGCACGCCACCGGGGCCGTGATTGGGTATACCGGTGGCAGCGTGTTTGCCCCCACCAGTTTCAACGTGGCCTGCAACGCCGCACTGACAGTGACCACCCTCTTGACCCTGATTGGTTTTGTGCTGCTGGCCAGCGAGCGGGTGCGCGACGAGTTTGAGCGCCTGGCCACGCGCGACTCCCTGACCGGTGCGCTGATGCGCCGGGCCTGGAACGCCGCCGCACAGCTGGAAATGGACCGCCACCGCCGGCATGGCCGCGACCTGTCGCTGGTGGCCATGGACCTGGACTATTTCAAACGCATCAACGACACCTTTGGCCACCAGGCGGGTGACAAGGCCTTGATGGATTTTGTCGACCGAGCGAGCACCCATTTGCGCAGTCAGGACCAGATGGGGCGCCTGGGCGGCGAGGAGTTTGTGCTTCTGCTACCCGAAACATCGGCCCAAGACGCGTGGGTGGTGGCCGAGCGGATACGGTACTCCTCGGAACTGGCCGAGAACGAGACACGCTACACCGTGAGCATAGGCATTGCGACCCTGCAGACACAAGACCACTCTTTGCAAGCCCTGCTAGCCCGGGCGGACGAAGCGCTCTACCGTGCCAAGGCCAATGGGCGCAACCGCATCGAGTTTGCATGAACTCGCGGCCCTGGCACCTGCTTCTGGTGGCCGGCTGGCTGTTCACAAACATGGCCTGGGCCACAGAACCCGCCAAGGCCCCACAAGCCCCCGCACAGCTGCGCCTGTGTTTTGAGAGCGCCACCATCCAGCCCTGGCGCACCGCCGAGGGACGGGGCCTGAACTTCGAGCTGCTGCAGCAGGTGGGCCAGCAGGTCGGTCAGCCCTTTGTCTACCAGGCCCTGCCCTGGAAACGCTGCCTGGCCAGCCTGCAGGCCAATGAAGTGGACGGCGCCTTTGCCGCCAGCTTCAGCCCTGATCGACTGGAGATTGGTGCTTACCCCGGTGGCAAAGTGGCCGACCCGGCCAAACGCATGCACACCGACCGCTACGTGTTGCTCAAGCGCAAAGGCACAGCCGTGCAATGGGACGGCAAACAGATCAGCCACCTGGACGGCACCGTGGGCGTGCAGCTGGGTTACTCGATTGGTGCGCAGCTGCGCGGCTGGGGCGTGGCGGTGGAAGAAGGCAACCAGGGCGCGCTGGCGCTGGCACGCCGCCTCATGCTGGGCCGGGTGGGCGCCATTGCCATGGGCGGCAGCGACGCCACCATGCTGATGGCCCAGCCCGAGGTAGCCAACCAGCTCGAAGAGCTGCCGGTGCCGCTGACGGAGAAGCCCTACTACCTGCTGCTCTCGCACCAGTTGCTGGCCACCCAGCCCGAACTGGCCCAGCGCATCTGGAAGGCGATCGAGGCCGTGCGCAACAGCCCGGCCTACAAAAAGCAGGAACGGCAGGCCATGGAGTTGATGCCGGACTGAAGTGCGGCGGTCACTGCACCTGTCAGGGCAACACGCGCAACCACTGGCCAAAGGCCGGTGCCTGGCTCGGCCACTGGTCGGCCTGCTCTACGCGGCGCACGCCCTGTGCCAGCAGGCTCACCACCCGCGCCACCCCGGCATGCGTGATCCAGACCTGCACCCGGCCAGCCGCGCGCGCGGGCTGGCAGGCATCCCACACCTCGGCCACACGGCCCATAAATTCCGCCACCGACTCCTGCCCGCCAAAACGGTGCGCCCAGAAGTCGTCCGTCCAGGCATCCATGGCGTCCTTGTCAATGTCAGCCCAGGCCACGCCCTCGTAGACGCCAAAGTGCATTTCCACCAGCCGTGGCTCGGGCTTAAAGGTCAAATCGGGCCGCAGCCCCCGTAGATATTGCGCCAACAGCTCACATCTTTGTAGCACCGAGACGTGCACTTCGGCGCCCTGCGGCAGCACCTCGGCCAGCGCTTCTGCTGCCGTGTGGGTCGCCTGGGGTTCGGCCGGCAGGTCCAGCGCGCCATAACAAATGCCGGGCGCCACCCGCGGTTGCGCATGGCGCACCACCCACAGTGTCATGCCAGCCCGCCGTGCACCACCGCGCCCCAAGCCAGCGCCAGGCCCAGGTAAAAGGCCAGTTCGCCCACCTGCTGCGTGGCACCTAAGCAGTCACCGGTAAACCCCTGCAAGCGGCGCACAAACCAACGCAGCATGCCCAGCCAGGCCAGGCCACTGGCCAACACCCCGGCGCACAGCCACAGAGTCAAGGCCTGTAACGTCAGCTCGGTCACTACAAAAACCATAGCTGCTTGCGCAATGCCGACGAGGGCTAGAGCCCCCAAAGACCATAAAAATGCCACCCACAGGCTGCCCAGGCTGATCTGGTCTGCCAACGGCTTGGACTTGGAGCCGGCCACATCGCCCACATGGGGCAATAGTCGAATCGTCAGCAGCGGCCAGAAGCGCGAGATCACATGGCCGGCGAACAGCGCCACACACAGCACCGCACCGTGCAGCGACCCTAGCAGCGCCAGCAGACTCACCTTGGCCAGCAGCGCTAGCAACACAGCAATGGCGCCAAAGGCCCCCACGCGCGAGTCCTTCATGATCTCCAGCGCACGCTCCCGGCTCTGCGTGCCGCCCAGGCCGTCGGCCACATCGGCCAGGCCGTCTTCGTGGAAGGCGCCGGTGATGAGCACGCTGAGCACCGTGCCCAGCACGGCGGCCACCAGCGGCGCAAACGGACTGGCGGGCAACAGCGCGAGCAGCAGCCAGCTTGCCAAAGCCACCACGCCGCCCACCAACCAGCCCACGCCCGGCAGGTGCGCCGCACTAGCGCGCAGCATGGCCGGGCTAAAGCCCACCCAGTCCGCCAACCGGCCCGTCACCGGCACACGCGTGAAGAACTGCAGCGACAGCAGGTAGTGGCGGAAGAAGCTGGCCATGGCGCCCTGGCTCAATGCGCGGTGGCAGCGTCAGCGGACTTTTCGGACACACCGGCCGAGGCAAAGCTCGCCATGTCGCGCAGGATGGTGCAGGCCGATTGCAACAGCGGCCAGGCCAGCGCGGCGCCCGAGCCCTCACCCAGGCGCAGGCCCAGGTCCAGCAGACCCTGCACGCCCAGGTGCTGCAGCATGAACTCATGGCCGCGCTCGCCCGAGCGGTGGGCAAACACGCAGCGCTGCAAGACCAGCGGCTGCAGCGCCTGCGCCACCAGCACCGCGCTGGTGGCAATGAAACCGTCCACCACGATCACGCGGCGTTCATGCGCGGCCTGCAGCACTGCGCCCACCATGGTGGCAATCTCAAAGCCTCCCAGGGCCGCCAGCGCGTCCAGCGGCGCGGTGGCGTCGGCATGGCACACCAGCACTTCGCGCAGCACCTCGGTCTTGCGCTGCACGGCGGGTGCATCCAGCCCGGTACCCGCGCCCGTGCACACGGCAATGTCCAGCCCTGCCAGGCGCGAGAGCAGCAGCGACGCCGCCGAGGTATTGCCAATACCCATTTCGCCCAGCAGCAGCGCATTGCCCGGCAACCCCTTCACCAGGTCCATGCCGTGCTGCAGCGCTTCGTCTCGCTGCGCGGCCGTCATGGCGGCTTGGGCTGACGAATCTGCCGTACCCAACTCAGCCCCAATGGCCTTGCGCACCTGCAAACCGGGGCGCATGCTACCGGCGGGCAAGCCGGCCAAAAAGTCGCGCTTCACGCCGCAGTCCACCACCGTCAGCGCAATGCCGTTTTGCTTGGCCAGCACGCTCACCGCCGCGCCGCCGGCCAGAAAATTCTCCACCATCTGCCAGGTCACATCGCTGGGAAAGGCCGAGATGCCGCGCGCCGTGAGCCCATGGTCGCCCGCAAACACCACCATCTGCGGCTGGTCCAACACGGGCGCGGTGTTGCCCAGGATCTGGCCAATCTTGAGCGCCACGTCTTCCAGGCGGCCCAGAGAGCCCAGGGGCTTGGTCTTGTTGTTGATCGTGGCCTGCAACGCATTGGTGAGGGCGACATTGGAAATATCGGCCAGGATGGGCAAAGAAGTGGTCATGGGAATCGCTTTCAAAAATCAACACTAAAAATTTGGCTACGGTGATACGTAAATCACTTTGCCCACGAGGTGGTCTTGCGGAACGAAGCCCAGATAACGGCTGTCCATACTGTTGTCACGGTTGTCACCCAGAAAGTAGTAGTGGTCTGGAGGTACGGTGCAAGTCACTTCATCGGCTTCATATCGGCAACTCTCCATGTGGGCGAATTTCTCCGTCGGCAAGGGAACTGGGCGAACTTGCTCATCAAACACAACCTCGTACTCCTGCGCACCTGAGTTTTCTAGAAACCGCTTGTAGTAGCGCATTGAAAATTCATCCAGGTAGTCGGGCAAGGGGGAGAGAACCAGGACACGTCCATTCACGGTGAGTTTTCCGTTTTGGACCCTGACTTGATCACTCGGCAGAGCGACAACTCTCTTCACATACTGATATTTCCTCAGAGGCGGCGCCTCAAACACCAGAATGTCCCCGCGCGCAACGGGCTCGGTAACACCGAAGCGAAAAAAACTCAGTCCATAAGTACCGTAGTTACCAAAGCCCCACTTTTGAACAACCATACGTGCCCCGACCGGAATGGTGGGCTGCATGGAGCCAGCTGCAGCACGAAACGGTTCGTAGAAAAACGAACGGAAGGTCACGACACACACGACCAAGGCAACGCTAGAGAGTAGGATCCCCGACCATTGGCTGTAAGCCGGACGGGTGCGTTCGGGATCAAAGCGATTCGCCTGAACATATGCCACGCGGCAAATAAAGACCGCAAAACCCAAACTCAATACGGTGGTCAGTCCTTCGACCCGATGGAGAGATAAAAGCTCTAGACAGGCAAGGACTAATAAGCCCAACCCGCTGGCTATCGCCCACTTCCAGCGCACTACGTACAACATGCCCAGCGGAGGCATCACAAACCCCAATAAAGCTGCCAACCATTTGTTCGGACGGTTCTTCATGCTCTCCCTTTTTACGCGCGCTCAATCAGTTGCTCCAGATACTCTGCCGCAAAGTGCTGGCCTATGTAGTCCGCCAGCCCGTCAAACACGGTCTCCAGCGTGGGCACAGTGCCTCCCAGTTGCGCGCCAAACAGCGCTTGCAAGACGTCGGCGTCTTCAAACATGCCATGCAGGTACAGGCCCATCACATTGCCACGGGCATTGCACCAGCCGAGGCCGTCAGGCAGCACGGCATGGGCCACGTCACCCGCGGTGGCCATGGCTGCGTGTTGCTGGGTTTGGCCGTGGTGAATCTCGTAACCAGCAACCGATACGCCAGCCAAAGCGGACCAAGGCGAAGCGGAGGTTGAACCGGCACCCACACCAGGTTCCGAGCGCGGGGAAGCGAAGTCGGGGGGCGATTTCTGCGCGTTTGGCAGTATGAGCCCCCCGGCTTTGCCTCCCTGCGCGGGCGAGAGGGACGCCACGCCGTGCGAATGAAACTGCGCCAAAAACGCAGTAGTGGTGTGCCGCACTGTCTTGTCTTTCGCAAACACGGTGACGAGCGGCAACAGTCCCAGACCCGGCGCATTGCCATCAATCCCATGCGGATCAATCAGTGCCTCGCCCAGCATCTGCAGCCCGCCACACACCCCCAGCACCGCCCCACCCTGCTCTGCATGCCGCGCAATCGCCGCATCCAGCCCCTGCGTGCGCAGCCAGGCCAGGTCACCACTGGTGTGCTTGGAGCCCGGCAAGATGATCCAGTCGGTCGGCGTGAGCCCGGCCAGCTCCGACGGGCTGCGCACCCACTGCAAACGCAGACCCGGAATGTTCTTCAGCGGCTGGAACTCGTCGAGGTTGCTAATGCGCGGGTAGGCGACCACCGCCACCGTCATGTTCACCGCGCCCCGGGCCACACTGCGGTCGTCAAACACGCCGTCTTCCTCGGGCAGACCGTGGTGCCACCACATGGGCAAGGTGGCCACCGTGGGCACGCCGGTCAGGTCCTGCAACATCTGCGGCGCGGGGGCCAGCAGCTTCGCATCGCCACGGAACTTGTTGAGCACAAAACCCTTGATGAAGGGCCGCTGGTCTTCGGGCAACAAGGCCCACGTGCCATACAGGTGGGCAAACGCGCCACCACGGTCAATGTCGGTCACCAGCAGGCAGGCCGCATCGCCATGCTGGGCCACGCGCATGTTCACCACATCGCTGGCGGCCAGGTTGATCTCGGCGGGTGAGCCCGCGCCTTCGATCACCACCACATCGTTCTCGGCGCGCAAATCATCCAGCGCCTGCGCAATCTGCGGCCAGACCTTGAGACTGCGGCCGCGCCAGGGCATGGCGCTCAGCTCCGCATTCACCTGTCCCATCAGCACCACCTGGCTGTGCGTGTCGCGCTCGGGCTTGAGCAGCAGCGGGTTCATGCGCACATCGGGCACGGCATTGGCGGCCAGGGCCTGAAAGTATTGGGCGCTGCCAATCTCGCCCTGCCCGTTGTCGGAGGCCACAACCCGCGCGTTGTTACTCATGTTCTGCGCCTTGAACGGGGCCACCTTGAGCCCCTGGCGCGCGTAGTAGCGGCACAGCGCTGTGGTGAGCCAGCTTTTGCCGGCGCCGCTGGTGGTACCCAGCACCATGATGCATTTGGCGGTCATGCGGCCACTTTCTGATTCAAAGCGTTGGCCAGCGCATCTTGCGCGGCGGGCGGCAACACACCCAGCCGCACCCAACCCGGCAGGCCAAACGAGGTGGCATCGCGCAGCTTGATGCCCTGCGCGCGCAGCGTGGCGCACAGGGCCACGGCGTCCACACCCGCAGGCGGGCGGGCGCAGAAAAAGGGGGTGTCGCTGGTCTGCAGGGTCCAGCCGGCGGCGTGCAACAGCTCAACCTGGCGCTGCTTCCAGCCGGCCAAGATGTCCAAACTGCTTTGTAGCCACGCCTGTGTATCAGGCTGCGTCCAGGCCATGAGCATGGCGGCGCCGTGGGCGCCCAGCACCCAGGACGGCGCCAGGGCGTCCAGTTGCTGCACCGCCGCCTCTGCCCCCAGCGGCGCAATGGCAAAGGCCGCGCGCACGCCAGTCAGGCCCAGCGCCTTGTTGGGTGAAAACAGCTGCCACAGCTGCTGGCGCTGCATGCCGCCCAGCGTGGGCTGGCCCGCCAGGCGCAGCGGTGCGTAGGCACTGTCCAGCACCACGGTGCCGCGCACGCGGGTGAGCATGGGACTGTGCGCCTGGCCCAGCGGGCTGGACGGCTCACAGGCCCAGACCAGGTCGGCCACACCCCCCTCATCCGCCACGACCAGACCCCAGGCCTGCGCGGCGTGGGCGTAGTCGCCATAGGCGTGGGTGGGCAGACTCACCGTGCGGGCGCCCTGCTGCCGCGCCCAGGCCGTGATGCGAAAAATGAACTCACTGGCGCTGCCGACCAACACGATGCGCCAAGGCGCCACCGCATAAAAATCTGCCAGCGCGGTGCGCAGCGCGGTGTAGGCGGCGTCGGGATAACGCGTGGCATCGGCTGCCTGCACGGCGGCCAGCGCCTGCGGGCAGGGGCCGGTGGCATTGCTGTTGGTAGAAAAGTCGTACTGTGGGGCACCCAGTGCATCGGGCCCGCCATGGATGCGGGGAGCCCGGCTCATCGCCCCGCCCCCAGTACTATCAAAACCATAGCTGCTTGCGCAATCACCACCAGGGCTAGCAGTGCTTTTGATGCATAAACCAGGGCTCCCGCCGTGTCTGCCGCCACAGCCGCACGGCCCTGGGGGTTGAGCACATAGACACCCGGTTTGCGCAGCGCCACGTCCAGGTTCAGCGCCATGGCGGCCATGGGCCAGCCGCTGTTGGGCGATGGGGTCTGGCGCGCCTGGGCAGGCAGGCGCAGTGCCAAACCGGCACCGCGCGCTCCGGCCGCCATCAGCAGCGCCGCCGCGGTGATGCGCGCCGGCAACCAGCTCAGCACGTCATCCACCCGCGCCGCCCACTTGCCGGCCCAGGCCCAGTTCTGGCCCTTGTAGACGCCGGGGTAACCCCACATGGCGTCGGCCGTGTTGGCAAAGCGGTACAGCGCCGCGCCAGGCAGGCCCAGCAGCACAAACCAGAAGAGGGGCGCGACCACCGAGTCGTTGAGGTTTTCGGCCAGCGTCTCGATGGCGCTTTCGCGCACCTGGGTGTCGCTGAGCTGCGCCACCTCGCGGCTCACCAGCCAGCGCAGGCGCTCGCGGCCGGCGTCCAGCGACTGGCCCAACGCGGCCTCCACCGCTTGCACCTCGCTCCGCAGCATGGCCCAGGCCAGTAAGGGCTTGAGCGCCAGGCCCAGGCCCAGCCCGGCCGCCCACCAGGGCAGCGTCAGCAAGGCCGCTTGCAGCGCCCAGGCCGCTCCTGAAACCATAGCTGCTCCCGCAATCCACACAAGGGCTGCGAGCCAAAAAGCCTTCCAATCGCGGCGCTTGGGCTGCTGCACAGTATGGTGCTGCACCCAGGCGCCCACGGCGCCCAGGTAGTTTCCCATCCACACCACGGGGTGCAGGCGCAGGCGCGGCTCACCCCACCAGCGGTCTACCGCCAGTGCAACCAGCAATGCCAAGGCCAGCGCCATCATGGGTGGAACCGTGCTTCAGGGCTTGGGCATGGGCTTACCGGTGCGCAGACCCAGGCGCTGCAGCAGCGCGCCGTCGGCGTCCACATCGGGGTTGCCGGTGGTGAGCAGCTTGTCGCCGTAGAAGATGGAGTTGGCACCGGCCACAAAACACAGGGCCTGCACCGCGTCGCCCATGCTTTGGCGCCCGGCCGACAGGCGCACGCGCGCCAGCGGCATGGTGATGCGCGCCACCGCAATGGTGCGCACAAATTCCAGCGGGTCCAGGTCCGGCTGGTCGGCCAGCGGTGTGCCTTCCACCTTGACCAAATGGTTGATAGGCACCGACTCCGGGTAAGGCGACAGATTAGCAAGCTCGGCAATCAGCCCGGCGCGCTGCAGGCGCGACTCCCCCAGGCCCACAATGCCACCACAGCAGACGCTGACGCCGGCGTTACGCACACGAGCCAGCGTGTCCAGGCGGTCCTGGTAGTCACGCGTGGTGATGATGTCGCCGTAGAAATCGGGAGCGCTGTCCAGGTTGTGGTTGTAGTAGTCCAGCCCGGCGTCGCGCAGAGTTTCGGCATGGCCGTCGTTCAACATGCCCAGCGTGGCGCAGGCCTCCAGGCCGGTGGCCTTGACGGCTTTGACCAGCTCGGCCACGGCTTCCACATCGCGGTCTTTGGGCGCGCGCCAGGCAGCCCCCATGCAGAACCGCGTGGCGCCCGCGGCCTTGGCGCGCTCGGCGGCTTCACGTACCGCGTCGACGCCCATCAGCTTGCCGGCCTCTACGCCAGTGTCAAAGTGCACACTTTGCGGGCAGTAGCCGCAGTCTTCGGGGCAGCCGCCGGTCTTGACCGACAGCAGCGTCGCCAGCTCGACCATATTGGGGTCGAAATGCTGGCGGTGCACGGTTTGCGCCTGGAACATCAGGTCGTTGAAGGGCAGCTCCAGCAGCGCTTGCACCTCGGCCACCGTCCACACGCGCTGACCCGCGTCGGGGCGTGCAGCAGGGGTCTTGTGCGGGGCGTGGAAATGCAGGGGTTGGGGGGCGATCAATGTGGTTTCCATACGGGTCTTCCTTATCGTTATGCAGTTGTCTCATCCATACAGCGCTGCACCTAAGTGCAGCCTGTATCACTTACTGTGGCGCTTGTGCCGTGCCCACGGCCGGGCCCTCTGTGCGCTGGAGCAGCGTCAGCAAGGCGGGGCGCACCCAACGCTGAAACGCCAGCCCACCGGCCAAGCCCATGCTCACCCAAAACGACAGCGACACCCAGGTCGTGGCCCAGATGAACTGGCTACCCAGTTGGCGCAAGGTGGCTTGGGCCTCGCCGCTAAAACCGGCCAATGGGTCGGCCGTGATCTGCGGCGCACCGATGACGTAGGGCAAAGCCAACCAGGCCGCCGCTGCCACCCAGCGCAAATGGCTGCGCAAGACTGCGACCGATACACAGGCCAGTGCCGCACTGCCGGCCGCCAACACCCACCAGCCCTGGCGCGAGCCCAGGCGGGCAGCGTCCATGCCGGGAAGTTCTGCGTGCAAGCCCAGCGAGGGCCAGAAATGGAACGTCAACCAGCCGGCTGCAGCCACCCAGGCGGCCAGCGCCAGCGAACGCAGGCTGCTGCCGCGGTACAGGCTCACGCCCATCACCGCAAACACCAGCAGCGCCATGCTGAAGGCGTGCAACACGTTGGCCACCCAGGTCCAGAAGGCGCGCTCGGCGCCATCGGCTGGGGCCCACTCTTCGGTGGCCGCATCGGCGTGGTTGTGTGCAGCCGCGCCGGCATGTGCGTGGGCTGCGGCCATGGCGGGTGCCGCCACCGGTGCGGGCGCTTCTACCTTTTGGCTCTCAAACACCTCGGCCGCCAGGATGATGGGCACCGCTTGCAACTGCTGCACGCCCGACTGCACGCTGCCCACCAGCAGCGCAACGGCCAAAGCGGCAAAGATCAATCGTTGAAAAATCATGGCGATCTCCTTGTGAAGTACCCGTGGCTCAGTGGCAGGGTTTGACGGTCACGTGGCGCACATCATGTGCTGCGTTGTGCGCCAGCGGGCTCTCGGCAAAGGCCACGCCGTAGAGCACCACCAGGCCCAGTGCGGCGGCGGCCAGCAGCGGGCGCAGCACGGCCAGGCCGGGGTTCTGGGTGGCAGAGGGGGTGTGGGTCAGCGTTGTCGGTTCAGTCATAGCGTTCTCCTTGGGGTTGCGGGTTAAAAAACAAATTTGGTGACATTAAACAATGGTGGCGGTATGGGACATGGGCAGGCTCCAGGGTAGATGGCTCAGGCCTGTGCCAGCCGGTGCTCCGCGCCCCAGCGCGTGGCCCAGGCGGCACAGCGGCCCAGGGTCTTCTTCGGATCGTCAAAGTCCACGATCACCAGGTGTTGCGGCGTCAGCGGTGCCTCTGGTTGCTCCAGCGTGCGGCCATCGGTCAGCAGCCAGAGCCAGCATTCGGTGGGGCCACTGATGCGTAACGTGCGCTGCAACAGGCGGTCGGCCTGAACTAGGGCTTCCGCCAGCGGCGTGCCGCCACCGCCACCCAGCGGGCGCAGGCGCTGGCTGCCAGAGGCACGCGCGCGGCCCGGCGGCAGCAGCAGCTCCACGCCCTGCCCGCCAAAACGCAACAACGCCACATCATCACCCTGGCGCGCGGCCTGCTCGATCATGAACGCTGCATGGCCCTTGGCCAAGGCCAGACGGCCGCGCTGGCGCATAGAGCCCGAGGTGTCGAGCACGATGCAGTGCAGGCGCCCGGCGCGCAGCGCAACGGGCTGATGGCGCAGGTGGGCTCGCTGCAACGGCGCCGCGCCTTTGGCCACCACAGTGGGCAACCAGGCAATAGCGCTGCTGCGCTGCCGTGCACCGGGCGCAGTTGCTGTAGAAGCGTTAGAGGGTGGAGGCCACCGCCAGCTGCCAGGCCCGTTGCGCGGGCGGCGGCTGGGGTGGCCTAGGCTTTTTTTGGCGGCCACCCGGCGATACGTTGGACCTTGGTGGTGCCCTCGGGCTGGGCCGGCAGCGCGCCCCAGTCACCTTGGGGCGTGGGGGCGGTAGCTTGCTGGTCTTGCGGGCGCTGCGGGTTCTGTTGTGGTGGCTGTGGTGCGCTGGCGTTGCTGGGCGGCTGGGCTGCACTGCCCTCGGGGCGACGATGCGCCAGTGCGAGTTCGGCCACGGCGTCTACGTCGGCCACGGTCACTTCGCTGCGGCCTTCCAAGGCGGTCAACGCACGTGCGGCGCGCAGCATTACCAGATCAGCCCGCATGCCGTCCACGCCGGCCGTGATGGCGCGGGCAGCTGCGTGATTTAACACTTCGTCCGACCAGGTCAGGCGAGGCAGTGCAGCGCGAGCCGCTACCAATGCTGCGCTCAGCGCGCGTTGATCTTCTGCATGCTTCTCGCCCAGGGCAGCGGGGTTTTCATCAAAGTCCAGACGCGCGCGCAAGATGGCCGTGCGTTGTGCGGCGTCTACCGGGTTGGCCAGCGCCACCGACAGGCCAAAGCGATCCAGCAGTTGCGGGCGCAGCTCGCCCTCCTCCGGATTCATGGTGCCCACCAGTACAAAACGTGCGGCGTGCTGCTGCGAAATGCCATCGCGCTCCACCGTGTTCACGCCACTGGCAGCTACGTCCAGCAGTGCATCCACGAGTGCGTCGGGCAGCAGATTCACTTCGTCCACATAGAGCACACCGCCATGCGCGCGCGCCACCAGACCGGGCGCCAGGCGCACCTGGCCGTCGCGCAGCACGTCTTCTACATTGAGCGTGCCCACCAGTTGCTCCAGGCTAGCGGCCAGCGGCAGCGTGACAAAGGGTGCACCAGGCAACAACGCGGCCAGCGCGCGCGCTGCCGTGGACTTGGCTGTGCCGCGCGGGCCGCTGATCAGCACACCGCCAATGCCAGGGTCGATGGCGGCGAGTTGCAATGCCCGCTGCAGTTGCGGCTGACCCACCAGCGCGGTAAAGGGGAACGCAGCGCGTGTGGCGGGTTCCAGGGGAGTGTTCTGTGCAGAAGTCGTCATACCAAAGGTCCTTCTCCGTGTTCTTCCACGCGGCGCTCCAGCGCCAGCAAATGGTCTTCAATGCGTTCACGCTGGTCGCCCGGCGCTTCCCACAGACCGCGCTGCATGGCTTCGAGCAGGCGCTCGCCAATGCTGCGCAGCGCGCCGGGGTTGTGCTGCTGCAGGAACGCGCGGTTGGTGTCGTCGTGAAGATACGCGTCGGCCACCAGCGCGTACTGGTGGTCGCCCACCACGCCCGTGGTGGCGTCAAACGCAAACAAATAGTCCACCGTGGCGGCCATCTCAAACGCGCCTTTGTAGCCGTGGCGGCGCACGCCCTCCAGCCACTTGGGGTTGACGGCACGCGAACGCACCACGCGCGCCACCTCTTCGCCCAACGTGCGGATGCGCGGCGCACCCGGCACGCTGAAGTCACCGTGGTACAGCGCAGCGGCCTCGCCGGTCAGGGCCTGGACGGCTACCGCCATGCCGCCCTGGAACTGGTAGTAGTCGTCCGAATCGAGAATATCGTGCTCGCGGTTGTCCTGGTTGTGCAGCACCGCGTCCAGCCCGGCAATACGCTGCTCAAAGCTGCCACGCGCGGCCACGCCATGTTCGCCCTGCCCGTAGGCAAACGCCCCGGCACGCAGATAGGCCTGGGCCAAGTCCGCACCATCGTTCCAGCGGCCGCTGGCCATCAGTTCCTGCAGGCCAGCACCGTAGCCACCGGGACGCGGGCCAAACACCCGCCAGGTGGCTTCGCGCTCGGCCGCCTCGGCACTCTGGCCTTTGGCCTGCGCATCGGCTGCCTCACGCCGCACGCGGGCGCGGATCGGGTTCACCTCGTCCGGTTCGTCCTCTTCGTTGATGGCGGCCACGGTGCGCACGGCGGTGTCAAACAGGTCAATCACATTGGGAAAGGCATCGCGGAAGAAGCCCGACACACGCAGCGTCACGTCCACGCGCGGCCGACCTTTCAGGCTCATGGGCAGCACCTCGATGTCCACTACCCGGCTGCTGCCATCGGCCCACTTGGGCCGCACACCCAGTAGCGCAAACGCCTGGGCAATGTCTTCGCCGCCCGTGCGCATGGTGCTGGTGCCCCAGACCGACAGGCCCACCTGGCCCGGCATGCTGCCGTGGTCCTGCAAGTGCCGCTCAATCACCCGCTCTGCCGCCGCAGCGCCCATGGCATAGGCGGTTTGGGTGGGCACGGCGCGTGTGTCCACCGAATAGAAGTTGCGGCCCGTGGGCAGCACATCGGGGCGACCGCGCGACGGTGCACCACTGGGGCCAGCCGGCACAAATCGGCCTGCCAAGCCGCGCAGGCATTGCAAGATTTCTTGGGGGCCGCAGGCGTCCAGGCGCGGGCGCAGCACGACGTGCATGCGCTGCAGCACCGGGGCGGTATGGGGCCAGGCGGCAGCATCGAATGCTTGGTCGCCCACCACATGGTCCAGCACCAACTGACGCGCCAACAGCTCCAACCGTTCGCGTGTATGGCCCGCATGGCGCCAGGCCTCGGCACTTACGCCTTGCAATACCGCAGGGAACGGGCCATTCCAGGGCGCAGCCCATTCCGGGCTTAGCGCGCTAAAACCATCCACACCATCCAAGAACAAGTCTTTCGCCAATGCCACAAGCAAGCTTCGCTGCCCGGCGGCCGTGCCACCGGGAAAACGCGCCAGCGCCACCAGCGTGTCGATCTGCTGGCGACCCTGCGGGGAGGTGCCCAGGATGTGCAGGCCATCGCGGATTTGCGATTCCTTGATTTCGCACAAGTACGCGTCCAACCGTTGCAGCAGCGCCTCACGGCCCGCGTCATCGGCGGGTTTGGCAAACCCCAGGTCGGTGTGCAGGTTTTCGGTCAACACGCGGTCCAGAATGTCCACACGCAGGCGCTGGGCGCGGCGTGGGTCCAGGGAGAGTGCCTCGTAGTACTCGTCCATCTGCCGCTCCAGCTTTTGCAGCGGGCCGTAGGTTTCGGAGCGGGTCAGGGCCGGCATCAGGTGGTCGATGATGACGGCCTGCGTGCGGCGCTTGGCCTGGCTGCCTTCTCCGGGGTCGTTGACGATAAAGGGGTACAAGTGCGGCAGCGGCCCGAGGATGGCGTCGGGCCAGCAGTTGGCGCCCAGCGCCACGCTTTTGCCGGGCAGCCACTCCAGATTGCCGTGTTTGCCCACATGCACCACGGCGTCCACCGCAAACTGACGGCGCAGCCAGAAGTAAAACGCCAGATAGTTGTGTGTGGGCACAAGATCAGCATCGTGGTACGTCGCCACCAGATCCAGATCACGCCCGCGCGCGGGCTGGTTGCCGACAAATACGTTGCCATAACGCTGGCCCGACACCATAAAACGGCCACTGCGCACCATGGGGTCCTGCTCCGGCAAACCCCACAGCGCGGTGACCGCATCGCGGCTGGCGGCATCCAGGCGGTTGAAGTCCGCCAGGTAGTCTTCCATCGCCAGGCTTTGGCTGGCGGGACGCATGACGTTGGCGTCCAAGTTGTTCGTCACACCCGCCACCAGCGCCGCCATCAGCGCGTCGCTACTTTCGGGCAAAGCGCCCGTGGCGTAACCCGCGCCCTGCATGGCACGCAGCAAGGCCACGGTAGAGGCAGGCGTGTCCAGACCTACGCCGTTGGCCAGGCGGGAGTCGTCGTTGGGGTAATTGGCCAAGATCAGCGCCACGCGCTTGTCGGCATTTGGCTTGTCGCGCAGCACGCACCAGCGGCGCGCCAGTTCGGCCACAAAGGCCATGCGTTCGGGCTCGGGCTGGTAGCGCACCACATCCACCTCGGTGCGCTCGCAGCGCCAGGCCAGGCCCTTGAAGCTGATGGCGCGCGTGCCAATGCGACCATCCACCTCGGGCAGCACCACCTGCATGGCCAAGTCGCGCGGCGCCAGGCCATGCGGGTCGGCTGCCCACTGCTCTTGCGCACAGCCGGCGGTGATGAGCTGCAGCACGGGCGCATCACCGGCCAACGGTTCCATCTGCGCACCGTCTACGCTGTCTACGTCGTCGCCGTCCAGCGCGGTGATGGCAAAGCTGGTGGCATTGAGCACCACGCCCACACCGTGCTGCGCGGCCAGCGACTGCAACAACGCCAGGCTGGCGGGGTTCTTCAGCGAATCCACCGCCACGGCGACAGTGTTCAGGCCCTGGTCGTGCAGCGCGGCCAGCATGGCGTCAAACACGGCGGTGTTGCCGGCCTGCACATGGGCACGGTAGAACACCAGCAGCGCCACGGGCGCGCCGACCTGCCACGCCGGGGAACCCGGGGATACGTAGACCATGGCCGGCGGCAGCACAACGGGCGGCGCGGGACGCTCGCCCAGGCCAAAAGCGGAATGGCCAATGAGCTCATAAAAGCCGCGCGCATTGTCGCGGCCACCTTCGCGCAGGCAGCGCCAGAGCTGGCGGCAGTCCTCCTGCGGGGCGGTGCTACGCAGCAGCAGTTGCAGGTCTTCAAAGGCGTCACCCGAAAACAGGGCCAGCCACTGGCCGCGTTCGCGTGCCAGATCGCGCACGCGCTCCACCACATAAGCCCAGTCACTGGCGGCACCCAGGTGGTCAATGACGATCACACGCGCATGCTGCAGCACCTCGTCCACATACATGTCAGCCGAGGCCGGTTGACGCAACCACATGAGATTGGCCAGGCGCACCGTGGGAAAGTCTTGCGGCAGCTGTTGCGCGGCATCGGCCAGCAGCGACAGCGTGGTGTCGGCCGCGCTGAGCACCACGATGTCGCCCGGCGTCTGCTCCACGCGCACCACCCCCTGGCCTCCGTCTTCCACGTGGCCACCGGGGCGGGTCGAGAGCAAATGCATGTTGAGCTTCTCAGTACGTTAGGCGGCGACGGGTGTCGACGATGCGGACAGTGCCGCGCTCAACTCCGCCTGCAACACCGCTGCATTGAGTTCAGAACCAATCAGTACCAGACGCGATTGGCGCGCTTCATCGGGACGCCAGGGGCGGTCAAAGTAGCTGTCAAACCGTGTGCCCACGCCCTGCACCACCAGGCGCATGGCCACTCCGGGCAAGGCCACAAAACCCTTGGCACGGTAAATCTCATGGCGCCCCACCACATCGCGCAACGCAGCCAGCAATGCATCACGGTTGGTCACGTCCAGCGCCACCTGCACCGAATCAAAGGCATCGTGGTCGTGGTCTTCTTCCTCGTCGTGGTGGGTCTTGCGCGCATCGATCTGGTCTTCCACCGCGCGCTGCAGGCCCAGCAGCACGTCAATGTCAATGCGGCCATGTTGGGCATGCACCAGCTTCACGCCGGGCATGGTTTCGGCGCGGATAGCGGCTTCGACTTCCACTAACTGAGCGGGCGTGACGCCATCGGTCTTGTGCACCACCACCAGGTCGGCGGTGGCCAGTTGGTCTTCAAACAGCTCGTGCAACGGCGAGTCGTGGTCCAGGTTGTCGTCGGCACGGCGTTGAGCGTCCACGGCCACCGGATCGTCAGCAAAGTCACCGGCGGCCACGGCTGGCGCGTCCACCACGGTCACCACGGCGTCTACGGTGAAGGTGTTGCGCAGCGCGGGCCACTGGAAGGCCTGCACCAGCGGCTTGGGCAGCGCCAGGCCCGAGGTTTCGATGATCAGGTGGTCAATCTGGTCGCGGCGTGCGGCCAGCTTTTCCATCACCGGGGCAAATTCTTCCTGTACGGTGCAGCACAAGCAGCCGTTGGCCAACTCGTACAACTGGCCGTTCTCTTCACCGTTTTCGTCGCAACCGATGCCGCAGCCTCGCAGCAGTTCGCCGTCGATACCGAGTTCGCCAAACTCGTTGACGATGACCGCGATGCGGCGGCCCTGCGCGTTGGCCAGCAGGTGGCGTAACAGCGTGGTCTTGCCGCTGCCCAGAAAGCCGGTGACGATGGTGGCGGGGATTTTTCGGGTTTGCATAAGCATCTTTCGGGTCAAGAAAATTAACGGGTTGATTCACGCGGCGGCAGTGCCTTCAGGCACTCCACCAACATTTGCGCGGCTTCGCCCAGGCGCGTGCCGGGGCGTGACAGCAGGTCCATACGTTCGGTGTCCAGCAGGCACAGCTGCTGCTGGCGCACGGCCGGCAACGCACTCCAGCCAGGGCGGTCGGTCAAGTTGGCCAGTGTGGCACGCGGGCCGATGATGAGGTCCGGCGGGCGGCGCAGCAGCAGCTCGGGGTTGATCTTGGGGAATAGGCCCAGCTCGCCGCTCACCACATTGACCAGGCCCAGCTTGGCCACAGTCTCGCCAATAAAACTTTTCTCGCTGGCTGCGGACGATCCTGCGCCCACCTCCACATACACGGTGCGCCCACGCAAAGCGGTGGGCATGCGGCCGGCAGCGGCGTCCAACTCGCCATCGAGACGGGCGATCAACTCGGTAGCGCGGGCGGGCTCGCCCAGCGTGTCGCCCAACTTGACCAGCATGCGTTTCAAATCGGCATGGGTGCGCGCGTCCAGCATGAGCACCGGCACGCCCAGCGCCTGCAGGCGTTCGCCCGCGCGGCTGCGCGGCCCCAGCAATACGAGGTTGGGCCGCAGCGTGACAATGCGCTCGATCTGCGCGTCCTCCAGCCCGCCCACCTTGGGCAGTGCCTGCACCGACGCGGGCCAGGTGGAGTGGCGGTCCGTCCCCACCAATTGCGCGCAGTGGCCCAGCGCACACACGGCCTCGGTCAATGAGGGGGCGAGTGTGACGATGCGCAATGGCTGCTGCGCATGGGCCAGACCACCCAGTGCCAGGAGCAGCAGCACAAGGCGCCAGCGGGATACAAGCGAAGTCAACAAAACGTCAATCCTCAATGCCACGCTGCGCCGGCACACCGGCTTTGAAGTGGTGTTTGACCAGCGTCATCTCGGTCACCGTATCCGCCAAGTCCACCAGCTCGCCCGGCGCATTGCGGCCCGTCAACACCACGTGCACATGCGGCGGGCGCTCGCGCAGGCAGGTGAGGATGGTCTCCAGCGGAATCCAGCCGTAGCGCAGCGGGTACATGATTTCGTCCAGCACCACCATGAAGTGTTCGCCCGCGCGTATCGTCGCCTCGGCTTTGGCCCAGCCATCCAGCGCCAACTGGGCCGAGTGGTCCAGGTCCTTGCTTTTCCAGCTAAAGCCGTCGCCCAGGCCTACGATGGGAATGCCCAGCTGCTCGAACAGGCGGTGTTCGCCGAAGCGCGCGGTCGGCACCTTCATGAACTGGTAGACCTTGACGGCCTTGCCACGGCCGTGCGCGCGCAGGGCAATGCCAAACGCGGCCGTGCTCTTGCCCTTGCCGTGGCCGGTGTTGATCATGATGAGGCCGCGGCGTTCGGCCGTGGGGATGACACGTTCGTAGTCGACCGGTGGAGTTTCAATTTGCATGGGAGCCCTCTTGGGGGGTTGGGACACTTTGGGCAGCGCAATCCACTGCCCTTGTACGGGGTGAACGGCAATACGTCCGTCGAATACGTCTTCCATGGCGCGGTGCGTGGCCAGGTCGGCACACGCGCCCTGGTGGGTCACGCGGCCAGCGGCCATGACAACCATCGTGTCGGCCTGCAGTGCCATGGTGATCTCGTGCAGCACGCTGACCACAGTCTTGCCCTGGGCCACCAGGGCGCGCACCACGTCCAGCCAGTCGGCCTGGTGGGGTGGATCCAGATTGGCCAGCGGTTCGTCCATCAGCAACACCTGGGCCTGCACCGCCAGCGCACGCGCCAGCAGCACGCGTTGGCGCTCGCCACCGGACAGTTGGCCCAGCGCACGCTGGCGCCAGTCCCACGCGCGGGTGGCGCGCAGTGCTTGTTCTACGGCCGCATGGTCCGCCGCATTGGGCGGCGCCAGCCAGGCCTGGTGCGGCAGGCGGCCCAGCATGGCCACGTCCCACACCGTCAAATCATCGGCCGAGGTTTCGTTCTGGCCCAGCCAGGCCAGTTGCCGCGCGCGCTCGCGGTGCGGCAGGCTGTGCAGCGGCTGGGCCAACAAATGGACGCTGCCGCTGTGCGGCAACACGCCAGCCAGGCACTTGAGCAAGGTGGACTTGCCGGCGCCGTTGGGGCCCACGATGCTGGTCCACTGCCCGGCCGCGATGTCCAGGCTGATGCCATGCAGGATAGGCTGCTTTTGCAAGCCATTTCCGAGGCTAGCCCTTATGGAATATGCGCAGATAGCTATGGTTTTAGTAGCACCCGTCATGCTGCACGCCCTCCGCCCAGGCTGCTGCTGCGGTGCATCAGCCACAAAAGGTAACCACCGCCCAGCACGGCGGTGAGCATGCCCACGGGCAGCTCTTGCGGCGCGATCAGCCCGCGCGCCAGCGTGTCCGCCGCCATCAGCAACACGCCGCCCATGAGGCTGGAGAGCAGCATCAGGTGCGCATGCGTGGTCTTGACCACCGAGCGAACCAGATGCGGCGCGGCCAGGCCGACAAATGCAATCAACCCGGTTTGCGCCACCGCCGTACCTGTGGCCAGCGCCAGCACCGCCACCAGCGCGGCACGCATGGGCGCCACCGGCAGACCCAGGCTCACAGCGGTAGCGTCGCCCAAACTCAAACCATCGAGCACGCGCGCCAGCAGCCACGCCGCAAGCACACACAGACCCCAGACGCTAGCCATCAGCACACACGAGGTCCAGCCTACAAAGGCGGTGGAGCCCAGCATGAAGGCCTGCATGGCTTGCAGCGATTCGGGCGAGAACAGCAACACTAGGTGCGTCATGGCGCCCAGCACCACGCCCACCACAACACCGGCCAGCAGCAGGCGCAAGGTGTGACCCACGCCGCGTGAGAGCACCAGCGTCAGCATCACCGCAAACACCGCGCCCAGAAACGCGGCACCGGTCAGCCCCAAACGCACCCACAGGCTGCTGGAGAACACGCTCACCGCCACGCCACCATTCATGCTGCCGCCCAACATACCGGCACCACCACCCAGAGCAGCCAAGGCGAGCGCCACACCCAGTGAGGCGCCCGAGGCGCTGCCCAGCAGATACGGATCGGCCAGCGGATTGCGAAACAGGCCCTGCGCCACGGCACCGGCCAGCCCCAGCAAGGCGCCCGCGGCCCAGGCACCCAGCGTGCGCGGCAAGCGGATCTGCCAGACGATTTGCTGCGCCATGGCGGTCTGCTGCGGGTCTTGCGCGGGGTTGAGTAGCGGCCCAATCAGGTTTTCCAGCCCGGCACTGCCCACGCAGATGCCCAGCGCCGTGAGCGCCAATGCGCCCAGCACACCGGCCCAGACCAGCCAGAAAACGCGGGTGGGCATCATGGTTTGGCTCCGGGAGCTTTCGCGATCAGGCACTTGGCCATCAGGCGCGCACCTTCCGCCATGCGCGGGCCGGGGCGCACCAGCATGTCGGCTTCGTCGGGTGGAAAGATGCAGACCCGCTGCTCGCGCAGCGCGCGAATGCTTTGCCAACCCGGGCGGGCCTGCAGCCCATCGGCGCTGCGCTGACCGATCAAGATCAGGTCCGGGTTGGCGCGGACTATGTATTCAGGGTTGAGTTTGGGGAACGGGCCCAGCTTGGCGGGCACGATGTTCTTCACGCCCAAGCGCGTAAGTGTCTCGCCAATGAAAGATGACTCGCCCGCCGCATACGGCCCTTGGTTCACCTCAAAGTACACCTTGGTGTTACGCACGGCGACCGGCAGCGACTGGGCCGCGGCCGAGACACCCGCGTCAATCGCACGCCAGATGCGAGCGGCATCCTGGACTTCCAGCAACTGGCCGAGCTTGAGCATCACGCGCTGCACATCGGCATGGCGTTTGGGCTCCAGCGCCACCACCTTGATGCCCAGCGCCTGCAGCCGCTCGCCCGCGCGCGACGAGGTGGCCATGAGCACCACATCGGGCTTGAGAGACACGATCATCTCGATATTGGGGTCCAATCCACCGCCCACTTGTGGCAGCTTTTGCACGCTGGCGGGGAAATTGGAGTAGCGGTCCACCCCCACCAAGCGATGGCACTGGCCAAGTTCACACACGGTTTCGGTGAGCGAGGGTAAAAGGCTCACGATGCGCTGGGGCGTTGCGGGCAACGTGACGGTGACTCCGCGGTCGTCTGTGACCTGCAACGCATGGGCGGCTCCGGCAAACAGGCACGCCCAGGCGATCGCCCATACGACCAGGCGGTGAAGCGCCGGGCCGTTTTGCTCCGTGTCCCCCGCCCGCTTTGCGGGCTCCTCCTTTACCTGCGCAAAACGCCCCAGCACTCCACCGCTTCGCAGCACGCTACGTAGAAAGAAACTGCCAAGTCCACGGTGCGTCATGGCGCATCCTTCAAGGTCAGCGGCAGCCCCGCCGCCATCAGCGTCACGCGCTGGCAGGCGGCGGCCACATCCTGGTTCAGTTTGCCCAGCGCATCCACAAAGGCGCGCACCTCGCGCCCCATAGGGATCACACCCAAGCCAATCTCGTTACCCACCAGCACCAAGGGGCCGGAGGCGTGGGAAATTGCTATCAAAAGAGAAGCTGCTTGCGCAATATCCACGGGGTCCAGAGGCTGATTTGGCTCATATTCCGCAGGCATCAACCGGTTGGTCAGCCACAGCGTCAGACAGTCCACCACCACCAGCGTGTCGGGCTGGCTGTACTTTTGAATCGCCTCGGCCAACGCCAACGGCTCTTCCACGGTGCTCATACCAGGCACACGCTCGGCACGGTCCGCCTGGTGACGCGCGATGCGCTGACGCATCTCGTCGTCCCAGGGCTGGGCGGTGGCGATCAGCATGGCGCGATGGTCCCGGTTCTGGTCCAGCCACTGGCGCGCCAGCAGCTCGGCACGGCGCGACTTGCCGCTTTTCTGGCCACCCAGAATCAGTTCGCTTTTCGCAATCGTCATGGCGCTCATGGCGCTCATGGCAGGAATGCTCCGGCTTGGTCGGCGTCCATCCACTGCAGGATGATCTGGTGCATCTTCTGCACGCCATCGGTCAGCGCGGCCGGGCCGGGCTGCAGGATGTCGGGCGACTTGATTTCAAACAACTGGTTATGGCGCACGGCATTCACCGCATCCCAACCCTCCCGCGCCACCACGTTTTCAGGCCGGAATTTCTTGCCGCACCACGAACCCAGAATGATGTCCGGGTTGCGGCGGACGATCTCGGCACCGTCGGCAATGATGCGGTTCTTGCCCAGGGACTGTGCGGCCAGCTCCGGAAAGCAATCGTCGCCGCCTGCAATGCCGATCAGCTCCGACACCCAGCGGATCGCGCTGATGTGGGGTGTATCCCACTCTTCAAAAAACACTTTGGGCCGGCGCGCACCGGCCGTCACCTTGGCTGCAATCGCTGCCTGCATGGCACGCAAATCGGCCTGCATCTGCGTAATGCGCTGCGCGCCCTGCTCCGCCTCGCCCACCATGGCGGCCAGCTGAAACAGCATAGAGAAAATCTCGGCCACGCTGCGCTGGTTGAAGATGGTGACCTGTACGCCGCGCTTGACCAGCTCCGCCGCAATATCGGCCTGCAGGTCCGAGAAGCCCAGCACGCAGTCGGGCTGCAACTCCATGATCTTGTCGAGCTTGGCGCTCAGGAACGCGCTGACCCGCGGTTTCTCGTCCCGCGCACGTTTGGGCCGCACGGTGTAGCCCGATATGCCGACAATGCGCGCCTCCTGGCCCAGCAGGTACAACCACTCGGTGGTCTCCTCAGTCAGGCAAACGATGCGCTGCGGGCCGGGGCTGAAGTGCAGCAGATCCGTCATGCAGTTACCTCAACCGGCGCAGTGAATAACTCCACCACCGCCTCGGGGCAGGATGGGAACCAAGCATGGAAGTAACTGGCGCGCACGCTGCCCACTTGCCACACTGCCTCGCCAGCATCCGGTGTAGGCGTGGGTGCCGTAGCGGGGCGCGAGGTGCGCGCCGCTGGCTGCAGCGGCGTGATAGTAGTCGAGTAGTGGAAGGTATGGCCGCGCAAAGTGCCGCTTGCCATGGCCAACTGCTGCGGGCCCAGACCAGCCAGCAGCTTTTGCATGGTCACTTCACCCGGCAACACACCCCACTGCGCGTAGCGCTGGCCGTCCAGGGTCACCAGCGTGTCAAACAAGGCCATCATGCCGCCGCACTCGGCCCACACCGGTTTGCCGGCGGCCACGTGGGCAGCCAGGCTGTTCTTGAAACCGGTGTTCACAGCAATCGTTTCGGCATGCAACTCGGGGTAGCCGCCGGGAATCCACAGCGCGTCGCAATCGGGCAAAGCCGTATCGACCAGCGGCGAGCAGAACACGAGGTCGGCACCCAACGCACGCAGCGTGTCGAGATTGGCGGCGTAGATAAAACAGAAGGCCGCATCACGCGCGACGGCAACCGTCTTGCCCAGCAAGGTAAGGCGGCTGGGTGGCTGAGCGTTTTGCGGAGGTAAAGGAGGAGACCGCAACGCGGTCGGGGGACACGCAGCAGAACGCTCAGCCGCCCAGCCGCCTGGCGCAATAGGAAGGGGAACTTCCGGTGCAGCGAAGTCAACAGCCCAACGCTGCAAATCCTCCAGCGTCATCTGCCCCAGCCGCGTAGAAGCCAACGCATCCGCCGCCGCATCCAGCCGCTCCATGGCGTCCACCACTTCGGTCGCCACCGTCAGGCCCAGGTGACGCTTGGGCAAGGCCATGGTGGCATTGCGCAGCACCGCACCCAACCACTGGTCTTCTGCCACGCTGGCCTGCAACATGCCCGCATGGCGCGCATTGGCCACGCGGTTGGCCAGCACACCAGCCCAAGGCATATCGGGCCGGTAATGCTGCAGGCCAAAGGCCAACGCGCCAAAGGTGCCCACCATGCCCGACGCATCCACCACCGCCAACACCGGCAGGCCAAAACGCTGCGCCAAATCGGCCGCACTGGGCTCGCCGTCAAACAGGCCCATCACGCCTTCCACAATGATCAGGTCCGCCTCCAGCGCCGCGGCATGCAGGCGCGCACGGCAATCAGCCTCGCCCGTCATCCACAAGTCCATCTGGTAGACCGGCGCATCGCTGGCCAGCGCGTGCCAGCAGGGGTCCAGAAAATCCGGCCCGCACTTGAACACCCGCACCCGCCGCCCCTGGCGCGTGTGCAGGCGTGCCAACGCCGACGTGACCGTCGTCTTGCCCTGCCCGGAGGCGGGCGCGGCAATCAGGATGGCGGGGCAGGTGGCGGTGGTGTGCATGGTGTTCAGGGTGCCCACTTCAGACCGACATACAGCGTGCGGCCTGCGGTGGCGTAGGTATCTGCCAATTGGTACGTTGCATCGGTCACATTGTCCACGCGCAGCAGCCCACTCCACTGGGGCGACAACGGGCGCGTGGCCGACAGGTTGAGCAGCGCATAGGCGGGCAGCACGGTCGCGTTGGGAACCTTGTCATAACGCGACGAGGACAACTGTGCTTCTGCCCCGAAGGACCAGGCGCCCCAACGGGTGTGCCCCCCCACAACGGCATGGTGTGTGGCACGGCGGGCCAACAGGTCGCCAGTGACCCCATCGCGGGGGTCCTGCAGATCGAGGGCCGCATGCCAATGCACATCGGCCACCACGGACTTGGCGGACAGGGTCACCCCCCGATAACGTGCCTGCGCCGTATTCAGATAACACCCCCGTGAAGCCAGTGCCACGGGGGGCTTGTTGTTGATGCAGTTGCCCGTGCGCGAGGTGTAGGTGATCAAATTGGTTACCTCGTTGAGGTACACCGTGGCGCCGAATTCTGTGACGCCATGGCGGTAGCGCAATGCCAGCTCCTGGTTGCGACTGGTTTCGGGCAACACATCGGCGGTGCCGTATACGCTGAAGCGCTGGTACAGCGTGGGCGCCCGAAATGCCGTGCTGCCTGCCACCGTGACGCGCCATTGGGGTGTGATGGCATAACCATAGGCCAAGCTGCCGGTGTTTTGCGGGCCAAACTCACTGTCCTGGTCCTGGCGGATGTTGGCTTGCACCGAATGCACCTCGCCCGCCAAGCCATAACCCAGGGCCAAAGCATTCTGAAAGCGGCTGGTGTCGCGCGGCGTGGTACTGGCGTTGTTGAGCTGGTCCTCGCGGCGCTCCAGCGTGGCGGTGAGCAGGTTGGCTCCCTTGCGCCATTCGTTTTGCAGCAGGTAACCCCGCAGATGGGTTGTGGTCGCGTACGGGCTGGGAATCGTTTCGTAACGCTCCATGGACTCGTTGACACTCACCGTGGTGCGGTAGGCCTCACTCCATTGCCCGGTCCAGCTCAACCCGGTGGCCTGCAGCCGACGCAGGTTGCGGTTGTCCACCACACCGGTGCTGTCGTACTGGGAATTTTGGTCATTGCCCAGAAAACTGGCCTCCAGACGGTGCCCGGCAATCAAGGCAGCGCCCAAGCGCAGGCTGGCGGAGTCGTTCTTGTAGCCGTCGTCGTCGGGGTTTTGGCTGGCCAGCACGCGCGCGTTGAAGCCTTTGCTGCTCTCGGTGCCCAAGCCCAGGGCGTAGTCCCACTGCGCATCACCACCACTGAGCGACAGGTCCAGTTTGGACGTACCGTAGCTACCCATCCCCATGCTGACCGAGGGTGAGAAGCCTCCATCCCCTTGGCGCGTGAAGATCTGAATTACACCGCCCAACGCGTCAGAACCGTACACGGCAGCAGCCGGTCCGCGCAGCACCTCAACCCGCTCGATCTGGGCCAGCGGAATCGCCTCCCAGGACACGCCGCCGGTGGCCTGCGAATCCATGCGTACGCCGTTCACATACACCGCGGTAAAGCGCGATTCGGCGCCACGCAGGTAGACCGAGGTGGCGGCGCCGACACCACCGTTGCGCACCATCTCCACACCGGGCAGGCCGCGCAACACATCAGGCAGGGCCGCGGCACCGCTGCGTTCAATCGCCTCACGGTCCACGATGGACACATCCGCCAATACATCGGTCAGGGGCTGCACTACCCGGGTGGCGGTGACCACCACCTCTTTGAGCACGCGCGGCGCGGCCTCTTGCGCCTGCACAAGCAGGCACAGCGGCCACACGGCAGTAAGCACGGCAATGCGCACCCGAGACACACACAATTTCATGGAACAAGAATCCGAACAGAAGCCCTCCCCGGCTTCCCCGCCAGGGCATGGACGTCACGCAGGCGCGCCAGGCGCACCTCCACCGTGTTGGCCGGTATCCGGGCTGGTGGATGCAACCTCCATCGCCTTCCCAAGCGCGTGTTCGAAAACGCTCAGTGGCCGTGATGGAAGCGGAGCTCGCGGGCTCGTCCACTTACCGTTGCGGGGGCAGCGCAGGTTAGGTTCGCTGTTGCACAGCAACACCCTCCTGCTTCCCGTTGAACTGCGGCGTGTGAACCACACCGCGAGCACCAACCCGCGCATTTTACGCTGCCCCAGCTTGCACGCACCCTACAATGCGACCTCTATGTCGAACCAGACCCCCATCGACCAAATTGCCGAACGCGTGGAGCGCCTGCTGGTGCGCTACGAGGAGCTGCAGCGCACCAATGCCCTGCTCGCTTCGCAGGTGGAGACATTGACCCATGAGCGCGACGCCCTTAAGTCGCGACTCAACGCCGCACGGGCCCGGGTCGATGCGCTGCTGGAACGTTTGCCCGACGCCCTGGCCACGCAAAAAGACGCAACATGAAACAGCTTGAAGTTCAAATCATGGGGCAGAGCTACCTGCTGGGCTGCCCCGAAGGCGGCGATGCCCGGCTGCTCGAAGCCGTGGAGCGCGTGGATACCGCCATGTGCAAGATCCGCGACGCCGGCAAGGTGCGGGCACGCGACCGCATTGCCGTGCTGGCCGCACTGAACCTGGCCTTTGACCTGTCCGAACGCCCCGCTGCGGTGGCCCCCACCCCCAGCGAAACGGCCCCTGCAGCCGCCAGCGCAGCCAGCAACCCCGCGGGCGACGGCAGCCTGCTGCTGAACTCCCTGCTGGAACGCCTGGACGCCGCACTCGGAGAAGACGGTCGTTTGCTCTGAAGTCGGCCGCCAAGGCCTACAATTGCAATTGTCTGCGGTGCTGCCGGGCTTTATATTTCCTGAACCAATGCTCATTGAGCCCGGGCTTGGAACATTGCCTAGCTAGCGTGATCATCTCGCGTTAGATGAACCCAAAGCCAGCGCTGACCTCGCCCACCTAAACTTCGGTTTAGGGTGACGGTCCGGTGGATCACACCGCAGACACCTTATCTCTCGCTCCACGCTCCCCTCGCGCACCCACCATGACCCTGGAACCTTTGTTGATTGCCGAACTGGCCACCCTGGGTTTGGCCACCGGTTTCATGGCGGGGCTGCTAGGGATAGGCGGCGGCATGCTGATCGGCCCATTTCTGACGCTGATCCTCTCGGCCCGCGGCGTACCGGCGGATCTGGCGGTAAAGATGGCGATTGCCACCTCCATGGCCAGCATCATGTTCACCAGCATTTCCAGCGTGCGCGCCCACCACCAGCGTGGCGCCGTGCGCTGGAACCTGGTCAAGGGCTTGGCGCCCGGCATCGTCATGGGTGGTGCACTGGCCAGCCTCGGCGTGTTTGCCCTGCTGAAGGGCACCACGCTGGCCCTGCTGTTTGCCGCGTTTGTGAGCTACTCCGCCACGCAAATGTTTCTGGACAAGAAGCCCAAGCCCAGCCGGCAGATGCCGGGCATGGTGGGGCTCACCGCCACGGGCAGCGTGATTGGGTTCCTGTCGGGCCTGGTGGGCGCGGGCGGTGGTTTTGTCAGCGTGCCCTTTATGGTGGCGTTTAATGTGCCTATCCTCAACGCCGTGGCCACCAGCGCCGCGCTGGGATTTCCGATTGCGCTGGCCAACACCACTGGCTATGTGCTGGGCGGCTTGCAGGTGCCGGGGCTGCCAGACTGGTCGCTGGGCTATGTGTGGTTGCCGGGCCTGCTGTTGATTGCCAGCTGCAGTGTGTTCACCGCGCCGCTGGGCGCCCGCACCGCACACCGCCTGCCGATTGCCAAACTCAAGCGGACCTTTGCCATGGTGCTCTACCTGCTGGCCGCCTACATGCTCTACAAGGGCCTGAGCGGCTAAAAGCCCAAGGCCCCTGGCAGCGGTGGTGGCAACAGTCGCGCGGCCAGCACCTCAAACTCGGCCGCCGGCAACCCGGGCGAACACAAGAACCCCTGAAACGAGGCGCACTGCAGCTCCCGCAGGTAGTCGCACTGGGCCTGGGTTTCCACCCCCTCGGCCACCACCGACAGCTTCAGCGCCCGTGCCATGGCCACGGTGGCACCCACAATGGCGCGGTCACTCTCGTCCTCAGGCAGGCCCATCACAAAGGTGCGGTCAATCTTGAGCTTGGAAATGGGAAATTTCTTCAGGTAGGCCAGGCTGGAGTAGCCGGTGCCAAAGTCGTCAATCGCCAGGCTCACGCCCAGCCCTGCCAGCGCATGCAGACGGGCCAACGCCTCATTGGCATCCTGCACGAGAATGGACTCGGTGAGCTCCAGCTCCAGCAGCGCGGGGTTCAGTTCGGCATCGGCAATACAAGCCGCCACGCGCTCCACAAAATCGGGCTGCTGAAACTGCAGGGCCGACACGTTGACCGACACCACCAGCGGCCGCCCGGCACGCTGCCAGACGGCAGCTTGGCGCACCGCCTCCTGCATCACCCAGCTGCCAATCGTGATGATGAAGCCCGACTCCTCGGCCAGCGGAATGAAGGTGGCGGGTGACACCATGCCCAGCTCGGGGTCAGTCCAGCGCACCAACGCCTCTGCGCCCAGCAGGCGGCCGTCATCCAGGGCTACCTGGGGCTGGTAGTGCAGGCGGTACAGGCCCGACTCCATGGCGCGGCGCATGGCGTGGTCCATCTTCATGCGCGAGAGCAGGTCCACATTCATCTGCGGCTGGTAGAAGCGGAAGTTGCCCCGGCCGCGCTCTTTGACGCGGTACATGGCCGTGTCGGCACACTTGATCAGATCGTCCAGCGTGCGACCATCGGCCGGGTACATGGCCACACCGATGCTGCAGCCCAAAGAGAAGTTCATGGCATCTACCAGAAACGGCTGATTCAGCGCCTCCAGAATGCGCCGCGCAGCCACCTCGGCGCCCATGGCATCGGCGTCCTGCAAAAACGCCACAAACTCGTCGCCGCCCATGCGACTCAGCGTGTCCACATCGCGCATGCAGTGCAGGATGCGGTCCGCCACCTCCATCAGCACGCGGTCGCCAAAGGCGTGGCCCAGCGAGTCATTGATGTTCTTGAAGCGGTCCAGATCAATGAACAGGATGGCAAAGTGGCCACCACCGCGCTCCGCCAGGCGCAGCGCAAACTCCACACGCTGCCCCAGCAACAGGCGGTTGGGCAGGCCGGTGAGTACGTCGCGGTAGGCCAGCTTCTCGATGCGGCGCTGCGCTTCCAGGCGCTCGGTCATGTCCTTGAAAAAACCGACCGTGTGGGTCATCTGGCCCTGCACATCGTGCAAGGCCACCCAAGACACCTCCACGGCCACTGCGCCGTCGTCACGCGTGCGCCACACCTCACCGGCCCAAAAACCGTTGGCCAGCAGCGCCAACTCAATGTCGGTGAACAGCTGGGGGCGTGCAGGGTCGTGGAAGAACTGCTTGGCGGAGGTACCCAACAAACGCCCAGGCAAATGGCCCGCCAGGGCGGTGCAGCGGGGGTTGGCCTGTACGACCTCGAACGCGGCGTTGGTGATGAACGCCGCCTCAGGGCTGGACTCGAAGACCTTGGCCGCCAGGCGCAACTGGTTCTCGGACAACACCTGGGCCGTAATGTCCCGAAACGAAAAAACGCGTCCGCGCACCCGGTGGCGGCTGCGCTGGGGCACGCTGCGGCGCTCCAGGGTTTTGCCATTGCGCAGCCTCAACACGTCCACGCGCTCCAGGGTTTCGTCGGCTAGCAACAAGCCCTCAGCCGCCAGGTAGGCATCCAGGTCCAGCACCTGGGTCTGCAAATAGCCAGGCAATTGATCCCGGGCTGGGGGTTGCTGTGCGTCCCCGGGCAGTGACCAGAGTTCGGTGAAACGCCGGTTGAAGTTGCGCACCTGCCCCTGCAAATCGGTCACCAAAATGCCGTCGCCGGTGGATTCGAGCGTGGCGCTCAGTTCGGACACACGGTGCTCCAGCGTGTCTTCGGCGGCCTTTTCAGCGCGCAAGTCACGCAGGGCCACCAAGTAGCAAGGTGTCTCCGGGCTGAGCCAGATCCGGCTGACCTTGCGCTCTACGGCAATCGCATCCCCATCCCCACCACGCAGCAAGGCGTTGGAGTGGATCCCATGGGCCAGCCCCGCGGCCACGTCTTCCCAGAAAAACATGTCCTCAGGGGTGACCGCCAGCGCAATGGCCGGCATGCCCACCAGCGCCTCTGCAGCCATGCCCACCAAGGTGGCTGCTGCGGGGTTGACTGCGGTGATGCGCAGGCTCTTGGGGTCTACGAGCCAGATGGCGTCCAGCGTGCCGTCGAGCAGCCCCGCCAGGCCCTCTTCGGTCATGCCACAGGTTCAGGCGACTCGGGGTCTGGAGCCTGTTCGAAGAAATAGCAGATACGCTGGCGCGGTGCCAGGTAGTCGAGCGCCGACGGAGGCAGATTGGCGGGTTTGAGGCTGCGCCGGATACCCAGCTGCGGTGCGTATTCCAAGTCCAGGATCAAGGCCTCGTGCTTGGGCACGCTGGGTTCGTGCACGATCACGCGGGGCTTGAGCGGACGCGCCGAATTAACCGACACCACGATGGCGTAACGGTCGTCGATGAGCTGCACCACCGAACCCGGTGGGTACACCCCCATCATGCGGATGAAGGCGCTCAGGGCGGCAGCATCAAAACGGGTCTTGAGTTGCGCAAAGATCAGCGACAGCGCCTCATGCGGCGTGAGCGCCGTGGCCGGGCGGCTGGGGTTGCACAGGTTGTCATAGCGATTCACCAGCGCCAAAATGCGGCCGGCCACCGACATGGCATCGCCCTTGATGCGGGCCGGAAAACCACTGCCATCGGCCAGCTCGTGGTGCTGGGCTATGGCCAACTGCGCACCAGGGCGTAGCTCCATGGCCCTTGCCAGGTTGACGCCCTGGGCCACGTGCTCCTGGTACATGCGGTACTCGGCGGTAGAAAAGTTTTCTTCCACCCAGCGCACGCGGTCGGGCACATTGACCTTGCCAATGTCATGCAAAAAGGCGGCCATTCCCAGGTCCTGCAGCTCGCCCGATTGCAAGCCCATGGCCTTGCCCAGCAGCAGCGAGACGATGGTCACGTTAACCGGGTGCATGGAGGACTTGTCGCCCGCCGCCTCGGAGAGCAGGCGAATGGAGGCCTCCCCATGGTCCAACAACTCAGACACATAGGTGCCCACCATGGCCTGGCATTGCTCGGCCACTACTTTGGGCTGGGTCTGCACCTGGTCCAGTGCCTTACGGTACAGGCGCACCGATTCGCCGAAACGGCGCTCGCACACCACCAGACTGCGGTCCTGTGCGGCCAAGGCGGCTGCGCGCAGGCGGCGCTGTTCTTTCTCACGCAGGGCCGCAAGCTGGCGTTCGTCCAGTGCGGCCGCTTGTGCGCGGGCGCGGGCGGCCTCTTGCTCTGCAGCGGGATCGGGGTCACTCTTGGAGGGAATACAGCGGATGCGGGGCTGACCCAGGCTCTGCAGGGTCTCGATCTGCTTTTGCGAGCTGATCTTGAAGCTTCCCGTGGGGAAGGGATGGGACATCCAGCCCACATCCAATTCAATATAAAGCCCGACGCGCAGCAGCTTTATATCTACCCAAACGGAATCTTCAATAGTCATATTCAGTTGCTTGCGATGCGCCTTGCGTCTGTCAAGTGTGCTGAGCATACCCCACGTACAGAGGGAAAAAACCCAGTTAGGACTGCAGTTTTTGTATATGTGTAACAGCAGTGGCGAAGGCGCACCACGCAAAAGGCCCGCCGAAGCGGGCCTTGAGGCGCAGCCCCGGTCGATGCCGGGGCATGGCGGGCATCAGCCCATGTGCAAACCACCGTTGACCGAGAAGTCGGCGCCCGTGGCGTAGCCACCTTCGTCAGACGCCAGCCAGGCAATGATGGAGGCGATTTCGGACGGCTCGCCCAAACGCTTGACGGGCACGGTGGCCACGATTTTGGCCAACACGTCTTCGCGGATGGCCTTGACCATGTCGGTGCCAATGTAACCTGGGCTCACGGTGTTCACGGTCACGCCCTTGGTGGCCAGCTCTTGCGCCAAGGCCATGGAGAAACCGTGCATGCCGGCCTTGGCAGCCGAGTAGTTGGTCTGACCGGCCTGGCCTTTTTCGCCGTTGACCGACGAGATGTTGATGATGCGGCCCCAGCCCTTTTCCACCATGTCGGCGACCACTTGTTTGGTCACGTTGAACATGGAGTTCAGGTTGGTCTCGATCACCGAGTCCCAATCTTCGCGCGTCATCTTCAGGAACATGCGGTCCTTGGTGATACCGGCATTGTTCACCAGCACGTCGATGGTGCCGTGCTCGGCCTTGGTCTTGCCAAAGGCCTCCACGGTGGAATCCCAATCGCCCACATTGCCAACCGAGGCGTAGAAGGTGTAACCCAGCGCCTTTTGTTCATCCAGCCACTTGGTGAAGTCACGCGTGGGGCCGCAGCCGGCGATGACCTTGAAGCCATCTTTGTGCAAGCGCTGGCAGATGGCGGTCCCGATGCCGCCCATGCCGCCGGTGACGTACGCTACTTTTTGTGTCATGTTGACTCCTTGTCTAGTTTTACTTGCTATAAAAACAGGAGCTGCTAGCGCATATTCTAATTGGGCTAGCAGCCCATTTCATTTATTTTTGGTTGCCTAACGCTCTACCGCGAGGGCCACACCCATGCCGCCGCCAATACACAGCGAGGCCACCCCCTTCTTGGCGCCGCTGCGCTGCATTTCGTGCAGCAGCGTCACCAAAATGCGAGCACCGGACGCGCCGATGGGGTGTCCGATGGCGATGGCGCCACCGTTCACGTTCACCTTGGCGGGGTCGATGTCCAGCAACTTGTTGACGGCGCAGGCCTGTGCGGCAAAGGCTTCGTTCAGCTCAAACAGGTCCACGTCCTGCGCCTTCCAGCCGGCGCGGGCCAGGGCACGCTGGGTGGCCGACACGGGGCCCAGGCCCATGAGGGCGGGGTCCAGACCGGTGGTGCCAAAACTGGCGATGCGGGCCAAGGGCGTGAGGCCCAGGGCTGCAGCTTTCTTGGCCGTCATGACCACTACGCCGGCCGCGCCGTCGTTGATGCCCGACGCGTTGCCCGCAGTCACGCTGCCGGCCTTGTCAAACGCGGGGCGCAGGCCAGCCAGGGCTTCGGCATTGGTTTTCTTGTTGATGAACTCGTCCGCATCAAACACGATGGGGTCGCCCTTGCGCTGGGGGATGCTCACCGGCACGATTTCGTCCTTGAACTTGCCGGCGTCTTGCGCCGCAGCCGCCTTTTGCTGGCTACCCAGCGCCAGAGCATCCTGCTGTTCGCGGGTGATGCCATTGGCCTTGGCCACGTTTTCGGCAGTGATGCCCATGTGGTACTGGTTGTACACGTCCCACAGGCCGTCAGTGATCATGGTGTCGACCATCTTCCAGTCGCCCATGCGCTGGCCGTCGCGGCTGCCCAGCAGAACGTGGGGCGATGCGCTCATGTTTTCCTGGCCACCAGCAATGACGATCTCGCTGTCACCCCAAGCCACCGCCTGGGCGGCCAGCATCACGGCCTTGAGGCCGGAGCCGCACACGGCGTTGATGGTCAGCGCCGGGGTTTCTTTGGCAAGGCCGGACTTGATGCCGGCCTGGCGCGCGGGGTTCTGGCCCACACCGGCCGCCAGCACCTGGCCCAGGATCAGTTCGCCCACGGCGTCTACGGGCAGGCCGCTGCGCTCCAGCAGGCTTTTGATGACGATGCTGCCCAGCTCAGTGGCGGGGGTCTTGGCGAGTGAGCCACCAAACTTTCCAACTGCAGTACGGGCTGCAGCAACGATAACGATGTCTTCCATCAGGTGTCTCCTTCTTAGTGAATCAAAAACTCAAGCTTTGGCTTGAACATAACGCCCAGGAGCCGCCTCTATGGCTTTGTACTTGCCTTTGCCATAGCTCTTTGGCGCAGCAATTTGCTTGCCAGCATGGCCCTTGAGCCACTGGGACCAGTCGGTCCACCAACTGCCGGCATGCTCGGTTGCGCCCTCTAGCCACTGCGCGTGTGTCTTCGGCAATTTGCCGTCGGCACGGATCCAGTGGCTGCGTTTGTTTTTGGCCGGCGGGTTGATCACACCGGCAATGTGGCCCGACGCGCCCTGCACAAAACGTTTTTTGCCGGGCAGCACCTGGGTGGAGGCGTAGGCCCCGCCAATCGGCACGATGTGATCCTCGCGCGAGCCGTAGATGTAGACCGGGATGTCCAGCGCGCGCAGCTCCAGCTTCTCGCCGCAGACCGTGAGCTTGCCGGGCTTGACCAGGTTGTTTTCCAGGTAGGTGTTGCGCAAATACCAGGCGTAGTACGGACCAGGCAGGTTGGTGCTGTCGCTGTTCCAGTACAACAAGTCAAACGGCGGTGGGGTTTCACCCTTCAGGTAGTTGCCCACCACGTAGTTCCACACCAGGTCGTTGGGGCGCAAAAAGCTGAAGGTGCTGGCCAGGTCCTGGCCCTTCATCAGGCCGCCCTTGCCCAGCTCACCTTCGCGGTATTTGACGAAGCTTTCGTCAATGAACACATCCAGGATGCCGGTGTCCGAGAAATCCAGGAAGGTGGTGAGGAAGGTGGCACTGTCCACGGGCAGGGGCTGAGGGGTCCCCTTCGTGGCCCGGCCGCGCGCGGCCAGCACGCCCAGCGCCGTGCCCAGCATGGTGCCGCCCACGCAGAAGCCCAGCGCATTGATGGTGGGCGAGCCGCTTATGTCTTGGGCCACACCAATGGCGCGGATGACGGCGTGCTCGATGTAGTCGTCCCAGGTCTTGTGGGCCAGCGTGGCATCGGGGTTGCGCCAGCTGACCACGAAGGTACGGTGGCCCTGCTCCACGGCATAGCGGATCAGCGAGTTCTCGGGCTGCAAATCGAGGATGTAGAACTTGTTGATGCACGGGGGCACCAGCAGAAACGGCTTCTCGTAGACCTTGGCGGTCAGCGGCTTGTATTCGATGAGCTGGAAGAGTTCGTTCTCGAACACCACGGCGCCCTCGGTGGTGGCCACGTTCTTGCCGACCTCGAACAGGCTCTCATCCGTCATGGACACATGGCCTTGCTGGATGTCGTGCACCAGGTTCTTCATGCCTTTGGCAATGCTCTCACCCTTGGTCTCGATGGCTTTTTTCTGCGCCTCGGCGTTGAAGGCCAAAAAGTTACTGGGCGCGGCGGCGGCCATCCACTGCTCCACGGCAAAACGGATACGGCTCTTGGTCTTGGCATCGGCGTCCACGGCCTCGGCCAGACCCATGAGCGTGCGGGCGTTGAGCAGATAGACCGCAGCGGCATAGGCGGCCATGGGGTTGTCGCCCCAGGCGGGCGCGGCAAAACGGCGGTCGGTGCTGGCGGGGGCTTGGGTGGGGTGGCTCAGGCCCTGGCTGAACAGGCCCATGGCGTCTTGCAGGTACTGCTGCTGCAGGGCCTGCAGTTTCTCGGGGGCGAAATGGATTTCGGGCGCTTTTTCGGTCATGGCGGGAAAGCCCGCGCCGGCGGCCCCCAGGTCCATGCCCTGGAAGGATTCCAGCGCCTTGGACCAGCTCTGGGTAAATGCCTGCTGAAACTGTTGCGTTGCCTGGGCCAAAAAGTCGGAATTGGGTTGGGTCACGCCATCACCTTCGGAATTAGTGTCTCTAGTCTAACGCCCAAGTATGGCAATCCTGGACCTGCGCTATCCTGACATGCGCTAAGAGAAACCCTATGTACATCATTCCCATCGCCTGGCTCTACGTCGCCCTCATGATGAGTGTGGCCGAAGCCACCAACTCCAACGGCACCGTACTGGGCGCCATCGTCACTTTTGTCCTGTACGGCCTGCTGCCCATCGCCCTGATGGTGTATTTCATGGGCACGCCGGGGCGCAAACGGAAAATTCGGGCGCAGGAGATGGCGGAGCGTGAAGCCGCCATTGCGGCCCATGCTGCTGCGGCTGCTTCCAATGAAGCCGCTACAGCCTCAGCCCAGCCAGATGCAGGCGGCCAGCCGCCCGCTGACCCGGTCGCGCCGGTGGGAAAAGAAGCGTGAGGGGTTGCTGACGGTGCACCAGGGCGTGCTGCCGTCATTGCCATAAACGGCGCTCACCCCCGCCGCCTGCAGCCGCAGGCGCGCCAGGGCTGGCAGGTTGGCCCACCACTTACGGGGGCCGGCAGGCACAAAGCAGGCTGCGGCCTCAGACATGCCGTCCACAAAGGCTTGGCGCACCTCGTCCCCCACCTCAAACGCCGTGGGGCCTATGCAGGGCCCCAGCCATGCTATGGTTTCAGGAGCTGCTAGCGCAGAATCCACGTGGGCTAGAGCACTTTTTTGTTCATAAACTGCCGCCAGGGTGCTCTCCACCACCCCCACACCGCCCTGCCCGGCCAGGCCGCGCCAGCCCGCATGGGCGGCGGCCACCCAGGTGCCCGTGCTGTCGCACAGCAGGATGGGCAGGCAGTCCGCCACCATGATGGTGCAGGCCACGCCGGGCTGCGTGGCCAGGCAGGCGTCGGCCACAGTGCCGTCAGGCGAATCGGGCGCCAGGGCCTGTACCTGCGTGCCATGCACCTGCGCCAGAAACACGGGCCGCACGTCCAGCACGCGCTGCAGCACGGCGCGGTTGGCCTGCACATCGGCCGCATCGTCGCCCACATGCGTGCCCAGGTTCAGGCCGTCATAGGGCGGGCGGGACTGACCGCCGCTGCGCGTGGTGAACAGGGCATGCACCCCGGCGGGCGCGGGCCAGTCGGGCACCAACCAGTCTGCGGGCGCGCTTGGGGCGGGCCCGCTCATGGCGTGAAGTCCGGGCAGCGGCTGGGCTGGGCCGCATCAAACGCGGGCAGCGCCATGCAGGCGTCAAACGCGGCCAGGGTGTTGGGCAGGCCGCTCAGGTCGGTGTCAAAGCGGCGGGCGTTGAAGATTTGCGGCACCAGCAGGCAATCGGCCAGCGTGGGCGCATCGCCATAGCAAAAGGCCGAGGGCCGCAGGCCCTGGGCGTCCAGCGCATCCAACTGGCGCTCAAACGCCAGCAGGCCCTGGCGCACCCAGTGGCGGTACCAGGTGGTTTTTTCGTCCTCGTCGCACTGCAGGGTGCTGGTCAGGTACTTGAGCACGCGCAGATTGTTGAGCGGGTGGATCTCGCAGGCAATGGTTTGCGCCAGCGCCCGCACCTGGGCGCGGCCCAGCGCATTGGCGGGCAGCAGGGGCGGCGTAGGGCGGGTTTCTTCCAGGTAATCGATGATGGCCATGGACTGGGTGAGCGTGTGGCCATCCACCTCCAGCACCGGCACCAAGGCGTCGGGCGAACGCGCCCGGTGGGCGTCTTGCAGCTGTTCGCCGCGCACCAGGTGCACGGGGATGTATTCAAACGGCAGGCCCTTGAGGTTGAGCGCGATGCGCACCCGGAACGAGGCAGACGATCGGCAGTAGTTGTACAGCTTCATGCCCGCGAGGATAAACCCGAAGCCGTTACCATTGGAGACCCTCCCACTGACATTCACCCGCCTGGAGCTCCCCATGATTCTGGAACTTGCCGACATCCGCATCCACCCCGGCCAAAACGCCGCCTTTGACGAAGCCATTGCCCGCGGCCTGCGCGACGTCATCTCCAAGGCCAAGGGCTTCCAGGGCTACAAGGTGAACAAGGGGATTGAGAGCCCCGAGCGCTACATCCTGCAAATTTTCTGGAGCACGCTGGAAGACCACACCGTCGGGTTCCGCGAGGGCGAGCTGTTTCCCCAGTGGCGCGCCATCGTGGGCCCCTTCTTTGCCACACCGCCCGTGGTGGAGCACTTTGACCTGGTGGTGAAGTCGGCCTAAAGAAGGAACGCACCATGAGCTTTGTTGTCACACCCCCCGCCATTCCCTCGATCCCCGTGGTGGGCGAATCGGCCCGCTTTCCCATCCACCGCATGTACTGCGTGGGCCGCAACTACGAAGAGCACGCCAAGGAAATGGGCCATACCGGCCGCGAGGCGCCCTTCTTCTTCATGAAGCCCGCTGACGCCGCGCTGGTAGCGGAGGCCGGCCAGACCGTGGCCATGCCCTACCCCACGCTGACCAGCAACCTGCACCACGAGGTGGAGCTGGTCGTAGCCATTGGCAAGGGCGGTGCCAACATTGCAGCGGCGGATGCCCTCCAGCACATCTACGGCTACGCCTTGGGCCTGGACATGACGCGGCGCGACCTGCAAAACGAGATGAAGAAACAGGGCCGCCCCTGGTGCATTGGCAAAGGCTTTGACTTCTCGGCGCCCATCGGCCCCATCACCCCCGCCGCCCAGATGCCCGCCATCCACAGCGCGGCCATCGCGCTGCAGGTGAACGGACAAGACCGCCAGCGCAGCACGCTGGCCAAGCTGATCTGGAACATTGCCGAGACCATCGAGCAGCTGTCCGCCGCCTGGACGCTGCAGCCCGGCGACCTGATCTTTACCGGCACGCCCGAAGGTGTGGGCGCCGTGGTGCGCGGCGATGTATTGCTGGCCAGCGTGGAGGGGCTGCAACCCCTGCACGTGCAGCTGGTCTGAGCCGCCCCATGCTGCGTCCCCCCATTCGCCATTGCAAACAATGCGGCACCGCCGTGGTCTACCGCGTGCCGGACGACGGCGACACCAAAGAGCGCGCCGTCTGCCCGGCCTGCGGCACCATCCATTACGAGAACCCGCTGAACGTGGTGGGCACCGTGCCGCACTGGGGCGACCAGGTGCTGCTGTGCAAGCGCAATATCGAACCGCGCTTTGGCAAGTGGACCCTGCCCGCCGGCTTTATGGAACTCAACGAGACCACGGCCGAGGGTGCCGCACGCGAAACCGATGAAGAAGCCGGTGCCCAGTTTGAAATGGAGGGCCTGTTCACGCTGCTGAACGTGGCACGCGTGGGCCAGGTGCACCTGTTTTACCGCGCCCGGCTGACCAGCGACCAGTTCAACCCCGGCACCGAGACCATCGAGGCCCGGCTGTTTACCGAGGACGAGATTCCCTGGGACGAGATTGCGTTTCGCACCGTCAAGGAAACGCTGGAGCGCTACTTTGCCGACCGACGCACGGGCCAGTACGGCATCCACACCATAGACATCGTCTAGCTTCCCATGCTGCCCTGTTTTGTTTTGCTGGATCTGGAAACCACCGGAGGCAGCGCAGTGCACGACCGCATCACCGAAATTGCCGCGGTGCGTATAGAGCACGGCATGGAGGTGGCGCGCTGGAGCACGCTGGTCAACCCCGGTATGCCTATCCCATCGTTCATTCAAAGCCTGACTGGCATTAGCGATGCCATGGTGCAAGACGCGCCCACCTTTGCCCAGGTGGCGCCCCGGCTGTTGGCGCTGCTAGACGGAGCCGTCTTCGTGGCCCATAACGTGGGGTTTGACCACGGCTTTGTGGTGCAGGAGCTGGCCCGGCTGGAAAAGCCCCTCAAGGTCAAAACGCTGTGCACGGTACGGCTGTCGCGCAAGCTGTACCCGCAACACAAGGGCCATGGGCTGGACGCCATCATGCAGCGCCACGGCCTGCACACCCAGGCGCGCCACCGCGCCATGGGCGATGTGGAGGTGGTGCTGCAGTGGCTGCAGCTCGCCCAGGCCGACTTGGGTGCCGAGGTCGTGCAACGCGAAGCGGCGGCCCTGTTGCGCGGTGGCACCAGCGCACCAGCCCAACTCGAAACCCCGGTGGACGACATCCCCGACACACCCGGCGTCTACCTGTTCTACGGCGAAGGCCCTACACCGCTGTACATCGGCAAAAGCGTGAACATGCGTACGCGCGTGTTGGCCCACTTCCAGAGCGCGGAGAAGGTGGCCCGCGAGGCGCGCATTGCCCAAGAAATTCGCCGCGTCGAATGGCGTGAGACGGCCGGCGAGCTGGGTGCTCTGTTGTTGCAGACGCGCTTGGTCAAGGAACTCAAGCCGCTGCACAACCGCAAGTCCAGCAAAAAGTCCCAGGTGGACCTGGTGCAGCAAACCCTGCAAGGCTGGCCGCACGCCGGCCGCATTGGCATCCGCGAGCACCACGCGCGCACCGGCCGCACCGATGTGCATGTGTTTGACCAGTGGTGCCATGTGGCCACGGTGCACTCCGCCGAAGACCTGGACGATGTGCATCAGAGCCGGCAAACGCTGGTCTTTGACCTGGAAACTTACCGCGTGCTGGCCAAACGCTTGGCACCGCCCCTGGGCCGCGACGGCGCAGTTTTTCCTCTGGAGAACGCCCATGGCTAAACGCAGCCAACCCTTGCGTACGCAGATGGCCGACGCGATTCTGGAACTGGTGGTGCAGGTGCCCGCCAGCGACGAACCTACGCAGCAGCACCCCGCCGAGCGCGCCCACGTCATAGCCCGGGCTACCGCACGCAAGGCCAGCCTGCTGGCGGGCTCGCTCTCGCTGCCGCCGGGCTGGCTGGGCTGGGTCACGGTGCTGCCGGAAATGGTGGGCGTGTGGAGGCTTCAGACGCAGATGGTGGCCGACATCGCGGCGATTTACGGCCAACACACCACGCTGACGCGGGAGCACCTGCTGTACTGCCTGTTCAAGCAACTCTCGGCACAGCTGTTCCGCGACATCGCCGTGCGCATGGGTGAGCGCGTGGTGGTGCGGCCCACCACCGTCAAGGTGCTGCAGACGCTGGCGCAAAAGCTGGGCGGCATGCTGGCCGTGGCGGCGCTGCGCAAGGGCGCATCCCGCTTTGTGCCACTGCTGGGTGCGGTCAGCGTGGGGGCGTATGCCTACTACGACACGCTGCAGGTTGCCCACAACGCCGTCGCCTTGTTTGAGGATAAAACAGGGGCCTAGCCCCCGTGGATATTGTGCAAGCAGCTATAAAAACAGGAGCAAACGATGAACATTCTGCATGACTTGCAGTGGGTGCTGCCGCTGCGCTCAGCCGCTGGCACGCAGCTGGCTATGGCGTTTTCGTGGCTGGGTTACGCCACTTTTTTGATGTTCTTCATGTCGATCGGCTACTGGGTGTGGAACAAGGAGCGCTTCTTTCGCCTGCTGGTGGTGGTGGCCTGCAACGCGCTGCTCAACGCCTATGCCAAAGACCTGTTCCAGGACCCGCGCCCGCCGCTGGAGATTCGCCTGGATGACCTGGTAGGCGCCAGCTACGGCCTGCCCAGCGGCCACGCCCAAATGGCCGTGGCGCTCTGGATGTGGCTGGCCTGGGAGGTGCGCCGCACCTGGGTCTGGTGGGCCTGCAGCGCAATTGCACTGGGCGTGATGTTCAGCCGCCTGTACTTGGGCGTGCACGACCTGGAGGATGTGCTGGCAGGTGCGTTGCTGGGCGTTGCCAGCCTGTTGGTGTTTGCCTGGGCACTGCGCCAGTCCAGTCCGTTGCACCACTCCCTGGTCTGGCAGCTGGCTGCCATCGTGGGCGTGGCTATTGCAGCACTGCAGAGCTGGCCGGGTGGTCAGCCACCGGACTACGTGCCCATGCTGGCGGCCTGGCTGGCTACCGCCACCGCCGGCCTGCACTGGGATCGGCGGCATACGCAGTTTGCGGCGCCCAGCGGCCCCGCGCGCATCGTCGCCGCGGCCCTGCTGGGGGCGCTGCTGTTTTGGGGTGAACAAAAATTGCTCAAAACGCTGGGCCTGCAGCTGCAGTGGGAACCTACACTGTGGTCTGCGACCAAGGGCTTGGCAAGCGGCGCGTTTGTGGCCCTCTTGGTTCCCTGGGTGCTGCGCACGGTGCGGCTTGCCCCTGCCCGCAGCACACAGGCTCGACTCTGAAACCTGATTACCCCATTTCCGTACTGCTTTCCTGCGCACCATGGCCAAACTGTTTTTCCGCTACTCGGCCATGAATGCCGGCAAATCCACCTCGCTGCTGCAAATTGCCTACAACTACGAAGAGCAAGGCCAGACTGTGCAGCTCTTCACGGCTGGCATTGACGACCGCAGCGGCCACGGCAGCATTGCCTCGCGCCTGGGCATCCAACGCCAAGCCCAGGTGTTTGATGCGACTACCGATTTTTTGGCGCTGCTCACACCACAGACACAGCTAGCCTGTGTGCTGATCGACGAATCGCAATTTCTGACGCCTGTCCAGGTGCGCCAGTTGCACCAGATCGCCCACACGGTAGATATCCCCACCATCTGCTTTGGCCTGCGCTCCGACTTTCAGGGCAACCCCTTCCCCGGTGCCGCCTACCTGCTGACGCTGGCGGACGACATCGAAGAAATCAAGACCATTTGCGCCTGCGGCCGCAAGGCCACCATGAACATCCGCATCGATGCCCAGGGCCGGCGAGTGCGCGAGGGTGAACAGGTGGAGATAGGTGGCAATGAACGCTACCAGCAGGCCTGCGCTCGCTGCTTTTACCGGGAGCCTGGCGATGGACAAATCTGACATCTCCCCTCCGCCCTGGCCCCAGGTGGGCGCAGGCCTGTGGACCCGGTGGTGGGGCTACCTGGCCAGGTGGCTGGTGTTTGGCATCGTAGTGGGCCTCTTCCAGCCGGTGGACGACGGCGTGGGCGAGCTGTGGCAACGCATGTCGCTTCGGCTGGCGCTGGGCGCGTCCTTTGGCGTGGTGGCCGCAATCCTGTTCACCATGGCGGAGAACACCTTCAACACCGTGCGTGTCTGGTGGAAAACTTGGCTCTTGGTGTTGTTGACCTGGGCAGTCGTCAAAGCCCTGTTCGTGACCGCCATCGCACTGGTCTAGTTCGGGCCAGCGCTCGCCTGCGCTCAGGCCTCTAGCTGTTTAGCGGCTTCGCGTTTGCCCATCTTCATCACCGCGGCAATCTTTTGCAACTGGGCGGCCCGGGGCTGGGCCTTGCCGCCTTCCCACTTGTGGACCGAAAGGTAGGACACGCCCAGCAGTGTGGCCAATTGGGCCTGGGTCAGCCCCAGCTTGGCGCGCAGTGCCGCAAAACGCGCTGCACTAAAGCGAATGCCGGGTGCCGCAGCGGCGGGAACAGCAGACGCCTCTTGCCCACGGGCCTTGGAAGCCCGTGTGCCCGCCTTGACCGCAGAGGCCAGCGCCTTGACCTCGCGCTTGAGTGCCGCAATCTCGGAGCGATGGGCTGTCACGGCCTTGCGCAAGGCCAGCAACTCATCCTTGAGCTCCTTGCGGGCCACGCGGGCGATCTCGGACTTGAGGGAATTGATCAATGAGCTCATGGGGAAGATACCAGTCCTGAAAGAATGTCCATCAATGAAGTACCTTGGCATTTGATTGCAACCAAGCGCCCACGATTCTCCAATGAAAAAAGCCTCCAAGCATCACTGCTTGAAGGCTTTTCACATTTATCGTGGTCGGTGTGAAAGGATTCGAACCTTCGACCCCTTGCACCCCATGCAAGTGCGCTACCAGGCTGCGCCACACACCGATCGAGCCTCAAATTATAACCTCTGTTTTTAGCGCTTTCAGGCAGCTTCCGCAAGAAGTTCGCGAATCTCAAACAATTCACGCTTGAGTTGCACCAGCTCCATCGCAGGCAGGTCCGGAGCATCGACCAACTGGCTGTCTTCAAAGTCGTCCAGGTCCATGTCGTCGACTTCAACCACTTCCAAACCATCGAGCATGACCTCGCCATTGCGCTTTTTGTCACGCTCGTTTTGCAGCAACTCCTGCATCTTGTTGCGCGCACCACTGATGGTGAAGCCCTGGTCGTACAACAAATCACGGATCCGGCGGATCATCAGCACCTCGTGGTGCTGGTAGTAACGGCGGTTGCCACGGCGCTTCATAGGGCGCAGCTGCGTGAATTCCTGCTCCCAATACCGTAGCACGTGAGGTTTGACGCCGCACAAATCCCCCACCTCACCGATGGTGAAATAGCGTTTGGCGGGAATGGGAGGGAGCGTTTTCTCCATTGAAATCAATGCTGTACGAGGCAAAGCGCAGAGGTTACTCTAAGTTTTGCCCGCATGCAAAGACCATTTTGCGGAGAGGCGCCAAATGGCGGCCTGGTGTTGCTAAACGGCGCTGGCCGTCTTGCCTTCGTCCTGAATTTGCTCTTTGAGCTTGTGGCTGGCGTGGAATGTCACCACGCGGCGCGCCTGAATCGGAATCGCCTCCCCCGTACGCGGATTGCGGCCCGGCCGCGGCGCCTTGGTGCGGATCTGAAAGTTGCCAAAACCGGAGATTTTCACGTCGGTGCCGTCCACCAGGCTGGCCGCAATCAGATCAAAAAACGCGTCGATCATGTCCTTGGACTCGCGCTTGTTGAGCCCGATTTGCTCGAACAGCATGTCGGCCAACTGGGCTTTGGTCAGCGCCGGCGTTTCCAGGCTTTCAACAGAAAAATCCATGGTAGCTAGAACCTTCTCTGGTGGACGGGTCAGGTCAAACGCGCTGGCGGGCAGCAACCGCCGCAACCAGTTGGTCTACCACGGCTTTCACCGCGGTTTCAATTTGCTCTTCGGTCAGGGTGGTTTCGTCGCTGTTCAGCGTCAGGCGAACGGCCAGGCTGCGGTCGGTTGCGCCGTCTGCTGCCACCACATCCTTGGCGAGCTTGGAGCGGTAGACATCGAATAGCTGCGCATCGCGCAACAAGCCCGACGTAGGCGCGGCCCATACGGCGGCCATCAAGGCAGCATGGGTCACGCTGTCAGCCACCACCACGGCGATGTCACGCTGCACGGACTGGAACTTGGCCACGGGCTTGAACTCGGGCACGGGACGCGCCAGCACGGCATCGAGCGCCAGCTCGAACACCACGGGAGCCGTCGCCAGCTCATAAGACTGACGCCACTTGGGGTGCAACTCACCCACGTGGCCAATCACCTTGCCATCCAGCACGACCTGGGCACAGCGGCCCGGATGCATGGCGAGGTGGGTGCCAGGCGCGAACTCGGCCTTCAGCGGTGCCAGCAGGGCTTCCACATCGCCCTTGGCGTCGAAGAAGTCCACGCCCTGCTCTTTGCGGCCCCACTGCAGTGCATCGGCGCTGCCGCCCACCAGGCCGGCAATGCGCATGGGCTGGTCGAAACCTTCAACGGTGCTGTCGGTGCTCTTGACCGACGCATCGCGCAGGAACACGCGGCCCAGCTCAAACACGCGCACGCGTGGTGCCTTGCGGGCCGCATTGAAGCGCAGCACCTGCAGCAGCGAACCAATCAAAGAAGAGCGCATCACGCTCATCTGGCTGGCAATCGGGTTCAGCAGCTTGATGGGGTTGGGGTTGCCGGCCAGCTCATGCTCCCAGCGCTCTTCCACAAAGCTGAAGTTGATGGTTTCCTGGTAACCCAGAGCGGCCAACGCGCGGCGCACGGCAAACGGGCTGCGCTGCGCCTCGGCACGGATCTTGGCCGTGATGGGCGCCAGCGGTGGCGTATGCGGCAGGTTGTTGTAACCCACCATGCGCGCCACTTCCTCGATCAGATCTTCCTCGATCTGCAGGTCAAAGCGGTACGACGGGGGCGTAACGGTGACCGTGCCTTCACCCTCGGTCACTGGCAAGCCGAGGCGCTTCAAGGCGTCAACACATTGCACTTGGGTCAAGGGCATGCCGATGACCTTGACCGCACGCGCCACACGCAAGGTGACCGGCGTGGGTGTCGGCACATTGGCCTTTTGGTCGTCCACCGGGCCGCAAGTAGTGGCAGGTGTGCCGCAGATGTCGATGATCAGCTGTGTGATGCGCTCGATGTGCTCCACTGTCTGCGCAGGGTCCACACCGCGCTCAAAACGGTGACCGGCGTCGGTAGAGAAGTTGAAGCGGCGCGAACGGCCAGCAATCGACTTGGGCCACCAGAACGCGGCTTCCACATAGATGTGCTGCGTGTCGTCAGACACGGCAGTGGCGTCGCCGCCCATGATGCCGGCCAGCGACTCCACCTGGGCGTCGTCGGCAATCACGCCGACCTTGTCGTCCACCGTGACAGTATTGCCATTGAGCAGCTTGAGCTGTTCGCCAGGCTTGCCCCAGCGCACGTCCAGGCCACCATGGATCTTGTCCAGATCAAAGATGTGGGATGGGCGGCCCAACTCAAACATCACGTAATTGGAAATGTCCACCAGCGGCGTCACGCTGCGCTGACCACTGCGCGCCAGGCGGTCCACCATCCACTGGGGTGTCTTGGCTTTGGTGTTGACGTTGCGCACCACACGGCCCGAGAAACGGCCACACAGATCGGGCGCGCTGATCTTCACGGCGACTTTGTCTTGATTGGTCACCGCCACGGGGGCAATGGGTGCGGTGATCAGGGGTGCACCGGTCAGGGCTGCCACTTCACGTGCCACGCCATAGATGCTGAGGCAATGCGCGAGATTGGGCGTGAGCTTGAGCGTGAACAGGGTGTCGTCCAGGTCCAGGTACTGGCGAATATCTTGGCCCAAAGGCGCATCCAGCGGCAGCTCCAGCAGGCCGCCATGGTCTTCGGACAGCTTGAGTTCGCGCGCTGAGCACAGCATGCCCTGGCTTTCCACACCACGTAGCTTGCCTACCTTGATCAGGAAAGGCTTGCCATCCTCACCAGGCGGCAACTCGGCGCCCACCAGCGCACACGGAATGCGGATGCCGACACGCGCATTGGGTGCGCCGCAGACGATGTTCAGCAACTCGGGCTGGCCCACGTCCACCTTGCAGACACGCAGGCGGTCAGCGTTGGGGTGCTGCTCGGCTTCTTTAATCTCACCGACCACGATGTGAGTGAACGGAGGCGCGACGGGCTTGAGTTCTTCGACCTCGAGCCCCGCCATGGTGAGCGTCTCCGCCAGCTCGGCGGTGGAGATGGAGGGGTTGCAAAAGGTACGGAGCCAGGATTCAGAAAATTGCATGGTCAGTCAGGCGAGGTATTTGGCGGTGGGCAATAGCAGGTGCTTGTCGGTTTACTGGAACTGGGACAAGAAACGGATGTCACCGTCAAAGAACAGGCGCAAGTCGTTCACGCCGTAACGCAGCATGGTCAGGCGGTCCGGACCCATGCCAAAGGCAAAGCCAATGTATTTCTCGGGGTCCAGGCCCATGTTGCGAATCACATTGGGGTGCACCTGGCCAGAGCCGGCCACTTCCAGCCAGCGGCCAGCCAGTGGGCCGGTCTGGAACTGTATATCGATCTCGGCGCTGGGCTCGGTGAAGGGGAAGAAACTGGGGCGGAAACGCAGCACCAGGTCATCCGACTCAAAGAAGGTGCGGCAGAAATCGGTGAAGACGAACTTCAGGTCCTTGAAGCTCACGTTCTCGCCCACCCACAGGCCTTCGCACTGGTGGAACATGGGGGAATGCGTGGCGTCGCTGTCCACACGGTAAGTGCGGCCCGGGGCGATCACGCGGATTTCTGGCATATCGCCGGAGAACAAGCCTTCTGCACTGGCGCCGGCGGCGGCACGGTGTGTCTTCACATGCTGCACCGCGTAGCGGATCTGCATAGGACTGGTGTGGGTGCGCAGCAGGTTGGGCGCGGTTTCCGAACCACCTTCGACATAGAAGGTGTCGTGCATGGAGCGCGCAGGGTGGTCTTCGGGCGTGTTGAGTGCGGTGAAGTTGAACCAGTCGGACTCAATTTCGGGGCCCTGGGCCACTTCAAAACCCATGGAGCCAAAGATGGCTTCGATGCGCTCCAGCGTCAGCGACACAGGATGCAAACCGCCCTGCCCGCGCTGGCGGCCTGGCAGTGTTACGTCCAGCGCTTCGGCCTGCAGCTGTAGTTGTAGCTCGGCATCGGCGAGCGCCTGGCGGCGTTCGGTCAGCGCGGCTTCGATGGCCTGCTTGGCCACGTTGATCGCAGCACCGGTTGACTTTTTCTCTTCCACGCTGAGCGCGGCCATGCCCTTCATCAGCTCGGTCATGCGGCCGGATTTTCCCAGGAACAGGGCTTTGGCATTTTCCAGATCAGCGGGCGTCACTGCTTGGGCAAAAGCCGCTTTGGCGGTGTCAACGATGGCGTTCAACTCGGTCATAAATTTGGGTGTGACTGTTTATGTCATTGAAAAAGGGCTAGTGCTTTTTCAAGCGCTAACCCTTGTTTCTGGTGCGCAGAACGCTACAAAATCAGTAGCATTCAGCCGCGAACTCAAGCAGCCAGTTTGGCTTTCACTTGTTCCACGATGCCAGCAAAAGCAGCCATGTCATGGATCGCGATATCGGACAGAACCTTGCGGTCGATCTCGATGTTTGCTTTCTTCAGACCATTGGCAAACTGGCTGTATGTCAGACCGCATTGGCGGGCAGCAGCGTTGATACGCGCGATCCACAACTGACGGAAGACACGTTTCTTGGTACGACGGTCACGGTAGGCATATTGCCCAGCCTTCATTACTGCCTGTTTGGCAACACGGAAGACATTACCGCGGCGACCACGGAAACCTTTTGCAAGGGCCAGAACTTTTTTATGGCGGGCGCGAGCCGTTACACCACGTTTGACGCGAGGCATGAGATTACTCCTTGTTCGTCGTTAATTAAATACCACGACCGGGCAGCATCTGTGCCATGTGACCCATATTGGTCTCATGAACTCCAGTGGAGCCGCGCAAGTGGCGTTTATTTTTGGTGGTCTTCTTGGTCAAGATGTGACGTTTGAAGGCTTGACCGCGCTTAACGGTGCCACCTGGACGGACGCGGAAGCGTTTCTTCGCCGCGCTCTTGGTCTTCATTTTGGGCATGTAAATGCTCCTTTTCGTTTGTGCTCGTGAGGCGTCCGGAAAACTACTTCCAGCCTTGTTGGCCCCGAGCCACTTTTAAAGTGGAGCGCTTGACCGCTCCACTGGTGTGGCGAATCCAAAGATTCGCCGTTCACCCCAGCAGGTGACCAGACCTGCCGAGAGAATTTAGGCCGCAGGTTCCGCTGCGGGCTTGGGTGCGCCACCACCGGGCTTTTTACGGCCGGGGGCGATCATCATGATCATCTGGCGACCTTCCAGCTTCGGGAATTGCTCCACGAGGATGGTGTCGCCCAGTTCGTCTCGCATGCGCTGCAACATCGCCAAACCAATTTCCTGGTGGGTGATTTCGCGACCCCGAAAACGCAAAGTGATCTTGCACTTGTCGCCATCGGCCAAGAAGCGCCGGATGTTGCGCATCTTGATGTTGTAGTCGCCGTCATCGGTACCCGGGCGGAACTTGATTTCCTTGATCTCAATGACCGTCTGCTTGGCTTTCGCTTCCGCTGCCTTTTTCTGTTCCTGGTACTTGAACTTGCCGTAGTCCATCAACCGGCACACAGGCGGGTTGGCAGTAGCGGCAATTTCAACCAGATCAACATCCAGCTCGCCTGCCATACGCAGGGCTTCCATCAGGCTAACGACACCAAGCGGTTCATTTTCAGGGCCAGAGAGGCGAACCTCTGGGGCCATGATTTCCCGGTTTAGACGGTGTTTGCGCTCTTCACGCTGACGGCGGTCACGAAATTCAGTAGCGATGGCTCAATCCTTCACAATTTTTGCTACACAAATAGTAGCGATTGCCGCACAGTACACGCCGTCAAACCGGGTTTTCTTGGGTACAACCTCAAGCCGCTGATTTGTTGGCAATGTCACTCGTGATTCTTTGAACAAAGGCATCAAGGGACATTGCACCGAGGTCTTGACCACCCCGGGCGCGCACTGCAACAGCGCCTGCTGCCATCTCTTTGTCGCCAATGACGATCAGATAAGGCAGCTTTTGCATCGAATGCTCCCGTATTTTATAGGTTATTTTCTCATTGCGCAGGTCTAAATTGACCCTAAGCCCTTGATTTTGCAGCGTTTTAGCCACGGAACGGCAGTAATCGGCCTGTGCATCGGTGATATTGAGCACCGCCACTTGCACCGGAGCCAGCCAGGCCGGCAAGGCGCCAGCACTCTCTTCGATCAGAATGCCGATGAAACGCTCCAGGCTGCCGACGATGGCGCGGTGCAGCATGATAGGGCGGTGGCGCGCACCATCTTCACCCACAAATTCAGCGTCCAGACGCTCGGGCAAGTTGGGGTCGACCTGAATGGTGCCGCACTGCCAAGGGCGACCCAGCGCGTCCTTCAACGTGTATTCAATCTTGGGACCATAGAAAGCGCCCTCGCCCGGCAGGTATTCGAAGTCGCAGCCAGATGCACGCAAGCCCTCGGCCAAGGCATGCTCCGCACGATCCCAGCTCTCTTCAGTGCCAATGCGTTTTTCGGGGCGTGTGGAGAGCTTGTAGATGATGTTGGTGAAACCAAAGTCCTTGTAGACCTTTTGCAGCAGGGTCGTGAACGCCACCACCTCCGCCTGAATCTGGTCTTCGGTGCAGAAGATGTGGCCGTCGTCCTGCGTGAACGCGCGCACGCGCATGATGCCGTGCAGGCCACCCGAGGGCTCATTGCGGTGGCAGGCGCCAAACTCGCCGAAGCGCAGCGGCAGGTCGCGATAACTCTTGATACCGTGTTTGTAGATCAGGATGTGGCCCGGGCAGTTCATGGGCTTGAGGGCGTATTCGCGTTTTTCACTCTCGGTAGTGAACATGTTTTCGCGGTATTTATCCCAGTGGCCGGTCTTTTCCCACAGGCTCTTGTCGATGATCTGCGGGCCTTTGACTTCAAGGTAGCCGTTGTCTTGGTAGACCTTGCGCATGTACTGCTCCACGCCCTGCCAGAGCGTCCAGCCCTTGGGGTGCCAGAACACGGTGCCCGGAGAGTGCTCGTCAATGTGGAACAGGTCCAGCTCGCGGCCCAGCTTGCGGTGGTCGCGCTTTTCGGCTTCTTCGAGCATCGTCAAATGCTGCTGCAGCTCATCTTTGGTGGCCCAGGCCGTGCCGTAGATGCGTTGCAGCATCTCGTTTTTATGGTCACCGCGCCAGTAAGCACCAGCCACCTTCATGAGCTTGAAATGTTTGAGCTTGCCGGTGCTGGGCACGTGCGGGCCACGGCACAGGTCCTCAAACTTGCCTTCGCGGTACAGCGAGACATCTTCATTGGCAGGAATACTGGCGATGATTTCTGCCTTGTAATGCTCGCCCAGGCTCTTGAAATAGGCCACCGCTTCATCACGCGGCAGTACACGACGCACCACGGGCTCATCCAACGCGGCCAATTGCGCCATCTTCTTCTCGATGGCGACCAAATCTTCCGGCGTGAATGGGCGCTTGTACGAAAAGTCGTAGAAGAAGCCATGTTCAATCACAGGACCGATGGTGACCTGAGCCTCAGGAAACAGCTCCTTGACGGCATAGGCGAGCAAGTGGGCCGTGGAGTGGCGAATGACTTCCAGACCGTCTGCGTCTTTGGCTGTGATGATGGACAGCGCGCTGTTGGCTGTCATCTGGAAGCTGGTGTCCACCACTTTCGCAGCATCAGCAGGCTCGCCTGCGGCTCGGACTTTGCCGGCCAATGCGGCTTTGGCCAGGCCAGCGCCAATGGAGGCGGCGACCTCGGCCACGGTGACCGGGCCGGAGAATTCACGTTGGGAACCGTCGGGGAGCGTAATTTGAATCATGGTGTGCCTAACAAAGCGTCGAGAGCAAAAAGAAAAAGCGCGGAAGGGTCCGCGCTTTACTATGAATTTGGTAGCTGCTTGCGCACAAGGCGCGCGGACTACGGCCTTATTCGCTGATGAATGTCGCCGGTGTAGTTCGCGGTGTCATAACCAAACTGCCTTTCTCGCTCTTATACAAAGTTGATCTGAGGATTTTAACCCCAGTCAAGCGCCCCAGTAAAAAGGGCCGAACTCCCCTCACGAAAGTCCGGCCCAGTGCTGCAAGCAGGCAGCTTAGTGGAACTGCTCTTCTTCGGTAGAACCGGTCAGCGCCTTCACGGAGGAAGAACCGCCCTGGATCACGGTGGTCACGTCGTCGAAGTAACCAGCGCCGACTTCCTGTTGGTGCGACACGAAGGTGTAACCCTTGTCACGGGCTGCGAACTCAGGCTCTTGCACCATGTTCACGTAGTGCTTCATGCCTTCGCCGTTGGCGTAAGCGTGGGCGAACTGGAAGGTGTTGAACCAGTTGATGTGGATACCGGCCAGTGTGATGAACTGGTACTTGTAGCCCAGCGCGGACAGGTCTTCCTGGAAGGAAGCGATCTGTGTGTCGTTGAGGTTCTTTTTCCAGTTGAAGGAAGGCGAGCAGTTGTACGACAGCAGCTTGCCGGGGCAGGCAGCATGCACAGCTTGCGCGAATTCACGGGCGAAGCCAATGTCTGGCACGCCGGTTTCGCACCACACCAGGTCGGCGTAAGGAGCGTAGGCCACGCCACGGCTGATGGCTTGTTCCAGACCGTTCTTGACGCGGTAGAAACCTTCTTGTGTGCGCTCGCCGGTCAGGAAAGGCTTGTCGTTGGCATCGTGGTCAGACGTGATCAGGTTGGCTGCTTCCGCATCGGTACGGGCCAGCACGATGGTGGACACACCCATCACGTCGGCCGCAAAACGTGCGGAGATCAGCTTTTCACAGGCTTCCTGCGTAGGAACCAACACCTTGCCACCCATGTGGCCGCACTTCTTCACGGCAGCCAGTTGGTCTTCAAAGTGCACGCCAGCAGCGCCCGACTGGATCATGTTCTTCATCAGCTCGAACGCGTTCAGCACGCCGCCGAAACCGGCTTCTGCATCGGCCACGATGGGCAGGAAGTAGTCGATGAATTCCTTGTCGCCGGGGTTGATGCCACGGCCCCACTGGATTTCGTCAGCGCGTTTGAAGGTGTTGTTGATGCGGCGCACCATGGTGGGCACCGAATCGTAGGCGTACAGCGACTGGTCGGGGTACATGGTTTCGGAGGTGTTGCCGTCAGCGGCCACTTGCCAGCCCGACAGGTACACGGCCTCCAAGCCAGCCTTGGCCTGTTGCATGGCCTGGCCGGCGGAGATGGCGCCGAAGGCGTTGACGTAGCCCTTCTTGGCGCCGCCGTTGATCTTTTCCCACAGCTTCTCGGCACCGCGCTTGGCCAAGGTGTGCTCGATGGACAACGAACCGCGCAGGCGCACCACGTCAGCAGCGGAGTAGCCGCGCTTCACGCCCTTCCAGCGGGGGTTGGTCGCCCAGTCTTTTTCCAGGGCGGCGATTTGTTGTTCGCGGCTCAGTTGCGAGTTGAGGTTTTGCGTCATGAGAGCACTCCTAGGGTTGGTTAAACGTTGCGGCCCGGTTTTGTCATGCAATTCTGGTGCCGATGGATGAATTCTATGTCTTATATAAGACATATTTTTAATCTTATGTCTTATATAAGACATAAATTTATTCATTACAAATCAACAACTTAGATGCGACATTTCTCAATACAAAATCATAGACATGTATGTGAAATACAGACCATGGAAAATCCCCTCCTCTGTTTCACAATAAGAAAAGGGCTGACGCATATCGAAATGCGACAGCCCTGGTGTGCACCAAGCCGGGACGTCTTAGAAGGTTTGCGCGTAACGCGCCATCTCCCAAGGGCTGATGTGCTGGCTGAACGCAGCCCATTCGGCCCGCTTGAGGTGCAGGAATTGCGCACAAAAGGCCTCCCCCACCCCTTGGCGTAGCACCAGGTCCTGCTCCAGTGCCTGCAGCGCCGCGTGCAGATCGGCAGGCAAGCTTGCTGGCAACGCGGCACCCGCCTGGGCGCGCTGGTACAAATCGTCCGCCACCGGTGCGGGTGGCTGCAATGCACGGTCTATGCCCTGCAGACCGGCAACCAAGGTGGCGGCCATCGCAGCGTAGACATTGCAGGACGGATCGGGCAGGCGCCACTCCAGGCGGCCGTCCACCACACGCACCAGGCAGGTCCGGTTGTTGGCGCCATAGGCCTTCCACACAGGCGACCAGGTGGTACCCGAAGCACTGTTGCTGGAGGCCAGGCGTTTGTAGCTGTTGACCGTGGGCGCACACAGCGCGGCCAGTGCATCGGCATGGTGCAGCAGGCCAGCAGCAAACTGGTGGCCCGCGGTGCTAAGCCCCAGGGCGCCCTGCGTATCGGCAAACACCGCGCGCCCCTGTGCATCGGTGATACTGATGTGAAAGTGCAGCCCGCTGCCGGGCGCATGCGCCAAGGGTTTGGGCATGGCGCTAAAGACCATGCCATGGCGCTCGGCCACGGCGTGGGCAGCCAGTTTGAACAACATGTAACGGTCGGCCGCCGCCAACGCGTGGTCAAAACGGTAGTTAATTTCGTACTGGCCGCAGGCGTCTTCGTGGTCGATCTGCTGCAGCTCAAAACCCAGCTGCACCAGCGTGCTACGCATGTCCTCCAGGTAGGCCGCGTTGCGGTGGATGGACTTGAGGTCGTACGAAGGTTTGTCCAGTTGGTCCTGTGCATCGGCCACCTGCCAGACGCCGTTCACCTGGCGCAGCAAAAAGAACTCAGGCTCGATGCCCACCCACATGCGCCAGCCGCGCGCCTCCAGTTGGGCCACGGCCGCTTTCAGCACTTGGCGTGAGCAGGTGTCCAGCGCCTCACCGCCGGCAAAACCGTCACACACGGCACGCGCCACGCCCGGCATAAAAGGCAGCGCCTGCAGGGACTCGGGCAACACCCGCCCGTAGTACTCGCTGCGCGGCCCCATGCGCGGCAAGCCTGTACCCCAGATACTGGGGCCGGCAAAACCTGCCCCCACCTCCACCCACTCCTGCAGTTTCTCCAGCGGCACCAGCTTGCCTTTGGCCACACCATGGAGATCACAAAACTGGGTAAGCACAGAGTGCACGCCCTGGGCTTGCAGGGTACGGATGGTATCGGCGTAGTTATGCATAAAGTTGGCCTCTAGCCCTTATGGAATATGCGCAAGCAGCTATCAAAAAAGGAGTGAACGAAGTCCCCAAGCCATCACTGTGGCCCGGGTGACGGGGCTCATACCGGGCTGTCGATGCGAATCCAGGTGGTCTTGGTTTCGGTGTATTTGTCGAAGGCGTGCAGGGACTTGTCGCGCCCTACCCCACTTTGTTTGTAGCCGCCAAATGGCACGGTGATGTCGTCCTCGTCATACTGGTTCACGTGCACCGTGCCCGCACGCAGTGCACGCGCCACGCCATGGGCCTTGTTCAGGTCACTGGTCCACACGCCGGCCTGCAGGCCGTAGACGCTGGCGTTGGCCATGCGCACCACCTCGGCCGTGTCGCTGAACGACAGCACCGACAGCACCGGGCCAAAGATTTCTTCACGCGCAATCGTCATGTCGCCACGCACACCGTCAAACACCGTGGGCTGCACATAACAACCGCCCGTGGACTGCAACACCTGCTCGCCACCGGCCAGCAACTTGGCGCCTTCGGCCTTGCCGCTTTCGATGTAGCGCAGCACGGTGTTCATCTGCAGCGTGTCCACCAGTGCGCCCATCACCGTGTCGGGCAAGGTGGGGTTGGCCGGTGCGTAGGCTGGCACCAGCGCCAGGGCCTTTTCCAGGAATTTCTCTTTGATGCTGTCCTGCACATACAGGCGCGAGGGCGCGTTACAGCTCTCCCCCTGGTTGAAGAAGATGCTGCCTACCGCAGCCTCCACCGCGCGGTCGATGTTGGGGCAATCGGCAAACACGATGTTGGGCGACTTACCGCCCAGCTCGGTCCAGGCGCGCTTGAGGTTGCTTTGCCCGGCCATCACGTGGATTTGTTTGCCCACGCGGGTGGAACCGGTGAAGGCGATGCAGTCCACATCCATGTGCAGCGCCAGCGGCGAGCCGGCCTCGGGGCCAAAACCCGGCACCACGTTGAACACACCATCGGGAATACCAGCCTCCAGCGCCAGGTCCGCCAGGCGCAGCGCCGTGAGGGGCGATTTTTCACTGGGCTTGAGCACCACGCTGTTGCCCACGGCCAGCGCCGGCGCAATCTTCCAGGCGGCCATGATCATCGGGTAGTTCCAGGGCACCACCACGCCCACTACACCCACGGGTTCGCGTGTGATGAGGGCCAGCGCCGTGTCGGCCGTGGGGGCGATTTCGTCGTACACCTTGTCCACCGCCTCGCCGTACCAGCGGATGCAGTTGGAGGCACTGTTCACGTCCACGGCGCGCGCGTACTTCACAGGCTTGCCCATGTCCATCGTTTCGGTCAGGGCCAGGGCATCGGCGTTTTCCAGCAGCAGATCGGCAAAGCGGACCATGACGCGTTTGCGCTGCGCAGGTGGCAGGCCGCGCCAACGTTTGTCGTCAAAAGCGGCACGCGCTACGCCCACCGCACGGTCAATGTCGGCCGCGCCGCACTGCGCCACCTCGGTCAACACCCGCCCGTCCACGGGCGAGATGCACTGAAAAGTGGCACCACTCAGGGCGGCCACACGCTGGCCGCCAATTACGGCGCGCCCATCAAACTGCAATTGGCTCATGTCGTCCTCGTTTTTGTAAGCCGCCCGCGACGGGACGGCGGTTTTTCAGCGCGGGGCGCTTTCGGCCCGGGTAGCTGCGGCGATCTCGCGCTCCCGCTTGCGCGTCTGCCGCGCGACCCACACGCTGTAACTGATGATGACAATCGTCACCGTAAAGATCAGCAGCGTGGCGGCCGCGTAAATGGTGGGGTTGATGCCGCGGCGCGCGTAACTGAAGATGACCTGGGGCAAGGTGCTCACACCAGGGCCAGACAGGAATTCCGAAATCACCACATCGTCAAACGACAGCGTGAACGACAGCAAAAACGCCGCCAGAATGCCCTGCGCAATATTGGGCAAGGTCACGAGGAAAAACACCTCGTAGGGCTTGGCCCCGAGGTCCATGGCGGCTTCTTCGAGCGAGCGGTTCACCTCCAGCAGGCGCGATTGCACCACCACCATGCCATACGCCATGCCCAACAGCGTGTGGCCCAGGATGATGGTCAACATGCCGCGCTCGGGCCAACCCATGAGGTTTTGCGCCCCCACCATCAGCAACAACAGGGACAGGCCAATCACCACCTCGGGCATCACCAGCGGCGCATTCACCATGCCCGAGAACACCGTCCGTCCCAGAAAACGGCGGTAGCGCACCAGCACAAAGGCCGCAAAGGTGCCCAGCACGGCCGACAACACCCCGGTCACCGTGGCCACCTGGATGGAGAGCCAGAAGCCTTCCACGATCTTGGTGTCGCGTGTCAGTGCCTCGTACCAGCGCAGCGAGAAACCTGTGAAGTTCGCGTCCTGGCGGGTGCTGTTGAACGAGAACACCACCATGAAGATCAGCGGCATGTACAGGAACAGATAGACCAGGGCCATCCAGCCCTTACCAAAGTGTTTTTCAATCCACGGTTTCATGGCCTGCCCTTCATGCCTTGCCGGACGTGTCGCTGTCGCCGGTGTAGTGGTAATAAATGGCCAGCGGCACAATGATGAGCGCAATCATCACCACCGCCAGCGCCGTGGCACGGGGCCAGTTGTTGCTGGTGAACATTTCGTCCCAGACCACGCGGCCAATCATGATGTTCTCGGGCCCGCCCAGCAGCGAGGGAATTACAAATTCACCCACCGCGGGAATGAACACCAGCATGAAACCCGCCACAATGCCGGCCCTGGACAGCGGCACCGTCACCAGCCAGAAGGCCTTAAATGGGGTGGTGCCCAGGTCGTAGGCGGCCTCCAGCAGGCGAAAGTCCATCTTCACCAGGTTGGCGTACAGCGGCAGCACCATGAAGGGCAGGTACACATAGGTCATGCCCACCAACATGGACACATTGGTGTAGAGCATCTGGATCGGCTCGCTGGTCAGCCCCAGTGCCATCAGCACCTGGTTGACCACACCCTGGTCCGCCAAAATGCCCTTCCAGGCATAGACGCGCAGCAAAAACGAGGTCCAGAACGGCAACATCACCATCATCAAGAGCGCCGGGCGCGCACTGGGGGCCGAGCGGGCGATGAAATAGGCAAACGGGTAACCAATCGCCAGACACAACACCGCAGTGCAGAGTGCATACCAGATGGAACGCAAATAGGCTTCGATGTAGATGGTCTGGAACAGGGCCCCGTCTTCGCTGTTGCGGAAGATGGACCAGTAGTTTTCGTACTTAAGCTTCAAGAGCCCGGTGGTGCTGTCCCAGATCGGCTTGAAGGGATGGATGTCACTGCCCATGTCCACAAAGCTGATGTAGAGCAGGATCAGGAACGGCAGCAGAAAAAACACCACCAACCAGGCGTAGGGCACGCCAATGACCAGACGGCGGCCTGGCATGGGAAGAGAGAGTTGTGCCATGGTGTGCCTCAATCGCGCAACACGATGGCAGAGCGGTCACCCCACCAGAAGTACACATCGTCTTCCCAGGTGATGTCGCTGAGCTCCTGGCGCGAGGTGTTGGCCTCGGTGATCTTCACCTTGGTGCCGTCGGTGGCCACCACAATATAGGTGTTGTAGGAGCCAAAGTAGGCAATCTCCTTGACCTTGCCGGTGAACAGGTTCACCCCCACATCGGGCCGCACCTTGCTGATTTCGATCTTCTCGGGTCGCACGGCAATGCCCACCGGCATGTTCAGCGTGCCACTGACGCCATGGCCCACCTGGATTTCACCAATACCGGTCACGGCGGCGCAGCGGTCGTGTTCATCAATACTGAGGCGGCCTTCAAAAATATTCACGTTGCCAATGAAGTCGGCCACAAAACGGTTGGCCGGGTGTTCGTACACCTCTTCGGGCGAACCCACTTGCTGCACACGGCCCTTGCTCATCACAGCAATGCGGTTAGCCATGGTCATGGCCTCTTCCTGGTCGTGCGTCACCATCACGCAGGTCACGCCTACTTTCTCGATGATGTTGACCAGCTCGAACTGCGTCTGCTCACGCAGTTTTTTGTCCAGCGCGCCCAGTGGCTCGTCCAGCAGCAAAAGCTTGGGCCGCTTGGCCAGGCTGCGGGCCAGCGCCACGCGCTGCTGTTGCCCGCCCGAGAGCTGGTGCGGCTTGCGCTTGGCGTAAGTACCGAGTTGCACCAGGTCCAGCATTTCGCCCACACGCTGCTTGATTTCATCTTTGGGCAGGCCTTCGCGTTTCAGGCCAAAGGCCACGTTCTCCCAAATGTCCAGGTGGGGAAACAGTGCGTAGCTCTGGAACATCATGTTGATGGGGCGGTCATACGGCGCCAACTTGGCCACGTCCTGCCCACCCAGCAAAATCCGGCCGGAGGTGGGCGATTCAAACCCCGCCAGCATGCGCAGAAGCGTGGACTTGCCACACCCCGAGCTGCCCAACAGCGCAAAAATCTCGCCCTGCGCGATGGACAGAGACACCTCGTCCACAGCGGTGGCTTCGTCAAAGCGTTTCACCAGCTTCTCTGTCACCAGGTAGCCTGGTTTTCCGGATTGCACTGTCATCTCAGGGCCTTTGCATCTGTCGCACACAATAAAAAGGGCTGTTTATACCTGCGTACAAACAGCCCCGGCTGGCATTACGCCAAGTTTTTACTTACCTTTTTTGAAGGCGTTATAGGCGGTTGCCAACGCTTCACGCGCTTCGTTGCTGAAGCTGCTGGGGGGAATCATCTTGGCGAAGTAATCGGACTCCACAAAAATGGTCTTGTTACCGGCGATTTCGGGCTTGATCTTGTCGATGGCCGCCTTATTGCCCGTGGGGTAGCTCATTTCATTGGACATCAAAGCTGCGTTTTCGGCACGCAGGTAGAAATCAATGAACGCAGCGGCGTTGTTGGGGTGCTTGGCATCTTTGGTGATGGCCATGGTGTCAAAGAAGATCAGCGCACCGGTGCTGGGCAGCAGCGATTCAATTTCGTCCTTGGAGCCATTTTCCTTGGCGCGGCCCGCAGCGATGTTGATGTCGCCAGACCAGCCTACGGCCACGCAGGCTTTGCCGCCAGCGATGTCGTCGATCATGGTGGAGCTGAACAGGCGCACGTCCTTGCGCACCTTGGCCAGCATGGCGGATGCCAACTTGTAGTCTTCAGGGTTGTTGGAATACGCGTCCTTGCCCACATAGTGCAGCGCCACGGGCATGATTTCGGTGGGCGAATCCAGGTAGGCAATGCCGCACGACTTGAGCTTGGAACTGTACTTGGGGTCAAACACCAGGTCCCAAGCGTTTTCAGGCATGGGCAGACTGCCCAGGGCCTTGGTCACTTTGGTCTTGTTGATGCCCACGGTGGTGAAACCCCAAGCCCATGGCACCAGGTGTTTGTTGTCGGGGTCGGCTTTGGTCAGGGTCGCCATGATGGCGGGGTCCAGGTTGGCCAGGTTTTTGATCTTGGCCTTGTCCAGCGGCTGCAACAGGCCGCCTTCGATCTGGCCCTTGGCAAACACGGTGCCGGGCACCACGATGTCATAGCCGGTATTGCCTGCCACCAGCTTGGCTTGCAGGGCTTCGTTGGTTTCAAAGGTGTCGTAGTTCACCTTGATACCGGATTCTTTTTCAAACGCGGCAATCATGCCCTCTGGAACATAGTCGGGCCAGTTGTAGATGTTGAGCACCTTTTCTTCGGTGTTCACTGGCGCGGCAGGTGCGCTGGCCACCGGGACTGCAGCAGGCGCCGCAGCGGGGGCTTCTTCTTTTTTACCGCAAGCAGCCAAGGCTATTGCTGTCAGTGCAAAAGACCAGAGGTATTTTTTCATGGCGAATGTGTCTCCACTAAAAGAGAGTTGGGTTACGGACAATCAAAACGGCTTGGTGTGAATAAGCAAATTTCAGACCAAAAAAGATTATAGAAGTGCAAATCAGTCGCTTTACACCAATCCGCGCGCTTTGAGGTCACGTTGTGTCAAATCCAACGCCAGGTGGATCAAGCGCATCATTTCGTCGATGTCGCTGCGGGTCATCACCAAGGGCGGCGCAATGATCATGCGGTCACCCACGGCGCGCATGATCAGCCCGTTGCCAAAGCAGTGGCCACGGCACAACATGCCCACTCCGTCGTCGTCCTTGAAGCGTTCCTTGGTCTTCTTGTTCTTGACCAGCACCAGGCCACCGACAAAACCACAGGTTTCAGCCAGACCGACCATCGGATGGTCATTGAGCTCGGCATAACGCTGGGCAAAGTAGGCCCCGATCTCGCCATGCACCTTTTGGGGGAGCTGCTCCTGCTCCATGATGTTGATGTTGGCCAGGGCCACGGCGCAGGCCACAGGGTGCCCGCTGTAGGTGTAGCCGTGGTTGAACTCGCCACCCTGCTCGATCAGCACTTTCGCCACGCGGTTGCCCACCATCACGCCACCCAGCGGGATGTAGCCGCTGGTCACCGCCTTGGCAAAGGTCACCAGATCGGGTTTGTAGCCAAACTTCTCGTAACCAAACCAGTGCCCCAGGCGGCCAAAGGCACAAATCACCTCGTCGCTGATCAGCAAGATGCCGTACTTGTCGACGATGCGCTGGATCTCGGGCCAGTAGGTAGCGGGCGGAATGATGACCCCACCCGCACCCTGCACCGGCTCGGCAATGAAGGCCGCCACCTTGTCCGGACCCACGGCCAGGATTTTTTCTTCCAGCCAGCCCGCCGCGCGCACGCCAAATTCGTCGGCCGTTTCACCGGGCTTGCCGTTCTCAAAGTAGTAGGGCTGTTCGATGTGCGTGATGTTGGGAATCGGCAAGTCGCCCTGCGCATGCATACCGCTCATGCCGCCCAGCGAGGCGCCGGCCATGGTGCTGCCGTGGTAGGCGTTGTGGCGGCTGATGATGACCTTGCGCTGCGGCTGGCCCAGCAGGTCCCAGTAGCGGCGCACCATGCGCACATTGGAGTCATTGCTCTCGCTGCCGCTGCTGGAATAGAACACGTGCTGGAAGCTCCGGTCGCCCACCGTGGGCGCCAGGCTGGCCAGCTTGGCCGCCAGTTGCACCGCGGGCACATTGGTGGTCTGGAAAAAGCTGTTGTAGTAAGGCAGTGCCATCATCTGCTGGTGCGCCGCATCGGCCAGCGCCTTGCGGCCATAGCCCACGTTCACACACCACAGGCCACTCATGGCGTCCAGAATTTTTTTGCCCTCGGAGTCCCAGACGTAAATGCCCTCGGCCCGCGTGATGACGCGTGCGCCGCGGCTGGACAAGTCCTTGAAGTCGGTAAAGGGGTGCAGAAAGTGGGCGCTGTCCAGGGACTGGATCAAGGCGGTGTCGACGACAGTGTTCATGGGCTTTGGGTTCAAAGGTTGAATGGCTTACACGTGCAGCAACAGGTGCTCACGCTCCCAGGGAGAAATCACTTTCATGAACTCGTCGAATTCGAGTTCCTTGATCTCGGAATACACGGTGATGAACTCCTTGCCCAGCACCTCGTGCAGGTCAGACTCCTTGCGCAACCAGTCCAGCGCTTCGCCCAGACTGCGCGGCAAGGCGTAGGGTGACAGGTAGGCATCACCCCGCATTTCGGGCTTGGGTTTGATCTTGTTCTTCAGCCCCAGGTAGCCACAGGCCAACGTCATGGCCATGGCCACGTAAGGGTTCGCGTCGGCACCAATCACACGGTTTTCCACGCGGCGTGCGGCCGGTGACGAAATGGGCGAGCGAATACCCACCGTGCGGTTGTCATAACCCCATTCAATGTTGATGGGCGCCGCCGTGTTGCGCGAGAGGCGACGGTAGCTGTTCACATAGGGTGCCACCAGCACCATGGCTGCCGGAATGTAGCGCTGCAGGCCCCCGATGTAGTGCATAAAGGCCTCGGACGGCGTACCGTCTTCGTTGCTGAAGACGTTTTTGCCACTGGCCACGTCAATCAGGCTCTGGTGCACATGCATGGCACTGCCCGGCTCACCGGCAATCGGCTTGGCCATGAAGGTGGCGTACATGTCGTGACGCAAAGCGGCCTCGCGCACCGTGCGCTTGAAGAAAAATACCTCGTCGGCCAACCCCAGGGGTTTGTTGTGGAAGAAGTTGATCTCCATCTGCCCCGCACCCACCTCGTGGATCAACGTGTCCACGTTGAGCTCCATCTTGTCGGAGTAGTCATAAATCTCTTCAAACAGCGGGTCGAACTCGTTCACCGCATCGATGCTGTAGGCCTGGCGCGAAGTCTCGGCCCGGCCACTGCGGCCAATCGGGGGGCGCAACAGGGTGTTGGGGTCGGTATTGCGGGCGGTGAGGTAAAACTCCAGCTCGGGCGCCACGATGGGCTGCAGGCCTTCGGCCGCAAACAGGTCACACACCCGGCGCAACACGCTGCGCGGTGCAAAAGGCACCAGCTTGCCTTCGTGGTCAAAACAGTCGTGAATCACCTGTGCGGTGGGGTCGGTGGCCCAGGGAACAATGCGCACCGAAGACGGATCGGGGCGCAGCTGCATGTCCTTGTCGGTGGGGTCCACCACATCGTAGTAGGGGCCACTCTCAGGGAACTCACCCGTCACACCCATGGCCACAATGGCCTGGGGCAGGCGCATGCCGCGGTCTTCGGTGAACTTGCCGCGTGGCAGGATTTTTCCACGCGCCACACCGGTCAAGTCAGGTACCAGGCACTCCACTTCGGTGACCCGGCGCTCGTTCAGCCATTGCTCCAGATCGTTGAAGGTCATCGTCTTGTTTTCGGTCATTCTCCATCTCCTTGCGGCGCACCCCGGGGGTGGTCATTGTTGGGCCTGAGCCACTGTAGCAGTGCGCGCTGTTGAACCATTCTGCGGCAGAATTGGCTGGCAAACAGTGCCATTTGGCAAAACCTGATGGTGCCACTTTAATCCGCCTTCCACGCCACCCCAAGCCCCCCACGCCATGCTGTCCGAACTGCTACTGACCGATATGCACCACAACCCCGGTGCGGCCGCCCTGCCCCTGAACCGACGGTTGTACGAAAGCCTGCGCCGTGCCATCCTGAACGGCCACCTGGCCGGTGGCGACCGGCTGCCTTCCAGCCGCGAATTGACGCAAGACCTGCAGCTCTCACGCAACACCGTGATGGCGGCGCTGAACCAGCTCAGTGCCGAGGGTTACCTGGTCAGCCGAGTCGGGAGTGGCACCTTTGTGAATGAACAGCTGCCCAGCCCGCGCCAGCGTGGCCGCACCGGCAGAACCACCCACGCCGGGGCCAGGCTCTCGCGCCGCGGCACGGCGCTGGCCACGCAGTTCACTTCGGCCGAGCTTGAAATCCAGCCCTTCACCCCGGGGGTGGCGGATTTCAGCGCTTTTCCGGTGGCGCTGTGGCAGCGCCTGCAAAACAAACACTGGCGCATGAGCTACCCCGATATGCTGGACTACTGCTACTCGGGTGGCCACGCCCCCCTGCGCCGGGCCGTGACCGACTACCTGCGCGTGTCGCGCAGCGTGCCGCTGGACATGGACCAGGTCATCATCACCAGCGGCACCCAGCAGTCGCTGGAGCTGTGCGCCCAGATGCTGGCCGACCATGGCGACACGGTGTGGCTGGAAGACCCGGCCTACTGGGGTGCGGTCAAGGCCTTCATGGCCAGCGGCTTGCGCACCCACAGTGTGTTGGTGGACGCGGACGGCATGGCACCCACCGCCGCCGACGAACGCCATGCACCCCGGTTGATCTACACCACACCCTCGCACCAGTACCCCACCGGCGCCGTCATGTCTTTGGCGCGGCGCCAGCAATTGCTGGCGCTGGCCCAGAAGCACCAGGCCTGGGTGCTGGAGGACGACTACGACAGCGAGTTCCGCTTCAGCGGCCCGCCCATGTCGTCACTGGCGGGCTTGTCGCCCGACGAGCGTGTGCTCTACCTGGGCTCGTTTTCCAAGGTGTTGTACCCCGGGCTCAAGCTGGGCTATCTGGTGGTGCCCAAAGCGCTGGCGCCCGCCTTTCGCCAGGCCCACTACGACCTGAACCGCCCCGGGCAAATGCCATTGCAAGCGGCACTGGCGGAGTTCATTGAACTGGGCCACTTTGCCAGTGCGCTGCGCAAGGCGCGCCACAGCTATGCCCAGCGGCGCCAGCAGCTGCTGGACGCCCTGCAACCCTGCCTCGGCCCACACGCCCACATCAGCGGGGCCGAACAAGGGCTGCACCTGTGCCTGCGCCTGCCCAACACGGTGGACGACCAGGCCCTGGCGTTGCGCATTGCCCAGCAGGGCATGACCGTGCGTGCGCTCTCGGCCTACTGCCTGCAGCGCAGCGATGCCAAGGGCCTGGTGATTGGTTATGGCTACGCCACGCTGGAAGACATTGCGCACTGGGGGCCGGTGCTGGCCAGCACAGTCAAGCGCGCGCTGGCGGCTGGCCGCAGCGGCAAGAAAACCTGACCCCTCCAATAACGACGGCTTACAACCGGTCCATCAGCCGGTGGTACAGCATGCCCAGCACTAGGCTGGGGGTGCGTAACAACGTGCCGCCCGGAAACGGCCGGTGCTGCACACGCGCAAACACATCAAAACGTTCTGCTTGTCCGGCAATCGCGTCTGCTGCCAACTGCCCGGCCAGACCGGTGAGTGCGACACCGTGACCGCTGAAACCCTGCAAGTAATACAGGTTGGTACCCAGGCGCCCAAAGTCGGGCGCCCGGTTCATGCTGATGTCCACAAAGCCGCCCCAGACAAATTCCACGGCAACCCCCTTTAGCGCGGGGAAGATGCTCGCCATGCGCTGCGCCATGAGCGCCTGCAAGCCGGGGGGCGTGCGGGTCGAGTAACTCACACGACCGCCAAACAACATACGGTGGTCCGCGCTGCAGCGAAAGTAATCCAGCACAAAGTTGTTGTCGCACACCGCAGCACCCGAGGGAATCAGGGACTGGCACTGTGCTTCGGTCAACGGCTCGGTGCCAATGATATAGGTGCCCACGGGCATGGTGCGCGGTGCAATGTCCGGTGCTACCTGCGGACCATATTCGGGCAAGGTGCAGTTGCCCGCCAGCACGCCAAAACGCGCCGTGACCGAACCTTGAGCGGTGCGTGCCACCAGAGGTTCACCACGCTGCAAACCAATCACTGCGGATTGTTCATACACCTGTACCCCTAATGCCAGCGCCGCACGCAACAGGCCCAAGCCATATTTGAGCGGGTGCAAATGCCCCGACGTGTCTTCCACCGCCGCAGCGCAATACCGCGCGCTGCTGATGTGTTGCTGCACCTCGCTGCCCGTGTACAGCGCCGACTCAAACCCGTAACGGCTGCGCAGCAACGCCACCTCGGCTTCCAGTACACGCGCCTTGCGCGGTGAGTCGGCCACGGTCATATACCCCTTGCGCAGGTCGCAGCTTATGTCGAATTCGCGCACGCGCTGCTCCAGCAAGGCAATCGCGTCCAGCGACATGTCCCACACCTGCCGGGCCGCGGCCAGGCCCAGCTGCGCTTCAAACGGCCCCTGCCCGCTGGCCAGGCCCACGATGAACTGGCCGCCGTTGCGCCCAGAGGCACCGCTGCACACCCGGTCGGCCTCCAGCACCACTACCTGGTAACCACGCTGGGCCAGCGCGATGGCGGATGAGAGTCCGGCAAACCCGCCCCCCACCACCAGCACGTCAGCGCGCACCTCGCTCCGCAACGGCGGCAACGCGGCAGGCCGCTGCACGCTGGCCTCGTAATAACTCTTCTGGTTCAGTTGGGTGTCGGATTGCAGCAGCATGGTGCGCCCTCAGGCTGGGCGCTTGGCCACCTGGGAGGCCAGGTAGGTCCAAACAAACGTGGCTGCAGCATTGCTGGTGAGCTCGGCATGGTCGTAGGCCGGGGCCACCTCCACACAGTCCATGCCGACAAAATTGAGGTCGGCCAGCTCTTCCAGCAAGGTCAGCACCTGTGAGCTGCTCATGCCGCCGGGCTCGGGCGTCCCTGTGCCGGGCGCAAACGCCGGGTCCAGGCAGTCAATATCCAGCGTCAGATAACAGGGCTGCTGGCCAATGCGCGCGCGAATCTGTTGCACCACGTCCTGCAGACCCGCCCCGTCGCGCCCACGCAGCGCACGCGCTGTGAAGATCAGCCCACCCTGGTCCTGCACGTACTCACGTGCCGCACGGGTGCCGCTGGAGCGCAGGCCAATCTGCACCGTTTGCTGAGGCACCACCAGGCCTTCCTGCAGCGCCTCATAGGTCCAGGTGCCGTGGCCAGAGGGTTCGCCAAAATGGTCTTCCCAGGTGTCGCAGTGGGCGTCGAAATGAATGAGCGCGACCGGCCCGTGCTGGGCATGCAGAGCGCGCAGGAGCGGCAGGGTGATGGAGTGATCACCGCCCAAAAAGACGCAGTGGTGGCGCGCCATCAGAGCAGCCGCTTGGGCCTGGATGGCCTCACGTACTTGGGCCAGCGCGCCGGCATTGGGCAGACGCAAATCACCCGCATCGCCCAAGGCCTCCAATGGAGATACCCCAAACACCGGGTGCAAGCCGTCACACAGCATCAGCGAGGCACGGCGAATCTCTTGCGGGCCAAAACGCGCGCCGGGGCGGTTGGTCACCGCACCGTCAAAGGGCACGCCCACCAGCGCAAAACGCTGCGCCTGCAAGGGCGCCGATGCAAGAAACCGGTTGCTGTTGTTAGCGTAGGCAAACTCTCCAATGGCCATGGTTATCCTCGTCGGGTTCAACTCAATGGACTGCACGTTAACGCAAATTGATGTCTGCGATGGAGCCACTTGGCGCGCTGCGCATGGTGTAGGCTTGCACGCTTGCCGTTTCCACTCCCTGCCCTGCATGCCCCATTCCACCACCGCCCCCAGCCGCCTGTTGGCCTACTTTTTTTTGGCCCTCAGCATGGCGCTGGTGGGCAGCTATGTGGCCCTGTCCAAACCGCTGGTGGCCGCGTTGCCGATTTTTCTGCTGGCCTGGATGCGCTTTGGCATTGGCGGCCTGGCCATGCTGCACTGGCTCAAACGCCCGGCCGGTGAACCCACCATGACGCCGCACACCCGGGCGCTGGTGTTTCTGGAGTCGCTGCTGGGCAACTTCCTGTTTTCCATCTGTATGCTGTTTGGCGTGAGCATGACCAGCGCGGTGTCAGCCGGTGTCATCATGGCCAGCATTCCTGCGGTGGTGGCGCTCATGAGCTGGGTCTTTCTGCGCGAACACATCGGCCTGCGCACCTGGCTGGCGGTGGGTTGCGGTGCAATCGGCATTGGCTTATTGGCGCTATCAAAACAGGAGCTACCCGCGCAATCGCTATCGGGGCCAGAGGCCGATTTGGCACACAACAAGGCCTTGTTGGGCAATCTGCTGGTGTTTGGTGCCGTGCTGTGCGAAGCGGCCTATGCAGTGATTGGTAAAAAGCTGACCGGCGCCCTCTCGCCCAAACGTATCACCGCCCTCATCAACTTGTGGGGGTTTGTGCTGATGACGCCCCTGGGCCTGTACGCGGCCTGGCGTTTTGACTTTGGTGGTGTGGCCACCGGCTCCTGGGTGTTGCTGGTGTTCTACGCGCTGGCGGCCAGTGTGTGGACGGTGTGGCTGTGGATGACCGGTCTGAAAACCGTGCCGGCCGCACGTGCCGGTGTGTTCACGGTGATGCTGCCGATCTCGGCCGCGCTGGTGGGCGTGCTGGTGCTGGGCGAAAGCCTAACCGGCATACAGCTGGTGGCGTTTGCCGTGGCACTATTGGGCGTGGTGCTGGCCACCTTGCCCTCGCGCAGTACAGGCGCGACAACGACAGCTACACCAGCGCCGTAGCCGACACCACCATGCCGTCCTCGTCGGCATACAGCCAGTCGCCGGGGCGTACCCACACGCCCTGCAGCTGCACTGCCACACCGGCCTGCCCCTGGTTGCGTTTTTCGGTCGGCATGGGCATGGCAGCCAGCGCGCGGATGCCCACGGCCTGCGTGGCCAGCTCTGCGGTGTCGCGCACACACCCATCAATCACCACACCGGCCCAGCCATTGCGCGCAGCCGCAGCCCCCAGGTTGCCGCCCAGCAGTGCCCGGCGCACAGAAGCACCACCGTCCACCACCAGCACCTGCGCCACACGCCCGGCGTCGGTATCGACCCAGCCTCGGGAATCCACCGCGGCCTTGACCAGCGTGTTGTCCTCAAAACACTTCACGGTGACCACCGGGCCTGCGAACTTGCGCACGGCGCCAAAGTCACGAAACACCGGGGGCAACACCCGAAAATCGCCGCTGGTGTCGGCTTTGTGGGCATCGCAAAGATCACAGGTGGCAAAGGCAATCGGCATGAAAGATGCTCCAGAACAAGATACAGAGCCATTCTCCAATGAAAAAAACAACATCCCAGAGGGAAAAATGCAGTTCCTCCCTTGGAAACGTGCTTTTTTGCCATTAGCATCCGCAGTACCAGTGAAGAAGCAGTTTTTTGCTGGTGATTAATCAATCTTCTAGAAGGACAATCAATCATGGCAACTGCGAAAAAAGCACCGGCAAAAAAAGCCGCTCCCGCAAAGAAGGCGGCTCCTGCTAAGAAGGCAGCCGCTCCCGCGAAAAAAGTCGCTGTGAAAGCAGCACCCGCAAAGAAAGCGGCTCCCGCCAAAAAAGTAGCTCCCGCTAAAAAGGTCGCTGCCAAAAAAGCTCCCGCCAAAAAGCGCACCGTGAACGCCGCGTTCATGAAGGCACTGACTCCCAGCTCCGCATTGGCAGCTGTGGTGGGCGCAGCCGCTCTGCCCCGCACCGAAGTGGTCAGCAAGCTGTGGACATACATCAAGAAGAACAAGCTGCAAGACGCAGTGAACAAGCGCATGATCAACGCTGACGCCAAGCTGAAGGAAGTCTTCGGTAAAGCCCAGGTGTCGATGTTTGAGATGGCTGGCCTGATCGGCAAGCACCTCAAGTAATCCCTGCGTGATTCAAGAAAAGGCCGCACTTGTGCGGCTTTTTTTTGGCCTGCGTAGGCCTATACGAAAGTGCATATACCGCCTATCGTGCCAAGACCTCACAAACCTAGGGTTAACCGCCGTTTTTTTTGGGCATGCTTTATGCATAATCGCCCGCTTTCATCCCAAGGATCTTTGTCCATGAAACTCAAGATACTCGCTCTCGCCGCCACCCTGGCATTTGGAGCAACCGCCCTGCAGGCCAAAACATTCAAATGGTCTAGCGCCAGTGACATTGCAACCTGGGACATCCACTCCCAGAACAATGCCTTGCAAAACGGCATCCACGCCGCTGTGTACGAAAGTTTTGTTTACTACAACAGCAAAACCTTCAAGATCGAACCCGTGCTCGCCACCGCGTGGAAAGAAATCAGCCCCACACAAATGCGCTTCACGCTGCGCACCGGTGTGAAGTTTCACGATGGCAGCCCACTGACCACGGATGACGCGGTGTTCTCCATCCAGCGCGCCATGATGCCCACCTCCAACTTCACCCCCTACATCCAGGGCGTGGACAAGGTGGTCAAGGTCAACGACACCACGTTCGACGTCTACAGCAAGACGCCCAACCCCGTGTTGCTCAACCAGATGACCGAGCTGCGCGTCATGAGCAAGGCCTGGGCTGAAAAGAACAAGTCGGTTGCGCCCAAAGACATCAAGACCCAGGAAGAAAACTTTGCGCACCGCAATGCCATGGGCACTGGCCCCTACATGCTCAAGGAATGGCTGCCTGACCAGAAGCTGGTGCTGACGCAAAACAAGGCATGGTGGGGCAAAGCCGACACCAATGTGACCGAAATCGTCTACACCCCCGTCAAGGCCGTTGCCACCCGCATGGCAGCCCTCTTGTCTGGTGAAGTGGACTTGGTGCTGGACCCCAGCCCCCAGGATCTGCCCCGTGTGCGTTCCAACCCCGAGCTGAAGGTGATGGATGGTGTGGAAAACCGCACCATCTTCTTCGGCATGGACCAGTTCCGTGACGAACTGGTGGGCAGCAACATCAAGGGCAAAAACCCGCTGAAAGATGTGCGCGTACGCAAGGCCCTGTACCAGGCCATTGACGCAGACGCAATTGCCCGTGTCACCATGCGTGGTCTGGGTCAGCCTACCGGTGCCATCGTGGCGCCCCAGGTCAACGGATGGACCGAAGCGGTCCACAAGCGTTTCCCGTTTGACGTCGCTGCGGCCCAGAAGCTGCTGGCTGACGCCGGATACAAGGACGGATTCGAAGTGGACTTGGCCTGCCCCAACAACCGCTACATCAATGACGAGCAGATCTGCCAGGCTGTGACCGCCATGTGGTCGCGTATTGGCGTCAAGGCCAAGCTGCGCACCCTGCCCCTGGTCACCTACTTCCCCATGATCCAGCGCAACGAAGCCAGCATCTACATGCTGGGCTGGGGCGTTCCTACGTTTGATGCGCTGTACAGCCTGCAATCCCTGGTGCGCACCGTGGGCGCGGGTGGCGACGGCAACTACAACGTGGGCCGTTACAGCAACCCCCAGATGGACGCTTTGGTGGAACGCACCAAAAAAGAGACCGATCTGAAGTTGCGCACGGAACTGCTCACCAAGGCACTCCAGTTGCATAACGACGACGTTGCCAATATTCCTTTGCACAACCAAGTCATTCCTTGGGCCATGAAAAAGAATATTGACGTGGTGCACCGTGCAGACAACCGTCTGGACTGGCGCCTGATCAAAGTCAAGTAAGACCGCATACCCTTACAAAACAGGGCCGCGGCAGCTTGTCGCGGCCCTCATTTTTTTTGAATCCATGTTTGCATTCATAGTGCGGCGCTTGGCGCAAGCGGCATTGGTGATGGTCACCGTTGCCCTCATATCTTTCATGCTGTTCCAGTACGTCGGCGACCCTGTCGTCTTCTTGCTGGGGCAGGATGCTACCCAAGAGCAAATCCGGGAACTCCGGCAGGCCTTGGGCTTGGACCAGCCCTTCATTGTCCAGTTCTGGCATTTCTTGGCGAACGCGGCCCGGGGAGAGTTCGGATTCAGCCTGCGCCAGGGTACCCAGGTGTCAGCGCTTATCGCTGAGCGCTTCCCGGCCACACTGGAGTTGGCCTTGGTTGCGGGCTTTCTGGCACTGGCCGTTGGCATCCCGATGGGGGTGTACGCCGCCCTGCGCAGGGGTTCCTTTCTGAGCCAGGTCTTCATGACACTGTCACTCTTGGGCGTCTCTTTGCCAACCTTCCTGATCGGCATTTTGCTGATTCTGGTGTTTGCCGTGACCCTGGGCTGGTTTCCCAGCTTCGGGCGTGGGGAAGTTGTGAAGATCGGCTGGTGGACCAGTGGTTTGTTGACCGCCAAGGGCTGGCACCACATCGTGTTGCCCGCCGTCACACTCGCCATTTTTCAGCTCACACTGATCATGCGTTTGGTACGCGCCGAAATGCTGGAAGTGCTGCGCACGGACTACATCAAGTTCGCCCGCGCGCGTGGACTGACTACCCGGGCGGTTCACTTTGGCCACGCGCTCAAGAACACGCTGGTTCCGGTCATGACCATCACAGGCCTACAGCTGGGCGGGCTCATTGCTTTTGCCATCATCACCGAGACCGTCTTCCAATGGCCGGGCATGGGGCTGCTGTTCATTCAGGCGGTCACCTTCGCGGACATTCCGGTGATGGCGGCCTACCTGTGCCTGATTGCGCTCATTTTTGTGGTGATCAACCTGATCGTGGACCTGCTCTACTTTGCCGTAGATCCGCGCCTGCGCGCTGGCAAATCAGGCGGCCACTGAGCCACACCCGAATCCTTCTTCACACCTGAGGAATCTTGAATTGAAAACCCTGTTTCACCAATGGTGGGATGGCGATGTGGGCTACAGCTTTCGCACGTCTCCCACCGCCGTTTTTGCCGCGCTGATCGCGCTGATTTGTCTGGTCTGTGCGCTGTTTGCGCCATGGATCGCGCCCCACAACCCCTTTGATCTGGCAACGCTCCAACTGGACAACGCCCGACTGCCCCCCGCCTGGAGTGTGGGTGGCAAATCGGAGTACTTTTTGGGCACCGATGACCAAGGCCGGGACATCCTCTCTGCGCTGATGTACGGGGCCCGAATTTCGCTAGCCGTTGGCCTGGCTTCGGTGGTGTTGTCCCTGTTTGTGGGCGTGAGCCTGGGGCTGCTGGCCGGCTTTTTGGGCGGATGGGTGGACGGACTGCTCATGCGCCTGTGCGACGTGATGTTGTCCTTCCCTGCCATCCTGGTGGCCCTGTTGATTGCGGGGGTGGGGCGCGCCCTGTTTCCCAACGCCCATGAATCGCTCGCATTTGGCGTGCTCATCATCTCCATTTCTTTGACCGGCTGGGTGCAGTACGCGCGCACGGTGCGCGGAAGCACCATGGTGGAGCGCAATAAAGAGTACGTGCAGGCAGCCCGCGTGACCGGTGTGGCGCCCCTGCGCATCATGCGCAAACATGTGCTGCCCAATGTGCTGGGGCCAGTGCTGGTGCTGGCCACCATCCAGGTGGCCACAGCCATCATCACGGAAGCGACGCTGTCATTCCTGGGTGTAGGCGCCCCCCCCACCTCGCCCTCCCTGGGCACCCTGATCCGGGTCGGCAATGACTACCTGTTCTCTGGCGAATGGTGGATCACCATCTTCCCCGGCGCCATGCTGGTGCTGATCGCCCTGAGCGTCAACCTGCTGGGCGACTGGCTGCGTGATGCCCTCAACCCCCGTTTGCGGTAACCCTGTATGAGCTTGTTACAAGTTAAAAATCTGGTGGTGGAATTCCCATCACGCAAAGGCACGCTGCGCGCCCTGGACGATGTGTCCTTTGACATCGCGCCCGGTGAAATTTTGGGCGTTGTGGGTGAATCCGGTGCCGGTAAATCACTGACTGGCGCCGCCATCATTGGCCTGCTGGAACCCCCAGGCCGCGTCGGCAGCGGTGAAATTTTGCTGGAAGGCCAACGCATCGACAACCTTCCTTACGCCCAGATGCGCGCCATCCGCGGGCGCAAGATTGGTGCGATCTTTCAGGATCCGCTGACCTCGCTCAACCCGCTGTATTCGGTCGGGCGGCAGCTCATCGAGACCATCACCACCCACTTGCCGCTCAATGCGAGCCAAGCGCGTGCGCGTGCCATCGAGCTGCTCAAAGACACCGGCATTCCGGCGGCCGAGCAACGCATTGACCACTACCCGCACCAGTTCTCTGGCGGCATGCGACAACGTGTGGTGATTGCGCTGGCGCTCGCCGCAGAGCCCAAACTCATCGTGGCCGATGAGCCCACCACGGCGCTCGATGTATCCATCCAGGCGCAGATCATCACGCTGCTCAAAACCATCTGCAAGGAGCGTGGCGCTGCCGTCATGCTGATCACCCACGACATGGGCGTGATTGCCGAAACCTGCGACCGCGTGGCCGTGATGTACGCCGGGCGCGTGGCCGAAATTGGCCCCGTGCATGACGTGATCAACCGCCCGTCACACCCTTACACCGCCGGCCTGATGGCCTGCATTCCCGACATGAGCCAAGACCGCGAGAACCTCCACCAGATCGATGGCGCCATGCCACGACTCAACGCGATTCCGCAAGGCTGTGCCTTCAATCCGCGTTGCACCAAAACCATCGCCAAATGCGGGCAACAACGCCCCAACCTGATACAGGCCGGGAACACCCACGCGGCCTGCTGGTTGCACGAAACCGGAGGTGCCGCATGAGCGATACCCCACAACCCCTGGTCCGCGCCACCGACCTGGCCAAGACGTTTGACGTCTCGCCCCCCTGGTTGAACCGCGTCATCGAGCGCAAGCCCAAAATGCTGCTCAAGGCCGTGAATGGTGTGAGCTTTGACATCGAACGTGGCAAAACCCTGGCCCTCGTCGGGGAGTCTGGCTGTGGCAAAAGTACCGTCGCCCGTCTGCTGGTCGGTTTGTATGAGCCCACCCGTGGTGGCTTTCAGTTTGATGGGCAAGATGCCCATGCGGCCTTCAAGACGAAGGAAGGCCGCAAGCTGCGCCGCCGGGTGCAAATGGTGTTCCAGGACCCCTATGCCAGCCTGAACCCGCGCTGGACCGTGGGCGACATCATTGCCGAGCCCTTGCGGGAGCATGAAATCCTGAGCGACAACGAGGCCATCGCGCAACGCGTTGGAGAGTTACTGCAATCCGTAGGCTTGTCAGCGCAAGACCGGGTCAAGTTTCCCCACCAGTTCTCCGGCGGGCAGCGCCAGCGCATTTCCATCGCCCGGGCCTTGGCCACTCAGCCGGAGTTTCTGGTCTGCGACGAACCCACGTCTGCGCTGGATGTGAGCGTTCAGGCACAGGTGCTCAACATCATGAAGGACCTGCAGCGCAAACACGGCCTGACCTATTTGTTCATCTCCCACAACCTGGCCGTCGTACGCCACGTGAGCGATCAGGTGGGTGTGATGTACCTGGGTGGCTTGGTAGAGCTGGCGGACAAACACACTCTGTTTGACACCCCGCGCCACCCCTACACCCGCATGCTGCTGGAAGCCATCCCGAAGATGCACGACACCGGCAGGGCCCGCACCGCGGTGGCGGGCGAGGTGCCCAACCCGCTCAACCCGCCCACGGGTTGTGCCTTCCATCCGCGCTGCCCACACGCCAACACGCGCTGCAGCAGCGAAAAACCCGAGATGAAAAACTACACGGGAGTGCGCGTGGCATGCCACGCGGTCGAGGAAGGTCGTATTTAGGTCCGAACCAGGGCGGGCTAGGCCCGCCCTGGCGATGTGGGGTAGCCCACAATGTCCTGCAGCGCCGGGTAACCCGACACCGCAAACGACGCCAGCCGTCCCCCCATGACGGCACCTTCCACACTGCCCACGTTCAGGCCGGTGTAGATCCAGTCGCCCGCCAGCGTAAGGTTGGTAAAGCCGCTGCCCCAGGCCTTGAGGCGCGCCTTGGTGCTGCCTGGGGGCGACGTGACATAACTCTCGGTTGGGTCGATATTGGCGCGCCAGAATTGCTGGTTGAAGCGCTGCACACCCACGCCCGGGTGTGCCGGGTCGGTGCGCAGCAGGCTGAAGTCCAGGCCCACGGGATCACCCGGTGGATTCACCACATTGGTGGTGGCCAGGGGCAGCAGTGGCCCGATGCTGGCCTGCAGGTACTGCACGCACTGCGCCTGCACGCGGGCATGGGCCCGTGCGGGGTAGCCGGTGTCGGTAAAGGGTGGCGGGGCTTCGTACTCGGCCATGGCACCGCTGAAGTACCACAGCGACTTCGGGGCCGAGTCCTGCGGCCAATCCTCCCACTGCAGCAGGTGGGTGAAGTCCACCTGGCCGTCCAGCGGGTTCAGGTAGGTGGCGCCAATCACGGTGTCGGTCGGGTTCTGGAACGGGATGTCCCAACCCATTTCAGTGGTGCTGCGGTTCATCCACAGCTGCATGGTCTGGGTCTGCACCGTGGTGACCTTGTCCACCATGGTGCGCCACGGCAGGCTGGCGTCCAGCAGCTCGCGGCACAGGTAGGGCACGGCGCCAATCGAGATGGCGAACACCAGTTGGTCAAAGCCCTCACCCGCACGCAGCGTGCGGTGTGCCACGGGCTGCCAGCCGCTCCAGTAGGACTCCAAATCCACCCGCCCATCCCGCAGCGCATCGCCCTGCTCCAGCTGCTCGTGGCGTGGCTGGCCCGGCCACGATGGCAGGCCCTTGACCGAGATCAGCGGCTCGTAAGGGCGGTGTTTGTCCTTGAGCGTGGCCTGCACGGCGAAGTGCACCTCCTCCACCTGCGATTGGTCGGCACTGAGCTTCAGCGACTCGACTTTGTGGAAAAACTCGAACTTCACACCACGCTGGCGCAGCACCTCGTAGAGCGGCGCAATCACGGTCTCGCCCGTGCCCGCCTCAAACAGCCACGCAAAAGCTCCTGCGTAAGCAAAGCTGCGCAGCGTCCAGTGCAGGTAGCAGCCCGCGCCCATCAGCGCCGTGCGTGCGGTATCGCCCTTGGGGTATTGGTAAGACAGGTTCACGGTGTTCAGCGCCATGGGGCTGGACGCCACCATCACCGACGCGCCGTGGCGCACCAGCCAGTCGCTGAAGTTTTCTTCGTCCAGTGGGTCAAAGCCTTTGGTGGCCACTTCGTCCGCAATACAGCCACGCACGATGGCCAGCAGGAACTCGGCCACGATGAGCAGGCGGCGCAGCTCGGTGTTGTCTTTCACCAGCGTTTCGGCCGCATCGCGCACCCAGTGCCAGGCAGCGTCCAGCGCCTTCCACAGCGCCGAGTCCACGCCGTGCAGCGCCACGGATTCCGATTGGAGGATAGCCACGATACCCTTCACCATCGTGCGCCCCAGTGCCCATTGGGCCGACTTCACCAGCCCCAGGTCGGCATAGGTGTGCGCATGGTGGTCCAGCAGCGCGTCCAGCACATCGGCGGTGGCGGCAATCCAGTGGGCCACCGACTGCAGCTTGGCCATGGACGCCGGGTCGCCCGGCACCAGGGCATTGCGTGGCGAGGTGAAGGGCCAGCGGGTCATCTTGCCGTCGATGTACTCCCACATCAGCACAAAACTCTCGGGCTTGAAGGCTTCTTCAAAAGTGGCCAGCGGCTGGTCCGGCGTGCGGCCCAGGGCTTCGTAGCAGCGGCGCATCACCGGCAGTGCGTTGTAGTAGCTGCCCAAAAAGCCGTGGATGCCGTGTTCCTCGATGCGCATGTGCTCACCGCGTGCGGTGGCGCATTTGCCGCCCAAGCGCCAGCCCATCTGGTAGAGCGTGATGTCCAGTGACTGCTCCCAGCCAGGCTGGCTGGTCAGTTCAAACGCGGTGGTGAGTGCGGAAATACCACCACCCAGAATGGCCACCTTGCGGGGCCGGGCAGATGGAGACAGGGGACTTGCATCAGGGGTGGCAATGGGCACGACGGACTTTCAGGATGCTGCAACAGCACGGCGCCGCCACAAAGCCTGAAAGTTTAAGCCTCCCACCCCGCATCGCGCAGGGCGCCAAGAAACTTTTCCCGGTGTTCGGCCTTCACAAAGGGGTGGCCAAACATGAGGGACTGCAAGTTGTAGCCCCGCCCGCTCAGCGCCTTGGTCAGGCTGTCTTGTGCAGACGCCATATCCCCCACCGCCGACAGGCAGGCCGCCATCAGCAGGTGGTTGAAATACCAGTCGGCACGCTTGGCGGTGGCCTCGCGGGCGTAGCGCACCGCGTCGGCATAGCGGCCATCGATAAAGCAGGCAATCGCGCGGCTGCGGATCCACAGGCTCAGGTGCGGGTCGTGCGGGCTGGCGTCGATGGCCTGCAGGATGAACTCCTCGGCCTCTTCGGTGCGGCCCGAGAACACCAGCAGGCGCCCCAGCTCGCCCGCCGCGGCCGAGGCCTGGGGGTACAGGGCCAGCGCACACTCCATCTCGGCAATGGCGGCCTCCATCTGGCCGGCGCACGACAGGGCCGTGCCCAGCGTGAAGTGGGCAAAGGCATCACGCTCGTCATTGCGCACTGCCACCAGGGCCAGGCGATTGGCCTCCGCCACAGTGGCGCGTGGGTCTTCGGCCCAGGCGCCCCAGATTTTGGCCAGGTGGGTAAAGGCCATCAGCGACAGGCTGGGCGAATCGTTGGGCTTGATCTCCAGCGCCCGTGTCAGCAGGGCTTGCGCCTGCACCACATGGTCAGGCGTGGTGCGCCAGAAATGCCAGCGCGCCCGCATCAGCAGGTCCCAGTGCTCCAGACTCTGGTTGGGCACCTCGGCGGCCACCTTCTCCTCGCTGTGCAGGTAGACCGGCTCAATGGCGCTGACGATCTGCGCCGAAATCTCGGCCTGGATGGCAAACATGTCCGTCAGGGGCCGGTCAAAGCGGTCGGACCACAGAGTCTCTGCGGTGGAGGTGTCCACCAGCTCGGCCGTCATGCGCAGGGTCTGCCCTGCCTTGCGCACCGTGCCCGACACCAGATAACGCGCGCGCAGCGCCTGCCCCACGGCCTGGCTGCTGTCGCTGGACTTGCGGTAGGCAAACGACGAGTTGCGCGACACCACCAGCAGCCAGGGCGAGCGGGTGAGGTAGCTGATGATGTCCTCGGCCAAACCATCCGAAAAATATTCCTGCGCGGGGTCCGCATTCAGGTCCACAAAAGGCAGCACTGCAATGGTGCGGCGGTAGGCCGGCTGGTCAGACGCGCGGCCCTGGCTATTGGCAGCGCGCACAGGCGCCGCGGCGGGTGCAGGGCTCTCGGCCATGCGCATGGTGAAGCGGTAGCCGCGCCCGGGCACGGTGGCAATCGCATCGCCCCCCAGAATGCGCCGCAGGCTGGAGACGTGCACCTGCAGGTTGTTCTCTTCCACCACCAAGCCGGGCCAGACCAAGTCAAACAGCTGTTTTTTGCTGACCAACTGGCCCGCATGGTCCACCAGCACACACAGCACATCAAAAGCCCGGGCGCCCACCATGACGGGTTGGCCATCGCGCAACAGGCGGCGTTCATGCCGTTGCAGCACGCACGCCCCAAAAACACTGATGTCGGAATCGTTTTTGGCGAGGGAAGGTGTCACGGGCAAAGCGATCTTTCTTGGCGGTCCTGAAGACCTGGTCAGTCACGAATTCAGGAATTTTAAGGAGTGATTGAGGACTTTTGGGGAGCAACTCAGCAAACTCAGCCCAAGTCGTTGAAAGAAAAGAACATTCCATGCCAAAAACCACCGTGACTGCTCCACAAAACCCCATGTCTTACGAGCCACGCCCATCCCAGGGAGTGCAATGGCAACAGACCGTTGTCATGCGCAACGCGCAAAAGCAGGAGGAAGCCTTCAGCATCGGCCCGGACGGCTGCGTGTGGAGCTTTATCGCCGACAGCGGTGACAGCCGTTTTGATGCCAGCGGCCAGCGCTTGGAAAACCTGGGCCTGGAAGCCGATTTTCTGACCGTGGGCCGCAATGTGGCAGGCGCACTGGTGGTGATTGCGGCCAAAGGCCTGCGCACCCAGTACCGGACCGAAAGCCCATTGACCGCGCTGGACGCAGCAGAAAGCCTGGGCCGCCGCTGGTCGCCCGCCCAGTCCATCCACCTGCCAACCATCCAGGGCGCCACAGGTGTGCGCCGCCTGTACACCCAGTCCGACTTCAGCGGCATGCGGATTGCCATGATCGTGGACACCGAACAGCCCGGCGTCGGCAGCAGCTATGTGATGGCCTGCTCCCAGTGGCACGACAGCGGCCCGGGCCCGTTTATTCTGCTGCCCCCCTTGGGCGCCCCCGCGACGGGACAGGCCAGCAAGCCTGCGGGCCACAGCAGCCCGCCACTCTTTCGCATGGCACATTCAGCATAAAAAAGACCTCTAGAGCACGCCAATACTGCGCAAACAGCTATTAATTAGATAGCAAAAAGCGCCCCAGCACTGCCCGCCTGCTCAAGCCAGGTGAGGCGCATGCAGGTGACACCACATGTGCACCTTGGACACGTACCCACTCCCCACCCGCACCGCCAAGGGCTCGGTCCCAAAAGGCACAAAGCCGAAAGACGCGTACAAGCCAGTGGCCGCGGCGTTGCCCTCGGTCACCGTGAGCTGCACCAGCAGCGTGCCGTTGCGGCTGCGCCCATAGTCCAGCACAGCTGCCACCAACTGGCGCCCCAAGCCCAGACTGCGGTGCTGGGCATCCACATACATGCCAAACAGCGTGGCTTTGTGGCGGGCCTTCTCCCGCGGCTCAAACGACAGGCCCGCCAAGCCCACCAGCGCGCCCTGCTCCCAGGCGCCGAACAGCACTTCCTTGGCATCGTCACCAGCGGCCAGCCGGTTTTCCCACCAGCTGAGCGGAAAACCGCTGCGCTCGGTGGCGCTGGTGGTGAAGGCGTCCGGGTGCAAGGCATAGGCTTGCAGAATCAGCGCCCGGTAGGCCGCTGCGTGCTCGGGCGTCAAGCGGATGATGGGCATGGCAGGTCAGCGCTGCAACGCAGCTTGTGTCATCGCGGCCAAGGTGCCACGCGTGCTGATGAGTTCGGGCTCCAGCACCACCTCGATCACCGTGCCATTCGGTCGCACCAGCGCAGCCAGCAGCTCGGCTTCAAAGTCGGCACTCTTGCGGATGGTGACGCCCGCATAACCATAGGCACGCGCCAACGCCGCAAAGTCGGGATTGTTGAGCGCGGTGCCCGCAACGCGCTGCGGGTACTCGCGCTCCTGGTGCATACGGATGGTGCCGTACATGCCGTTGTTGAGCAGCAGGATGATGCTTTTGGCGCCATGCTGCACCGCCGTGGCCAGCTCCTGGCCGTTCATCAGAAAATCGCCGTCACCGGCAATCGTGAAGGCCGTGCGCCCGGTGGTGATGGCCGCCGCAATACCAGCCGGCACGCCATAACCCATAGCGCCATTGGTGGGCGCGAGCTGGGTCTTGTGGCCGCTCGCCAAGCCGGTGTAGCGGTAGAAGCGGTGCAGCCAACTGGCAAAGTTGCCCGCACCATTGGTCAGCACGGCATCTGCAGGCAGGTGCTTTTGCAGCGTGGCGATCACGCTGGGCATGTCCACCAGGCCGCGGTCGTTGTCGGCCGGCAGATCCTTGATCACGCTGGGCACCAGGTTGGCCTGGTAGTCGGCGTTGCAGCCTTGCGTCCAGGCCTCCCAGGGCACATTCACCGGGGCCGTCAGCACTTCAAGCGAGCGGGCCGCGGCACGCATGCTGGCGTGAATGGCCAGGTCAGCCTGGTAGACGCGATTGAGCTCCTCGGCGCTGCTGTGGATGTGTACCAGCGTCTGCGCCGCCTTGGGTGCCTGCAGCAGCGTGTAGCCACCGGTGGTCATCTCGCCCAGGCGCGGGCCAATGGCGATGATGAGGTCGCTATCGCGCACACGTTTGGCCAGCGCGGGGTTGATGCCAATGCCCACGTCGCCCGCGTACTGCGGGTGGTGGTTGTCAAAGGTGTCCTGAAAGCGAAACGCATTGCCCACGGGCAGACGCCAGTTTTCGGCAAAACGCTGTAACGCCTGTGCGGCCTGCGGCGTCCAACCACCGCCGCCCGCGATGACAAAAGGGCGCTCCGATTTCAATAGCAGTTGGCGCAGATTGCGCAAGGCTCCAGGGTCACTCCAGGCCTCCACCGGCTCTACCCGGGCCAGCGGTTGCGGTAGCTTGCCAGCCGCATCGGCCACCAGCGGCTGCGTCAGCATGTCTTCGGGCAACACCAGCACCACAGGGCCGGGGCGGCCATTCATGGCGGTGGCAAAGGCGCGGGCGATGTACTCGGGAATACGCGCCGCGTCATCAATACGCTCCACGCGTTTGGCCATGCCCAATGCGCTGGGGCCAAACATCACGCGGTAGTCCATCTCCTGAAAGGCCTCGCGGTCACGCTGGTCGCTGGCCACATCGCCCACCAGCAAGACCATGGGCGTGGAATCCTGAAACGCGGTGTGCACGCCAATGCTGGCATTGGTGGCACCCGGCCCGCGCGTCACAAAACACACGCCGGGGCGGCCGGTGAGCTTGCCGTGGGCCTCGGCCATGAAGGCGGCACCGCCTTCCTGGCGGTTCACCACAAACTGGATCTGGTCGCGGTACAAATGAAAACCATCCAGCACGGCCAAATAACTTTCACCGGGCACGCCAAAGGCGTGGGTTACGCCCTGTTCAACCAGGCATTGCACCAGCAGGTGGCCGGCGAGTTGGGGGGGAGACAGTTCGGGGGATAAATGGGGTGTCTGCATGCCTGCCATTGTGCCGCCGCAAGGCATGCGTTTTGCGCACGCCCCTATGCCATTTCCGCCAGGGCCAAGCCGCCCTCCAAATGCCAAGCCTGGCCATGCCCGCGAGCACGCAAGGCCTGCACAGCCTGCAGACTGCGCCCACCGCTGCGGCAGAAAAACACCAGGGGGCGGTGGCCTTCGTCCAACCAGGCGGGCAGGTGCTGGCCCAGGGTGGCCAGTGGCACATTACACAGCGCCAGTGTGGACCAAGGCAGGCTGTGTTGGCCCACCGCGTGTTCAAACGGCTCGCGCACATCCACCAGCAGCGCGTCAGGGTGGCTTTGCAGAAACGCGGGCAAGGTAGCGGCGGTCAGTGTGCTCTCTTGCATATCAGGCAAAGACGCTGCGGGTACCACAGGGGTGATCGCTGGCGGTTGCACCGCGGTCGCGGCGCTTTGCAGGGCCGCGCCACAGCGGGCAATACGCGCGCAGGCTTCGTCTATCAGCGCGTCATCGGTGAGCGCACCAATGGAGAGGCGTGCCGCGCCCTCCGCCTGCCAGGCCGGCAGTCCCATGGCGCACAGCACAAAGCTGGGCTCCGCCTTGGCCGCGCTGCAGGCACTGCCTGCACTAATGCGCATGCCGGCCGCGTCAAACAGGTTGAGCAACGCCTTGCTGGACAGGCCCGGCACCGAAAAATTCAGCGTGGTGGGCAACGAGCCGTCGAAGGGCATGTTGAACAACAACTCTGGAAAGGCATTACGCAGTGCTTCGGCCAAGCGCAGGCGCGCCTGCTGCAAAAAGGCGGTGGAGCGAAACACCCCGCCCTCCCCCGTTTCCAGCGCCTGCAGCACCGCGCCCAGGGCCGCAATACCCGGCATGTTCTCCGTGCCCGAACGCCGGCCCGCCTCCTGCCCACCACCCACCATCAGCGGGGTGAATGGGCTGCCGGCACGCACATAGAGCATGCCAATGCCCTTGGGGGCATAGAGCTTGTGGCCAGAGAATGGTGCGTAGTCGATGCGCGTGCCTTGCAGGTTCAAACCCAGCTTGCCCAGCGCCTGCACGCAATCCACCAACCACAGCGCACGGGAGTTCGTCGCGTGCAGCAACGCCTCGATACCTGCGATGTCAGAGATCACGCCGGTTTCGTTGTTGGCGGCCATGGTGCACAGCAGGCCGGCATGGGCGACATGGGCTTGCAGAAAGGCCATGTCATGCAGACCGTTGCGGTCCACCGGCACTTCCACAATGGGCAGGTTCAGGCCCAGCACGCGGTTCCAGTGCGCCAGGCTTTGCGGCACGGCTTTGTGTTCGGTGGCCCCCACCAAGAGCGGACCGTCCACGCGCTCGCCCGCATCGCGGCGTTCGCGTAGCGCACACAGCGCGGAGAGCACTGCGGTCTGTATGCCTTCGGTGGCGCCACTCACAAACAGCAGACGCCCTGCCCCCACGCCCAGCAGGCGGCTGGCGCGCGCCCGCACGTCATCGACCAATGCCCGGGCACGCAAGCCGGTGCAGTGGCTGCTGCTGGGGTTGCCAAACTGCGCTTCCATGGCCTGCAGAGCCGCATCGCGTGCCGCAGGCAGCAGCGGCGTGGTGGCATTGCAGTCCAGGTAAATCTCGGTCAGCGGGGTGTACATGGCGGGCCTTGCAAGCAGTTGGAATTGCTGCAAATATTAAGTGGCTCATCGGAAAAATTTGTTCCGTATTTACCGAATAATCGCCACTTTGTAGAATGAACGTTCTTTTAATAAGCAGATCAGCAGCATGAAAGAACTAGATCGAATGGACCGCGCCATCCTGGGCGCATTGCAGAAAGACGGCACGCTGTCGGCCGCCCAGCTCGGCGAGAAGGTGGGTTTGTCGTCCACCCCCTGCTGGAAACGCGTCAAGGCCATGGAAGAGTCTGGCCTCATCGAGAAGCGTGTGGCCATCGTGAACCGTGCGCAGGCCGGTCTGCCGGTGACCGTGTTTGTGAGCCTGTGCACCAACCGGCACGACGAAGCTTGGCTACGCAAGTTTGCGGCCTCGGTGTCTAGCATGCCGGAGGTGATGGAGTTCCACCGCATGAGTGGCGATGTGGACTACCTGCTCAAAGTGGTGGCGGCCGATATTGCAGGCTACGACCGCTTTTACAAACGGTTGATCCAGAACGCGCAGTTGGCGGGGGTGTCTTCGGCGTTCTCGATGGAAGAGATCAAGAGCACCACCGCGCTACCATTGTGATAGCTGCTCGCGCAATACCCATAAGGGCTAGAGGCCAATTTAAGCGCCAACTGTGGTGTGGGCGCGGTGGTAGGCACCGCTGCCACGGTGCAACACCGTGTCGGTGGACAGCACATCGCCGGGCTGGTAGCTGGGGCCGTGGTTCAGGCGCTCGTAGACCGGGGCAAAGTCGATGCGGGCCAGCCCCAACAGGTCGTCCAGGCTGTCCAGCACAAAGTAGCTTTCCTGAAAATCGTCAATGCGGTAGTGGGTGCGCATAACGCGCTCCAGCTCAAAACCAATGCGATGCGGCGACGCACTCTGCACCGCGTACACACTCTCGGTAAAGCTGGAGGCAATGCCCGCGCCATAGATGCGCAAGGCTTGCGCACCGTTCACCACTTCCTTCACCAGCCCAAACTCCACCGTGTACCAGTACACACGCGCCAGCTCGGTCAGCTTGCCGATGCGCTTGGCGCGCAGCCCGGCCTCGCCATACATCTGGATGAAGTCCGCCATCACCGGGTGCATGAGCATGGGCACGTGCCCAAACACATCGTGAAAGACATCGGGTTCCTGCAGGTAGTCCAGCTGGTTCGCACCGCGGATGAAGTTACCACTGGGAAAACGCCGGTTCGCCAGGTGTTCAAAAAACACCTCGTCGGGCACCAACCCGGGAACGGCCACCACCTGCCAGCCCGTTTGCGGCTTCAGCACGTCGTTGAGTTCGGCAAAGTTGGGGATGCCCTGGGCCGAGATTGGCAGGTTGCGCATGCCCTCCACAAATTCGGCGCAGGCCAAGCCCGGCAACAACGCGGTTTGCCGCTCAAACAGCGTCTTCCACACCGCGTGGTCTTGCGCGGTGTAGTGCTCCCAGCGCTGGGGAATGGTGTAGTCGTGTGCCATGCCCACGGTCCTCTATCGCACCGCCAGCACTGTGCCGCGGCACTCGCCAAAGCCAATGCGCCGTGCACCCGCACGTTCGCATGTGCCCCGCAGGATGATGCTGTCGCCGTCCTGCAAGAAGGTGCGTGTCTCGCCATTCGCCAGCGTGAGCGGCACTTTGCTGCCCTGCGTCAGCTCCAGCAATGAGCCGCCCTGCTCCGGCGCCGGACCAGAGAGCGTGCCGGTGCCCAGCACATCGCCCGCGCGCAGGTTGCAGCCGTTCACCGTGTGGTGCGCCACCAACTGCGCCAACGTCCAGTAGGCGTCGCGCATATTCGATTGCGACAGGCGTTCGCCCGCGCTGCCCGCCGCGCGCATGGCGGGCGTCTGCAGCCAAACTTCCAGCTGCACGTCCAGCGCACCGGCGCTGCGGTTGTGCGCCGAGTCCAGGTAGTCCAGGGGCTGCGGATCGTCGGCATTTCGTGTGAAGGCGGTGCGGAACGGGGCCAGCGCCTCCATCGTCACCAGCCAGGGGGACACGGTGGTGGCGAAGTTCTTGGCCAGAAACGGGCCCAGTGGCTGGTACTCCCAAGCCTGCACATCGCGTGCGCTCCAGTCGTTGAGCAGCGTGAGGCCAAACAGGTGTTCCTCGGCATCCGCTATGGAAACAGGAGCACCTAGTGCATTGTCCATGCCGACCCAAGCCGCTATTTCCAGTTCATAGTCCAATCGCGCGGTTGGCCCAAAGTCCGGCACCGTGGCGCCGGGCCTCAGGGTTTGTCCACGCGGGCGGTGGAACTGTTGGCCGCTGGCGCCAATGCTGCTGGCGCGGCCGTGGTAACCAATGGGCACCCACTTGTAGTTGGGCAGCAGCGGGTTGTCTGGGCGGAACAGCTTGCCCACCGTGGTGGCGTGGTGGATGCCGGTGTAGAAGTCCGTGTAGTCGCCCACCTCGCAGGGCAGGCCCAGCTCCACCTCGGTCTGGCGCAGCAGCGCGTCGGTCCATACCTCCTTAAGAGCCGAGCCCGCGCGCAGCCCTTCCCAGATCGCCAGACGCAATGCACGGCGTTCGGCCACAGGCGCCGCCATCAGGCGCGCCATGTCGTTGTGGTCAATCAGCCCCGTGGCGTGCAGGTCCAGCACGCGGTCGCCAATGGCCACGCCAATCTGCCAGGGCTCCAGCCGGTTGTGGCGGAAGCGGCCGAATGGCAGGTTCTGGATAGGAAAGTCCGCGTCCATCGCGTTGGCCGACTCCACCCAGCTTTGGGTGGCAGGATCGTGCGTGGCATCCAGCGTGATCAGCGCAGCGCTCATGCTTTGGCTCCCAGCTCTTTGGCATGCAAAAAGGCGGCGTGTTTGGGTGCGCGTTTGGTCACGCTCCATTCCTCCAGCATGGCCCACTTCACTGCGTCCGCCTGGGCAATCTTGGCGGTCTCTTCGGGGTCCGGGCAGGCCAGCTCCAGGCGGTGGCCATTGGGGTCGAAGAAGTAGATGCTGTGGAACATGCCGTGGTCGGTCACGCCCAGTACGTCCACGCCCTGCGCTTCCAGGTGCACCTTGAACTCCAGCAGCTCCGCGCGGTCTTTCACACGGAAGGCAATGTGCTGCACCCACTCAGGTGTGTTCGGGTCACGGCCCATGGGCGGCTGCGTGGGCAGCTCAAAAAAGGCCAGCACATTGCCCATGCCCGCGTCCATGAAGATGTGCATGTAGGGGTCGGGCGCCTTGGTGCTGGGCACCACGTCTTCGGCGATGGCCAGCACGAAGTCCATGTGCAGCATCTTCTGGTACCAGAGCACGGTCTCTTTGGCGTCCTTGCAGCGGTAGGCCACGTGATGGATGCGGTCGATTTTCATGGTGTGTCTCCTCGGTTCGCCTGGCTTCACTTGGCGGCTTCGAGCACGCCACGATTGATCTGGTCGCGCTCCAGCGATTCAAACAGGGCCTTGAAATTGCCTTCGCCAAAACCCTCACGGTAGTTGCCCTTGCGCTCGATGAATTCGAAGAACACCGGGCCCAGCAGCGGCTGCGAGAAGATCTGCAGCAACAGGCGCGGCTTGCCGCCTTCGGTCGTGCCGTCCAGCAGAATGCCGCGTGCCTGCAATTCACCCACGGGCTGGCCGTGACCCGGCAGGCGCTTGGCCAGGTTCTCGTAGTACACGTCGTTGGGCGCAGTCAGCAGCGGGATGCCGGCCATCTGCAAGCGGTCGATGGCGCTGGGCAGGTCCTCGCACAGCAAGGCAATGTGCTGGATGCCCTCGCCGTTGAACTGCATCAGGAATTCCTCGATCTGCCCCCCGCCTTGGCGCGCTTCTTCGTTGAGCGGAATGCGGACCAGCCCGTCCGGCGCGGTCATGGCCTTGGAGGTAAGGCCGGTGTATTCCCCCTGAATGTCAAAGTAGCGGATTTCCTGGAAATTGAACAGCTTGCTATAGAAGTCTGCCCAGTACGCCATGCGGCCCCGGTACACGTTGTGCGTGAGATGGTCGACCACGCTGAAGCCATGGCCCACGGGGTGGCGGTCCACGCCGGCTATGAATTCAAAGTCAATGTCGTAGATGGACTTGCCGTCTTCATAGCGATCGATCAAGTACAGCGGCGCACCGCCAATGCCCTTGATGGCAGGCAGGTTCAACTCCATGGGGCCGGGGCGCAACTCCACAGGCTGGGCGCCCAGCTCCAAAGCGCGTTTGTAAGCCAGGTGCGAATCCTTCACGCGGAACGCCATGCCGCAGGCGCTGGGGCCATGCTCGGCGGCGAAATAACCCGCCACGCTCTTGGGTTCGCGGTTGACGATGAAGTTGATATCGCCCTGGCGGTACAGCACCACGTCTTTGGAGCGGTGCTTGGCCACCAGCGTGAAGCCCATGCGCTCGAACACAGGTTCAATTACACCCGCGACAGGAGATGCGAACTCCACAAACTCAAAGCCCATCAGGCCCATCGGGTTGTCAAACAAATCACCTGTTGCAGTGGCCATGGTCGTGCTCCTCAAACGCTGTTCTTGAAGCCTTGATTGTGGTCATTTGGACATGCAAAAGGTGTGCAAGTTGCAGGGAAGCAGCCCGCACAGATGCATAATTTATGCATGAAAACAGAGAAAAACGAAGATTCGCTGCTAGATAGCTTTGATATTAGCCTTCTTGCCGCACTGCAGCGCGATGCGCATGCCACCCACCAGCAAATTGGGGAGCAGGTGCATTTGTCGGCCTCGCAGGTCAGCCGCCGGGTGCAGCGCCTGCAGGCTAGCGGCATCATCCGTCGTTATGTAGCGCTGCTGGAGCCCGCGGCCATTGGCCTGGGTGTGCGCGCCATCTCCTATGTCACGCTGACACGCCACAGCGGCGACGAAGGCTTGGCGTTTGAGCGCGAAATTGCCGGCTTCCCCGAAGTGCTGGAGTGTTATTCGGTGGCTGGTGAGTCGGACTACATCCTGCAGATCGTGGCGGCCGACCTCAGCGTGTTGTCGGAACAGGTGCTACGCCGCCTCACGCGCATCCAGGGCGTGGGCAGCATCCGCTCCAACATCGTGCTGGCGCGCATCAAGAGCAGCACGGAGCTGCCCCTGGCACACCTCAAGCGCGGCGCCTAGATCTGCACTCGCGCGCCCAGTTCGATCACGCAGTTGTTGGGCAGGCGGAAGAAGTCGGCCGCGCTGCCCGCGTTGCGCGACATCACCGCAAACAGCGCCTCGCGCCAATGCGCCATGCCCGAGCCACGCGTGGGCACCACGATGTCGCGGCTCAAGAAGTACGAGGTCTCAAACAGGTTGATGGGCAGCCCCTGGCTGCGGCACAGCTCCAGCGCTTTGGGAATGTCGGGTGTGTTTTTGAACCCATAGTGCAGTTGCACCGTCCAGAAGCCGGGCGCCAGCGTCTGCACCACCAAGCGTTCGTCAAACGCAATCCAGGGTACGTCGTGGAACACCACATTGAGGATGATGTTGCGCTCGTGCAGCACCTGGTTGTGCTTGAGGTTATGCATCAGCGCCTGGGGCACGGTGTCAGGGTTGGCCACGGCATACACCGCAGTGCGCGCCACGCGATGCACACCGTCTTGCGCCAGGGCCGCGACAAAGGGCGCCAGCTCGGGGTCGTCGCGCCGAATGCCGTCCACCAGCAGCTCGCGGCCCCGGTGCCAGGTGGCCATCACCAGGAAGATGCCCAGGCCCATGACCAACGGGAACCAGCCGCCCTGCAAAAACTTGAGCGAACATGACACCACCAGCAGCACGTCCAGCGCCACAAACACACTGGTGGCCGCAATCGCCAGCGGCAGCGGGTACTTCCACGCGTGGCGCACCACAAAGAAGGTCAGCACGGTGGTGATCAGCATGGTGAAGGTGACCGCAATGCCATAGGCCGAGGCCAACGCCGACGAACTGCCAAACCCAAACACGGCCAGCAACACCGCCACCAGCAGCAGCCAGTTCACGCCGGGCAGGTAAATCTGGCCCGCTTCTTTGGTCGACGTGAACAGCACCTGCATGCGCGGCAGCAGGCCCAGCTGGATCGCTTGTCGGGTCATGGAAAACGCCCCGGAAATGACAGCCTGCGAGGCAATCACGGTGGCCACGGTGGCCAGCACCACGGCTGGGATGATCCAGGCCTCGGGGAACATGCGGTAGAACGGGTTCTCCAGCGCGGTGGCATCGCGCATCAGCAGCGCGCCCTGCCCCATGTAATGCAATGCCAACGCAGGCAACACCAGCCCCATCCAGGCGAACTGGATGGGACGTTTGCCAAAGTGGCCCATGTCGGCATACAAGGCCTCAGCCCCGGTGAAGGCCAACACAATGGCGCCCACCGCCACAAACATATGCCAACCTTGGTCGCTCAAAAACGCCAGTGCATGCAGCGGGTTCAGCGCCGCCAGGATCTGCGGGCTCTGCGCAATCTCCAGCACACCGGTAAACGCCAGCACGCCAAACCAGAGCACGATGACCGGGCCAAACAGCTTGCCCACCAGGCCGGTGCCAAAACGCTGCATGGCAAACAGGCCCACTAGCACCGCAGCGCAGATGGGCAGTACATAAGGCTTGAACGCTGGGGTGACCACCTCCAGGCCTTCCACCGCGCTGAGCACCGAGATGGCAGGCGTGATCACGCTATCGCCGTAGAACAATGCCGCACCCAACACACCAGTCAGCAAGAGCACCAGACGTCGCCGCGGTGTGGTGCCCGCGGCCTTGGCAGCCAGCGCGGTGAGCGCCATGATGCCGCCCTCGCCCCGGTTGTCGGCACGCAGGATCAGCAGCACGTATTTGAGGGTCACCACCATCATCAGTCCCCAGAACACCACCGACACCGCACCGATCAGGTGCGGCGCGTCCAGCGGAATGCCGGTGGCGGGGCTGAAGATTTCTTTCATGGTGTAGAGCGGGCTGGTACCAATGTCGCCATACACCACACCCAGGGCGCCTAGCGTGAGGGCGCCCATACTTTCGCGAGCCGTGTTGGATTGCATGAAAAACTTAAACAGTGAAGAGGACTGCACTGTCGCCCGCCTCGCGTTAGGAAGGCATATGGAATGCCTGCCCGCAAGACTTTCCGTCTACTGCGTAGCCAGGCGGTAGCCCACGCCGGTTTCGGTCAGCAGGTGGCGGGGCTCGGCCGGGTCAGCCTCAATCTTGGCGCGCAGCTGGCCCATGTAGAGGCGCAGGTAGTGCGTGTGTTCGGTGAACTCCGGCCCCCACACGTCCACCAGCAGCTGGCGGTGCGTGACCACACGCCCGGCGCTGCGCACCAAGCGCGCCAGCAGTTTGAATTCGGTGGGTGTGAGGTGCAAGGCCACACCGTCTCGCTCCACCTGGCGCAGCGTCAGGTCCACGCGCAGGCCGTCCAGCACATGCACCGTGACCGCGGGTGACAAGGCGGTACCGCGGTGGCGCAGGGCCACGCGGATGCGCGCTAGCAACTCGCTCACGCCAAAGGGTTTGGTCAGGTAATCGTCCGCCCCAGCGTCCAGTAGCAGAATTTTTTGTGCCTCCTGGTGGCGAGCAGACACCACCAGAATCGGCAGTGTGTGCTGCTTGCGCACAGCCTGCACCAGTTCCAGGCCATCGCCATCGGGCAGGCCCAGGTCCAGCACCAGCACATCAGGCAGAGCGTGTTGCAACAGGGCCTGCGCTTCACGCACCGACACCGCGGTCTGCACCGCAAAACCCTCCACCGTGAGCGAAGACTGCATCAGCGCACGGATCTCGCGGTCATCCTCCACCACCAGAACGCGCAAGCTCATGGCATATCTCCCGCCAGGGGTTGCACTACCGCGGGCAACGTCAGGGTCACGCTGCAACCACCGCCTTGGCGCTGGCGCACGTCCAATGTCGCATGGTGCGCCTGTGCAATCGCACGGCACAGGGCAAGCCCCAAGCCCGCACCATGCGGGCCAGCGCGGTCGCCGCGCGCATAGGGCTCAAACAGGGTAGCCATCTGGTCCTCGGCAATACCCGGACCGCGGTCTTTGACCGATAGCTGAACGACACCGTCTTGTGTTTTGGCCACCAGGTCGATGGTGCTGTCGCTGTACTTCAGCGCGTTGTCCAGCAGATTGCTCAGCAGCTGGGCCAGCAGCACGGCGTCCACCCGCACCAGCGGCAAATCACCCGGCACGCGGGACTGGATGCGGCGCTGCGGGTCGCGCTGGCGCACACGGGCCAACACAGCGCCCACCACCTCCTGCACCGATTCCCAGTCCGGGCGGATGTCCAGCGTGGTGGTGCTCAGCCGCACCAGCTGCAGGGTGTTTTCGGTCACGGTAGACAGGTAGCTGGCTTCATCCATGATGCTGGCCAGCAGGCGCTGCTGCTCGGCCTCACTGAGCTTGTCACGCTGGGTTTGCAGTGACGATGCCGCCCCCACCACTGCGGCCAGCGGCGTGCGCAGGTCATGCGAAATGGCGGCCAGAAAGGTACTCTGCACTTGCTGGCGCTGACTTTCTTGCTGCGCCACGCGCATGGACTGCGCCATCTGCAGCCGGGACAGGGTTTGGGCCAGCAAGGCGCACAGCGCCTGGGCATGGTCGCGGCCGGCTTCGTCATCGGCGCGCACAGTTTGAATACACACCGCACCATGCATCTGCGTCGGGCCGCCCAGTGGCAGGTACCAGGCCTCCAGCCCCGGCCAACGCCCGGTGCCCGGCCCCAGCACTGCGGCTTCGCGCATGCAGCACTGCAGGCCGTCGCGCAGCGCGGCGTGGTCATCCACCTCGGCACTCAATGCCAGTACGCTGGGGCCGACAAAGGCCTGGGCCAAGGCGCTGCGCCCCAAGTCTGCCACGGCCTGCGCAGATGCAGCGTCCGCCAAGGCGGTGGCCAGCTGTTGCAGCTGCCAAGCCCGCTCGGCATTCGCGCGGGCCAGCGCGGTCTTGCGGCGCAGCGCACTGGCCAGATGGCTGATGACCAGCGCGACCAGCAACATGGTGAACAGGCCGATCAGGTGCTCCTGGCTGTCCACCGCAAAGGTGAAACGCGGCGGCACAAAAAAGAAGTTGAGCGCGATGACCGCCACCACGGCACACAGCACCGAGGGCAGCCAGGGCAAGGTATAGGCCGCCAGCACCACGGCCAGCACGTAGAGCATGGACTGGCTGGTGAGCGAGACATGTTGGTCCAGCGCGAACCCCAGCCCGGTGGCCGCGCCCAGCAGGGCCAGCACGGTGGCGATTGGGGTCAGATAAACGCGGTGAGTGGCGGACAGGGCTTGCATGGTCACGCCAGCGTACCACCCGCCATATCAGGATCGCATTAGGAAACGCGGGGCCGCAGCCCCAGCCGCTGCGCTACTTGGCAGTACGCAACCCCACACCCAGCGCCGCACCCACGCTCAGCAGCAGCACCAGAGCCGCGCCCAGCAGCGTGGCGCCGTACCAGCCGCGGTCCATAAACACGCCGAATACGATGGGCGAAATGGCAAAGCCCGTGTCCAGGCCCGAATACACCAGACCATAGACGCGGCCCGTGGCCCCCTTGGGCGTGGCCTTTTTGATCATCATGTCGCGCGAGGGGCCGCCAATGCCAACCGCAAACCCGGTGATGGCCAGCACCACCATGGTGCCGGTGGCGCCCAGCAAGCCGGTGCCGCACAGGGCCAGCAGCACGGCACCGGCCGCCATGGCCCAGGCCACCACGCGGTCGGAATGTTTGGACTTGGCCGCCACAAAACCGCCAATGAACATGCCCACCGCGCCGCACAGCATGTAGGAAGAAATGGTCAGCGTGGCCGCTTCAAAGCTCACGCCGTGCATGGCCTTGAGGATGGACACCGCGTAGCTTTGCACCACGGCCAAGGTCATGGTGGACAGCAAAAAGAAGCCGAAGCACCACCACACTACGGGCAGTTTCATAAAGGCCAGGTCGTGTTCGGTCTTGGCGTGCTCCGCTACACGCGGCGCCACTGTGGTGCTCAGATGTTCCCGCTGCACCACCAGCAGCGCCAGGATACCGGCGTACATCACCGCTGCGGCCAGGTAAGCATTGCGCCAGCCCATCAAAGCGCCCAGCCCGGCAAAGAACACCGGTGCCACGGCCCAGCCCAGGTTGCCCGTGAGCCCGTGCGCGCTGAAGGCGTAGCCAAGGCGCGGGGCGGATACCCGCTGGTTCAGGATAGTGAAGTCCACCGGGTGGAACGTGGCGTTGCCCAGGCCCGCCAGCACCGCCACCACAAACAGGCCGGAGTAGCCCGTCACAAACGACGCCGCCACACAGGCCACCATGAACAAGACCAGGGCCACATACATCAGCGGCCGCGCACCCAGCCGGTCCACCACAAAACCTGCGCTGGCCTGGCCCACACCCGACACCACAAAAAACACGGTCATCAGCAGCCCCAGCTGCGAGTAGCTGAGCCCAAACTCCTGCATAAACACCGGAAACAGCAGCGGCAGCAGCAAATGGCCGAAGTGCGAGCTGGCATGGGCCAAGCCGACAAGGCCAATCACGGTAGCGTCCTGCTTCATGGGAACCAAGGATGCGGCGGCGGGGGAAGAAAGTGTGGCGCTGGTCATGTGGGGCATCGTACGGACGAAAGCATTTTCTTGATTACGACAAAAAGACAATAATTGTCGAAATCCCGCCAAACCTGACCCAATGATCAACGCCATGAAACGCAAGGCCCCGCTCAACTCCGTGTCCTTCGACACCTCGGCCAAACGCCCACCCACAGCCCAGCGCCCGGTGCGCAGCCGGGCCCGCTCGCTGGCCATGGACGCCCACATCGAGCCCCACCAACACCCCTGGTCGCAGTTCACCTACTGCGCCAGCGGGCTCATGCAGGTCACCGTGACGCAGGGCGAGCGGCAGACCACTTTCATCGTGCCGCCCAGCCGCGCGGTGTGGATTCCGCCCCACGTGCAACACAACGTGGTGGTGCTGGAAACCGCCGAGCTGCGCACCGTGGACATTGCCCCCAGCGTGCTGCCCGCCAGCTGGACCGACTGCCGCGTGCTGGTAGTGAGTAAGCTGCTGCGCGAACTGGTGCACGCACTGGAGGGCAGCGAACCCGGCCCACGCGATGACGCCCTGATGGCGCTGACCGCGGATGAGATGGCGCGCGCCGACATCCAGGCCCTGGGCGTGCCCATGCCCCACCCCGAACACGGTGACAAGCGCCTGCGCGCCTTGTGCGAAGCCGTGCTGCGCGACCCGGCCGAAAAAGGCCAGCTCAAGGAATGGGTGGCCGACGTGGGCGCCAGCGAGCGCACCATGGCCCGCCTGTTCCGCGACGAACTGGGCACCAGCTACCAGCAATGGCGCACCCAGGCCGTGCTGGCCCACGCCCTGCCCCAGCTCGCGCGCGGCGTGCCCATCGCCCAGGTGGCCGCCGCAGCGGGCTACGCCAGCGACAGCGCGTTTTCCGCCATGTTCAAACAGAGCATGGGCAAGGCGCCCAGTCACTTCAAGGTAACGGGCTGAGCCGGCGAGGCACAATCGTTTCAAAGGAATTTTTCATGCACTTCTCCAACTGGCTGGTCTTCTGCGGCGTCGCGTTTCTGGTCACCTTCAGCCCCGGGCCCGGCGTGCTGCTGGCCATCTCCAACGCCATGGCCCATGGCAAACGGGACTGGGTGGCCAGCTCGCTGGGCAATGCCACGGGCCTGTTCATCCTCTCCGGCGTGGCCATGGCCGGCATGGGCGCCATCCTGGCGGTGTCGGCCGTGGCGTTCACCATCCTGAAAGTGGCTGGTGCCCTATATTTGATTTACTTGGGCATCCGGCAGTGGCGCAGCCAGGCGGTGTCGTTTGCCACCCCGGAGTCCGCCACGCACGCAGCGGGCGCGCTGGCGGACAAGGCCATCACCCGCCGGCTCTACGGGCAAGGCATGGGCGTGGCGCTGACCAACCCCAAAGCTATCCTGTTTTTCTCCGCCCTGTTTCCGCAGTTCATCACGGCCGATGCGCCGGTGCTGGAACAGGTGGCGGTGCTCACCTGCACCTTCGTGGCCATGTCACTGCTCTCGCACCTGTTTTATGTGCTGGTGGCGCGCCTGTTCAAAGGGCAGCTGGCCAACCCGCGCAAGCAGCGCCTGTTTAACCGCATCTCTGGCGGCCTGTTTGTGCTGCTGGGCCTGAGCCTGCTACGCCTGAAGAACAAGGTGGCTGCCTGATCCACCCCAGCTTGCTATCAAAATAGAAGCTGCTTGCGCATATTCCACGGGGGCTAGAGGCCTATTTGATGCTTATTTAGCTCTGCACCGGCGGCTTGCGCATCTGCAGCAGGGCCACGATGAACAGGCCCACCACCACCAGGTCAAAGCCAATCGCCAGGCCCGCCGTGCCCAGATACGCCTGGCCGTAGACCAGCACCAGCCCAATAAAGGCCAGCTTGCTGACGATGGCCACCACCAACACCAGCGGGCGGCTGGCAGGGCGGTAGGCGCCGTAGATCAGCAGCGCACCCACCAGCGTGATCAGCACACCCCAGTTGCGCACCACGATGTCGGCCAGCGGCCCTTCCAGCGTAGTGCCAAAGGTCTGGCGCAAGGCGCCCTGCGGGTCGATGGCGGCATACAGCATGGTGCAGGTCAGCACGCCCGACACCAGCATGATCCACTTCAACGGTTTGGCAATCCAATACATGACGTATCCCTTCAAGACGATGATGGTTGGGCCGACGCAGGCAGTCCGAATATTTTGTCAAACGCCCAGGTAAAGCCCACGGTGTAGAAAAAGAAGAAGGCCAGCAGGCCCAGGTCCGCCACAAAGGCGGCCCACAGCGAGATGTGCAGCCAATACGCCATCACCGGCATCAGGATGATCGCCAGCCCACCCTCAAAACCCATGCCGTGCGCAAAACGGCGCAGGGGCGAACGGCCCTTGACGGTCTGGCGCGCCTCCCAGCGCTCAAACAGGCTGTTGAAGATGTAGTTCCAGGCCAGCGCAATGCTGGACATAACGGCCGACAGCACAAAGGCCGAACCGGGGGGATGGGCAAAAGCGAGCGCCAGCGTGGGCGTAACAACGGCAATGGCAATGCTTTCGTACAGGGCGGCCTGCACGATGCGGCGAGTAATGGGAGTCATCGCCCAATCGTAACGGCTGCGCCCCGCAGCGCTATATGCGCCTGCGTATCATGGCCATGGCCTGTTCATTGCATGCCCCGGGGCCTACCAAAGCCCGATTCTTGTGGAGCCCCGCCTTGCTGATTGCCCAACTGTCTGACCTGCATGTGCGCCCGCCGGGCGAGCTGTACCGCGGCGTGGCCGACTCCAACCGCGCGCTCACCAACGCCATCGTCCACCTGCACCAGCTGGACCGGCGGCCCGACCTCGTCGTCATCACCGGCGACCTGGTGGACTACGGTGAGCCCGAGGAATACGCGAACGCACGCGCCCTGCTCTCACAGCTCACCATTCCTTACCTAGTGCTGCCCGGCAACCACGACCACCGCACAGCTTTCCGCACTGCCTTTGCCAACCACACGTACCTGCCGACGGATGGCCCGCTGCACTACTGTGTGGACGACTACCCGGTGCGCATCATCGCGCTGGACTCCTGCGTGCCGGGGCAACACCATGGCGATGTCGACGCGGCTGGCCTGCAATGGCTGCAGCGCACGCTGCAGGCCGACCCACACACACCCACGCTGGTGCTGCTGCACCACCCGCCATTTGTGAGCGGCATCCCGTATCTGGACGAATACGCTTACCGCGACCCCGCGCCGCTGGAAGCTGTGCTGCGCACGGTAAGCAATGTAGAAGCCGTGCTCTGCGGCCATGTGCACCGCCCCATGGTGCGGCGCTGGGCCGGCACCGTGGTGGCCAGTTGCCCCAGCACCACCACCGAGATCGCGCTGCAACTGGCGCCCAACGCCGTGCCCCAGTCCTTTATTGGCCCCGCAGCCGGCCTGCTGCACCTGTGGCAACCCGCGCATGGGCTGGTTACCCACACCAGCTACATCGGCCAGTACCCGGGGCCGTATCCCTTCTTCTGACCCCAGCACACCAAAGCAGTGCGTCAAATCTGGCACACCAATTGCTTGATCTACATCAGAGTAGAAGCTGTCAGTAACCACCGGGCACCCGCCCCAGGTTATCGGTCATTGCTCTGGTGACGGTAGTGCCGTCGCATGCTGAAGGTTCGCTTGCAGCATTTGGGTTCGCACCCAACAGAGACTGGCAGCCCCTGGGCTGCCGCCTGGCCCGGCACTGTCGTCTTTCCATATCAACTTTTGGAGAGATTGACGATGCAACGCAAACTGACCCAACACTTCACTCGCCTCGCCTGCGCCACCGCGCTGGCAGCCCTGTCTAGCGCCACCTGGGCGCAAGACAAAGTCACCCTGCTCACCTCCTGGTACGCCCAGGCCGAGCACGGTGGTTTCTACCAGGCGCAGGCCACCGGCCTCTATAAAAAGTATGGCCTGGACGTCACCATCAAGATGGGCGGCCCCCAGGTCAACGGCATGCAGCTGCTCACCGCAGGCCAGGCCGACTTCATCATGGGCTACGACTTCCAGACGCTCAATTCCATTGAGAAGGGCCTGCCCGTGGTCACCGTGGCCGCGTCTTTCCAGAAAGACTCGCAAGGCCTGTTGGCCCATGCGGATGTGAAGGGTCTGGACGGCCTGAAAGGCAAAACCATCCTGGCCAACAGCTCGGCCCAGACCAGCTGGCTGCCCTGGCTGCTGACCAAATACGGCTACGGCGCGGAGCAGGTGCGCCCCTACACCTTCAACCTGCAGCCCTTCTTTGCCGACAAGAACGTCTCGCAAAGCGCCTACCTCTCGTCCGAGCCCTTCATCGCCCAGAAGAACAATGTGCCGGCCAACTTCTTCCTGTTTGGGGACTATGGCTACCCACCCTACGGCACCACCATCGTTACGCAGCAAAAGATGGTGAGCGAAAAGCCCGAGGTGGTGGCCCGCTTTGTGCGCGCCACCATGGAAGGCTGGAAGAGCTACCTGGCCAACCCCGCGCCCGGCAATGTGCTCATCAAGCAAGACAACCCCAAGATGGAAGACGACCTGATCGCCTTTGCCGTCAAGCGCCTGAAAGAAGTGAAGGCCGTGGACGGTGGCGATGCAGCCACCCAAGGCGTAGGCACCATGACCGATGCACGCTGGGAGCAGACCTACAAGTTCATGGTCTCGGCCAACCTCATCAAGCCCGGCACCGACTGGAAGAAGGCCTACACCACCCAGTTCGTCAAAGACCTCAAGGTCATGCCCTGAGCCCCGCACGCACACACCCCAAGGAGTCACCATGGTGATGTACACCGAACCCGTGCGTGCGCTGCGGCCCACGCTGGACATAGGGCCCTGGCTGGACGGCAGCGACAAACCCGGCGTGGCCCGCGCGCTGGACCGCATCTGCCGCGAGATTGGCTTCTTCTACCTGGTGGGCCACGGCCTGGCCGGTGAAGAGATGGAGTCCATGCTGGCGCAGGCGCAACGCTTCTTCGCCCAGGGCGATGCCGCCAAACAGCGGCTGGCCGTGAACACCGCACGCCGCGGCTACGAGAGCATCGGCTCGCAGGCGCTGGATGTGGATTCGCCGCCCGACCTGAAGGAGTCGTTTCTGCTGGGCCACGAAACCCCGGCAGACCACCCCTTTGTGCAAGCCGGCCTGCCCAACTACGGTGCCAACCAGTGGCCCACCGAGGCCGAGCTGCCCTGGTTTCGCACGCTGTGCGAGCTGTACCTGCAAAAGGTGAGCAGCATCTCGGAAACGCTGATGCGCATCTTTGCCGTGGCCACCGGCGAGCGTGAGGATTTTTTTGACGAAGCCCTCATCGACCCCATGGCCACGTTGCGCCTGCTGCATTACCCGCCGCAGGCCAAGGTGGTGAACAACCAGATTGGCTGCGGCGCGCACACCGACTGGGGCGCCTTCACCATCCTGCTGCAAGACGCCACCGGCGGCCTGGAGGTGCAAGCCGCCAGCGGCGAGTGGCTGTATGCCGACCCGGTGCCCGGCGCCTTTGTGGTGAACCTGGGCGACATGATGCCGGTGTGGACCAACGGGGCGTACCACTCCAACGGCCACCGCGTGCGCAACCGCTCGCCGCAGAAGCACCGCTACTCCATCCCCTTCTTTCAGGACCTGAACTACCACACGCGCATCGCGTGCCTGAAGGCCTTCCGCACGGGGGACGACACCGAGCTGCCCACCCGCACTGCGGGCGAGCACTTTGAGTTGATGTACCGGCTCACGCACGAGGCGGCCCTGGCTGCCTAGTGCGATGTGCCCTGCTGGCGAAGGCGACCATTCTGGCGCGCCGGCCAGCGCCGCTGCACCTGTTTGCACAGGCGCAGTGGCAAATCTGGAGATACGACTATGTTGGTCACCCAACAACCTGTGCTGCGCCGCTTCTGGTACGCACTCATGCCCATCAGCCAGCTGGACGATGGCCCCAAACCTTTCACGCTGCTCGGCGAAAACCTGGTGCTGTGGAAGAAGGCAAATGGCGAACCCGCCGCCCTGCGCGACCGCTGCTGCCACCGCACCGCCAAGCTGTCCAAGGGTTTTGTCGAAGGCGACCACATCGTCTGCGGCTACCACGGCTGGACGTATGACTGCAGCGGCAGCTGCGTGCGCATTCCGCAAAACCCCGACGCCGCCATCCCCGCTGGCGCCAAGGTGCCCGCCTTCCACTGCCAGGAGAAATACGGCTACGTGTGGGTAGCGCTGGAAGACCCGCTGCGCCCCATCCCCCACTTTCCTGAAGACGGCGCGCCGGGTTACCGCCGCATCTTCCAGTTCTATGAAGAGTGGAAGACCAGCCCGGTGCGCGTGATGGAGAACTCGTTTGACAACTCGCACTTCAGCTTTGTGCACAAGGCCAACTTCGGCATCCTGAACCAGCCCGTGCCACAGAAGTACGAGCTGGCGGAAACCGACTTTGGCTTTGAGGGCGAGACCACCATCCCTATCAACAACCCGCCCGCCGGCCACCGCGTAACCGGCAGCACCGCGCCCACCACCACGCGCCGCCTGGCCAACAAGTACTACCTGCCCTTCTCGCGCCGCTTTGGCTGCCACTACCCCGACAGCGGCATCGACCACATCATCTACAACTGCGCCACCCCCATCAGCGACGACCGCCTCATGCTGGTGCAGTGGCTGTACCGCAACGACACCGAAGAACAGTGCAGCACGCAGGAGCTGATCGACTGGGACGCCACCATCACCGGCGAGGACCGCGACATCCTGGAAGCCACCGACCCCGATGCCTGCATAGACACCCGCCGGCGCCAGGAATTTCACATGCCGTCCGACAAGCCCGGCCTGCTGATACGCCGCATGCTGATGGACGTGCTGGCCGAACACGGCGAAGTGGAAATGCACGCCGGCAACCGCCGCACCGTGGTGCCCATCCACCCCGAATCTTCTGTGAAGGAGTGACCATGCTCATGAAAACCAGCACCGACACGGCCATTGCCGACGACGAAGCCCCGGCACTGCAGCTGCCCGATGCACAGACCGTGCTGCACGCCAACAAAGTGGAGAAGACCTATGGCAACGGCACCCACGCACTGGCCCGCATGAGCCTGCGTATCCAGCGTGGCGACTTTGTGTCCCTGCTCGGCCCCTCGGGCTGCGGCAAGAGCACGCTGCTCAAGATGTTTGCCGGGCTGGAGGAACCCAGCCACGGCCACATCCGCTGGGCCGGGGCCGACCAACCATCCAAGTCCGGCCTCACATCGGCCATGGTGTTCCAGGAGGCCACGCTCATGCCCTGGGCCACCGTGGCCGCCAATGTGCGCCTGCCGCTGGACCTGCAAAAAGTGCCACGCCACGAGGCCGATGCACGCGTGGCGCAGGCCCTGGCGCAAGTGGGCCTGGGCGCCTTTGGCCATGCCTACCCGCGCGAGCTGTCGGGCGGCATGCAGATGCGCGCCTCCATCGCGCGGGCCTTGGTGACCAAGCCCGATGTGCTGCTGATGGACGAACCCTTTGGTGCGCTGGACGAGTTCACCCGCAACAAGCTCGACACCGACCTGCGCGCACTCTGGCAGGCCACGGGCCTGACGGTGGTGTTTGTCACTCACAGCATTTACGAGGCGGTGTTCCTCTCCAGCCGCGTGGTGATGATGGCCGCGCGCCCCGGCCGCATCGTGGCCGATGTACCGTTGCCCGAGCCCGACCGCTCCGAGGCCTACCGCCTCTCGCCCCCGTTTGCCGAGCATTGCCGCGAGCTGTCCACCCTGTTGATGGCCGCCAGCGACCCAGCCGATTTGCACTAAGGAGCACCCGCCATGCAAACCTCATTTTTCAAAAACGCCAACACCCTCAAATGGCTGGCCCCGCTGGTCGTGGGTGCCGTCTTTCTGCTGCTGTGGCAGGGCATCTGCACCGCCTGGCAGGTGCCGGTCTACCTGGTTCCCAAGCCCAGCGACATTGCGCACACGCTGCTGACCGACGGCCCCTCGCTGCTGCTGTCGCTGGGCACCACGCTGAAGATCACCGTGCTGGCCTTTGTGCTGGCCACGGTGCTGGGCGTCATCGCGGCCTTTCTGTTTGTGCAGAGCCGCTTCATCGAGGCCAGCCTCTTCCCCTACGCCATCCTGCTGCAGGTCACCCCCGTGGTGGCGGTGGCGCCGCTCATCATCATCTGGGTCAAGCAGCCCACGCTGGCGCTGGTCATCTGCGCCACGCTGGTCACGGTGTTTCCCATCATCTCTAACACCGTGCTGGGCCTGCGCAGCGTGAACCCCGGACTGGTCAACCTGTTCAAGCTCAACCGCGCCAGCCGCTGGCAAACGCTGGTGCGCCTGCGCATCCCCAGCGCACTGCCCTTCTTCTTTGGTGGGCTGCGCATCTCCAGCGGGCTGGCCCTCATCGGCGCCGTGGTGGCCGAGTTTGTGGCCGGCACCGGCGGCACCGGCGCGGGCCTAGCCTACGAGATCTTGCAGGCCGGTTTCCAGATCAACATCCCGCGCCTGTTCGCCGCACTCGCCCTCATCTCGCTCACCGGCATCGCCCTCTTCCTCAGCATGGACTGGCTCAGCAAAAAAGCCCTGGGCCACTGGCACGACAGCGCGCAAGGCGCCTAACAACAAACTTCGCTATGACCTCTACCCTCATCCGCAACGCCGCCGCCATTGTCACCGGCCAGCGCGGCGCCGTCTCGCGCAGCGCCGGGCCCGACATCCGCATACGCGGGAACTTCATCGACGCAATCGGCCAGCTCACGCCCGAGCCCGGTGAACGCGTGGTGGACGCCACCGACTGCGTCGTCTACCCCGCCTGGGTCAACACCCACCACCACCTGTTCCAGTCCCTCATCAAGGGCGACGCGCACGGACTAGACCTGCCGCTCACCGCCTGGCTGGCCGCCACGCCCTACCGCTTTCGCGCCGCGTTTGATGAAGGCCTGTTCCGCACCGCCGTGCGCATTGGCCTGCTGGAGCTGGCGCTCTCGGGCTGCGGCACCGTGGCCGACCACAACTACCTGTACTACCCCGGCATGCCGTTTGACAGCTCGGCCATTCTGTTTGAAGAGGCGCAGCGCATGGGCCTGCGCATGGTGCTGTGCCGTGGCGGCGCCACCAAGGTGCGCCAGCTGGAGGCCGAACTGCCCCAAGCCCTCCGCCCCGAATCGCTGGACGCCTTTTTAGGCGATGTGCAACGCCTCACCGCGCGTTACCACGACGCATCCCCCAACGCCATGTGCCGCGTGGTCATGGCGCCCACCACACCGCCCTACTCCATGGCGCCTGCCGAACTGGTGGAGTGCGCCCGCACCGCGCGCGGCCTGGGCATCCGCCTGCACTCGCATTTGTCAGAGACGGTGAGCTACCAGGACTCCGTGCACAGCATGCACGGCATGAGCCCGGTGCGCTTTGTGGCCGAGCACGAATGGCTGGGCAGCGATGTGTGGTTTGCGCATCTGGTGAAGCTCGACGCCGAAGAGATAGCCCTCTTGGGCAGCACCGGTACCGGCATCGCCCACTGCCCGCAAAGCAACGGCCGCTTGGGCAGCGGCATTGCGCCCATCCTAGCGCTGCAGGCGGCCGGCGTGCCCATCTCCATGGGCGTGGACGGCGCAGCATCGAATGAGGCGGCCGACATGATCTCCGAAGTGCACGCCGCCTGGCTCATGCAGCGCGCTGCGGTGGGTGACCGCTGCCAGCCCCTCTATCGCGGTGGCAAGGGTGAAGGAGAAAGCACTGCTGTGACTGCCGACGACGTGGTGGCCTGGGGCACATCCGGCGGCGCCAAGGTGCTGGGCCTGGACGCCATAGGCACGCTAGCCCCCGGCATGGCCGCCGACATCGCGCTCTACGCGCTGGACGATCCGCGTTACTTTGGCCTGCACGACGTGGCCGTGGGCCCGGTGGCCAGTGGCGGGCGGCCGGCGCTCAAAGGGTTGTGGGTGAATGGGCAGCGGGTCGTGGAAAACGATGTGCTGCGGGGGGTGGATGTGGGGGAGCTGAGGGCGGAGGCGCGGGGGGCGGTGCGGAGGTTGATGGCGGGATAAGGCCTTAATTCAGATGGTCAAACCAAATATCTCCTAACTTGGCCTTAGTCGGACCGCGAGACTTTCTCTCAATTGATCCATATTGAGAGACTCGCGAACTCACCGATTAGACGTTTGATATTTGCATGCCCGATTGCCATACCAACGCTGGTCAACGTAAAGCTTTTCATCGGGGAATCTTTCCACACATCAAAAACATCAGACATATATGGGCGGATAGATATTAATTTTTCCCTGATCTCTAAATCATTCATTTTTCCAAGATCGAACAGCGCCAAGATCTGGGATCGATCTTCGACGGAGACTCCGTTGGCATCCAAAAGCTTTTCAAGCCCTTCTTTGTTATTAGCTCGGACTTGCAACTTTGCTGCATCGTTTAGACAGTGAATAAAGAAGCGCGGGTCCATACCAACACTGATCGCTCGATCTGCAATTTCAGATTGATCGAAGCCCTTGAGGAATTGACCTTGATAACTCTGACCAAAAATGGCTTCTAAAGAATGCTCACCCATCGCTATCGACCCGCAGCCTGAAAACTCTAAATGCTGGTAGCCAGCTTCATTTTTTTTGAGCTTGGGAACGAACGGCAATAATTGCTTATCGAGGTAGGCGCCAAGGGTTTGGTGATTTCCAATTGAATGATTTTGCGTGTACTTAAATAAAAAAATCACAGCCAACGCCGCAAGATGTGCGTCTGTGAGTTTTGGGGCCGTTGCAAGAGACTCGTTCAAAACAATCTGGAGAATATCCCGTTGATCCTGCTTGCTTCGATCTACTAGTAGATCAACAAGCAGATCACCCAAGTCTTTGTCACCGCTACGTACATATTCTTTTTGAACTGTATTGAGTGCAAACTGAAAATCAGGGTCTTTAGCTTTTTGAAGTCCAGCAGGGAAGTCCCTCTCAAGCTTCTTTATTACCTGATCTGTAATCTCTTCCGCCCTAACACTAGCAATATCTTTTGCTACGCCTGTCAGTTCATAGAACGTCGCCTTTGCAACATCTAAGGCAATTTGCCTAGCCTCCGAAGAGGACACCCCGACATTGACGATAGTTACATTGCCATTCGCTTGAATTGCTGTAGCACCATTTCCAACATCTTGGCTTTGATCTCTATTCAGCATTTCTTGTTTTTCCTCTGGAACGAATATTACCGACACTGACGTCGCCACCCGCTTGAATACCAATACCGTTTTCTGCGACAGTCTGGCTCTGCCTCGCTTGGCGTTTTATTTTTTTCTCACTCAGCCAAACCGCAATGAATGTGGACAAAGAAGTCAATATCGCAATGGCAGGCTCATAGCCCGGTTGCGCGGTATACCAAGCAACTGAACCCATGAAAACGAGACCGGACAAAACTTTCATGATCAGCATGCGATCGCCCCCGACGTGCAACCTGATTTAGAACACAAAAAGTCCGAAAAATCTGAAAGATGATTCATAGCGCGCGCCTCCCTTGCAGCAACTAAGTCGTTTTTTCTATTTGCTTTAGCGCCAGTATATGACCGTGCGTTAACCTCTCCACCATGTCCCAAACACCCCTCCACCTAGCAACCCCACTCCTAGAATCCCGCGCCCTCAGCCTCGCTGCGCAGCGCAGCGTCTGGCTCAAGATGGAAGCGCTGCAGCCGCCTGGCAGTTTCAAGATTCGTGGCATTGGCCATGCTTGTCAGATCCATGCGCAGCGCGGGGCTAAGCGCTTCGTGTCGTCGTCTGGCGGCAATGCGGGCATGGCGGTGGCGTATGCGGGGCGGGTGCTGGACATCCCCGTGACCGTGGTGGTGCCGCAGACCACGACGGCGCGGGCCCAAGAGCTGCTGCGGCTGGAGGATGCGGATGTGATCGTGCACGGCGCATCGTGGCAAGAGGCGAATGAACTGGCGCTGTCGCTGGTGGGGCCGGACGATGCGTTTTTGCATCCGTTTGATGACCCGCTGCTGTGGACCGGCCACGCCAGCATGGTGGACGAGGTGGCCCGCGCGGGCGTGGTGCCCGATGCGGTGGTGCTGTCGGTGGGGGGTGGTGGCCTGCTGTCGGGTGTGGCCGAGGGCATGGCACGCAATGGCTGGGGGCAGGTGCCCATCATTGCGGTGGAGACGAATGGCGCCGCGTCGCTGCACGCGGCCATGCAGGCCGGGCACACGGTGGCGCTGGACAGCATCACCAGCATTGCCAGTTCACTAGGCGCCAAGCGCGTGTGCGAACAAGCACTCCAGTGGACGCAGCAGCGCCCGCTGCAGAGTGTGTTGGTGTCAGACGCCAGCGCGCTGGAGGCGTGCGAGAGATTCTTGACCGACCACCGCGTGCTGGTGGAGTCCGCCTGTGGCGCCAGCCTGGCGCTGGCCTATGAAGCCAACGCGGCGCTGGCGCCCTACCGCAACGTTTTGTTCATCGTGTGCGGTGGCGCCACCGCCACGGTGGAGCAAATCCGCCAGTGGCGGCAAGCCGCGTAGCGGAGGCTAGAGGGTTAAGGGGCAGCGTTCTTCTTGGCAATTTCATTGCCAACGTAACCACCGCCCACGGCACCGGCGATGGTGGCCAGGGTCTTGCCGTCGCCACTGCCAATCTGGCTGCCCAGCGCACCGCCCACTAGAGCACCTACACCGATACCAACGATGCTGTTCTTCTCAGCCGGAGCGGCGGGAGCCGCAGCGGGTTGCGCAGGGGCATTGGAATTGGCTGCCACTTGGGTGGAAGATTTTTGCGTAGCTGGCTTCTGGCTCGCAGCCTTCTGCACGGAAGGTTTTGCAGCAGGGGCAGACACGTCTACCGGGGCACTGATGGCAACGCCATCTGACGCCGCCTTGGCATTGGAGTTGGGAAGAATGCCCGTAATGGCAGCGGCGCCCAGCAGGCTCACCAGAACCACTGAGCCTGCAGCAACCGCAACCAGTGGGTGCAGACGCGAAAAGCGAGATTGATTGGTAGAGAGGGGGTACGAGTTCATGGATTTTCCTTACGTGGTGACTTGATAAACCACGTGGTCAGTGTGGCTGACGCACGCGGTGGCCACCAGAGGAAAAAATCCCGACTTGGCGTAGGAATGCGCCTACAAGGGACACGCTGCAGGCTTGCCGAAAGTTTGAAAAGCCCACTCCCCAAGGCACAATGTCATCCATTCAGCTCCACCCAAAACCTATGCATCCCGCCCTTCACCTTGATGAGCAAGCCCTCAAGCTGTTCTGCGAATCCCACCGGATTCGCAGCTTGGCCCTGTTTGGCTCACAAGCCAAAGGAACTGCGCGGGCAGACAGCGATGTCGATTTGCTGGTGGACTTTGAGCCCGACGGCGTGCCTGGCCTGTTGGGTATGGCAGCGTTGGAAGATGAGCTTTCGGCCTTGGTGGGCGGACGAAAAGTGGATTTACGTACGCCGCGTGATTTATCGCGTCACTTCAGGGACGAAGTGGTGCGTACCGCCCAAGTGCAATATGCGCGCTGAAGATCGCATCCGATTGCTGCACATGGTGGAGGCTGCTCAGGCCGCATTGAAGTTTGTCCATGGTAAGCAGCAAGCAGACCTGCAAACAGACCAAATGTTGCTGTTCGCGGTGGTCCGGGCGATTGAAATCTTGGGCGAAGCCGCCAACAAGGTCTCCGAGGACATTCAGTCCACCAACAGTTCCATTCCGTGGCGGGCCATTGTCGGCATGCGCAATCGCTTGGTGCATGCCTACTTTGACGTGGACACCGAGATGGTTTGGAAGACGCTTCAAAGCGAAATTCCATGGCTACTCAGTGCTCTGCAAGCGCTACTTTCAGCCGATGAGGCATAGAGACTCTGGATCATTTCGGTTGGCGACGTAGGCCCTAACCGACACGCCTTTCAAGAACTCACGTCTTTCCCGCGCAGCATGTCATAGACCATCGCGCTTTGGCCTTCCTCAAAGCCGCAACGCTCCACCCGATTTGTGGGGTTGCTCCACGTACCAAACATCAGGTCCCAGACTGGCAGGCTGTAGTTCTGCGCGTGATGCCCAATTTGGTGATGGACACGGTGCATTTCGGGGCGTTGGATGAAATAGCCCAGCCATCGCGGCGACGGCGTATCGGAATGAATATAGAGATTGAAAACGCTCACGTAAAGGATGGCCCAAGCTGCAGCGCTGGCATCAAAACCAAACCCCAGATAGGCCACGACACAAGTAATGAGAGTTGCCGCGATGGAATCGAATGGATGGGCATAGAAAGCGGTCAAGGCTTCTATGCGGCTGGGGCTGTGGTGCAACTGGTGAAACAGACGCCATAGCAGCGGGCTCTTGTGCATGGCCCTGTGCCACCAATAGGCTACGAAGCTTGCGACCAGGAACGTTAGCCCCCCAGCGATGGGAGCCGACATGGAGCCTGAGAGATTCCAGATCGAATGGCCGGCAAATGCCGCGTGCAAAAAATATCCCGCTGCAACGGCGGCTGACATCTGCAGCACGTTGATGCTGCCAGCAAGTATGAGCCATCGGTTGTCGCAATGTGCTTTAGACGCTGGAGCGATGACCTCGCGCGTGAAAATTGCGATGAACACCAAAAAGATGATTGCGTAAACGGCAGTGGTCATTGGAGTGCAACGCCAAGTTGTGAATTTGGCAGGCTGGAGTATTTGGGGAGATCCGCCAGAAAGAGACTGGCTATCGAAAGTTCACTCTGGCGTGTTGATGTCGCTATCGTCCCCAGGGGCGTTCAGCGCTTGTTGCGCCAGCTCTTCGTCCGAGAGCTCGGGAAGACTCTCCAGTTCGTTCCATTCCTCCAGAAACTCTTCCGTTGGCGTTTCGCCGTGCACCAATACGTCTTCGACCGTCTGGCGTGGCCGAGTGGCAGTCAGTTCAGCAGCCGGGGGGACATCAAGACCTGCAGTGGCGGGCGCCTGGGCATTCTTGGTCTTTCCCTCCAGGAAGGACGCAAAGTCTCCGTTGTGAGGGGTGTCTTGGTTTGTCATGGTGTTTCTCCCTTCAATGTGTTTCGGCATTCCATACGCCCAGTGCAGGCTGGGTAGATATTAAACACACGCTGAACGCTATCAAATCAATAGCTGCTCGCGCATATTCCACCGGGTCTAGAGGCCAATATGGCCAATAAATTAGCCTAGGCGGTGACTTGCACGCCCTTCCAGAACGCCACCCGGTCGCGCACCATGTCGGCCTCGGGTTTGGGGTCGGCGTAGTACCAGACGGCGTCGATATTCATCTCACCATTCACCATCAGTGAGTAGTAGCTGGCCTGGCCTTTCCAGGCGCAGCTGGTCTTGTGGTTGCTGAACTGCACGTAGTCGCGGTTCAGGGCGCTGGCAGGAAAGTAGTGGTTGCCTTCCACCAGCACGGTGTCATTGCTTTCGGCTATTACGGTACCGTTCCAAATCGCTTTCATTGCAGGCTCCAGGGTCACATTCAGGGGCTCCCATTCCACCACAGCACAGTCCATCCGGGGGCTACCCGGGCTATTCGCTTTCGCTTATCCTTTGCCCACATTTGAAAGGCCCTGCCATGCGTACCTCCCCACTCTTCATGCGTCGCCACTTGCTGGTGCTGGCTGCCGGCCTGCTGGCCAGCTGGGGCGCCCAGGCCCAAAGCCCCGTGCGCGTAGGCTCCAAGATCGACACCGAAGGCAAGCTGCTGGGCAACATCGTGGTGCTGGCGCTAGAGGCCAACGGAATCAAGACCGAAAACAAGGTCGCGCTGGGCAATACCAAGGTGGTGCGCACCGCCCTGCTGGCCGGCGAGATTGACCTCTACCCCGAGTACACCGGCAACGGTGCCTTCATGCTGGGCGACGAGGGCAACAAGGCCTGGAAGAGCCTGCGCGCGGGCTACGAACTGGCCAAGAAGATGGACATGGAAAAGAACAAGGTCGTCTGGCTGGAGCCGGCCAATGCCAACAACACCTGGGCGATTGCCGTGCGCCGCGACGTGGCCACTGCCAACAAGCTGCGCACGCTGGACGACATGGGGCGCTACATCGCCAAGGGCGGCGCGTTCAAGCTGGCGGCCTCGGCCGAATTCATGGAGCGCGCAGACGCCATGCCGGCCTTCCAGGCGGCCTATGGCTTCAAGCTGCGGGCTGACCAGACGCTGGTGCTGGCCGGTGGCGACACCGCAGCCACCATCAAGGCCGCGGCCGAAAAAACATCGGGCGTGAACGCCGCCATGGCCTATGGCACCGACGGCCCGGTGGCCGCGCTGGGCCTGGTGGTGATGGATGACCCCAAGGGTGTGCAACCCGTCTACGCGCCCGCACCGCTGGTGCGTGAAGAGGTGCTCAAGAAGTACCCCGCCATTGCCACCGTGCTAGCGCCCATCTTCAAGGCGCTGGATGGCCCCACGCTGCAGATGCTGAACGCACGCATCCAGCTGGAAGGCCAGGACCCCCGCAAGGTAGCCAGCACCTTTTTGCACAGCAAGGGCTTCCTGAAATAGCCGCCGCCGTGGCGGACACGCCCCCTCAGCGCTGTAACCCGGTGCTGGCGCTGTGTGCTGCACTGGCGCTGGCCGGCGCCTGGGGTCTGCCCTTTGTGCGCGTGGCGCCCAACCGCCTGCTCTCGGGCGAGCCTGTTTACCTGGTTGATGTGTTGCTGGGCCCCTGGGTCTGGTTAGCGATGGCGCTGCTGTCGGCATTGGCCATCGCCACTTTGCAGGCCCACCGCCGCGCCACCCAGGCGCTGGTGATAGTGGCCATGGCCGCCACACTGCCCGCCCTGTGGCTGCTGGCCGGCGCACATGCCCACCACGTGGCGCAAACCGAATCATCTTTGCACCGCACCGCGCTGGGCGCCGGCTTCTGGACGCTAATGGGCCTGGCCTGGCTGGTGACGCTGGACGCCGTGGCACGGCTGCGGCTGGCCACGCTGGCGCGCCTGGCGGTGCTGATGGCGGCCGCTCTTCCCTTGCTGGCGGTGCTGGCGACACTGGATACAGGGCAAGAGCTGTCCATTGCGCAGGAGTACGCCAACCGCAGCGATGTGTTTGGCGCCGCCGTGCTGCGCCACCTGCAGATCGTGCTGCTGGCCACCATGCCGGCCGTGGGCATCGGCGTGCCGCTGGCCTGGGCGATGGCCCGCACACCGCGACTGCGCCAGGCGCTGTTTCCCATCCTCAATGTGATCCAGACGATTCCGTCCATCGCGCTGTTTGGCCTGCTGATGGCGCCGCTGGCCTGGGCCGCCGCAAAGGCACCGGTGCTGGGGCAGATGGGCATCAGCGGCGTGGGCCTGGCACCTGCCGTGCTGGCGCTACTGCTGTATGCGCTGCTGCCCATCGTGCGCTCCACACTGGCCGGGCTGGAGCAGGTGCCGGCCGCGGCCACCACGTCTGCGCGCGCCATGGGCATGGCCCACTGGCAGGTGCTGTGGCAGGTGGAGCTGCCGCTGGCGCTGCCGGTGCTGCTGGTGGGCCTGCGCACGGCGGTGGTGCAGACCACGGGCCTGGCCGCGGTGACCGCGCTGGTGGGCGCCGGGGGCTTGGGGCAAATCATGTTTGACGGCCTGTTCAGTGCGGCCAACGAGCTGGTGATGCTGGGCGTGTTGCCCATCGTGCTGCTGGCCGTGTTGGCCGATGCCCTGTTCAAGGCGCTGGCCGCGCTGCTGGAAACCCCCACCGCATGATCACCTTTGACCACACCAGCAAGTCCTACGACGGCACACCCGCCATCACCGACCTGCAACTGACCATCGCGCGTGGCGAGCTGCTGGTGCTGATTGGCCCCTCGGGCTCGGGCAAGTCCACCGCACTCAAGATGATCAACCGCATGGTGGACCACGACGGTGGCCGCATTTTGCTGGACGGGCAAGAGATTTACAGCTTCAACGTGCGCGACCTGCGTCGGCGCATGGGTTATGCCATCCAGTCGGTGGGCCTGTTCCCGCACTGGACGGTGGCACGCAACATTGCCACCGTGCCGCAACTGCTGGGCTGGAGTGCCGAGCGCATCGAAGCGCGCGTGACCGAGCTGCTGACGCTGTTTGCCATGGAGCCCGCGCAGTACCGCCACCGCTACCCCCACCAGCTGTCGGGCGGGCAGCAGCAGCGCGTGGGCGTGGCACGCGCGCTGGCGGCTGACCCCGATGTGCTGCTGATGGACGAACCCTTTGGCGCGCTGGACCCGGTGACGCGCGCTGCCCTGCAGCTGGAACTGAAACGCGTGCACCAGGCGTCTGGCAAAACCATTGTGCTGGTCACGCACGATATTGACGAAGCCCTGCTGCTGGCCACCCGCATCGTGCTGCTGCGCCAGGGCCGGGTGGAACAGGTGGGCACGCCGCTGGAGCTGCTGGCCACACCGGCCAATGACTTTGTGGCGGACTTTCTGGGCCGCGCCGACCTTGGGCTCAAGCTGCTCTCGCTGCGGCCCATTGCGCCGCTGGTGCAGCCGCTGTCCGAGCCCGCGCCCAACGCGCAGATTGCCGACACCGCCACGGTGCGTGAAGCCCTCTCGCACATGGCGGCGCATGCCGTGTCCGCACTGCGCGTGGTGAATGCTGCAGGCGATTCGCTGGGCCAGGTACGCGCGGCGGATCTGCTGGAAGCGCAGCACCGTGGCTAAGGACTTCGTGAACACCCCGCGCCTGAAAAGTGCCTGGTGGGCCGACCGCCTGCTGTGGACCGTGGCCCTGCTGATGGCGCTGGCCTACGGCCTGCCACACAGCCAGCCCCTGTTTGCCGCACTGTTCCCTGCCCTGCCGCGCCCGGTCTACCTGCAGGAGCCGCTGGCCGCGCTGCTGTGGCAACACCTGGGCCTGGTGCTGTTGTCCAGTGCCGTGTCGGTGGTACTGGGCACTGCGGCCGGCCTGGCCGCCACGCGCCCGGCAGGCCGCGCCTTCCGCCCGCTGCTGGAAACCATCGCCGCCATGGGCCAGACCTTTCCGCCCGTGGCCGTGCTGGCCGTGGCCGTGCCTGTGGTGGGTTTTGGGGAGCTGCCGGCGCTGCTGGCGCTGGCGCTGTTTGGCCTGCTGCCGGTGTTGCAGGCCACGCTGGCCGGTGTGGAGTCGGTGCCCCAGCCCGTGCAGGAGTCCGCCCGCGCCATGGGCCTCTCGCCCTGGCAGCAGCTCTGGCAGGTGCAGGTGCCGCTGGCCCTGCCGCTGTGGCTGGCCGGCGTGCGTACCTCCGTCATCATCAACATCGGCACCGCCGCCATCGCCTCCACCGTGGGCGCCAAAACCCTGGGCTCGCCCATCATCGTGGGGCTGTCAGGCTTCAACAACGCCTACGTGTTGCAAGGCGCGGTGCTGGTCGGCCTGCTGGCCGTGGCTGCCGACATGGCGTTTGAACGCCTGGCGCGGCGGGCGCAATGGGACGTGTGACCGCACAGCCCCCATTCGCTATACATTTGATAGCTGCTTGCGCAATAACCAAAAGGGTTAGAGGCCTAAAAGACCACTAACCCGCAGGTAAACACTGTCAGCTAAAGCTGAATTCCCCCGGCGCGCGGATCGGGTCCACACCCACACTGATGGTGTCCTTGGGCAGGAACTTGCCTTCCAGCAGCAGCTTGGACAGCGGATTCTCAATACGCTGTTGGATAGCGCGCTTCAGCGGCCTCGCGCCAAACACGGGGTCGAAGCCGACCTTGGCCAGTTCGGCCACCGCCGCATCGCTCACTTGCAGCGTCAGGTCCATCTTGGCCAGGCGGCCCATCAACGTGGCCAACTGGATCTTGGCAATCGACGCGATGTTGGCGGCGTCCAACGAATGGAACACAACCGTCTCATCAATCCGGTTCAAAAACTCGGGCCGGAAGTGGTTCTTCAGCTCGCCGGTCACGGCCTCTTTCACGTCCTCGTAGTCCTGCCCCACCATGCTCTGGATCAGCTGGCTGCCAATGTTGCTGGTCATCACGATGACGGTGTTCTTAAAGTCCACGGTACGGCCCTGGCCATCGGTCAAGCGGCCATCGTCCAACACCTGCAGCAGCACGTTGAACACGTCCGGGTGGGCCTTTTCCACCTCGTCGAGCAGCAGCACGCTATAGGGCTTGCGGCGCACGGCTTCGGTCAGGTAGCCGCCCTCTTCGTAGCCCACGTAGCCGGGGGGCGCGCCAATCAGCCGCGCCACCGAATGTTTCTCCATGAACTCGCTCATGTCGATGCGCACCAGGTGCTCTTCACTGTCAAACATGAAGCCGGCCAGTGCCTTGCACAGCTCGGTCTTGCCCACGCCAGTGGGGCCCAGGAACAGGAAGGAGCCCGTGGGGCGGTTGGGATCGCTCAGGCCCGATCGTGAGCGGCGGATGGCGTTGGCAACTGCCGCAATGGCTTCGTCCTGCCCGACCACGCGGTCGTGCAACTTGTCTTCCATCTGTAGCAGCTTGTCGCGCTCACCCTGCAGCATTTTGCTGACCGGGATGCCAGTGGCGCGGCTCACCACCTCGGCAATCTCGTCGGCGCCCACCATGGTGCGTAGCAGCTGGGTGCGGCCACCGTCCTTGGCGTCCTTGGTCTTGCCGGCTTCCTGGGCCTGCGCGTCTTGCAGGCGCTTTTCCAGCTCGGGCAGCTTGCCGTACTGCAACTCGCCCGCCTTGTTGAAGTCGCCCTTGTCGGTCAGCTCCTTGATCTGGAAGCGCAGCTTCTCGACCTCTTGCATGATGGTTTTCGACCCCTGGGCCTGTGCCTTCTCAGCCTTCCACAGCTCGTCCAGGTCGGCAATCTCTTTTTGCAGCGCGGTGATCTCTTCGTTGATAAGTTCCAGGCGCTTTTGCGAGGCTTCGTCTTTCTCGCGCTTCACGGCTTCGCGCTCGATCTGCAGCTGGATCAGGCGGCGGTCTTTCTTGTCCATGACCTCGGGCTTGGAATCCAGCTCGATCTTGATCTTGCTGGCGGCCTCGTCGATCAGGTCGATGGCTTTGTCGGGCAAAAAGCGGTCGGTGATGTAGCGGTGGCTGAGCTCGGCCGCAGCCACGATGGCGGGGTCGGTGATCTGCACGCCGTGGTGGGTCTCGTAGCGCTCCTTCAGGCCGCGCAGGATGGCGATGGTGGCTTCCACCGTGGGCTCACCCACGATGATTTTCTGGAAGCGGCGCTCCAACGCGGCGTCCTTCTCGATGTACTTGCGGTACTCATCCAGCGTGGTGGCGCCCACGCAATGCAGCTCGCCACGGGCCAGCGCGGGCTTGAGCATGTTGCCGGCGTCCATGGCACCCTCGCCCTTGCCGGCGCCCACCATGGTGTGTAGCTCGTCGATGAAGACGATGGTCTGGCCTTCGTCCTTGGCCAGGTCTTTCAGCACATTCTTCAGGCGTTCTTCAAACTCGCCGCGGAACTTGGCACCGGCCAAGAGTGCGGCCATGTCCAGACTCAGCACGCGCTTGCCTTTGAGCGAATCGGGCACCGCACCGTCCACGATGCGCTGGGCCAGGCCTTCCACGATGGCAGTCTTGCCCACACCGGGTTCGCCGATCAGCACGGGGTTGTTTTTGGTACGGCGCTGCAGCACCTGGATGGCGCGGCGGATTTCGTCGTCGCGGCCAATCACTGGGTCCAGCTTGCCCAGGCGGGCGCGCTCGGTCAGGTCGATGCAGTATTTCTTCAGCGACTCGCGCTGCTCTTCGGCATCCGCGCTGTCCACGGCCTGGCCACCACGCACGGCGTCAATAGCGGCTTCCAAGCTCTTGCGAGTCAGGCCATTGGCGCGGGCCAGGTTGCCGGCGTCGCCCTTGTGGTCGGCCAGGGCCAGCAAGAACAATTCGCCGGCCACAAACTGGTCACCCCGTTTGATGGATTCTTTTTCAGCCGCCTGCAGCAGGCTCACCATGTCGCGGCCCACGGTCACCTGTTCGTGCCCCTGCACCTGGGGCAAGCGTTTGATGGCCGCTTCGGCAGAAGCCAGCAATCCGGCCACGTTGACACCGGCGCGGTTCATCAGCGCTTTGGGGCCGTCGTCCACACGGATCATGGCAGCGAGCACGTGCACCGGCTCGATGTAGGCGTTGTCGTGGGTCAAGGCCAGCGTCTGGGCTTCGCCCAGGGCTTCCTGAAACTTGGTGGTGAGTTTTTCGATGCGCATGGCGGCTCTCGTGACGATTTATGGAATGCTACCCAGCTTGGGGCCATGGTGCCCCATTTCAAGCCCGGTGGGCGTACGCCAGCGGACATTGGCACGCTGTTTGACCCACATCAAACAGCGTGCCACGCGCCCCGCAATCCTCAGCCCAGGGTCCAGTCGATCTGCACCTGGTCAGGCGTGGCCACATCAAAGCGGCGCATGCTGAAGCTGGCGCGCAGCCGCTGGCCCCCGCTGGCCAAGGGCTCCAGCTCACATTCCAGCCAGCCATCGCCGTTCCAGGCCTGCGCTGCGATGTGCGCACTGCCGCCTGCCAGCGGCACCGTCTCCTGCGCCAGCACATCGCTGGCGGCCACGTTGGCAAAACGCAGCGGTGCATGCAGTGGCGGTGTGACCAGCGCGTAGGCCTTCACCGGGCTGTGGCTGAAGGTGATGGTGGCGCTGGCCGCGCAGTGGTAGTCGCCCGAGAGGAAGACCACATTGCTGATGTGCTGCTCGGCAATGAAGTCCAGCACGCGCTGGCGATCGCCTTCGGCAAACTGCCAGTTGTCGGTGGACCGGGGCGAAGGCCGGCCAAGCCCCTGCACCAGGCCCGGTGCCAGCACCGCGCCCGTGGCGATGAACTTGGCGTGGTGGCCACGCGCCTGCTCCTGCAGCAGCCAAGCCTCCAGCACCGGCCACTGGCCGGGCTCCAGCAGGCGCCGCGCGGTACCCAGCGCGCGGTTGCGGTGCACCCGCGTGTTGAGCGAGAGAAATGCCGCTGCAGCGTGTGAAACCGCTCCGTCGTGCCCCTGCGGTCCCAGGGGTGCGGGGCCGTGGGCACGCTGAAAGGCCGCAAAGGCGCTCAGCGCATTGCGCGTGAGCACGGCGCGCTCAGTGCCCAGGCGCTCTTCGTCACGGCTCCAGTTGTCGGCAATCTCATGGTCGTCCATCGCCATGTAGAGCGGCAGGCTGCGCGCCAGCTGCCTGAAGCCGGTTGAACCAAAGGCCTCGCGGTAGCGCGGCAGCAGCGCTTCAATCGGCGAGCTGCCCGAGGCCAGACCGGCCCGCGCATCGGCATAAATCTGGTCGCCCAGCATCCACATCAGCGAGGCCGGCGCCTGCCGCTGGCGCAGGGCCAGCTGCTGCAGGGTGTGGTCACTGCGGGCCGCTTCAAACTCGGTGATGCCGGGGTGGCGGCAGGTGGCCGCCACAAAGCGCAAGCCGGCCTGCGGGGTCAGCAGCTGGCCCTGCAGGCGCAGCACGCAGTCGCGCATCCAGCGCAGGCTGCGGCGCTGGCGCGACAGCGTGCCGGGCTGCGCACGCAAGGCCACGGCGCGCTGCTCGCGCACCAGCGCGGCCAGTGGCCGCAGCAGGGCCACGGCATCGTCCAGTGTCAGGTCCAGCGGCTGGGGCTGCAGCACGCCATGGCCCACCGCATGGGGGACGGCCATAGCCGTGGGGGCCAGCTCCCAGCCTGCGGCGCCCTGACCCTGCGCCAGGGTTTGCCGGTAGTCGGCATTCGCAGCCTCGGCCGAGGGTGGCACTGCGGGCACCGGGCTGCGCCCGGCGCTGTGCGCCACGTCTTCCACGGTCACCGGAGCCCCCCACACCGTGGGCCAATGCAGTGTGTGGGCAGCACCATCGGCAGGTGCATCGGCCGCAATGCGGTGCAGGCTCACCATGGCCACGGTGATAGCGCCTTGCCAGTCAGCTGGCACCTGCAGGTCGGCCACGGCATACACAATGCTTTGGTCCGGTGAGGCGTCTTTTGCCACGCCCACCAGGCCCTCCAGCGGGCTGCTGACCAGTGGCCAGGCTTGCACGGTGCGCTGGCGCCCCACCGAGAGCAGCGTCATGGCACCTACCGCCGTGTCTGCCTGCGAGTTGTCCACCTCCATCCAGACGCGCAGCACGGTGTCTGCGCCCTCGCGGCGTACCCAGCCCGTCAGCGGGCCGGTGCGCGGCAAGCGCGCGCGCAGGCGGTTTTGCGTCATGGGCTCGGGCAAGTCTGCGGCCTGGGCTTGGTTGAAGAAGTCCACCACCTCCGAGAAGATGACCTCGGGCGCGCGTTTGCCGATGGTGCAGTCAAAGTGCGCATGCTCGGGTGCCACCAAAAAGCGGTCCAGCTTGCTGGCCAAGCGCTGCCCGCCAAAGGCGCGGCTGAACTGGCGCTGGGTTTCGTGCAGCGACTCCTGGTCGAACAACACGTTGTCGGCCCCGTGCAGCAGCATGACGGGCATGCCCAGGTAGCGGCGCACGTTTTCATCCGTCACATAGATGTTCTGGCCATCGGCGTCCACCAGGTGCTCGTACTCCACGCACTTGGCGCCGTGCAAGAACACACCCAGGTTGGTGCGGCCAAAGTACAGGTCCAGCTTCTCGTGCGTGCCGGGGCGGCCGGGTTGGCTTTCAATGAGCTGGTCGTGGCGGAACAGGCGGCTCAGGAAACCGGCCATGCGTTTGCACGAGGTGCTGTCGGGCTGGTGCACGCGCAGGTCGTGCTCGTGCGGGCAGCGCTCGGCTTCGTCGTAGTGGAAGCTGGCAAACGCCCGGTCCATGAGGGCGTGCAAGCCGTTGGCCTGGGCCGTTCCGGCAGCAAAGTTCACATACTCCAGGCCCAGCGCATTGACCATGAGCGAGGCCACTTGCAGGCGCATTTGCGCGGTAACGGAGCCAATCACATAGGGCTGGAACTGCGAGAACAGCACCGCCGCCACTTTGGGCTTACCCGCTTCGTGCATGAGGTGGCCGCCCAGCAAGGCCATGGCGGTGGACGCAGAGCCCACGCAGTGGCTGAACACACTGAGTTGCCCGGGCAACAGCTCTGGTTCGCTGCGCTCAGCCTGCAACACGGCGAGCGCATGATTGACGGCGGCCGGCAAATCGCAGGCGCCAATGTCGTCCATGCTGGAGAGCCGGGCTGAGGCGCGCAGGAAAGGGCTGACGCGGTATTCGAGCAGCCACACATCCCAGCCCTGGGCGTAAAGCATGGCGGCCAGCGCACGTTCGCCCAGCTCTTCGGCCACAAAGGGCAAGGTGTTTTGCGCAAAGCCGTTAAGCAGGATGATGGACTTGAAGCGCCGCAGGCCCTGTGCGGTGACGCTGGATTCGACCCGCGGCTGGGCATAACGCACCAGGCCGATGCGGATGGTCTCGGTCTTCGGATCAGACACATCCGCGCCGGCACGCAGGGGCACGGTGAGGCATACCGGCGCCTGCGGGAGCACCTTACCGCCACCGGCCAGGCAGATGGGCGGGTATTGGTCGGCCGTCAGCTCAAAGTCGCCCTGGTCGGGCAGCGTGGCCGGGTCGGTGGCGGGCAGGTCGGCCTTGTAGTCGGGCAGGCGGAAATCGAGCATGCGGCTGCTCACCACGTAGCGCACGATGGTGAGCGGGTAGGTGATGAAGGCGGCCAGCGCGTTGACTGTGTCGGGGCCCGGCTTCATTTGCGGCGCAATGCGGCGCACCATCTCTGGCACGTCCATGGTCAGGCGACCGGTGGCCAGCACACGCCCTCCCTTGGCCTGCATAAGCTGCACGTCGAGCTGGGTCAACTCGTCCCACACGCTGCGGCGCTGCGGGGCGGGCCAGCCGCCGTGCTGCCATTTTTTGCGCAGCCAAGCCCGCAGCTCGCCCCAGCTCAGGGCTGGCTGGATCAGCTTTTCTCCTTGCAGGTACCAGTTGCGCTCGCCGTCGCTCAGCGTGAGGCGGTAGTCAAAGGTACGTGCAGCGCTGGCGTGCCACAGTAGCTTGGCGCCGTCCCAGATCAGATCGGTCAGCTTTTGTTTCTCTTTGCCTTCTTCCTTGGGGCGCTTGCTGTCGGGGTACCAGCGCGCAATTCCGTAGGTCAAGCCCGCCCGGGCCATGCGACTGACACGTGTGGAAAATCCCTCGGGCGCCGCACGGAACAGCTGCACGGTGCCACCGGTGACCTGCAGCACGGTGGACGGACCTTGGGCAGCATCAATGACCAGGCGCGAGGCAGTCAGGCTGCGCGCAGTGGCAGTGCCTGGCAGCGCCTGCAGGCTGTGGCTGGGGTCTTGCCACAGGCGGGTCCAGTCGGCCACGTCCATCTCTAGAAACAGCGCAGCAGCAGGTGCAACTGGCCCGGCAGGCCACCAGGCTGGCAACACCACGTCAGGCTCGGGCTGCAAGGGGCCGCGCAACACCTCGGCCAACACAGCACCATGGGGTGCATCGGGCGCGGCTTTCACCATGGGGGCGACGGGCGGGTATGGGGGCAAGGTGCGTGCGTGCGACGTGCGGGCCGGTTCGTCCTGCAACAGCAGGCGGCAGGTGCGCTCGGCCAGTGCGGTGATGGTGAGCAAGGGGTTCACCCCCAATGAGGTGGGGATGACGGAGCCATCCACCACCACCAGGCCGGTGTGCACACTCCCATCGGGCAGGAAGACCTGGCCCTGGTGGTTGACCACGCCCAGTGCGGGCGAGGCGGCCATACGGCAGCCGCCCAAGGGGTGCACCGTGATCCAGCTGGTGTCGGCCTTGGGGCCGCTGAGCACGCTGGCAATCTTGTCGGGGAGCACACCGCTCCCCGGGTTAGGCAAAAATTCTGCGCCCACGCCCTCCACACTGGCGGCACGGCTGCGGTGCAGCACGGGCGCGGGGTCCACCGCGCCACTGCCCCAGGACCAGGCAATACGCGACTGCCGTTTGGCCAGCTGGGCCTGCCCCGCCGAGCTGTCGTGCCCCATGCCCAGCATGACCAGGCTGCGGGCCGTGCGCCGTGGGTCGGCCACCAGCGGGTCTTGTCCACCTGTCTGGCGCAAGCCAAAGCGCGCCAGCTGGGGCAGCACGCCCAGCGTGGCCAGGGCCTCACCCACAATGGGCGCGAGCATGCCGGGAATGCCACCGTCTTCGGTGACGGTGCTCTGGGTATGGTCTAACTGGTCATGAAAGCGGATCACCGCACTGATGGTGGGCCCCACCTTGTCGGTGGCGGCGCGCACGGTGCCACTGCCCTCCCCCAGCGCGTTGGCCGTGTCTGCCATGTCATAGGCCGCGCTCAAGTCATCGCCGTTGGCAGAGATGCCCTTGCCCAGCCAGCTGTGGGCCACGGGCAGACCGTGCTCGCGCGAGCGCAGCAGGATTTCACTGGAACCAAAGGTGCCGGCGCTGAGCACCACGCGGCCGGTGCGCAACACAAATTCGTAGGCGCCGTTGAGCGCGCCTTCGGGCGCCTCGAAAGATTGCTCCCAGGTGCCGCGCTCGGTGGTGCGCACGCAGTGCACCACCCAGTCACGGCCGGGGTGGGCCATATCGGGGCTGTGCGACACATAGAGCACGCTGACCCCGGTGAACAGTTGGGCACCGGCTTGTGCGGCACGTGGCAGGTAGGTTTTATCCAGGCTGAGCTTGGCATTGTGGTTACAGCCCGAGCAGCAGTCGCCACAACCCACGCAGGCATCGCGCGGGCCCAGCCCTAGCGGGGCATTGGCCCGGAATTCGATAGCCAGGGGCACGTCTTCGGTACTGACCTTCAGACGGGTGCTGCCAAAACGGTCGGCTGCCGCCTGGCCAATTTCTTGCATGCGCTGGTACTTGGCGGTGTGCTGCGGCACGCAGGCCGGTGAGGCACGCTGTGCCTGGGGCGACTGGATCTCCAGCACCTGTGTGGCCAGCGCGTAGTCGGCATCCAGCGAGGCCTCGCGCACTGCGGCTGGCCAGGCGTCCTGCTGAAACACGCGCGGGTCGGGGCGCAAGGCCACGGCCGCATTGATCAGGCTACCACCGCCCAGGCCATTGCCCACCAGCGCACTGGCACGGGTGCCCACGCGAAAGTCGAACAGCGCGTCTTCGTAGCCAATGGCCGCGGGGCCCTGCCCACGTTCCAGATTGCCGCCCACCTCGGCGCGCACAAAGCCACCAAACTGGCCAAAATCAGTAGGGAACTCACCGGCCAGGTATTCTGCGCCGCGCTCCAGCACGGCCACGCTCTGGCCATGCTCGGCAAAGCGCAAGGCGGCCACCGAGCCGCCGTAACCCGAACCCACCACCAGCACCTCGGGCGCGTAGCCTTCTTGTGTGTTGGTGATCAGTTGCTCCACACCGTGTGACAGCCAGTGCATAGCGAATCCTCCCTGGAAATTTAATCGTTAGTTCATCGTAAAAAAGGCAGCTGCGTCTCACACCAGCGCTCGAACTCCGGCACCGGCATGGGCCGCGCAGCGTACCAGCCTTGCGCGTAGTCGCAGCCAATGGCGCACAGCAAGGCCCATTCCTCGGCATCTTCGGGGCCTTCAGCCACCACGCTGAGCCCCAGGCGGTGGCCCATGGCGATGGTGGACTCCAGCAGGGCCGCACCGTCGCTGCCATGGCGCACATTGCGCACAAAGGCACGGTCGATCTTGAGCTCGGCCACCGGCATTTTTTGCAAATACGCGAGCGAGGAGTAGCCGGTGCCGAAGTCGTCAATCGACAGGCTGAAGCCGCTGGTGCGCAAGGCGTTCATCACCTCCAGCGCGGAGGCTGGGTCCTGCATGGCGCCGCTCTCCGTAATTTCAAGCCGGATGTCAGCAGGGTCTACGCCTACCTGCTGCGCCAGCAGTGCCGTGCGCGCCGCAAAGCCCGCCTCGCCCAGGTCGAAGGTAGAGAGATTGACCGAAATCTGCAGCGGGCGGCCCTGGGCACGGTAGCTGGCAGCCAGGCGCATGGCCTGCTCCAGCACCCAGCGGGTGATGAGGGTGATGCGGCCGGTCTTTTCGGCAAAGGGCACAAAGTCGCCCGGTGGAATCATGCCGCGGCGCGGGTGCTCCCAGCGTACCAAGGCTTCGGCGCTGCTGACGGTGCCGTCGCTCAGGCGCACCTTGGGCTGCAGGTACATACGCAACTCGCCCTGCTCCACCGCGCGCTTGAGCTCGGAGAGCAGGTCCAGGTCGGCGCGCTGACTGGTTTCCATTTCCTGCTGGTACTGCAGCCAGTTGCGGTGCTGCGCACGGCCCGCGTCCAGGGCAATTTCGGCATTGCGCAGCAGCTGGGCCATGGAGGCCTTGTCGGGTGGCGGCAGGGCCACGCCCACGGCGAGCGTGATGTCCACCGCCTGGCCCTCGATCTCCGCAGGGCTGTTGAATGCGTAGTCCACCTCTTCGCGCATGGCTGCCAGACTGATGTCACTAGGGAACACCAGACAGAACTGGTCCGCATGCATGCGCCCCACACAGGCCGTGGCATGCACCTGGCATACGGCCTGCAAGCGGCGCCCGGTTTCCTTGAGTATCTGGTCGCCCAAGATGGGTCCCAGGGTTTCGTTGATGGCGTGGAAGCGCTCCACATTGAGCATCAGGGCGGCCGGCACGTCCCCTTCGTCGATGCGCAACTGGCCGTACTGGCGCGCGCCCTCACGGTTCAGCAGTCCGGTGAGTGCATCAAAGCGGGCCATGCGCGAGGTCTCGCGCTGCAAGCGCAAGGTGCGGTCGGCAATGCCGTAACAAAACGCGACAGGCAGCAACAAGGTACGCGCAAAATCAAACGTGGAGCCCAGCGCCACAGCCGAAGGCATGGGCTCGCGCAGCACCACGTTGTAGAGCAAAAAAGCGGACCAGTAAATCGCAATGGGGGTGAGCCCCAGCAGCAGAATTCCGCAGCCACGCTCTCCCCCGCGCCAGCCGCGCCAGTTGCCCGTGAGCAGCACCAAAAAGTGCAGCGGCACCAGTGCGTAAATCAGCACATTGGCCAGGCTGGGCCAGAGGTAGTGCAAGGGGATCATGCTGGCAAACAACGTTGCAACGCCGTAGGCCACCTTGGTGGTGCGCGGGCTGTGCCTGGCAAACCGCCCAAAACGCACGCTCAACAAAACGGAGAGTACGCCCACCAGGTAGTTAAAAATCCAGGCATTCAGCCAGAGCGGAGAGCTCGCGTCGAGCACAAAAGGCAGCCCGCTTTTGGTGAAGATGGTGAGCGACTGCACTCCCGCATAGAGCGCATAAATGGCGTAATTGGCCTCCCGCAGGGTGATGCTGAAAAACAGCGCAACCAGCGCCGTGGTGAACAGGAAGACCGCACCGCTGTGGTTGAGCAGGTCTGTGCCGTGCTCGTCGCGCAGGCTCTCCTCGGGCACCACTGCTTCTACCAACAGGGTGCGCGCCAAGCCTGGGTAGGCCAATGCGCCCAGGGCGGGTTCAAAGCGGGCATAGAGCGGAAATACAGCCGCCGCGTCGGGGGTGAAAATGGCCCGCAGGCCAGTGACCAGGGCCCCGCTGCTTTGGCCCAGGCGCAGCGCCTGCCCCAACGGCTTGCCCTGCGCATCGAACAGCGCAATGTTGACACGCTGCACATTCAGGTCGGCAAAGGACAACCAGGGCCGGGTTTCCAGCGCCTGGCCGGCTGGCAGGCTGGCAATCCGGACCCAGCAGGCACCGCCCTCGGGGTCCACGGGTGCTTTCCCCTCGGGTGCCGCGATCCAAGCGCTTGCGGGCTGGGCGATGGTCTGTTGGACCGACTGCAGACCGCAGTGGTAGTCCACCGGCAGGGGCGCAGCCAACGCCCAGGCACTCCACAGCGTGACCACCACTCCCCCTCCTAGCCGCAGTGCGAGTCGCCGGAAATCCATTTCTACCCTTGTGTATTGAGGTAAGGCGAAGACTGAGCTGGGCAACTTCCCACAGCATCAACCCGCAAATGATTGTAGAGGGATCAGGCCCAAAACGCCTGTTTTCAGGGCCTGCGTGCTACGCTTTTTAACGCAGGGGGCTCAGGCGTTGCGCGCCTCTATGCCCCAGCGGGCCAGGGCAGCGTCATCACTCACGCGCGCGTCCACCCAATGCGCCCCCTCCGCGGTCTGCTCCTTCTTCCAAAACGGCGCCTGGGTCTTGAGGTAGTCCATCAAAAACTCGCAGGCCTGAAAGCTCTGGCCACGGTGGGCCGAAGTCACCACTACCAGCACCACCCCATCGGTGGGCCGCAGCACCCCCACACGGTGCACCACACGGGCGCCCAGAATGTCAAAACGCGCAAAGGCCGCGTCCACCATGGCCTCGATGGACTTCTCGGTCATGCCGGGGTAGTGCTCCAGCTCCATGGTTTGCACCGAGCCCGCGGCGCCGGGACTATTACGGTCACGCACCGTGCCCACAAAGCTGCACACCGCCCCCACGCGCGGGTCGCCCGCCTGCAGGGCGGCAATCTCCTGCGCCACATCAAATGGCTGTGGCTGAATGCGGACACGGGGGGAAGAAATGGCGTCAGAGGGCATGGCCGAATTGTGGCACCGTGCTAGCATGGTGCCCATGTTCGCATTTACCGCACTCCTCACCATGGCCACGCTGGCCCTGGTCGGCGCACGTGTGGTGGCTGCCAGCAAATCCAAAAAACCCAAGCTCATTTGACCGGAGCTGCGGTTCCGTCCTCAGATGAGCGATGGAACTGCGAACAACACCCCTCCCCCGTTTACGCAACCCGCCGCGCAGCTGACGATGGTTTTTTCCATCGGTCTTGTTTCTGCAAAGGATGTTCGCGTGCACGCTACTGCTACCCATACTTCTGACACTTTTTCCGGCCTCTGGATTCCACTGGTCACCCCGTTTCACCACGACGCCGTAGACCACACCGCCCTGCGCAAACTCGTGCAGCACCTGGTGCCGCAAGGCATTGCGGGCATCGTGGTCTGCGGCTCCACGGGCGAGGCCGCTGCCTTGAGTGCAGACGAGCAACTGGCCGTGCTGGACACCGTGGCACAGGCCGCCCCGGGTCTGCCGCTGGTGATGGGGCTGTCGGGCTACCACCTGGGCGACACGCTGGCATGGGTGCGCACCTTGAATGCCCAGAAGCTGGCCGGTCTGCTGTTACCGGCACCCCACTACATTCGCCCCTCGCAAGCCGGGCTGCTGCAGTGGTTCACGGCGATTGCCGACGCGAGCGCCCAGCCTGTGGTGATTTACGACATTCCGGCACGCACCGGGGTTCCGCTGGCGCTGGCCACGCTGCGCACGCTGGCCCAACACCCCAACATCACGGCCATCAAGGACTGTGGCGGCGACCCGGCCAAGACCCAGACCCTGATTGCCGATGGGCAGCTGCAGGTGCTGGCGGGAGACGATGCCAACATCTTCACCACGCTGGCACTGGGCGGCACGGGTGCCATTGCAGCCAGTGGCCATGTGCACACGGCGCGCTTGGTGGCGCTGATGCAGCAGGTAGTCCGGGGGGAAATAGCGGCAGCGCAGACGCTATGGCGGCCGCTGCAGCCGTTGATCGAGGCGCTGTTTGCAGAACCCAACCCGGGGCCGGTCAAAGCGCTGCTAGCCCAGCAGGGCCTGATGCAGGCCGAGCTGCGCGCGCCCATGACGGCAGCCTCCACCGCCCTCACCGCGCGGCTGGTGGCGCTGAGCACTAAGCTAGAGACTAGCCCCCGGTAACAGGCGGGAAAAAGGCGACTTCGCAACCAGGCGTGAGCGGCGCGAACTCGGGGCTCATAACCTGGTCTAGCGCCATGCGCACCGCGCGGCCTGGTGCCAGGGCGTCGGCCCCGGCACCGCCGCGCGCCACCAGCTCGGCGCGCAGCGCGGCCAGCGTGGAGGCTTGCGTGTCCAGCTGCTCGGCGCCAGTACCCATGGCCTCGCGCACCGAGGCAAAGTAACGCACAGTGACTTTCATGCCAGCAGCTCGCTGAACGGGATGTAGCGCACCGTGGCGCCGTACTGGATGGCCTCGCCCGGTGGCGTGTCGATCAGGCCATCGCCCCAGACGGCCGAGGTCAGCACGCCCGAACTCTGGTTGGTAAACAGCTCCAGACCGCCCTGGTCGTTGCGGCGCACGCGCAGGAATTCGCGGCGTTTTTCGGCTCTAGGCCAGTCAAAGTCTGCGCGAGCAGCTATGCTTTTCATAGCAACATCTTGCGCCCCCTGCAGCCGCAGCAGAAACGGCCGCACCAGCAGCGCAAAGGTCACAAAGCTGGACACCGGGTTACCTGGCAGGCCGATGAAGTGCGCCGCACCGATGCGACCGTGCGCAAACGGCTTGCCGGGTTTGATGGCAATTTGCCACAGGTCCAGCTGCCCCAGGGACTGCACAGCGGGCTTGATATGGTCTTCCTCGCCCACCGAGACGCCGCCGCTGGTGAGCACCAAGTCATGGCTGGCAGCAGCCTGCTGCAGGGCTTGCACCGTGGCGTCCAGCTGATCGGGCACGATGCCCAGGTCGGTCACCTCGCAGCCCAGGCGGCGCAGCATGGCACTCAGGAAAAAGCGGTTGGAGTTGTAAATGGCGCCCGGCGGCATCTGCTCGGGCGGCACGGTGCCAGGCAGCACCAGCTCGTCGCCCGTGGAGAACAGCGCCACACGCGGCTTGCGCACCACCTTCAGCTGGGCCATGCCCACGCTGGCGGCCAGGCCCAGCGCGGCGGGGCCCAGGCGGGTACCCGCGGCCAGCACCACGTCGCCGCGGGCCACGTCCTCACCCGAGCGGCGGATGTTCTGGCCGGGCAGCGGCGTGCTGTGGATCTGCACACGGGGTGTGGCCTCTGCATCGGGCGCGTCCACTACCGTGCACTCCTCTTGCATCACCACCGCATCTGCCCCGGGGGGCACCGGTGCGCCGGTGAAGATGCGAGCCACGGTGCCAGGCTGCAAGGGCGTGCCCACGCTGCCGGCCGCAATGCGCTGCGACACCGGCAAGGCGCCTTGAGCAGCCAGCACATCGTCCACACGCAGGGCGTAGCCGTCCATGGCGCTGTTGTCGCACGGTGGGACTTGCAGGCCCGACACAATGGCCTGCGCCAGCACGCGGCCATCGGCGTCACCGGTAGGCACGGGCTCAAACTGGGTCAGGGGCTGCACGCTGGCCAGCAGCTGGGCCAGCGCGTCGTCCAGTGGCAACAGAGGTTTGCGGGGGGCGGTGGACATGCGGTGATTTGCTATGGTTTATATAGCTGCTGGCGCATATTCCATGTGGGCCAGGCAGCTATTTCATTCCTATTTGGCTCAGTAGCCGCACTCGGCGGCAACCAGGGCCTGGATGGCCGCCACATCGGCGTCCATCACCTTCACACGCTTGGGCAAGGCCTCGATGCCTTCGAACTTGGCGGGCCGCTCGGGCTCGCGGCCCAGGGCTTCAACGATGGTGGCGGCGAACTTGATGGGCAGCGCGGTTTCCAGCACCACCATGGGCACACCCGCCTCGCGGCGTTCCAGCGCCACCTTCAGACCGTCCGCCGTGTGGGTGTCGATGACCATGCCGTGGCGCTCAAAGGTCTCGCGGATGGTGGCGAGGCGGTCCGCGTGCACGCTCTTGCCGCTGACAAAGCCGTAGCGGCTGGCCGCCTGGGCAAACAGCGGGTCGGCGCTCAGGTCGAACTGGCCGGTCTTGGACAGGCCTTCGCCAAACAGCGCCTTGACGCGCGCACCATCGCGGCCCAGCAGGTCGAACACAAAACGCTCGAAGTTGCTGGCCTTGGAAATGTCCATGGACGGGCTGGAGGTCTCGTGCGTGTCGGCCGTGCCGCGCACGCGGTAGACGCCGGTGCGGAAGAACTCGTCCAGCACATCGTTCTCGTTGGTGGCAACCACCAGCTTGTCAACGGGCAGGCCCATCTGGCGCGCCACATGGCCGGCGCAGACGTTGCCGAAGTTGCCGGATGGCACTGCGAAGCTGACCTTCTGCGAATTCGTCTCTGTGGCCTGGATGTAACCCGCAAAGTAGTACACCACCTGGGCCAACAAGCGTGCCCAGTTGATCGAGTTGACGGTGCCGATCTTGTACTTGCGCTTGAAGGCCAGGTCGTTGGACACGGCCTTGACGATGTCCTGGCAATCATCGAACACGCCGTTGATGGCGATGTTGTGGATGTTGGCGTCCTGCAGGCTGAACATCTGCGCCTGCTGGAAGGGGCTCATGCGGCCGTGCGGGCTGGTCATGAAGACGCGCACGCCCTTCTTGCCGCGCATGGCGTACTCGGCCGCGCTGCCGGTGTCGCCACTGGTAGCGCCCAGGATGTTGAGTTCTTCACCGCGGCGGGCCAGCTCGTACTCGAACAGGTTGCCCAGCAGCTGCATGGCCATGTCCTTGAAGGCCAGCGTGGGGCCGTTGGACAGGGCTTCGATCCAGACGCCGTCTTCAAGGTGGCGCAGTGGCACGATCTCGCCGGTGCCAAACACTTCGGCGGTGTAGGTCTTGGCACACAGGGCACGCAGGTCATCGGCCGGAATGTCGTCGATGTAGAGCGAGAGGATCTCGAACGCCAGGGCGGCGTAACCTTGCTCGTGGTAGACCTTGCGCCACTGTTGCAGCGTGGCGTCGCTCACCTGCGGGTAGGCCTCGGGCAGGTAGAGGCCGCCATCGGGCGCCAGGCCTTCGAGCAGGATTTCGCAAAAGCGTTTGCGGTCAGGGTTGCCGCGCGTAGAGAGGTAACGCATCAGTTCAGCTCCTCTTTGCGGATACGGGTGATAGGTGCCAGCACCGTGGGCAGGGCCTGCATCTGGGCGATGGCCGCATCCATCTTGGCCTCGGCACAGTCGTGCGTGAGGATGATGACGTCGGTCTGCGTGCCGGCCTCGCCGCTGATCTCGTCGGCTTCACGCTGCAGCACCGCGTCGATGCTGATGTTGGCCTCGGCCAGGATACCGGTGACCTTGGCCAGCACGCCGGCCTCGTCGGCCACGCGCAGGCGCAGGTAGTAGCTGGTCACCACCTCACCCATGGGCAGGATGGGCGTGTTGCTCATGGCACCGGGCTGGAAGGCCAGGTGCGGCACGCGCTGGGCCGCGTCGGCAGTGTGCAGGCGGGTGATGTCCACCAGGTCGGCAATCACGGCGCTGCCGGTGGGCTCGGAACCCGCGCCCTTGCCGTAGTACAGCGTGGTGCCCACGGCATCACCGTTGACGACCACGGCGTTCATGGCGCCTTCCACATTCGCAATCAGGCGCTTGGCCGGTATCAGCGTGGGGTGCACGCGCAGCTCGATGCCATTGGCCATGCGCTTGGTGATGCCCAGCAGCTTGATGCGGTAGCCCAGCTGTTCGGCGTACTTGATGTCGGCTGAGCCCAGCTTGGTAATGCCTTCCACATAGGCCTTGTCGAACTGCACGGGAATGCCGAAGGCGATGGCCGACATGAGGGTTAACTTGTGCGCGGCGTCCACGCCTTCGATGTCGAAGGTGGGGTCGGCTTCGGCGTAGCCCAGGCGTTGCGCTTCTTTCAGCACCACGTCAAAGTCTAGGCCCTTGTCGCGCATCTCGGACAGGATGAAGTTGGTGGTGCCGTTGATGATGCCGGCGATCCACTGCACGCGGTTGGCGGTCAGGCCTTCGCGCAGCGCCTTGATGATGGGAATGCCACCGGCCACGGCCGCTTCAAACGCCACCATCACGCCCTTGGCAGACGCGGCCGCAAAAATCTCGGTGCCGTGCACAGCCAGCAGCGCCTTGTTGGCGGTGACCACATGTTTGCCCGCGGCAATGGCTTCCAGCACCAGCTCCTTGGCCAGCGTGTAGCCACCGATCAGTTCCACCACGATGTCGATGTCGGGGTTGCGGATGATCTCGCGTGCATCGGCCACTACCTTAGCCCTGTCGCCCACGATTTCTTTGGCCAGCGCGGTGTTGCGGCGCGACACCATGGTCACCTCAATGCCGCGGCCAGCGCGGCCCTTGATTTCTTCCTGGTTGCGCTGCAGGACGTTGAACACACCGCTGCCCACGGTGCCCAGGCCCATGATGCCTACTTGTATCGGTTTCATAAATTCTTCAGGTAAAAAGTACGTCTGGCCCGCATGAATACTGCGCGAGCCGCTATCAAAATCGGAGTGAATCAGGTACCAAAGCGCTTGCGGTAGCTTTCCAGAAACTTGGCGATACGGCCAATGGCCTCACGCAAGTCGTCCTCATGTGGCAAAAACACAATGCGGAAATGGTCTGGCTGCTGCCAGTTGAACCCCGTGCCCTGCACCAGCATCACGCGGGTCTCACGCAGCAGCTCCAGGAAGAACTGGCGGTCATCGGTTATCGGGTACACCGCCGGGTCCAGCTTGGGAAACATGTAGAGCGCGGCCTGCGGCTTCACGCAGCTCACGCCGGGGATGGCGGTGATCAGCTCGTAGGCCAGGTCGCGCTGGCGGCGCAGGCGTCCGCCCTCACACACCAAATCGTTGATGCTCTGGTAACCGCCCAGCGCGGTCTGGATCGCCCACTGGCCGGGCACGTTGGAGCACAGTTTCATGTTCGAGAGCATGTTCAAGCCCTCGATGTAGTCCGTGGCATTCTTTTTGTCACCCGACACCACCAGCCAGCCGGCGCGGTAACCGCAGGAGCGGTAGCTCTTGGACAGCGAGTTGAAGGTCAGCGTCAATATGTCAGTGGACATGCTGGCAATGGCCGTGTGGTGGATGCCGTCGTACAGCACCTTGTCGTACACCTCGTCGGCCAGGATCACCAGACCGTGTTCACGCGCGACTTCGATGATGCCTTGCAGCAGTTCGTTGGAATACAACACGCCCGTGGGGTTGTTGGGGTTGATCACCACAATGCCCTTGGTGCGCGGCGTAATCTTGGCGCGGATGTCGTCTAGGTTGGGCATCCAGCCATTGGACTCATCACACAGGTAGTGCACTGGCGTGCCACCGGACAGGCTGGTAGCAGCCGTCCACAACGGGTAATCGGGCATGGGCAACAGCAACTCATCGCCGTCGTCCAGCAGCGCGTTGGTGGCCATGGTGATGAGTTCACTGGCGCCATTGCCCAGGTAGATGTCATCGAGTGTGACGCCGGCAATGCCCTGCTTCTGGGTTTCGTGCATCACCGCCTTGCGCGCGGCGAAGATGCCCTTGCTGTCCGAATAACCCGCCGAATTGGGCAGATTGCGGATCATGTCCTGCTGAATTTCCTCGGGCGCGTCAAAACCAAACACCGCCAAATTGCCCAGATTGAGCTTGATGATTTTTTGGCCTTCGTCCTCCATCTGACGCGCCGCGTCCATGATGGGACCGCGGATGTCATAAAGCACATTGGCCAGCTTGGCAGATTTCTGAATGGTTTTCAAAGTCCCTCCGGGAGGTGTCAGCACAGGGTGAAACCTATAATTTGACCACAGAACGACGACGCCAAGCCTGCGTCACCACCGCTACATCCAGCACTCCCTCTACACACGCCGCCGCCCACCATGAAATTTATCCCCGATGCTGCCCAAGGCCCGTCCATCACCGGTTACGGGCCGGGCTGGATCGGCGTGAATGGCGAGCAACACCACGCCAGCATTCTGGTCAGCAGCCAGGGCCTGTGCCGCCCCTGGGGGGGCGCCAGCTTTGCCGACTTGCAGAGTGCACACTTTGACGAGTTGGCGGCGCTGGAACCCGAATTGGTGTTGTTTGGCAGTGGCCTACGCATCCAGTTTCCGCCGCCACAGTGGCTTGCCGCCCTGTATGCCCGGCGCATTGGTGTGGAAACCATGGACACCCAGGCGGCCTGCCGCACCTACAACTTTCTGGCCGGCGAAGGCCGCAAGGTGGTCGCCGCTTTGCTGGTCTAGGGAATCCACTAGGAATTCGTGGCGGGGTGGTAGTCATTTCAGAGTAAAATTGCGGGTTGCGGTCTGGGGCGACAAATTGCTGTCACGTTTGACGCCCCGCACTACGACTGACACATCAAGCACGCGAGACTGAAATACCCTATGGCGATCGTTGTCAACAAACCCCTCCCCGAATTTGAAGCCAACGCTACCGGCGGCATCAGGGTGACCAACACCACCCATGTCGGCAAAACCATGGTTTTGTACTTCTACCCCAAGGACAACACCCCCGGCTGCACCACGGAAGCCATGCAATTCCGCGACAAGTACAAAGATTTCGTCAAGGCAGGCGCCGAAGTGTTCGGTGTTTCCCGCGACAACATGAAGTCTCACGACGAGTTCAAGACCAAGCTGGAACTCCCGTTTGAGCTGATTGCCGACACCGAAGAAAAAATGTGCCACATGTTTGGTGTGGTCAAAAACAAGATCATGTACGGCAAGAAGGTCAAGGGCATCGAGCGCAGCACCTTCCTGGTAGGCGCCGATGGCATGCTGAAAGAAGAGTGGCGTGGCCTCAAGGTCCCCGGCCATGTGGACGACGTGCTCAAGGCTGTCAAAGCGCTCAAAAAAGCCGGCTGACCCTTCACTGTTGTTTTGGTGCACCACCAAAACAACAGGGCCATGGCGCTCATGCATAATGGTTTCATGCCGTTGAACGTCGCAACCGCGCTCTCACAAAAAGCCGCCTTGGCTCAAGGCGGCTTTTTCGTTTTTCCGGCTAGTGTTTTCTATTTTTCATCCTCTGCGAGCCCACTCCATGCCATTGCCCACTGCCCCGTCCAAGCGCGCCGATCGCCTGACCGCCAAAGAGTTTGACGCACCCGCACGAGCCTCCCAGCGCCCTCTGCGCAAAACACCGCACACCCAAGCCCTGGCCCCTGCTGTCCCCGTCGTCCCTGCTGTTCGCAGCAAACAGGCCGCACCCGAGGCCGCAAAAAAACCGCAAACTGCCGCCCTGACCCACACCCCGGTCAACGTGCCCGCACCTGTGGCCACCACGCTGGCGCCCAAAGCAGCGGTATCTCCGGTTCGCCGCGCCAAACGCACCGCAGGCACCGGCCCTACCAAGCTGTTTGTGCTGGACACCAATGTGCTGATGCACGATCCGATGTGCCTGTTCCGCTTTGAAGAACACGACATCTACCTGCCCATGATCGTGCTGGAAGAGCTGGACGGCCATAAAAAGGGCATGACCGAAGTGGCGCGCAATGCCCGCCAGACCAGCCGCACGCTGGATGCCCTGGCCGGCACACCCGGTGCCGACATCACCGCCGGCTTCCAGCTCGACAGCACCGGCCACAAGGATGCCCGCGGCAAGCTGATGTTCCAGACCCAGCCGCTGAACTACACCCTGCCCACCAGCCTGCCCCAGGGCAAGGCGGACAACCAGATTCTGGGTGTCGTCGAGGCCCTGCGCCAGCACTATGCACCGCGCGAAGTGGTGCTGGTGTCCAAAGACATCAACATGCGCGTGAAGGCGCGCGCGCTGGGCCTGGCCACCGACGACTACCAGAACGACAAAACACTGGAAGACGGCGACCTGCTGTACTCCGGTGCGCTCGCCCTGCCCTCCGACTTCTGGGCCACACACGGCCAGGCGGTGGAAAGCTGGCAACAGGGCCCGCACACCTTCTACAAGGTGGACGGCCCTGCCGTGCCCAGCATGATGATCAACCAGTTTGTCTACTTCGAGTCGCCCGGCGAACCCAGCCTGTATGCACGTGTGACCGAAATCCGCGGCACCACGGCCGTACTCAAGACACTGAAAGACTTCAACCACCTGAAGAATGCAGTGTGGGGTGTGACGACCCGCAACCGCGAACAGAACTTCGCCATGAACCTGCTGACCGACCCCGAAGTCGACTTTGTCACGCTGACCGGCACCGCCGGCACCGGCAAGACGCTGATGGCCCTGGCCGCCGGCCTGACCCAGGTGCTGGACGACCGCCGCTACACCGAAATCATCGTCACCCGCGCCACCGTAAGCGTGGGCGAAGACATCGGTTTTCTGCCCGGTACCGAAGAAGAAAAGATGGGCCCCTGGATGGGCGCGCTGGACGACAACCTGGAAGTGCTGGGCAAGACCGACACCAGCGCAGGGGAATGGGGCCGCGCGGCCACCAACGAGCTGATCCGCAGCCGCATCAAGATCAAGAGCATGAACTTCATGCGCGGGCGCACCTTCCTCAACAAATACGTGATCATCGACGAGGCGCAGAACCTGACGCCCAAACAGATGAAGACGCTGATCACCCGTGCCGGCCCCGGCACCAAGATCATCTGCATGGGTAACCTGGCGCAGATCGACACGCCCTACCTGACGGAAGGCTCTTCGGGCCTGACCTTTGCGGTAGACAAGTTCAAGGGCTGGCCACACGGTGGCCACATCACACTGGCACGCGGTGAACGCTCGCGTCTGGCGGACTTTGCGAGTGAAGTACTGTGAGTTTGAGGGGCAGACCACTCGCAAAGCGACGTGCTCTGACCTCAACTGACTGAAGTGACGCAAACTACTTGCTATTGATTCAATAGCTGCTCGCGCAACAATGACAAGGGCTAGAGGCCAATTTGGCATCCAGCCCTTTTCTTATGGCCGCAAAACGTGTTCAGTAGTCGTCGCCACCGCCTCCATGAGCCAGATTTTCAAACTTGGTGAAGCGGTTCATGAAGGCCAGTTTGACCGTGCCCGTGGGGCCGTTACGCTGCTTGGCAATGATGACCTCGGCCACACCGGGCTCCTTGCACTGGTCCTTGGTGTAGTACTCGTCGCGGTAGATGAACATGATGATGTCCGCATCCTGCTCAATAGCGCCGGATTCACGCAAGTCACTCATCATGGGGCGCTTGTCGGGGCGCTGCTCCACGCTTCGGTTGAGCTGCGAGAGCGCAATCACCGGGCACTTCAGTTCCCGCGCCAGCATCTTCAGGCCCCGAGAGATTTCGCCCAGCTCGGTGGCGCGGTTTTCACCGTCGCTGCTACTGCCGCTCATAAGCTGCAAATAGTCCACGACGATCAGGCCCAACTGGCCGCACTGGCGTGCCAGGCGGCGCGCGTTGGCCCGCACCTCGCTGGAATTCAGGCCTGCACTTTCGTCGATGTGCAGCGAGATGGTGCGCAGCTTCTCAATCGCCTCGGACAGGCGCGGCCACTCGTCGTCGGTGAGTTTGCCGGTGCGCAAGTGGCCCTGGTCGATACGGCCGATGGAGCCCACAATACGCACCGCCAACTGGGCGGCGCCCATTTCCATCGAAAAAATGGCAACCGGCAGGCCTTCGTTGAGGGCCACATGTTCTGCGATGTTGATCGCCAGCGCTGTCTTGCCCATGGAAGGACGGGCAGCCAGCACAATCAAGTCCCCCGCCTGCAGGCCGGCGGTCATGCGGTCAAAGTCGATAAAACCGGTGGGCACCCCGGTCACATCGTTGGGGTTGTCCGCCATCTCCTGCACACGGTCCAGCAGGTTGACCACCAGCGTGTCCATGCCCTGGAAGCCCTGTTTGTTGCGTTTGCCGGCTTCACCGATGTTGAAGATCTTCTGCTCAGACTCGTCTACGATCTCGGACACCGGCCGCCCCTTGGGGTTGAAGGCGTTGGTGGCAATCTCGTCGCTGGCGCTGACCAGCTTGCGCAGGATGGAGCGGTCCCGCACGATCTCAGCATAACGGCGGATATTGCTGGCGCTGGGCACGTACTGGGCCAGCGAGTTCAGGTAGGTCAACCCGCCAATCTCTTCGGCCTTGCCCTGGCTCTGCAGGTGCTCAAACACCGTGATCACATCGGCCGGTTTGTTGCCGTTGATCAGCGTACCAATCGAAGCGTAAATCAGGCGGTGTTCGTAGCGGTAAAAGTCGGTGTCCACCACCACGTCGCCCACGCGGTCCCAGGCTTCGTTGTCGAGCAACAACCCCCCCAGCACACTGGACTCCCCCTCGATGGAATGGGGCGGTACGCGCAGTTGGGCAATTTGGCGGTCGGGCTCGAAGGCATCGCTGGCAGACAAAACGGCAGACATGGTCAATTTCCTTGGAACCTTGCATCCTAAGCGGCCCGTTGGGGCACGTCGAGAGCAAAAGCTGGGGGCAAGTTGTGGGCAAACTGTGCAAAGGCTGGGATAAGTCCAGCCCAAAAACACAAAAGCCGCAAGGGACCAGCCCCGGCGGCTTTTGGTGAGAACTGTCCCGTTGCCGGGCCAGTCTTCAGGGTGCTGTTAAGCGGTTTCGCCGTACACAGACACAGTGATGTCCACCACCACGTCGGTGTGCAGAGCCACGCTCACGGTGCTGTCGCTAACGATCTTGATAGGACCGTTGGGCATACGCACTTGGGACTTGGCAACCTTGTAGCCGGCTTTCACGAGTTCTTCGGCGATGTCGTAGTTGGTCACGGAACCAAACAAACGGCCATCCACGCCAGCCTTTTGGGTCAGCTTGATGGTGGTACCACCGAGCTTTTCGCCCAAAGCTTGGCACTCGGCCAGCTTGGCGGCGGCAGCCTTTTCCAGTTCAGCGCGCTTGGCTTCGAACTCTGCCTTGGCAGATTCGGTAGCACGGCGTGCACGGCCGGATGGGATCAGGAAGTTGCGTGCGTAGCCATCTTTGACCTTGACGATTTCGCCCAGGTTGCCGAGGTTCACGACCTTGTCGAGCAGAATAATTTGCATGGTCGGAGCTCCTTAGATCTTGTGCTGGTCGCTGTAAGGCAACATCGCCAGGAAGCGAGCGCGCTTGATAGCGGTGTTCAGTTGGCGCTGGAAAATAGCGCGGGTGCCGGTCAGGCGTGCGGGAATGATCTTGCCGTTTTCAGCAATGAAGTCACGCAGCGTGTCGATGTCTTTGTAGTCAATCTCTTCCACACCGGTCACGGTGAAGCGGCAAAAGCGCTTGCGCTTGAACAGCAGGGATTGCGTGTTGCGCTTGGGGCGCTTGTCTTTGTTGAAACGTTTTGGTCCGGGCATGATGGACTCCTAAAAATTAGTCTTGCAAAAAATCTTGAATGTGAAACACGAGTGATTTGCCTTGGCGTGCATTGGCAAGAAAACCGTTGAACTTCCAGACACTGCCGATGGCCTGCTTTGCAAGCCGCTCTGCCAATGTGCCGAAAGCCACCGCTTTCACCACCACCTTCACGGTTCGCTGGCCTTCTGCTTCCGATACGCGGGACTCGTGTTCGAGTCGCAGGTTCAGAGCGGGTAGGCCGGCTGGCGTGTAACGCATGGATTCAACCTCTGCGATACAGGCGCTTAAAACCAATGAGTTGGCTTGCACTCCTTTTCAGGCAAATACGTGTTTACGCCTGGTACTCGGCCTGTTGGGCCTTGCGTGCGTCTTCACGTTCCACGGTCTTCATCATGGAAGAAGGACCGGTGTCGGCTTTTTTCTTCAACACGGTGAGGTGGCGCAACACGGCGTCGTTGAACTTGAACGCGTGTTCCAGTTCAGACATCACAGCCTGGTCGGCTTCGATGTTGACGCACAGGTAGTGGGCCTTGGCCAGCTTGTTGATCATGTACACCATCTGACGACGGCCCCAATCTTCAACACGGTGCACCTTGCCACCGCCAGCGGTGATCATGCCCTTGTAACGTTCCAGCATGGCAGGAACTTGTTCGCTCTGATCCGGGTGGATCATGAGGATGATTTCGTAATGACGCATTGATACTCCTTGAGGATTTCCCAGCATCTGGGATTAAGTAAGCTGCCCCCGGCGTCTAAACAGGGTGCAGCAAGGCGAAGCCCATGATTATAGCTCAGCCCAGATGGGGTGCCAAATCCCGCTCAGGAACCGGGTCGGGGCGACCCAACCAGCTGCACAGCACACCCGAGACAAAACCCGCAGGCACGCCGAACACGCCGGCCGAAATGGGCTGGATGCCCCACCACAGCCCATCACCCTGCAGACCCAGCGCCTGGCGCACCACCGGCAGGTTGATCGCCATGTAATACACGGTGACGCCCAAACCGGTCAACATGCCGCCGACGGCCCCCGCGCGGGTCATGCCCGGCCAGAAGATGCCCAGCACCATGGCCGGCACAAAAGCCGCACCAGCCAAGGAGAAGGATGCAGACACGAGGTACAAAATGCCCGCAGGCCGCTGCGCCGCGGCATAGGCCGCCAACAAGGCCACCACCAGCAGGGCAAACTTGGACCACATCACCCGACGCATGGCCTGGGCCTTGTTGCTATTGCCCTCAAAGTACACATCGTGGGCCAGCGCATTGCCAATGGTAAGCAACAAGCCGTCGGCCGTGGACAAGGCTGCGGCCAAGCCCCCCGCCGCCACCAGCACCGACACCACATACGGCAAGCCGCCAATCTCCGGCGTCGCCAGCATCACTAGGTCCGGGCCGATTTTGAGCTCGGCAAACTGCAATATCCGGTCCCCATTCACGTCCACCGCCATCAGCAAGGACGGGTCACGTGCCCACTGGGCGATCCAATGCGGCAGCGCATCCATGGGCTGCCCGACCAAATGCGCCATCACCTCGTACTTGACCAGCACCGCCAGCGCCGGGGCCGACAGATACAACAAGGCAATGAACACCAGGGACCAGGCCACCGATCTCCGCGCCTCGGCCACCGAGGGCGTGGTGTAGTAACGCGTCAGCAAATGTGGCAAACCCGCCGTGCCCACCATCAGGCAAAACATCAAGGCCAAAAAATTGGCCCGGGAGTTGTCAAAGTCTTTCTGCTCCTGCGGCGTGCCGTCTGGCTTGCCGGCATAGGGGCGCGTATGGGCGGGCATGCCGCCCAGGGGTTGGGCACGCTCCTGGTTGTCAGCCAGGGCCTTGGCCCAGCGATCGCGCGCCGCATCCACATCTTTGGGCAGGGCAGCCAGCTCACGGCGCAAAAGCTGGGCGTGGGCATCGTCGGCTTTCTGCTCCCCCAGCGCACGCAATTGGCGGCGCAGCTCCTGGCGCTCCTGCTGCAAGGCCTCTTCCACGTTTTGCAGCTTGCGCTCCAGCTCCTGGGCACGCCGGGCATAAATGCTGATGACCTCTTGCTCAGCGGGCGACTCTTTGAACTGGCGCTCCAGCTCGGCAATCTTGCCCAGCTGCTGGCCATAGGCCAAGGGCGCCAGCGGGTTGCCAGTCTGCTTGTAAGACAGCCAGGACACGGGTATCAGGAACGCCAGAATGATGATCACGTATTGGGTGACCTGCGTCCAGGTCACGGCCCGCATACCGCCCAAAAACGAACACACCAGTACACCACCCAGCCCCAGCAAAATGCCAATCTCGAAATGCACGCCGGTCAAACGCGAGGTGATCAGGCCCACCCCGTAGATCTGCGCCACCACATAGGTGAAAGAACACAACACCGCCGCCAGGGCGGCCAGCATGCGCGGCCAGCGCCCACCGAAACGCACCGCAAAGTAGTCAGGCACGGTGTACAGCCGCATGCGGCGCAGGTAGGGCGCCACCAGCAGGGCTACCAGGCAAAAACCGCCCGTCCAGCCCAGCACATAGGCCAAACCACCGGGCTGCCCGCCTGCGCCTGAAAAGCCCTGCAAATACAAGCCCCCGGCCATGCTGATGAAGGAGGCCGCACTCATCCAGTCGGCCGCCGTGGCCATGCCGTTGTACATGGCGGGTACACGTCGCCCTGCCACGTAGTATTCGTTGGCATCGGCTGTGCGCCCCACCACGCCAATGACGGCATAAAGCACCAGGGTGGTGGACAAGAAAATGCCTGCCACCCAGGGTTTGGACAGGCCCATGCCCTCGGCCACCGCCAAGGCCGCAATGAACAACAGCACCGACACCACATACAGGCCAAACCGACGGTGCAGACGCCGCTCGTAGCTGCGGTACACCACGGGGTCGAAGCCCAGGGTTTCGGTGTTGCACCGGTTCACCCGCCAGGCAAACACCACCACGATGGCAATGAAGGCCAGCACCGCGCCCTGGGCCGCGAACCAGAAGCCCACGGGCCAGGACAGGACTTCTTGCTGCAGGTCGTAAGCGAAAAACACCACGCCAAACGACACGGCAAACCACAGCGCCAGCAGCCCTGCATGCAGGTGCCACCGACGTGGGCTTGCCCCCCCCGTCATTTGCTGGCGAGCTGCTGCCAGGTGGCAACCACCGAGTCAGGGTTCAAGGAGATGGAGGAAATGCCCTGCTCCTCCAGCCACTGCGCAAAGTCGGGGTGGTCGCTGGGGCCCTGGCCGCAGATGCCGATGTACTTGCCCTGGCGCTTGCAAGCGTCAATGGCCAAGCTGATCAGCGCCTTGACCGCCGGGTCGCGTTCATCAAAGTCGGCCGCCAGCAGCTCCAGGCCCGAGTCACGGTCCAGCCCCAGGGTGAGCTGGGTCAGGTCGTTGGAACCGATAGAGAAACCGTCGAAGTATTCGAGGAACTGGTCTGCCAGGATGGCATTGCTAGGGATCTCGCACATCATTACCAGCTTCAGCTCGTTCTCGCCACGGCGCAGGCCGTGGCGGCCGAGCAGCTCGGTCACTTTTTTGGCCTGGCCCAAGGTGCGCACAAACGGCACCATGACCTGCACATTGGTCAGGCCCATGTCGTTGCGCACGCGGTTGAGCGCTTCGCATTCCATGGCAAAGGCTTCGCCAAACTCGGTGCTGGTGTAACGCACGGCACCGCGAAAACCCAACATCGGGTTCTCTTCCTCGGGCTCGTAGCGGCTGCCGCCGATGAGCTTGCGGTATTCATTGCTCTTGAAGTCCGACAGGCGCACGATCACCGGCTTGGGCCAGAAGGCCGCGGCAATGGTGGCCACGCCCTCCGCCACACGGTCCACGTAGAAGGCGCGTGGCGATGCATGGCCCCGGGCCACCGACTCGACCGCCTTTTTCAGGTCGCTGTCGATGTTGGGGTAGTCCAGGATGGCCTTGGGGTGCACACCAATGTTGTTGTTGATGATGAACTCCAGCCGGGCCAGGCCCACGCCCTGGTTGGGCAGCTGGCAAAAGTCAAACGCCAGCTGGGGGTTGCCCACGTTCATCATGATCTTGACGGGAATTTCGGGCATCTCGCCGCGCTGCACCTCGGACACTTCGGTTTCCAGCAGGCCGTCGTAGATGAAGCCGGTGTCACCCTCGGCGCAGCTCACGGTCACCAGCATGCCGTCTTTCAGCAGGTCGGTGGCGTTGCCACAACCCACCACGGCCGGAATGCCGAGTTCGCGCGCAATGATGGCGGCGTGGCAGGTACGGCCACCGCGGTTGGTCACGATGGCGCTGGCGCGTTTCATGACCGGTTCCCAGTTAGGGTCGGTCATGTCGGTGACCAGAATGTCGCCGGCCTGCACCTGGTCCATCTCGTTGATGTTGTGCACGATGCGCACCGGGCCGGTGCCAATCTTTTGGCCAATCGCACGCCCTTCCACCAGCACCGTGCCTTTACCCTTGAGTTTGTAGCGGTACTCGGCCTGGTTGCCGGCCTGGCTCTTGACCGTCTCGGGGCGGGCCTGCAGGATGTAGAGCTCGCCGTCGATGCCGTCTTTGCCCCACTCGATGTCCATGGGGCGGCCGTAATGCTCTTCAATCACCAGCGCGTAGCGGGCCAGTTGCTCCACGTCGGCGTCGGTCAGCGAATAGCGGTTGCGCAACTCGGTGGGCACGTCCGTGGTCTTGACCAGCTTGCCGCCGGCAGCTTTTTCTTCAGGTGAGGTGAACACCATCTGCAACAGCTTGGAGCCCAGGTTGCGGCGGATCAGCGCACGTTTGCCCGCCTTGAGCATGGGCTTGTGCACGTAGAACTCGTCGGGGTTCACGGCACCCTGCACCACGGTTTCACCCAGGCCGTAACTGCTGGTGATAAACACCACCTGGTCAAAACCGGATTCGGTGTCGATGGTGAACATCACACCCGCTGCGCCCAGGTCGGAACGCACCATACGTTGCACACCGGCAGAAAGTGCCACCACGTCATGGGCAAAACCCTTGTGCACGCGGTAGCTGATGGCGCGGTCGTTGTAGAGGCTGGCAAACACCTCTTTCATCTTGTGCAGCACATCCTCGATGCCCACCACGTTGAGGAAGGTTTCCTGCTGGCCGGCAAACGACGCATCAGGCAAGTCTTCGGCCGTGGCGGAGGAGCGCACGGCAAAGCTAGCTTGGACGTTGCCCGCGGACAATGTGACAAAGGCCTCGCGGATGGCTTTTTCCAGATCCGCCGGGAAGGGCTGGGCCTCGACCATGGCGCGGATTTCGGCACCCACCACTGCCAGCGCGCGCACGTCTTCAGTATCCAGATTCTTGAGTTTGGCGCTGATCTTGTCGGCCAGGCCGGCGTGGGCCAGAAACTGCCGAAAGGCATGGGCCGTGGTGGCGAAGCCCGTGGGCACTTTCACGCCCTGGGGAAGTTGCGAAATCATCTCCCCCAAGGAGGCGTTCTTGCCCCCCACGGATTCCACATCGGCCATGCGCAGCAGCTCGAAGGGGACGACCAGGTCGGTCGGGTTGAAAAGATTAGACATAGGAATGCTCCAGAAGTTAAAACCTTTACAGGGCCCCGCGGGGAGATGTCACCCGCCTGCCGCAAGCGCACGACCGTTCGTTTTCTGTTGTTGGTGTTCTGGATAACGAACCGGTTACCAAATGCGCTAAATTGCGGTGATTGTAGGTGGCGGACGCAGTAGGTCAGACTACGGAAAACCCGCCTGCGCTTGCAAATCACTGACATCCCGGACCCACCCACCATGCCCCAACGCACCGTATTTTTCATCTCCGACGGCACCGGCATCACCGCCGAAACCTTTGGCAACGCCATCCTGGCCCAGTTTGAGATGAAGGCACGCCACGTGCGCCTGCCCTTTGTGGACACGGCCGACAAGGCTTACCAAGCGGTGCGCCAGATCAACCACACGGGCGTGGTGGATGGCAACAAACCGATTGTGTTCACCACACTGGTGAACATGGAGGTGCTGAAGGTGATTCAGGAGGGCTGCCAGGGGATGCTGCTGGACATGTTTGGCATGTTTGTGCACCCGCTGGAAAACGAGCTGGGCATCAAATCCAACCACCGCATTGGCCGCTTCAGCGACGCCAGCAAGAGCAAGGAGTACCAGGACCGCATTGAGGCGATCAACTTCTCATTGGCGCACGACGACGGCCAGAGCAACCGCGACCTGGAGCAAAGCGACGTGATTCTGGTGGGTGTGAGCCGCAGCGGCAAAACCCCCACCTCGCTCTACCTGGCCATGCAATACGGCCTGAAGGCGTCCAACTACCCGCTGATCCCCGAAGACTTTGAACGCCGCCAGCTGCCGCCGGCGCTGGTGGCGCACAAGGCCAAGATTTTTGGCCTGACGATCCAACCCGAACGCCTGAGCGAAATCCGCAACGAACGGCGCCCCAACTCCAAATACGCCTCTATGGAGAACTGCCGCATGGAAGTGGCCGAGGCCGAGACCATGATGCGGCGGGCCGGCATCCGCTGGTTGTCCACCACCACCAAGTCCATCGAAGAGATTGCCACCACCATCCTGCAGGAGATCCACCCGGAGCGGCTGGTGTACTGATTGGCTGGCGCCCCCACGCTTCACCGCCAATTTACTATGGTTTTGATAGCTGTTTGCGCATATTCCACGGGGCCTAGAGGCCTATTTCTCTCATAAAATGCGACTGGGACAACGCGACGATGCCCGCGTTCTTTCAGGGCTTGGGGCTGGCCGACGGAGCCGACCCCGGTGCGGCAGGCGCCGCCAGGCCCGGCAGAGGTGTGGCGCAGGGGTCGGGGCGGTCCTCGCCCGCTGCGGTGAACCACAACACATCAAACCCCGCACGGTCGTAGTCGGCGGGACGGGCCTGCCCGGCCACGGTTTCCATCATGGCGATGCTCAGTGCCTGCGCAGGCGCCGCCAGATAACGTGGCACGGCGCGATCGGCACGCACATGGCCGGCACCGGCAATCAGCACCACCGGGCCACCCACGGCATCCATGGTCTGGGCCATGCGCGCGTCACGCGCACGCTGCGCCGCCACAATGCCATTCAGGCGCGCAGTCTCGGGCCGATAACCGCAGTGGCCTTGCACCACATCGTTCTCCAGCGCGGCCTGTTGCTCCGGCGTGGCCGCGGGCAAGTTGGGGGTGAGCTCACCCAGTGCAATTTTGCGCGCCTCGGTGCGTGACAGGTTGGCGGCGCGCAGCGGCCACCGGTGCTGGGCGGCAAAGGCCATCAGGTCTTTGTACATAGGCCAGCGCCAGCCCTTGCGGTTGAGCTGACCCGCATCGGCCAGGGCTTCGGCATCGGCCTGTCCGGCACCTTGGGCCTGGGTCAATGCGGCTTGGTGTTCCGAATCCATCTGCTCCATGGCCAGAGCGGGTTTGGCCCCCAAAGCAGCCAAACCTTTGAGCACATCGAGCTGGCGCGCGTGGTGGGCCTCACTGTCGTGTTTTTCACCCAGCAACACATACCGCGCGACGGCAGCACGCTGGTAGAGCGCGTCTTCCGTGATGAACTGCTGGGCGCGGGTGTCCCAGATGCGGCCCTGCAGCACATGGGGCACTGGTGTTGGGGTTGGGGTTTGCGCCATCACCACCGTCCCCAGGCACAGGCCCAGACAGAGATGCATGGTCGTGAGCAAGATTTTGGTCGTCATACGTTGCGTGGGTAGGTAAAAAAACCGGGAGCCCCCGAAGGTGCTCCCGGTGAACGGTGCCCTCACCGTAAAAGCTGTGTTTTACATGCCAACAGCGCCTGGCGTCAGCGTGGCAGTTCCGGTACCAGCACGTCGACTGCCGGCTTGGCTACGGCAATCTGGGCCAAACCACGCTCCAGCGAAGACGCGCTGGGGTTCTCCACAAACACACAGCGTTTGCCGGTGCGTTTGCAAAAGTCTTTGACACGCCAGTAGGCGTTGTGGCTGATGCAGCCGGTCTGGCAAATCACCAGGTCAGCGGCCGCGAGGTTGGCGTCCAGCACCGAGGCGTTGTCCTCCACCCCACCATCGTGGTGCGCAAAGCGGCCACCCACGCGCTCCACCACATCGCGGTAGTTGGCAATGTTGCCGCTGCGCCCCCCCACACACAGCACCATTTTTTGGTGCAACTGCACCACCATGGCTTGCACATCCTGCAGCGCACCGGCCTCGGGCCCCATAGCCACCCGCTCCAGCCCCGCACGCTCGGCAGCCACGCGTTCTGCCACGGCCAGCCGGCGCCGCAAGTCACCGTTCTGCGCTTCCAGCTCCTGCTGGCGTTGGGCCATTTGGTCCACCCGTTTTTGCAGACGCTGCTTGTCTTCCAGTTGGGGAATGGAGGCCTGCAGGGCTTCCAGATCCTGCGCCATAAAAACGATGCGGCTGTCTTTGGCAATGGCCTCGGCACGCACCTGCAATAACTCGGCGTTCAGACGTTCGATGTCCGCCGTCTTTTGCGCCATGACCCGTGTAATGCGCTCTTGCACCTTGCCCAGTTCGCGGCCCAGCACGGCGTTTTCTTCGGCCAGTGCATTAAAACGGGCAATCTCCAGACGCACACCGGCGCCGGCCTGGTGCTGGAACATGTGCAGGTCCTTGCACATGGCCTCCTGCAGCGGCATGTCACAACGCGGATGCGAGAGCGCAGCCCAAAAGGCACCCGCCACGTCACCCGCCTTCAGGTACTTGATCCACAATTCCGCCACGGCCAACGCACTCTTGGCGGCTTTGAAGGTCTGGATCTCGCGCACATACCGCGCATCCAGCTCGTCCTGCATCAGCTCCGACAGTTTGCAGCGGCGCGCGCATTCCGATACGGCGCCTGCGTGCACCTCGTAGTCGTTGGCCACCGCACTGCCGCCCAGCGCCTTGTTGACCAGACGGCGCAAGGTGTCGATGGGCAGGCTCACCCCCACCAGGGGGCAATGGCAATGGTGGTCCAAGTCCCACAAGCGCCGGCGCCGGGAACCGGATGACGGTGCTGCCACATGTTCCTGGTGGCAATGGATCTCGGGGCTAGGCAGATTCTTCAGCATGGGCTGGCCTCCTAATGCTATCTTTTCAATAGCTGCTTGCGCAGTATCTGTAAGGGCTATTGGCACTTTTTACCTTCAAACGCTGGTTTCACCCGCGCCCTCTGCCAGCGCTTGCTGCGCTGCCAGACGGGTACGCCAGGCCAAGGTCGGGCGGTTGACGCTGCGACGCTGGGGTTTGCCCTCCAGGGCTTCGGGCTCCGGGGCACAACAGGCGCACATGGCCCGGTAGGCACTGCGCTTGCCATGTCGGGCTGCGGGCGTGTGGCCTTCGAGCAAAGCTTCTACGGCTGAACTCACTGCACCACCTCCGGGCTGTGGTGCCAAAGACTGCGCTCGGTGGCCGGCAACTGCGCCAGCGCGGCACCCTGCCCCTGGTTTTGCCAGCGCTGGCGCAAGGCCCATAGCAAGGTTTTGAAACCGGGGGACAGCAGTGGATCTTCGGCCAGCGCTGTGAGATTCGACACGATTTTCCCCGCCATGGCCTCCCGGTGCGCACCGCAACAGGCCTGCACGTGGCCCGTCATCAGTGCCATGGTGCCAGCCAGCAAGGCCTCGGCACAGGGCATGGTGTACTCCTCGTTGTAATGCGGGGCTGCGGTGCTTTGCATGGTCTCTCCTTGGTGGTATCCGTGTGCTGACTGTTGTATGAATGTACTCAGTATATGCGAATCATTCTCATTTGCAATATTTTTATAGTTCTTGTTTGGGGGTTATTCCAAGGGACCGGATTCGCTGCAATCGAAGCCGGTGGGGATAATCGCGCTTTCCATACCAATACAAGGAGTTCCCCATGAAAGGTGACGCACAAGTCATTGCGCATTTGCAGGCCCAGCTCAAGAACGAACTCACCGCCATCAACCAGTACTTTTTGCACTACCGCATGTACAAACACTGGGGCCTGGACAAGCTGGCCAAGAAGGAATACTCCGAATCCATCGGCGAAATGAAACATGCCGACCTGCTGATGGACCGCATCTTCACGCTGGACGGCCTGCCCAATGTGCAGGACATGGCCAAGATCCTGGTCGGCGAAAACGTGCCCGAAGCGCTGGAATGCGACTTGAAAGCCGAAGTTGGTGCCCAGGCCACCATCAAAGCCGGCATCGCCCACTGCGAATCGGTGCGTGACTATGTTTCGCGCGACCTGCTGCAAAAAATTCTGGACGACACCGAAGAGCACATCGACTTTCTGGAAACCCAGATCGAGCTGATTGGCAAGGTAGGCCTGCAGAACTACCTGCAGAGCCAGATGGGCGAGTTGTCCTGAGCGACTAGGGACAGGCCACTACCGCACCGCCTGGGCCTTCGGCCTCGCGCGGTGCCTCCCACTGCACCAGCACCGGTGTCTTGCGAGAAAACAGGGCCACGTGGGCATCAATGACATGCTGCACGCGGGCGATCATCTCGGCATCTTCTGCCTCACAGACAAAACCGATACCCGCCTCGTGCGCGATCAGCGTGCAACGCCCCCACGGGAAATGCGCCACGCCCTGGGCATCGTCGTACTGCACCTCAATTTTTTTGGCAAAGTGATAACACAAGCGCACCATCGTGCGGCTGGGTTCGCTGCTGGCCACGCGCCCATGCTGCATCAACATGCGGTCCTCCCGGTCTTCAAATCACACATCTCAAGCCCCTGCCGCAGCGGGGGCCGCATCGACCAGCACCATGGGCATGCCGCGGGAACAATGCTCCACACGTGCCTCCACCCCATAGGCTTGGCGCAACAACGCGGGGGTGAGCACAACCCTTGGCGGGCCACTGGCCAGCAATTGCCCCTGCGACATCAGCAACATGTGGTCGCAAAAGCGGGCCGCCAGGTTGAGGTCGTGTACCGCCATCACGCACAGGGTGTTGTGCGCCTGCACATGGGCCCGCAGCGCTTGCAGCAATTGCAATTGCCAGCGCAAGTCCAGCGCACTGGTGGGTTCGTCCAACAGCAATAGTCGCGGGCTGCGAGCCAGCAGCTGCGCCAAGCCCGCCATTTGCCGCTGCCCGCCCGACAGCGTGCCCAACGCACGCAGCGCCAGTGGCTCCAGCCCCAAATCCACCAGCACCTGCGCGATGCGCTGGTGCACCTGGTCCCTGCTCCATTGCGGACAGGCGATGTGCAAGCTACCCAGCACCGCCTCGTACACGGTCAGGCCACTGGCTTGCGGCAGGCTTTGCGGCATGTAGGCCACACGCTGGGTGCGCTGTACGGGGCGCAAGTGGCCCAGGTCTTCACCATCCAGCCAGACCTGGCCCGACATGGCGCATAACCCGGCAATACCGCGCAAGGTGCTGGACTTGCCTGCGCCGTTGGCCCCCACCAGTGCCACCACCTGCCCCGCCTGGGGCAGCACCAGATCCAGGCCCTGCACCACAGGCACGCCCGCATAGGCCACCCCCATGTGTTTGAGCTGCAATGTCATACCTGCAAGCCCCCTTTGGAGCGCAGCACCAACACCAAAAACACCGGCACGCCAACCAGCGCCGTGACGATGCCAATCGGCAACACTACACCCGGCACCAGGGTTTTGCTCAGAATGGATGCGCCCGCCAACATCACCGCGCCCGCCAAACCACTGGCAGGCAAATAAAAGCGGTGGTCCTCCCCAAGCAGCAAGCGCGCAATGTGCGGCCCCACCAGCCCGACAAAGGCAATCGTGCCCACAAAGGCCAGCGCCGTGGCGCTGAGCACGCACACGCGCAACAGGCTGAGCAGACGCAGGCGCTCGACGGCCACACCACTTGAGCGGGCATGGTCCTCGCCCGCCCGCAAAGCGGTGAGCTGCCAAGCCTGGCTCTGGGTCCACACGCCACACACCAGCAGCACCAAGGCCAGCGTCGCAATCTTGGGCCAGGTACTGCGCCCCAGGCTGCCCATGTTCCAGAACACAATTTGTTGCAGGGCATTGCTGTCGGCAATGAACTCCAGCAGCCATAACACCGCCTCAAAGGTGAACATCAGCGCTATGCCGAACAACACCACCGCCCCGACGGATGCCCCCCAGCGCCAGGTCAGCAGGTAGATCAACCCGGCCGCAGTCGCCGCCCCGCCGAATGCGCATAAAGGCAAGGCCACATGCGGCCCTAGCCCCCAGGCGTCAAACCCGGTGACGATGGCCAGCGCAGCACCCACCGTGGCCGCTGCCGACAGGCCCAAGGTGAATGGGCTGGCCAACGGGTTGTTCAGCACGGTCTGCATTTGCGCACCCGACAAGCCCAGCGCGGCCCCCACCAACACCGCCATCAGCGCAAACGGCATGCGCACCTCCCACAGGATGACGCGCTGGCCGAGCTCCAGGCTATCGGCGTTCCACAGGCCTTGCCACAGCACCTGAAGTGGCATGCCCGAAGGCCCGGTGGCCAGATCGGTCGCAACCAATACGAGCAGCAGTGCCAACAAGGCCACAAGGCGGCGCAGGCGTTGGCGCACATGCTGACCATAACGCGCTGCAAGACTCGCCCCCGTCATGGCGCACCATTCAATGACACCCAGTACACACCGTCCAGCGGCACGGGTTGAAAGCGCTGGTACAGCATCTGCAGGGTGGCCTGCGGGTCCAGATCGGCAAACAGCGCAGGGTGCAGCCATTTGGCCATCGCCTGCACCGCCACCACGTTGAAGGGCGAGGTGTAAAAATGGTGCCAGATGCCGTACACCCGCCCTTGCTTGAAGGTTGGCAAATGCCCAATGCCACGGCGTTGGGTGGCGCGCACCAGCGAATCGCGTGCCGTACGGGCATCCACACCCGCCCCCAAAACAATCAGGTTGGGGGTGCGTGCCACGCTGTCACTGGCGCCAATGGCCGTGCCGATGTACACCTCGGGTGGGTGGCTCAACAGGTACTCCAGGCTCACCGTGCCATAGGCCCCGGGCACCATGCTGCTGGCAATGTTGCGCCCCCCAGCCGCATCCAGCACATGGCCCAACATGCCATTGGCCATGGTGTCGCAGCACTCCTCGTTCATACCCACGCGGTTTTCCAGAAACACCGTGGGTGCGCGCGGCTTGGCCCGGGCCAGGCGCTGTGTGACGCGGGCCATTTGGGTTTGGTAAACGCCCATGAATTCGGCCGCTTCGGCACGCCGCCCCAGCACCTTGCCCAGCACCTCCACACTGGGCAAAGTGTTGCGCAGCGGCTCCAGGCGAATATCGATAAACACCACCGCCACACCCGCCGCGCTCAGGCGCGCCAGGGTTTCACGGTCCAGCGGTGAAGGGCCATGCCCCCCCAGGCCAAAAATAGCCAGGTCGGGTTTCAGGGAAATCGCCTTCTCCACACTGAAGCTATCGCCCGTGGTGCGGCCCGTGCGGGGAATCTGCGCAATTGCCGGAAACCGCTTGGCATATTGGGCGTACCCGGCGGGGTCCAGCTTCTCAAAATCTGCCGACATGCCCACCAAGCGGCGCAGCGGGTCGCCACGCTCCAGCATCGCCAGCAGCGGCACCAGTCGCCCCTCTCCCAGCAGAATGCGCTCCACCTTGGCCGGCGCCCGCACGCTGCGCCCCGCCAAGTCTGTCACCACCTCTTGTGCGGCTGCGCCCTGCCCCACAGTCAGCCCCAGCCACACAGCGGCAACCACCACACGCCCCACAACCCTGATTCCTTGCATAGTCGTGATACGCCTCAGAACACGCTGGTCAGGGACACGTAAAACGTGCGGCCCGATTCGTTGTAAGTCGCCGCCCCGGCGCCCCCCGTTGTGCCGTACACCGGCGTGTTGGACACCGATACCGAGTTGCCTTGGCGGAACTGGCGCTTGTCGAACAGGTTGTTGATGCCCGCACTCATCTTCCAGCCCTTGCTGATTTCGTAGTTGCTACCCACGCTGGCCACTGCGTACGGCGACACCGTGTTGGCGGACGTGCCGGTCACCGCCACACCTTTGTAGTCGTACTTCATGGGCTTTTGCTCACCGTAGAACGTCGCGCTGAACAGCATGCCCAGCTTGCCGCTCACCCGCCAGTCCAGCGTGGAGTTCAACGTGTACTCCGGAATCACCGACAGATAGTCACCGGTATTTTTGTTCTTGGACTCGATCATGTAGGTGAAATTGTTGATCCAGTCCAGCGACTTGGTCACCGGCAAACGGACACTGCCTTCCAGGCCTTGCACCACCGACTCACCAATGTTGGTCCATTGGAAAATACTGCGGTTGTTCGTCGTAGAAATACCTACAGGTGTCGTGCCCGCCTGGATCTTGTTGCGGTAGTCGTTGTGGAACCAGGTCACGCTGGCCGAGAAACCCTCGTCTTTGTACTCAATACCCAGCTCCTTGTTGATACTGGTTTCGGGCTTGAGGTCCGCATTGCCCAACAAGAAACATCCCGTGGTGCCATTGGTCACCACCTGGCAGCCATTGTTGTTGCTGTAAAGCAGGTAGTTGGGGTTGCTCTGGAACAGATTGGGCGCCTTGTAGGCACTGGCCACACCAGCCTTCAAGGTCACTTTGCTGCCCAGCAACTGGGTCAGGTTCAGCGACGGGCTCCAGTTCGCGCCCGACTGGGTGTGCTGGTCAAACCGCAGCCCCGGCGTCAACAAGGTGTTGGCCGCTAGCTCAATGTTGTCTTCCACAAACACCGAGGCAATGCTGGCTGACGAGTCGGGGCTGCGCCCGGTGTTGCTGAGGCCCGGAATGTTGCCAAAGGTGTTGGCCTGCGAATTCGAACTGGGGTCTTGCAGCTTCTGCCCGGTCCATTCCACACCGGCGGTCAGCATCTGGTTCCAGGTGCCACGTAGCGGAATATTCACTTCCGAGTGGGCAGATACGTCCTGCAAAAGACTGGTCAGGAATGTATTGCTGGAGAAAGCGCCTTCCGTTCCCCCGACCAACCCCTCCTGAAGCCGCGCATTCTCTGTATCGCCCCATTGCAAGTAAGACATGGTGTTACCAAAATCGAACTTACCCTTGTGTGTCAGCGCCAAGGTGCGCTTGGTCATGATATTAGTCTCGGCACCGCGATTGCCCGCCACGATTGCCGCATTCGCGGGAATGCTTCCCACGTTTTGTGTGTCACCGGCGTAAATGTTGCCCTGCCGGCCGTAGCTCAAATCCAGGTCCAGCGTCTGTCCTGGCAGCAGCCTCCAGCTCAGCTGAGCGCTCAGGTCTTTGTTGCGCACCCCTTCTCGGCCGGCGGGCAACACGCTGGCATAACCTGGCGCCTGTTTGCCCGCGTTGATGTATTGGCCATCGGCACCGGTTTCGTTGGAGTTGCCAGTCAGGCGGTACGAAAAATCTTCTGCCAACGGGCCACTCAAACTGAAGTTCAGGCGCTGGGTGGCGCCTTCGTCCGAATGCTCGGGTGCGTTGGCATACAGGCCCACCTGGCCATGGGTTTCCTTGGCACCTTTTTTGGTAATGATGTTCACCACACCACCCGCGGCCCCGTTACCGTAGCGCGCCGCGGCCGGGCCGCGCAGCACCTCAATACTCTCCACTAGCTCAGGTGCGACCCAGTTGCTGTCGCCCCGGCTGTCACGCTCGCCGCGCCAGCCATAACGCACCGCGTTGCGGCTGCTGGCAGGTTTGCCGTCAATCAGGATCAGGGTGTTCTCCGGACCCATGCCACGCAGGTCGATCTGACGGTTGTTGCCGCGCTGGCCACTGGTCGAATTGCCGGTCAGGTTCACACCGGGCATGGTGCGAATGATTTCAGACAGGTCGTTGGCGGGCGGGCGCTTCTCAATGTCTTGCGCGCTGATGGTGGACACCCCCAGCGCCTGCTTCCACGCCTCTTCGGCGGTGCCCAACACCGTCACCTCCGACAAGGACTTGACAGCGTCTTGCGCCATGGCCGGCAAGGCGGCATATGCCAACGCCAACGCGAGCACCAAGGGCTTCACCGGAATTCCCACCACACCTGCCTGCATGTTTTTGTCCTCAAAACGGGCCTCACAAGGCCTTGATGCTATTGCGAATAGTTTTCATTTAGAATGAGGCCGTAGTATGGCAAGCCTGCTTAGGCTTTTTGTTTGCAGGAACAAGAAATATGTTTGCGAGCGCCCCTCCATCGCCCTCACGCGAGGTAGACACCCCAGCCCCCGCACGCGGCACTTTGGCAACCCTGCGTCCGCCCGCCCTTGACGCTGGGGGCCTGCAAGCCCTGGTGGGCCACGGCCACCAAGTGCTGAGTCCCTTGCAACGCAGCCCATCGGCCCTGATGCAGGGACACTTCTCCAACGTGACACTGCGCGACGGTCTGTCCATGCACTGCACGGACATCGTGCAGCTGCAGGACATGGCCACCCAGCTGGAAATGCGCGAAGAAGGCATCAAGGTGCTGATCAAGCTGGAGGGGCATGCCGATGTGTTTATGGACGAACACGCACTGCCATTTGTGGCCAGTCGACTCCCCAAAGCCACCCCGCAGGGCGCAGTGGTGGCACTGCATGCGCCGGCCACGTTCAGGCGTTATGCCAAAACCGGCGCACGCCAACGCATGGTGGTGCTGACCTTGACCCCAGCCTGGCTTGAGGCCGCTGATGTAGGCCCTGACCTCAGCCTCAAGCACCTGGCCATGCACCGCTGGAAACCCACGCCAAGAACCATTGCCCTTGCCGAACAGTTGCTGCACCCCAGCGGACTGGGCAGCGCGCTGCACCAGCTCCACCAAGAGAGCCGTGCACTCGAATTGATTGTGGAAGCCTTGGGGCAAATTCTGTTGCCCCTTGCCGTGCCATCCGGTGCCCTGCCGGCCAGTGCACTGCAACGCGTGCAGCGCTTGCAGCAGTTTCTGGACAGCGGCGAGGCCGACCAACTCGATATGCGCAGCATCGCCCAAGCCATGGGTTGCAACGCCACCACGCTACAACAGCAGTTTCGGCAAGTCAGCGGACAGGCCATTTTTGACTACTTGCGCCAGCAACGCCTGCAGCGTGCCGCGCATGCCTTGTCGCACCGGGGAGTCAGCGTGGCCCAAGCCGCCGACATTGCGGGCTACGCCAGCCAGGCCAACTTTTCCACCGCCTACCGCAAACACTTCGGCATCACGCCCAAACACTCACGCAAGCGCCTCTAGGGGCATGGCCCCCACGCTCCGCCGTTGCGCGATTCAAGGGGCGAACGCGAACTCCAGCACGCGGCGTGCACCGTGGAAGAGCATGTCCTGGTGGTCGTGCCCAGGCACCTGCTGCAACTGCACCTGCCAGGCGGGCACATGGTCTTTACTGGCCTGCACAAAGCGCTGGGCGTTATCGACCATGGTGCGCTCCTGCAGTTTCTTTTGCACCTCGGCAGACGCAAAACTGGCGGGGTATTGCTCGTCCTGCCCCACGGTCACCATCACCCGCACCGCGGGCTGCACGGGCAAGGCCGCCAAACGCTGGGGCAGGCCACGCATGACATGGTGCTCACCAAACCACAGCGACGGGCTGGACGCCCAGTAACGCTGAAAGTGCTGCGGTTGCGTGCTGAGCGTGTGCAAGGTGAACAGGCCACCATACGAAAAACCAAACAGCGTGTGCTGCTGCGGGTGCATGGCGAAATGCCGCGCCAGCAGAGGCCGCAACTCCAGCGTCAGAAAGCGCAAAAAGGCCTCTGCTCCGCCGTGCTGATGGGAGAAGGTGTCACCCGTTTTGCCAGTCACCGCAGGGGTGTAATCTTTGGCGCGGGCATTCACATCCAACGGATCACCACTGGCGTAACCCACGGCCACCACCAAACCCGCGGGCTCTTCGCCAATTTTCTGCCGCCACTGCGCACTCTCCCCCGCGCTGGGAGGCCGGGGCCGGGCCACTTCCATCAAAGGGTAACTGGCCAATCCATCCAGCGCCCATAACACCGGGTAGCCCCTCGCCGGTGCCGCTTTGTGCGGCAGGCCCAACCACACGCGGTAGCGCTGGCCCGTGTGTTGGGAGTCCAGGTCAAACGCCACGCTGCGCGACAAAGTCGGCGCAGCCCAGCCGGCGGGCAAGGGTTCACGACCAAACTGCGTGGGCGCCTGTGCCAGCACGGTGCCAGCCAGGCAGCCGCCCAGGGCGGCCAGAAGTAACCGCCGTTGATGACAAATGGATTTCAAAGTTTTTTCCTTGATGTGGCGTGCGCGCCGTCTGGGCAACACACGCGAGTTTTGGTGTGAATCGATCAACAATGAGAATTATTCGCATTATGATGGATGGTTTTCTTTTCACACCGAGGACCTTCATGCAAAAACGCCAACTACTCCAAACCGTTCTGGCTGCCGCACTGGCATTCAGCGGTTTTACCGCCCAGGCACAAACCGTCGATGCCAAAGCGGTGGTGCAGCAATACGCCACCCTGGTACACGCCAACTACAGCGACGTGTTGACCAGCGCCCAGACCCTGCAAAAGGCCATCGCCGCGTTTGCCGCAGCCCCCTCGGCCCAAGGCCTGGAAGATGCCAAAAAAGCCTGGTTGGCTGCACGCGAGTTCTACGGCCAGACCGAAGTGTTCCGCTTCTACAGCGGCCCGATTGACGACGACAACGGACCTGAGGGCCGCATCAACGCCTGGCCGCTGGACGAGTCTTACATTGACAGCGTGGCGGGCAAGCCCAAGGCCGGCCTGGTGAACAACCCCAAAATCAAAATCACCAAGGCCAGCCTGTCCAAACTCAACGAACGTGGCGGTGAAGAAAACATTGCTGCGGGCTGGCACGCCATCGAGTTCTCCTTGTGGGGCCAGGACCAGAGCGACACCGGTCCCGGCAACCGTTCGTTTGAAGACTTTGTGGACGGCAAGACCCCCAACGCCGACCGCCGCCGCGCCTACCTGGTCACCGCCACCGAGCTGCTGATCGACGACCTGGGCTTCCTGGTCAAGGCCTGGACACCCGGCGCCAAAAACTACCGCGCCAAGTTTGAACAAGGCGGTATCCAATCCGTGCGCAAGATCATCGTCGGCATGGGCTCGCTCTCGCGCGGTGAACTGGCCGGTGAACGCCTGGAAGTGGCCATGAACACGCAGGACAAGGAAGACGAACATTCCTGCTTCTCCGACAACACCCACCGCGATGTGGTGACCAATGCCCAAGGCATTGCCAACGTCTGGCTGGGTAGCTACAAACGTCTGGACGGCAGCGTGCTGCAAGGCGCGTCGCTCAAGGACCTGGTGGCCGCCAAAAACGCCGCACTGGCCGACAAGGTGAGCAAACAGATCGCCCAAAGCGTGGCCAATGCCACCGCTATCCAGGCCCCGTTTGACCGCGAAATCGTCGGTGCGAAAGATGCGCCCGGCCGTATCCGTGTGCAAAAGACGATCGACAGTCTGGTGCAACAGTCCAAGGACATCACCGAAGCCGCCGCCGCTTTGGGCATTACCAAGCTGGCCCAGGCCAAATGATGCGGGCCCGTCAAAAAGTCGGCCTCGTGCTGACTCTGGCGGGCGCTGTTGCTGGGTTAACGTGGCCCCTGTGGGGCCACAGCAATACCGACCTCTCCGGCGTGGTTCAGGGTGAACTCACGGCCGCAGAGGCCACGGTGTTTGCCACCGGGCGCAACGCCTTTTCCATGCCCCTGCCCACGCTGGACGACGCAGAAAATGCGCGTTTCGCGGTGGGCAATTCTTTCTTCCGCCGCAACTGGGTCGAAGCCCCCGCCTCCACCACCGCACGCGATGGCCTGGGCCCGCATTTCATCGCGCGCTCCTGCGGCGGCTGCCATGTGCAAGACGGCCGCGGTGCACCGCCCGATTTCCGCAAGGGCCTGAGCGATCCGCCCGTGGCGCTGCTCATGCGCCTGTCCATTCCCGGCATCGGCGCCCACAGTGGTGTCGTGCCCGACCCGGTCTATGGCGACCAGCTCAACAACGCAGCCATCCAGGGCGTACAGCCCGAAGGCCAAATCCGCATTCGCTACCAGACACTGCGCGGCCAGTTTGCCGACGGCACACCCTACACGCTGCGCAAACCGATCTACAGCCTGACCCACCTGGCCTACGGCCCGCTGGCCCCCGGCGCCATGCTGAGCCCGCGAATTGCGCCGCAAATGGCGGGTGTGGGCCTGCTCGAAGCCATTCCTGAATCCGACATCTTGGCCAACGCTGCGGCACAAGCCGCTGCGGCGGGCCCGATCAAAGGCCAGCCCAACCGCGTGTGGGACGACTTTGCCCAGGCCCAACGGGTGGGCCGCTTTGGCTGGAAGGCCAACCAGGCCAGCCTGGCCAGCCAGACCGCAGGCGCCTTTTTGGGCGACATCGGCATCACCTCGCCCCAGCACCCCGACGAGGCCTGCACGCCCACGCAAAAAGACTGCCTGGCGGCACCACGCGGTGCGCAAGGCAAGGCGCCCGAAATTGATGAGCGCACACTGGCGGACGTGATCTTCTACCAGGCCACGCTGGCACCAGCCGCGCGGCGCAATGTGAACGACGCCAAGGTACTGCGCGGCCAGGCCCTGTTTGCCCAGGCCCAGTGCAGTGCCTGCCACCGGCCCAGCTACACCACCGGTGCAGCGCCCTTCCCGCGCCTGTCCAGCACCAAAGTGCAGGGGCTGAAAATCTGGCCCTACACCGACCTGCTGCTGCACAACATGGGCCCGGATCTGGCCGATGGCCGGCCTGACTTTGCAGCCAACGGCCAGCAATGGAAAACGCCACCACTGTGGGGCGTGGGCCTAATCCACGACGTCAACGGCCACCGCCGCCTGCTGCACGATGGCCGCGCCAACGGCGTGCTCGAAGCGATTCTGTGGCACGGTGGTGAGGCGCAAGGGGCCAAAAACAACGTGCTGCAACTCAATGCCCGCGACCGGCAAGCGCTGGTGGCTTTTGTGGAGTCCCTGTGAAACGACGCACCCTGCTGACTTATATGCATTTTGGGGCTCTAGCCCTTATGGAAACTGCGCAAGCAGCTATCAAAACAATAGCAACCCCACAGGTAGCAGCCCCCTTTATCTCGTCCAGCCAGATGGTGCTGGGCCTGCTGAAGCAGCACCTGCAGCCCAGTGCGGCAAGCCTGCAACAGGCTGCGCAGGCCCTGGCGCAATCTTTGTCGCAAGCCACAACACCCTGGGCCCAGCACCGCCCGCGGTGGGTGGCCACCATGCTGGCCTGGGAGCGGCTGGCGGCGGTGGCCGTGGGGCCGCTGCTGGAGCGGCGTTCGGCCCGCGCCATTGATTTTTGGCCCACGCGCCCCGCCCAAATCCAGCGCCTGCTGGAGAGCGGCAGCGTCACCACCGTGCAACAACTGGAGACCGTAGGCGCCACCGCACGCGGCCTGCCCGCACTGGAGTGGTTGTTGTGGAAGACCGATGGCAGCGGCCACGCGAAGGCCTACGCCAGCGTGCTGGCCCAGCAAATTCTGACTGAGAGCCAGGCCCTGCAAGCGGGCTACCAGACGCTGACCGATACCGCATGGGAAGAGGAAGATGCCTGGGCCCTGTACGGCGAGTGGTTTGGCCAAGCCGTAGGTGGGCTGGACCAGTTGCGCATCAAAAAAATGGTGCCCGACACCCGCGGCAAGGACAGCGCACCCTGGGTGCGTGGTGTCAGCGGCCAAACGGCCGCCGCTTGGCTGGCCCAGGCACAGGGCCTGCAGGCGTTTTTGGTTGGCTCACCCGCCGCGCAGGCCGCCACCCAAGCCACCAACCCTGGCTGGCCAGTGGCGGGCAGCCTCAACAGCCTGCTGCTAGGCCGCGGCCATTTGCGCGACAGCCTGAGCCTGCAAGAGCGCACCACCACCCTGCTGCGCACGGTGCAAGCGGCACGCCCTGGCAACGCCACGTCGGTGCGCGCCGCCCAGGCTGCACTGGCCCAGATATCGGCACAGGCCAATGGCCTGGCGGGCGATGTGCTGGCCATCACCATGGGTTTTACCGATGCCGATGGGGACTAACGCCTCCATGGCTTTGCACCCGTCACGCCGCGCCTTTCTGGGCCAGGCCGTGACAGCCCTCGGTTGGGCAGGCAGCAGTTGGCACGCCGGGGCCTCCACGTCACGCGCCCCAGACCCCCCCCGGGTGCTGACCGCATGGATGCGCGGCGAACAGTCCTGGGCTGGCGTGTGGACCCCAGGGCAAACGCCCCGCGGCGTTGCCCTGCCTGCACGCGCGCACCAATTGCTGGTGCTGCCTGGCGCGCCAGGCACAGCGCCACAGGCGCTGGTGCTGGCCCGCCGGCCCGGCGAATACCTGCTGCGCATGGACCCGCTGCGTGGCAAGGCCCTGCAGTGGCACACCATGGAAGACGACCGTTACCTGGGTGGCCACGCAGCCCTGTCCGCCAAGGGCAAAACCTTTTTCACCACCGAGACCGATGGCGACACCGGCCAGGGCCTGATTGCCGAGCGCGACCTACACACCTTGGAAAAACTGCGCGAGTTTCCCAGCGGCGGCATTGGTCCACACGCGCTATTGCTGGAAGCCAGCGGCACGCTGCTGGTGGCCAATGGCGGCATCCTGAACCTGCCCGAAACCGGGCGGCGCAAACTCAACATTGGGCGTATGGATTCCAACCTGACCCGGCTGGACGTACAGAGTGGCCAGGTACTGGCGCAGTACCGCCTGGCTGACCACTACCTGAGCCTGCGCCACCTGGCCTTTGCGCCCGATGGCACGCTGGGCATTGCGCTACAGGCCGAACACCCGCAGCCGCAGGACCGCCAGGCCGCGCCCGCACTGGCCCTGCTGCAGGGTGACACCCTGCGCACGGTGGACTGGGCATCGGGCCAAGCCCCCGACGCCTGGGACGGTTACGCGGGCGACGTGTGTTGTGCAGACAAGCGGTTCTGGGTCAGCGCGCCCCATGCGGGCTGGCTGGCGTCGTGGTCTGTCGCGGGTGAGAGCCTGCAAACCCAGGCCCTGGCTGGCGCTGGCGCCTTGGCAGCTGGCGGTGAGCGCTGGATGGTGGGCGGCGACACGGCGGCCTTGCTCTACCGCAGCCACGCCCCGCAGCCGCAGCGCTACGGCGTGGCCTTGCCGTGGGACAATCACGCCACCTTGCTATCGTTTACATAGCTGCTTGCGCATATTCCACGTGACCTACAGCCCTGTTTGATACTTAAACAGCGGCTTAGCGCGCGGGGGCTACTGGTTTCAAGACCGGCGCGAGTTTGTACTCCACCAGCGTCTCCCGGCGGATTTGCTCCAGCACGCCTTCGGCCTTCATCTTTTTCAGCACGGCATCGATCTGCGGCACCAGCGCCGCATGTTTACGCTGCAGGTAAAAGTACAGCGGAATCGCCTCACCCACCGAAAACAGCTTGATGGGTGGCGGCAGGCCCGCCAGCTCGGCACTGCCGGCATCGGACAACACCGCGGCATCGATGCCACAGTGCACATCGTTGCGCCCCATCTGCAGCAGGGTCAGCGCGTTGACGGTGGTGGTCACATCCACCACGCGTTGGGGCGGCAGCAGACCTTGCAGCAGGCGCTCACACTCCACCACGCCACGCGTGAAATTGACCGACAGGCCGGAGTCCGCCAACTGGTCCAAGCGCAGCAACAGGGGCCTGGGTTGGATGGACCAGAGTGCAAAGCCAATGGTCATGATGGGCTCTTCCACCCGCACCAGGCCAGGCTGGCTGTCGGCAAAGGCCAGGGGGCGGGCCACCTCACCATCAATGCGGTCAGCGGCCAGCTCCACCGTGAGCCGGGCCGAAGGCATCACCTTCATCTCCAGCGGCACTCCCAAACGGCGGAAGAGTTCCTGGAAAGTACGCCGCAGCATCCGTCCGGCATAACTGCCATCCGGGCGCGATGTTCCCAGCACCATCCCCTGCGGGGTTTGGGCCAGCAATGGGCCGGTGGGCAACACCAATAAACCGGCCAACACAGCACAGAGCCACGGCCGGCATTTGCCCCCAGTCCCCCCTGTATCCGGTGGGCTCATGAAGACTCCAATCACAACGACGGCGGCCAGTATCGCACCGGCCCGCTTCACCGAAGCCCCACACAGCCTACATATTTCTTCACATAGAATACAAATAAGATAGATTCTCATTTAGAATCCACCCATCAACACCAGCCACCCCAATTTGCCATGATTGTTTGCGTCTGCCGCCGTGTGTCCGAGAAAGAGATTGCTCTGCACGCCAGCGAGGGCATGGGCTTTGACGACATCCAGTTTGAACTGGGTGTGGCCACCCAATGCGGCAAGTGTGAAGAATGCGCACGCGAAGTGATCGACAAGTGCCACGCCCAAGCCAGCATCGCCCAGCAGGGTTGGATGCCAATTGCCGTGTCCATGTCTCGCTAAGTGGGTCGTTTTTTTGCACACAAACAAGAACGCTTCTTGTTTGCATTGATTTTGATCTCTCCGCCTCCTTTTTTGCCTCTCCCCTCTCCGATAGCACGCAAGATCAGGTAGCTTCCCTGGGCCTCCTCCACCAATGTCCACTTCCGCCCTACCCCGCCCCAGCGCCTTGCCTGCCCTGAGCCGTAACACCACCATCGTTCTCAGCGTCATTGCCCTGCACGTGGTGGTGCTGTGGGCCATGCAAACCGGTTTGCTGCGCCGCGTGGCCGAGGCCGTGGTGCCTGCCGAAATCCTGGTCGAGATCATGTCCCCCCCTGCGGCGCCGCCTGCCCCCAAACCGGTGGTGCAGCCGCAACCCAAGGTGCAGCCCAAGGCCGTGACGCCCAAACCCGTCCAGCCCACACCGGCCCCTGCCGTCACCCCGCAACCCACCCCGGTGCCGCTGGCCATTGCGCCCTCGGCCGTGGCCCCCGAAGCCAGCGCCGCAGCCCCCACCGCCGTGGCACCCGCCCCCGCGTCTACCAATGCCGGCAGCAAGGCCAATGCACCGCCCGCACCGCCCGCGCCCCCCAAAGTGGAGCTGCCATCCAGCGACGCTGCCTATTTAAACAACCCCTTGCCGGCCTACCCCTCCATGAGCAAGCGCCTTGGCGAACAGGGCAAAGTGGTCGTGCGTGTGCTGATCAGTCCCGATGGCCAGGCATCCCAGGCCAGCGTCAAGACGTCCAGCGGCTCTGACCGGCTGGACCAGGCGGCGGTCACCACCGTTCTCAAGTGGCGCTACGTGCCAGGCAAACGCGGTGGCGTGCCCGAGGCGATGTGGTTTGACGTGCCCGTGAACTGGACGCTCCAGTAGTTCTTTTTTTCTGTATCTCTTTCTGATTTTTTGTGGAGTAGTAAATGGAATCGCAACTCGGACTCATGACCCTCTGGACCCAAGGCGATTGGGTCACCAAAGCCGTCGCCCTGCTTTTGCTGATCATGTCCTTGTCCTCGTGGATCGTGATTCTGATCAAGGCACTGGACGTTTTCAAATTCAAGTCCCTGGGCCAGCGTACCGAAGCGTTTTGGCACAGCGAAGACTTCTCCGCAGGCATGAAGGCCCTGGGCCCCCAGCAGGACAACCCCTTTGTGCAACTGGCCCAGACCGGCGAGGAAGCCACCGCCCACCACCGCAACACCCAAACCCAGCTGCACGATGCGCTGGACATCAGCGACTGGATCAGCCGCTCGCTGCGCAACAGCATTGATGACAGTACTGCACGCCTCCAGGGCGGTCTGGCGATTCTGGCCTCGGTGGGTTCAACAGCGCCATTTGTGGGCCTGTTTGGCACCGTGTGGGGCATCTACCACGCGCTGATGGGCATTGGCGCCGCGGGCTCGGCCACCATCGACAAAGTGGCGGGACCGATTGGTGAGGCGTTGATCATGACCGCGCTGGGTCTGGCCGTGGCGATTCCCGCCGTGCTGGGCTACAACGCCCTGGTGCGTGGCAACAAGTCCATCCTGACCAAGCTCAACCGGTTTGCGCACGACCTGCACGCCTACTTTGTGACGGGTGCCCGCGTGGGCAACCGCCAGGCAGACGGCAAGGTCATTGCCATGAAGAAGGCATAAGGCAAGGTATGTCCTTCGGAATACAAGACGCCAGCGCAGAGGGCGACGCCGATGTGATGAACGAAATCAACATGACGCCCCTGGTGGACGTGATGCTGGTGTTGCTCATCATCTTCATCATCACCGTGCCGGTGATGAAACACGCAGTGAACGTGGAACTACCCACGGCCACCAGCCAGCCCCAAAACGCCAAGCCAGAAACCATTCAGCTCAGCGTGGACGCCCAGGGCGCCTACTTCCTGAACCAGAACCCGGTCGCCGCAGATGCCTTGCCCGCCGTGTTGCAGGCCGAGGCAGCCAAGGACCCGCAGCCAGAGCTGCACATCCGCGGCGACAAAACCGTGCGCTACGAGTTTGTCGCTCAGGCCATGGGCGCGGCCCAGGTGGCCGGGCTGCGCAAGATCGGCTTCATCACCGAACCCAAGCCCTGAGGCAGGCGCCCATGCTGCTGACCCTGAAAACCCGCCTGGACTGCACCGCAGAGCGCTGCTTTGACGAGGTACAAACCACCCGCCTGCTCATGCACATTGCGCAACCGCTGGTGCACTTCACGCCCATCACCCCGCCAGAGCTGCCAGCCCGGTGGGAGGCGCGGGAGTACGAGGTCGCCATGCACCTGCTGGGTTGTATTCCGCTGGGGCGGCAAATGGTGCGTATATCGGGCCAGGACCATTCACAGCGCGACGGCCACTTCTCTGTGGAGCTGCGCGACAACGGCTCTGGCACGCTGATCTCGCGCTGGGACCACCGCATCTTCATCCAGGCGGCAGAGCAGGGCTGCCACTACACCGACCAAGTGGACATCCGGGCCGGCTGGCTTACGCCCTTGGTGTGGCTGTTTGCCTGGGGGTTTTACAAACACCGCCAGCAGCGCTGGCAGCAGCTCGTGCGCCGGAGTTTCTCGTATGCCTAGCACCCAAGAAGCCTGCGACAGCCCGATCCCCTCGCCCACACCGCGCAGTTCCCCTTCCCCGGTGCAGGGGAGAGCGCGAGAGAACCACGACGTGTTGCAATCCAGCGCCCTGCTGGGCCCCCGCCAGGCCATCGAGATTGAGCACAACGGCCAGCGTTACCGCCTGCAAAGCACCAAGTCGGGCAAACTCATCCTCACCAAATAGGCATAAAAATAGCTGCTAGCGCACATTCACAGTGCGCGAGCAGCTATGCTTTTAATAGCAGTTTGGCGGCTTACAGGCCGATGGCGGCAATCCCGGCCTTGGCAATCTGGGCGTCCTCGTTGGACTTGACGCCGCTCACCCCCACCGCACCCAGGCATTGGCCGTCTTTGAGGATGGGCACACCGCCCTCCAGCATGCCTTCCAGGTTGGGCGCGCTCAGGAACGACACGCGGCCACCATTAATCATGTCCTCGTACACCTTGCTCTCGCGGCGGCCCATGGCGGCCGTGTGGGCCTTGCCGGGCGCAATGTGGGCCGAGATGGGCGCCGCACCGTCCAGGCGCTGGAAGGACAGCAGGTGGCCGCCATCGTCCACGATGGCAATGCTGACGGCCCAGTTGTTTTTCAGGGCTTCGGCTTCAGCCGCGGCGGCAATGGCTTTGACATCAGCGAATTCGAGTACGGATTTGGTTTTCATGGCAGACCTTGCAAAAAATAGGGGGCAAAGAGAGTGAGAGAGGGGGAAAACCCCAAGCATACCGTTTGCCAAGGCAGCATTGACCGTGCCAAGCGCAGAACAGCCCTGCACAAAACCCGGCCAATCGCAGGGCCAAATGCGGCGCAGGCCTTGTTATTCCCTAGAATGGCCACACCTGCAGACTGCAGTAACAAGGAGCAATGACTATGACCGATCGCATAACCACCATGGGCCAAAGCCTGGGCTATGGCGCATCTTCCGCACAGCGCAACAAAGTGCTGCGCAACACTTATTGGCTGCTGGCCCTGAGCCTGGTCCCCACCGTGTTGGGCGCCTGGATTGGCGTGGCCACCGGTATCACCCAGTCGCTGGGCGGCATCATGGGTATGGTGGTGTTTTTGGCCGGCGCGTTCGGTTTCATCTACGCCATCGAAAAAACCAAAAACTCTGCCGCCGGCGTGCCCGTGCTGCTGGGCTTCACCTTCTTCATGGGCCTGATGCTGTCGCGGCTAATTGGCCACGTGCTGGGCTTCCGCAACGGCGCTGAACTCGTGTTCACCGCCTTTGGCGGCACCGCGGGTGTGTTTTTGGTGATGGCCTCGCTGGCCAGCGTCATCAAGCGTGACCTGTCGGGCATGGGCAAGTGGCTGTTTGTTGGCACCATCGTGTTGCTGGTCGGTGGCGTGATCAACGCCTTTGTCGGCTCCACCGCCGGCATGATGGCCATGTCCATGGCAGCCATTGGTATCTTCAGCGCCTACATGCTGTACGACATCAAGCAGATCATTGACGGCGGCGAAACCAACTACATCAGCGCCACGCTGGCCCTGTACCTGGACATCATCAACGTGTTCCAGAGCCTGTTGGCCCTGCTGGGTATCTTTGGTGGCGAACGCGACTAAACACCGCACACATCCCCTGCACACCAAGGCCCTTCGGGGCCTTTTTGCATGGCGCGCTCAATTGCGCGCAAAATCAGCCGATAAAAGACCTAGACCACTCTCTGCATCCATGTCCCTGCGCCTACTCCCCCTCGCCCTCACTCTTCTGCTCGCTGGCTGCGACCTGCAAGCCCTGCTGGCAGACCCGCGTGTGGCCCAGCGTGAGGCCGACGCCAAGGCCATCGGCAGCGCCTGCCGCCACGGGCTGCGTAGCATTGAAGACTGTTATGCCATGAACGAGAAGGCCTCCAAGGCGGCCGTTTTCACGGGCTGGAAAGACATGGACCAGTACATGCGCGACAACAAGATCGAGGGCGTGGCGCCCACCGGCATCAAACCCGCTTCGGCCACAGATGCAGACGGCGTGATCACCGAAACCAAGGACGCCGAAGCCAAAGACCCCAAGGCCAAGACCAAAACGGCCAAGGCCGGCGGCGAGAAGTCCAGCGCCCACTGAGAGCGCCACCCCACGGACGTGGGGCCTTCACACTCAGTCCTGCAGCTCAAACACCGCAATACTCTCCACGTGCGCCGTGTGGGGGAACATATTCACCACGCCCCCCTTGGTACAGCGGTAACCCGCCTCTTGCACCAGCACGCCCGCATCGCGCGCCAGCGTGGCGGGGTTGCAGCTCACGTAGACGATGCGTTTGGGTGGCGTCCAGCCCTTGCGCAGCTCGGGCTGCTGGTGCAAGGCAGCCAAGGCCTGCACCAATGAGAACGCGCCTTCACGCGGTGGGTCTACCAGCCATTTGTCGGCCGCGCCATCACCAATCAGCAACTCGGGTGTCATTTCGAACAGGTTGCGTGCTACAAATTTGGTAGCTGCCAGCGCAGTTTTTACGGGGGCCAGAGGGTTATTTGGCTCTGAACCCGCAGCCACATTGAGTGCCAGATTTTCGCGCGAACGCGCCACCAGCGCCTCGGCGCCCTCCACACCCAGCACCTCGCGCGCCTGGGTGGCCAGCGGCAGCGTGAAGTTACCCAGGCCGCAGAACCAGTCGATCACACGCTCGGTCTTTTGCACCGCCAGCAGGCCCAGCGCGCGCGACACCAACACGCGGTTGATGTGCGGGTTCACCTGGGTGAAGTCGGTCGGGCGAAACGGCATGGTGATGCCGAAGTCCGGCAGCTGATAAGCCAATTGGCCCGTGGTGTGGCCTGGCAGTTCGTCCAGGCGGTGCACCGTGTCCAGCCCCTTGGGTTGCAACCACCATTGCAGGCCGGGGTTGATGGCGGCAAACTGGCGCAGGCGGTTCAGGTCGCCATCGGACAGTGGCTCCAGGTGGCGCAGCACCATGGCAATCACCTCGCCCGCACCGCCATTGGCACCCGCCGTGGGCGCCATGTCACCCATGGCCAGCTCGATCTGGGCCAACGTCTCCACGGCGTCCATGGACTCGATCAGGCGGCGCAGCGGCACCAGCATGGCACTCACGTGCGGCGCCAGCACATGGCATTCCTTCATGTCGGCCACGTAGCGGCTCTTGCGCTCGTGAAAACCAATCAGCACCTGACCTTTTTTGCGCACGTGGCGCACCGACAGGCGGGCGCGGTAGCGGTAGCCCCAGGCCGGGCCTTCGATGGGGCGCAGGATGTTGTCGGGCTTGACCTTGCCGATGTGCCAGAGGTTGTCTTCCAGCACGCGCTGCTTCACCGCCACCTGGGCGCTCACATGCAAGTGCTGCATCTTGCAGCCGCCACAAGCGCCTTCGTGCAGGCCGAAGTGCGGGCAAGCTGGGCGCACGCGCTGAGACGATTCCTGGTGGATCTCGGTCAGCGTGCCCTTCTCGAAGCTGCTTTTGCTGCGGTGGATCTGGGCGCTCACCACCTCAAACGGCAGCGCACCGTCAACAAACACCACCTTGCCATCGGGCCGGTGGGCTACGCCCTGGGCCTCCAGGTCCAGGGATTTGACGCGCAGCCAGCCTTCGGGCAAGGCAGCTTCGGTCGGAGTTTCAGGGGAGATGGGGGAAAGGGTATCGGGGGAAATAACGTCGCTCATGCCCCGATTGTCTCAGGTCAGTAAAAGGGCAATTCTTCGCCGGGCCGCCCCAAGTTCTGAACCGCCTGGCGGTCAGCCCTGAAAGGGAAGAATTAACCCCCTCAGGGGGCAGCGACCCACGCAGTAGCAGAGCGTGGGGGCCAGTGTGGCTACATTAAAAATTCGCGTTTGATACCGCGGCGGGCCAGGTGGCGTTTGAGCTTGAACAAAGCCTCGTTTTGCACCTGGCGCACACGCTCACGTGTCAGCCCCAGCCGGCTGCTGATCACGTCCAGCGTTTCGGGTTCACGGTCATGCAGGCCAAAACGGCCCTCCAGCACCTCGCGCTCGCGCGGCGACAGGGTGGCAATCCACTCCTCCAGCAGCACGTCCACCTCGTGCGCATGGGCCTGCGCCTGCGGGTCCAGCGCCAGCTCGTCGACCAGGCTGTCGCCCAACGAATGCTCCTCGCCGCCCGGATCCAGCGTGGCATCGAGCGAGCGCGGTGCTTCGGACATGGCCAACAGATCGGCCACATCGGGCGCATCGCGCCCCAGCAGTGCCGCAATGTCCTCCACGCGAATGCCTTCGGGGCGCTGCGCCACCAACGCAGCATCGTTTTCCAGCGCCCGACGTGCGCGCAGCACCTGCTGCACCTCGCGCACCACATTCACCGGCAGGCGCACGGCCCGGCCCTGGTACATCAGCGCCCGGTCCACCGACTGGCGTATCCACCAGGTGGCGTAGGTGGAGAAACGAAAGCCCCGCTCGGGCTCAAACTTGTCGATGGCGTGCATCAGCCCCAGGTTGCCCTCTTCGATCAGGTCGGACATGGGCACGCCGCGCCCGTTGTAGCCCTTGGCAATGCTGACCACCAGGCGCAGGTTGTGTTCGATCATGCTTTGGCGCGCCGCAAAGTCGCCGGCACGGGCGCGCACCGCCATGTTGAACTCTTCTTCGGGGGTGAACAAGGTGGTACGCCGCACGCCGCGCAGGTACACGGCCAGCGCATCGGCCACATCTTCGCCCGCGGTGGGCGCAGTAGCCTCGGCGGTCCAGCCCTCGGGGGCTTGGCTTGCTATGTTTTCAGGAGCTGCTTGCGCAGAATCCATGCGCTCCAGAGGCCGATTTGATACCCAATCGCTCCCCGCGTGGTTCGGACGGGCGGGAGCGTCATCCGGTGCGGGGGGGCGGGGCTTTTTCATGGGGGCCTGCTATCTGGCGGGGAGGTATTTGGCCGGGTCCACCGGCTTGCCTTGCCGGCGCACCTCAAAGTGCAGCTTCACGCGGTCGGCGTCACTGCTGCCCATCTCGGCAATCTTCTGGCCCTTCTTCACCGTCTGGTCTTCCTTGACCAGCAGGGTCTGGTTGTGGGCGTAAGCCGTAAGGTAGGTGTTGTTGTGTTTGAGAATGATCAGGTTGCCATAGCCACGCAAGCCCGCACCGGCATACACCACCTTGCCTTCGCCGGCCGCCAGCACCGGGTCGCCCGCGGCGCCACCAATGTCCAGGCCTTTGTTCTTCACTTCGTCAAAACCCGCGACCACCGGGCCATTGCCGGGCCAGATCCAGGCCAGATCATCTTCCCCAGACGCTGCGGCTGCGGGCGCGGGTGTGCTGGGTGCCGAAGCAGCGGCAACCGGTGTGGATGCCGCCTTGGCAGGCGCCGAAGCCGCACCCGCTGCGGGCAGCGTGGTCGTGGTGGCCGACGAACTTGCCACGGGCTTGGCTACTGCCACCGTGTCCGCAACGGGCGGCACCACGCGCAGCACCTGGCCCACTTCAATCTTGTCGGGGTTGTCCATCGCGTTCCAGCGCGCGATGTCTTTGTGCCCCTGGCCGGTTTCCAGGCCAATGCGCATCAGCGTATCGCCGGGTTTGACGGTGTAGTAGCCAGCCTTACCCGCGTTCTCAAAGCCCGGTGGCTGCTTGACAGGCTGGGTGCGGGGGTCCGTCACCGGGGCCGACTTGCCGGCGGAGCTGCCACGGTCCTCGACAGGCGCGCGGTTCACGGACGTAGAGCTACAAGCAGACAACACCACCACAGCCACACAAGCCCCGGCCAACGCTAAACGACGCACACCAAACATATGTTTCTTTCCCTTTAGGCAATGCCCGATTTTAGAGGGACAAAATGCACCGCCTCCAACAGGGTCTGGCGCACCCCCTGCGGCGTCTTGTCCAGCACCAGCAAAGCCTGCGTGCCCGCCCCCGTGACCACGGGTGCCACCAGGCGCCCGCCCACGGCCAACTGGTCCACCCAGGCCTGGGGCAGCGCCTCGCCACCGGCTGCCGCAATGATGCCGGCATAAGGTGCCCCCTTGGCATAACCCGCCATGCCATCCCCAAACAGCAAATGCACATTGGGCAGCCGCAGGTGGCGCAGGTTTTCGCGTGCCTTGTCGTGCAGGCCGCGCAGGCGCTCAATGCTGTACACCTCGTCGGCCACCAGGCTCAACACGGCGGCCTGGTAACCGCAGCCCGTGCCAATCTCCAACACGCGGCCCACACGGCCCGTGGCGCCGTTGCGCAGCAGCTCAATCATGCGCGACACCACTCCGGGTTTGGAAATCGTTTGTCCCAAGCCAATCGGGAGGCTGGTGTCTTCGTACGCCTGGTTGACCAGCGCGCTGTCCACAAAACGGTGGCGCTCAATCGCACCCATGGCGCCCAGCACCAGCGGGTCGGTCACGCCCTGCCCGGCCAGCTTTTGCACCATGTGCTGGCGCACGGCCTCGGAATCCATGCCATGACCCTGGGGCATGTGCGGCAACGGGTGACTGCTGGCCTTGGCGCGCACGGTGGGCAACACCACGGGCTTGGCTGGCGCGGGCTGCGCCACAGCCTTGGGTACGGGCTTGGCCACAGACACCCCACTGCTGGCTACGGTGCCGTGTGGGTTGGGGCGTGTTTTGGCCAGCGTAGCGTCCAGCCGGGCGGGGAAGGACGGGCGTGGTTTCATGCCGCAACCGGGGGCTGCTGTCCCAGCCGGGACGCGGTTTGCGCCCAGTAGCCCAGGTTATCGTGGTCGGTCAGGTCCACTTTCAGCGGTGTGATGGCCACATGGCCTTGCGCTGTGGCGTGGAAGTCGGTGCCCTCGGCATCGTCTTTCACCGGGCCAGCCGCGCCAATCCAGTACATGGTCTCGCCGCGCGGGCTTTGCTGTTGAATCACTTTTTCGGCTGCATGGCGCTTACCCAGGCGGCACAACTTCACGCTGCCAATCTCGTCAAACGGCAGATTGGGAATGTTGACGTTGAGCAGCCAAGGCTTGGGGGTGATGAGCTGCTGCTGTTGCATGGCGAGCACCAGCTCGCGCGCCTTTTGAGCGGCCGAGGCAAGGTGCACCCAGTCTTTTTCGACCTGCGAGAAAGCGATGGCCGGAATACCAAACAAAAAGCCCTCCATGGCAGCCCCCACGGTGCCGGAGTAAATCGTGTCGTCGCCCATGTTGGCACCGTTGTTGATGCCGGACACCACCAAGTCCGGCCGGTAGTCCAGCAGGCCGGTCAGCGCAATGTGCACACAGTCGGCCGGGGTGCCATTCACATAACGAAAGCCGTTGGCTGCGCGGTGCACATACAGCGGCGAATGCAGGGTCAGCGCATTCGATTTGGCGCTGTTGTTTTGCTCGGGCGCAATCACCTCGACCTCGGCAATGTCTTTGAGCGCCTCATACAGCGCCACGATGCCGGGGGCTTGGTAGCCGTCGTCGTTGGAAATCAGGATTTTCATAGGAGTGCAGAGTGTGCTGGCATTGTAGGTGGGGGGTGTGAAACCTGGTCGCACGAGAGACATTTTTAAAACGCCCGCCCACCTATGATTTGCCAACTTTTTGGAGACACCCCATGCACGCCTGGTTATGCGAAAACCCCACCGGCATCGACGCCCTGACCTGGAAAGAGCTGCCCACACCGCAACCCAAGGCTGGTGAAGTGCTGCTGGAGATCAAGGCCGCCAGCCTGAACTTTCCCGACATCCTGATCGTGCAAAACAAGTACCAGATGAAACCCGCCCTGCCCTTTGTACCGGGCTCGGAGTACGCCGGCATTGTGCAAGCCGTGGGTGAAGGCGTCACGCATCTGAAAGTCGGCCAGCCCGTCGCCTGCTTGAGCGGCACCGGCGGCTTCGGCACCCACACCATCGCCCCTGCTGCGCTGTGCATGCCCCTGCCCCCCGGCTTCCCCATGGTGGATGCCGCGGCCTTCATCATGATCTACGCCACGTCCTACCACGCGCTGGTGGACCGGGCCCAACTCAAGGCCGGTGAAACCGTGCTGGTGCTGGGCGCGGCCGGTGGCGTGGGCACCTCGGCCATCCAAATCGCCAAGGCCATGGGCGCACGCGTCATTGCCGCAGCCTCCACGCAAGAGAAGTGTGAGCTCTGCAAGTCGATTGGCGCAGACGCCACCATCAACTACGCCACCGAGAACTTGCGCGAAGCCCTTAAGGCCTTGACCGATGGCAAGGGCCCGGACGTGATTTACGACCCGGTGGGCGGTGACTTTGCCGAGCCTGCATTCCGCTCCATCGCCTGGCGCGGCCGTTACTTGGTGGTGGGCTTTGCGTCAGGCCCCATCCCTGCGCTGCCGTTCAACTTGGCATTGCTCAAGGGCGCCAGCATCGTCGGCGTGTTCTGGGGTGACTTTGCCAAAAAAGAACCCAAGGCCAACGCCGCCATGATGGGCGAGCTGGCCCAGTGGTACGGCCAGGGAAAGATCAAACCCGTGATCGACCGCACCATGCCCATGGCCGAACTCAAAGCCGCCTACGCCCACATGGGCTCACGTGGAGTGATGGGCAAGCTGGTGATGGTGAACTGAAACGCGGGGCCTCAAAGGTGCCAAAGGTTGGCATCTTTGCGGGCAAGATGCGGATAAATCGCATCGTGGTCATTCGACAACTCGTGAATCGCCATCAACACCTCTGCGGGAAAGCCTGCCCGTGGCCGATCACCCACATCGTGCTGCAGCTCGTGCATTAGCGCTACAAACTCCGGGTGTCCCCAGAACAGTTTGATCTTCTTTCCAATGTTCGGAAAGGCCGCATCAATCGTCTTGAAAAAGATGCTGTCTTCAACCATGTGTTTTCTCCATCCAACGACAGCCCGGTTGCTGCTGCTGCGATCACACGCTGCGCGCCTCCAGGTCAGATGGATGAGATATCGGATGGCAAGGAAAGTTTCTTCAAACCCAGGCCGGGTAACCACAAGCACCAGACGTAAAAAAACCCTGTTTCCTTACGAAAACAGGGTTTTTACATACCTTGGGGTGGCTGATGGGGCTCGAACCCACGACAACAGGAATCACAATCCTGGACTCTACCAACTGAGCTACAGCCACCGCAGAGCCGAAATTATAACCCGATAAAACCCTTATGGAGCCTCTGGCGGCACAGAACTTGTAGGCGCTGGCACTTTGATTTGCACCTTGAAACGCTCTTTGAGCACTGCGTAATAGGCTTGGCTTTCGGCGTTGGCGGTCCATTGCGCATACTGGTTGCGCTCCTGCTTGGCCACATCGTCGGCCACAGGCGTGCGCGGCAGCACTTTGTTGACCTTCACAATCGCATAACCTTGGCGGCCCAAGTCCACACCCACAGTGGCGGGCAGCTTGGTTGGGTCGGCACGCAGGGCGGCGTCCAACAGCAGCCCTTGCACAGGCTGATTGGCTTCGCGCGATACCGTTACAGCCGCTGGAAAGCTGGCTGAAGCAGGAGCGGCCTTCCAGGCGTCCAGTTTGGCGGCGCCCTCTTTCTTGGCCAGCTCTTGGGCCCGGCTGGCCACCAGTTGTTCACGTACCTGCGCGCGCACCACAGACAAAGGCAAGGCCGCTGCAGGGCTGTAAGACACCACACGTGCCGCGCTCAGCTGGTTGGGGCCGGTCTCCACGGCTTCGGTGTTGCGCTTCTTCTCCAGCGAATCGGCGCTGAACACGGCAGCCAGCAGCTTGGCGTTGGCCAGCACACCTTTGGCATCCGCGGCAGGCTGGCGCTGCAGATTGCTGGCTTGTTTGACCTCCAGCTTGAGGCGTTCGGCCACGGGCTTCAGGCTGTCCGACTGCTCGTACACCCCATTGGTAAAGGTCTCCGCCACTTCGGCAAACTTGCGCTGTGCCTGTTGCACGCGCAGCTCGGCTTCGAGCCCCGCACGTGCTTCTTCAAACACGGGTTGCTTGGGGGCTTTCACGTCGGTGAGTTTGATGATGTGAAAGCCAAAGTCGGACTCCACCACATCGCTAATGTCGCCCTTCTTCATTGCAAAGGCAGCATCCTCAAAGGGCTTGACCATGGCGCCACGGGCAAAGAAATCGAGGTCGCCGCCGTTGGGAGCCGAGCCCGTGTCTTGCGAGTTTTTCTTGGCCAGCTCTGCAAAGGTCGCGGGCGCCTTGCGGGCCTGCTCCAACAGGGCTTGCGCTTTCTCTTTGGCCTTCTGGCGGTCAGCGGCGGGCATGTCTTTGGGCGCGTTGATCAGGATGTGGCTCGCACGGCGCTCTTCCTTGGCACTCAAACGGTCCGCATTTTGTTCAAAGTACGACTTGAGGTCGGCGTCATTCACCACGACGGTCTTTTTGACAGCGTCCAGGTCCAGCACCACGTACTCCACCGTAGCCGACTCGGGTGACTGGAACTGCGACAAGTTGGCTTGGTAGAAGGCTTCGATGTCGGCGTCCGACAGATTCACCTTGCTGGCAAAGTCGGCAGGGCTAAAGCGCGTAATTTGTACTTCGCGGCGTTCAAAAAATGCGTTCAGGGCGATGTCAGCCAAGGCATTGGGAGCGAACGCCGTGGATGTCATGCCAGACTCCACTTGCATCAACGACAAATCACTGCGCACGCGTGCTTCAAAACCTTCAGGCGTCAGGCCCTGGCTGGCGGCGAGCTGGCGGTACCGTTCCATGTCGAGCGAACCATCGGGCTTGCGCAGGCCCGCAATCGTGGGGTTCTGCTGCAGTTCACGGGCCAGGCGTGCATCGGAGGTGGTGAAGTGTGCGTCACTTACCGCAGCAGCCATCACGCGCTCACGCACCAGGCGTTCCAGCGTCGCGTAACGGGCTTCGGGGGAGTCCAGCAGTTTGGCGTCCAGGTTGGGCACAGACGCACGCAAACGGTCCACCTCATTCTTGTGGGCAAAGTCCCACTCTTCCTGGGTGATGCTGGCATTGCCCACTTGGGCCACGGTCGCACCACTGGAGACGACACCTTTGTACCCATCAATCCCCACCAACACAAAAGCGGCAATGATCAGCAAGAACAATGGCGCCGCGATGAACTTGGTGTTCCGGCGGACAAATTCAAACATGCACTAACTCTCCATGTAAACAACAAAAAAGGCGAACACACTGTTCGCCTTTGCTGGGTGGGTGGTGGGTGATGACGGGCTCGAACCGCCGACATTCTGCGTGTAAGGCAGACGCTCTACCAACTGAGCTAATCACCCAAACCGAAACCGAATTTTAGTTCAGGGCATCTTTCAATGCTTTGCCTGGACGGAACTTTGGCACTTTGGCAGCCTTGATTTTAATCGCAGCGCCGGTACGTGGATTGCGACCCGTGCGAGCAGCACGTTTGCCCACTGCAAAAGTACCAAAACCGACCAGGGAAACAGTGCCACCTTTTTTGAGGGTGGTCTTCACTGCGCCAATGGTGGATTCCAGAGCGCGCGTTGCAGCGGCCTTGGAAATGTCGGCGTGTTTTGCAATGTGCTCAATCAGTTCTGTTTTATTCACAAAGACCCCTTGTACGGAAGCGAATTAATGGATTGTCTCTTCAAATTTGGTTGTACCGCCTTGGACCTGAGATGCGGTGCAATGGCACACAACGCAGACACAAAACGATTCGGCGGTAGCAGTCAAAGCTGCTGCATTGCATTAAAGCCACGGCCTAATTCCGTGTCAATATGCCCTGCAACATTGCGACAGCGCGGAGGCGAATTCTAGACGCAATTCTTTCCAAAACTGGAGCAAGGGTGGAAGTTTTTTATGGCGCTTGGCACTGTCGCAAATGCAACAAAGTGTAGGCGCCATGCGGGGTGCACCGCTTCGGGGCACTTAGCCCGAGGGCAGGTTATTTGGTGCGTGCGCGGATTTCAGGCAAGGCTTTTTGCAGGTAATACACCATGGACCAGACGGTGAGAACGGCGGCGGCCCAAATGAGCCACACACCCCACAGATGGGTGTCAATCACACCAAACAGCACACCATCAAACAGCAGAAAGGGGATGGCCACCATCTGCACCACGGTCTTGACTTTGCCAATCATGTGCACGGCCACACTGCGCGATGCACCAATCTGCGCCATCCACTCGCGCAGAGCCGAGATAGCAATCTCGCGGCCGATGATGATGAGGGCCACAAACACATCGGCGCGTTGCAGGTGCACCAAGACCAGCACACAAGCACACACCAAAAACTTATCGGCCACCGGGTCCAAAAAAGCGCCGAATGACGAGGTCTGGTTGAGCTTGCGCGCCAGGTAACCATCCAGCCAGTCCGTTGCCGCGAATACCACGAACATGATCGTGGCCACCAGGTTGCGCTCATAGGCGGACGCCATGGAATCGGGCAAATAGAAGACACCCAGGATGAGGGGAATCGCGAAGATTCGCGTCCAGGTCATGAGGGTGGGGATGGTCATAAACATGGCGGGATTGTGGCACGGCTAGTGCAGCGCCCGGTAGATTTCATCGGCCAGTTCGCGCGATATTCCGTCCACCGTGGCAATGTCCTGTGCGCTGGCCAACGCCACGCCGCGCACGCCGCCAAAACGCTGCAGCAGTTTGGCACGGCGCTTGGGGCCGATGCCCGGAATTTCTTCGAGCTTGCCTCCACCCGTGCGTACCTTGGCACGCGCGGCGCGCATGCCGGTGATGGCGAAGCGGTGCGCCTCGTCGCGGATCTGCGCGACCAGCATGAGCGCAGCCGAGTCGGCACCTAGGTAAACCTTTTCACGGCCATCGGCAAACACCAACTCCTCCAGCCCCACCTTGCGGCCCTCGCCCTTCTCCACGCCCACGATGAGCGACAGGTCCAGCCCCAGGCTCTCAAACACCTCACGCGCCATGGCCACCTGGCCCTTGCCGCCGTCCACCAGCACCAGGTCAGGCAAGCGTGCGGTACCGCTCGGCGTGGTGCCCTGGTGCTTGGCTTCGCGCAGCGCCTCGGCCAGCTTGCTGTAGCGGCGCGTCAGCACCTGGCGCATGGCCGCATAGTCGTCACCCCCGGTGATGCCTTCTATGTTGAATCGGCGGTACTCGCTGTTCTGCATCTTGTGGTGCTGAAACACGACACACGACGCCTGCGTGGCCTCGCCCGCGGTGTGCGAGATGTCAAAACACTCAATGCGCAATGCGTCCAGATCGTCCAGCGCCAGGTCCAGTGCATCGGCCAGTGCCCGGGTACGCGCCTGCTGCGAGCCCTCTTCGGCCAACAGGCGGGCCAGCTGCAGCGCCGCATTGGTCTGTGCCATGTCCAGCCAGGCGCGACGCTGTTCGCGCGGCTGGTGCACGGCCGTGACCTTGATACCAGTTTGTTCGGACAGCGCCTGCAGCAACCCCTTGCTCACGGGCTCGCTGACCACCAGCGCGCCGGGCATAGGCACGTCGATATAGTGCTGCGCCAAAAAGGCCTCCAGCACCTGGGCCTCCACAGACTTCTTCACCTCGCTGTCATCGACCGCCTCGCTCATCACCGTGGCGTCTTCCACGTGCACGGGGAAATAAGGCCGGTCGCCCAAGTGGCGACCGCCGCGCACCATGGCCAGGTTCACGCAGGCCTTGCCGCCCTGCACCTTCACGGCCAAGATGTCCACATCGCGGTCCGACACGTTGTCCACCGACTGCTGGTGCAGCACATTCGACAGCGCCGCCACCTGGTTGCGCAGCTCAGCCGCCTGCTCAAACTCCAGTTTGTCGGCGTGGGCCATCATGCGGGCCTCCAGGCCGCGCATCACGTCCTGCGCTTCACCGCGTAAAAAACGTTCGGCATTGGCCACGTCCTGCGCATAGTCCACCGGGTTGATGTGGCCCACACAGGGCGCGGAGCAGCGCTTGATCTGGTACAGCAGGCAGGGCCGCGTGCGGTTGCTGAACACCGGGTCTTCGCAGGTGCGCAGGCGAAACACCTTTTGCATCAGCAAAATGGCCTCTTTCACCGCCCAGGCACTAGGGTAAGGCCCGAAGTAGCGGTGCTTCTTCTCCACGCCGCCGCGGTAGTAGGACACGCGGGCAAACTCCACCGGCTGCGGGGGGCGGGGCTTGGCACCCGGTTCGGCAGGCGCCAGATGCTTGGGCACGGGCGGCGTGCCGGTCATCTTCAGGTAGGGGTAGCTCTTGTCGTCCCGAAACAGGATGTTGTATTTCGGGTTCAGCGTCTTGATGAGGTTGTTTTCCAGCAGCAGGGCCTCGGCCTCGGAGCGCACCACCGTGGTCTCCATGCGCACAATCTTGCTGACCATGTGGCCGATGCGTGTGCCACCGTGGTCCTTCTGGAAATAACTGCTGACCCGCTTCTTCAGGCTGATGGCCTTGCCCACGTACAGCAGCTGGTTGTCCGCATCAAAGTAGCGGTACACCCCGGGCAGCGACGGCAAGGCCGCCACCTCGCGCAGCAGCGCGTCGGAATGGGTTTCTGCGGAGGGTGCTTCAGACATGGGACGCTATTGTGCTTGCTACTTGGAGGGTGGACCGCGCATGGACAATAGCCGCCATGCAATGGGATATTTTCTGCAAGGTCATCGACAACTTTGGCGACATCGGCGTGTGTTGGCGCCTGTGTGCCGACTTGGCCCACCGCGGCCACACGGTGCGCCTGTGGGTGGACGACGCCAGCGCCCTCGCGTGGATGGCGCCCGGTGCGGTAGAAGGCCAATGGCCTGGCGTGCAGGTGCGCAACTGGGCGGACGCGCACAAGCCCTCGGCACTGACGAACCTGCCCCCCGCCGATGTCTGGGTGGAAGGTTTTGGTTGCGAAATTGCTCCTGAATTCATAGCTGCTCGCGCAATAAGTAGGGGTCCTAGAGGCAAAAATGAGCATAAACCTCCGGTGTGGATCAACCTGGAGTACCTGTCGGCCGAGGCCTATGTGGAACGTTGCCACGCCCTGCCCTCGCCCGTGATGCAGGGCCCGGCCCAAGGCTGGACCAAACATTTTTACTACCCCGGTTTCACAGCACACACGGGCGGGCTGCTGCGCGAGCCGGACTACCTGGCACGACAAACCGCCTTTGACGCAACGGCACGCAGCACCTGGCTGGCCCAGCAGGGGATTGCCTGGCACGGCCAGCGCCTGGTCTCGCTGTTTTGCTACGAGCCGCCCGCGCTGGCAGCCCTGCTGCAAGGTCTGATGGACGGTGCGGCCCCCACCCTGCTGCTGGTCACACCGGGCCGCGCCCAGCGCGCGGTGCAGACAGCGCTTGCGCAGATGGACATCGCCCCTACCGGCGCTGGCGCGCTGGCGCTGCACTGGCTGGAGCCGCTAACCCAGACCGAATTTGACGCGCTGCTGTGGGCGTGTGACCTGAATCTGGTGCGCGGCGAAGACTCGCTGGTGCGCGCCATCTGGGCCGGCAAACCCTGGTTGTGGCACATCTACCCGCAGGACGATGGCGCCCATGCCGATAAGCTGGACGCACTGCTGGACCAGATGCAGGCGCCCGCCTCGCTGCGCGCGGCACAGCTAGCCTGGAACAACCTCTCTGACGTGGCCGGGCCGAGCGGGCCCAAGCCGGACTGGAGCAGTCTGCCCCTGGCCGAATGGTCGGCTGCCGCACACGATTGGCGCCGCACCCTGCTGCAAGCGGACGACCTGAGCAGCCAGCTCACCAATTTCGTGCTGAAAAAAAGATAAAATGCTAGGCTTTGCTGAATTTGCCGCCTGAGTTTTGGGGCAAGTCATGCCCCGCCGCAGACTGCGGCCTACAGTCGCACCACGCGACATTCGTTCCTGCAACCCTATGAAAATCGCTCAAGAAATCCGCGCCGGCAATGTGATCATGCACGGCAAAGACCCCATGGTCGTCCTGAAAACCGAATACAGCCGCGGCGGCCGCAACTCTGCCACCGTGCGCATGAAGCTCAAGAGCCTGATCGCCAACTTCGGTACCGAAGTCGTGTTCAAGGCCGACGACAAGATCGACCAGATCATTCTGGACAAGAAGGATTGCACTTACTCCTACTTCGCCGATCCCCTGTATGTCTGGATGGACGCGGACTACAACCAGTACGAAGTCGAATCCGAAAACATGGGCGACTCGCTGAACTACCTGGAAGACGGCATGACCGCGGAAGTGGTGTTCTACGAAGGCAAGGCCATCTCGGTGGAACTGCCCACCAGCGTGGAACGCGAAATCACCTGGACCGAACCCGCCGTCAAGGGCGACACATCGGGCAAGGTGCTCAAGCCCGCCAAGATCGCCACCGGTTTCGAAATCGGCGTGCCAATCTTCGTGGCCCAAGGCGACAAGGTCGAAATCGACACCCGTACCGGCGAATACCGTAAACGCGTCTGACCAGCCGCGTTGCCGCAAACGCGTGTAAATCGCGTTTCGTGCTCAGCTCAAAAAGGCTCCTTCGGGAGCCTTTTTGCTGTCTTGCATTTGCCGCACAATGCACGCATGGAAAACACGCAAAACCTCAACGAAGCCCGCCTGGCCAATGCCTGGGCCGACCTGCAAGCCCACGCCGACCTCGGCAACATGCTGGAGACTGACGCCTACCGCCTGGCGTTTGCCGACCCCGAATTTCTGCTGCGCCGCGAGACCCGCGGCCTGCGCATCCAGCTGGAGATGCTCAAGCCCGATCTGGACCAGGCAGCCCAGGGCGTGGAGAACACCGTGGTGGTGTTTGGCAGTGCCCGCTTTCCCTCCCCCGAAGACGCCAACGCTGCACTCAAGGCCGCAAAGGCCAGTGGTGACGCCCAACAACTGGCCCTGGCCGAGCGCCATGTGCGCAACGCCAAACACTACGACAACGCCCGCCTGTTTGCCCGCCTGGTGGCTGGCTACAGCGCACGCAAGCCGTTGAAGGACCGCCTGTTTATCTGCACCGGCGGCGGCCCCGGCATCATGGAAGCGGCCAACCGCGGCGCGTTTGAAATGGGCGCGCCCACGCCGGGCCTGAACATCGCCTTGCCCCACGAGCAGCGGGCCAACCCCTATGTCACGCCGTCGCTGAGCTTCAAGTTCCACTACTTCGCCACACGCAAGATGCATTTCATGATGCGCGCCAAGGCACTGGTGGCCTTCCCCGGCGGCTTTGGCACGCTGGACGAGCTGTTCGAAGTCATCACCCTGGTACAAACCAAAAAGGCCAAACCCGTGCCCATCGTGCTGTTTGGCACCGATTATTGGAAACGGCTGATCAATATGGACGTGCTGGTGGAAGAAGGTGCGATCTCGCCCGAAGACCTGAACCTGCTGCACTACACCGACGACCCGCAAGAGGCCTGGGACACTATCCGCACCTTCTACAACCTGCCCCTGTAAGGCACTGCTGCCTGAGGGTTGGTGCGCTTAGGGCCGCAGCTTCCAGGCCGCCGGGGCCCCCAGCCCCACCAGCGTCCCCACGGTCCAGAACACCACAGACACCCCCACCACCACACCCGCCGTGCCAAAGAGCATGGGCATGAGCACGCTGGAGAGATTGATGCTCATGAGCCGCAGCGCGATGGCCTGGCCATGCAGAGCGTGCGGTGTAATCTGGTGCAGCGTGCTCATGAGCATGGGTTGCACTGTGCCCAGGGCCAGCCCCAGCAACACCGAACACAACCCCATGGACCAGGCACCGGGCATGAAGGGGTAGGCCGCAAACAACACGGCAGTGGCCACCATGGCACCGGTTACCACCGCCCATTCACGCAGGTGTGCAGCCAGCAGCGGCATCAGCACCCGCACCGAAGCGGCCGCCACGGCAAAACCGCCCAGGATGGCACCAATGACTGAGGCGCTAAAACCGCGCTCATGGCCGATCACCGGCACCACAAAGGTGTGCACATCCCAGCAGCTGGAGAGCAGCCAGTTCACCAGCAACAGACGACGCATCAATGGCTCGCGCAACAGCGGCCACACGCTCGGCGCGGCACTGCCCGGCTCGGAATGCAAGCTGGGCAACTCCACCGTGTGGCGCACACACAACCAGCACAAGGCGGGCACCAATGCCGTCAGGGCAAAGGCGGCGACAAACCCGTTGTGGTCTGCCGCCCGCCCGCCCAGCCATACCCCGGCGTGGTCAATCAGCAAGCCCACACACACCGGGCCCAAAAAGTTGGACACCGCCGGCCCAATGGACAACCAGCTGAAAACACGCCGCAGCTCCTGCGCGCCATGCGCAGCGCGGCCCACATGCCGCTGCAGCGCAATGGAAGCTGCCCCGGTGGCGGCGCCCGTCAACAAGGCACTGAAACACAAAATCGCGAAGTGGGGAAACAATGCCGCCACACCACCACCCAGCATGGAAGCCCCAATGCCCAACGCCACCGGGCGACGCAGGCCGTGGCGGTCTGCATAACGTCCCGCAGGCAGCGCCAGAAACACCTGGCTCAGTGAAAACAGGGCCAGCAAAAAACCGACGGCGAGCGGACCATACCCCTGCTGCAAAGCCCACAGCGGTGCCGCCATGCGCATACCCGCCATGCTGGCGTGCAGGCACACCTGCCCGGCAATCAGCCGTAGCAGCCCCCAAACACTGCTGTTGGCGTGGGCTTCAGAACCGGAAACACTCATGCCGAGCCCGTGTCAGCATCCCGGTCAAAGTCGCGGTCGGTGGGCAGCAGGGCCTGGGCTTGCGTGTCCGGCAGCGCATCCACCTTTTTGAGCGCACGGCCCATGGCGCGGCTGCGCACCTCGGCGCTGTCCAGCGTTTTGAGCACGGTTTCGGTCTGCGCCTTGACCTTGGCCAGCACATCGCCAAACTTGCCGAACTCGGTTTTGACGGCGCCCAGCACCTGCCACACCTCGCTGGAACGCTTCTCCAGCGCCAGCGTGCGAAAGCCCATTTGCAGCGAGCTCAGCATGGCCAACAGCGTGGTCGGCCCGGCCAGCGTGATGCGGTGGTCGCGCTGCAGGCTTTCCATCAGGCCGGGGCGGCGCAGCACCTCGGCGTACAGGCCCTCAGTCGGTAAAAACAGGATGGCGAAGTCGGTGGTATATGGCGGCTCCACGTATTTTTCGGAGATCGACTTGGCCTCCAGCCGGATCCGCATTTCCAGCGCCTTGCCCGCCACCTCGGCGGCCAGCACATCGGCGCGGCCCTGGGCGTCGAGCAGGCGCTCGTAGTCTTCGTTGGGAAACTTCGCGTCGATGGGCAGCCACAAGGGCGTGCCGTCGTCCGATTTGCCGGGCAGCTTGATGGCAAAGTCCACCACGTTTTTGCTACCGGGGCGCGTGGCCACCTGGGTGGCGTACTGGTCGGGCACAAACACCTGCTCCAGCAGACTGGCCAGCTGCGCCTCGCCAAACATGCCGCGGGTTTTCACATTGGTCAGCAAATGCTTGAGGTCGCCCACGCCCTGCGCCAGCGTCTGCATCTCGCCCAGGCCCTTGTGCACCTGCTCCAGGCGCTCGGCCACCTGCTTGAAGCTCTCGCCCAGGCGGGCCTGCAGCGTGGTCTGCAGCTTCTCATCCACCGTGGCGCGCATCTCGTCGAGCTTGGCCGCGTTGGTGGTTTGCAGCTGCGCGAGTTGCTTCTCCAGCGTCTCGCGCACTTCATTCATGCGCCGTGCGTTGGATTCGCTCAGGTTGGACAACTGGTTCGTCAGCGTGTCCGACAGCGTTTTTTGCAACAAGGCGAGCTGCTGGCCAAACGCGTCGATCTGGGTGTTCTGCGTGCGGGTAGCCTCTGCCCCCTGCTGCACCAGGCTCTGCTGGAAGGTGGCCAGGTTCTGCGCCAACTCCTGGCGACCGCCGCGGGCGGACTCGGTCACTTCGCGGCGCAGCTCGCGCTCCAACCGCTCGCTGCTGGTTTTGACCAGCGCCAGCAGCTCCTGGCGCTGTGCCTCTTGCAGCGGGCTGGGGGGTGTTGGCACTGAACGCCGCACCAGCAGTAGCACCAACACCACCAGCTGCACCACCGCCAGGCCAACCAGCAGCCATTCAAACCATTGCATTGCCACACCCACCAAAATATGAATAAAAAAGCACTCTAGCCCTTATGGAGTCTGCGCAAGCAGCTCCTAAATTTATAGCGAACTACGCCCCGCGCAGCATCGGCTCCACCCCGATAAATGCCTGCTGGATGGCCGGCACCAGCGCCAGGGCCTCCTCGGCTTTGCCCTGGCGGGCCAGGGTCTCCAGGTCCTGGCACAGCGCGCCCAGCTGCATAGCCCCCACCGTGTGAGACGACGATTTGAGCCGGTGCCCCACCGCCGCCAGGCCCTTGAGGTCGTGCGCCGCGCGCAGCACCTCCAATTCACCCATTTGTGCCGACGTGGTGGTGACAAAGCGGTCCAGCAGGCGGCGGTGCATGGTCGGGTCGTCGCCCACCATGCGGCTCAGGGCTTGGCTGTCCCATTGCGGCGGTGGCGCATGCGGCGCGCTGTTGCGCGGCAACCATTTGGCCAGCATGGCACCCAGCTCGCTCAGGCGCAGGGGCTTGGTCAGGTAGTCGTCCATGCCACGCTCCAGGCAGTGCTGCAGCTCGCCGTCCATGGCATTGGCCGTGACCGCCACGATGGGCATGTGCTCCTGCGGGTCTTCGGCCTGGCGGATGGCGTCGGTCAGCGCAAAGCCGTCCATGTGCGGCATGTGGCAGTCAGTCAGCATCAGTCCGTAGCGGCCGGTGCGCCACATGGTGAGCGCTGTGGCGCCATCCGCAGCGGCTTCTGCGGCATAACCCAAGATGCGCAGTTGCTCCTGCATCACTTCGCGGTTGGTCTCGTTGTCTTCCACCAGCAAAATCAGGCGGCCGGCGTCGCGCGCGGCCTCCACCGACGGCGGTGTCGGGCTGGGCTGCGGCGCGGCAGCGGGCCGCGGCACCACCGCGGGCACCGACAGACGCCCGCAGGCCAGCGCAATACCCCGCAGCAGCTCCTGCTGCAGCATGGGCCGGGCACACACGGTGACCGATCGGCCTGGCAGGCTGCTCTGGTTTTGCCGCACCAGGCGCACTACGCCGCGGCCCGGCACAGCCTGGGCCCAGGCGTCCACCGATTCGTCCCACGCGGCCTCCACATCGAGCAGCAACACGGCCTGCCCCTGCACTACCGCCATCCAGGTCGCGGCCTGGTCCAGCGTGTGCACGCTTTGCACCTGGGCACCGGCCAAGTGCAGGTGGCCCGGCAGGTTCTGCGCACAGTCTGGGTCGTCCGTCACCAGCAGCACCTGGCTACCGTCTAGGCGTACGCCCGGCACCACATCGCCGCCCACCGTCGCCACTTGCAGCGGCAGCAACACGGTGAAGATGGAGCCCTCGCCCAAGGTGCTGTGCACCAGGATGCGGCCGTGCATCATTTCCACCAGGCGGCGGCTGATGGTGAGGCCTAGCCCGGTACCGCCAAACTGGCGCGCTGTGCTCACGTCAGCCTGGGTAAAGGCTTCAAACAGGCGCTCCACCAGCTCAGGGGCCATGCCAATGCCGTTGTCCATCACGCTGAGTTCCAGCATGGGCACACCCTGCGTCTGCTGCGCCGCGCGCACGTACAGGCGCACATTGCCACGCCGCTCGGCCCGGCCCAGCGTGAACTTGAGGGCGTTGCCAACCAGGTTGTAGAGCACCTGGCGCAAGCGCGTGGGGTCCACCCAGACCCAGGCCGGCAGGTCGGGGTCGACCAGCACCGAGAGGTCAATGTCCTTGCCCGCCGAGATGGTGACCATGAGCTGGGCCACACCTTCCACCAGCTCACGCAGGTGGGTGGGCATGGCCTCCACCTCCAGCTTGTCGGCCTCGATCTTGGAGAAGTCCAGGATGTCGTTGAGGATTTGCAACAACGCAATCGAGGAATCGTGGATGGTGCCCACCATGCGGCGCTGTTCGCGCGTGAGTTCGGTGGCACGCAGCAGGTCCACCATGCCCACCACGCCGTTCATGGGCGTGCGGATCTCGTGGCTCATATTGGCCAAAAACTGCGACTTGGCCTGGCTGGCGGCCAGCGCCGACTGCTCGGCCTGGCGGCGCTGGGTGATGTCGGTGCTGACCGTGATGTACTCACGCGGCGTGCCGTCGGTGTGCATAAAGGCAGCCACCGTGGTGTCCAGCCAGTACAGGGTGCCGTCCTTGGCGCGGTTGCTCAGTTCGGAGCGCCACACCTTGCCTTGCGAAATGGTGTGGATCAGATCGGTGTAAAACCGGTCATCGTGCTGGCCCGAGTCCATCATGCGGTAACTCTTGCCCAAAAACTCCTGGGGCGCGTACCCACTGATCTCCACAAACCTCTGGTTGCCGTAGGTCAGGTGGCCGCCCAGATCCATGATGGTGACGATGGCGTGTTGGTCAATCACATAACGCTGTCGCTCCAGCTCCGACAGGGCCTTGAGCACGCGCGCATTGCTGGCATCGCGCTCGTCGAGCAGCATCTTCTGCGCCGCGTTGATGCGCTGGGAGGCGTCCAGCAGGTGGCGTTTGATCAGCACCGCCATGCGGTAGGCCACGATAAAGCCGGTGGCCAGAATCGCCCACTGGGCCTGCGGCACGGTGGGTGCCGACGGCTGCAGGCCACCCGACACCTGGGCCCAGGTGATCCAAGCACTGGCGGCCACGGAAAGCAACAGCAGCAAAAAGCCGGCACGCTCGCCCAGAATGATGACGCAGTAGATCAGCGGAATGCCGGCCAGTGCGGCCTGCGCAATGCTGACCGAACCAAAGCGCAGCATGCTCGAAAACACCCCCACAAACAGCAGCACCAGCACCACCGCCGAGCTGGAGCGCACCCAGCCCTGGATCAGGAACACCTGCACCAGCGCGGCCAGACACACCAGCAGCACCATGTTGAGCATGTTGAGCCCATCGGTGAACAGGCCCAGCGCGTAGGCCGCCACGATGACCAGGCCACAGACCACAAAAATACTGGCGTTGAAGCCGCGGGCTACCGCACCAATGCCCACCATGCCGTCTGCCGAAGGAGCGCCGCCCGCGCCGCTATCGGCACCGGTCTGCGGCCACCACTTCATGTGCTGCGGGCCACGGGCTGTGGCGTGTTGATAGGGGTGCGCACCTTGCCATGCACCAGAAAGTCGACCAGGTTGTCCGCCGCCAGTTGCGCCATGGCGCGGCGTGTGCGCAGGGTGGCGCTGGCAATGTGCGGCGTGAGCACCACATTGGGCACGGTCAGCAGGTCGGGGTGAACCTGGGGTTCGCCCTCGAACACGTCCAGCCCCGCCGCGGCAATGCGCCGTTCACGCAGGGCCACGGCCAGGGCCGCGTCGTCCACAATGCCGCCGCGGGCAATGTTGATCAGCGTAGCGGTGGGCTTCATCTTGGCCAGCTCGGCCGCGCCGATGGTGTGGTGCGAGGCGGCCGAGTACGGCACCACCAGCAGCACGTGGTCGGCGCTCTGCAGCAGCGTGTCCTTGTCCACATAGCGGGCGCCACAGGCGGCCTCGGTGGCGGCGTCCAGGCGGCTGCGGTTGTGGTACATCACCTGCATGCCAAAGCCCAAGGCGCCACGCCGTGCAATCGCCTGGCCAATGCGCCCCATGCCAATGATGCCCAGCGTCGCGCCGTGGATGTCGGAGCCGCAAAACATGTCGTAGCTCCAGCGTGTCCAGTGGCCGGCGCGCAGGTAGTGTTCGCTCTCGGTCACGCGCCGAGCGGTGGCCATCAGCAGGGCAAAACCAAAGTCGGCGGTGGTTTCGGTCAACACGTCGGGCGCATTGGTGCCCTGCACGCCCGCGGCCGTCATGGCGTCCACGTCAAAGTTGTTAAAGCCCACCGCCATGTTGGCGCAGATGCGCAGCTGCGGGCAGGCCGCCAGCAGCGCGGCGCTGATGCGCTCGCCGCCCGTGCTCAGCACGCCCACCTTTCCCTGCAGCTTGTCGATCAGTTGCTCCGCACTCCAGGCGGCGTCGGCCTGGTTGGACTCTACGTCGAAGTGCTGGGACAAGAAGTCCAACACCTCCGGAAAGAGGGCGCGGGCCACAAGAATGCGTGGCTTGGCGGCAGAAATAGACATGCGGGTTCCCTGGAAAAAGGCGCTGGACAGCAGTTGGCAATCAGGCGGGCGATGTGATCTGGAAAACCTGGCGCAGGTAGGCCAGGTACTTCTCGTCATCGCACATATTCTTGGAAGGAGTATCCGACAACTTGGCCACCGGTTGGCCGTTGCAGCGCACCATCTTGATGACTATTTGCAAGGGCTCGTAACCCAGGTCATTGGTGAGGTTGGTGCCAATGCCAAACGCCAGCTGGCAGCGCCCACGGAACTGCTGGTAGAGCTCAATGGTGCGCGGCACCGTCAAGCCATCACTGAAGATCAACGTTTTGGTGCGCGGGTTCACGCGGTTGCGCTGGTAGTGCTCCAGCATGCGTTCGCCCCAGTGGAAGGGGTCGCCGCTGTCGTGGCGGGCACCGTCAAACAGCTTGCAGAAGTACATGTCAAAGTCGCGCAGAAACGCGTTCATGCCATACACGTCGCTCAGCGCAATGCCCAGGTCACCGCGGTACTCGCGCGCCCATGACTCGAAAGCAAAAATCTGGCTGTCGCGCAGGCGTGGCCCCAGCGCCTGCGAGGCCTGCAGGTACTCGTGCGCCATGGTGCCCAGCGGCAGCAGGCCCATGCGCATGGCTTGCAGCACATTGCTGGTGCCCGCCAACTGTCCCGGCGCAGCACCTGCCTGGCCCGGGCTGCGTACCGTGCCCAGCTTGGCGGCCAACACACGCAGCACCTCTTCGTGCCAGGCGCGCGAAAAACGGCGCCGTGTGCCGTAGTCGGCAATCTTGAGGTCGCCCAAGCCCGCCACACGCAGCTCGGCAATCTTGGTGTCCAGGCGCCGGCGGCCTTCGTCCAGATTCGGCGTCGGCTGAGTGTTGCGAAAGTACACCTCGTTGACGATGGCCAACACCGGGATCTCGAACAGGATGGTGTGCAGCCACGGCCCCTCAATCACGATCTCCAGCTCGCCCGTGGGCAGCGGCGTGACCGTGATGTATTTCTCGTTGAGCTTGAACAGGCCCAGAAAGTCCACAAAGTCACTTTTGATAAAGCGCAGCGAGCGCAGGTAGGCCAGCTCCTCATCCTGAAAACGCAGGCTGCAGAGACTGCGAATTTCTTGCCGGATGTCATCGGCATGGGCCGCCAGGTTCACCCCGGGGTTGCGGCACTTGAAGCGGTACTCCACCTGGGCGCCAGGAAACTGGTGCAACACCACCTGCATCATGGTGAACTTGTACAGGTCGGTGTCCAGAAGGCTGGCGATGATCATGGTGTGACAGGTGGTGCCGCTGCGGCACCTTTTTTGCTATGTTTTCAATAGCTGCTTGCGCAGCATCCACGTGGGCTAGAGCCCTATTTCTTATAAATTTTCGGCCTCAGTCCAGCCAATGGGTGAATTCGGCCACCGGCACGCGGGGGGTGTGAAAGCCGTTCACGGGCGCCTGCACATCCGCGTAACCCAGGGACATGCCACACACCAGCATCTCCCCCTCCCCCGCCCCGATGTGTGGCAGGATGATCTTGGCAAAACCATTCCACGCCGCCTGCGGGCAGGTGTGCAGGCCACGCCCACGCGCGGCCACCATGATGTTCTGCAAAAACGCGCCGTAATCCACCAGCGAGCCGCGGCCCATGACCTTGTCCACCGTGAACATCAGGCCCACCGGCGCGTCAAAGAAGCGGAAGTTGCGTTGGTGCTGGGCGTGCATCTTGTCCTTGTCGGCCTTGCCGATGCCCAGCAGGCCGTACAGGCCCCAGCCGTTCTCACGGCGCCGGTCGATATAGGGGCTGACCCATTGGCCCGGGTAGTAGTCATACTCTTCCTGGTACTCGGCCGCCAGCGCCGGGTTGGCGCGGATGGCGTCGTGCGCGGCGCATACCTTGTCCACCAAGCCGGTGCGGCTGTCGCCCTGCAGCACATAGACCTTCCAGGGCTGGCAATTGGTACCACTGGGCGCCCGGCTGGCCACCTGCAAGATCGCCTCAATATCAGCGCGCGCCACCGACTGCCCGGTAAAGGCCCGCACCGACATGCGGGAGCTAATGGCGTCGTCCACCACAGAAGCGGTCATACAAGGGTCTCCAGTACTTTTTTAAGGGCTGGCGGCAGCGCCACCGGTTTGCGGGTGATCTGGTCTACATACACATGCACAAAGTGGCCCTTGGCGGCAGTCAATTCGCCTTCGCCAAAAATGCCGACCTCATACCGCACGCTCGACGTCCCCAGCTTGGCCACACGGATGCCGGCCTGCACCGCCTGCGGAAAAGCCAGCGAAGCAAAGTAGTTGCACTGCGTCTCTACCACCAGGCCAATCGTGCTGCCCCCGTGGATGTCCAATACGCCCTGCTCGATCAGGTAGGCGTTCACCGCGGTATCGAACCAGCTGTAGTAGACGACGTTGTTCACATGGCCATACACATCGTTGTCAGACCAGCGGGTGGAGATGGGGCGGAACACCTTGTAGGCGCTGCGCGGTTCGGCGTGGGGTTTGGCGGGAGCGTGGTCCATGGGTCCATTCTGCCAGCGCAGGGCGGCCTAGTTGCCTGCGGTGACAAAGGCGTGAAAAAGTGCCGAACTAGGCCTTCGCATCTAAATTGTTGCACTGCAACAAAAAGTGCTTGCATTGCACCGCAGCATCGCTACAATTCGATTCATGCTGCACTGCAACATAAACAGAGCCAAGGGGCCAGGTTACGGAGCAGATAGTGATTTTCACCTTAACTACTGGAGAATGAACATGCTGACCGTTGAACAAGTAATCGCTTCCCACAAAGCCAACATCGAAACCCTGTTTGGCCTGACCAACAAGGCCTTCGAAGGCGTGGAAAAAATCGTTGAACTGAACCTGACTGCTTCCAAGGCTGCCCTGTCCGAAGTCGCTGGCCACACCCAGTCCATCCTGAGCGTGAAAGACGCCCAAGAACTGTTGGCTCTGCAATCCAGCCTGCTGCAGCCTTTGGCCGAAAAGACCGCTGCTTACAGCCGCCACCTGTACGACATCGCTTCCGGCGCCAGCGCCGAGCTGACCAAGACAGTCGAAGGTCAAGCCGCTGAAGCCCAGAAGAAATTTGCTGGCTTGGTTGATAGCGCTGCCAAGAACGCACCTGCCGGCTCCGAAGCCGCTGTGGCGATCCTGAAAAGCTCGGTGGCTGCTGCCAACAACGCTCTGGAATCTGTGCAAAAGGCTGTGAAGCAAGCGACGGATGTGGCCGAAGCCAACTTCAACGCCGTGGCCGCCACTGCGACCAACGCCACCAAGGCTGCTGCCAAAAAGCGTTAATTCAGGCAAGGGCTTCAAGTTTTTTCAAAAATTTGAGCCTTTTCCCTAGCTACCAAGGGAAAACCCTGAGATAATTCAGTCATCGGAAACAAAGTTTGTTTCCACCGGTTGTCTCCTCGGGTCCTTTCGAAACCTTCAGGTTCAGGGATCCCTTCAAGGCCTCGTTGCAAAACGGGGCCTTTTTTTTGGCCCCCGCTCTTGAGTGGCAAATGACATTGATGTGAAAGCTCCGCCTTGATCCAATTAGTGCATGGTAAAAATCCCCTCTGCACTGAAATGGATGATGAATCGCCGGGCCAGATTGCTGGGCGAAATCAAGAAGGTCGAAAAGCGCTTTGAGGCGCGTGAATCCGCTCTACAGAAGGAGCTAAACAGAGTCGAGAGCCGCGCCCAAACTCTTCGCAGCCGACTACTGCGGGTACAGAGTTTGCGTCCGCAGCATCTTGCTGTGTTGCAGCAAAACCTGACCGCCATCGATAACGCGATGGGGCAGCACGAGGTCATGATCGACACAGATCTGATCCGGCCACTGAAAGGTCAGGAGAATGCCTGGCTACTGCCTCATGGCGCCATGAGTCGCTTTATCTTGCATGCGCTGCGTGAAGCCGATGGTGAAATCCTGTGTACAAATGAAGTCGCCCTCTTCGTCGCAGAAGAAGGCAAGCTCAATATTGATCCCGAGGACTTCAGATCATTCAAGATCGCCATTCGACGACGCATGAGGGCACTACACGTGGCGGGACTTCTCAAACGCGTCGAAGCGGGGCGCAAGAGATCGGACAGCCGCTGGAGAGCGCTCAGGCCCGCCGAGCAACCAGGACGAGCGGAAATCGAACAGTGACCTGGATCGCCTTAGGTTGGGATCTTGTTTACCTCGGCGTTTGACTGAAAGTACCCGCGCCACTTAGAGTGGTGCTGAATCAACAGTCCTGCAGTGATGGCATGGCTCTTTTGCCCCTCCGTTTTCCGGCGCCAGTCCTCGCGCCACGCCATTTCGATGCCAAAGTCGAGCATGTATTTGGGTACGATCCGGAGAGAAACACCTAAGACATAACGGCGTAGGCGGCTAAAAAAGGACTCTGCCTGATTTTCATTGACGCCTTCGAGAGTGCTGAACTCCTCTTGATGATTCACAGTCTCATGGACATAGCCCGCGCTTTCCAGCCAACCATATGCAGAATTTTCATCCGTCATGATGGTTGACCCTGGTGCCACCATTTTCAAGATGGAATCCCTGACCTGTTCGGCGGTCTCCGCTTTCAGCACCGTGACGTAGGTGCGTACAGCTCCGAATCCTTTACGACCGCTGTGCTGGCGGATCGTGAAAAAAATACGACGATTTTTGAGCCGTTTAATGTTCGCGCGGGTCTGTTTGCTCTTTGGCCGACCCTTTCCCTGGTTCTGCGCCATGAGCTGCTCGGTCACCTTTGCAGCGATGGCTTCTGGTCTGGAGCGCCGGCGAATCCGGCCGCTACGTGGCCGTCCACCAAAATGCCCACCATCCAGTTCGATCACACCACTCATGACGGGCATTTCGTGGATCAGCTGAATTGCTTCCCGGAGCTTGTGCGCGAAGACAAAGGCAGTCTTGGCCTGTACTTTCAGGTCGCGATGCAGCCGCAAGGCTGAACATCCATTGGCACTGCTGATGAAAAGAGTAATCCCCAGTAACAGTCTCTTAAAAGGCAGCTTTCGCCCGTGGAAAATCGTGCCACTGGTTGGGGAAAAGATGCCGTAGCAGTGCTTGCATGACCAGCGGCGTTGTTTTTTACGGAAGTAATGGATGTCAATTGCCGCGCAATGGGGGCAGGCCATGTGGGTTGTCGACCCAAAGCGAATCTTCACGAAATGCCAGAAGCAGGCCTCCTCTGACATGTCGGCCACATCGGCCATAGTGAAATCCCTGGTCGAAGCCCGTACCAGGAAGTTTTTGTGTTCTGTGTAGTCCACGATAAATCGGTTGAAATTGCGCACTGCCGCCTGCTGGCGGCCAACCGGCTCACTGGAGACAAGACAATCCCTAGCCAGTGCTAAAAGCTATTGACATCCCATCCGAATTTTCGGAAACTACACGTGCAGGCCCTCAGACTTGTACACGTTAAGAACGCCGCAGTTCCTGCAAGAACTGCGGCGTTTGTGTTTCCAGCAAGCCACTCTTGCTTGTGAGACTGCTACGTCATGTGGCCCCCTCGTCTTCATTGCTCGGCAGCGGTCCTCTGGCCATCTGGGAAAGATTGGCTACCCAAGCCATGACATCGCCCCTCAAGGCATGTTGTCCCCTGCGACCGGGAATGTGGAATACGAGTACTGGAGTCATTCCCCGCCGGGCCGCCTGTGAAAAGGCCGTACCGGTGCGATAGCCCAAGGCCTTCCATAGCTCTGGACCACTCATCAAGGGGTTGTCTAAATGCGGGGTATCCTGCGACGAATCCGCAGTCAAATTGGTTTCATTGCTCATGCCTGTCATGTTGCTGGCAACGATCGGTTTTGACTACCGTCATATTTTTCTGAATTATTTGTCGCAACCCTTATTCGATGGAAATACCCACCTCGCGCGGACGTGGTCGCCCCCCAGAAGATGAACAAATTCGAAGTCTGAGAACACGAGCCTGGTACCACTGTTGTGTCTTGGAGACTGGGGCCCCCAATCCACCCGCCTTGGCAGAGATGTTTAGGGTCGGGCTTGGTGATCAGCAGCGTTCATGGGAACGATATGCCTCAGGTCGATCACTCCCTTCTCTATTTAGAAAGAAGCCGGCTATCGTTGCGTTGGTCGCCAAGCGTTTTCCGCGGACCTTGCCGGTTTACGCAAGCCCCCTGTGGATCATCATTCGCAACGACCAAGTTTTTGGCGTTGTCGAGACCAATGAACTTCTATGGCAACTGGACCAAATAGTCTGGAGGCCATTCTTCTTAACTGACCAGAACGGCCAACTAACAAGGAACTGGTCCTACATTCAGCATGAGATTTGGGATGAACCCAAACCGGCATTGCTCATGGACTACCTGGCTGCCTATCTTCTTTTGCTGAAGGAAGCCCGAACATTGGGTCATCATCTGACCTTGCAATCGGCGGAGCCTTGGATTCAATGGGTATTGACAATGCTTCCCCGTCACCCATTTCTCGGAGATCTCGCCGATGAACTCAGTTCAACGGTGATTGAGCGCATGCAAATTACTTCCGTCAGATTCGGGTTGTTGCCGAGCTAGGGCAACCCTTGAATTGAAACAGCGTGTGAATAAATTCAGCGAGGTGCTGCAGGCATAGGCAGCACCTCGCCGGCACTGCGCAGTGTTAACTACGCTGACCACTGCGGTCATCAGACGGTATAGTGCACGCAAAACTTTAAGGCGGGGAGGTAGACATGGTTGTGCTAGGAGTCATGCTGAAGGGAAACGTCGGGCGTCTCGTTGCACTTTCGGGGCGACAAACGGACCACACCGTGGTGAAGAGCCGAGTGAATAAGCTCGAACTGCCAAAGAATCCGTCCAAGGACGACGTTGACACATTCGTTCAGGCTTTCAAGTCGTTCTGCGCAGTGAACTCCGTTGACCTGGTTGCAATCAACCGAAGGGCGACCTCAGGTCAAGGCACCGGCGGCGCGGGGACCTTCATAACCGAAGGCATTCTCCTCGCTACATCGCCGTGCCCGGTCGACTTCTTCCATCCTGCAACCATCAAAGCTACGGACCGGAAGAAGGCTGGGTTGAAGACCTTGAGACCAGAAACCGTAGACCTGGGCATTGCCTACGATTTGGCTTTCGAACGCCTGCCGGAGTAATGCATGGCGCTTGACCTCAACGATCTTCCTCGCGAGGCCCGCGAGCTGTTGGCGAGGTTTCCGGAGTTCGAGCCAAATCATTTCAACGACACGGGTGCCAACGGGTATGTGCTTCTGGGGCGACACAACGTCCTCCAGCGGGACGTCGCGCTGAAAATTTACTTCCACGCGCCTAACGAGGTGGACCAAGAGCCCGCATTGGTCGCGGCGCTCAACCATGCGAATGTCATGAAGGTCTTGGACGCCCGGAATCTCCGTCCGGATTGCTCCTTCTTCATGACGCCGTTCGCCAACTATGGCGATCTCGGTACCTACCTAAAGGAGAACCATCTCTCCTTACCCCTAGCGTTTCGGCTGCTTGTACAGCTTTTGGCAGGTCTCTCCGCATTGCACGCCGACCCCAATCGGCTCCTGCACCGTGACCTAAAGCCGCAGAACCTACTCGTTCATGACGACACGATTCTTATCGCGGACTTCGGTTCGGTGCGTCACATCGCCAACGGAAGCGACTCGGTAGCAGCTTCGAAACACAGCGTGTTATATCGACCACCTGAGGCATTTGGCGATAACGGGTACTTCGACTTTTCGTCCGACTGCTATCAGGCCGGCATTATTGGGTATCTTCTCTTTGGAGGTTCATTGAGTGAGGACCTTCCCGACCACCTTAAGCCCGCTGAGAAGCGACAACTGGCTCGTTTGAAGCTTGAAAACGTGCCCTGGCACCAAGAATGTGAGTTTGTCGACCAGTGCATTCGGGCCAGGATAAAAAAAGGGACGCTGCTGGATTGGGACTCAATTCCTGAGTTCGTTCCCCGTCGCATTATTCGAGCTCTTAAGCGTGCGACAGCGACGAAGAATCGTTACAAAGATGCCAGCGAATTCCTTGCCAAGCTTGCGTCGCCCAAGCCGCTGCCGGACTGGATCAGGGAAAACGGACGCACCTGCACCCTCAGAGGGTGGAAGGGTGCCGACTATCAACTGACTGAGCAACACGGAATAATTTCCGTCAGGAAGAAGCGCATGGGTGCCGAGAAATTCATGAACGACAACGCCCTCTCCGGTGGAACGTGGGCACAAACCTTAGAGCGTCTTTCCCAGAAGTTGGAACTTCCCTAATTCCCCAGTTATTGACGCACCAATAGACAAGTCTTGTAAAGACGTATTGCAGTGAACAAAACTATTCATCCTGGCTACCTCCACAACTGGATACCGGGAGGATGATGGACTGCACACGACTTGCATTGCACTCCTGGAACTCGGATGGATGGGCCCTGGAGTGGGCTGTCAACGCCACCTACGCCGGATTGCCGTGAACATCTCAGTGCATCTGTACTTAGCTTATAGCTCCCATTGATCAGATAGATTAGGTCCGACAAGGCGGTGCGTCTCCTGGCGTTCTGGCTTTGGTTGCCCGCGAGCTACGAAGTAGTACAAGATGTGGACCAGATGATTCCACTTGCGAACGACATCTATGCTGGCGAAATATGGTGGCCAAAAATGCATAAATTTCATGTCCTCCATGACATGCTGGATGTACTTCCTGGGATCAATCAACTCTCGGAGATTGAAGTGCCGCCAAGCATTTGGGTGGGGGCCCGCAGGGGCGTGCGCCGGGCAATAGGTCCGAATGTCGTGGACATGGTACCGATGCCGTGCATCCCGCTCCCGATTCCCGCTGGGTGAGACCGCAGGAGCATGAGTCGCTTCATAGATGACCACGCCTGAAAGTTCTTCAAGCAGATCAAGGCCGCACTCTACACAGCGCATCACCGGGCGCTTGCGAAACACGTAGCTATCCGAGACGGCTCGAAGAAACTGGGTGTAGCCACGAGGAAACCATCGCTGCACCAGATTTGGGCCATCTGAAAGTTCTGAAAGATGCCTGCGGATGTCCGCATCTTGGATCAGGACGACGTCGAAGCCCTCTGGCATCTGCGTATTCGACTTGAGCCCTTCCGTCTCATTGATGAGGCCTTGAGTGACATGAGTTGAATAGAAGCCCATGAAGGCATGACAGTGGTTTGCTCGGAGGCGCGTCTCCAAGCGCTGCTCGTCTTTGGGGCCTACGGCTTTCTTCTGGTGTTTACAGCTGACTAGATACCTGACCTTTCGACTCGACAGCTTTCCTTCCAACACGTCCGTTACCACCATGTCTCTGCCGCCATCTGGTCCCTCCCCGGGTCGTATATTGATCTCGTAGCCGAGACAGCGCAGCACCTCTTCGGCGAACTGCTCGAATTTATGAGACGACTCGATTTCTGAAAAATCGATGATCTTGCTGAATTTATCTACGTCCATGTGCATCCCTTTTGCAGCAATTCTCGCAAAATGAATTGTTCATCATTCGCAACGACCAAGTTTTTGGCGTCGCCGAGACCAATGAACTTCTATGGCAACTGGATCATGAGGTTTGGAAGCCATTCTTCGTGACTGATCAGAACGGTCAGCTAGCAAGGAACTGGTCCTACATTCAACATGAGATTTGGAATGAACCAAACCCGGCATTGCTCATGGACTACCTAGCTGCCTATCTTCTTTTGCTGAAGGAAGCCCGATTGCTGGGGCACCATCTGCCCCTGCAATCAGCAGAGCCTTGGGTTCAATGAGCTTTGGCACTGTTGCCGAGTCACCCATTTCTCGGGGATCTAGCTGATGAGCTCAGCGGGTTGATCATTGAGCGCATGCAGATTACTGCGCCCAAAACGAAATTACTGTCATAATTTTTTGCTCCCTAGATGGATCCAGTAGTTGTGGCCCTTGGCGCCACGAGCCGATCCTGTTCCGACTACCAGTTTTAAACATGTTGGTCTGCATGCCATGTTTTATGGGTACGAATTGCTGCGGCTAATTTGCGTCGAAATCGCTATATGGCCTTGGGGCGAGATTCAGTAGAATGATCGATAAGCGGGTCAACATATCAGAATTCGCTGCCAACACATTCAGGGACATGCAGACTCAAATTCGGCCACGCCAGCCGGTGGTGTCTAATCGCTTCAGCTTTCTGACGCATGCTATGCGACAGGATGATGTTGCGCATGGTCTGGGTGCGTCTATAGGGATGCCCCAATGATCAACTTCCCAGTCCTTAAACGCGTTAGGGTCTCAGACTTTGCCATGTACGCTGGCACTGACGCCAAGCCAGGGCTGGATCACCCGTTTGTCCCTGGCGTCAACGTCATCGTCGGCATCAATGGTCTCGGCAAGACCACCTTGCTGACCATGCTGTTACGCGCCCTTTCTGGGGCGGTGGACGTACCTGGCGATGACGACTTGGGCGACAAGCGGAGGCGGATCGTCCCAGTCGACCGATTCTGGTTTCGCAAGCGGGCGCCTGATGACGCAGTCAATGCGAAGGTAACTATTTGGTTCACTCTCGGCTCTCATGAATTCGAAGTGACCCGGTCGCTGGCAAACTTGGACGTTGTCGAGCTTTCGGTTGATCAGCAACCCTTCCCTACCGCGCGCGGCACTGAGATGGAGGCCACCTATCGCGACCAGGTGGTAGCCGCATCGGGCCTGTCGTCTTTCGAGGACTTCGTATTCCTGCTGCGCTACATCGTGTTCTATCTCGAAGACAGGCGCAGCCTCGTCTGGGATGCTGCGGCGCAAGGTGACATCCTGGGCATCTTGGTTGACGTTCAGGGTGGACACCGTGGGCAATACGTCGACCTATTCAACGAGTTGCTCAGCAAGGACAGTGAGTATCGGAACGTTCATGCAGTCGTATATAAACGGCGCAGGGAATTCGACAAACAGACCAGCACGATCGAAGGCGGCCAGATCGAAAGGCTGGTTCAGTCACTGGAGGAGCGCCGCAAGGATCTGAAGGCGCTCGTGGTACGCAAGAACGAGCTCGCCCAGACGCGTGATCAGCTGCGCGAGCAGATGGAGAACCGCCGGCAGGAGATTCATGATGGGCGTGCCGCTTTGGCCGCGCAGCTCAACAATTTCTACGAATCCTTCTTTCCTCAGTTGGACACTCCTGCCCGGTACCTTCTGGCGCACTTCGAGGCTGGTGCCGGCTGTCTAGTCTGCGGCACACAGACCCCCGAAGCGATGGAGCGGGTCACGGCCAAACTCTATATGAACACCTGCCCCGTATGCGGCAGTCCCATCGAGGAAGGTCATCGACCTGCCAACGACCCGCATACAGGCGAGGTGATCGAGCAACAGCGTGTGAACATTGCGACTGCAGAGGCCGACTTGGCGGCTATGGAACAACCCTTACGAGACGCCGAGCAGGATTATTCGTCGACGGCGGCGGAACTCATGTTAATCACGTCGCAGTTGGTCTCCTTGGAGGGGCAGCTCAAGGCGTTGGGCGACAACTTGCCGAACGTGATCGAGCGGCGAGATGAACTCAACAAAACGCTTGGGACTTTTGAGGCCGCGCTGAACCAATTGGAGGTGGAGCGCATCGAGTTGGCTGGGCAGTTCCGTGAGTTAACCGAAGCGATTGATCAGGAAGTTCGGGCCGTTTCCGGCCAGATTGAGCAGGCCTTTGCCAAGTACATTCGCGGCTTCTTGGCCGAGCAATGCGAGATCAAGTACACGCCGAGGATCAGGCGGCTGGGGCAGCGTGCGAACACGGACTTGTTCACGTTCCCGCACTTCATCCCGGCGTTGACGTCCGGCGTTCATCGGAACATCACGACTGTGCGTGAAGCCGGCCAGTCGGTGTCCGAGTCCCAGAAGGAGTTCATCGACCTCGCCTTCCGCATGGCGCTCTTGGAGCTGGTCGCGCCAGACGCGCCCACAATGTTGATCCTCGAAACGCCTGAGGCCAGCCTTGATTCGGTCTTCGTGCCTCGCGCTGCGGACCTCTTGCGACGCTTCGCGACCCGGTCAAATGGCGCTTTGGGGACCCGGTTGATCGCGTCGTCCAACGTCAACCGCGAACAGATGATTCCAGCCTTGTTCGGGGCCTACCCTGACCAGCGCTTCTATGGCCAGGTCGTCGACGAAGCTCCGAACGAGATGCCACCAATGATCCCTATTGAGGAGCGGGTGTTGCACGTTTTGGACTTGCTGACCATTGCCGTACCTACCCGGGCGCTCGAGCGCTTTCGAGCCGCCTATGAGGATGAACGCGACCAAGCAATCTATCCCGACGGTCGGCCGAGTGGACCGCAGACATGAATATGGATGCTTCGTCACGACTTGACAGTGCAGGCATGTGGAAGGCTTGGGTGGTCCTCAGCATCGCCGAAGCCCGCCGCATGGGCCTGACGCCTGTGGCGACTTCGCAACTACACGTCATTCTCTATTTGGCCAACACCTTGGCGGATTTGTTCGGTGTAACCAGGGTACGTGGCCGAGTACTGAAGCGCGGGGACTACCCGTTCTTCCCCGACGTGCAGCGAGAGATCGACCGCTTGGCATTCGCTGGCGTGCTGGTTATTAAGCACGTGGAGTTCGGCGCAAAGGGACGCATGGCGGCTCAATACGGGCTCGGGCCGAAGGGCGCTGAAATCTGCAATGCAATGCTCGCCCATTCCCCAGAAGCCCAGCGGACCGCGCGACTGCTGCGCGAACTGGTGTCAGCTTGCTTCGGACGATTCCTGACCGCGCGCGCGGACATCGGTGCGGTCGATGCGAACTATGGGAACGCGGCTATTGCGCAAGGTGAGGTCGTTGACTTCTCAGAATGGGGCACCGACAACAAGAATGTGGAGGTGGCTCATTACCTTATCGAGCATCTACGCAAGCTTCGACCCGACGCACAGCGTGACGGCGTGCGCTTGTACTGCGACTACCTAGACCGGGCAATGGCAGAAGCATGAAGGCCCGCGGCACGGAAACCATGGGCCTAGGCGGTGCCCTGAAAGCAGCCGTTGATGCCGTTGTCCAGGAGGGCGCAGCTGGCCTTTCCGTGGCAGACGCCGGCACACGGACAGCCTTCCTCGACGCCTGGACGCGGGCCCTCGCTGAACATGCCAGGTACCTCCGCTCCAAGGGCGAGGGCCTCTCTGCTCCTGTCGTGCTAGTACACAGCGAGAACTGTGCCGACATAGGTGAAGGACTGGGCTGGATACGGCGGCCAATGCTCGGAGGTGCGCCAACTGATCCATTTGCCGGTACGCTTGCTATCGGCACCGGGGAGATCGGCGCCTACGCTAAGCCCGAGCATCTTCCTGACACCAACGCTATGACGGACACTATCCGCGCAGCAGGCCTAGCGAATTCCCTCACCATTGCCTTGCTCAGCACATCCGTGCTGGTCATCTGGCCCGACGGGGTAGATTCAGAGGCTTCGCCGGAAATCCGACGCGAGCTCGACGATGCACCCATGGTGCTGGACTTGGCTGCATTGGAGCAGGCTCTGCAACAGTTCTACGAAAGATCGGCACGCCAATCCCGCACTTGGTGGAAGGATCGCGCGAAGCGCATCACGGTTGAAAGTCCCGAAGGCGTCGTGCAGAACGACCTTTTGCATTTTCTGCTCGGTAAGTACTCGGAAGTGGCCAGGGTCAAAGCTGAGACGGTAATTGGTCACGGTCGCGCAGATATCACGTTAACGCCGATGAAGGCCAACGTCAGCAGCGCTGTACTTGAACTAAAGGTGACTCGTGACTTCATGACGCCGAAACCTGGCACTGTGAAGCCCAACGCCATCAGCCAGCAGGACAACATCGATTGGGCCAAGTCGGGCGTCTCTCAGACGGCAGCCTACCGCGATGACGAGACCCTGGACGCTGCGTACTTATGCGTCTATGATTTTTGCGCGAACAACGGCGAGGAGATCAGCAAGGCCATTGAGGAAGCAGCGGCTCCCTACAGCGTGATCGCAAAGCGCTACTGGATCACCGTATCGCACAAAGAACATCGGACAGATCGGTATCCCGATCTGTCCTGATGATTGGGCCATATCAGGTTGTCTTTGGTGAGGTCTTCGCCGCCGCTCGTTTCTTGACCGTTGGATTGCTCGTGGATTTTTTTGCCAACTGAGTGGTGCGAGGGACCTTAACTGGCTTGGTGACAGAGGCAGCGTCGCCTTTGTCTTTCTTCCGTGGTCGTGGTTCAGGCACCTGCATAGCGTGCAATTTCAAAATAACATCTTTGGCATCAGCATCCGGTTGCAGCGCCGGCATCTCATCGGTCTTGTTTCGTCGGGCGTCGTAGATACAGGCAAAGGCGGCGTCAGTATTGATGGTTTTTTTGTAGCCATGTGCTTGCTCAATGCCTTTGTGAGCCCACGCTAGGTTTTCAGCGTCGCTTTTCTCCGGTACAAGCACCTTGAGCTCGATCATTGTTATGACTTCGTTGCTGGTCGGGTCAAAACGCGCAATCCTGAGGTCCACGCGCCCTTCGTTCAGCGCAACCTCTTCGTCAACAAGTGCATTCTTACCACGATAGATACCGCGAAAATGCGTCAGCATCGCTGACTGCACGTGGAGCTCGGGCTTGGGTCCGAGAACCGACTTCTTTGGTTCCTCGAATATCTGCCACATGAGCCGAGCCATAGTGCCTCTGTATGACTCAAGCTGTACTTTGTGGAACACATCGAGCTCTTTCTCGATCTGTGCTGGCGTGATCATAGATGCGTCGAGCTGCTTGATTTCGACGACCCGAGGAGCGCGTAACCAGTCATCGATCGCGACGCCTTTGTCATGCACCAGCATTCGGCTTTGGCCGAGCAACAGCAAAGCAAACGTCTGATCAGCCTTGAGGTGATCACGGGCGAACTGGTACGCCTCGGTCGCCCCGTTCTTGAAATGAGGCACGTGCTGGACCACTTCACTCAGACTTTCGCCTGCAACCGCGACGCCGTCTTCCAGAGTGAGCAGTGCGGCAAAAACCTCAGTCGGCTGGACACTGACACTGGGCGGGATGCCCGGCTCAAGTTCTGGTGATTCGGAATACAGCATCAATAGCGCTTGATCACTCTTGATGAGTCCAGCCGTAATCGACGTCGAGCGGGCCACCAACCATTTGATGAAGTATTCGACCAGCGTTTGGAAGAAGCGTTCCTCGGGCGGTCCCGACACCAACGAAAGTCCTGAATCGAGCCCAGCGATGTCCTGTCGCGTGATTGTGCTTTGCTGGTTCATGTCAGGCGGCCTTCTTCTGAAGCAGCCGCTGGTAGACGGTCAACACGTCGCGACGATTGACAATGGCTTTCTCTGTCAAGTATTTTCGTATCTGTCGGAGGCCGACTAGCGTTGGCGTCGTCTTGTCGTCAGGAGTCTCTTCAACGAACAGCATGTTTCCTGGGCGCTCGAGCGCTTCCTGATAAGTCAGGTCCTGCTCGAATACCCTATCCAGGCCGCGACGCTCTTGTCGGTCGTGCATGTGCTCGTCGTGCCAGGCGCCTTCGACGACACCCAGGCAAAGATCAAGTAAGAAGGCATAGAGCGCTTCACCGCGCTGGGTGCTTCGTAGCTGGCGGCCGACTTCCAGACCCGCAAGGGTTGCACGGAAATTGCCCTCAAACTGTAAGTGCGTCGATGACGGATGCGGGGAGAAGTCCCGAACCTCCACCAAACCTGACAAGGCCAGCGCTCCTAGCGCGACGTGTGCGGCGCGGTAGTAGGGTCCCTGCTCGGTTCGTCGTGCCCGCTGACGCAGTGGCTGGATCCCATAGAAGCGGCACGAAGCGAACGACATGAACAGCAGCAGATGCAGCTGTTTGCGGGTCAGCTGGCCGATGCCGGCCGCTTCGGCCGCATTGATCGTGAAGAGCATCCAGCGCACAAACTGCAGGCGCTCCTGTGCGCTCTGGGGCACCGCATGGGACAGCCTAGCCATGGAACCGCCCGAGCTCTTCGTTGAGCAGGGACCGCGCTGCACTGTCTTTCAAGGTGTTCGACTTTGCGGTCACCTGAAGTAGGTCAATGAGCTGGGCGCCGTTGGTTTTGCTCGCACGGCGTGGCTTCCCGTCCTTACCGACGCGGCCAAGGAGGGCGGGAATCATGGCGGTGCCATTGACGTTAGAGGTGGCGATTAGGTTTCGAACTGGACCGGAATTCGCTGGCGCGTACTGACGCATGAGGTCTGCTGCGCGGAGCATAAACCAGCTATCCAAGCTGGCTTCCGGGGTTTCGATGACCAACGTCGTTGCACCGTCTGAGCAGGCCATGTCGAGGAGCGTCATGCGAAACGCTAGATCGAGAAACTCCTTCTGCGATTCTGAAACGTTGTCGCTAGTCAGGCGTTCTTTGGGAACCTCATGTGTGCTCGACGTCATGAGGATCGAGAATGACGGCATGCCGACCTGGCCGGCGCCGGTGGCGATCTTCACTTTGTCCTGCGAACCGAACTGTACCTTCACTGTTTCCTGGAGGAATGCCTCGGCATAGGCGGTCAGCTTCGTGCGCAGGACCTCTTTGAAGGTATCGATCTGCACGCGGCCCTCTTTAATGAGCTCGCGGTAGTTCTCGGCCAGTCCCTTACGCTGGCCATCCATCTCTTCCAAAGCATCGCGCTCTGCTTTCAATTCTGCTTCAAGCGCACTGGAGGTCTCAGGTGGGACGGGCAGTTGCGCCTGAAGCGTTTCGAGTGCCAATGCGGTCTCGGAATTCAGTGAGGCTGCCACGCGAAGCGCCTGAAGGGCGGGAGTCATCTGCGTATGAACAACGTCGCGTTTAGCTGCGATGGCAGTTGCGTGTGCCCTGACGCTCTCGATCTTTTGCTCCAAGGTGCGCACCTGAGCGGCGGCCAAGGGCTCAATCTTCGCCCCTTTGCCGCGGCCCGCAATCGAATGGTTGCAGACGAAACAATGGCCGCCCTTAAGTTGTTTTGCAACGGTCTGCACCTGACTCCGATGTCGGTTGCCGCAGACGAAGCAGCCCTGGCCTGAGGCGAGACCAGCCATCAGAAATTTGGCCTTGTCGTCGATGGATGGAAGGGCCTGAGCGATGAAAGCAGCGTCGGCGTGCTCCAGCTCATCCTCTAGGTCGGCGAGTGTCGCCTCCGCTTGATTGAGATCGACATCCAGACCGCGAACTTGTATTTGCAGGGCTTCGGCGACTTGTTGGTGCTTCCGGTATTCCTCTGCTGCCGCACTACGCGCCACCTTTGCGGCTTCGAATCGTGTGCGGAGGTCGCCGGTATCTTGTGCCGCAACCGCCGCTGCTTGACTGGTCTTGAGCCGTTCCTCACGAAGATTTAGCTGGTGGATCCGATTGCGGTAGAGTGTGTCCAGTCGCTGGATGGTCGCGAAGGTGTCATCGGTGTCCGCCGTGAGCTCTCGGTTGAGGAAGAGCATCTTGAAGAACTCGTATTGCGTCGCCGCCGACCACAGGATCGGCTGTCGCTCCTCAGTGAAGAACTGGAGATAGCGTACAACCACGTGGAAGTCGTAGGCGGACGCCAGCCCGCAGAGCCTCGCCATCTCCTCAGAGAACTGCAGTTCCGTCGTGACGGAGCGGTTTCGACCGTTGATCTTGACCGATTTCAGCGCCATCGTCTTGAGGGAACGGATCACGGTGATGGCGCGATCTCCCACCGTGAAGTCCAGCGAGGCTGTGGCGTTGTCACCGAGTTCTTCAGGCACGCGGTCCGCGAAGAACGAGAAGCGCTTGTCCAACACCAGCTCTCGCTTGCTGATCCGGCTCAAGTCGCGGTCGGCCTTGGCCCGGTCCAGCGGACCCAGCAGCATACGCATGAGCAGGTTCAGCAGCGTGGTCTTGCCGACGCCATTGATTCCGGCCAGGACCGTGATGCCAGCGGGAAAATCGAGATCCAATCCCTGGTTGTTGGTCCCCGGGTACAACGAGTAGTTGCGAATACTTAGCCGGACGAAAACTGGCAGCTTGATCTTGGACTTCAAAGAACCCTCCCTGGATGAATGTTGTCCGCATAACCTCATGCGTTCAATCAGTCTTGCACCAGGCTTACGCTCTTTGTGTGCAATTTGTTACATATCTTAGCGCCACCATACGGATCAACCCACTACTGGATCGAAAGTCAAAGCGTGAGTTCCACGATGCTTTCAGCGAGTTGGAGGCCACCACCCTGCTGAGCGCTCGCACGCATCTGTCGCACCTCACGCGTTGTGACCCGCCCAAAACCCATGCTCTTGGCGAGCTCCGCTAGGATCGAAGCGACCTCAATGCGTACGTCGGCGTACCGGGAATCGCCGACAACCATCATGACCCGGCCTGTACTCGTAAGCAGCCGCTGGCTCTGTTCCAGCACCAGCTCCAGATCGCGGAAATACGCCCCGACCATTTCCGGAATGGTTGAGTCCCAGAGCGCCTCGCGGCGGCTTCCAAGAGCGTCCAGCGCACTGCTCAGCTTTTCCGATTTATTCTTAGGGCCTTCGTAGCTGCGCCGGATTTGCACATGGGACCGTAGCGTCTGGTTCCGCAGGGTCAGGTTGTCGGCAGAGGAGCCAATGTAGCCGAGCACCCACAGTTCGACGTTGTAGATGTCGGTGTAGTCGAAGGAGTTCGGGTACGGCGGTGAAAAAACAATCAGATCCGCCTTCTCCTGTACTTGTTGCAACGCCGTGCGCGAATCTCCATTGATAACGGTGACCTGCGAACGCGGTCGATGCTCGAATCGCAGGACGTCTTCGAAAGATGTGTTGAACTGCTTCCCAAAGTGCTGATCCAGCTTCTCGGGCGTCGGCTGATTCAAGTGCCAGGCACCACGGTATCTGCGCCCCTTTCCGTTGACATAGACATTGCTGCAGTTGACCAACACCGACCCGAGTGCCACTCTGAAGAAGCGCTGAACATCGACGTCATCAATGGCGTCGATGCACGTCAGGTACTGCGCGAGCCTGCGGGCGACGTCACGCGGAAAGATCCACCGGTCCTTGCCTTCATCCTCAATGAAAGTCGCTGGCAAATGAGCGAGCCGGGACAGATCGGCAGGTGTGTCTTGCAGTCGCGCCTGGAAGTCGGCTGCTGCCGACAGCAGCTTTTCGCCAGTCAAGGGGCTCAGCTTGGCCTTGATCACGTCGGCGAGAAACGGATTAACCTCCACCGTTGTCGCGTTGATCGACAGCAGCTGCGAGGTGATGGCGCTTGTGCCGGACCCTCCAAACGGATCGATCACATGCGTGGGGCGGTAGCCCAGAGACGCGATGGCCGCGCTTACGAATTCCGGGGAAAAGGCTTCCTTGAAGTGGAACCAGCGCTGGAATGCCGTGCCCTTCCCATCTTGGTTTGTCGTCAGTGCCGCGCCGGTGACCGGCGTAAACGCCGCTGGCGGCAAACCTAAGCCCGAATTGAACCACTGCGGGGTTTGCGCGAAATGCTCTCGCAAGGTCTGGAGGTAGCGCTCGGGTGGATTGCGCATAGTTTTCTTTGATTGTGAAAGTGTGTCATCGTACCTTATTTTCGAAATTATGTACATAATTACGAAATGAATGCAATTCACGTTTCAATCGATCAAGCGCAACGAAGTTGGCTTGGGGCATGCACACATATCCGCGAGGTGACCCGCACGTCTTACGCGGGGGAGGTTCGGCGCTTCCGGGAATATCTGGAAGATGTTGACATCTTTGATACCCAAGCTATTACGGAAGACGCTTGGCTTGATTACCTCCGTAACCTGACCGAAGCTCGATCAACGGTCAGCACAAAACGCACGGATGCGCTAAAGATTTCTAGCGCGCTTCAAGCTGCAAGGATCACACGTTCATTTCTGCGGCATTGCTGGATACAGCGTTGGTTGAACTGGGTGCCGGGGTTAGGAAATCAAAGATGCAGCCCTACTCAATCCGCGTTGAAATTTCGGGTGCCAGACGGTTTGGTGAATTTTTTGCTTGACCCAGGTGAGTTCGACAGCGAGGTGATCAGCCGCTCAAGGTGTATTGTCGGCTTAACTTTCTGGGGAGGATTTCGACCCAAAGAGATAGCGGAACTCCGAGGGCGCGATTTGGTACTAGGTGAGCATGGTGGTGCAATGCTCCGCTCCGATTTCCGGTCTGAGGGCGTGGCTCTGCCGTCCATCATGGTGCAACAGCTCAAGTACTATGCGGCGCTGCGAGCAGAAAACTCGGGGCCTTTGACCTCAGATGCAGCGCTGATCGTCAAGTTGAAGTCGACAATACCCTTATCCGCTTCGGCAGCTTGGAAGGTGCTCAAGGACTGGATCGCCGCGCAAGCTCCTGGTGACAAGACTTTGAGCACGAGGGTGATTCGCGAAAGTTTCAAGCAACTCGCAGGGGCTGAGGCCGAGGACTACATTAGAGTAATAGAGCGGCAGTCTGCGAGCAAACATCGGTTTGCTACTGACTCGGCGAGTCGAATGATCAGTGCTCAGCAAGTCACCGAAGATCTGTTGAGAAAAATGGCGGGATTGGTGCTAAGCCCATAGGCACAACATACTCGACTGATGCGAGGTTGCTTTTGTAAACCGTACTTGGCGATACTTTTTTACTACGATCAATCAATAACGAGAGCGGTCGAACCCTGCTGAACAAATGACAAAGTCCATCGAAGCCGTTCTTGCCGAAGCTGAAGAACTGATCTCTCGGCGTCAATATAACGATGCTTTCAACAACTTGATCACTCTATTTCAGCAGTGCAGCCAAGTTGATATCAGACGACTTCATGAACCGATCAAGGAGATCATTGGCCGCTTCATGCCGCAAAAGCAAAGAAAGCTTGGCGAGGAGCTGAGTAGCCGCCTTGGGCGAATCGAAGCGGCGGTGCACGCAGAAGTACCTGGCAGCCCCTCTGAGCACCCGGTCCGACTGCAGCAATTCGTCACATCGCTCCAAGACAGGTTCTTGGAACTCCGTGAATGGCATATCTTTCAGTGGTCGACCTACTACAGGGACGAGCTCAAGGCGATCATGGCCGATACAGTGGATTTGATGCGCAGCAACAGCGACACTGATACTGCGTTCGCCGAGGTGGGCGCTGCGATACAGGTGCATTCGAGGGAAATATTCACCAAAGGCTTCAGCAGGATCATGTTGCAGGGACAAGCGACGCCGGATGCCGCGGTAGCAAAGGCTTTAGGCGGGCTGCGTTCGTTTCTGGCACTACCGGTGGAAATCTATGCAGACGAAACCTCGCGGATTTTTGAACCGAAGGGCTGTCGCGCCCTTCGAAAGGTAACTTCCCGCATGCTGCGTGGCATCCTAATCGGCTTCTTGAATTCACGGTTCGGGGAGCTCAACGCGCAAGAGCTTTTGACTCGCACCGCAAAGTCCTGGGTTCACGTATTGCCGCTTCTCGAAGAAGCAGATCTCAAGTTGCTCGATCAGAGCATAAGCCTCTGTACCATTGCACCCATTCTCGGGCGTCCGCTTGAACTACTTGCACAGGAGCTTGACCATGCATCTGCAAAAAGCAGTGTGGATGCTGTAGTCGTGACCTCTGCCATGGTCAACATCGATGATGTCACGATTGATCTAACTCTGCGACCACCAGCTGACTCCAGTGACACAAAGCCTCTCGAGTTGGGCATTCTGGGAGGGGGTGGAGGGCTCAGATATCAAATCGAACGACGGGCTAAACTTGGCTACATTGCCTGCCTGACACCTAAGCCCGTGCAAGAGTATTGGAAAGGATCATTTCCCACCAAGGAGGCCAAGGGCATCGTCGTGGCGATGCCAGATGAGGGGGTCAATTCCGTCGGTTTCTTGCTTTCGCGTTTGCGGCTGCGTTTCTACGAGAACACGGTAGTCGTTCAACCCAGCGTGCCACTCAAGACCAACATCGCGGAACGTTTTCCCCTGGAAAATCCTTCCCTCATGTCGTACTTCAGGGTTGATCGACCCAGTGTACGGGCCTTGGAGACAACGCTGTCTACTCGCACCGGAGTGCTCCTGTGGTGCAGCGTCCGTCGCAGCGGGAAAACCACCGGTGTGAGTGAACTTGCCAGCGGCATTGCTGAGCGAAACGCTGTATTTCAGCGTTGCGAGATGACGGGTGGAGATAAGGCAAGTCGCATGCTGTTCGAGGAGGTTTGCGATGCGCTCGAACCTGCGGCACCACTGCCGCGTGATTTTTTGCGCAGTATCGTAGCGCGTGCGGCACCAATGGGCGTACAAGAAAACCGTGGCTCGATACTGATAGTGGATGAATATGACCGCCTGTTTGGTTGGTTGCGGGTCATGGGGCGACGCAGTGAGGATGCGCGTACGCTCGTCGTGCAGCCATTACTAGACCAGTTTGTAGAATTTGCAACGGAGAATCTACTGATTCTCCTGGGCCAGCAGCCCAATGCGCATTTCATTTTTATGGATCAGAACCAGCTGAGCGCCTACGTACATCAGGAACCGTATCCACTTTTCAGTCATGAAAATAGTTCACCCGAAAGCGAGTTCCACGAACTGGTGCGGCGAACTTTCCAGAAGACGCTGACCTTCGATACTTCTTTCGTGGACGCAGTCTTCGAGGAGACTGGTGGTCATCCATTTCTTGCCGTCAACCTGCTGCGTGATTTTGTCGATTGGCTCATTGAGAGAAAAATTATTCCCAGTGAAACCCGTCTAACAAGAGCACTCTATGAAGAATATGCGCTCCACGGATTGACATTGAGCGCGGTAGGAAGAAGCACGCATTACAAGTTCTTTCGGGGCGCTGCCAGTGAGGCCCTATCGGAAGCAAGTATTGAGCAAGGCCCATGGCTACACACAGCTTATAAACTCCTGCGTCATCTCGCACTGAATGGGGGGACGAATACGAGCGCAATGAGTTTTCAAAGAGCCGAGGAATATGTCAATTCCACATTGGTGAGTTCCCAGCTCAGCGCCTACACGGGTAATTCTTTTTTGGCCAGTGCGGCGGAAAGCAATTTCATCGAACTTGTAGATGACCAAGTCAGGGCAAAAATTCCGCTGCTTGCACGCATTTCCGCAGCTGTCGGTGTTGCACATTAACTTCCTATTCACACATGCTCAGTCCTGACACCATTGCGGCTTCGCTCATCCTATTTCATCAACAACAGACAGAAAAGATAGAAGTGTTCTGGATTGAGTCGGCGAGTTCACGCCAGGAACTGGTGGCAGAGTTGACTACGCGCTTCGCAGGCCTCCCAATCCTAGTTACAACGGTCAACAAGAACCGCTTCCATGATGCGAATGGTGTTTCTGATGACCTCAACCTGACCATCCAGGAAAACGAAGAATGGTTCGTTCCTGATAACCGAGAGTTGGTGGGAGAGTGTCAAAAGTTCAGCCTAGTACTCGTTTCCAAGAGACCGTTAGGTATCCCGCAGATATCATCGCCGGTGACGCTGCCGGACTGGTTTCCACAATGGCCATGTGAAATACTGACCGCCGAAGTCAAGAGCGTATTTTCTTCCATCACTTTGTCGCTTGGGTCGCCTGATATTCCGCAGTCCGCCATCAACAGCGCACTCTTCGAACTGGAACGGGCGCTCTGCCATCGGCTCCATACCGTCGCCCAATCGAATCCAACTGCGGCGAATGCACTCATGGCGATGGTAGGTACTGGCGCTGCGCCGGTTAGCGTTACAGATCTCATCGCCAGTTCCAGGCAAGGTCTGCACGCGAGGAACGGCAGCGAGTTCCGGCCGGGCGGTGCGATCGATAGTGATTTCATCGTCTCTCATTTCGCCCGTGTATGGCGCGACTGTCAGCCCGTGCAACGCCAAAATCTCTCGGCTCACACATCAGCAGCACTCGGTTTGAGCACTGTCAGTTCCATTTATCCGCAGTATTCCTTGACGGCGCTGCTATCTCGTGGAAAAGAGAAGTTTCCGGCTACACCTGCGCACATCACCTTTTCTCGCAACTTAATGGTGACAGTTTCAGACGTGGTTCAGTTCGTGAATGGCATGCATCATGCTGATGAATTTCCACAGTTCCCTGCGGTACTCACCATTACTTTTGCCAAAGATTTGGCAAATTCTTGCCGCGCCGCTGCATCGACACTCGGCCAGCTCAGTTAGACATGCATCTGCCGGCATCTGATTCAGTGGACAGTGGTAGCTGTTCAACGCGGGTATGCATGTCAAGCTATTCTTGAGCGAGTGCTAAAATTTCCACTGAGTCTTCAGCTACGTCCCACACTGGGCAATCAGAGCCGAAATGTCGTGTAGCTGGAGGCTTCTTTGTTGACTAACAGCGACCCTGGTTCTCAGGGCCTGCGCCTCCACATCACCAGCCTTCACCTTTGCGACTGAACTCAGACTTTGGATTCAGCGTGAAGGTGACACCTTTCAGGTCGCCTTTTCCCACACTCCAGAGACTGCGCGCTGATCGTAGACCTGCCACCACCTCTTCTGCATCCTTGCGCTTGCGCGCTTTGAGCATCGGCAGACCGCCCACATCCCGGATGTCACCACCCGAGGTGTACCAAGCCCGCTGATTGGCCAAGGCATCGTCCAAGGCATGATTGCGACGCAATCCCTCGGCAAACGCCGCCTCGCGTGCTGCTACGAAAGCGTCAAATTCGTACAGATAGTCCGCGGTGAGAAGCAATGGCTCGCGAGCAAGGTTTTGCGGCCACTGCTTTTGCAGAAGTGCCTCTATCCAGGCCCAGTCCCATTGCGGGGAATCCATGGCCAGCATCACTGGCACACGTAATGCATTGATCCAGTCCGCTAGCCGCTCCTGCAAAGCAGGCACGGTTATGCGCGATGCGCCGCCTTCGAGATGAGGAATGACTTCTCTTTGGGTGTACTCACTCGCGTCCGAGTGTTGCCATGTATCGGATGGCTCGGCGTAGAACTTGTGTTTGCCGGATTCGTCCACCAAGCCTATGGATATGAGCTTAGCGTCCGGGGTTAAATCGGTGAATTCGGTGTCAACAAAAAGGCGGTCCATTTAACGAATCCTCCTGAGTGGTTCCATGAAGACCTTCCACTCCCTATAAATGGCCATCAGCCAGCGAATGGTGCTGGGACTAATCAATTGAATACGCGGCATGGAGCGCATCTTCAAATACAGGATGGGTGGCCGCTCTTACTGACGCATGATTACAAGTGTGACAGCCCCGACAACGGTGACCACTGAAATTATGATCCTTCGAAGCCTCCGGTTCGTCACGCCTTCCCAGCGGAATGCACCATTGCCCTTACTCAAATCTGCTTCGAGAAAAATCTTCATCGTCTGCCCCCTTTTTCTTGCAGCAGCTTTTTAAAATATTCAAAAGTCGCCGCGTAGTCTGGGTTTTCGGCGATGGTAGTCCACTCTTTTGGGGCCTTCGCCACGGCAGATCCAGGAACTACATAGTCGTCAGGGTGCCAAGCAATGACCTTGGCATTGCGTCGCACGATGGTGGCCGGAAGCGCTCCCCCGTTTAGTAAGAGGTCGTAGTCTTGTGGAGTGAGCCGTTTGCCGCTTACGAGAACGCCCAAGTGGTAAGCGAAGTAAACCACCAGTTTGATGTGATCGCGGCAACGCCAATAGGACCAACGTCCTTCGTCCCAAACTTCATACGTCTCCAGGTCTTCTCCCCCGGCCAATGCCTTGGTGCGTCGCAGCACCGGAATGAAGTGAGGCAAACGCTTCCAATCCTGCTCGTCATTTGTCATCGCCAGATCAGTATCCGTTTTGACAAAGAGGATGAGTTCTACGCCTTCGAACTGGTCTTTGGCCTCACACAGCTTGTCTGCTGCCGTCTCCATTGCCTTGTACCAACAATGCGGAGTGGACTCGAAGACCTGGTCACTCTTACCTGCAAGCCAGTCATATCCGACGTAAAACCGATCTGCAACACTGCGAATAACAGGGGAGGACAACTTGAGCTGCAAAGCATCTACTGATGCAAAGTCAGCCAATGTAAAACCAAGATCAGCCAACGCTTCGACCGCAGCAGGAAAAGAAAGTTGGTGCTCTTGAATGAGTACGTTGAAGCGTTCCGCAACTCCACGTAATGCTGCTGCCCCGCCATCTCGGCCCTGAGTCGACATAGCTACGCCATCGAGAATGGCCCCGGCAACCCCGGCAATTGAGCCGCCCAAGTAGTTCGCCTGGGCTTCTAGAAATGCTCTTGTCTCAGGCCTCACGACTACCGGGAAACGTCCCGGGTTCGTGGAAGCCGGTTGCTTCAACGATTCATCAGTTGCGGCTCCGACGAGCCGGTAAAGGATTTCTTGAAGAGTGGGGACAAAGCGTGTGGCCATATGATTGATTCATCTTGATTCACTTTAATTTTAGTGAATCAAAATGAATCGTCAAGCAGTATTTGAGAAATTGTTGCTTTGGCGATGTAAGTCTTTCCGAGAAGAGATGTGCGGGCTGTGCACCGCAAGGGAATCATGAAGTTCAAGCGTATGGGGACTGCACCCCACCACCAGCTTCGGTTTGCTACGGTTCAAATATCTGTAACCGGTAGCAGCGGTTGGTGGATTGTCATTTGCTACTCAAGAGCGTTGGCCCCGCCAAAATCGCCCCTTCAGCGCATGCGGGCGGCTAACGCCGCCTTGAGTTCAGGGATAGCCCGCAGCATGGCCTGGCGGCCAGCGTCGATGGAGCGCTTACGGGCACTAAAGTCTGAACTGGCTATGCCCTGCAGGGCCGGGCGAACCACCACATCGGCATCACGCAGCTCAAAGGTGTTGATGCTTTTGCCCATGATGGAAAAGGTTTGCAACAGGATTTCCAGCGTACCGCCGGTCAGACTGCCCTCGGGTGGGCTGGAAATATCCACCGCAATCACAAAATCAGCGCCCATCTTGCGCGCCGCCCCTACCGGCACCGGCGAGACGAGCCCGCCGTCCACATACTCACGCCCTGAAATTTTGACCGGCTGAAACACGGCTGGCACGGCACTGGAGGCGCGCACGGCCGTGCCCGTATCCCCACGTTGGAAGATCACGTCCTTGCCGGTGTTCAGGTCGGTGGCAATGATGCCCAAGGGCAGCGGCATGTCCTCAATGCGGCGCGAACCGACCTGGGTATTCACATAACGGGCCAATGCTTCGCCCCGCAACATGCCGCGGCTGAAGATCGGCAGGGTCCAGTCGGCAATGGCGGCCTCTTCCATGGTTTCTGCCACACGCTGCAACTGGGCTCCAGTCTTGCCACTGGCATAAATGGCGGCGACAAGACTGCCTGCAGAGGTGCCGGTCACCAAGGCGGGTCGTATGCCGTTCTCCTCCAGCACCTGGATCACGCCCACGTGGGCAAACCCGCGCGCAGCACCACCGCCCAGAGCCAAGCCTATTTTGGGAGGCGGCTTGACCACCATGGGCGGCACCACGGGCACCGAAGGGTTGGCATCCACCACCGGTGTATCAACCACTGGGGCAGACGCACACCCCACCAAAACGCAGACCGCGCACACGACAACCGGCGTCGCCCAAACTCTTTTCACCCACTCCGTGACTAGCATCAATTTACCTTTATTACGAATGATTCGTGTTTGTTCTATGATGCGGCTGGTTCCCACAACATCCGAGCGACACACCATGAAAATTTCTCGCATTACCCTGGCCGCACTGATGGCCGTTAGCGCAACCGGCGCCATGGCGCAAGAGCAAACGCTGAACATTTATTCAGCACGCCACTACCCCACGGATGAGGCGCTGTACACCAACTTCACCAAGGCCACCGGCATCAAGCTCAACCGGGTGGACGCCGATGATGCGGGTATTCTGGCGCGCTTGAAAGCAGAGGGCACCGCATCCCCCGCCGACATTATCTTGCTGGTAGATGCCAGCCGCCTGTGGCGCGGTGAAGTGGATGGCCTGTTCCAGCCCGTCAAGTCCAAGTTGCTCGAAGACGCCATACCTGCACAGTTGCGCGGCAAAACAGCCGCCGATGGTGGCACACCTTGGTATGGTTTCTCCACCCGCGCACGCGTCATTGTGTATGACAAGGCGAAGGTCAACAAAGACGATGTGGACACCTACCAGGAGTTGGGTGACGCCAAGAACAAAGGCAAGCTGTGCATCCGCTCCGGCTCCCACCCCTACAACCTGTCTCTGTTCGGCTCTGTGGCCGAGCATTTGGGTGACGCTGCAGCGGAACAATGGCTCAAGGGCATGGTCGACAACATGGCGCGCGCGCCCAAGGGCGGCGATACGGACCAGATCAAGGCGGTTGCCAGCGGCGAATGCGGCATTGCGGTCACCAACTCCTACTACCTGGCCCGCTTGATGCGCTCAGAGGTCCCTGCAGACAAAGCCGTAGTTGAACGTATCGGCGTGGTGTTCCCCAACCAGGCTTCCTGGGGCACCCACATGAACATCGCCGGTGGCGCAGTCGCCAAGAACTCCAAGAACGTGGCCAATGCCGTCAAGTTCCTCGAATACCTGGCCAGCCCCTCCGCCCAAGAACACTTTGCGAACGGCAACAATGAGTGGCCCACCGCCAAAGGTGTGAAGTCCAACAACCCTGCGCTGCAAGCCATGGGCGGTGGCTCGTTCAAGAGCGAAACCATTCCTATCAGTGTGGTGGGCATGAACCAAGTGAAGGTTCAGCAAATGCTGGACCGCGTGGGCTTCAAGTAAGCTAGGATTTGTGCGCGCCCTGCCCTTGCGGCAAGGCGCACACCATCACACTTGCTGGGAGAGGGTTCGCCATGAAAGTCGTTTGGTCCATTGCTTTGCTGTTCTTCGTCATTACAGCGCTGCTGTTTCTGGCGGGCCAACTGGGTATGCTCAAAGGGGCGACACCCTCTGACTTGGGTCTCAAAGACGGGCGACTAAAGCCGCCCGCCCGCACACCCAATAGTGTCAGCAGCCAGGCAGATCTGTATCCAGACCATCCGCAAGCCCAATATGCGGCCATTGCCCCCCTGGATTACCAAGGGAATGCCAAAGCAGCCATGGCCAAACTGGCTAGCGTGGTGCAAGCCCAAACAGGCACGGTCATCATGTCGCAAACCGATGACTACTTGTATGCCCAAAGCACGACCAAGCTACTGCGCTTTACCGACGATGTTGAATTCTGGCTGGATGCCACCAACCAAAAGATCCATGTACGCTCTGCAAGCCGTATCGGACGCAAAGACTTTGGCGTGAATCGACAGCGCATCGAAGCTATTCGGGCCCAGTTTCAAGCCAGCTGATGGCGCGAAAGGTGCCATAAAAATAGGGCGCTTAAAGCGCCCTATTTTCTTTTGGCCGTCAACGGCAGCGATCAGCCCGCCGTAGCCTCTTCAGGCTTGGACTTGCCCTCCTTCTTGGGCAGGGGCTGTATGTCCAGAATCACTTCGGTCTTGTCGGCCACCGCATCGTCCAGGTCCACAGTCAGTCGCCCGCCATCCACCAGACGGCCGAACAACAACTCATCCGCCAAGGCACGGCGAATCGTGTCTTGAATGAGACGTTGCATGGGGCGTGCGCCCATGAGTGGATCAAACCCTTTTTTGCCCAGGTGCTTGCGCAACTTGTCGGTGAAGGTAACGTCCACTTTTTTCTCGGCCAGTTGGGTTTCCAACTGCAGCAAGAACTTGTCGACCACACGCAGGATCACCACCTCGTCCAGCGCCTTGAAGCCCACGATGGCATCCAGTCGGTTACGGAACTCGGGCGTGAACAGGCGCTTGATGTCCACCATCTCGTCGCCCGCTTCACGCGGATTGGTGAAGCCAATCGTGGCCTTGTTCATCGTCTCGGCGCCCGCGTTAGTCGTCATGATGATGATGATGTTGCGGAAGTCCGCCTTGCGGCCATTGTTGTCGGTCAGAGACCCGTGGTCCATCACCTGCAGCAGCACATTGAAGATGTCCGGATGGGCTTTCTCAATTTCATCCAGCAACAGCACCGCATGCGGCTTCTTGGTCACAGCCTCGGTCAACAGACCACCTTGGTCAAAGCCCACATAACCCGGGGGCGCACCAATCAGGCGGCTCACGGCATGGCGCTCCATGTATTCGCTCATGTCAAAACGAATCAGGTCAATGCCCATGATGTAAGCCAGCTGCTTGGCGGCTTCGGTCTTGCCAACACCCGTGGGGCCGCTGAACAGGAAGGAGCCAATTGGCTTGTCACCCTTGCCCAGACCGGAGCGCGCCATCTTGACCGCCGAGGCCAGGATATCAAGCGCCTTGTCTTGGCCAAACACCACACTCTTCAAGTCACGTTCCAGTGTCTTGAGTTTGCTGCGATCATCATTGGATACATTGGCCGGAGGAATGCGTGCGATCTTCGCCACGATTTCTTCGACCTCGGTTTTGCTGATGGTCTTCTTGCGTTTGCTGGGCGCCAGAATGCGCTGGGCGGCACCGGCCTCGTCAATCACGTCAATTGCCTTGTCCGGCAAGTGGCGGTCGTTGATGTACTTCGCGCTCAACTCTGCGGCGGCTTGCAGCGCAGCCAACGCATATTTGACGTTGTGGTGCTCTTCGAAACGGGACTTCAAACCCTTGAGGATTTCCACGGTCTGGTCGATGGTGGGCTCCACCACATCCACCTTCTGGAAACGGCGAGACAACGCAGCATCCTTCTCGAAAATGCCACGGTACTCGGTAAAGGTGGTGGCACCAATACACTTGAGCTGGCCCGAGCTCAAACTGGGCTTGAGCAAATTGGAAGCATCCAGCGTACCGCCGGAAGCAGCACCTGCACCAATCAAAGTGTGGATTTCATCAATGAACAACACCGCATTGGGCCGGTCCTTGAGAGCTTTCAAAACACCTTTGAGGCGTTGCTCGAAATCGCCGCGGTACTTGGTACCCGCCAACAGGGCGCCCATGTCCAACGAATAGACGACCGAATCGGCCAAAATTTCTGGCACCTCATTTTGAGAGATGCGCCAAGCCAGGCCCTCGGCAATCGCTGTTTTGCCTACTCCCGCCTCACCCACCAATAGTGGGTTGTTTTTGCGGCGACGGCACAGGATCTGAATAACCCGCTCCACCTCGTACTCACGGCCAATCAGCGGATCAATCTTCCCGTCCTTGGCCATCTGGTTCAGGTTTTGGGTGTACTGCTCCAAAGGCGAGGTTTTCTCGCTTTTCTCAGCCCCGCCCTCTTCTGCCTCAGCGGGGTTTTCGCTTGACTTGGCGGCTTCAGGTGGATCACTTTTCTTGATGCCGTGGGCAATGAAGTTCACCACGTCCAGGCGTGTAACACCCTGCTGGTGGAGGTAGTAGACCGCGTGTGAATCTTTCTCGCCAAAGATGGCAACCAATACGTTGGCGCCGGTGACTTCTTTCTTGCCACTGCCGGTGCTCTGCACATGCATGATGGCGCGCTGGATCACGCGCTGAAAACCCAGGGTGGGCTGGGTATCCACCTCATCGCTACCCGCCACCTGGGGCGTGTTGTCCTTGATGAAGTTGCTCAGGGATTTGCGCAGATCGTCGATGTTGGCCGCACAAGCCCGCAGCACTTCGGCAGCGCTGGGGTTATCGAGCAAGGCCAACAGCAAGTGCTCTACGGTGATGAACTCATGTCGCTGCTGCCGCGCTTCGACAAACGCCATGTGCAGGCTGACTTCCAATTCTTGGGCAATCATATGAATTCCTTTTTGCCTTGCTGTGTTGAATAACTGTAATGCGTTTTACGTCGCGCAAAGCGCTTACGCCGCAAATACCCTACAAATCGACCGGCTCGCTCACACACTGCAGAGGGTGACCGGCTTTGTGCGCCGCCTCCATGACCTGGTCTACCTTGGTCGCCGCAATGTCCTTGGAATACACGCCACAAACGCCCCGCCCATCCAAATGGATCTTGAGCATGATTTGCGTGGCGGCCTCCAGATCCTTGCCAAAAAACTCCTGAATCACCACCACCACAAACTCCATGGGGGTGTAATCGTCATTGAGCATCACCACCTGGTACATGGAAGGCGGCTGCACCTTTTGTGTCAGGCGCTCCATCACGACAGAGCCGTCCCCGTCTCCGGTAGAGGGCGGCGAGATCATCGGTTTGGTGGGTTTGTTGGTAGCCATGCGTGAGATTTTATCGGGCGCTTACTGGTGTACACGCTGGCGATGTTTTTTGGAGTTGGTGACAAAATTTCAGGTTTCAAGCCGCGCCAGAAAAAAACCGCTGCGCAGCCTAGCTCCACAGCGGTTTTCGGGGCCGACGAGGCGCTGCACGCAGCGCCCGCACAACACGTCTCACATATTGTCGATCATGACCTGGCCGAAGCCGGAGCAGCTGACCTGCTTGGCACCGTCCATCAGGCGGGCAAAGTCATACGTCACTTTTTTGCTGGCGATGGACTTCTCGATGGAACTGATGATGAGATCGGCCGCTTCTTTCCAGCCCATGTGGCGCAACATCATTTCCGCTGACAGGATCTCGGACCCGGGGTTCACATAGTCCTTGCCCGCATATTTTGGCGCCGTGCCGTGGGTGGCCTCAAACATGGCCACGGTGTCCGACAAGTTGGCACCAGGGGCAATCCCAATGCCCCCCACCTGAGCAGCCAATGCGTCGGAGATGTAGTCGCCGTTGAGGTTGAGGGTGGCCACCACGCTGTACTCCACCGGGCGCAACAGGATTTGCTGCAAAAAAGCATCGGCAATGCTGTCCTTGATGATGATGTCCTTGCCCGACTTGGGGCTCTTGAACTTACACCAGGGGCCACCATCAATCAGCTCCGCACCAAACTCCTTTTGTGCCAATGCATAGGCCCAGTCGCGGAAGCCACCCTCGGTGAACTTCATGATGTTGCCCTTGTGCACAATCGTCACATTGGGTTTGTCGTTGTCAATGGCGTACTGAATGGCCTTGCGCACCAAACGTTCTGTTCCTTCGCGTGACACAGGCTTGATGCCGATGCCTGAGGTGTTGGGAAAGCGAATCTTCTTGACGCCGAATTCGTCTTGCAGGAATTTGATCAGCTTCTTGGCCTTGTCAGACTCCGCTTCAAACTCGATGCCAGCGTAGATGTCTTCCGAGTTCTCACGGAAGATCACCATATTGGTCTTCTCGGGTTCCTTCAGCGGACTGGGAACACCCTTGAAGTACTGAATCGGCCGCAAACACACATAGAGGTCGAGCTCCTGGCGCAGCGCCACGTTCAGTGAGCGAATGCCGCCCCCCACCGGTGTCGTCAGTGGGCCTTTGATCGACACCACGTACTCGCGCACCACGTCCAGTGTCTCTTGGGGCAGCCAGACATCGGGGCCATAAATTTTGGTGGACTTTTCACCCGCGTAGACCTCCATCCACTGAATCTTGCGTGCACCACCATAGGCCTTGGCGACTGCCGCATCCACCACTTTGAGCATCACCGGGGTGATATCCAGCCCCGTACCATCACCCTCGATGTAAGGAATGATGGGATGGTCCGGCACATTCAATGTTTTGTCGGCATTGACAGTGATTTTTTGGCCTTCGGCAGGCACCTTGATGTGCTGGTACATAGAAACGGAACTCCGGGTTCGGTGCGCTAACAATGTGACGCCACACACCACAAACGAATGGCGAGTGCATGGACTTGAACGTCAGAATTCTAGTTGTAAATCCCGCCCAGCCTCTCCCGCGCATGGCGCACAATTCAAACACCCGCCCACCAACCCGCAAACGGACAACGCATGAAATCTTTCGGTAGCTACTTGGCTGCGCTCTGCCTGGCACTGGCAGGTCCTGCACTCGCGCAAGACACCCCCCAAACCAATTTGCCACGCGTCAAACTCACGGCCGGCATGCACCTCATCGACGCACAAGTGGCGCAAACCTCGGACCAGCGCACCATCGGACTCATGTTCCGCAAAGACATGCCGCAGCACGAAGGCATGCTTTTTATCTTTGAACAACCTTCTGGCTTGTGTTTCTGGATGAAAAACACCTTGCTGCCTCTGACGGCCGCGTTTGTGGCCGATGACGGCACCATCGTCAACCTCGCCGACATGAAGCCGCAAACAACGGACTCCCATTGCGCCAGCAAACCGGTACGCTACGTACTGGAAATGAACCAAGGCTGGTTTGCCAAACGCGGCTTCAAAGCAGGTAGCAAACTTGGTGGGGCACCCTTTGAGAGCCGTAAATAAGACACCGTTGACCGCTCTCGCACCATGAAAAAGCCCCTTCAAGCCGAAGCTTGAAGGGGCTTTGAACATTGCGCTGCAGACCCTAAGGCCCGCCACACACCGTTACGCTTTTACCGATGCCAATGCGGCATTCAGCGTCTGGCTGGGGCGCATCACTGCGTCCAGCTTGCTGGTGTCGGGCAGGTAATACCCACCGATGTCCGCTGGCTTGCCTTGCACCGCAGCCAACTCCGCCACGATGGTTTGCTCGTTGTCGGTTAGTTGTTTGGCCAATGGCGCAAACAGCTTCGCCAGTGCTGCGTCGTCGGTCTGCGCGACCAGTTCCTGCGCCCAGTACAGGGCCAGGTAAAACTGGCTGCCACGGTTGTCGAGCTGGCCAGTTTTGGGAGACGGATTTTTGTTGTTGTCCAACAATTTGCCCGTCGCAGCATCCAGCGTTTTGGCCAACACTGCGGCCTTGGCGTTGCCCGTTTTCAGACCCAAGTCCTCCAACGACACGGCCAACGCGAGGAATTCACCCAGCGAATCCCAGCGCAAGTGGTTTTCTTCCACCAGTTGTTGCACGTGTTTGGGAGCCGAGCCGCCCGCACCGGTTTCGTACATGCCGCCGCCCGCCATCAAAGGCACGATGGAGAGCATCTTGGCCGAGGTGCCCAGTTCCATGATGGGGAACAAGTCGGTCAGATAGTCACGCAGGATGTTGCCAGTGGCGCTGATGGTGTCCTGGCCACGGATCACGCGTTCCAGGGTGTAGCGCATGGCACGCACCTGGCTCATGATCTGGATGTCCAGGCCTACGGTGTTGTGCTCGTGCAGGTACATCTTGACCTTGGTGATCAACTGCGCTTCGTGCGGACGGTAGGAGTCGAGCCAGAACACGACGGGCATGCCCGAGTTGCGCGCGCGGTTGACGGCAAGCTTGACCCAGTCGCGGATCGCTGCGTCCTTGACCTGGCACATGCGCCAGATGTCGCCGGCTTCCACGTTTTGGCTCAGCAGCACTTCACCCGTGGCCAAGTCGGTGATGTTGGCCACACCGTCTTCCGAGATTTCAAACGTTTTGTCGTGTGAACCGTATTCTTCGGCCTGTTGCGCCATCAGGCCCACGTTAGGCACGGTACCCATGGTCTTGGGGTCAAAGTTGCCATGCCATTTGCAGAAGTTGATGATCTCCTGGTAAATGCGCGCAAAGGTCGATTCAGGCATCACGGCCTTCACATCCTTCAGGCGACCATTGGCGTCCCACATCTTGCCGCCGTTGCGGATCATGGCCGGCATGGAGGCGTCCACGATGATGTCGTTGGGCGAGTGGAAATTGGTAATGCCCTTGGCAGAGTCCACCATGGCAAGCTCGGGGCGGTGCTCGTGGCAGGCGTGCAGGTCGCGCTTGATCTCGTCCTGCTTGCTTTGCGGCAAGGTGGCGATCTTGGTGTACAGGTCGGCCATGCCGTTGTTGACGTTAACACCCAGCTCTTTGAACAAGGCGCCGTGTTTTTCAAACGCCTCCTTGTAGAAGATCTTGACGCAGTGGCCAAACACGATGGGGTGCGACACCTTCATCATGGTCGCCTTGACGTGCAAGGAGAACATCACGCCGGTCTTGCGCGCGTCTTCGATTTCCTTCTCGTAGAACTCCAGCAGCGCTTTTTTGCTCATGAACATGCTGTCGATAACTTCACGGTCCAGCAGCGACACTTTGGACTTGAGCACGATGGTCTGGCCGCTCTTGGTGATCAACTCCATCTTGACGTCACGGGGGCGGTCCAGCGTCATGGACTTTTCACCGTGGTAGAAGTCCCCGGCGTGCATGTGTGACACGTGTGAACGCGAGGCCTGGCTCCACTCGGCCATGCTGTGAGGGTTCTTGCGCGCGTATTCCTTCACGGCCTTGGGCGCGCGGCGATCCGAGTTGCCTTCGCGCAGCACAGGGTTCACGGCGGAGCCGATGCAGCGGGCATAACGGGCGCGAATGGACTTTTCTTCGTCAGTCTTGGGCGCTTCGGGATAGTCCGGAATGGCGTAACCCTTGGATTGCAGCTCCTTGATACAGGCTTGCAACTGGCCGACGGACGCGCTGATGTTGGGCAGCTTGATGATGTTGGCATCGGCTTGCAGCGTCTTCTTGCCCAGCTCGGCCAGGGTATTGGGCAGCCGTTGGTCTTCAGGCAGAGATTCAGGGAACTCACCCAGTACCCGGGCCGCCACCGAGATATCACTCTCGGTCACATTGATGCCCGCAGGCGCCGCAAAGGTGCGAATGATGGGCAAAAAGGACGCCGTGGCCAGGCGGGGTGCCTCATCGGTCAGGGTGTAGATGATGGTGGGTTGCTGGGTACTCATCTCTTGTCTCCAAAAAATAGATAGGGGTGGCGCCGTGGGTCTGCACTACCCACCGGCTTTATTAACCGGATAGTCCGTGATTGTGCTTTCAGCGGTCTGACCCAAACCTTGTTTTTTGCAACGCATTCTCACCATACGGAATTTAACTTCATTCTGGTGAAATTTTTTTAAGCCCTAGTCCACGCATGGCAACAAAAAAGGCCAACAGGTTGCCCTGTTGGCCCTTCAGACGCCGCAAGGCGGCACTCAGGCGAAGTTCTGCGCCGCAAATTCCCAGTTCACCAGCTTGTCGAGGAAAGTCTCGACAAACTTGGGGCGCATATTGCGGTAATCGATGTAGTAGGCGTGTTCCCACACGTCCACCGTCAACAGCGCGGTGTCAGCGGTGGTCAGGGGCGTGCCGGCAGCACCGGTGTTCACGATGTCCACGGAGCCGTCGGGCTTTTTCACCAGCCAGGTCCAGCCGGAACCGAAGTTGCCCACAGCCGATTTGACAAAGGCTTCCTTGAAAGCAGCATAGCTGCCCCATTTGGCATTGATGGCGGTTGCCAGCGCTCCTGTGGGTTCACCACCACCAGCGGGCTTCATGCAGCTCCAGAAGAAGGTGTGGTTCCAGATCTGGGCAGAGTTGTTGTAGATGCCGCCGCTGGACTTCTTGATGATTTCTTCGAGCGTCATGCTCTCGAATTCGGTGCCCTTTTGCAGGTTGTTCAGGTTCACCACGTAGGCATTGTGGTGCTTGCCATGGTGGAACTCCAAGGTTTCTTTGGAGTAAGCGGGAGCCAAAGCGTCGATCGCGTAGGGCAAGGCGGGCAAGGTATGTTCCATGGAGTCCTCTGGGTTGGTTAGCAAGAAAAATGGGATTGTAGAAACTAATTGGCCGCCTGTTGGCTGACCTGAACATCAACCGCACCGTCGGCAAGGGTTGCCCGCAAGCGGTCCCCCGGCTGGAGCTGGGCCACCCGTGTCACGGCCTGTCCCGACGCATCGCTGAGCCAGGCATAACCCCGGCGTAACACCAATCTGGGGTCCAGCAGTTCCAGGCGCAAGCCAGCCCGCGCTGTGCGCTCCTGCTGGACTTGGTGGGCACGCGTCAGACTGGGCAACAGGCGTTGTTGGGCATGCTGCCAGGTGGAGCGCTTCCACTGCACATCGGACACCACAGCCTGCAGCATGCGCTGCCGCAAAGCCACCAGCCCTGCACTCCGCTGCGCGACGATGGACGAAGGCCGCCCCAGACGTGCCGAGACGCCATCCAGGCGTTGCGACTGCCGGTCCACCACGCGCATCAGGGTCGCCTGGAGGCGGTCCTGCTGGCTGTCTACCAAGCCTAGCAGCTGCTCGGTTGCGGGGCTCACCATCTCGGCTGCTGCCGTCGGCGTGGGCGCCCGCACATCGGCCACAAAGTCGGCAATCGTAAAGTCGGTTTCGTGCCCCACACCACTGACCACGGGCACCGGGCTGGCCGCAACCGTGCGCGCAAGTTGTTCGTCGTTGAAGGCCCACAGATCCTCCATGGAACCGCCACCCCGCACCAGCAAAATGGCATCCACGCCCTGCGACTGCGCGCCCCGGTAACGGTAGAGCGACTCCAGCGCCTGCACCAACGCGGGGCCCGCCCCCTCCCCTTGCACCATGGCTGGCGCCAGCACCACCTGCACATGGGGCGCCCGTCGGCGCAGGGCGGTCACCACATCGTGCAAGGCGGCCGCACCCAGCGAGGTCACCAGACCGATGGTGCGCGGCACGGCGGGCAATGCCCGTTTGCGTGCGGCGTCAAACAAACCTTCGGCTTCCAGCGTCGCCTTGAGGCGCATGAACTGCTCAAACAGGTTGCCCTGCCCCTGGCGCGTCATGCTTTCCACAATCAACTGCAAATCGCCACGCGGGCCATAAATGTCCAGGCGTCCGGTCAGCTCCACCAGCTCGCCCTCGCGCGGCGCAAAGTCCAGCTGGGACGCGGCCCGCTTGAACATGGCACATCGCAGTTGGGCTTGCGCGTCTTTCAGGGTGAAGTAACAGTGGCCACTGCTGGCCCGCGTGAAGCTGGCCAGCTCCCCAGTGACTCGCACCGGGTTAAAACGTGCATCCAGCGTATCGGCCAAGGCACGGCACAGGGCCGATACCGGCCACACCCGCCGTGTCGGGAGCTCGGTCTCAAACGCGGGCATACACACGGCTCCGGCAGGCGCCAGCGCACGGGCGTGCGTAGCAAGTTGTTGAATTGATTGGTTTTTCCACTGCTGTATTTGTCATCAAACTGTTCGCACCCGCATGCAGATGGGCCTGGAGGGCTTGGCAGGTGCAGTTGCCCACATACTTATCCACACATTTTGTGAAAAATGGACACACCGGGGTACGCCATAATCAGCCAGCTTTTTACTCTGCGTGGGGTTTCACTCTTGTTTTCCATCATACAAGCCGCGGGTTGGCCGATCTGGCCTTTGATTGCCTGCTCCATCCTGGCCCTGGCCATCGTCATTGAACGATTTATCAGTCTTAAAGTCGCCAAGGTAGCGCCCCCCCGCCTGCTGGAAGAAGTGCTCAGCGTCACCCGCACCAGCGTGCCGGCACCCGACGTGGTCACCCAGCTCGAAAAAAACTCGGCCTTGGGCGAGGTGCTGGCCAGCGGCCTGCGCGCCGTGAATGCCGACCCCCATATCTCGGAAGACGATGTGCGCGCCACCATGGAAGGTGCGGGCCGACGCGTCACGCAACGCCTGGAACATTACCTGGGTGCCTTGGCCACCATCGCATCGGCCGCACCCCTGCTGGGACTGTTTGGCACCGTGGTGGGCATGATTGAAATTTTTGGCTCACAGGCTCCTGGTGGCAGCACGGGCGGCAACCCGGCGCAGCTGGCACACGGCATTTCGATTGCGCTGTACAACACTGCCTTTGGCCTGATCGTGGCCATCCCCTCGCTGATTTTCTGGCGCTACTTCCGCGCCCGCGTCGATGGTTATTTGCTGACGCTGGAACTGGCGGCCGAGCACCTGAACCGGCACCTCAAGGCCATGCGCAAGTAAGCCGGCCCCCTTTATAGACGCCACACCATGAATTTTCGCCGCCACCGCCAGGACGAGCCCGAGATCAACCTGATTCCGTTTATCGACGTGCTTCTGGTGGTGCTCATCTTCCTGATGTTGTCCACCACCTACAGCAAGTTCACCGAGCTGCAGCTCAAGCTACCGGTGGCCGACACCGATGCGCAGCGCGACTACCCCAAGGAGCTCATCGTCGCGGTGAGTGCCGATGGCAGCTACAGCATCAACCGCAACGCCATCGCAGGTCGCAACCTGGACAGCCTGGCGATTGCCCTGACAGACAACGCAAAGGCAGGCAAAGACACCGTGGTCATCATCAGCGCCGACGCCAGCGCCAAACACCAGGCCGTGGTCACCGTGATGGAAGCGGCCCGGCGCGCCGGACTCAACCAGATCACCTTCGCCACCCAGTCCTCCGCCCAGGCGGGCGGCCAGTAAAACCATGCACGCAGGCCTGCAACAGGCCTTTCTGCAGGCCTGGACAGGCCGCAGTGCGCTGGCCTGGGCTATGCGGCCCGTCGCGTTCTTCCACGGCGTCCTGATTGCGCTGCGCCGCGGGCTCTACCACCAGCAGTGGCTGGCCATCCAGCGCCTGCCGGTGCCCGTGGTGGTGGTGGGCAATGTGCTGGCCGGCGGTGCCGGCAAAACCCCCACCGTCATCGGCGTGGTGACCCATTTGCAGGCACAGGGCTGGCAGGTCGGCATCGTCTCGCGCGGCTATGGCCGCCAGGGCGAGGCCATCCAGGCGGTGCACGCCGACGCATCGCCCACTGAAGTGGGCGATGAGCCCTTGCTGCTGCAGCGCAAGACCGGGGTTCCGGTCTATGTAGGCCGCCAGCGTGCCGCCGCGGCCCGGGCTTTGCTGCAAGCACATCCGCAGACCCAGATCATTGTGTGTGACGACGGCATGCAGCACTATGCGCTGTACCGCGACGTGGAGATTTGTGTGTTCGACAGCCGCGGCACGGGCAATGGCTGGCTGTTGCCGGCCGGCCCCCTGCGAGAGCCCTGGCCGCCCCGGGCCTTGAAGGCTGCGGGCCAATCCCGTGAGAATTTGCTGGTGCTTAACACCGGCCCCAATGCCGTGCCCGGTTTCAATGCAACTCGCCAGTTGGCCGACCACACGGTGGGGGCCAGCGGTGATGTGCAGCCGCTGACAGCCCTGAACGCCCCCGACACACACCCGGTGTGTGCGGTGGCAGGCATTGCCCAACCCGAGGTGTTTTTTGCCATGCTGCGTGCACAGGGTGTGCTGCTGGCCCATACCATAGCGTTGCCAGATCACTATGATTTTGATAGCTGGTCGCGCAATACCCACGAAGGCTACAACCTAATTTGCACCGAAAAAGACGCCGCCAAGCTGTGGCAGCACGCCCCCGAGGCCCGCGCCGTCCCACTGGTGCAAACCGCGCCGCCCGATTTCTATGCCGCGCTGGACCGCTGCCTGCAGCCCCACCGCCCTGCCCCGGTATCATCCCCCCATGGACACCCGACTTCTTGAACTGCTCGTTTGCCCCGTAACCAAGGGCCCCCTGGAATACAACCGCGACCAGCAGGAACTCATCTCCCGCAGCGCCCGCCTGGCCTATCCCGTGCGCGACGGCATTCCCATCCTGCTCGAAAACGAAGCCCGCGTACTCACCGACGCCGAACTCGGCCTGTGAGTAGCACCATGGGTTTCACCGTACTGATTCCGGCCCGCCTGGCCTCTACCCGCCTGCCCAACAAACCCCTGGCCGATCTGGCCGGTGTGCCCATGGTGGTGCGCGTGGCGCAGCGGGTGCGTGATGGCGTGCCGCAAGCCAGCCGCGTGGTGGTGGCCGCCGACAGCGACTCCATCGTACAAGCCTGCGCAGCCCACGGCGTGCACGCCATCCTGACACGCGAAGACCACCCCTCTGGCAGCGACCGCCTGGCCGAGGCCTGCGATATCCTGGGCCTGGCCGACGAAGACATTGTGGTCAACGTGCAGGGCGACGAACCACTGATGGACCCCGACCTGGTGCAAGCCGTGGCCGCGCTGCTGCACGCCACGCCACAGGCCAGCATGGGCACAGCCGCCCACGCCATCACCGACGTGGCCGACTTTGCCAACCCCAATGTAGTGAAAGTGGTGCACGACGCCGCGCACCTGGCGCTGTACTTCAGCCGCGCGCCGATTGCCTGGTGGCGCGATGGGTTTGCCAATGGCATCCACACCCTGCCGTCCCCGGCACCCTTGCGCCATATCGGCATTTATTCCTACCGCGTGGGCTTTTTGCGCCAGTTTCCCCTACTGCCACAGGCCCCCATCGAGGTGGTGGAGGCGCTGGAACAGCTGCGTGCGTTGTGGCATGGCCACCGCATTGCGGTGCACGTCAGTGCGCATGCGCCCGGCCCCGGTGTAGACACCCCCGAAGACTTGGCGCGTGTGCGCGCCATCCTCGCCGGCCAAGCCCCCACGCTGTAAGTTAGGCGCGGGGCAGCCCGTGCTATTCTCCAGAGCTACACGCGCGCAATAAAAAATGCACCAGCAAGGTGCCAAAGAAGCGCCAAAGTTTTTGTTTTATCCGAGGTTATCCATGAGACTGATTCTGTTGGGCGCGCCTGGCGCTGGCAAAGGCACGCAAGCCACCTTCATTTGTCAAAAGTACGGAATTCCGCAAATTTCGACCGGTGACATGCTGCGCGCTGCCGTCAAGGCCGGCACGCCGCTGGGCCTGCAGGCCGACGCGGTCATGAAATCCGGCGGCCTGGTCAGCGACGACCTGATCATCAACCTGGTGAAGGAACGCATCGCCCAGCCCGACTGCGCCAAAGGTTTTCTGTTTGACGGCTTCCCCCGCACCATCCCCCAGGCCGATGCCATGAAGGCGGCTGGCGTGCAGCTGGACTACGTGGTGGAAATCGACGTTCCGTTTGACGCCATCATCGAACGCATGAGCGGCCGCCGCTCACACCCCGCCTCGGGCCGTACCTACCACGTCAAGTTCAATCCCCCCAAGGTGGAAGGCAAGGACGATGTGACTGGTGAGCCCTTGGTGCAGCGCCCCGACGACCAGGAAGAGACCGTCAAGAAACGCCTGGATGTGTACAGCGCCCAGACCCGCCCGCTGGTGGAGTACTACTCCAGCTGGGCCCAGAAAGACCCCGCAGCAGCCCCTCAGTACCGCGCCATCAGCGGCATGGGTGATGTGAATGCGATCACCAGCCGGGTGTTTGAAGCGCTGACCAAGTAAGCGCTACTGGCACCGCCCGAAAAAGCCGCATCTGCGGCTTTTTTTACGCCATCAGCTGCAGCATCAGCGCGATGCGCGCCTTCACCGCAGACAGGCCCTGCGAATGCGGCAAGGCAGCAACGCCCTCACCCGCCACCACCTGGCCACGTGCGCAACGGCTGGCGCGGACCACCGGCGTGCCCTGCGCTTGCACTTCAAGCAAAGCTGCTTCCAGATCCACATGCAGCGTGCCATTGCCGGTGCCCGCCACCACCAAGCCACGCAATGGAGGAACGTTGGCATCGGGCACGGCCAAGCTGCGTACCATGGCGCCCGAGGCACCCGCATAGCTCATCACAATCTCCACCCGCGGCCATGCAGTGTTGGCCAGTGCCTGCAGATCGACCACACGCGGGGGAGCCATAGGGGCAGGCTTGCCCAACCAGCGCACGCGGGCCTCTTCCACCAGCGCCAGCGGCCCTGCATCGCCCGAGTCAAACGCGTCCACGCGGTAGGTATAACTCTTCTGCACCAGGCGGGCGCTGTGCACCGCACCCGCGCACACCACCAACACGCCGCGTGCCGCGCTGTCCAGCGCCACGGCTACCGCATCCAGCACGTTTTGCGGCCCATCGGGCGTCAGGGCCGACGCGGGGCGCATGGCGCAGGTCAGCACCAGCGGCTTGGCCTGCAATAACGCGGGGGGCAGCACCTGCTCCAGAAAGAAGGCGGTTTCCTCCAGCGTGTCAGTGCCATGGGTAATCAGCACCGCATCCACTTCCGTATCCTGCAGGTGCTGGGCACAACGCTGCGCCAGCGCGGCCCACACCGCAAAGCCCATGTCTTTGCTATCCACCTGCGCCACCTGTTCGGCCACCAGTTCGCGCCCCTGCAGCGCAGCCTGAAGTGGGGCAATGTCTTGCAGCAATGACTGCACGCCCACCTGCCCGGCCTTGTAGCCCACGTTGTCCGATCCGCGCTCCGATCGGCCTGCAATCGTGCCCCCCGTACCCAAAACCACCACTTTTTTACCCATACATCACCGCCCCACTTGCATTAATCAAAAAACTGGTTAAAAATACAGTTACTGGATGAGAAAACAGTGTGTACAGACACACAGCCAGCACCGACCCAACATGAAGGAGTCAGTATGCTTGAAAGTCCCAAACTCACCGCCCGCCAACAGCAAATTCTGGATCTGATCCAGGGCGCCATTGCGCGCACCGGTGCCCCCCCCACCCGGGCGGAAATCGCCACCGAGCTGGGCTTCAAGTCTGCCAACGCGGCCGAAGAGCATTTGCAGGCCCTGGCCCGCAAAGGCGTGATCGAACTGGTCAGCGGCACCTCCCGCGGCATCCGCCTCAAGGGCGATGTGTTGCGCTCAATGCAAGAGTCGCGCATGAAGCAGTTTGCCCTGCCCCTGCCCGGCCTGGCCCAACTGGCCTTGCCCCTGATTGGCCGTGTGGCCGCCGGCTCGCCCATCCTGGCCCAAGAACATGTGGACCAGACCTATTACGTGGAAAACAGCCTGTTCCAACGCCAGCCCGACTACCTGCTCAAGGTGCGTGGCATGTCCATGCGCGACGCCGGCATCATGGACGGCGACCTGCTGGCCGTGCAAGCCACCAAAGATGCCAAAAACGGCCAGATCGTCGTGGCCCGCCTGGGTGAAGAAGTCACCGTCAAACGCTTTCGCCGCAACAAACACCTGATCGAGCTACACCCTGAAAACCCCGACTACCAAACCATCGTGGTTGAACCCGGCGAGCCCTTCGAGATTGAAGGTCTGGCCGTTGGCCTGATTCGTAACACCATGTTGATGTAACGCAGACAGAAAGTACCCACCATGAACACCGCCATCGTCATGAAACCCGACTTTCTGGCCCCCCTGCGCCAACTCCTGGCCTGGCTGCTGCCAAGTCCTTCCCCACGTGTGCCCAGCTACACCGTGCCACGGTCTTTTGAACGCAAAAATGCTCCTGATTTAATAGCTACTTGCGCAGTATCTACGGGGGCTAGAGGCATAAACAAGCCTAAAACCAAACCCCTGCGCGTGGTCCGGGTGCTGGAGAGTGGGCAACCCCGCTCTGACGTAGGTCGTATGGTCATCTCGGGCCGCATGGCCGATGTCTGCGCCGAACTGGATCGCCTGGCCGCCTGCGAAGCCGCGTAACAACAGCGGGGCAAATTTGCCCTGCACTCTGCCGGACCGCTGGTATCCCAAGGCACAATGGCATGCATGAATATTGTGATTCTGGATGACTATCAGGATGCTGTACGCAAACTGCAGTGCTCGGCCAAGCTGGACGCTTTTCCGGCCAAGGTGTACACCAACACGGTCAAGGGCATGGGCCAGTTGTCGATCCGGCTCAAAGACGCCGATGTGATCGTCCTGATCCGTGAACGCACGCAGATCACCCGGGCACTGATCGAAAAACTTCCCCGCCTCAAGCTGATTGCCCAAACCGGGCGGGCGGGCTCCCACATCGATGTGCAGGCCTGCACCGAGCGCGGCATTGCTGTGGCCGAGGGCACTGGCTCCCCGGTCGCTCCGGCCGAACTCACCTGGGCCCTGATTTTGGCGGCCATGCGCCGGCTGCCCCAGTACATTGGCAACCTCAAACACGGGGCCTGGCAGCAGTCCGGGCTCAAGGCGGGCTCCATGCCTGCCAACTTCGGGCTGGGTGGTGTGCTGCGTGGCAAGACCTTGGGTGTGTGGGGCTACGGCCGTATTGGTCAGCTGGTAGCCGGTTATGGGCGCGCCTTTGGCATGAACGTCTTGGTGTGGGGCAGCGAGGGCTCCCGCCAGCAAGCCGTGCAAGACGGCTATCACAGCGCCACTGACCGCGAAGATTTCTTCTCACGCAGCGATGTGCTGACCCTGCACTTGCGACTCAATGACACCACACGCGGCATGGTGACGGCCGAGGATCTGGCCTGCATGAAAAACACGGCCCTGCTGGTCAACACCTCGCGGGCAGAACTGATTGAAACCGATGCACTGATTGGGGCCCTGAACCGGGGCCGCCCGGGCCTGGCGGCAGTAGATGTATTCGAAACCGAACCCGTGCTGCAAGGCCACGCACTCCTGCGGCTGGAGAACTGCATCTGCACCCCCCACATTGGTTATGTGGAGCAGGACAGCTACGAGATGTACTTTGGCGCGGCCTTCGACAACGTGGTGAATTTCATCAAAGGCACACCGTCCAACATCATCAACCCCGGTGCACTGCAGGTGCGCCGCTAAGCCGCTGCCTTGGGGCGGCCCACAGCCTAAGAACGGGGCGTCAGTGGTGGGGTGAGCGACAGCCCAGACGCATCGAACTCGATGAGATTGTCTGCGGCTGGCACAGACTCCGACAAGTCCAGGTCAATGTCCATGGCAGGCTCAAGCAAAGCAGCGTCCACGGGAGCCGGGCCCGTGTCGGGCGACGGGGCCGTTGATGGCTCTGCCGATTTGGCTGCACTGAATGGCACCACGCCGCTGGTCGTCTCGCCCGACAAACGCGTGACGAGTGCATGCAGCAACAGCAGCTCCCGGAAAGCCTCCAAATCAAAATTGACGTCTGCGGCCGCGTTGCGCTCACGCACCAGACATTTCTCAATGAACTCCAGCGCCGCCCTGCTGGGCCACACCGATGCGATGTGCGCGCACAGCTCGGGGTAAGCATCCAACCCCTGCCCCGGCTGGTTGAACTGGGTGTACGGTGGCACCTGGCCTGTGAAGAGTGCATTGAACTCGTCACGGTAGCGGTCAAACGCTTCCTTGCGGCTCAGGGTGTGCAGGGCCTTGAGCAGATCCAGGTACACCAGCGGGTTGGACTCTGCATGGTCGGCAATGTTGTGCTCCAACAAAGCGATGGCGTCGTCATACTGGCCCAGTGTCATGAAAAACTCGGCCTGCTGGCGCACATCCAGCACCTCTTGGGTATTGATGGAACGCAACGAACCCGACATGCTGGGTGAAAAATCGCGCAAACCCATCATGCGGGATGACGGTGGGGCCACTGTCACTGGCGCAACCGTTGGTACGGGCGGTGACAAGTCATCCAGATGCAGGTCAATGTCCACATCGGTCAGCAGTGCGGCTTTGCGCACAGGGGTTGGGGTTGGCAGCGGCTTAGCCACCACGGGCCGCACCGGTGCAGTCACTACGGGTGGCGGCATAACGGATGGGTCTTGGGCCGTCGTATCACGCTCCACAGGCGTCAACAGAGACTCACCCTGCCCGCTCCACCAAGGAGAGTCTCCCGCATTACGCAGCTTGCGCCAAAACCAGAACATGCCACCGGCCAGAGCCAACAGCGCTGCTGCGAGGGCGTAGATCAGCGGGTTGGCGTACTTTTCAGACTCTGACTTTTCCAGCCTCGCGAGCAAGGCCTGCATCTGGCGTTGATTTTGGGCGGTCTGCTCACCCAGCTTGCCAACGCTTTGCTCCAGCCCCTGGAGGCGCGCAGCATCGCGCAGCACCTCTTCGGGCGTGAGGTTCAGGGTCTTCCACAGTGCCGCAGCGGCAAGGCGCTTTTGCACATCCTCCACAGGCGGCGCAATCAACTCCGATGAGGACTTGAGGGCCGGCTCCCAATCCTGCGACAAGTCCAGCGGGGCCAGCTTGAGGCGCGGACGGCTGCTGGTCGGCACTTTGTTGCCCAAAGAGCTTTCGGTACGGGGCAGAGATTTTTTGGCGGGCACTGCCAGTGTTGCAACCGGCTTGGCCGACGCGGCGGCGACGGCCGGGGCGGCGGTACCTGTGCCGGTGGTTGCCGGAGCCGCATTGGCTGACGTGCCCCCAGGCAAGGCCACCGCCGGCTGGCGTGTCGCCTGGACAGGAGCGGTAGCGACCAACGGCGGACTGACTTCCGAGACCAGATCTGCCAACAGCACGTAGCGGCGGGAGGTGGAAACACCACAGGTCGAGCGCACATATACCGACACCACAGGCTCGTCCACCGGCATACGCGCCTGGATACGCAGCGCCGTGGGTTGGCCAGCGGCATTACGCTCGGGAGTGACGGAAACCCGGGTCGCTTCCTGGCGAACATCGCCGTAGAACACATCGGCCTCAAAACACAGGCCACTGCCATCTTCGTCCACCGCCAGCTGCACGGGCACCGTGATCTGGAAGGGCTGGCCCAACAGGGCCGCCCCGCGGGCGCGCCCCAGAGTCAGTGCACTGCTGCCCATCGCAGCACACAGCAGCAGGGCACCCAGGGCGCAATGTGTAAGTTGAAAGACCGGCTTCATTGATTCTGTCGATTCTCGCATACCCTAACCGAGCGAAAAGCTATCGTGCCAGCGGCAACACCCCGCATTTCTAGCACCACCGCGCCAGATAATCCGGGCATGAAACCACTCTTTGAACACATTGGCATCGTCGGTGCCAGCGCCATGGGGCGCGGTATTGCACAAATCGCAGCCCAGGCGGGCAGCACCGTTCTGCTGTTCGACACGGCGCCAGACGCCACACAGGCAGCCGCGGCCGCATTGCAAGCGCAGTGGCAAAGCCTGGCCAGCAAAAACCGCATCAGCGCCAGTGACGTTGAGGTCTTCAGCTCCCGCATTCGCCAAGCTGCCAGCCTGCAAGAACTGGCTGCGTGCCCTCTGGTCATCGAGGCCGTGGCCGAGCGCATGGACATCAAGACCCAGCTGCTGCAGGCCCTGGAATCCTGCCTGGCGCCCAGTGCGGTACTGGCCAGCAACACCTCATCCCTGTCCATCACCGCACTGGGGGCGGGTCTGCAACGCCCGGCACAGTTGGCCGGCTTTCACTTCTTCAACCCGGTCCCCTTGATGAAGGTGGTGGAGGTCATCCCGGGCCTCAAGACCGCGCCCACCGTGGTGGAGGCATTGCAGCAATACGCCAAAGACCTGGGCCACACGCCCGTGCTGGCGCAAGACACGCCGGGCTTCATCGTCAACCACGCAGGGCGTGGGTATGGCACCGAAGCGCTGCGCGTGGTCTCCGAAGGCGTGGCGGACTTTGCCACCATTGACCGCATTCTGCGCGACCAATGCGGCTTCAAGCTCGGCCCCTTTGAGCTCATGGACCTGACCGGCCTGGATGTGTCGCACCCGGTGATGGAGTCGATCTACCAGCAGTACTACCAAGAACCCCGCTACCGCCCCAGCGTGATCACTGCACAGCGCCTGGCAGGTGGACTGACCGGCCGCAAGGTCGGTGAAGGGTTCTACCGCTACACCGACGGCCAGGCCGTACTGCCTGCCGAACCCGCCGTGCCTGTGGTCGAAGAGATGCCGCCCGTCTGGCTGTCACCCCGCGCATCACGGCGTGTGGAGCTGCTGATGCTGTTGAAGAACCTGGGCGCCAAGATCGAGACCGGGCAATCCCCCTCACCCATCGCGCTGACACTGGTAGCCCCCCTGGGCTTTGACATCACCACGGTGGCCGTGGTGGAGCGGCTGGACCCGGCCCGCACGGTGGGCATCGACATGCTGCTGGACGACGCAGGCACCAAGCGCCGCGTGCTGGCCACCAACCCGGCCACTCGCACCGACATGCGTGATGCCGCCCACGCGCTGTTTGCACGTGACGGCAAAGCCGTGAGTGTGGTGCGCGACAGTGGTGGTTTTGTCACGCAGCGCGTGGTGGCCAACATCGTCAACATTGCCAGCGACATGTGCCAACAGGGCATTTGCAGCCCCAAGGATCTAGAGACCGCGGTGACACTGGGCCTAGGCTACCCCATGGGCCCACTGGCAATGGGCAATCTGTGTGGCCCCACCAATGTGCTGGAAGTGCTGTTCAACATGCAAACCGTGTACGGTGATACGCGCTACCGCCCCAGCCCATGGCTGCGCCGCCGCGGCGCCATTGGCCTGAGCCTGCTGCACGAAGAAGAGTAGACCCCGCACCAGACGCACTGGTGACACCCCCCTGTACCTGGCGCGGTCCCGGGGGTGACAATGTGGGCGCGATTTGCCTTCCGCAAGTCACCCAAAAGACAGGCCATGGACGAACCCATTCTTACCATTGATGAACGCACTGCGATCAACGCAGGGCGCTGGTTTTCATCCCTCTCTCCTTCTCTCAAACACGACATTCTTCGATGTGCCTACGTCAAACGTTACAAAGACGGCGAGCTGATTGCAGCGCGCGGCGAGCCGCCCGAGGAATGGATTGCCTGTGCCAAGGGCGCAGTGCGTGTGAGCTCCACCTCCATCTCGGGCAAGCAGATCACGCTGACCTATGTGGAGCCCGGAATCTGGTTTGGCGATGTGGCGATCTTCGACGGGGACCGCCGCACGCACGATGCGTATGCGCATGGAGACAGCACCATCTTGTGTGTGGCCAAGGCGGATTTTCGAAAAATTTTGGCCAACCATGTGGAGCTGTACGAAGCCATGCTGCGCCTGCATGCACGGCGCATTCGCCAGCTCTATGGTTTGGTGGAAGACCTCAACACCCTGCCCTTGCGTGCGCGGTTGGCCAAGCAACTGCTGCATTTGGTGCGCAGCTACGGGGTGCCCTCGCTCAGCGATGGCAGCGAGGTGCGCATTGGCCTGCAACTGGCGCAGGAAGAGCTGGCGCAGCTGCTGGGTGCATCGCGCCAGCGCGTCAACCAGGAGCTCAAGGCCATGGAGCGCGAGGATGCGATTCGCATCGAGCCCGGTGGCCTGGTAATACGCGACCGCGCGGCGCTGATGCACATCATTGACGCAGATAACTAGTTTTCGACTTTCACACCATCCATCTGCATGAGCGACTTTGACCACTTTATCGGCACCCGTTCCGTTTCGGGCCAGCACGTCTTTGACGTGGCGGCGCTGGACGCCTGGCTGCACAGCAACCTTACCGGCTACGCCGGCCCGCTGGAGGTGGAGATGTTCAAAGGCGGCCAGTCCAACCCCACTTACAAGCTCAACACACCCGGCAAAAGCTATGTGATGCGCGCCAAGCCTGGCCCGGTGGCTAAGCTGTTGCCATCGGCCCATGCAGTCGAGCGCGAGTTTGCAGTCATGCAGGGCCTGCACGGAACCGATGTGCCTGTGCCGCAGATGCACTGTCTGTGCGAAGACGAGTCCGTCATCGGTCGCGCCTTTTATGTGATGGAGTTTATGCAGGGTCGCGTGCTGTGGGACCAGTCGCTGCCAGGCATGAGCACCGAGCAACGCGGCGCCATCTACAACGAGATGAACCGCGTCATATCGGCCCTGCACACCGTCAAGTTTGCCGAGCGCGGCTTGGCTGGCTACGGCAAGCCGGGCAACTACTTCGAGCGCCAGATTGGCCGATGGAGCAAGCAGTACGTGGCCTCCATCACCCAACCCATCCCTGAGATGGACCAGCTCATGGAGTGGCTGCCCAAGAACATTCCGGCGATGGCGCGCGACGACAGCATGGTCAGCATCGTGCATGGTGACTACCGGCTGGACAACCTCATGTTTGACAGCCGCGAGACCCAGGTGCGCGCGGTGCTGGACTGGGAACTGTCCACCCTGGGCCACCCGCTGGCCGACTTCAGCTACCACTGCATGGCCTGGCACATTCCGCCAGGCGCCTTCCGCGGCATTGGCGGACTGGACTTTGCAGCACTCGGCATCCCCTTTGAGGACACCTACATCCGCATGTACTGCGACCGCACGGGCCTGGCCGAGCCCGCGCAGCTCAAGACGGACTGGAACTTCTACATGGCCTACAACATGTTCCGCATCGCGGCCATCCTGCAAGGCATTGCCAAGCGTGTGGAAGCTGGTACCGCCTCCAGCGCGCAAGCGGTGAGCTCTGCTGCAGGCGCCCGCCCGCTGGCCCAGATGGCCTGGAAGTTCGCCCGCCAGGCCTGATTTTTTGACTGCACACGCCCCCTACCCCCGGAGATTCCATGGATTTTGACTACTCCCCCGAGACCAAAGACTTGCAGGCCCGCCTGCTCAAGTTCATGGACGAGCACATCTACCCCAATGAGGGCGCGTACCACGCCGAGATTGCGGCCAACACCGCAGCCGGCAAGCGCTGGACGCCTCTGCAGACCATTGAAAACCTCAAACCCAAGGCCCAGGCCGCGGGATTGTGGAATTTGTTTTTGCCGGTAGACAGTGCGGAGGCTTCCGGTTACCACGGCGCGGGTTTGACGAACCAGGAATACGCCCCGTTGGCGGAAATCATGGGCCGCGTGATGTGGTCTAGCGAAGTGTTCAACTGCTCGGCGCCCGACACCGGCAACATGGAAACCATCGCCCGTTACGGCTCAGACGAAAACAAGGCGCGCTGGCTCAAGCCGCTGCTTGAAGGCAAGATCCGATCCGCCTTTGCCATGACCGAACCCGATGTGGCGTCCAGCGACGCCACCAACATTGAAACTCGCATCGAGCGCCAGGGCGACGAGTATGTGGTTAACGGCCGCAAGTGGTGGATCTCCGGCGCCGGTGACCCGCGCTGCGCGGTCTACATCACCATGGGCAAGACCGACCCAGAGGCGCCTCGCCATTCGCAGCAGAGCATGGTGCTGATACCTGCCGACACCAAGGGCATTACGGTGGTGCGCCCCCTGAATGTGTTTGGCTACGACGATGCCCCCCATGGCCACATGGAGATGCGTTTCGAGAATGTGCGCGTGCCCGCTTCCAACATCCTGCTGGGTGAAGGCCGCGGTTTCGAGATCGCCCAGGGTCGCCTCGGCCCCGGCCGCATCCACCACTGCATGCGCCTGATCGGCCTAGCCGAGCGCGCGCTGGAGTTGATGTGCAAACGCGCCTCCAGCCGCATTGCCTTTGGCAAGCCCATCGCCGCACAAACCGTCACACAGGAGCGCATTGCCGAGGCCCGCTGCAAGATTGACATGGCGCGCCTGCTTACACTCAAGGCGGCCTGGATGATGGACATGGGCGGCAACAAGTTCGCCAAGAATGAAATTGCGATGATCAAGGTCGTGGCCCCCAGCATGGCCTGTGAGGTCATCGACTGGGCCATGCAGGTGCATGGCGGCGGCGGCATGTGCGACGACTTCCCGCTGGCCTACAGCTACACCTGCGCACGCACGCTGCGTTTTGCCGACGGCCCGGACGAAGTACACCGTAACGCGATTGCCAAGCTGGAGCTGGGCAAGTACGCACTTAACCCGAGACCGGTCGAGATGCCCATCACCCGGGGCTGTTAAAGAAAAAGGAGCCAGTGTCAAAACACTCGCTCCTTTTTTGATAGCTGCTCACGCAGTATCTACGCGAGCCAGAGGCCTTTTAGGCTCTAATTCTCAGGTTTTTACCAAGGTGCATTGGGCAAACCGGACCACAGCTCATTCAAATCGGCAAAGCGCCATTTGGCGGGGTCCTCCCGGCTGGCGATTTTGTCATTCGCGCTGGGCTTGGACAGGTCCACCAGTTCGGGGACGATGCGCATATTGGATTTGGTGGAGAAAAACACCTTCACACAAGGTGTGGTCAGCGACTTGGCCGTCTGCTCCACCACAACGCCCAAACGTCCCGAGCTCAGGCGCACCAAAGAACCAATCGGGTAAATCCCCAGACTCTTCACGAAGGCCTGAAAAACTTTGCCGTCAAAGTGCCCATTGGCCCACTCGGCCATCTTGCGCAGCGATTCTGCAGGGTCCCAGCCGATTTTGTAAGGGCGGTTGGACGTGATGGCGTCGTACACATCACAGACGGCGCCCATCTTGGCAAACAAGCTGATCTGGTCTACCTTCAAGCCCTCAGGATAGCCCGATCCATCGGTCTTTTCATGGTGGTGCAGGCATACATCGAGCACCACCGGATCCACGTCCTTGCTGGTCTTAAGCAGGCGATAGCCTTCTTGCGGATGTGTCTTGATGATGGCGAACTCGGCATCGGTGAGTTTGCCTGGCTTGTTCAATACCTCCATGGGCATGGCAGCCTTGCCCAAATCGTGCATCAGGCCCGCTAGCCCAGCCAAGCGGGTTTGTTCCTCGTCCATGCCCAACTGTTTGGCCAGCGCTACCATCATGGCGCACACCGCTACGGAATGCATATAGGTGTAGTCGTCGGCAGTCTTGAGGCGAGCCAGACTGATCAGGGCGCCTGGGTTGCGGGTGACGGAGTCGGTGATTTCTTCCACCATCTGCCTGGCACCACCCGCATCCACGGTGTTGCCCATGCGGGCCTCCTGGAACATGGACATGACAGCCTGCTTGGACTGGTAGCAGATCTTGGCGGCGCGCTGCAGTTCCACATCAATGGAAACCGGTGCAACCTCGCGCTGGGCAGACACCGCTTGGCGTAACTCCTCTTCGACTTGCTCTTCGGACTCAGATTCCGTCATGGCCGACTGGCCCTCTGCCACATCCAAGCCCTTGTCGGAGTCGATCCAGACCTCCTTGATGCTGCTGGCCAAGATAGTGGTGATGTCTTTGGGATCGGTGATCACAAAGCCCGTTCGCCAAAACGGGTGCTCCATCCACGAACCGCAGAACTCCTTGAGGTGCATGCCCACCGTCAGTTGTTGAACGCTGATCTTCTTGAGCATGGATTTGTTTTTGGAATCTAGCGACGACACGGAAATGAACGAATCAAGCTACATAGTCAACGACGAATTTTTAGTATACGTGCGCAAATGCCGGCTGCGCAGAAAATAAGTGCCGCTCAATGCAAATGCCGCGGCTTGCGCCCACCACCGTGGCCGCTGCCAAATCCGCCACCCGAGCCACGCGGGGGTTTTCCAATTTCTAGGGAGCTCACCAACGCATCAAACCGCTGCGTGAACAACTTGTCCACTTCGGCGACAACTCCCCCCAACTCGGAGCCATCAAAATGGCGCTCCATGAGATTAATCAGATCTTGCACCAGCAAGTCACGCTGAACTTGCATGATGGAGGCCGGATTGGGCCCCACAAACAACACCACAAAGTCATCGCGCGAGGCTGCATCGGAGGACGGTTCGTCTTCATCAAACTCGGAGTCATAGAAAGTCACCTCAATGGCAGCCCCAGCATCAGCCAACTCATTGAGGTTCATGCAGACTTCATCCAGTGTCTGACGAAAGTCTTCATCACCCGCCACGGTCCAACACATCTGTAATACATGGTCAGGCGCATCGAACTGGATGCCTGGCTCGTCTTCATAGCTACTTTTGGCACCGTCCGTCAACGACTTGGCTCCGGCGTACTTCCACATCGGTTTCAAGGCATCTTGTAGCTGGGCAAAGGTCGCGTCCGCACGCAGCAGAATCTGGCCATGGACATGGATTTCGAAAGGGGCGTTGTAGTTCGACATAACAGTATGTGGTTGCGAGACCGGAACCCCAAAATTCGCCCGAAAGCACCATGGGCAAAAGATCTCAAGAGCAGCCCTTTCAAGCTGCCAACAGCAGATCAACGGGTGCAAGCTGATTGTACTGAATGCCGTCCACAAGCAGGCACGCATTGAGATTGCAATAGTTCTTCGCCATCTTGGTATTTTTCTTTCTGCTATTTAGTGACAGAACAGCGGAAATCCGAGTCCCGTTTTGCGAGGCACACCACCGTCCTTTGGACGTAATCGGTGCGTGCAGAACACGCACAACGGGCTTACCCAAAGATTGACGACAATAGAGGCCTGACTGGATCTCTAGTCAGACAACAAAAAAGGAAATTCAATCAAATGGCAACTGCAAAAAAAGTGGCTCCCAAGGCCGCAGTAACTCTCAAGACAAAAGCTGCCCCTGCGAAGGTCAAGAAGGTCGTAGTCTCCAAAGAAGCCAAGCTTATTGCAAAGCTGACAGAGAACATCGCCAAGCTGACCGAGCGTAAAAACAAGATCTCTGCAGAAATCAATACCTTGCGTGACCAACGCACTGCACTCAAGGCTGCGCCTGCAGTTGCACCGACAGCCCCCAAGGCCAAGACTGTAGCTAAACCTGCAGCAAAAGCCCCAGCCAAGGCTCCTGCAAAGAAGGCCAAGGCAACTGCCAAAAAGTAATCGCCAAGCGATTGCCAGAAGCAATAAGGGCCCCAATTGGGGCCCTTGTCATTGGTGCACTCGGCTCAACTGCACTTGGGATCACATACAGCTTGGGATTTCCCAATGAACTTGCGAGATTTGAGTTCGCTACGGGGACGGTGTTTGCCGCACAAGAAGCAGGACATGGTCGCGGCTCCGGGACTTGACGCTGTCAAGAATGGCGATCCACCAATTTTTGACTTGTAGCGCAAACCGTCTTCCAGGATCTTGGTTTTTTCTGCAGACTTACTCATGCCATGATTTTACGTTGTCAGTGATGGAGATACCGCATATGAGCCGGCGCCCAACTGCCAGCAACCCTTGCGGGTATGCAACTGGCCGCTGAAGTGAAAGGAGCGCCACAGGTTTTCGAGGTAGCTCCGGCATACGCCGCTTTATCTACCCACAGTGTGAGGTAATGGTGCCCGAGACCGGAATCGAACCGGTACGCCCGTTATTCACGAAGCGGCGGATTTTAAGTCCGATGTGTCTACCTATTTCACCACTCGGGCACGTGGGTCTATTGTCAAACAAAAACGCCCCGCCAACCTAGGCCGACGAGGCATTTGTGACCAGATCAATCTGGAGGCGCGGTCCGGAGTCGAACCGGACTAACCGGATTTGCAATCCGGGGCATAACCGCTTTGCTACCGCGCCACTTTGAATAAAAAAATGGAAGTCAAGACTTCCATTTTTTGAATTGGAGCGGGAAAAGAGGCTCGAACTCTCGACCTATACCTTGGCAAGGTATCGCTCTACCAACTGAGCTATTCCCGCATGAACTGACACTGTACTAGAAACGACACTCCAGTACGAAATTGGAGCGGGAAAAGAGGCTCGAACTCTCGACCTATACCTTGGCAAGGTATCGCTCTACCAACTGAGCTATTCCCGCGTTTCAAGCCTCGAATTATAGCCTACTTTTTTAGCCTAAGTCCACTCCGACTCAAAAATGCCAGCACTTAGTGTTTGACGGACTCATCCAATTGCACGGCAGGCGCAATGGCAGCCACTGCCGTCGCGGGCAGCACCTCTTCGTCCGCAAGGGGAATGGGATGGCTTTCCAGCGCCAGCTCCAACACCTGGTCAATCCAGCGCACCGGCACAATCTCGAGACCGTTCTTCACGTTCTCAGGAATGTCCTGCAGGTCCTTGGCGTTCTGCTCAGGAATCAACACAGTCTTGATGCCGCCACGCAGCGCGGCCAACAACTTTTCCTTCAAGCCACCGATTTCCGTGATCTCACCGCGCAGGGTAATTTCACCAGTCATCGCCACATCGCCACGCACAGGAATGCCGGTCAATGCGGACACAAACGCAGTTGCCATCGCAGCACCGGCGCTGGGACCATCTTTGGGGGTTGCACCATCGGGCACGTGGATGTGGATGTCTTTCTTCTCAAACACCTCGTCCTTGATGCCCAAGCGGCGTGAACGGCTGCGCACCACCGTACGTGCAGCCTCCACAGACTCCTTCATCACATCGCCCAAAGAACCGGTACGCGTGATGATGCCCTTGCCAGGTGTTAATGCGGCTTCAATGGTCAGCAAATCACCACCGACTTCCGTCCATGCCAGGCCGACGACTTGGCCAACCTGGTTCTGTTCTTCAGCGCGACCATAGGTGTACTTGCGCACACCCAAAAAGTCGTTGAGGTTGTCTACGGTCACCACCACCTGCGGCGTCAGCTTTTTGAGCAACAGGCCCTTGACCACTTTACGACAGATTTTGGAGAGTTCACGCTCCAGCGAACGCACACCGGCTTCCCGCGTGTAGTAACGCACGATGTCGCGCACCGCGTCTTCCGACACGGCCAGCTCGGAAGCCTTTACACCATTGTTTTTCATCTGCTTGGGCAGCAGGTAGGTGATAGCAATGTTCGTCTTCTCGTCTTCGGTGTAACCCGAGAGGCGAATCACTTCCATACGGTCCAACAGGGCCGGAGGAATGTTCATAGAGTTGCTGGTGGCCACAAACATCACATCGCTCAGGTCGTAATCGACCTCCACGTAGTGGTCGCCAAACTTGTTGTTTTGCTCGGGGTCCAACACTTCCAGCAGCGCGCTGCTAGGGTCCCCCCGGAAGTCCGTGCCCAGTTTGTCAATTTCGTCCAGCAGGAACAGTGGATTACGGGTGCCAACCTTGGACAAGCTTTGCAGGACCTTGCCAGGCATCGCGCCGATGTAGGTACGGCGGTGGCCACGGATCTCGGCCTCGTCCCGCATGCCACCCAGAGCCATACGCACGTACTTGCGTCCTGTGGCCTTGGCAATGGACTGCCCCAGGGACGTCTTGCCCACGCCAGGAGGGCCTACCAGGCACAGGATGGGAGCCTTGACCTTGTCCACGCGTTGTTGCACTGCGAGGTATTCCAGGATGCGGTCCTTGACCTTGTCCAAGCCGTAGTGGTCTTCATTCAGCACATTCTCGGCATTCACGAGGTTGTGCTTGATCTTGGTTTTGGTCGTCCAGGGCAAGCCGGTCAACACCTCGATGTAGTTGCGCACCACGGTGGCTTCGGCCGACATGGGCGACATCAGCTTGAGCTTCTTGAGCTCGGCCTCGGCTTTCTTCAAAGCCTCCTTGGGCATCTTGGCGGCCTTGATCTTTTTTTCGATCTCTTCGATGTCCGCACCGTCCTCGCCCTCGCCCAGTTCCTTCTGGATGGCTTTGACCTGCTCATTCAAATAGAAATCGCGCTGGTTCTTCTCCATCTGGCGCTTCACGCGGCCACGGATCTTCTTGTCGACATTGAGAATGTCAACTTCGCGTTCGATTTGCTCGAACAGGTTTTCCAGGCGGTCTTTCACCTGCGGCAGGCTCAGCACAGTTTGTTTGCTGTCCAGCTTCAACGGCAGGTGCGCGGCGATGGTGTCAGCCAGACGGCCGGCATCATCGATGCTGGAAATCGAAGTGAGGATTTCGGGCGGAATCTTTTTGTTGAGTTTGACGTATTGGTCAAACTGCTGCATCACCGCCCGACGCAGGGCCTCCACTTCGCTAGCGGCCTTGCGGGCTGCATCGCTGCTCTCGTCGGGAGCTTCAATCGGCGTGACATTGGCGGTGAAGTGCTGCTCCCCTTCCACAATTTCGTTCACGCTGGCGCGCTGATGGCCTTCCACCAGCACCTTCACGGTGCCGTCGGGCAATTTCAGCATCTGCAGAATGGTGGACACGCAACCCACATCAAACATGTCAGACACCACAGGGTCGTCTTTGGCAGCCGCCTTCTGGGCTACCAGCATGATGCGGCGATCGGCCTCCATCGCGGCTTCCAGCGCCTTGATGCTTTTGGGACGCCCCACAAACAGGGGGATCACCATGTGGGGGAAAACAACCACGTCACGCAAAGGCAACAGTGGCAAGTCAATGGGGGTAGCAGGCAGGGGTGTGTGGCCAGACATGGGAAACCTTTTCGTTACCTGTTGAATATGGACCGAGTTGCCTGAAATTCAAGCGCACTGCCATTATGGGTGGCAACTTCGCCTGCGATTTCAGGTGTACTCTCCCAAAAGCCCTGTTAATTGGACCCTTGGGCGGAAATGCATTACGCCTTCTTGGCCGACTCGCGGTAAACCAGCAATGGGGGCTTGTTTTCTTCGATGGTGGACTCGTCCACCACCACTTTTTCCACGTTGCCCGCATTGGGCAACTCGTACATGGTGTCGATCAGCGACTGCTCCAGAATGGAACGTAGCCCACGTGCACCAGTCTTGCGTGCCAGAGCGCGCTTGGCAATCGCCTTGAGGCCAGCAGGGCGGATTTCCAGCTCAGCGCCTTCCATGGCCAACAGCTTGGCGTATTGCTTGACCAGCGCATTCTTGGGCTCGGTCAGGATTTGCACCAGCGCATCTTCAGTCAGCTCGGCCAGGGTCGCCACCACCGGCATACGGCCAACCAGTTCGGGAATCAAACCGAACTTGATCAGATCTTCCGGCTCCACTTCCTTGAACACCTCGGTCAAGGCGCGCTGCTGCTTGCTCTTGACGGCAGCACCAAAGCCAATCCCCGAAGACTCGGTGCGACGCTCAATGACCTTTTCCAGGCCCGCGAACGCACCACCGCAAATGAACAAGATGTTAGTCGTGTCGATCTGCACAAAATCCTGGTTGGGGTGCTTGCGGCCGCCCTGCGGAGGCACGCTGGCCATGGTGCCTTCGATGAGCTTGAGCAAGGCCTGCTGCACGCCCTCACCCGACACGTCACGCGTGATGGACGGGTTGTCCGACTTGCGCGAGATTTTGTCGATTTCGTCGATGTAGACGATGCCGCGCTGGGCGCGCTCTACGTCGTAGTTGCAGCTTTGCAGCAACTTGAGAACGATGTTCTCCACATCCTCACCCACATAACCCGCTTCGGTCAGTGTGGTCGCATCTGCCATCACGAAGGGCACATCAAGCATCCGCGCCAGCGTCTGGGCCAGCAAGGTCTTGCCCGAACCGGTGGGGCCAATCAGCAAGATATTGCTTTTGGCCAACTCCACGTCGTCCTTCTTGGCTTTTTCCTTGTGTTTGAGGCGCTTGTAGTGGTTGTATACCGCCACCGCCAGCGTGCGCTTGGCGGGCTCCTGGCCAATCACATAGTTGTCCAGGTTGGCTTTGATGTCGGCGGGGGTCGGCAGGTCACTGCGTGCGTCCTTGCCTTCGGTCGTGGCGGGCAGTTCGTCGCGGATGATCTCGTTGCAGAGTTCGATGCACTCATCGCACACAAACACCGATGGGCCGGCGATCAGCTTTTTGACCTCGTGCTGGCTCTTGCCGCAGAAAGAGCAGTACAAGGTTTTTTCGCCGGTTGCGCCTTTTTTCTCGGCCATGTGAAGTCTGCCTTTTTCGCTAAGTTAAGCAATGATAACCAAATAAAAACGGTGCCTTTCCAGCAGAAAGACACCGTTGGGAGGGCTAAAAGCCGCTCAATCAGGGGCGCTTGGCGATCACCTGGTCCACCAAGCCATACTCTTTGGCTTCATCGGCAGACAAGTAGTAGTCGCGCTCGGTATCGCGTTCGATTTTTTCCAATGGCTGACCCGTGCGCTCTGCCAGGATTTTGTTGAGCTGCTCGCGGGTCTTCAGAATTTCGCGAGCATGAATCTCAATCTCGGTGGCCTGGCCTTGTGTGCCGCCCAAAGGCTGGTGAATCATGACCTTGGAGTTGGGCAGCGAAAAACGCTTGCCCTTGGCGCCCGCAGCCAGCAGGAATGCGCCCATGCTGGCGGCCATGCCGGTGCACAGCGTGGACACATCGGGCTTGATGAAGTTCATGGTGTCAAAAATCGCCATGCCAGCGCTGACCGAACCACCGGGGGAGTTGATGTAGAAGGAAATGTCCTTGTCAGGATTTTCGCTCTCCAAGAACAACAACTGTGCAACCACCAGGTTGGCGGTCTGGTCGTTCACCGGGCCGACCAGGAAAATCACGCGCTCTTTGAGCAGACGTGAATAGATGTCGTAGGAGCGCTCACCGCGGCCCGACTGCTCGATGACCATGGGAACCATGCCCAATGCCTGCGTTTCCATTGCGCCGGACATTCCATATTTCACGTTCATAAGCTCTCCAAATTGAATGGTGTAACTGTACCGAAAAAACCTGACCCTCCATGCAAATGGGGCTTGACCGCCGGACTGCAAGTCCCGCGCAAGCCCCATTTCCGATTCAGCGTGCCAGGCACGCCCATCGCATGGCCAATCAGTTCTGGCCCATCAGCTCGTCAAAGGAGACCGACTTGGCAGTCACCTTGGCCTTGGCCAACACGAAGTCGGTCACGTTGTTTTCGATCACGATGGCTTCGACTTCAGCCATGCGGCGGTTGTCACCAAAGTACCAACGCACCACGTCAGCAGGTTTTTCGTAGCTGGCAGCCAGCTCGTCCACGTGAGCCTTGATCTGCTCGGGCTTGGCGGCCAGGTCATTGGCACGCACCAACTCAGCCACCACCAAGCCCAGACGCACGCGGCGCTCGGCTTGGGGACGGAAGATGTCGTCAGGAATCGGCGCCTTGTCCGCATCCTTGATGCCGCGTTGTTTCAGGTCGGCACGGGCGTTTTCGATCATGCGGTCCAGTTCAGCTTGCACGCTGGACTTGGGCAGGTCCAACTCAGCCTTGGCAACCAACGCGTCCATAGCGGCTTGTTTGTTGCGGGCCAGCAGGCGGTGCTTGACTTCACGTTCCAGGTTCTTGCGGATGTCGGCGCGCAGGGCTTCCACGGTGCCTTCGGCAATGCCCAGAGACTTGGCCAGCTCAGCGTCCACAGCGGGCAGGTTGGCGGCTTCGAGCTTCTTCAGGGTGACCATGAAGTCGGCAGTTTTGCCGGCCACGTCTTTGCCGTGATAGTCAGCGGGGAATGCCAGAGGGAAAGTCTTGCTTTCGCCGGTCTTCATGCCACGGGTTGCGTCTTCAAATTCTTTGAGCATCTGACCGTCGCCCAGGATGAACTGGAAGTCGTCGGCCTTGCCGCCGGAGAACACTTCACCGTCCATCTTGCCTTCGAAGTCCACCGTCACGCGGTCGGTGTCTTGCGCAGCGGTGCCTTGGGCACGTTGGGCGAAGGTACGACGCTGCTTGCGCAGGATCTCGATGGTTTTGTCGATGGCTTCTTCGGTCACTTCGGCGGAGAGTTTTTCCACTTCAGCGGTAGCCAAGTCAGCAATCTTGACTTCGGGGAACACTTCAAAGACGGCGTCAAAGGCCATCTGGCCTTCGGGAGCGGCTTCGCTCTCGGTGATTTTGGGCTGGCCGGCCACGCGCAGCTTGGCTTCGTTGGCAGCGGTGGCGAAAGCCTCGCCCACCTTGTCGTTCATCACTTCGTAGTGCACGGAGTAACCGTAGCGCTGTGTCACCACGTTCATGGGCACTTTGCCAGGACGGAAACCGTCCATCTTCACGGTGCGGGCCAGCTTGCGCAGACGGCTGTCCACTTCAGTCTGGATCACGCCCACGGGCAGGGTCAAAGTGATCTTGCGCTCCAGCTTTTCCAGAGTTTCTACAGTAACGGCCATGGCTAACTCCTAATATTGGTTTTGGCAGGACTTTCACCTGCGGCACCCCACAAGGTGCCAGTTAAGGTTGGTGCGCGGGGGGGGACTCGAACCCCCACAGTGTTGCCACCGTCAGGACCTAAACCTGGTGCGTCTACCAATTTCGCCACCCGCGCAAAAAACAGAAATGGGAGGCCCGGTGCGCTTGCAGGGGGTACCCGCAAGGCCTAGACCACCCATTTGAAATCGGTCAGCCCGCTATTTTAACCTGCGGAAAGACCGGCTCCGTTTAAACCGGGGTTGGCACCTCGCGCTTCACGCGAAACCAGGCGGCGTACATGGCTGGCAAGGCCAGCAAGGTGAGTACGGTGGCCACGATCAGCCCGCCCATGATGGCCACGGCCATGGGGCCCCAGAACACCGAGCGGGACAGCGGAATCATGGCCAGCACCGCGGCCGCGGCCGTCAGCACGATGGGGCGCAGACGCCGCACAGCCGACTCCACAATCGCGTCCCAGGCCGGAATACCCGCCGCACGGTCCTGTTCGATCTGGTCGATCAGGATCACCGAGTTGCGCTGGATCATGCCCATCAAGGCGATCACACCGAGCAAGGCCACGAAGCCAAACGGACGGCCCAGCAAGATCAAAGCGCCTGCCACACCGGCTATACCCAGCGGCCCGGTGATGAAGACCAGCAGCGCGCGGCTGAAGCTTTGCAGTTGCAGCATCAGCAGGGTGAAGGTCAGGAACAGCATGATGGGCACACCCGCCACGATGGAGGCCGAGCCCTTGGAGCTTTCCTCCACGGCGCCCGCCACTTCAATGCGGTAGCCCTGCAGGTCCGCCTGTTGCCACTTGGTCTCCAACGCTTTGAGCTGGGGCATCAGTTCAGCCGTCACCGTGGCGCCCTGCAGGCCTTCCACAATGTCGCCCTGTACGGTGATGGCGTAGTCGCGGTTTTCGCGCCACATCACACCGGGCTCCCAGGTGAACACAGGTTTGGCAATCTGCGTCAGCGGGATGGACTTGCCACTGGCCGTGGGCAGGTAGGCGTTGGCAATGTCGGTAATCGCATTGCGCTCGTCCAGCGGCTGGCGCAGCACGATGTCGATGAGTTTGTCGCCCTCGCGGTACTGGCCCACGGTGGTGCCGGCCAGCACGGTTTTGGACGCTTGGGCGATGGACTGGCTGGTCACGCCCAGGGCGCGGGCCTTGGCCTGGTCCACTTCCAGACGCAGCACCTTGACCGACTCGTTCCAGTTGTCGTTCACACCCCGCATATTGGGGTTGGTGCGCACCACGGCCTTCACCTCGTCAGCGCGCTCACGCAGCGCAATTGGGTCAGGCCCGACCACACGGAACTGCACCGGGTACGGCACAGGTGGGCCGTTGGGCAGCAGCTTGACGCGGCCGCGCACCTCGGGAAATTCGGCCGCCAACAGGGCCGGCAACTTCACGCGCAGCGATTCACGCACCTTCAGGTCCTTGGGGATGATGATGAACTGCGACACGTTGGTCTGCGGGAACACCTGGTCCAGCGGCAAATAAAAACGCGGCACGCCGGAGCCAATCCAGGTACTGACGGTGTTAACGCCCTCTTCCTGCATCAGGCGTTGTTCCACGCGCTGGGTCACTTCCTGGTTGGCCGCAAAGGACGTGCCTTCGGGGAACCAGATATCCACCAGCACCTCAGGGCGGCTGGAGTCCGGGAAAAACTGCTGCTGCACCTTACCCATGCCCACAATGCCCAACGCAAACAACAAAATGGTGGCGCCAATGGTCAGCCAGCGGTGCTGCACACACCAGTTCACGGTCTTGCGGAAGAGGTTGTAGAACGGCGTGTCAAAGTGCTCGGTGTGAACCGATTCCTCACCTGCAATGTGCTTGTGCTCCTTGAGCAGCAGCGTCCCCAGGTAGGGCACAAAGTACACCGACACAAACCAGCTCAAAATCAGCGCCAGCACGGTGACGGCGAAGATGGCAAAGGTGTACTCACCGGTGGTGGATTTGGCTAGGCCGATGGGCAAAAAGCCCACGGCGGTGATCAGCGTGCCCGTCAGCATGGGCATGGCAGTCACTTCATACGCAAAAGTGGCGGCGCGTACCTTGTCGTAGCCCTCCTCCATCTTGCGCACCATCATTTCCACCGCAATGATGGCGTCGTCCACCAACAGCCCCAGCGCAATGATGAGCGAACCCAGCGAAATTTTGTGCAGGCCAATGCCCCAGTAGTACATGCCCAGGAAGGTCACGGCCAGCACCAGCGGAATGGTGATGCCCACCACCAGGCCGGGGCGGATGTCCAAAATCCAGCGGCGCCACAGCGGGTTCTTGCCAGGGCGCTTGTGCAGGCCCAGTGCAATAAAACTCACGGCCAGCACAATCACCACCGCTTCAATCAGCACCTTCACAAACTCGCTGACAGAGGTGGACACCGATTTGGGCTGGTCCTGCAGCTGCACCAGCTTGATACCGGCCGGCAGGTCTCTCTCGATGCCTTTGAAGACCGAGTCCAGCGCATGGCCCAGCGCAATGATGTCGCCGCCCTTGGTCATGGAAACACCCAGCGCAATCACTTCTTTGCCCTGGTGGTGCACCTTCACCGACGGTGGGTCCACATAACCCTTACCAATGGTGGCAATGTCTTTCAGCTGCAACTGGTTGCCCGAGGCGCCGCGGATCGGCATGGCCTGCAGCTCTTCCACCCGGTTGAACTGGCCGCCCACGCGCACCTGCACCACGTCCAGCGGGGTTTGCACGGCACCGGCGGACTCCACCGCGTTTTGCTGGCCCAGTTGGGCCAGCACCTGGTTCAGGTCCAGCCCGAGCTGGGCCAGGCGCTTTTGCGAGATTTCGATGTACAGCTTCTCGTCCTGCGCACCAAACAGCTCCACCTTGGCCACATCGGACACGCGCAGCAGGCGCTGGCGCACGTCGTCCGCAAAGGTCTTGAGCTCGGCGTAGTTGAAGCCATCAGCCTCCAGCGCGTAGATCACGCCATACACATCACCAAAGTCGTCGTTAAAGAAGGGGCCGACCACACCGCCGGGCAAGGTGCCGCGGATGTCGCCCACCTTCTTGCGCACGCTGTACCAGACGTTGGGCACATCCGACGGTTTGCTGGAGTCCTTGATCTGGAAAATGATTTGCGACTCACCGGGCTTGGAGTAGCTGCGGATCTTGTCGGCGTAGGGCACCTCTTGCAGGGTGCGCTCGATCTTGTCGGTGACTTGCTCGGCCACCTGCTGCGCCGTTGCGCCGGGCCAATAGGTGCGCACCACCATGGCACGGAAGGTGAACGGCGGGTCTTCGTCCTGCCCCAGCTGGAAGTAGGAGGCCACGCCCAACAACAGCAGCACGATCATCAAATAGCGCGTCAGCGCCGCGTGGTCCAAGGCCCACTTGGACAGGTTAAAACCGGCTTTGGGTTCGTCGAGGTTCATGCCAGCCTCACTTCGCAGCGGTGTCGCTGGTGGCCTTGGCCACTGCGGGTGCTACGGTTTCAGGAGCTGCTTGCGCAGAATCCACGGAGGCTGCAGGCACTTTTCCCTTGTAAATGGAGACCTTCTGGCCAGGCGACAACACATGCACACCGGCGGTCACCACCTGGGTGCCGGGCTGTAAGCCATCTGCCACCACCACCTCGTTGCCGTCGGCCGTGGCCACGGTGATGGGCTGCAGCTTCACGGTCATGCTGGCACTGTCCAGCACCCACACCGCAGTGGACTTGCCACTTTGCACCAGCGCGCTGGTGGGCAGCTTGACCACTTGCACCCCACTGCGGTCAAACGCCTGCGGCACCACCGACACCGTGGTACCCAGCGCCAGCGTGTCCTTGCTGTCCAGCGCCACCTTTACCACAAAGGTGCGCGTCACCGGGTCGGCACTGGCCGCCACTTCGCGCACCACACCCTTCACGGTGGTTTTGCTGGCCCACACCTTCACGTCCACGGCGGAACCGGCCTTGATCATCGCCACCTTGTCTTCGGGCACCGAGAACACCACGTCGCGCGGGCCGTCTTGGGCAATCTGCACCACCGGTGTGCCGGCGCTCACCACCTGGCCGGGTTCGGCGTTGATGGCGGTCACCACACCGGCCATGTCCGCCACCAAGGTGGTGTACGACGCCTGGTTGCCCTGGCTGTTGAGCTGGGCCTGGGCCTGGTCAAGCTGGGCCTGGGCGGCTTTGAGCGTGGTTTCGCGGCGCTCCAGTTCGGCCCCGCTGATGAAGTTCTGGTCGCGCAGTTCCTTGAAACGCTTGAAGTCGGCCGCGGCCAGGTCGCGGTTGGTGGAGGCAGCGGCCACCTGGGCACGGGCGGCTTCGGTGGCCAGTTTGTAGTCTTGGGGGTCCAACTGGGCCAGCACCTGGCCGGCTTTCACCGTTTGGCCCAGCTCCACCGGGCGGCGCACCAGCTTGCCGGCCACCCGAAAGCCCAGGCGGGACTCAACCCGGGGCCGCACCTCGCCCGAAAACTCGGCCCCCGACTGGATACTGGCCATGCCCACGGTGCTGACCTTGACCGCACGCACCGGCTCTTCCGAGGGGGCGGGCTTGGAGCAAGCCGTAACGAGCAGCGCGGTGGCAAGCACGGCGCCTGCGGTGTACAAAGTTCTGGTTGGCATGGTGGTGGCGAGGGGTAAGAAGAGAAAACATACGGTGCCAGGCAAGCCGCCCGGCACCACTAATGACCGATTGGTTAGTAATTTAGGGTAAGCCCTGATATTTGTCAAGACGCGGTAAAGCAAATAGGCCCAAAGGCACAATGGCGCCCATGCCAAGCCCCCTGCCCGCCGCCACTGTGGCCGCTGCCCCCATCACGCATTACGAAAACTTTCCGGTCGCCTCCTGGCTCTGCCCGCCGCACCTGCGCGCACCGATTGCCGCCATCTACCACTTTGCCCGCACGGCGGACGACATTGCCGACGAAGGCGACGCCAGCCCGGCCGAGCGTTTGGCCAGCCTGCAGGCCTACCGCCAGGCGCTGCAACAGGCGGCCGACGGTGAAACCGCCTTTGCCAACTGGCCCCAGGTGTTTGGCCCGCTGCAGGTGGCAATTCAACAGCACGCCCTGCCGGTGCAGTTGCTGCACGACCTGCTGGACGCGTTTGTGCAGGACATTGAGAAAACCCGCGACGCCGCGGGTTACGCCGACGACGCCGAGCTGCTGGACTACTGCCGTCGCTCAGCCAATCCGGTGGGCCGCCTGCTGCTGCACCTGTATGGCGTGCACGGCACGCAGGCGCTGGCCGAGAGTGATGCCATCTGCACCGCCCTGCAACTCATCAACTTCTGGCAAGACCTGAGCGTGGACATTCCGCGGGGTCGCTACTACCTACCGGAAGATATGCACTTCCAATCCGGTGTGTCATGGGTTGATATGACGGCTCAACAACAAATCACCGTCTCCAGGGAATTAATTTTGGCTTGTACGCAAGTTGCAAGAGGCCGCATGCTGCGTGGTGCGCCACTTGTGCATCGAATTCCTGGGCGTGCCGGGTGGGAGTTGCGCCTAGTGGTGCAAGGCGGCTTGCGCATTCTTGACAAAATTGAGGCTGCTGGTGGCATGACGCTATTCAAGCGCCCCACCATCCGCTGGTGGGATGCCCCGGTCATGCTCTGGCGCGCAATTTGGATGTAAAAAACCAAAGTGACAGTCCTCGCCATGTCTGCGCTACAAGAACAACAAACCGAACCCCGTTGGACCCGCCGCCAATCCCTTTTGCGCATCGCCAGTGCGGGCTGGGCGCTGGGCAGCACACCGCCCGGCCTGGCCCAGGTGGCCCCACTTGCGGTGGTCTACCCCAACCTCAACGGCAACGGCGCAGACAACCTGGGCTACCGCGTGCTGGAACTGGCACTGCAGCGCGCCGCCAGACCCTACTCACTGCTGCTGCACCCCGTGGCCGTCAACGACGAACGCGCACGCGCCATGTTGCGCCGCGGCGAGGTCAACGTGGCGGACTTTGGCTCTGGCGGAGAGTTCGAAAAAGCCTTCAACGCCGTCTACTTCCCCATCGACCGCGGCCTCCTGGGCTACCGCATCAGCCTGATCCACTACAGCCTGGAACACGAATTCGCCCGCGTGGGCAGCCTCACGCAGCTGCGCCGTTTTCGCGCCGGCCAGGGCCTGGGCTGGTCCAACAACGCCATCATGCAGGCCGCCGGTATCTCGGTGGTCACCGGCCCCACGCTGGAATCGCTGTTCCCCATGTTGGAGGCCAAACGGTTTGACTTTTTGCCGCTGGGCCTGAACGAGGTGTACGGCTTCTCCGAACAGTACGGCGACTTTGCACCGTCCATGCTGGTGGATGCCCACACCTTGCTGGTGTACCGCTTTGCCCGCCTGTTTTATGTTCGCCCCGACAGCGCCGAGCTGCATGCGACCATCTTGCTGGGCCTGCGGCGTGCTTTTGCCGATGGATCGTTCCAACGGCTGCTGAACAACGACCCTTCGGTGCGCCGCGCCCTGCTGCGCGCCAAGCTCTCACAGCGCAACGTCATCACCCTGGACAACCCGCTGCTGACCGAGGCCTTCCGGGCCATGCCGGACGAGTATTTTTTCAAGCCCGGCGAATTCAAATGAGGTGCTGCGGGATGTAACAATCCCCGCCATGACCCCAGAGCAATACGTCCAGGACAAAGCCGCCGCCAGCGGCAGCAGCTTCTACTACGCCTTCCTGTTTCTGCCGGCCCCGCGCCGCGCCGCCATCACCGCGTTTTATGCCTTCTGTCGCGAGGTGGACGACGTGGTAGACGAGATGGTGGACCACGGCGTGGCCGCCACCAAACTGGCCTGGTGGCAATCCGAGGTGGGCAAAGCCTTTGCAGGCCAACCCAGCCACCCGGTGATGAAAGCGCTGATGCCACACACCGCCGTCTACGGCATCGAGGCGCGCCACCTCCTGGGCGTGATCGAAGGCTGCCAGATGGACCTGGAGCAAACCCGCTACCTGGACTACCCCAACCTGCAACGCTACTGCCACCTGGTGGCCGGCGTGGTAGGCGAGGTGGCGGCGCGCATCTTCGGCCAGACCGACCCGCAAACCACGGCCTACGCCCACAAGCTGGGCCAGGCCCTGCAGCTCACCAACATCCTGCGCGACGTGGGCGAAGACGCCATGCGCGGGCGCATCTACCTGCCCGTCAACGAGCTGCAACAGTTTGATGTGAAGGCGCACGAGATCCTGAAGCGCAGCTACTCCGACCGCTTTACCGCGCTGATGCAATTCCAGGCACAGCGCGCCCAGGGCCTGTACGACGAAGCCCTGGCCCTGCTGCCCGCCGCCGACCGCCGCGCGCAAAAACCCGGCCTGATGATGGCCAGCATCTACCGCGCCCTGTTGCGTGAAATCGAGGCCGACAACTTCCAGGTGCTGCACCAGCGCGTGGCACTCACGCCGCTACGCAAACTGTGGCTGGCGTGGAAAGTCCAAGCCCTCGGTCGCCTATGAACAAGGCCCCCACGGTCGCCCACTGCGTGTGGCTCCCTGCCCCCCAAGGGGGCCGCGTTTTGCCTTGGGGCGGCCCGGCGGCAAAACCTGCTTCAGCTTGCCTATGCGCGTAGCCATCGTCGGTGCCGGCTGGGCCGGAATGGCGGCGGCTGTTACGGCCACGCAAGCAGGCCACCACGCTACAGTTTTTGAAGCAGCCCGCGCAGTCGGGGGGCGGGCCAGAGCCCTGAATGGCACCTTGCCGGACGGCACGCCCGTGGTGCTGGACAACGGCCAGCACATCCTGATTGGCGCCTACTCCGAAACGCTCAAGCTCATGCGCACCGTAGGCGTGGACCCCGAAGCCACGTTGCTGCGCCTGCCACTCACGCTGCTGTTCCCCGATGGCAACGGTCTGGCCCTGCCCGACTGGCCCAGCCCGCTGGATGCGCTGGCCGGCATCCTGCGCGCCGGCGGCTGGAGTTGGGCCGACAAGTGGAGCCTGCTGCGCGCTGCCACGGGCTGGCAGCTGGGCGGCTTTGCCTGCGCGCCGCAGACCAGCGTGGCCGACCTCTGCCGCACGCTCACGCCCACCGTGCTGGCCACCATGATTGACCCGCTCTGCGTATCCGCCCTCAACACGCCGGCCGACCGGGCCAGCGGCCAGGTGTTTTTGACTGTGTTGCGCGACTCGCTGTTTGGCGGGCGTGGCAGTTCCAACCTGCTCTTGCCGCGCGCCGACCTCGCCACGCTGTTCCCGCAGGCCGCGGCCAACTGGCTGCAAGCGCAAGGCGGCGTGGTGCAGCTGGGCACACGTGTGGAGCAACTCAGCCCGCAGCCCACGGGCCGCGGCTGGCAGGTGAACGGCCAAGCCTTTGATGCCGTGCTGTGGGCCACTTCATCCTCGAATGCGGCCTCAGCCCTTATGGAGTCTGCGCAAGCAGCTCCTGAAACCATAGCAACCCAGCTGCAAACCTGGGCCGCCACCGCGCAGGCCCTGCAGTTTGAAGCCATTGCCACCGTCTACGCCCACGCCGCCAACGGCCGCCTGAACCAGCCCATGCTGGCGCTGCGCAGCGATGCGGCCTACCCGGCCCAGTTTGTGTTTGACCGTGGCCAGCTCGGCGGCCCGCAAGGGCTGCTGGCCTTTGTGGTCAGCGCCAGCGAGGGCGACCGCGACACCCTGCAAACCCAGGTGCTAGCGCAGGCCCAGGCGCAGCTGGGCCTGGCACTCACGCCGCTGCAAACCGTGGTGGAAAAACGCGCCACCTTTGCCTGCACGCCGGGGCTGGTACGCCCCACCCAGGCCATCGCACCCGGCCTGTGGGCCTGTGGCGACTATGTGGACGGACCCTACCCCGCCACGCTGGAAGGCGCGGTGCGCAGCGGAGTGGCTGCTGCAAGCCTTTTAAAAAACTAACTATCTTTTAAATTCACTGAATGTTATATTTATGAAAAGTTAGTTTTCATAAAGGCATTCACCATGTCCAGCTCCGCCTTCAGCGCCAAAGTCTTCGCTGTTTACTTATTCCTGGCGGGCACCGTGCTCGTCACCGTGCCCAACCTGCTGCTGGCCCTGCTGCAGATACCACCGACGCCCGAGGTGTGGATTCGCGTGGTGGGGCTGGTGGCTTTCATGATTGGCGTCTACGCCTGGGTGGCGGCCAGCCATGAATTCAAGCCGTTTCTGGTCGCCTCCGTTTACACACGTTTCATCGTGTTTGTGGCGTTCACCGCCTTTGCCCTCGCCGGCCTGGGCAGCCCCATGATCATGCTGTTTGGCCTGGCCGACCTAGCCGGCGGCATCTGGACCCACTGTGCCCTGCGCGCCGATGCGCGCTGGGACGGCACTGCTTGAGAGCCCCCGCACCATGCGCACCACCAAAGCCCAACAAGCCCAAAGCCACCGCCTGCTGATCCGCACCGCGGTAGACCTGATGACCCAGCACGGGTTTGACGGCACCACCATGAAACAAATCGCCCGCGCGGCCGACATGGGCGATGCCACCATCTACAAGTACTTCCCCAGCAAGGAAAAACTGGTGCTGGCCTACTTTGAGCAGGCCGTGGAGGACGCCCTGGCGGCCATGCGCAAGACCAAGGGGCTGGACAAATTTACGCTGCAAGAGCGCATGCAGCTGCTGGTGGACCATCTGCTGGAAACCCTGCTGCCCGACCGCGAGTTTGTGGCCCTGGCGCACCAACTGCTCAACAAGGCACCCCTGGCGATGCTCAGCGGCGCCCTGCCCGGCAAGGCGCTGCTGCAGGCCGCGTTTGCCGAGATGCTGGAGGCCGCGCAGGCCAGCGGCGAGATACCACCCTGCGGCTTTCAGGGCAGCCTTTCCAGCCTGATGGCGGACTATGTGTACGCGGTGCTGGGCTTCTGGTTGCGCGATACCTCGGATGGCTTTGCCGATACCACCCGCATGACCGACCTGAGCCTGGGCGTGCTGACCCTCGCCCTGCGCAGCGGCCTGGTGGACCGCCTGCTGGAGCTGGGCGGCTTTTTGCTGCGCAGCCAGCTGGCCCGCCTGATGCAGCCCGGTGGTGGCTGGCTGGACCTGATGCAATTAGCCCGCCAAACACTACAAACCCCAAAGACCCCATGAACACCGCCACCATCACCGAAACCGCACTGCCCGCGCACAGCCAGATTGCCCTGCGTACGGCAGGTGCCGACTTTGCCGACTGCTACACCTTTGCCGACCCGCAGCCCGGCAGCAACGCCATGGAAACCTACTTGGCCGTGATGGGCTACACCCCGGGCTGGATGAACTTTCTGATGTCGATGCGCAACCAGGCCGGGCGCCTGGTGGGCCTCAAACACCTGGGTGGCATGCAGGTAAAGATGCAAGCGCAGGACGCCAAGCCCGCCGCCAGTTACACCGTGGGCGACCGCGCGGGCATCTTCAGCGTGGACTACCTGTCGGCGCCCGAAGTCATCCTCTTCGATGACGACAAGCATTTGCGTGTGGAGCTGTCGGTCTACAAACACCAGCAAGACGGCCAGCCCGTGGTATCCGTCAGCACCGTGGTGCACAACCACAACGCCCTGGGCCGTGCCTACATGGCCGTGGTGGGGCCGGTGCACCGCGTCATTGTCCCCATCATGCTGCGCCAGTCTTTGCATGCCGCAAGCACCGCGCACCAGTAAGCTCGCGCGCGGCGCCATCGTGGGTGCCGCCGCCGCACAGGCCGGGGCCACGCAGCTGGCACGCTCGGCAACAAAGCTGGTGCAGCGCGGCGCCAGCGCGGCCGACCAGGAGGCCGCCCGCGTGGAGCACGAGGCCAAGATGGGCCGCATTGCGTTCACCGCGCTCAACCAGCTCAAGGGCACGACGCTCAAAGCCTCGCAGCTGCTGAGCATGGAGCTGGGCCTGCTGCCCGACGGCGTGCGCCAGCAGCTGGCGCGCGCGCACTACCAGGTCACGCCGCTGAACCGTGCGCTGGTGCTCAAGCTGCTGCGCCAAGAGCTGGGCGACAGCCCCGAGGCGCTGTTTGCCGACTTTGACCTGCAAGCCTTTGCCGCCGCCAGCCTGGGCCAGGTGCACGCGGCCACGCTGCACAGCGGCGAGGCCGTGGCCGTGAAGCTGCAGTACCCCGGCATGGCCGCCACCATCCAGAGCGACCTGGCCATGCTGCGCCTGCTACTCAAGGGCATCAGCCTTGGGCCCGAGGCGCTGCCCAACGCCGACATCCAGGCCCGGGTGATGGACAACATTGCCCAGACGCTGACGCAGGAGCTGGACTATCTGCACGAAGCCAGCCAGCTGCAGTGGTTTGCCAAAGCGCTGCAGCACCCGCACCTGGTGGTGCCCCAACCGGTGATGGCGCGCACCACACCGCGCATGCTGACCATGCAGCGCCTGCAAGGCCAACACCTGCCTGAGTGGCTGGCCACCCAGCCCAGCCAGGCCCAGCGCGACCACTATGGCCAGCTGCTGTTTGACACCTTCATGCAATGTGCCTGGGGCCTGCAGCGGCTGCAGGCCGACCCGCATGCGGGCAACTACCTGTTCATGGCCGACGGCCAGTTGGGCCTGCTGGACTTTGGCTGCACGCGCACACTGTCGCCCCTGTTTTGCGAGCAGGCCGCCATTGTCTGGAAGGCCGCACTGCGCCGCCCCAAAAACACAGCGGCGCTGCGCAACGCCTACCTGGCGCTGGAGCTGATTGACCCCGCGCTGGACCTCCCGCACTTTGAAACCGAGCTACTGCCCGCGCTGGCCGGCTGGCAAGACTGGCAATGCCTGCCGCTGCACAGCGCGGTGTACGACTTTGGCCAGTTGCCACCACCGCCCCAGCCCGACGCCGCCGCACGGCGCACCGCCACGCACTACCTGCGTGCCGTGCCGCCAGACCTGCCCCACTTTGACCGCGCCCATCTGGGGATGACGCAGATGCTGCGCAGCCTGGGCGCCCGCGTGCGCACCCGCAACCCCTGGATTTTTTAGGGCGCGGCGGGCGAATTTAATGGCACCATAGCTGCCATGAAGCTTGTCCTCAAAATTATTGGCGGCCTGATCGCCTTGCTCCTGCTTGCCGCGTTGGCCCTGGGTGGCTGGTACCTCTACCAAAAACAACCTGTGCGCAGCGGCACGCTGGCCATGGAGAAACTCGCCGCCCCGGTGAGCGTGCGTTTTGACGAACGGGGCGTGCCCCACATCCGCGCCGAGAACCAGAACGACCTGTACCGCGCACTGGGTTATGTGCACGCCCAGCACCGACTGTTCCAGATGGAAATGGTGCGTCGCCTGGCCAAGGGCGAGTTGGCCGAAATCTTGGGCCCCAAGCTGGTGGAGGTGGACACCCTGTTCCGCACGCTGGGCATACGCGCCCACGCCAAGGCTACCGTCGCCAAGATGGACATGGCTACGCCGGCCAACCAGGCCCTGCTGGCCTACCTGGACGGCATCAACCAGTACCAGGACACGCAGCGCTCGCCCATCGAGTTCGACATTCTGGGCATCCCGCACCAGCCCTTCACACCTGAAGACACGATTGCCGTGTCTGGCTACCTGGCCTACAGCTTTGCAGCAGCGTTTCGCACCGAGCCGGTGATGACCTTTATCCGCGACAAACTCGGCCCCGACTACCTGCGCACGTTTGACATTGAGTGGAACCCGCAAGGGGTACTCACCCAGCCCACCACCTTGAGCCAGCGCGACTGGGGGAGCCTGAACCACATCGCCCAGATCAGCCAAGACGCCATGGCACTGGCGGGCGTGCCGCTGTTCGAGGGCAGCAACGCCTGGGCCATCTCGGGCAAACGCACGGCCAGCGGCAAGCCGCTGCTGGCTGGCGACCCGCACATTGGTTTTTCCACCCCCAGCGTCTGGTACGAGGCGCACCTGAGCGCACCCGACTTTGAGCTGTATGGCAACTTCCAGGCGCTGAGCCCCTTTGCACTCTTGGGCCACAACATGGACTTTGGCTGGAGCCTGACCATGTTCCAGAACGATGACGTGGACCTGGTGGCCGAAAAGGTGAACCCCGAGAACCCGCAGCAGGTCTGGCACAACGGCCAGTGGGTGAACCTGACAACACGCTCGGAAACCATCACCGTCAAAGGTGCCCCGCCGGTGCAGCTGAGCCTGCGCCGCTCGCCCCACGGCCCCATCATCAACGATGTCTTCAAGGACAGCCTGGGCGACACCCCGGTTGCCATGTGGTGGGCCTTTCTGGAAACCGAGAACCCAACGTTACAGGCCTTCTACGAGCTCAACCGCGCCGACACGCGCGACAAGGCGCGCGAGGCGGCCAGCAAAATCCACGCCCCCGGCCTGAACGTGGTGTGGGCCAACGCCAAGGGCGATATCGGCTGGTGGGCCGCCGCCAAGCTGCCGCAGCGCCCCCAAGGCGTCAACCCCACTTTCATCCTCGATGCGGCCAAGGGCGAAGCCGAGAAGCCCGGCTTCTACGCCTTTAACTTCAACCCGCAAGAAGAAAACCCGGCACGCGGCTACATCATGTCCGCCAACCACCAGCCCAAGCCCAGCAGCGGCGTACCGGTGCCCGGCTACTACAACCTGTACGACCGCGCCCAGCGCCTGGACGACGTGCTCTCCAACCCCAAGGTGCGCTGGGATACGGAGGCCGCGCAGGCCCTGCAACTGGACACGAGCAACGGCTACAGCCGCCGCATCCTGCAAAACCTGCTGCCCGTGATGCAGTCCGTGGTGACGGATGCCAACGAAAAAGCCTTCATGGAGCCGCTCACCAAGTGGGACGGCAACTACAGCACCGACAGCATTGCCGCCACCTTGTTCAGCCAGATGCTGTATGAGCTGAGCAAGGCCGCCATGGAAGACGAGTTGGGCGAGGTGCAGTTCAAAAACCTGCTCAACACCCGCGCCATCGACTTCGCCCTGCCCCTGCTGGTGGCCGACCCGCAATCCCCCTGGTGGGACAACACCAACACCAAAGCCAAAGAGAGCCATTTCGAAACTGTGCGCATTGCCTGGTCCAACACGCTCAAACACCTGCAAGGCCTGTATGGCACCAGCCTGCTGGACTGGCGCTGGGGTGCCGCCCACACGGTGACCCACGTGCACCCTCTGGGCCGCCAGAAACCGCTGCACCTGCTGTTTAACGTGGGGCCTTTTGCTGCACCAGGCGGACGCGAAACGCCCAACAACCTGTCGGGCGCCATGGGGCCTGCGCCTTGGGCCGTGAGCTACGGGCCATCCACCCGCCGGGTGATTGACTTTGCCGATGCCAGCCGCGCCGTGGGTATCAACCCGGTGGGCCAGAGCGGCGTGCTGTTTGACACGCACTATGCCGACCAGGCCGAGCGCTATATTGCTGGGGAGTATGTGCCGCAGCACCTGAGCGAAGACAATGTGCAGGCCTACACCAAGAGTCGCCTGCGCTTCAAACCCGCGCCTTGATCGCCTGGGCCAGGCCGGGGCTCAGGCCGCGCTGAGCAGGTCGCGCAGCTCGGTCAGGCTGGCCACCGTGGCATGCGGGTGCTGCGTGTGGCTCCACAGGTGTTCGGCACGGTTCACCCACACCGCCTGCATGCCCACGCCCAAGGCACCCAACACGTCCAGCGCCGCATCGTCACCCACGTGCAAGATGTGCTGCGGCGCCACCTGCAGGGCCTGCGCCGCCGCCATAAATATTTTCGCGTCCGGCTTGCCCACACCCGCATCGCGCGCACTCACGGCGCCCGTGAAGTAGGCGCCCAGCCCCACCTGGTTCACATCGGCATTGCCGTTGGACACCGCGTACAGCGGCCAGCGCTGCGCCATCCAGTCCAGCGTTTCCAGCGCGTCGTCAAACAGCTCCACCCGCATGCGCTCGGCAAAAAACACATCGAAGGCCGGGTCGGCCAAGTCGGTGTCATCCCCCGCACGCTCCAGCGCCAGGCGGATGGACTCTCGGCGCAGCACACTCAGGTCGTGCGCCTGGGCGGCCCACTGCCGCTCGGTGTCTTCGCGCAGGGTGCGCCGCGCGTGTGGGTCGGCATACAGGGTGGCGGTGGCTGGTGCGTACTGCAGCAACCAGGCATGCAAGACCTTCTCGGCCCGTTCAATACACGGCCAGATGGGCCACAAGGTGTCGTCCAGGTCCAGGGTAATCGCCTTGATGGTGGAGAGTTGCAGCATAGGTGCGGGAGAATACCGCATGCTCTTCCAATCCCCCTTCCAGCCCGAGCCCCCCTACACCCATGGCCAGGTGCCCCGCACCGCCGTGCTGCTGTGCAACCTGGGCACGCCTGATGCCCCCACCGCCACCGCCGTGCGCCGCTACCTGGCAGAGTTTTTGGGCGACCCGCGCGTGGTCGAAATCCCGCGCCTGCTGTGGCTGCTGATCCTGCACGGCATCATCCTGCGCACGCGCCCGGCCAAGTCGGCCGCCAAATACGCCAGCGTGTGGACGCCCGAGGGATCGCCGCTCAAGATCTGGACCGAAAAACAGGCCAAGCTGCTGCAAGGATGGCTGGGCCAGCGCAACCACCAGGTCAAGGTGCGCTGGGCCATGCGCTATGGCAGCACCTCCATCGCCTCGCAGCTGGACGCCATGAAGGCCGAGGGTATGACCCGCGTGCTGGTGCTGCCCGCCTACCCGCAGTACAGCGGCACCACCACCGCCAGCGTGTGCGACGCGGTCTACGCCTGGGCTGCCAAGACACGCGCCATCCCCGAGTTCCGTTTCATCAACCGCTACCACGACGACCACGGCTACATCAGCGCCCTGGCCGCCAGCGTGCAGCGTTACTGGAAAGCCAACGGCCGCCCCGACAAACTGGTGATGAGCTTCCACGGCGTGCCCGAGCGCACGCTGCACTTAGGCGATATGTACCACTGCGAATGTTTCAAGACCGCACGCCTGTTGGCCGAGGCACTGAACCTGGACAAAGACCAGTACCAAGTCACCTTCCAGTCCCGCCTGGGCCGCGCCAAGTGGCTGGAGCCCTACACCGAACCCAGCCTCATCGCCCTGGGCAAGGCCGGCGTAAAGCGTGTGGACGTCATCTGCCCCGGCTTCACCAGCGACTGCCTAGAAACCCTGGAAGAAATCAACATGGAAGGCCGCGAGGCGTTTCTGCACGCGGGCGGCCAAGAGTTTCACTACATCCCCTGCCTCAACGACGACCCCGAGTGGATCACCGCGCTGTGCAACCTGGCGCAGAAGCACCTGCAGGGCTGGCCTACACAGGAGGCGCCGGATGCGGCCGCGCTGCAGGCCTCGCGTGCGGCTGCGGTGGCACTGGGGGCCAAGCAGTAGGTTGCTTGGCTTGGGGTCGCTGGCAGGCTAATTTTTAGTGTTTTTGGCCTCTAGCGCCTGTGGAATATGCGCAAGCAGCTACTAAAACGATAGCGAATTTGCTTTGCTGACTGCGTGATGGGTAGGCAGAGCTGGGGCTGCATAGGTGGGTTGGCGGAGGGAATTCCGAATCCAACTAGAAGATGGTGAAACAGCGAAAGCCGACATTCGGCCTGCGTACTCAATTGCAGTTGAGGGCCTAAAATCCTTTATAGACAGTATGTGCAGTTAGTTAGATTTTTATACCCTTTATGCAAGTCAGGCAGAACTGCCGCAACCAAAAATACACGTCACTTGCGGAAGATTTAAATGTTAAAAATATCCAGCAATGCTGGTTTTATCGAACAAGCCATAGTCCACAAATCGCATTGGATTTTTAATTCGAGGAATACACATGCTTAGGATCAAAGAGGGAAGCGTATTTGACGAAAAATGCGATTTACTCGTACTCCCTTGCGACTCGGTTGGTGGAGTCACGCAATGGGTTAGCAGCGAAATTAACAACAATAACTTACCGTTCCCCAGCACCAAGATCCCATATGGAGAAGCTCTATTCCTCGCAACCAATGCTCGATATCCCAAGGCGGATTTCATCGCGTACGCTGCCTCTGTTGATGCTCGAACAATCACATCCAGCGTTGCCGCAATCACCAGCATCCTCTCTAGCGTAGTTCAGTACTGCAGAGAGAATAATTGTTCGATTGCAAACCTTCCGATACTCGGAAGCGGAGCAGGGAAACTCGATCCAACTGATGTTCTCAACCTCTATAGAAAAATTCTGATCAGCGAGCCAGCACATTTCAACATCTATGTCCCAGACAGGAAGATGGCTAAGGCTTTCTTAAGTTGGAACCCTGAGGAGAAAGCCCCCCACTCATTGGACGAAGAGCATCCACGAGTGTTCATTTCGTACTCTTGGAAGGACGAGAGCGTTAAGTCTTGGGCTCTTGATTTGGCTAAGAAGTTGTGTGCAAACGGGGTGGATGCTCGCTTAGATCGATTTCACCTTCGTCCAGGTATGGATCTACCGCAATGGATGACAAATGAGGTTCTGAAAGCAAGCAAAGTGCTATTGATATGCGATTCAAACTACGCTGAAAAAGCCGATACAAGACGCGCAGGTGTTGGGTGGGAAACCATGATCATTCAGGGCGACATGATGCTTCAGGGTGAGATGAATACGAAGTACATCGTTATTGCATTCGGAGACTTTGAAAAGAATACTCCGATCTATATGAAGTCAAAACTCGGCATCAGTCGGGAGGATGTTGATAGAAATTTCAATCTTTTGCTTGAGCAAATCTTCGACATTGATGCGGCCCCTGAGATCGGAGCAATTCCAACTTGGGTCAAGGCCAAGCGCAAAGCCACAGCAAGCTAATTTTTATATACGTAAGGGATGGATCAATAGTTTGGCTTTAGCGCAAGCGGAGCAAGCACTTCAAACTCTTGTCTATAGAAGACATCACAAACAAGAAGCTGGCGCTGTACCTGCCGCTGGCGCTCAAGGCTTGCCAAGACCCACATTGACGTAGCTACGCGCAGACAACAAAAAACCCGCCAAGGCGGGTTTTTTGTTGGGGTGGCAATCACTCAGGCTTGTTTGGCTTGGCGGCGGCGGGCCCAGCCCAACACGCCCAGACCTGCCAGCAGCATGGCGTAGGTTTCGGGTTCGGGCACGGGGGCGGCCACGTCCACACCCGACAGGTGCACGCTGTAGCGGGTGCCCATGTTCACGGTGCTGGCAGGTTGGTCCCAAATAGCCAAGGGGATGGGGGTTTGGCTATCGAACTTGAAGCCTTGCGCCAGCGTAGTGCCATTGGCCCAGTTGTTGTAGGTGGCGATGGTGAACAGGTAGTTGCCAGCGGCCAGGCTGCTGAAGGTCAGGCCGGAGTCAAACTTGGTCAGACCGGGAACGATGGTGGGGTTGTCGTCGTTCTGCTCCACAAGGCTCCAGCCACTGCCAGCTTGCGACCAGACGGCGGTGATGGGGTCAAAGTTGACGCCATTCAGGTAGGAGTCGGTCCAGACCTTGACGTTGGTGGCGTCACTGGCCAGCGAAAAGCTGATTTGCACCACGTCATTGTGGTTGGCAATGTTGCCACTGAAGTCGAATTGGGCGGCATGCGCGCTGGTGGCAAGCAGCATGGCTGCGAGCAATGCGGTGGGTTTGAATGTCAAAGGAGCTCCCTGTTTTGCTATGCACCGCCGCCAGGGTTTGGCAGGGTGTGCCCGGTCGGGCGTGCGCAGTGTAAGTTCGCCAATTCGTACCCCATTAGCTCCAAAGAACTAACTGAAACAGGTGGAAACAATTTAACGACTCGCGCATGGTGTCCAATAGAGCGCTATGGACACTACCGACCGCACCGAACAGCGCCTGACCGAGCTGGAGATCAAGGCCAGCTTTGCCGAAGACGCGCTGGACCAGTTGGACAAAATTATTGTTCGCCAGCAGGAACAGATCGACTTGCTGGTGCGCGAACTGACACACCTGCGCCAGCAGGCCAGCGAACCGGCTACCGCGCGCAACCTGCGCGACGAGTTGCCGCCCCATTACTGAAAACCCAACCCAAGGACAAAACCCATGAGCCTGAATACCTGGTGGCTGTTTGTGATGATGACGTTTGTGGTGTCGGCCACGCCTGGCCCCAATATGCTGCTGGTGATGAGCACCGGCGCGCGCCAGGGCCTGCGCGGTGCGGTGACCAGCATGGCGGGTTGCATGACGTCGCTGATGCTGATGCTGAGCCTGTCGGCTGCCGGACTGGGGGCGCTGTTGCAAGCATTCCCGGCCGTGTTTGACGCGCTGCGCCTGGCCGGTGCGGCCTACTTGGCCTACTTGGGCGTGCAGGTGTGGCGCAGCCCGGTGCAGGAGAGCAACCCTTCGGATGGCGCAGCCCAAGGCAGCAACCTGGGTGCGACGCTGAGCAGCTGGGCGCTGTACCGCCAGGGTGCGCTGGTGGCGGCCAGCAACCCCAAGGCCATTTTGTTTGCCGCGGCCTTCTTCCCCCAATTTTTGAACCCGGCGCTGCCCCAGCTGCCGCAGTTTGGCATTTTGCTGGGTACGTTTGCGGTGGTGGAGGTGAGCTGGTACTTTGTCTACGCCGCCAGTGGCAAACAGTTGGCGCGTTACCTGCAGCGGGCCAGTGTGATGCGGGCCTTCAACCGGCTAACGGGTGGGGTGTTTGTAGGTTTTGCCGCACTGATGGCGGGCGCCAAGAGCTAAAACGCTATCAATTCAGGAGCTGCTTGCGCAGTATCTACGGGGGCTAGCCCAGGCTTTGATGCCTGGTGTCTTTTTCGACATACATGCCCACGTCGCAGCGGTGCAGCCAGCTGCGCAGGCTGTCACCGCTTTGCGCACCGGCCACGCCCACACTCACGCTCACGCTGAGTCCAGGGCGCAGGCGCTCCCAGGGGTGGGATGCCACAACATCCTGAATGCGCTGCGCCAGGCCATGGGCCGCCGCTTCTTCCACATGCGCAAAAGCCACCACAAATTCATCGCCCCCCAGGCGCACGGGCACATCACCCTCGCGCACAAAGCTGCGCAGAATCTGCGCCAGCTCCTGCAGCACAGCGTCGCCCACCTGGTGGGAAAACCGGTCGTTGATACGCTTGAAGTAGTCCACATCCACAAAGGCCATGGCAGGCGATAGACCGCGCTCGCTGCCCTTGCGCAGCAGGTCGGGCACCATGCGTTCCAGGTAGCGGCGGTTAAACAGGCCGGTGAGCGCATCTTCCATCGCCAACTGCTCCAGCTGCTGTGCTTGCTGGGCCAGACGGCGTGCCGTGGCGCGGCTGGCGCGGGCCTGCAGCTGCCATTCAATACGCTCCTCGCGCTGCTGCAGTGCGGCGTGGCGCAGGTCGTTTTCGCGCTGCTTCAGGGCACGCAGCTGCACCTGCGAAGCACGCTCTTTGCCCTGGGCGGTCAGTATCTGGGCCAGCAGCAAATAGGCAATGCTCACCATGTGCTCGTTGTCGATGGACATGGCCAGTTGCATCATGCGGTGGCAGTGGTATTCGGCCAGTTGCCAGTCTCGGGCGGCCCAGGCAATCTCGGCCCGCAACCACAGCTCCATCAGCGTGACCGAGGGGTTGGCGTCGCCCCGGGCTTCTGCGGCCTGGGCAAAGTCGGCATGGCTTTGTGCGGTGGCCAGGTCGCCCAGCCAGCAAGCTTCAAAACCGTCGCTCAGGCCCAGCAAGGCCTGGGTTTTGAGATAAGCCCCCTGGAACACCAGCAGATTGGGCGCCGCCTGGGTGGTACGCACGCTGGCGCGGCGCAGCTTGCCCAGCCGCTCCAGGCAAGCAAACTGGCCCTGGTAATACCGGTCAAAAAAGCAGCGACTGACCTCCATGGCACGCTGATTAACGCGTGGCAAATAGGCTTCCATCCAGTGGCCGTTGTCTTCCAACAGCCCAATGGCGGTGCGGAAGGCGGCATCGGCCCGGTCGAAGCTGCCACCACAGGCGTAGGCCACGCCCAGGTAGTTGTACGAGAGCGCTTGCGAGAGCGAAGGCGCATCGGCATTGAGCTTGAGGCCCAGCAAGGCGGCTTCCACGCCCTCTTCGCTATGGCCCATCACGCTCAGGGTGTGCGACAGGGTGGCCAGGGCCTCGGCCTCGCCGCGGGTGTCTTCGCACATCTGGAACAGGGTGGCCGCGCGCTGCGCAGTTTCTTGGGCGCGCCGAAAGCGCGACACCATGCGATCAGCCTGGGACAAGGCCAGCAGGGAGCGCGCCTCGGTCGGCAGGTCGTGTGCGGCTTGCGCACGGGCCAGCGCCGATTTGGCCAGCACCAGGCTGTGGGCCACATCCCCGTGTTTCAGCGCCAGCTGGGCTTGGTGCAGCACCTGCATCACAGGCACAGAAGAGTCGGGGGGCGCGTAAGCGAGCATAAGAGGGGCTAAATTCGTGCTGCAGTGCATCAAAAAAGAATGCACCAGCGTAGCCCCGTCAATCGCCCCTGTCACTCCCCCAAACGGGTGAATTTGGGGCTGTTTTTCACAAAAAACTCAGTTGGCCAAGGCCAGCGCCTTGACCTGGGCCCACACAGGCTGCCCCACCGCCAGCCCCAGCATGTGCACGGAGCGCCGGGTCACCCGCGCCAGCAGGCGGTCCGGGCCACAACCCAGCTGCACCAGCGCTTGCGCGGGGTGGCTGTCGTCGGCGATGGCCAGCACGGTGCAGGGCAACACGTTCTGGATGCTGGTGTGCGCCGGCTCTTGGGTGGCCAGGCTCACATCGCGCGCCAGCACACGCAAGCGTACGGCCGTGCCCACCGCTAGCCCGGCGTCTGTCAGCCACAGACTGCCACCAGCAAATTCCAGCCGGGCCAGGTGCCAGGCCGCATCCACCTGCGCCACCCGGGCGTGCAGCAGGCTTGAGGCTTCGTCCCCCAGACCCAGGGGCACGTCCACCTGCGCCAGCACCTGAGCTGCCGGGCCGCTGGCCTGCACGCACCCCTGCGCCAGCACCACCAGCGTGTCGGCCAGGCGCACCACCTCGTCCACCGAATGGGTGACATACAGCATGGGGATGTGCAGCTCGTCGCGCAGCCGCTCCAGCCAGGGCAACACATCCTGGCGGCGCGCCGGGTCCAGTGCGGCCAGGGGTTCGTCCAGTAACAGCAGCTCGGGCTGGGTGGCCAGTGCCCGGGCGATGGCCACGCGCTGGCGTTCGCCGCCCGACAAATCGGCCGTCTGGCGCGCCAGCAGCGGCGCCAGGCCCAGCAGGTCAATCGCCGTCTCCAGCGCCAGCAACGCCTGGTGGCGGCCACTGGCCTTGGCAGCGCGCTTTTGCGCGTAGGCCAGGTTACCGCGCACATCCAGGTGCGCCAGCAGGCTGGCTTCCTGGAACACATAACCCACCGGGCGCCGCCAGGCCGGTAGCGTGATGCCCTGGGCATCGTCTTGCCAGACTTGGCCGTGAATGGTGATATGCGCCTGGGCCGCTTGCTCCAGCCCGGCCACACAACGCAGCACGGTGGTTTTGCCCGAGCCCGAGGCGCCAAACAACACGGTGATACCGCGTGCGGGCAAGGCCAGGTCTACCTCCAGTGTGAACCCGGGGCGTGGCAGGCGCAGACGAATCTGGCTGGGTGCGGTGCTCATGGGCGCAGCCTGCTACCGCGCGGGTTGAGCCAACCCAGGCCCAGCAGCACCACAAACGAAAACACCACCATGCCGCCAGACAACCAGTGTGCCTGCGTGTACTGCAGGGCTTCCACATGGCCGTAGATCTGGGTGGAGACCACACGGGTCTTGTCGGGAATATTGCCGCCCAGCATGAGCACCACCCCAAACTCCCCCACGGTGTGCGCAAAACTCAGCACCGCCGCGGTCACAAAACCCGGGCGCGCTAGCGGCACGGCCACGGTGAGGAATGCATCGAGTGGGCTGGCCCGCAAAGTAGCCGCCACCTCCATGGGGCGCGTGCCCATGGACTCAAACGCATGCTGCAAGGGCTGCACGGCAAAGGGCAGCGAATACACCACCGAACCCAAGACCAAGCCCGCAAAGGTGAACGGCAACAGCCCCCAGCCCAGCGCCTGGGTCAGTTGCCCCAACGGCCCTTGCGGCCCCAGGCTCACCAGCAAATAAAAACCCAGCACCGTGGGCGGCAGCACCAGCGGCAGCGCCACCACAGCCCCCACGGGCCCGCGCCAGCGCGAGGCCGTGTGCGCCAACCACCAAGCCAGCGGAGTCGCCAGCAACAGCAGCAACACGGTGGTCACACTGGCCAGCCGCAACGTCAGCCAGATGGCGCCAAGGTCGTCAGGACTCAGGGGCATGCGCTTACCAATTCAGACTTCATAACCAAAGCTGCGGATCAGCGCCCTGGCTGCATCACTGCGCAAAAAGGCCATAAAGGCGGCCGCGGCGGCGTTGTCTTTGCCCGCGTTCAACACGATGGCGTCCTGGCGCAGCGGGCTGTGCAGGTGGGCGGGCACCACCCAGGCCGAGCCCTCGGCCACCTTGCCCTCCACCATCACCTGCGACAGCGCCACAAACCCCAGCGCTGCGTTGCCGCTGAACACAAACTGGTACGCCTGCCCAATGCTTTCGCCCTGCACCAGCTTCGGTTGCAGGCTGGCGGTCAGGCCCAACTTGGCCATCACATCCACCGCCGCCGCACCATAGGGGGCGAGCTTGGGGTCGGCCAACGCCAAGTGCTCAAAGCGGCCACTACGCAGCACCTCACCCTTGTCGTCCACCACACCGCTCTGGCGGCTCCACAACACCAGGCGGCCCGTGGCGTAGGTGAATTGCGAGGCCACCACACCCGCGCCCTCCTTGCCCAGGCGCGTGGGGGTTTCATCATCGGCCGACAGCAGCACCTGGAAGGGCGCGCCGTTTTTGATCTGTGCGTACAACTTGCCGGTGGAGCCCACCACCACGGTAGCCTTGTGGCCGGTGGCCGTGGCAAAGGCGGCGGCAATTTTTTGCACCGGCGCGCTGAAGTTGGCTGCTACGGCGACGGTGACTTCTTCGGCATGCAGGGCGCCGCTGGTCAGCACGACCAGTGCACCAACCCAACGCAACACTTTTTGCAAAGAGTTCATAGAAACATCGCTATTCCAAAAAAGGATAGCGTAGCATAGCCTGCATGACATCCCCCTCCTCTTTGACCGGCGCTGGACTCGCCGGCGCGCTGGGCCACGAGGTCGCTGACAAGCGGCTGGACATCCTGCGCCGCATTGGCCAGGTCGGCTCCATTTCTGAAGCCGCACGCGGCGCCGACGTGAGTTACAAGGCCGCCTGGCAGGCCATCGACACGCTGACCAACCTAGCCGGCGCCCCGCTGGTGGAGCGCACCGTGGGCGGCAGTGGCGGCGGCGGCGCGCAGCTCACACCCACGGGCCTACAGCTGCTGGACGCGGCCGACACCCTGGCCACGCTGCGCCGACAAGCGCTGGCCCAGGTCGCCCAACGCCACGCCCCGGCAGACGGCGTGGCGCCCCGCCTGGCCGGGCTGGGCCTGCGCACCAGCATGCGCAACCAGCTGCCTTGCCAGGTGGTGGCGCTGCAGCGCGCCGGGCGGGCCATGCAGGTGCGCCTGCGCCTGAGCGATGGCAGCACGCTGGCATCGCGTATCACGCGCGAAAGTGCGGAGCTGCTGGACCTGGCAGTGGGCAGCGAGGTGCTGGCGCTGGCCAAGGCCACGGCGGTGGCGGTGCTGGCAGCGCCGGTGAATGGCTCCGCGCTGCCCAACCGTTTACACGGCACGGTGGCGCGGCTGGCGCGCTCTACATCAGGGGACGAAGTGGTGCTCACGCTGGCCTGCGGGCTGCAGATGGTGGGCTTTAGTGCACCGGGCCTGCAGCTCAAGGTGGGCCAGGCGGCCGTGGTGGTGTTTGACGATGCGGCGGTGGTGCTGGCGATTGGCGGCTAACCCAAAACGCTCCTATTTCAGGAGCTTTTTGCGCAATATCCACAGGGGCTAGCGCCCTATTTCGCTTAAATTTTGGCTGCTGCAGCCTGCGCCGCGTCAATGAAGTTAGACACCAGCGTGAGCTGCGAGGGCACGTTCAGCGCGGGTGCGTGGCCGCAGCCCGGCACCTCGACCAGTTGCAGGCGCCCGGCGGCACCGGGCCCGCGCGTGGCCATGGCCAACACGGTCTGCGGCAGCACCAAATCCGACTCGGCACCGCGCAGGCACAACACCGGCACGGGGATGTGGTCGTAGTGGTCCCAGATGCGGTAGTCGTCCGGGTGGGCGGTGAATTGCTGCACCATGGCCGGGTCGTAGTGCGGTGTCACGCGGCCATCGGGCAGGCGGCGCGTGGAGGTTTCGGTCAGGTGGCGCCACTGCGCATCGCTGAGCCAGCCATAGGGCTGGTACACCTGCCGGAAAAACGCTTCCAGCTCCAGCACCGTGTCAAAGGCCGGCGGGTTGCCCGCGTAGGCGCGGATACGGTCAATGGCCGCACTGGCCAGCTCGGGCGCATTGTCATTGAGCGTGAGACTCACGATGCGACTTTGCAGTTGCGGCTCGACCAGCCCGCCCGCGCACACCGTGCCAATAGCGCCGCCCATGGAGGTGCCGACCCAATGGGCGCGTTCAATCTTCAGCGCAGCGAACAGCTCCGCTGCCAAACGCGCATAGAACTGCAGGCAATATTCCTGCGCCGGCAGGCGGCTCCACTGGCTCAGGCCGCGGCCCAGGGTGTCGGGGCAGATGACACGGTAACGCGGGCTCAGGTGCCGGGCCAGCTCGTCCATGTCACGCCCGGTGCGTGCCAGGCCGTGCCAGGCGATCACCACAGGGGCATCGGCTGCGCCCCATTCGGTGGTGTGCACTTCGTAACCTGCGCAGCGCAGGTAGTGGGAGGTGGGTGTGGCGGTGCTCATGCCTTGCTCCCCAGACTGGCGGCCCGCAGGCGCCCCACCACGCCGGTGGGGAAGTAATACACCGACAGCACAAACAACACACCCAGCCAAAGCAACCAACGGTCTGGCGACAGCAGGGCCGACAACCAGGGCAAACTCGCCGCCGCCTCGCTGCCCACCCGCAGCAGGTCCTGCAGATAACTTTGCGCCACCAGGAACAACACCGCACCCACGATGGAGCCATACAGTGTGCCCATGCCACCAATCACGACGATGAGCAACACGTCCATCATGATTTCGAACGACAGCGAGGTGTCCGGCCCGTTGTAACGTAGCCAAAGCGCCAGCATGGCACCGGCGGCACACGCAAACAGGGCCGAGAGGATGCTGGAGATGGTGCGGTAGACCACCACGCGGTAACCAATCGCCTCGGCGCGAAACTCGTTCTCACGGATGGCCTGCAACACGCGGCCAAACGGTGAATTGACGATGCGCAGCAGCGCGAGGAACAGCACCGCGGCCACGGTAAACAGCAGGTAGAAGCACAACAAGCGGCCATCGAGCGAGGCGCCCAGGAACGGGGTTTCGCTGAACTCGAAGCTGGGCGACAACACCGCGGGCACCTTGAACGTCAGCCCGTCTTCGCCCCCCGTGAACTCATGCAGTTGCGAAGCCAGCGTGAGGAAGGCCGAGGCCACGGCCAGCGTGATCATGGCGAAGAAGATGGCCCGCACGCGCAGCGAAAACAGGCCGATCAGCCAGGCCAGCAGCAACGACACCAGCAGCGACGCGCCCAAGCCCACGCCCAGCGCACTCCAGGTCGCGCCCAGGCGCGTGGTGGCGATGGCAATGCCGTAGGCGCCAATACCAAAAAACATGGTGTGCGCAAAACTCACGATGCCGGTGTAGCCCAAGAGCAGGTCGAAGCTGGCCACCAGCACGATAAAGACCAGCACCTTGGCCGCCACGTTCAGTGCCTTGACGCCCGGGAAGAGAAACGGTGTGAACGCCAGTGCCAGCACCAGCGCGGCCAGGATCAGTGCGAGCCAGCGGCTGCGTGGCAAGTCGTTGGAAAGAATGCGTTTGAACATATCTATTCCCTTACCGGTTCGCGACCGGATAGACGCCTTGCGGACGCCACAGGAGGATGCCCACCATCAGTGCGATATTGGAAAACAGCGCTACCTTGGGGACCAGAAAACCGGTGTAGTTGGCCATCAGGCCCACCAGCAAGGCGCCAATCAATGCGCCACCTGTGGAGCCCAGACCGCCGATGATGATGACGATGAAGATCAGCACATTGACCTGTGCGCCCATTTGCGGCGTCACGGTCTGCTGGTACAGGCCCCACATCACACCACCCAGGCCAGCCAGCGCGCTGCCCACCACAAACACACCGATGAACAGGCGCTTGATGCGGTAGCCCAGGCTCTCGACCATCTCGCGGTCCTGCACACCTGCACGTATCAGCAGGCCAATCTTGGTGCGGCCCAGCACCCAGGCCAGCGCGGCAAACACCACCAGGCCCACCACCACGGCCATCAGGCGGTATTTCTCGATGGCCGCATCCCCCAGCAGCACGGCGCCGCGCATGCCTTCGGGCAGCGGCAGCGGAATCTGCGCGGGGCCCCAGACCACCTTGATGAGCTCCTCACCAATGATCATGCCACCCATGGTGATGAGGATTTGCTTCAGGTGCTGGCCGTACACGGGCCGCACGATAAAACGCTCAAACGCCAGGCCCAATGCGCCCGCCACCGCCATGGCCACCAGCATGGCTGGGAACACGGCCACCAGGTTGCGCCAGAGTTCGGTGGAACCGGTCCAGTCGCCCATGGTGCCCATGACCGTGGTGGCCACAAAAGCCCCCAGCGCGATGAACACACCGTGGCCAAAGTTCAGCACGTCCATGAGGCCAAACACCAGCGTGAGGCCCGAGGCGATGATGAACACAATCATGCCCATGGCCAGGCCCGCCACGGTGAGCGTGAGCCAGGTGCTGGGCGAACCCACTAGCGGCAAGGCCAACACAGCCAGCAACGGCACCAGGGCCAGCGGCTTCCAGTCGAAATCAGTTTTCATAGTGACAACCCCAGCAGCGTGCGCTGCAGCGCTTCGTCTTCGGCCAGGGCCTGCATGGCACCGGCGTGCACCACGCGGCCATCGTCCATCACGGCCACATGGTCGCCCAGGCGTTTGGCGAAGCTGATGTTTTGTTCCACCAACAAGATGGTGGTGCCGGTTTGTTTGAGCTGGGCAAACGCGTCGATCATGTTGTTGATGATGGCTGGCGCCAAGCCCTTGCTGGGCTCGTCCACGATCAACAACTTGCGCGGCTCCACAATCGCGCGGGCCACGGCCAACATCTGCTTCTGCCCGCCCGACAATTTGCCCGCGGGGTGGTTCCAGAACTTCTCCACCGCGGGGAACAGCGAGAAGATCCACTTCAACCGCTCGCCGTCGATGTGCTGCGCACGCTTGGCTTTGCGGGCGGCCAGCAGCATGTTTTCCTGCACCGTCAGGTCGGCAAAGATGCCCATGTTTTCGGGCACATAGGCAATGTCCAGGCCCGCAATCTGTGGCGTCTCGGTGGCGGTGATGTCTTTGCCATCAAACACCACACGGCCCTGGCTCGCATGCCACAGGCCCATGATGGTGCGCAGTGTGGTGGTCTTGCCCGCGCCATTGCGGCCCAGCAACATGGTGAGCCGGCCGCGCGGCACAGCCAGGTCCACGCCGTGCAGGATGTGGTACGCGCCGATGTGGGTGTGCACGCCCTCCAGCGTCAACAGGTTGTCGCTCATGCAGCCTCCTTGTCAGCAGGGGCCACGCCCAGGTACGCCTGTTGCACCACGGGCGAGGCAATCACCTCCGCCGGATCACCATCGGCCACCAGCGTGCCGTTGTGCAGCACGATGATGCGGTCGGCCAGTTCACGCACCACGTCCATCTTGTGTTCCACCAGCAGGATGATTTTGGTGGGGTCTTGCTTGAGTGCGCGGATCAGGTTCAGGATGACCGGCGCCTCGTCGGCACTCATCCCGGCCGTGGGTTCGTCGAACATATAGACATCCGGGTCCAGCGCCATCAACAGCGCCACCTCCAGCTTGCGCTGGTCACCATGCGGCAGACTGGCCACGGTGGCGTCTTGTTTGTCGCGCAGTGCCACGGCCTGCAATATCTCCAGCGCGCGCGCGGTCAGCGCACGGTGGTCGCTCCAGATGCTCCAGAGGTTGAGGCCGCGCAAATGTTTGCCCTCTTGCGTCGCTTGCACCGCCAGCCGCACGTTCTCCAGCACGCTGAGGTTGGGGAACAGGTTGGTGAGCTGAAACGCCCGCCCCAGCCCGGCCCGTGTACGGGCCGATGGGCTGAGCGACGACAGGTTGGCCCCGTTCAGATACACCCTGCCCTGCGTGGCCTGCAGCTGGCCCGAGATCAGGTTGAAGTAGGTGGTTTTGCCCGCGCCATTGGGGCCGACGATGGCGGTCAAGGTGCCAGGCAGGAAATTGCAGCTGACAGCATTCACCGCCACGTGGCCGCCAAAGCGGATCGTGAGGTCTTTGGTTTCAAGCATATGAGAGGCTCCCAAAAGGATGGGAACGGTGTAGCGGGCAGTTGTCAGGCAAGGCGCACGGAGCGCAGGAACCGGAACGTACTTCGGTACGTGAGGATTCCGAGCACCGCGCAACGCCGCATGGCGACTGCACGGTAGCCGGGCACATTCTTTTAGCGCTGGTTACGAATCGGAACGGCCATCTCGTCGGCCTTGATTTCGCGGATCAGCTCGGGCACACCCCAGGCGAAAGCCGGGTCCACCTTGATCTTGAAGTGGTACATGCTTTGCATGGCCTGGTGGTCTTCTTTGCGGAAGGTCATCTTGCCCTTGGGCGTGTCAAAACTCATGCCTTCCATGGTCTTGATCAGCGTGTTAGCACTGGTGTCGCCGTTGCTGGCTTTCAGCGCGGTGACCACGGCCATGGCAGCGGAGAACCCACCGGCAGTGAAGAAGTCAGGCGGTGCCTTGAACTGGCTGTAGTGGCGCGCCACCAGGGCTTCGTTCACCGGGTTTTTGGGCATGCCAAAGTAGTAATACGCCGCGCCTTCCATGCCGGGGAACTGCTTGTAGGCGGTCATGGCGGGCAGGATGTTGCCGCCGGTGGCGATCTCGATGCCATGGCGCTTGAGGTCCATGTCAGCGATCTTGAAGGGGTTGCCGCCGGCCCAGATGATGAAGATCACCTTGCGTCCGGGAATGTCCTTGAGCTTGTCGATCAGGCGCTGGCCACCGGCGGTGAAGTCGGTGGTGGCGGGTGGCAGGTACTCTTCGTGAACCAGCTTGGCTTTCTTGATGGCTTCGCGGAAGGCCTTCACGCCATCGCGGCCAAAGGCGCTGTCTTGCGCCATGGTGGCAATGGTTACGCCGGCCTTGTCCAGCGCCACGGCGTTGGCAATCGCATCCTGGCTGCTGTTGCGGCCGGTGCGAAAGATGTACTTGTTCCACTTGTCACCGGTGATGGAGTCGGCCACAGCGGGCTCGACCACCAGAATCTTTTTGTATTCCTCGGCCACGGGCAACATGGCCAGCGCCACAGGCGATGCCGTGGGGCCTACGGCCAGGTCCACCTTGTCGTCGCCGTAGGCGGCGGCCAGCAGGCTCTTGCCCTGGTCCGGTTTGCCCTGGTCGTCTTTCTCGATCACGGTGATCTTCTTGCCGGCCACCATCATGGTGCCGCCGGTGGCGTAGTCCAGGCCCATCATGAAACCGGTCTGGGTCTGCTTGCCATAGGCTTCCAGCGGGCCGGTCTTGCTGTAGATATGGGCGATCTTGATTTCCTTGGACTGCGCGAGCGCAGTGCCAGAAATCAGCGCAGCGCAAAGGCTGGCGGCAAAAAGCGTGGCCTGGGCGGCCCAACGGCTTGGGTGCATGTCTGTCTCCTTTTATTGTGGTTTGACATGCAGCAATTTGCACATTACGTGCCATCACGCAAGTGCATGATTTCACTTAAGATTTTTTGGAGACGCCTGAAACAAGGGTTTAATATGACTGATATCTAGACATTAAATATGTCTATATATCAGTCATATGTCTATTTTTCAGACAATCCAAGTCGTGCGTACAAGGTGGCACGCGAGATACCCAAGACCTTGGCCACGGCCGCTTTATTGCCCCCCAGGGTCACCATAGCATCGCGAATGGCCCGAGCCTCCAAGGCGGCCACCTGCTCCGCCAGCGGGCGTACCGGCACCGCAATAGTGGCCTCCACGGACACCGCCTCTGTACGCAGGGGCGCTGCCAGCAGTGGCTGCACGCCCGATTCGCTGAGTACCAGCGAAAACACCTCGGCTTCGACCCGCACCGACTCACTGCGCATCACCGCCTGCTCCAGCACATTGCGCAGCTCACGGATGTTGCCGGGCCAGGGCTGGGCTTCCAGCAAAGCCAGGGCTTCGGGGGTGAGCTCGGGCGGTGGCAGGCCACTGCGCAGGGCCACGTCTTCCCCCAGCACCTCCAAGAGCGCGGCAATGTCAGCCCGCCGCTCGCGCAGCGCAGGCACACGGATGGGCAACACATTGAGGCGGTAAAACAAATCTTCGCGGAACGTGCCCGCACGCACCAGGCCCGCCAAGTCGCGCGAGGTGGCGGCAATCACGCGCACATTCACCGGCAGCAGTTTGTTGGAGCCCAGGGGCTCAATCTCGCCCTCTTGCAAGGCGCGCAGCAGCTTGCTTTGCAGGGCCTGCGGCATGTCACCAATTTCGTCCAGAAACAGTGTGCCGCCATCTGCCAGACGGAACTTGCCATCGCGCCCCTTGCGGTCGGCCCCGGTAAAGGCACCCGGCGCGTAGCCAAAAAACTCGGCCTCCAGCAGGGTCTCGGGCACCGCGGCAATGTTCACGCTGATGAAGGGGCCGCGTGCCCGGCTGGACGCGGCATGGATGGCGTGGGCCAGCAGCTCCTTGCCGGTACCGGTTTCGCCCAGCAGCAGCACCGGGCTGCTGGACAGCGCGGCGCGGCGCGCATGGCGCTTGACCTCCACCGCCGCCGGACTCAGGCCGACAAAACTGGCAAAGGTGTATTTGGACTGGCGCTGCCCCGGCGCCTGCAAGCGCTGGGTGGCGAGTTCGCGCCGGGCGTCGTCCAGGTCGCGCTGCAGCAGCGAGAACTTGTCGATCAGCGGCTGTAGCGTAGTTTCGGCATGGTCAAACAGCACGATGCCCAAAGCACCAATCACCTGCCCCGCCGCGTCACGTAGCGGAATGCGGCTGACCACAAAGGTGCCGGCGCGGTTGGTCAGCAGGTCAATCAGGATGGGCTTGCCGGTCTCCAGCACCTGGTGCATCTGGGTGTTGTGCACCACCATGGAAACCGGGTGGCCGACAAAGTCTTCCTCCCGCTCGAAACCCAGGGCCGGCAAGAAGCGTTTGTACTGCTCGTTGATCCACACCACGCGGGCCTCGCGGTCCACCAGCATCATGCCTTCACTGGCGCTGGAGAACAGCGCAAACATGGAGCGCGCTGCCAGCTCCAGGATGCTCTGGGCGTCGCGCGGCAGGGAGTCAGGGGTCAGCATGCGGCAATGTTAACGCAGGAACAGCCCCTGAACCGCTATGAATTCAGGAGCTGTTCGCGCATATTCCATAGGCCTTAGAGGCCTATTTCATGCCAAATCGTGGTCAGGCAATGGCTTCGATGTTTTTGCGCGACATGCGTTTGAACACACGTGGCAAGACCAGCACGGCCACCACCACCACCAGCAAGGTCACCGACATAGGCCGCTGCAAGAACACCATGGCACTGCCCTCCCCGATCGACATGGCATTGCGCAACTGCGCCTCGGCCAAGGGGCCCAGAATCATGCCCACAATCACCGGTGCGGTGGGGAAGTTGAAGCGCCGCATGACCAAGCCCAATACGCCAATGCCGTACAGCAGGAACAGGTCAAACGCGCTTTGGCGCATGCCGTAGGTGCCCACGGTGGCAAAAATCAAAATGCCGGCGTAGAGCTGTGCCTTGGGCACCTTGAGCAGCTTGACCCACAGGCCCACCAGCGGCAGATTCAGCACCAGCAGCATGAGGTTGCCAATGTAGAGCGAGGCAATCAGCGCCCACACCAAAGCCGACGAGCTGCTGAACAGCTGCGGGCCGGGCTGGATGCCGTAATTCTGGAACGCGCCCAGCAGCACCGCCGTGGTGTTGGAGACCGGAATGCCCAGCGTCAGCAGCGGGATCAGCGCGGTGGTCACCGTGGCGTTGTTGGCGGCCTCGGGGCCGGCCACGCCTTCGATCGCACCCTTGGTGCCGAACTCGGCCAGGTGTTCGGGCTTGGCCAGCTTTTTCTCGGTGGCGTAACTCAGGAAAGTGGGGATCTCGGTGCCGCCCGCAGGGATGCAACCAAACGGTGCCCCAATCGCGCTGCCGCGAATCCAGGCCGGGATGGAGCGCTTCCAGTCCGAGCGCGTCATGGTCACGCGGCTCATCTTGTTCTCGGTCTCTACCACTTTGCCTTCAAACAGCACGGCGTGCAGCGCCTCGGCCACCGCAAACAGGCCCACCGCCACCAGCACAATTTCCACACCGTCCAGCAGCTCCGGCGTGTTGCCGGTGTAACGCGCCTGGCCAGTGATCTGGTCCATGCCAATCAGGCCTACCGCCAGGCCGATGAACAGGGCCGTCAGGCCGCGCAGGGTGCTTTGGCCCAGCACCGCACTCACGGTGGTGAAGGCCAGCAGCATCAGGCAGAAGTATTCGGGCGGGCCGAGCTTGACGGCGTACTCCGCCACCAGCGGCGCAAACAAGGTCACCACGATGGTGGCAATGGTGCCCGCCACAAACGAGCCAATGGCGGCCGAGGCCAGCGCCGCACCGGCGCGGCCGCTTTTGGCCATTTTGTTGCCCTCCATGGCCGTGACCATGCTGGAGGTTTCACCGGGCGTGTTGAGCAGGATGGAGGTGGTGGAGCCGCCGTACATCGCGCCGTAATAAATACCGGCAAAAAAGATCATGGAGGCCGTGGCCTCCACCTGGGTGGTGATAGGCAGCAACATGGCCACCGCGGTGGCCGGGCCAATGCCGGGCAACACGCCCACAGCGGTGCCCAGTGCGCAGCCCACAAAGGCCCACAACAAATTGACCGGCGTACCCGCCGTCATAAAACCTTGAAGGAGTTGGTTCCAGATATCCATCATCACAGCCACCCGCTTTGCGTCAAACCTGGCAAGCTGATGGCCAGAAACTTGGTAAACATCCAGTACACCGGTGCAGCAATGAGCACGCCCACCACCGCGTCCAGCAGCCAAGTGCGTGCGCCCCCGGCGGGCTGCCCCTGCGACATGCGCACGCCCCGCGCGGCCAGCACAAAACACAAGGTGCAGCTCAAGATGAAGCCGATGGTGGTGATCAAAGCGCCATTAACCAGCAGGCCGGCCGACATCCAGACAAAACCCAACCAATAAGGTGGCGCCTCATCGTCGGCAGCATCCAGATCCCGAAAACCGCCGGAGCGGGCCTCCCACAACAGGAAGCCGCCACACAGCAGCAAGGCCACGGACACCACCCACGGCAAAAAGTCGGGGCCCACGCCCGCGTAACCCGCCTCCGAGGGGATGACCCAGGCTCCCGAGGCCAAGCCCAGCGCGAGCAAGAGCACGCCCAGGGCCAGCGCCGTTTGCTGGCGCACTTTGATCACCGCACGCATCACAACATGCCGGCCAGGTGCATCACGCCGCGCAGGCTGGAGAACTCGTTGTCCACAAATTCATCAAACGCCTTGCCAGTCAACACAGCGGGGGTCCAGCCGTTCTTTTCCAGCGACTCGGCCCAGGACTTGGACTTGGTGGCCTTGACCACCATCTCGGTCAGCGCAGCGCGCTGCTCGGCCGTGATGCCAGGGGCACCGTAGACCGCGCGCCAGTTGCCCAGCACCACGTCAAAACCCTGCTCACGCATGGTGGGTACATTGATGTTGGGCAGGCGTTTTTCGGATGTCACGCCAATCGCGCGCATCTTGCCGGCCGTGATGTATTCGGCAAACTCGCTGTAGCCGCTGCCGCCCACGGTGACGTTGCCACCCAGAATGGCCGCTGTGGCTTCGCCGCCGCCACGGAAGGCCACATAGTTCACCTTCTTGGGGTCCACACCCACCTTGCCCGCCAACATGGAAGCACAGATGTGTTCTGTGGAACCACGCGAACCGCCGCCCCACTTCACGCTGCCAGGGTCTTTTTGCATCTGGGCGACCACGTCTTTCATGGTCTTGAGCGGAGAGTCGGCCGGCACCACAAACACGTTGTATTCGCTGGTGATGCGGGCAATCGGCGTGGCCTTGTCCAGGGACACAGCGGGCTTGCCGGTGATGATGCCGCCCACCATCACGGCGCCGGTGATCAGCATGGCATTGGGGTCACCCTTGGCGGCGTTGACAAACTGGGCCAAGCCGATCACGCCGGCTGCACCGCCCTTGTTTTCATACTGCACCGTGTCAGCCGCTTTGGCATCGATTAGGGCTTTGCCCAGGGCGCGGCCAGTGCCGTCCCAGCCACCGCCGGGGTTGGCGGGGATCATCATCTTCAGGTTGGCAGCGGCACGGGCCGACAGGGGCAAGGCACCGGCTGCGGCCAAAACGGCCATGGACTTCAGAAAGGTATCGCGACGCATGGGATGTCTCCTAGGGTTGAATGCAGGCCCTATGATGCGAGCCCAGCCTGTCAAACGGCTGTCCAAACGCCTAGGGAAAACCCCATGCACCTGCTGCTTATTGAAGACGACCCTGCCCTGCACACCACCTTGCAGCGCAGCCTGGTGCGCGCGCAAATGCGGGTGGATGTGTGCAGCGACGGTCGCCTGGCGCTGCACCACTGGCGCAGTGCCGAGCCCGATGTGGTGGTGCTGGACCTGAGCCTACCCGGTGTAGACGGGCTGGACATTCTGAAAGCCGCACGCGCCGAGGGCCTGGGCACCCCGGTGCTGATCCTGACCGCCCGCGGCACCGTGGGCGACAAGGTGTTGGGCCTGAATGCCGGGGCCGACGACTACCTGCCCAAGCCCTTTGACTTGGACGAACTCGAAGCCCGCGTGCGCGCCCTCTACCGCCGCCACGCGGGTAACACGCCCAGCGCCAGCCCCGACCTGCAATTGGGTGCGCTGCGGCTGGACAAGGCCAACGGCGCGCTCTACCACCGCCACCAGATCCTGGACCTGAGTCCGCGCGAGCTGGCCCTGGTGGCCGCACTGATGGCGCGGCCCGGCCACGCGGTCAGCAAGGAGCGCTTGTTTGAGGTGGTGTTTCCGGGCGAAGTAGACGTGCAGTTTGAAGCCATTGAGGTGGTGGTGTACCGCCTGCGCAAAAAACTGGCCGCCACCGGTGTAGGTCTGGTCACCCTGCGCGGCCTGGGCTATTTGCTCAAGGCCGAGGGCTGACATGGCCCCCAACCACCGCACGCCCCTGTCCCTGCGGCGCAGCTTGCTGCTGGGCATCTTGCTGCCCATCGTGCTGTTTGTGGTGGTGGACACCATCAGCCTGTACCGCCAGGCACTGGGCGCCGTCAACACCGCCTACGACCGCACGCTGCTGGCCTCGGCCAAGGCGATTGGTGAGCTGCTGGACATTGAGGGCGACGGCGCCCAGGCCCGGCTGCGCGCCCAGGTGCCCTACTCGGCGCTGGAGGCTTTTGAGGCCGACAACCGCAGCCGCATGAGTTACCGCATTTCGGATGCGCGCGGCCAGTGGATCGACGGGGCCGAAGATCTGCCTGCCTGGCGTGGCACCCTGCCCAACCAGGGGCCGTACGCGGCGCTGGTGGACTTTTATGACGACAGCTTCCGCGGCGACCCGGTGCGCGTGGCCGTACTGCTACAACCCGTGGCCACGCGGCGCGAACGCACCATGGCCATGGTGCAGGTGGCCGAAACCCTGGAACTGCGCCGAACCCTGGCGCGGCAAATCCTCATCGACACCCTGCAGCGCCAGGCCATTCTCATCACCGTCATTACCGCCGTGGTGCTGGTGGTGGTGCAGCGCGTGACCCGACCAGTGCGCCGCATGAGCAGTGAACTGCAGCAACGCCCCGAAGACGACCTGACCCCGCTCAATGCCAGCCACCTGCCGCTGGAAATTCGCCCGCTGACCGAGGCCACCAACCAGGTCATGCAGCGCCTGCAGCACCTGCTGGACCACCAAAAACGTTTTGTGCGCGACGCGGCCCACCAGCTGCGCACGCCACTGGCCGTGCTCAAGGTGCAGGTGCAGTCGGCCCTGCGCGGCGATGTGGCGCCTATCGTTGCCCTGCAGGAGATCCAGACCACGGTGGACCGCGCCACCCAACTGGCCAACCAGATGCTGTCGCTGGCCAAGGTGGAGCAGGTCAAACAACAGCAGGATTTCGCCACCATGGACTGGACCGAACCGCTGCGCGCCGTGGCGCTGGACGTGTCGGCCCTGATTGCCGAGAAAGACCTGGACTTTGAGATCCGCACCGAGCCCAGCCTGGTGCATGCCCACGAATGGATGCTGCGCGAAATGGCGCGCAACCTGCTGCACAACGCCATCCGCCTGAGCCCGCGGGGGGGCCGCTTGAGTGTGCACCTGCAGCCGCTGGGCGATATGGCCGAGCTGCACATCGAAGACAGCGGCCCCGGTATTTCCGACGAGCTGCGCCTGCGCCTGTTCCAGCCGTTTGCCGCGGGCCACGCCCATTCGGGCTCCGGCCTGGGTCTGACCATCACGCGCGAAATGGTCAAGGCGCTGGGTGGCAGCATCACCCTCACCAATCTGTACGAACAAGGCTTGTGCGTGGGTCTGGACGCCTGTGTACGATTACCCCTTCAATCCACGCCCACCTGAACCCGCATGGACAGCACCCGCATCGACAAATGGCTCTGGGCCGCACGCTTCTTCAAGACCCGTGCACTGGCCACCGACGAGGTCAACAAAGGCCATGTGCAGATGGCGCAGCGCGACATCAAGCCGTCCAAGGATATTCGGGCTGGTGATGTGCTGACCATTTGGCAGGCCAAAGTGCCGCGCACCGTGGTGGTCAAGGGCATCAGCGACCAGCGTGGCCCGGCCCCCGTGGCGCAGCAGCTGTACGAAGAAACCCCCGAAAGCGTGGCCCAACGCAGCGAGATGGCCGAGCAGAACCGCCTGGCCGCCGAGCCCGCCCATGCCATTGAACATGGCCGCCCCACCAAACGCGAGCGCCGCGCCCTCGACAAAGGCTGGGGTACGCGCTGGAGCGCATCCGTGGACTAAGCCCCCACGCTCCGCCGCTGCGCGGGTCGCTGCCCCCCAAGGGGGCGCGTTTAAGCTTGGGGCGGCCCGGCGCTGAAACCTGATCCATTGCCCTTGTGCCGGGGCTTGCCTTGGGGTTTGCGGCGATAATCGGGGACACGCCTGCCATCGGCACGGCCTTGTTGGACCGCTCTTTTGAAAGTACTTTGCGCATGACCGCCTTCTCCCCCGTCCCCATTTCCCCGGTTGAAGACATCGTCGCCGACATGCGCGCAGGTCGCATGGTCATCCTGGTAGACGAGGAAGACCGCGAAAACGAGGGCGATTTGGTCCTGGCGGCCGACCACGTCACCCCCGAAGCCATCAACTTCATGGCCAAGTTTGGCCGTGGCCTGATCTGCCTGACGCTGACGCGCGAACGCTGCGAGCTGCTCAAGCTGCCTCCCATGGCCACGCGCAACGGCACCAAGCACAGCACCGCCTTCACCGTCTCCATTGAAGCCGCCGAGGGCGTGACCACCGGCATCTCGGCCGCCGACCGCGCCCGCACCGTGCAGGCCGCCGTGGCCAAGGGTGCCGTGGCCAACGACCTGGTGCAGCCCGGCCACATCTTCCCCCTGCAGGCGGTGGATGGCGGCGTGCTCATGCGCGCCGGCCACACCGAAGCCGGTTGCGACCTGTCGGCCATGGCTGGCTGCACGCCTGCCGCCGTGATCTGCGAGATCATGAAAGACGATGGCACGATGGCCCGCCTGCCCGACCTGCAGCTGTTCGCGGCCGAGCACGGCCTGAAGATCGGCACCATTGCCGACCTGATCGAACACCGCAGCCGCACCGAATCGCTGATCGAAAAGCTGGGTGTGCGCGCCCTGCAAACCGCCTACGGCGAATTCACGGCCCATGCCTTCCGCGACACCACCGGCCAGGGCGTGCACCTGGCGTTGGTCAAGGGCAGCTGGACAGCTGACACGGTGGTGCCCGCCCGCGTGCATGAACCTCTGTCGGTGCTGGACGCGCTGGAAATCAATCGCTCCATGCACAGCTGGAGTTTGGACACCGCGCTGGCCCACATTGCCAAAGAGGGTAAAGGCGTGCTGGTGCTGCTGAACTGCGGCGAAACCGGCGAACAGCTGCTGGCCCAGTTTGAAGGTACCGCCCGTGCATCCCAAGCGCCCGAGCGTGGCCGCATCGACCTGCGCACCTACGGCATTGGCGCACAAATCCTGCTGCAATGTGGCGTGCACAAGGTGCAACTGATGGGCAGCCCCCGCCGCATGCCCAGCGTGACCGGCTACGGCCTGGAAATCACCGGCTATATCTGTAAGTAATGACTTTGGGGACAGATCTTCAGCTCTGTCCTCAACTTGAAAGGAAAACTCCACTATGTTTGGCGCAGACAAAGGCACCACCACCGAAGACCGTTTGAACGGTAAAAAACTCTCCATTGGCATCGTGCAGGCGCGTTTCAACGCCAGCGTGACCGACGCGCTGGCGGCCGCCTGCAAGGCCGAGCTGCTGGCCCTGGGCGTGTCAGACAAGGACATTGACCACGTGACCGTGCCCGGCGCGCTGGAAGTACCAGTCGCCCTGCAAGCCATGGCCGAAAAAGGCAAGTACGACGCGCTGGTGGCCTTGGGCTGCATCATCCGCGGCGAGACCTACCACTTTGAGCTGGTGGCCAACGAGTCCGGCTCTGCCGTGACCCGCCTGGCGCTGGACTACCAACTGCCCATCGCCAATGCGATTTTGACCACCGAAGACATGCCCCAGGCGATTGCCCGCCAGGACGAAAAAGGCCGCGACGCGGCCCGTGTAGCCGTCGAAATGGCCAACCTTCTGGAAAGTATTTGATGAGCGACACCCCTTCTTCCTCCGCGGCCAAGCGCCCGCCCCGCCAGTCCCGCACCGGGCTCACGGCCACGGGTGCGCGCAAGGCGGCTGGCAAGTCCAACCGCACGCGGGCACGCGAATTCGCGCTGCAAGGCCTCTACCAAAGCCTGGTGGGCCGCAATGCGGTGGACGACATTGACCCGTTCACGCGCGACCTGGCCGGTTTCAACAAGGCCGATGCAGCCCACTTTGACGCGCTGCTGCACGGCTGCGTGGAGCACGGCGAGGCCATGGACGCGCTGATCGCCCCCCTGCTGGACCGCCCCTGGGGCGAGATTTCACCTGTCGAACACGCGGTGATGTGGATTGGGGTGTACGAGTTCCAGCACTGCCTGGACGTGCCTTGGCGCGTGGTGCTCAACGAGTGTGTGGAACTGGCCAAGGAGTTTGGCGGCACCGACGGCCACAAGTACGTGAACGGCGTGCTCAACGGCCTGGCGCCCAGCCTGCGTGCCGCCGAGGTGGAAGCCGACAAGGCCAAGAAACCCCGCAAAGCCTGACACGCCCCCGCGCCACCCATGCAGATATCGTCTCGCGCAAAGAACATTGAACCGTTTTATGTGATGGAGGTGGCCAAGGCCGCTTCCACCCTGGGCGCCCAGGTGGCACACACCGATGCGCCCATGGTGTTCCTGAACATCGGTGAGCCCGATTTCACCGCCCCACCACTGGTGCAAGAAGCCGCCGAACGTGCCGTGCGCAACGGCCATTCCCAGTACACACCGGCCCTGGGCCTGCCACAGCTGCGTGAACGTATCAGCGCTTGGTACAGCAGCCGCTTTGGCGTGCAGGTGCCGGCCAGCCGGATTGTGGTGACCGCCGGTGCATCGGCTGCGCTGCATCTGGCGTGCCTGGCCCTGATCGAGTCGGGCGACGAAATTTTGATGCCCGACCCCAGCTACCCCTGCAACCGCCACTTTGTGAGCGCAGCGGAGGGCAAAGCGGTGCTCATCCCCACCACGGCGGAAGAGCGTTTCCAGCTCAGCGCCGCCAAGGTCGAAGCGGCCTGGGGCCCGCGCACACGTGGCGTGCTGCTGGCATCACCCTCCAACCCTACCGGCACGTCCATCCACCCGGATGAGCTGCGCCGCATCCACCAGGTGGTGCAGGCGCGCGGCGGCATCACACTGATTGACGAGATTTACCTGGCGCTGAGCCATGACGACCAGTTTGGCCAGACCGCGCTGGCGCTGGACGACGGCATCATCAGCATCAACAGCTTCAGCAAATACTTCAACATGACGGGCTGGCGCCTGGGCTGGATGGTGGTGCCCGAGGTGCTGGTGCCCGTGGTGGAGCGCCTGGCGCAAAACCTGTTCATCTGCCCCAGCACCATTGCACAACACGCCGCATTGGCCTGTTTTGAGGACGCGAGTATTGCGCTGTACGAGCAGCGCCGTGCCGAGTTCAAGGCGCGGCGCGACTACTTCATTCCGCAACTCAATGCCTTGGGCCTCAAGGTCCCAGTGATGCCCGATGGCGCGTTTTACGCCTGGGCCGATTGTTCGGAACTTTGCCAAAAACTGGGCATCCAGGACAGCTGGGACTTTGCCTTTGAGGTAATGAACCGCGCCCACGTGGCCATCACCCCGGGGCGGGACTTTGGCACGGCGCAGACCGCCCAGTTTGTGCGTTTTTCCACCGCCAGTTCGATGAAACAATTGGAAACAGCGATTGCCCGTTTGCGTGCGATGCTCGTGACCTGACCACCTGAACCTTTCTGATGAACCAAGACCTCTCCATCCTCCATTTGGTCCTCAACGCCAGCATCGTGGTGCAGGCCGTCATGTTGCTGCTGATGCTGGTGTCCATTTCCAGCTGGGCCGCCATCTTCCGCAAGCTGTTTGCACTGAACCGCGTGAAGGCACAAAACGAAGCTTTCGAGCGCGAGTTCTGGTCCGGCTCCAGCCTCAACGACCTGTTCAGCGCGGCCAGCAAAAACGCCCAACACTGCGGCCCCATGGAACGTATTTTTGCCAGCGGCATGCGCGAGTTTCAAAAGCTGCGCGAGCGCCGCGTGGCCGATGTGGGCACGCTGATGGACGGTGCCCGCCGCGCCATGCGCGCCAGCTTCCAGCGCGAGATGGACTCGGTGGAGAGCAACCTCTCCTTCCTGGCCTCGGTCGGCTCGGTGTCGCCCTATGTGGGCCTGTTTGGCACGGTGTGGGGCATCATGCACGCCTTCACCGGCCTGGCTTCGCTGCAGCAGGTCACGCTGTCCACGGTCGCCCCCGGCATTGCCGAGGCGCTGGTGGCCACGGCCATTGGCCTGTTTGCCGCCATCCCGGCCGTGGTGGCCTACAACCGCTTCGCGCGCGACCTGGACCGCATTGCCATCCAGCAAGAGACCTTCATCGAAGAGTTCTCCAACATCCTGCAGCGCAACGTGAGCGCGCAGGCCTCTGCCCCGGCTGCCCGCTAAGCCACCGCAAGGAACCCACCCATGCCCGCAGTAGCCGGACGCGGCCGAGGCCGCCGCACCATCAACGAGATCAACATGGTGCCCTTCATCGACGTGATGCTGGTGCTGCTGATCATCTTCATGGTCACCGCCCCGCTGATCACGCCCAGCATGATTGACCTGCCCAGTGTGGGCAAAGCCGCGCGCCAGCCCGACCAGATCATCCAGATCGTCATCGGCAAAAACGACAAGCTGGAAATGAAGGTGAAAGAACAAACCACGCCCCTGGTGCTCAAGGACCTGGCCGCTGCCGTCCAGCGTGCACAAGGGAGTGCCCAGGGTGCCAAAGGCGCCACCGCGGCAACCAACTCGGCCGTGGTCATCAGCGCCGACAAGGCGGTCAAGTACGAAAGTGTGGTCCAGGTCATGGACACCCTGCAACGCGCGGGCATCCAGCGCGTGGGCCTCTCGGTGCAACTGGCCAACTGACCCCCATGAGCGGCACCCGCCACCTGGAATTTGCCCCGCCCGCCACACCCGGCATGGTGCGGGCCGTGTTGCTGGCCCTGGTAGCCCACTTGGCGCTAGTGGCCGTGTTAGCCATCGGTGTGGCCTGGAAGCGGGAGACGCCCCCTGTCACCATGGAGGCCGAGCTGTGGGCCACCGTGCCACAAGAGGCAGCCCCCCTTCCCCCCGAGCCCGAACCGGAACCCGAGACACCAGAGCCCGCTCCCGAACCGCCGCTTCCCGTCCGCCCCGCGCCACCACCGGCCCCGCCTGTGGTGGACACGCCCAAAGCGGCTGACATCGCCCTGGCCAAAGAAAAGGAGAAGGCCCGCCTGCAGAAGGAGAAAGAGCTGCAGCAAGCCAAGCTGGAACAGGAACGCAAGGCGCAGCAGGACAAGCTGCAGCGCGAGAAACAAGCGGCGGACAAACTGGCCGCAGAGAAGCTGCGCAAAGAACAGGACGCCAAAGCCGCCCGCGAGAAGGCCGAGAAATTGGCCAAAGCGGAAAAAACCGACAAGGCCAAAGCCGACGCACTGGCCAAACAAAAGGCCACCAAGGCCGCGGAGCTTGCGGCCCAGAAAAACCGCGATGACCAACTCAAACGCATGGCCGCGCTGGCCGGTGGCGAGACCACAGGCTCGGGTGGCGCCGGCAGTGCCACCAAAAGTGCAGGCCCCGGTGCCAGCTACTTCGGTCGGGTGGCGGCACGTATCAAACCCAATGTCACCTACACCGACATCATTTCGGGCAACCCCATCACCGAGATTGAAGTCTCGCTCAGCCCCAGCGGCGATATCCTGAGCCGGCGCATCAGCAAACGCAGCGGTAACACCGCGTGGGACAACGCGGCCCTCAACGCCATCGACAAGACCGAAAAGCTGCCCCTGGACAACGGCAAGGTCTGGTCACCGCTGGTGATTGTGCTGTCACCCCAAACGCTGCTGGGCCCCTGAGGCCTACAGAGCGCTATTTATTTGATAGCTGCTCGCGCAATATCCACGGGGGCTAAAGGCCTAAAAGGCTTATAAATCGTAGACGATGGCGGCTTTGCCCTGGTAGGCTTGGCCCCGCCAGCTGGCCAGGGCCGCGTCACTGGGGAAAAACTTGGCCCGCTCATCCAGGTGCAGGTCCACCGCAGCGCCCGCCACCTCACCCTCGGGCGTCAGGCACTGCAGTTGCAGGCGTACCGGCAGGCCACGCACCAGTTCACCCTGCTCCGACATTTCCCGCACCGCCGGAAACTCGCGCACCATGGCGTGTAAATCGGGTGCGCGTTGCTGCCCATCGAGCTGCACCGCCACACGCAGGAACTTGCCAAAGCGGCAACGCGCCTCTTCAAGCCCCCACAGCTGCTGCACCACAAACCGCGCGGCAAAGCCGTTGCGCCCGGGTTGCAGGCGACCGCTCACGATGACCAAGGTGTCGTCTTGCAGCAGATGGCGGTAGGTGGTCAGCATGGCTTCGTCGGCCGTGGCCTCGATGGCCGCAGACTTGTCGTCCAGCGTGAAGATGCCCACCTTACCGCGGTTGCCGTTGATGACCTTGAAACCGCTGATGATGCCGGCCAGCACCTGCGGCTCGCGGGTTTCCAGCACCTCCTCAATCGGCCGTTTGGCAAACCGGCGCACTTCCAGTGCCATCTCGTCAAACAGGTGGCCCGAGAGGTAAAAACCCACCGCCGATTTTTCCTGCGTCAGCTGCTCGCGCACGCCCCAGGGCAGCACTTCCACCAGATCGGGTTCCTGGGTGCTTGAGCCATGGTCGTCTTCGCCGCCCATGTCGAACAGGCCGTGCTGGTTCGCATTGGCGGCGCTGGCCGCGGCAAAGTCGAAGGCGCGGTCCATGCTTTCCACCAGGGAGGCCCGGTTCAGGTGGATGGTGTCAAAGGCGCCGGCCTTGATCAGCGCTTCCACGCAGCGTTTGTTCAGGCGCGTGCGGTCGACCCGGCGGGCAAAGTCAAACAGGCTCTTGAAGGGACCGGCTTCTTCGGTCGGGCCACGGCCTTCGCGTGCCGCCACGATGGCCAGAATGGCCTGTTCACCGGTGCCCTTGATAGCACCCAGGCCGTAGCGGATTTCCTTGTTGGAGATGGGCTCAAACCGGTAGAAGCCGCGGTTGATATTGGGCGGCTCGAAGCTCAGGCCCATGGTCTCGGCGTCTTCAAACAGCACCTTCAGCTTGTCGGTGTCGTCCATTTCCACCGTCATGTTGGCGCAGAAGAATTCGGCCGTGTAATGCACCTTGATCCAGGCCGTGTGGTAGGCCAGGAGCGAGTAAGCGGCGGCGTGTGACTTGTTGAAGCCGTAGCCCGCAAACTTCTCCATCAAGTCAAAAACTTCGTCCGCCTTTTCTTCGCTGATGTCGTTTTTGGCCGCACCGGCGCGGAAGATGGCGCGGTGCTCGGCCATCTCCTCGGCCTTCTTCTTGCCCATGGCGCGGCGCAGCATGTCGGCGCCGCCCAAGGAGTAGCCGCCCAAAATCTGGGCGGTCTGCATCACCTGCTCCTGGTAGACCATGATGCCGTAGGTCTCGGACAACATCTCAGCCACCAGCGGGTGCGGGTACTCGATCACCTCTTTGCCGTGTTTGCGCGCCACAAAACTCGGGATCAGGTCCATGGGACCCGGGCGGTACAAGGCGTTCAGCGCAATCAGGTCTTCCAGGCGGCTGGGCTTGGCGTCCACCAGCATGCGCTGCATGCCCACACTTTCAAACTGGAACACGGCCTCGGTCTTGCCCTCGCTGAACAAGCGGTAGACCTTGGCGTCATTGAGAGGCAGGTTTTCGTAGGCAAAGTTTTCCTGGCCCGGGTGGCGCTTCATGATGAACTCGCGCGCGATCTCCAGGATGGTGAGCGTGGCCAGACCCAAGAAGTCGAACTTCACCAGGCCAATCGCCTCCACGTCGTCCTTGTCGTACTGGCTCACGGCCGACTCGCTGCCGGGCTGCTGGTAGAGCGGGCAAAAATCGGTCAGCTTGCCGGGCGCAATCAACACACCCCCGGCGTGCATGCCGATGTTGCGCGTCATGCCCTCCAACTTGCGGGCCAGCTCCAGCAAGGTCTTGACGTCTTCTTCTTTCTCTTCGCGCTCGGCCAGCAGGGGCTCGGCCTCGCTGGCGTAGACGTATTTGTCGTTTTTCTTGCCGTCGGTGGGCGGCAGCTGCAGCGTGACGTTGGTACCCGGCTTGTTGGGAATGAGCTTGGAAATGCCGTCGCAAAAGGTGTAACTCATGTCCAGCACACGGCCCACGTCGCGCACCACACCGCGCGCGGCCATGGTGCCGAAGGTGGCAATCTGGCTCACGGCGTCCTTGCCGTATTTATCCTTCACATAGTCGATCACCAGGTTGCGGTTGGTCTGGCAAAAGTCGATGTCGAAGTCGGGCATGGACACCCGCTCGGGGTTCAAAAACCGCTCGAACAGCAGGTTGTACTGCAGCGGGTCCAGGTCGGTGATCTTGAGCGCATACGCTACCAGCGAGCCGGCACCCGAGCCGCGGCCTGGCCCCACCGGGCAGCCGTTGTTTTTGGCCCAGTTGATGAAGTCCCCCACGATCAAAAAGTAACCCGGGAAACCCATCTTCAAAATGGTGGCCAGCTCAAACTCCAGGCGCTCCACGTAACGTGGCATCTGCGCCTCGCGTGCGTCAGCCTTCGGGTAGAGGTGCAACATGCGGTCCTTCAGACCCTCAAACGACGCGTAGCGGAAATACTCCTCCGGCGACATGCGCTGGCCATTGACCTCGGGCGTGGGGAACACCGGCAGCTGCGGCTTGCCCAGCACCAGCGTCAGGCTGCACCGTTTGGCAATCTCCAGCGTGTTGGCAATGGCCGAGGGGATGTCGGCAAACAATTCCTCCATCTGCGCCGCACTCTTGAAATACTGCTCGCGTGTGAAGCGGCGTACACGTTTGGGGTTGCTCAGGATCTCGCCATCGGCAATACACACACGGGCCTCGTGCGCTTCAAAGTCGTCGGGCTCGGTGAACTGGATGGGGTGCGTGGCCACGACCGGCAGCATCATGCGGGCGGCCAGTTGCACCGTGGCAATAACGTGGGCCTCGTCATCGGACCGGCCGGCGCGCTGCACCTCCAGGTAAAAGCGGTGCGGAAACACACCGGCCAACTGCATGGCGGCCTCGTAGGCACGGTCGGTGTCGCCCTGCACCAGCGCCTGGCCCACCGGGCCCGCCTGTGCACCGGCCAGGCAAATCAGGCCCTCGTGCAGCTCCTTGAGCCAGGCCATCTTCACCACGGCCTGGTTTTTCACCACGTTTTGGGTGAAGGCGCGGGCAATCAGCTCCGAGATGTTGAGGTAACCCTGCTTGTTTTGCACCAGCACGATGACGCGTGACACCGCGGTGGGGTCGGTGCCCAGGCCTTCGATGATGAGTTCGGCCCCGATGAGGGGCTTGACGCCCTTGCCACGGCCTTCCCGGTAAAACTTGATGGCGCCGAACAGGTTATTCAGGTCGGTGATGGCCATGGCCGGCTGGCCGTCCTTGGCTGCGGCCTTGACCACCTCGTCAATGCGGTTGGTGGAATCCACCACGGAAAATTCGGTGTGCAGGCGCAGGTGTACAAACATGGCTTGATTGTAGTTTTGCCAACGCCGCGACCAGGGCACAGGGGCACTGCCTTGCGTCACAATGACACTGCAGGAGACAAAATAAGCGGGAACACCCGCCTCGACCCGATTTGGAGCAAGAAACATGGCGACACCCGCCTTCCGCCCGCACGGTACTGCCCTGGTAGAACTGTCCGAGGCCATCCTGACGGTCCATATGCGCGGCGACTGGAACGCAGAAATGCGCAGCCAGACATCCCAACAAATGCGGCAGTACGCCCCCGCGCTGAATGCGGCCGGCCCCTGGGCCATCTGCAACATCCTGCATGACACCCTGGTCTACAGCGAAGCGCTGTACACCAGTGCCCGCCAAGACTACGCGTCTCGCCCGGCTGCATCACGCCTGCAGGCAGTGGCTTTTGTGATTGGCCCCGCTGTGGAGGGCGCCACCTTGCTCAAGCCGCGTTTTGAGACCCTGCTGGACGGCGTGATAGACGCCCGGGTGTTTGCCGACACCGAAGGCGCACGCCAATGGCTGCTGCAGCAACTGGCCCGCGCCTGACAATCTTAAAATCAGGGGGTGAACACCATCCTGAACATCTCCACCTACAAATTCGTACCCATCAGCGATGCACCCGCATTGCGCGAGCTGCTGCAGCAGCGTGCTGTGGCGCTCCAGCTCAAGGGCACCATCCTGCTGGCCGAAGAAGGCATCAATCTGTTCCTGGCTGGCCCGGCCGACGCGGTGCGCGGTTTTGTGGCCCAGTTGCACACCGATGCCCGTTTTGCCGACATCACCCCCAAAGAGAGCTGGTCCGATACCCAGCCGTTCAAGAAGATGCTGGTCAAGGTCAAGGGCGAGATCATCCGTATGAACCACCCCGCCATCCAGCCGGCCCAGGGCCGTGCGCCGGCCGTGGCCCCAGCCACCGTGAAGCGCTGGCTGGACCAAGGCCATGACGACAACGGCCGCCCGGTGGTCACGCTAGACACACGCAACGACTTCGAGGTGGACGAAGGTACGTTTGACGGCGCCATCGACTGGCGCATCACCAAGTTCACCGAATTCCCCGATGCGCTGCGCAACCACCTGAACGACCTGAAAGACAAAACCGTGGTGAGCTTTTGCACTGGTGGCATCCGCTGCGAAAAAGCCGCCATCCTGATGCGCGAAGAAGGGCTGGAGCACGTCTACCAGCTCGAAGGCGGCATCCTCAAGTACTTTGAGGAAACCGATGGCAGCCACTACCACGGTGGCTGTTTTGTGTTTGACGAACGGCGGGCGCTGGGCGCCGACCTGCAAACCGTGGGTTTGCAGACCGAACCATCAGCGTCCTGACACGCTCACCGCTGCGTCACCAGCGGCTTGTCGACCAAGCCAGCACGCAGCATCCAGGCAAACACAGAATCCACGGTCACGGTCTCAATCTTGTCCGCATAACGCTTCACATCGGGGTGGTCGTCAAACGCCACATTTGCCTTGGTCATGCGCGCGCCCAGGCGGGTGAGTGCGGTAATGGTCAGGGTGCTGGGCTGGTAGTCCTGCTGCTGCAACCAGGCCTGGGCCTGCAGCCGGTCCAGCACCGAGGCCTTGCCGTCGGCCGTCATGGCCAGGGCCAGCGTTTCAATCGCCCACTGGTTGGACTGCTGGTATTTTTGTGCCCAGGGGTAACTCACCATGTTGTAGGGTTTGTGGTGCAGCTGCAGGGCCTGTTTCTCGTCCAGCAGCACGGCCAGCAGGCGCTTTTGCACGGCGTCGGTGGGCACCAGCCAGGCCGCCTCGTACTGCCACAGGTCGTCCATAAAAAATTCGCCCAGGCCCTGGCGGTAGATGGCCGATTCGGCCGTGCCGCATTGGTTGAGCTTGTGCAACACGCGCCACACCTGGCCGCCCTGGCCGTCGGGCTGCTGGTAGGCAAAGCCCAGGTGCGAGTAACGAATGCCGTATTTGCTCAGGTCCTGCCCGGCACGGGCCATCACCACCACCTTGGCACCGCTGGCGTCCAGCGTTTTCAGGGTGCTGAGGGCCAGGCCCAGCGAACGCTCCACCGTGGCCACCTTCAGGGCCTGGGGTTCGTTGCAGGGCCGGCCCGCCAGGGCCGGGGCCAGTGCCCCCAGCCCCAGGGCAAGCGCCACCACCACACGGCATGCGGCGCTGCGCATCAGCGGCTCACACGTTCGTTGTGCAACAAGGCCTTGCCAATTTCATTGGGGATAAAGGCAATCACCGTGCCGGCCACCGACAGCACCACACCTGCACCAATCACGCTGACCGTGACCACGGTGCCCACGGCTGTGGAGGCACCACTGGCCACCTTGCCCGACACCTCCACGCTGGCGCGGGCGCCGTCGGATACACGCTCCAACAGGTAGACGGTGCCCTTGGCAGAGGCTTCCACGCCCTTGACCACCAGCACCGCACCGGCGGTAGAAAAAGCCACAGGAACCGCCACCACCGCGCCCGCACTGGCCCCGACCACCGACGCCAGTGGCATGGCCGACACGGCGCTCAGGGCCGATGCATCGGTTTGCGCTTGGGCATGAAATGAGGCTGCAGACCCCATGGATATTGCGCAAGCAGCTAGCAAAGAGATAGCACGACGGTATTGCATAAGAGGAAAAACCTCGGGTTGCTGGCAAAAGTGCCGCAGCCATCTTAGCAAGCCGCATGCAAAAACCCAGGCCGGTGCCACAGCACCGGGCCTGGGTTTCACAAGAGCAAAAGCCGCTTAGCCGCGCTTGCCCGCCAGCGCAGCAATACGCTCGCCATACTTGCGTCCGGTTTCCAGATCACCGGGGTTCATCTCGTCGGCACTGGCGTCACCCGGGGTCTGGGCAATCGGGCCGGCGTTGGACGCCAGGTAGTTCAGGTCGGCGCGCTGCGAACCCTTGTGGTTGTTATAGGCCATGCCGGTGCCGGCCCACAGGCCGCCGTGTTGCATGGCCAGGGTCATGAAGTAGTGCAGCGTGGAGTGTTTGTCGCCGTCCACGTTGGCGCTGTTGGTAAAGCCGCCAAAAATTTTGTCTTTCCAGGCCTGCACATACCAAGGCTTGCTCGAAGCGTCGGCAAACTTCTTGAACTGCCAGCTCACGCTGCCCATGTAGGTGGGCGAGCCAAAGATGATCGCGTCGGCCGCGGCCAAGGTGTCCCAAGCGGCTTCGGGCACATTGCCGTCGGCGTCGATGGTGATCAGGTCCGCCGCTGCGCCCTGTGCCACCGACTGCGCCAGGCGCTGCGTGTGACCGTAACCGGAATGAAATACCACTGCTACTTTTGCCATGTCAAAGCTCCTTGATAAAGGTGAAAGTTAAGGCGAAACAAGAGGGGCCCGCAGCGTGCGGGCTCCAGGGGGATTACTTGCCGCGCTTGGCGTCCAGGCTCAGCGCGCCGGGGCCAAAGGCCGTCAACATCAACAGACCACCCACGATGGCGATGTTTTTCATGAACATGATTTGTTGCATCTGCGCAGCCTCGGGGGCGGCGGCCCAGAAGGCGTGGAAAAACACACCCGCGGCCAGGGTGAACACAGCCAGCACCAGCGCAGCCAAGCGGGTCTGCAAGCCCAGCAGCAGCGCAATGCCACCGCCCGCTTCGGCCACGATGGCCAGCACTGCGCCGACTACGGGCAGCGGCAAGCCGACCGAGCCGATGTAGCCCACGGTGCCGGCAAAGCCCGCAATCTTGCTGATGCCAGCAGGCACAAACAAGGCTGCCAACAGAATGCGCGCGGCCAGGGCCAGGGGGTTTTGGAATTTGTCAAACATGAGGATCTCCTTCGTTGGTTAAAAAACTAAAAAATCAGGCTTCCAGGTCAAACACCAAGACTTCGGCGTTGGACCCTTGGGCCAGGGTAATGCGGCTTTCGCCCTCCAGCAGCGCCGCATCACCCGTCGTGAGCTTGGCGCCATTCACTTCCACACCGCCGCGCAGCACCTGCACATAGGCTTTGCGGGCGGGGTCCAGGGCCAGTTCGGCGCTCTCGGCACCGTCAAACAGGCCGCTGTAGAGCTTGGCATCGGCATGGATCAGCACACTGTTGTCCGCACCGTCGGGCGACGCGACCAGCCGCAGCTTGCCCTGTTTTTCGGCTTGGTCAAAACTCTTCTGCTCATAGCTGGGAGCAATACCGCGCACGTTGGGCTCGATCCAGATCTGGAAGAAGTGTGTGGTCTCGCCCTGGGCGTGGTTGAACTCGCTGTGTTGCACACCGCTGCCCGCACTCATGCGCTGCACATCACCGGGCGGAATACCCTTGACGTTGCCCATGCTGTCCTTGTGCGCCAGGTTGCCCGACATCACGTAGCTGATGATTTCCATGTCGCGGTGGCCGTGGGTACCAAAGCCGGTGCCGGGGGCAATGCGGTCTTCGTTGATGACGCGCAGGTTGCCCCAGCCCATGTGGGCAGGGTCGTAGTAACCGGCGAACGAAAAGCTGTGGAACGACTTCAGCCAGCCATGGTCGGCTTGGCCGCGGTCTTGGGATTTGCGTAAGGTCAACATACGGTGTCCTTTCTCTGTGTGTCTTGCTGATGGGTTGAACTTTAGGCCTCGGCAGGGTGTTTTCCATCCACGCTGTTTGATGGCATCATTCAAACCAATTCAACATAAAGGCATGCTTCATGCAAAACGCCCGCGACTTTTTGACCCCCGACGCGCTCTCCATGCTGCAGACCATTGCGGTAGCCGGCAGTTTTGCCGCGGCGGCGCGCGAGATGGGCATGGTGCCCAGCGCGCTGACCTACCGCGTGCGCCAGATCGAGGACGCGTTGGACGTGCTGCTGTACGACCGCAGCTCGCGCCAGGCCAAGCTCACCGAGGCCGGGGCCGAGCTGCTGCGCGAAGGTGCGCGCCTGCTCGAAGAAATTGATGCGGTGGCCAACCGCGTCAAACGTGTGGCTACGGGCTGGGAGCCGCAGCTCACCATTGCCATCGACACCGTCATCTCCAAGCCCACCATGATGGAGCTGTGCGAGAGCTTTTTCAGCCAGTCGCCCCCCACCCGCATCCGCCTGCGCGAAGAAACGCTGTCGGGCACGCTCGAAGCCCTGACCCGCGGCCAGGCCGACCTGGCGATTGGTGTAGCCCCTGATTCAGCGCGTACCGCCGGCGTGCACAGCAAGCCGCTGGGCCACATCACGTTTGTCTATGCCGTAGCCCCTCACCACCCGCTGGCCAACGCGCCCGAGCCGCTCAGCGACGAGGTGATCCAGAAACACCGCGCCGTGGCCGTAGCCGATTCCATCAGCCGGGGCGCGGGCCAGACCTTTGGCCTGCTCAGTGGGCAGGATGTGTTCACCGTGCCCACCATGCACGCCAAGCTGGATGCGCAGCTGCGCGGCCTGGGCGGCGGCAACCTGCCGCGCTGCATGGCCGACAGCTACATCGACACCGGCCGCCTGGTCGTCAAGCGCACCGAGCGCGCGCAGCGCCAGGTGCCGCTGCACTACGCCTGGCGCCTGAACAAAACCACCCAGCAGGGCAAAGCCCTGCAATGGTGGCTGAGCCAGCTAGAGAGCCCGACCACGCGCGACGCGCTGCTCGAAGAACACCGCAACGCGTAAGCCCGTGGGGCCCGGCCAGCGTGTATAAAGAGACCACTACAACTATTGGAGATTGCGCCCATGACCACTTCCAAACACATCGCTATCGTGGGCGCCGGCATGGCCGGTATCGCTTGTGCACGCACGCTGGTGCAAGCAGGCCACCGGGTGACCGTGTTTGACAAAAGCCAGGGCTTGGGCGGGCGCATGTCCACGCGCAGCAGCGCGTTCGGCACCTTTGACCATGGCGCGCAGTACTTCACCGTGCGCGATGCGCGCTTTGAGCTGGCCCTGCAAACCACCGCCGGCCTGTGCCGCCCCTGGAGCGCCAACACCGTACGTGTGCTCGACTCCCACGGCCGCGTGGCCGCTGCCGGTTTGCCGGCGCGTGAACCGCATTGGGTGCCATCGCCCGGCATGAATGCCCTAGTAGGTGCCTGGGCCAAACCGCTGGTGGACGCGGGCTGTGTAGAACTGCAAACCCGCGTCATGGGCATTGCGCCCGACGCCCTTAACAAAAACCAATGGCAGCTGCGCACCACCGGTGCAGACGACAGCAGCCACGTCTACAGCGGTTTTGACGCTGTGGTGCTGGCCATCCCGCACCCGCAAGCGCAGGCTCTGCTGGCCACCACCCCCAAGGGCGAGGCGCTGGCCAAGAAAACCACCAAGGTGTCGGTGGCCCCGTGCTGGACGCTGATGCTGGCCTTTCCGCAAGCCGTGCAACCCGGCCTCACCACCCTGGGCCCGCAGTGGAACGCGGCGCGCAGCACGCACCACCGCATTGCCTGGCTCACACGTGAATCGAGCAAACCCGGCCGCGGCCGCGTGGAACGCTGGACCGTGCAAGCCAGCGCCGCCTGGTCACAAGAGCATTTGCAAGACAACCCCGCCCGCGTGCAGGCCAAACTGATCAAGGCCTTCTCCGAGATCACCGGTATCCGCGCCGAACCGGCACACGCCGACGTGCACCGCTGGATGTACGCCAAGACCGAACAGCCCCTGGGCCACAGCCACCTGCTGGACGCCAAGGCCGGCCTGGGCGTGTGCGGCGACTGGTGCCTGGGGCACCGGGTGGAAGATGCATTTGTGTCGGGCTTGGAGCTGGCACTTTCGATGGCGTGAACAGCCGTTTGACCTACCGGGGGCGCTTTGCCCCCTCCCCCACGGGCCCGCTGCATGCGGGCTCGCTCGTTGCGGCGCTGGCCAGTTGGCTGGACGCGCGGGCGCATGGTGGGCAGTGGCTGGTGCGTATCGAAGACGTGGACACACCACGCTGCGTGCCCGGCGCCGACCAGACCATCTTGCAGCAGTTGGCCGCTTGCGGCCTGCACCCCGACGAACCGCCCGTGTGGCAGAGCCAGCGCAACACGCTGTACCAACACGCGCTGGAGCAACTGATTGCCACCGGGCTGGCCTACGCCTGCGCCTGCTCGCGCAAAGACATTGAACAAGCGCTGGCCGCGCGCGGTGACGGCAAACCGCGCCACGGCGAGCTGGTCTACCCCGGTACCTGCAGGCCCGAGCGAGGCGGCCTACACGGCAAGCCCGGCCGTGCCTGGCGCCTGCGCACTGATACCGCTATTTTTAAGCCTAATTGGCCTCTAGCGCTTATGGATATTGCGCAAGAAGCTCCTGAATTCATAGCAAATAACGCCCAGCTACTGCACTGGACCGACCGCCGCCTGGGCCCGCAAAGCCAGGATGTGGAACAGGCCGTAGGCGACTTTGTGCTCAAACGGGCCGATGGCCTGTGGGCCTATCAGCTAGCAGTGGTGGTGGACGATGCGGCACAAGGCATCACGCATGTGGTGCGCGGTGAAGACCTGGCCGACAACACGGCGCGGCAAATTGGACTGCAGCGGGCACTGGGCCTGCCCACCCCGCACTACCTGCACACGCCGCTGGTGCTGGGCCCCAACGGCGAAAAACTCAGCAAACAAAATGGCGCTGCCGCACTGGACACCACCACGCCCCAGGCTGCGCTGCAGGCCCTGCAGCAGGCCGCACAGGCGCTGGGCTTGCCGCCAGGTGCCGGCACACACACGCCAGACCACCTAGCAAGCTGGGTGCAAGCATGGCGCCTGGCCACCGCCTCAGGCTGAGGGTTCGGGCGCAGGACCCTCCAGGTCCGAACGCCGCTTTTTCATTTGCGCCTTGGCCTGGTACATGCGCTGGTCGGCCTGCGCAATGCACTGCGCCAGGGGCTGCTCTGCATTCGCACGCATGGCGTGGCCCAACGCGGCGCTGGGGGCGCCCCAGGCATCAGGCACGGCCGGCAACCGGGTGCCCAGGCAGCGCTGGCGCAGCCCCTCCATGCCCGCCAGGGCCTGGGCCTCGCTGGTAGCGGGCAGCACGATGAGGAACTCGTCGCCCCCCATGCGGAAGAAATGCCCCTCGGGCCACTGCTCGCGCACCAGGCCCGCGAACAGCAGCAGCAAGGCGTCACCCGCGGCGTGGCCGTAGCTGTCGTTCACACGCTTGAGGTTGTTCAAGTCGGCCACCACCACGGCCTGCGGGTAGTCGGGCCGCAGCGCCTGCTCGGCCCGGTCGCTGAAATAGTTGCGGTTGTAAAAGCCGGTCAGGGTGTCGGTGTACAGAAAATGCTCGCGCTCGGTCAAAAACTGGGTGCGGGCCTTTTGCTCGGCCAGCTTGCGTACCACCTTGATGACCAGCATCAAAATGCCCAGCAAGGCCGCCAGCAAAAACACCACGATCAGGATCAGCCGCCGGTTGGCCTCGTTGCGCAGCGCCGGCACGCTCTGGATGCCGGCGTACTTGGCGTCCTCAAAGCGAATCAACGGAATCACCTTGTCCATGATGGAAGCCAGCTCGGGCTGGCGCCGGCTCACGCCGAAGTAGACAAACGAGTCTTTGGAGGTGTTGCCGCGTTTCACCACGTCGGTGTAGCCCAGGCCGTTGATGTAGAACTCCACCACCGTGGGGTTCTCGATCATGTAGGCCACCTCGCCATTGCGCACCAGGCGCAGCGATTCCATGATGTCTGCGGTGCGTACGATCTGCGGGTTCTTCAGGTTTTTGCGCAAGTACTCCTCGTGCCAAAAACCGTCAATCACCGCCACCCGTTGCCCGTCCAGCCCGTACACGTCCTGCACCGGCGCGCTGCTCTTGAGGCCCACGATGATGTCGCGCTCGGTGCTGATGGCGTGGGGGAACACAAAGTCTTTGAGCCGGTCTTCGGTCTTGGCCATGTTGGCCACGTCCACACCGCCCTTGCGCGCCTTGTCCATGATGTCGGGAAAGGTGCCACTGACCACCTCAAAGCGGATGCCCACCGTGTCGCCAATGCGCCGCAGCATCTCGCCGGCAATGCCACGGTACTCGCCCTTGTCGTAGTAGTCGAAAGGCAGGTAGTCTTCGGCCACGCCTACCACGGCGGTGCCGCTTTTCTCCAGCCAGCGCAACTCGGCCTCGCTCAGGCGCAGGATTTTGCGGTTGTATAGGCGCTGTGCCTTGGCCTTCATGTCGCGGATTACGGCCTCGCGCTGGGCAATGTAGCGGTCCAACAGGCCTGCCAGAAGCTGCTGGTCCCGGGCCACGGCCAGGGTCATGTCCGAGGTGATGGCGCGCAGCTCTGCCACCAGGGCCAGCTTGGGGTGGGCGTACAAAAACTCGTACTCCAACCCGCCCCCCGCGGTCACAAAGCCGTCAAGCTCGCCGCGCTCCAGCGCCTTCAGGCCCGCCTCCTGTTCGTCAAACTCCACGCTCTGCACATGGATGTTCGGAAACTCCAGCGGCAGCTGCCCGATGACAAAGTCATTGCGAATAAAACCCACACGTTTGCCATCCAGGTCGCCCAGCGTCTGCACCGCCGTGTCGTTGCGTGCAAACACGGTGTAGGGGTACTTCCAGACGGGGCGGGTAAACCGCATGATGCGTTCGCGCTCGGGTGTGGCGTTAGCGCCGTAGAGGATGTCGATGTCGCCCGCGACAAAGCGGTTGTAAGCATCATCCCAGCCCTTGACCTGGGCTGGCACCACATGGAGCCCCAACTGGGCCTGCATGTCCTTGAGCAGGTCGTGCAGCAGGCCCACGCGGTGGCCCCGGAATTCAAAACTGTCCATGCCCGCAAACGGGTCGAAGCCCACCGTGTACGTCTTGCCGCGGTGCGCTGCCAGCCAGGCCTGCTCATCCACGTTCAGCTGCAACCCGGGCGCTGCGTGCGCCTGCCCCACCAGCACGCAGCCAGCCAACAGCAGGCAAATGCGCAAACCGGTCGACCAGCGCTGAAGCACACGAAGCAGGAACACGACAACCCTCCCGAAGTGAAGCGAATTGTGAACGCCGCCCTAGCTTACGTGCAAATGCCCCGGCATCACCACTTGGGCAGTATGCGGTCGCCAGGCATCAGGTCGTAGGGCGCCACCCAGCCGGGCAGGGCCTGCATGCGCGCAACCCAGGCTGCCACATGCGGGTAGCGGTTCAGCAGGTCCAGCCCGTTTTCTTCCTCGGGGTAAAACGCGTAGCCGCTCAACGAAAAGTCGGCAATCGTGGGGGCGTTGCCCACCATAAACGGTGTCTTGGCCAGGTGTTTGTTGACGATGTCGTAGGCCACTTCCAGCCGGCCCTTGAGCCAGGCCATCACGGCCGGTTCGGGTGCCACCGGGCCAAACGATTTGCTAAAACGGTAACTGGCGAAGTAGCTGGTGAACTTGTGGTTGTCAAACAAGATCCAGCGCAGCACCTCCAGCTTTTCTTCGGGTGTGGTGCCACCATACGCGCCGTGTTTGTCCGCCAGGTAGCTGAGGATGGCACCGGACTGCGTGATGCGGCGTGTGCCGTCCTCCAGAATCGGCGCCTCGCCCATTTCGTTGGTGGCCTCGCGCCACGCGGGGTCGCGTGAGGCTCCGTTCATGAAGTCCAAAAATACTGGCTCATAGGGCTGGCCCAGCGCACGCAGCAAAAAAGCCACCTTGAAACTGTTGCCTGACTGGGCAAAGCAATGCAATTTGTACATCCGGACTTCCTTTAGTTTTCGTCGATATAACCACGCTCGGCCGCAGCCTGCGCGTCCTGAAAAATAGCCATGGCGGTGCGCATGCGGCGAAAACCGAACTTGCGGTAGAACGGCTCCTTGCCCGGCACCGCATAAAGAATGATTTTCTTGTGCCCCTGCGACAAGGCTACCAGCCGCACCACGATCTCCTTGCCCAGACCTGTGCCCTGGTGGCTGGGCAACAGCGCCACGTCGCAAACATAGGCGCAGTCCACACCATCGGCCAGCACCCGGCCCACGCCCACCAACGCGCCATCGTCATACACAAAGCAACGGAACATGCTGTTGCCAAAGGCCGTTTTCAGCCCCTCGGGCGTCTTGTTGCCCAAAGGGGCAACACGGTAGAGCGCGGCGAGTTCGTCCCAGTCCAGGGAGTCGGTGGAATCAGACCAGTGGTATGTCATGGGGACTATCTCAGGAGTTCGCGTTGTCAACTTCGTTCTGTTTATCTTCACACGATTTGCCGGCATGGATGGCTTCCACCTAGCGTGTGTAGTGAATATTCAACACTCCCAATCGACTCGAAGCGGACCTCTTGCGTTTCCGACTCATGACTGGATAGCGGACATTCAACGCTGGCCCACCTGATGGTTGCGATGGACAGCCAGGTTGCCGCGAAAACCGATATTCCACCTTCGGGCAGCTCCGCGCTTGCCAAAATGAGCTGACACTTAACGTTTCAAACTGAGCAAAGCCGCTAGCTATTAGTCACCTCACGTCGAATCTGTGTTGTGGGCGGTAACCCGCCATGAATTTCTGTCATCAGCCCCATGCTGCGTGAGCCTTCTCGTCATAGGCGGCTCGAAAAATTCGGCTATAAATCAACGACATACATAAGCAGTCTTCTCACTCAGTTCGAGCTGCGGCACTTAGTGAACTTAACTTTCCTATCGCACTAGACCGCTCACACCACTTTTTCCATTTTTGAAAGTTCTAAATGAAAGTTGAACATCGAATCGCAATTGCCGCCTCCGCCGAAAGAGTCTTCCAAATATACGAAGATGTCCAAAACTGGCATACGTGGGACCCAGACACAAAGCAGGCATTTCTTGAAGGTCCATTTCGCGTCGGTAGCCGCGGTCGTCTCACTCCCCCTAAGGGCATGACGGTTCCTATGCTTCTTACTCAAGTTGAACCAGGCAAGTGCTTCACGGTCGAATCGAAGATTCCCCTGTTTCGCATGCTATTCGAGCACGAGCTCGTTCCCATGAAAGGAGCGACAGAGGTCATCCACAGGGTTACGTTCTCAGGTTTTCTGTCCTTTGTTCTAGGTCCTATGCTGTCCAGACAGCTGAACTCAGGTCTTCCGGTCACACTCAGGAAGCTAAAAGCTGTTGCAGAGGGTGCCGGTGCAGCCTAGACTTGCCGGTGATGCGTGGCGGCACCGGCCGCACTAGGAGGCCGCGTTACAGAAGCTGACTTCCACCAGCAGGCCAACCTTGCCTAGCCGAGCCACTGTGGGCCAGCCGTGGTTTCGGGCAATCTCGGTGCGGATGAAGTCTAGCCTCCAGGCACGTCTGCTGACCTCAGCCAATTTGGCGTGGGCTTGCTTGCGGATTAATAAACCCGCAGCACCTCAAATTGCTGTCGGATTGGAGCAACCTGCATCCAAACCTCATCACCCTCACATTTACCCAGCATGGCCCTGCCCAAAGGGGCTTCGCTACTGATAACCTGAACGAGCTGAGCGCCGCTGACCAACTTCATGCTGCCCCCATCCGGCCCGAGAAAGAGCTGTTGCTGCTTGTCATCGGAATCGACTAGGCAGACCAGCGCGCCGAGCTGAATACCTTTGCTGGCGTCGTAGGGGCGCGGGCGGAATTGGCGCCAATTGGCCATCGCCTGACGGATGCCTTCGGCGCGCCGAGCCTGGCCGGTAGCTAGGTAGGCAGCCTCGAGTCCCAATGTGTCGTATTTGTTTTCGGCAATGTTTTCTTCGTGAGTCGCCGTTTCATGGGCCGCACGCACTGCCTGTTCGGCTTGCAGCAGGTCTTCGGCGAGCCGCTCCAGCACCTGATGCTGCAGCAAGAATTTATCCATGATGAAAGGTAGGCATCTCGAAAAGCGGGGGGGTCTTGATTATGAAGTGCTTTACCAGCCTTAGATACTTCTGTTGGCGTCAGGTTAACTTCAGCTAGGCGGCTGCGTATCCCGCGGTACGACAAGTGGGAGCGATTGTTTTCCAGAGAGCAGTCACTGGCCAACTTCCGCAAGTTGGCCCAAACCGCCCCTTCCCTCGCCCCTGCATACAATGCAGGCCCGGCCTTTTTGCCGCGACTGCCGACCATGACCACCTCTACACCCGACACCACCCCGCCCGAGCACCCTGACGAAGAAGGCGCCAAGCCCTTCATGCGCACCATCAAGAGTTTTGTGAAGCGCGCGGGCCGCATGGGCAGTGGGCAGATCAAGGCGGTGGAGGAGTTGGGGCCGAAATTTCTCTTTCCCTACCAGCCATCTGCTATCGATTTCGAAGCTGCTTTCGCAGGTGCGGCGGGGGCTGAGGGCCAAAATGATGCCAAGACTGGCACACAGCGCCCGGTAGTCCTGGAGATTGGTTTTGGCATGGGCGAGGCCACGGCCCAAATTGCACTGACCCTGCCGGGCACCAACTTTTTGTGCTGCGAGGTGCATGAGGCCGGTGTGGGCGCCCTGCTCAAGCGCATTGGTGAAAACAACATTCCCAACATCCGCATCTGCAACCACGATGCCGTGGAGGTGATTGACCACATGCTGCCGCTGGCCAGCCTGGACGGTGTGCACATCTTCTTCCCCGACCCCTGGCACAAAACCAAGCACAACAAGCGCCGCCTGATTCAGAGCCCGCTGGTGGCCAAGCTGGCCGCGCGCCTGAAGCCCGGCGGCTACCTGCACGCGGCCACCGACTGGGAACCCTATGCCCAGCAGATTCTGGAAGTGCTGAGCGCCGAGCCCAAGCTCAAAAACCGCGCGCTGGCAGCTAACCCCGAACTGGCCGGCTACGCACCCAAGCCACACTACCGCCCGCTCACCAAGTTCGAGAACCGCGGCATCAAGCTCGGCCACGGCGTGTGGGACGTGGTGTTCGAACGCATTTAACCCGGCTGGCATGGCGCGCCCCCGCCCCAACGCCCCGCCCACGCGCAACGGGGTAGGCGCCAGCAGCGTGGTGCTGCCCGAGGGGCCTTGGGCCACGGTGCTCGAATTTCTGGTGCAACGCTTCCCCGGCATCACCCACGCCCAATGGCTGCAGCGCCTGCAGGACGGCGACGTGGTGGACGAGCAGGGCCTGGTGCTGGCGCCGCACAGCAGCTACACGCCCAAGCGCAGGCTCTACTACTACCGCGCGCTGGCGGCCGAGCCGCCCATCCCCTTTGACGAAGTAGTGCTGTGGCAGGACGAACACCTGCTGGTGGTGGACAAGCCGCACTTTCTGCCGGTCGTGCCCTCGGGCAAATACCTGCAAGAGACCGTGCTGGTGCGCCTGAAGAACCGGCTGGGGCTGCACGACTTGGTCCCCATCCACCGCATTGACCGCGACACCGCCGGCCTAGTGCTGTTCTCCATCAACCCTGCCACGCGCGACGCCTACCACGCGCTGTTTCGCGACCGGGTAGTGGCCAAGACCTACGAGTGCATCGCGCCGGCCAACCCCGCCCTGCCCTGGCCCCTCCACCGCGAGAGCCGCATCGCCGTGTCGTCCCACTTCATGCAACAGACCGAGGTGGACGGCCCCGTGAATGCCATCACCGACATCACACCGCTGGAAACTCTGGGGCCATGGGCCCGCTACCAGCTGCAACCGCTGACCGGCCAGCGCCACCAGCTGCGTGTGCACATGGCGGCGCTGGGCCTGCCCCTGCTGTTTGACGGCATGTACCCCACCCTCACCCCCGAAGACGCTACCGATTACGCCCGCCCGCTGCAGCTGCTGGCCCAGCGCATTGCCTTCATCGACCCGCTGAGCGGCGAGGCGCGGCAGTTTGAGAGTCAGCGCACGCTGCTGCCCTTGAAAAATCTGAATGAAATAGGCCTCTAACCCTTATGGAGTATGCGCAAGCAGCTCCTTAATTCATAGCAAATACAAGACCCAGGGAGCGCAGTACACTGCAGCAGCGCGCTGCAAGCTCAACCGCCTCCGAGGTGTTTTTGAACAAAAAGCTCACCATCACCATGGCCACATTGGCCGGTCTGCTGGCCGGGGCGATCCCCATCGGGGTGACGCTGCACATGGCCCAGCGGCAAAGCTTGCAGGCCGAGCAGCAGCACATGCTGGACTATGCCCACGCCGTGTTGCAGCGCTCCGAGCGTGCCACCAAGCAGGTGTATGCAGGCATTGCCAAACTGCAGACCCACAGCGATGCCCCCTGCTCTGCCGCCCAAATGGCCCGCATGGGCGAGATCGATCTGGTCTCAGCCGACATTCAGGCCATGGCCCACATCGCCAACGGGCGCTTGCTGTGCACCTCGTACGGCAAGCTGGAACAAGCCTACACACTGCCCCCCGTGCCAGGCGCCCCCAGCAAGGATGGCATCACCCTGTACACGCAGGTGCAGCTGCCATTTGCGCCGGGCATGACTTTCATTGTGGTGGAGCGCGGAGGCTACGCAGCCATCGTGCACGAAGCCATCACCGTCGACATTCCCACGACGCCAGCCGATGTCTCGCTGGCCACGTATTCCCCCCGCAACGGTAGTTTCCGGTCCACACGCGGAACGGTGCAGCGCGCCTGGATAGACCGCCCACGCACTGGTGGCCAGGCCACCTTCATGGCCGATGGTTATCTGGTGGCCACCGTGGAGTCGCGCAACTTCTCTACGGTGACGCTGGCGGCATTGCCGCTGGCACAGCTGCAGGCCCACACCACGGCGGTCATTCGGGAGCTGCTGCCGCTGGGCATTCTGGCGGGCCTGGCACTGGCGTTTTTGGTGTTTCTGGTGGCGCGCCAGCAGATGGCGCTGCCCGCCATGATCCGCACCGGGCTGCGCAGAAACGAGTTTTACCTGCTCTACCAGCCCCTCATCGACCTGCACACGGGCGCATGCGTAGGGGCCGAAGCCCTGCTGCGCTGGCGCCGTGGGGATGGCCTGGCCATGGGCCCAGACAAGTTCATTCCCGTGGCCGAAGAGTCGGGCTTGATCCAGGCCCTGACCCAGCGCGTGCTCCTGCTGTGCGCACAAGACCTGGGGGACCTGCTGGTGCGCTACCCGGGCTTTCATATCGGCGTCAACCTGTCGTCGCTGGACCTCAAGTCGGCGTGCACGGTGGAGCGCCTGCGTGCCCTGCAGCACAGCAGCGGGGCCGGCCCACAGCAGCTGGTGGTGGAGGCCACCGAGCGCGGCCTGATGGACACAGTGCGAGTGCGCGAGATCATCCGGGATATTCGCGCGCTGGGTATCGAGGTGGCGGTGGACGACTTTGGCACGGGCTACTCCAGCCTGTCTTACCTGGGCACCTTTGCGCTGGATTACCTGAAGATCGACAAATCGTTTGTGGACACCCTGGGCACCGGGGCCGCCACCAGCCATGTGGCCATGCACATCATCGACATGGCCAAGGATCTGAACCTGAAGATGATTGCCGAGGGCGTGGAGACCGAAGACCAGGCACGCCTGCTGCGCGAGCGTGGTGTGCAGCTGGCACAGGGCTGGCTGTTTGGCAAACCCATGCCTATGCCGCAATTGGTGCAGCGGCTGGTGCTGCAGCAGCGCGCCTAGCGCCGGGGCAGCAGCGGTGCAGAGGCGGGGCGCAAGGCCGCGTCCAGTGCCTGGGCATCGCCTCGGCGCAGACCATCAGACAGCGTGCGTGCTGCCTCTGCACGCTGCACCGCATAGGCCTGCAAAGCCCCCAGCGTAGCGGCCGAGGGCGCATCCCCGGCTGGGGCGACAGCGGCCAGGCGGTCAAAACTGCGCGCGTAGCCCGCGGCCACTTCAGCGTCTATGCGCCCGGCCAGTTGCTCAAAAGTTTGCCCACCCTGCTGGCCGCTCTGCACCAGGCTGCCCCAGCGCTGGCTGATGCGCTGGTCTTCTTGCAAAAACTGGGCAATGCCGGCCCGGGCCTTCAGCTCTTCCCCCATCAGGTAGGGCGGTGCTGGCAAGGTGCGCCACAGCAGCGCCACCAGCAGCAACACCCCGCTGGCAGATGCCCACTGCCAAGCCCGCACTGGCGGGCTCTGGGCTGTCCACTGGCGGGCCAGCAGCCCGCCCAGCAAGGCGCCCGCCAGCAGGCCACCGGCGTGTGCCGCGTTGTCTATGCCAGGCAGTACCAAGCCCAGACCCAGCATCAATGCCGTAAAAAACAGTGCCCCACCAAACAGCCAGCGAAATTCGGACCGGTCCACCTGCCGGCGCTCGCGCCACAAAAACACCAGCAAGGCCCCGTACAGGCTGAACACCGCGCCCGATGCCCCGCCCGACACCGCCTGGTTGCCCTGCACCACCAGCGACACGCCATTGCCCAACACCCCGCTGCCCAGGTACAGCGCCGCAAACCGCCAGCGCCCCAGCAGCCCCTCCATCAGGCGGCCCACATCCCACAGCGCCCACATATTCAGCGCCAGGTGCATCACCCCAAAATGCACAAACATGGCCGTGCCCAAGCGCCACCACTGGCCATCTTGCGTGGCCGGGCCAAAGTTGGCCCCCCAAGCCAAGGGCACGCCCTGCGCCGCATGCCACCAGCCCGCCCCGGCCAGCAACATGGCCAAGAAGACCATCACATTGACTGCCAGCACCCCACACACCACGGGCGCTGCAGATGCGGGGCTGCGCATCAGGTCCAGCAGGCTACGAGAGGGGGTCACTGATGCCATGGTGTGTGCCTCAGCGCCCGAAGGGGGCGGCCAGCGGCTCGCCGATGAACACGCCTTGTGCGGGCCAGGCCACGCTGCGCCAGTAGGCTTCCAGCGCACTGGCGCCTTGGGCGTAATGCGCCAGCAGCAAGGCGGGGTGGGGAAACTTTTGCAGATGGTTACAGGGTTCACTCACCGTACCGTAACTTGCCGTGGCGCCGGCCTCCAGCCAGTCCAGCACACTCATCTGGCCTTGTGCGTGGAGCAGCTGCCCGCCGAATGAGGTGAGGTGGTCCGCCAGCGCGCCCGGCAGCCATGCGATGCGCGCCATGTGCTCCTCACGCACACTGCCGGTTTGGTAGAGGATGACACGGGGCAAGGGCTCGGCCTGGCTGCTGTCCACGCGGTCAATCTGCAGGCCCAATGCAGGCACCACCGCAGCCACAGGAAACAGGGGGGCACGCACATTGCGCGCCTTGTCGAGGGTGGAGACAAACACGGCGTGGGCCAGTGGCACACCGCGCTTGCCCAGTTGCTGGTCGGCAGCCAGGCCACGGTCAATCAGCGCCTTGGCACTCTCCACGCTGCGGGCGGCCAGCAGCATGGAGGGGCGCAGGCCCTGTTCCGTATGCGCGGGGGTGAGCACTCGGTTAAACAGTGGCGAGGGCTTGCTGGGGGCACAGGTGTTTTTGCACACCTCGGGGTCAAAGCCCAGCGTCACGGCAGCGGTGATGCCATTGCACTCCACCGCATAGGGCTGGGCCCAGGCAAGCACTAATGCACGGGTCTTGCCACCCAAGGCGGCCTTGAGTTGCGCTTGCAGCGGCTCAAACTCGGCCGCACTGAGCACGGGTTTCACGGGCAGGTCTACAACCAGCACCTGGCTGGCATCTAGGCCCCGCTGGCGCACGTAGTAGTCACCCACCGCCACTGAATACGGGTCGGCCTGGTTAACCACCAGGCCCAGGTCTGCCGCCAACACACGTTTGGCACCATGGCCTGCCACCTGTGCGCAGACACCGGCACCAAGCAGCAGCAATAGCGCGCAGAGCGCCTTAGGAGGCCACCAACTCGGCATCCAGCCAGCCTCGCAAACTGTTGACAAACGCCAGGCCTTGCGCGCGCTGCAAGTCTTCCACCCGCACCACGGCCTCGCTCACGCGGCCGCTTTGCAAATGCACCGCACGGCCAATACCGGGCAGTAAGCCACAGGCCAGCGGCGGTGTGATCCAGCGGCCATCCAGCAGCACGGCGATGTTGCCACGTGTGCACTCGGTCACTTCGCCCTGGGGGTTGAACAACACGGTGTCAAACACCGTGGCATCGCTAGGCGTGAAGGCGTCGTAGTGGGCGCGGCGTGTGGTTTTGAAACGCACAAACTCACTGTGCGCATCGGCCAAAGGGGCACTGGCCAGTTGCAGCCGCACGGGCTGGGGCGTGTCCACCAGCGCAAAGGCCTGGGCCTGAAAATGCCCGTGGGCTGGCAACAGCAGGCGCACACGGTACGGGCCCTTGGGGTGCGTGGTGGCCAAGGTTTGCAACGCTTGCAGTGCGCGCTGCCGGTCCCACGGCATGCCAAAGTGCGCTGCCGCCGTGGCCATGCGGTCCAGGTGCAGATCGACATGCGGCAACACACCGTCGCGCAGTGCCAGCGTTTCCAGCAATTCAAAGGGCTGGCTGGCGCGTTCCAAAAACATGCGTTTGCTGCGCCACTCGTTCCACTCCCCCTCGGCCTGCGCATCAAAGGTAATGCCACTGCCAATGCCACAGCGCGCCGCGTCGCCCTGCACGGTGACGGTGCGAATCGCCACGTTGAAGGTGGCGTGGCCGCCGGGGCGCACCACACCCACCGCGCCGCAGTACACACCGCGCGGCGCGGGTTCCAGCGCTTTGATCATGCGCATGGCTTGCACCTTGGGTGCGCCGGTGATGGAGCCACACGGAAACAGCGCGGTGAACACCTCCAGCAGCGTGGTGCCGGGGCGTGTGGTCGCCTCCACGTCCGAGGTCATTTGCCACACCGTGGGCAACGCCTCCAGATGGAACAGGCGTGGCACCTTCACACTGTGGGGCTGCGCAAGGCGGGACAGGTCGTTGCGGATCAGGTCCACGATCATCACGTTTTCGGCCCGCTCTTTGGGGGTATTGCGCAGCTGCGTGGCGTTGGCGGCATCGTCCTCGGGCGTGGCGCCACGTGCGGCGGTGCCCTTCATGGGGCGGCTCAGGATGTGCGTGCCATCCCAGTCAAAAAACAACTCGGGCGAGACCGAGAGCACCTGCTCGGTCCCGGCGTCGATGAAAGCGCTGTAGGCCCGTGGCTGGGCGCGGCGCAGCGCCTGAAAATAGGCCAGCGCACTGCCCGCAAATTGGGCCTGCAGTGGCGCGGTGTAGTTGACCTGGTACAGCTCTCCCGCCGCAATGGCCCGATGGATCTCTGCCATGTTCTGGTCAAACACCACACGCTCCACGCCACCGTCCCACACCACCGTGGGCTCGGCGGCACTGGCGGGCAAGACGTCTGGCAAGGGCTGCGTGTGCACGCCAAACCAGGCCAGCGGCCCGTCGGCCGCATGCACCTGCAGCGCCGCGTCAAACGCGGGTGCCGCCTCGTACCGCACATAACCCACACACCAGCGTCCTTGGCGGCTTAGCGCGTCGACTTGCGCCAGCACCGCGGCCACCTCGTCCACCGCATGCGCCACCAGCACCTGGTCGGGCGGCCCAAACGCCAGCCGCAGCGGGGCTGCGGTGTGGTGCGGGTCACCAAAATCAATCAGGGCATGGGGCTGGGGCATAGGCAGAGTGTGGGGCATTCGTCAGGCCGTTCAGGCCGCGATTTCCTTGGCGCTGATTTGGTACTTGAAGTCGTCCGGCGCGTAAGAGTCCAGGCGGCCCGCGGCAGTCTCGGCCGCCGGGTACATAAAGAAGCCCAGCTTGGGGCCGGTGGACTGGGGCAGTGCCACATCATGTGCCACGTTGTAGGCCATCCAGTTACCTTCCCAGCCGCCAAACAGGCCCTTGTTCACGGGCGCCACCAAGGGGTTCTTGGCGGTCTTGATCCACTCCGGGGTTTCCTGGCGCATCACCTTGGCCACGTCGGCCGGGTCCATGCCCACCCAACCATGGCCCTTGAGGTAGACCTCGGCACGGCAGTGTTGTGCCCCCTTGAGGCTGGCAGAGTTGCCCCCCAGCTCACGGTAACCAAAGGCACTGGGCGCCACGCGCAGGCCGTACACGTCGCGCGCGGGGATACCCACGGAGCGGCACAGGCCCACAAACAGCGCATTCAGGTCGGCGCACTTGCCGCCCAGGTTGTTGGTTTCCAGCATGGTCTTGATGTCGCCCTCGCCACAGCCACGCACCTTGGGTTCGCGGTAGGTGTTGGTCACGATCCAGTCGAACAGCTTTTGGGCCCTCTCCACATCGGTCTTGGCGCCGCGGGTGGCTTCCAGCGCGGTGGTGCGCACAATGCCGTCGGTGGGCAGCAGGCTGGTCGGTTGGGTCCAGTACTTGAGGCTGGCGGCGTCTTCGGCGGGGGCAGACTTTTGGCTCCAGTCCTGAGCCCGGTTCTGGGTCTGGATGCGACTGGTCAGCTCCACAAAAGGTTTGGCCTGGTCGGCAGCAAACTCCACAAACAACATGCGTGCGCCATAGGTGTTGTCGTCTTCCATGCGGGCGGTGCCATTGGTCTGATAACTGCTTTCCAGTGACTTTTGCCAGTCGCTGTTGACCGAGGGAATGGGCAGCCACAGGCGGGTCGCGCCCTGGGGTTTGGCAATGTCCACCCGGGTGGTGACCTCAAAGGTGCGCCACGCGCCCGGCTTGGGGCTGAACTGGCGCTCGACCGTACTGGCCGATTGTGCAAAATTGATAGCAGGTAGCGCAGTACCCACAAGGGCTACAGCCGAATTGGCCATAAATTTACGGCGCGAAGCCACACGGGAAGCCACGGGGGCAGAAGAAGTAACGGGGGTCATACAGAGATCTCCGGGTGGATGAAAAGGCGGCGCGTACGGCGTAACACAAAGTACCCCGGGGTGGCGCAGGCCCGATTATCCCTGCTGCCTGTATATTCAGCCCTCCCCCGCGCTGAAGGTCCCCCCGTTTGTCCGACTTTTCCTCCCTGCCGCCCGCCAGCGCCGCCCTGGCCCAGCACGCCCTGCACGCCTTCGAGACCGTGGTGGGCAGCACCAGTGGCTTTAGGCGCCGCCCCGGCCAGCACCAGATGGCCGAAACCGTGGCCGCCACGCTGGCGCAAGCCGATATTGGCGAGCACCCCAACCCCACCAAGGCCATTGCCGTCATCCAGGCTGGTACCGGCGTGGGCAAGAGCGCAGCCTATGCCTCTACCGCCATTGCCATGGCGCTGGAACGCAAGACGCGCGTCATCATCAGCACCGCCACCGTAGCCCTGCAAGAGCAGCTGATGACCAAGGACTTGCCCGCCCTGGCGCGCAGCATGGACCAGCCCTTTGCCTACGCGCTGGCCAAGGGCCGCGGGCGCTACGTCTGCAAGGTGAAGCTGGAACGTCTGGTGGGCAGTGGCGCGGCCGAAGACGATATGTTTGACGACGACAGGCCGCAGCCCAAGGTGTCGGCGTTGTCGCAAGAGGCCATCGAAGAACGCCGCCAGTCGCTCTACGAGAGCATGGCGCACAAGCTGGCCGTGGTGAGCTGGGACGGCGACCGCGACACCTTGCCCGATACGCCGGACCCGCGCGACTGGTCAGCCGTGGCCGCCGAACGCCACACTTGCACGGCGCGCCACTGCCCGCGCTACAAAGAATGCAGCTATTACAACGCGCGCACCAAGCTGGCCGAGGCCAATGTCATCGTGGCCAACCACGACCTGGTGCTGGCATCCTTGGGCATGAAGACCCTGCCCGACCTGGACAACTGCCTGGTGGTGTTTGACGAAGGCCACCACCTGCCGGCCGTGGCGCTGGACCAGTTCTCCAACGCCATGGACCTGAGCAATCTGCGCTGGCTGGACAAGCTGCCCAAGGCCATGAACGAGGTGGCCGGCAAGCTGGCACTGCATGTGGGCGAAGACGTACAAACCGTGACCAGCCAGCTCAAGGGCGCACTCACCACGCTGGCCCGCATGGCCATGGACCTGGTGTGGGCCCACACGGGCCAGAACGCGCGCGGCGAAGGCAATGACGGCACGTTGCGTTTTGCCAATGGTGTGTTGCCCGATGCGCTGGTGGATCCGGTGACCCAAATCCACGCGCAGGCGAATGGCCTGTCCAAGGCGCTGGAGGCGCTGGGTGTGGATGTGAAAGCTATCGCCAAAGACGACCCGTCGCAGGCCGTGTTGTGCGCCCAGCTGTATGCGCAGCTGGGTGGCCTGGCACCGCGCCTGGGCAGCCTGGTATCTACCGCGCAGCTGCTGCTGGAACATGGCGAGCAGCCGCTGGCCAAATGGCTGCAGGCCGAGAGCGACAACGGCTACCTGACCATGACTGCGCATGCCTGCCCCATCGTGCCGGGCGACTTGCTGCGCCAGTTTTTGTGGAGCCAGGTGCGCGGCGCCATCGTCACCAGTGCATCCCTCACCAGCTGCGGCAGTTTTGACTACTTCCTCAAGGAAGCGGGCCTGTCCAACAAGGCCTATGTCACCGCCTTGGAAGTGGCCAGCCCCTTCAACTACAGCGCCCAGGGCAGCCTGACCGTGGTGCACACCCAGGCCGACCCCAAACACGCCGACGCCTATACGGCCGAGATGGTGCGTGCGCTCATGGACGACATCGAGCAGGTCAAACGCGGCGCGCTGGTGCTGTTCACCAGCCGTGCGCAGATGCGTGCCGCCACCGACGCCCTGCCCGGCCATTTGATGGACATGGTGCTGGTGCAGGGCACGCAGTCGCGCACACGCTTGCTGGCAGCCCACGCCGAGCGCGTGGAGAGTGGTTTGCCGTCTGTGCTGTTTGGCCTGCAAAGCTTTGGCGAGGGGCTAGACCTGCCCGGTGCGCTGTGCGAAACCGTGTTCATTGCCAAGCTACCATTCGCACCACCCAGCGACCCGGTGGACGAAGCGCGCGCCGAGTGGCTACGCAGCGTGGGGCGCGACCCCTTCAACGAGCTGGTGATCCCCGCCACGGGGGTGAAGCTGCTGCAGTGGACCGGCCGCGCCATCCGCACCGAGGAAGACCGCGCGCAGGTCATTTGTTACGACAAGCGCCTGACGCAGACGAGTTATGGCAAGCGCATGTTGGCGGGGTTGCCGGCGTATAAGTTGGGGACGCGGGTGGTAGGCAACTGAACTGGGCCAATCTTATGACTACTAGTTGCCAAGGTCGGCATTCTTGCCTTCACCGTCAGGCATGCCATCGGCGCCGTAAGACATCACATCTACCTCGCCTTTAATGCCGGGATTCAGGTAAATATAGGGATTGCCCCAGGGGTCTTTGGGCAACTGATCCACGTAACTTCTCCAATTGATTGGCGCTGGTGCCACCGTCGGTTTAGTCAATAAAGCCTGTAGTCCCTGCAGCGCAGATGGGTAGCGCAAATTGTCCAAGCGGTACAGCTTGAGAGCTTGCGTCAGGTTGGCAATGTCAGTCTTGGCCGCAGTGACGCGGGCATCGTCAGCCCGGTCCAGAACGTTGGGCACGATCAGTACCGCCAACACGCCGATGATCAGAAGTACCACCATTAATTCAATCAAAGTAAAGCCAGCTTGCAAAAAATGTCCTGGGCCATAGCGTCTGCTCAAGGCAGCAGTGTGTGTGCTTGAACCAGAGAAAGTGAATCGGGTTAAAACGCTCGGGTAGATCATTTCGCGTTCGGGTCTTGCTTGAAAAATAGCTTGTGCGTCGCGTAGTAGGGCTGGCCACCGGGCGGCGGCGGGAAGACGATGGCGGCCAGCGCAGCCCGCACCCCCTCATTAAAGGCGGCGTTCTCAAAGCCGCTGTTCATCACCGCCACCTGTGTGGCCTTGCCGTCCGGGGTGATGGTCCAGTCCAGCGTCATGGCGCCTTCGGTCTGCTTGGGCTTGGTCGCCAAGTAGGCCAGCCAGGGCTTCTGGATCTCTGGCGCCTGTTTGCGGATGGCGTTCTTGACGGCCTCGTCCTTGTAGGGGTCGGCTTCCCGGCCTTGCTTGGCGCCGGGCTTGCTGGCCTGAGCCGCCAGAGTGCGTAGTTGCTCCTGGGTCAGTGGCGCCTGGGCCGGTGCGCGCAGAAACCAGAGCCAGGAGCCGATGAGGGCGATAACGAGCACGGCCGCCGCTGCCAGGGCTGTGGTGGTGGTCTTGTTGTTGAAAGAGATACGTGTCATGACTCAGTTTCCGAAGTTGAAGATGTAAGCCGCGCCGGCAGTCGTTGCCGAGTTGTCAGCGCTGGCGGTGCTGCCATGGGTGATGGTGTTCTGGTTGCTGGATTCGCCATAGGCACCCACCACGACGGTGCTGCCACTGATGGCCACGCTGGAGCCGAAGTAGTCGTCGCTCTCGGCATTGGCGGCCTTGAGGTAGGCCTGCTGGCTCCAGCTGCTGCCGCTGCGCACGAACACATAGGCCGCGCCGGCATCGGATGCCGAGTTGTCGGCGCTGGCGGTGCTGCCGTTGGTGCTGGTGGTCTGGTTGCTGGCTTCGCCGTTCGCGCCGACGACGATGGTGTCGCCCCTGATGGCCACACTCTCGCCAAACTGGTCGCCCGTCCCGACATTGGGTGCCTTGAGGTAGGCCTGCTGACTCCAGCTGCTGCCGCTGCGGACAAACACATAGGCCGCGCCGGCAGCGGATGCCGAGTTGTCGGCGCTGGCCGTGCTGCCATTGGTGATGGTGGTCTGGTTGCTGTCCTCATAGTGGGCACCCACGACGATGGTGTCGCCGCTGATGGCCACGCTGTTGCCAAACCTGTCGTTGGCCTCGGCATTGGAGGCCTTGAGGTAGGCCTGCTGGCTCCAGCTGCTGCCGCTGCGCACGAAGACGTAGGCCGCGCCGGCGTTGGATACCGAGTTGTTGACGCTGGCGGAGCTGCCGTTGGTGATGGTGGTCTGGTTGCTGTCCTCCAGGTTGGCCACCACCACGATGGTGTCGCCGCTGATGGCCACACTAGTGCCAAAGTGGTCATCTGCCTCGGCATTGGGTGCCTTGAGGTAGGCCTGCTGGCTCCAGCTGCTGCCGCTGCGCACGAAGACGTAGGCCGCGCCAGCACGGGAGGCCAAGTTGTCGGCGCTGGCGGTGCTGCCATTGGTGATGGTGGTCTGGTTGCTGGCCTCGCTCGTGGCACCCACCACGATGGTGTCGCCGCTGATGGCCACGCTGGAGCCGAAGAAATCGCTCGCCTCGGCATTGGGCGCCTTGAGGTAGGCCTGCTGGGTCCAGCTGCTGCCGTTGCGCACGAAGACGTAGGCCGCACCGGCAAGCGATGCCGAGTTGTTGGTGCTGGCGGAGCTGCCGTTGGTGATGGTGGTCTGATTGCTGTCCTCATAGAGGGCACCCACGACGATGGTGTCGCCGCTGATGGCCACGCTGAAGCCAAACCTGTCGTTGGCCTCGGCATTGGGGGCCTTGAGATAGGCCTGCTGGCTCCAGGTCGTTCCGCTGCGCACGAAGACATAGGCTGCGCCGGCACCGGAGGCCGAGTTGTCGGCGCTGGCCGTGCTGCCATTGGTGATGGTGGTCTGGTTGCTGTCTTCGGCTTCTGCGACGACGACGAGGGTGTCGCCGCTGATGGCTACGCTGTTGCCGAAGAAATCGTAGCCCTCGGCATTGGGGGCCTTGACATAGGCCTGCTGGCTCCAGGTACTGGCGGCGGCGCTGCTGCTGCTCCCACCGCCGCCCCCACCACCTCCACAGGCGCTGAGGCCGCTGGCCAGCACGGCGGCGGTGAGCAGGGTGCCCCAGCGGGTGCCGGTGGGCGAAGGGCTGCGCGGGGAACTATCGTGACGCATCATGAAAATCTCTCCGATGAACGGGGGAAGAGGAAGGAATGCAGAGACGTTCATCGCTCAGTTCCCGAACTTGAAGACATAGGCCGCACCAGCAAGAGATGCCGAGTTGTCGGCGCTGGCGGTGATGCCATTGGTGATGGAGTTCTGGGGGCTGTCTTCCTGATGCGCGCCCACCACAAGGGTGCTGCCACTGATGGCCACGCTGGTGCCGAATTGGTCGTCAGCGTCGGCATTGGAGGCCTTGAGGTACGCCTGCTGGCTCCAGCTGGTACCGCTGCGCACAAAAACGTAGGCCGCGCCGGCGTTGGAGGCCGAGTTGTCGGCGCTGGCGGAGCTGCCGTTGGTGATAGTGGTCTGGTTGCTGCCCTCGCTCGTGGCACCCACCACGAGGGTGTCGCCGCTGATGGCCACGCTGATGCCGAACTGGTCGATCGCCTCGGCATTGGAGGCCTTGAGATAGGCCTGTTGGCTCCAGCTGCTGCCGCTGCGCACGAAGACGTAGGCCGCGCCGGCAGCGGATGCCGAATTGTCGGCGCTGGCGGTGCTGCCATTGGTGATGGTGGCCTGGTTGCTGTCCTCATTGAGGGCGCCCACCACGATGGTGTTGCCGCTGATGGCCACGCTGTAGCCGAAGTAGTCGTTGGCCCCGGCATTGGGGGCCTTGAGGTACGCCTGCTGGCTCCAGCTGGTACCGCTGCGCACAAAAACGTAGGCCGCACCGGCAGCGAAAGCCGAATTGTCGGTGCTGGCGGTCGCGCCGTTGGTGATGGTGGTCTGGTTGCTGTCTTCAGCGTAAGGACTGACGACGATGGTGTCATCGCTGATGGCCACTCTGTAGCCAAAGAAATCAGCTGAATCGGCGTTGGGCGCTTTGAGATAGGCCTGCTGGCTCCAGGCCGTGCCGCTGCGCACGAAGACGTAGGCGGCACCGGCAGCTGAGGCTGAATTGTTGCTGCTGGCGGTGCTGCCGTTGGTGATCGTGGTCTGGTTGCTGTTTTCTTTGGTGGCACCGACGACGATGGTGTCACCACTGATGGCTACGCTGGCACCAAAACTGTCGTTGGCCTCGGCGTTGGGAGCCTTGAGGTAGGCCTGCTGGATCCAGGTGCTGCCGCTGCGGGTGAACACATAGGCTGCGCCGGCACCGGAGGCCGAATTGTCGGCGCTGGCGGTGCTGCCATTGGTGATCGTGGTCTGGTTGCTGCTTTCAGCGAAAGCGCCAACGACGATGGTGTCACCGCTGATGGCCACGCTTTCGCCAAATTGGTCGCCCGCCTCGGCATTGGGTGCCTTGAGATAGGCTTGCTGACTCCAGCCGTTGCCGTTGCGCACAAACACATAGGTCGCGCCTGCAGTGGAAGCCGAGTTATCGGCGCTAGCCGTGCTGCCGTTGGTGATGGTGGTCTGGGGGCTGTCTTCGTTGTCTGCGCCCACCACGAGGGTGTCGCCGCTGATGGCCACGCTGGTGCCGAATAGGTCGTTGGCCTCGGCATTGGGTGCCTTGACATAGGCCTGCTGGCTCCAGGTACTGGCGGTGGCACTGCTGCCTCCACCGCCGCCACCACCACCACCGCCACAGGCGCTGAGGCTGCTGGCCAGCACAGCAGCAGCAAGCCGGACACCCCAACGGGTACCGCTGCGCGAAGGGCTGCGTGGGGAACTATCGTGCCGCATCATGAAAATCTCTCCGAGGAATGGGGGCAGGAATGCAGAAGCGTTCATCACTCAGTTCCCGAGCTTGAAGACATAGGCTGCGCCGGCTTCTATGGCTGAGTTGTCGCTGCTGGCGCTGCTGCCGTTGGTGATGGTGGTCTGGTTGCTGTCTTCCTGATACGCACCCACGACGACGGTGTCGCTGCTGACCGCTACGTTGATGCCGAATCGGTCGTCAACCCCGACATTGGAAGCCTTGAGGTAGGCCTGCTGGCTCCAGCTGCTGCCGCTGCGCACGAAGACGTAGGCCGCGCCGGCATACAAGGTCGAGTTGTCGGCGCTGGCTGTGGAGCCGTTGGTGATGGTGGCCTGGTTGCTGTCTTCGGTTTCCGCGCCGACGACGATGGTGTCGCCGCTGATGGCCACGCTGGTGCCAAACCTGTCCTCCGTCTCGGCATTGGGGGCCTTGAGGTAGGCCTGCTGGCTCCAGCTGCTGCCGCTGCGCACGAAGACGTAGGCGGCACCGGCGGTGGACGCCGAGTTGTCGGCGCTGGCCGTGCTGCCGTTGGTGATGGTGGTCTGGCTGCTGGATTCGCGAGCGGCACCGACGACGATGGTGTCGCCGCTGATGGCCACGCTGGTGCTGAACTCGTCGATCGCCTCGGCATTGGGTGCCTTGAGATAGGCCTGCTGGCTCCAGCTGCTGCCGCTGCGCACGAAGACGTAGGCCGCGCCGGCATCGATGGCCGAGTTGTCGGCGCTAGCCGTGCTGCCGTTGGTGATGGTGGTCTGGTTGCTGTCTTCCTGATACGCGCCGACGACGATGGTGTCGCCGCTGATGGCCACGCTGGTGCCAAACCTGTCTTCCGCCCCCGCATTGGGAGCCTTGAGGTAGGCCTGCTGGCTCCAGCTGCTGCCGCTGCGCACGAAGACGTAGGCCGCGCCGGCGTTGGTGATGGTGGTCTGGTTGCTGTCCTCCAGGTTGGCCCCCACCACGATGCTGTCGCCGCTGATGGCCACACTGGTGCCAAAGTGGTCATCCGCCTCGGCATTAGGAGCCTTGAGGTAGGCCTGCTGGCTCCAGCTGCTGCCGCTGCGCACGAACACATAGGCCGCGCCGGCATTCGTTGCCGAGTTGTCGGCGCTGGCCGTGCTGCCATTGGTGATGGTGGTCTGGTTGCTGTCCTCCAGGTTGGCCCCCACCACGATGGTGTCGCCGCTGATGGCCACGCTACGGCCGAATTCGTCGTCTGCCTCGGCATTGGGAGCCTTGAGGTAGGCCTGCTGGCTCCAGCTGCTGCCGCTGCGCACGAAGACGTAGGCCGCGCCGGCACGGGAGGCCAAGTTGTCGGCGCTGGCCGTGCTGCCGTTGGTGATGGTGGTCTGGTTGCTGTCTTCCCCGATGGCACCGACCACCATCGTATTGCCGCTGATGGCCACGTTGAAGCCAAACTCATCGTTCGCCTCGACATTGGGGGCCTTGACATAAGCCTGCTGGCTCCAGGTACTGGTGGGGGCGCTGCTGCCTCCGCCCCCACCGCCGCCCCCACCACCTCCACAGGCGCTAAGGCCGCTGGCCAGCACAGCGGCGGCTAGCAAGGTGCCCCAGCGGGTGCCGCTGCGCGAAGGGCTTCGTTGGACCATATCGTGACGCATCATGAAAATCTCTCCTGAGATTGGGGAAAAGGGGAGGAATGCAGAGACATTCATCGCTCAGTTTTCGAGCTTGAAGACATAGGTTGCACCGGCACTAGATGCCGAGTTGTCGGCGCTGGCCGTGCTGCCATGGGTGATGGTGGTCTGGTTACTGGATTCGCCATAGGCACCCACCACGACGGTGCTGCCGCTGATGGCCACGCCGACGCCAAAGTTGTCGCCCACCTCGGCATTGGGAGCCTTGAGGTAGGCCTGCTGGCTCCAGCTGCTACCACTGCGCACGAAGACGTAGGCCGCACCGGCAAGCGTTGCCGAGTTGTTGGTGCTGGCGGTGCTGCCGTTGGTGATGGTGGTCTGGTTGCTGTCTTCGAAATAGGCACCGACGACGATGGTGTCGCCGCTGAGGGCCACGCTGTTGCCGAATTGGTCGCCGGTTTCGGCATTGGGAGCCTTGAGGTAGGCCTGCTGGCTCCAGCTGCTGCCGCTGCGCACGAACACATAGGCCGCGCCGGCATACGATGCCGAGTTATCGGTGCTGGCGGAGCTGCCGTTGGTGATGGTGGTCTGGTTGCTGGATTCACCGTTGGCACCGACGACGATGGTGTCGCCGCTGATGACGACGCTGACGCCAAAGTTGTCGTTTGCCTGGGCATTGGAGGCCTTGAGGTAGGCCTGCTGGGTCCAGGTGCTGCTGCTGCGCACAAAGACGTAGGCCGCACCTGCATCGGAGGCCGAGTTGTCGGCGCTGGCGGTGCTGCCGCTGGTGATGGTGGTCTGGTTGCTGTCTTCCAGTCTAGCGCCGACGACGAGGGTGTCGCCGCTGATGGCCACGCTGGTGCCGAAGTTGTCATCCGCCCCGGCATTGACTGCCTTGAGGTAGGCCTGCTGGCTCCAGCTGCTGCCGCTGCGCACGAAAACATAGACGGCACCGGCGGCGGAGGCCGAGTTGTCGGCGCTGGCGGAGCTGCCGTTGGTGATGGTGGTCTGGTTGCTGTCCTCGTCTATGGCACCCACCACGAGGGTGTCGCCGCTGATGGCCACGCTGTTGCCGAAGTTGTCGCCTGCCTCGGCATTGGGAGCCTTGAGGTAGGCCTGCTGGCTCCAGCTGCTGCCGCTGCGCACGAAGACGTAGGCCGCGCCGGCACGGGAGGCCAAGTTGTCGGCGCTGGCCGTGCTGCCGTTGGTGATGGTGGTCTGGTTGCTGTCTTCCTGACGCGCGCCGACCACGATGGTGTCGCCGCTGATGGCCACGCTGTTGCCGAAGTTGTCGCCTGCCTCGGCATTGGGAGCCTTGAGATAGGCCTGCTGGCTCCAGGTGCTGCCGCTGCGCACGAAGACATAGGCGGCGCCGGCTTCCGAGGCCGAGTTGTCGGCGCTGGCGGTGCTGCTGTTGGTGATGGTGGTCTGGCTGCTGGATTCGCGGGCGGCACCGACGACGAGGGTGTCACCGCTGATGGCCACGCTGCGACCGAAGAGGTCGTCCGTCCCGGCATTGGCTGCCTTGATATAGGCCTGCTGGCTCCAGGTACTGGCGGCGGCGCTGCTGCTCCCACCGCCGCCGCCGCCACCTCCACAGGCGCTGAGGCCGCTGGCCAGCACAGCGGCGGCGAGCAGGGTGCCCCAGCGGGTGCCGCTGCGAGAAAGGTTGTGTGGGGACATATCGTGACGCATCATGAAAATCTCTCCGGAGAACGGGGAAAGGGAAGGAATGCAGGGACGTTCATCGCTCAGTTTCCGAACTTGAAGACATAGGCAGCGCCGGCGTTGGAAGCGGAGTTGTCGGCGCTGGCCGTGCTGCCGTTGGTGATGGTGGTCTGGGCGCTGTCCTCGTGAAAGGCCCCCACCACGACGCTGTCGCCGCTGATGGCCACACTGCGGCCGAAGAGATCGTCCGCCTCGGCATTGGGAGTCTTGAGGTAGGCCTGCTGGCTCCAGCTGGTACCGCTGCGCACGAAGACGTAGGCGGCACCGGAATTGGCCGCCGAGTTGTCGGCGCTGGCCGTGCTGCCATTGGTGATGGTGGTCTGGTTGCTGTCTTCCTCCGATGCGCCGACGACGATGGTGTCGCCGCTGATGGCCACGCTGTTGCCAAACCTGTCGTTGGCCGCGGGATTGGAGGCCTTAAGGTAGGCCTGCTGGCTCCAGCTAGCACCGCTGCGTACGAAGACATAGGCGGCGCCGGCGGCGGAGGCCGAGTTGTCAGCGCTGGCCGTACTGCCGTTGGTGATGGTGGTCTGGCTGCTGGATTCGGTTTCTGCGCCGACGACGATGGTGTCACCACTGATGGCCACGCTGATGCCAAAGCTGTCACCCGACTGAGCGTTGGGAGCCTTGAGGTAGGCCTGCTGACTCCAGCTCGTGCCGCTGCGCACAAAGACGTAGGCCGCGCCGGCGAAGGATGCCGAGTTGTCGGTGCTGGCTATGGAGCCGTTGGTGATGGATGTCTGGTTGCTAGCTTCGTTGTCCGCGCCAACGACGATGGTGTCGCCACTGATGGCCACGCTGGTGCCGAATTCGTCGCTCGCCCCGGCATTGGGGGCCTTGAGGTAAGCCTGGTGGCTCCAGCTGTTACCACTGCGCACGAAGACATAGGCCGCACCTGCAAACGACGCCGAGTTGTCGGTGCTGGCCGTGCTGCCGTTGGTGATGGTGGTCTGGCTGCTGCCTTCCAAACGGGCACCGACGACGATGGTGTCGCCACTGATGGCCACGCTGGTGCCGAATTGGTCGCCCGCCTCGGCATTGGGAGCCTTGAGGTAGGCCTGCTGGGTCCAGGTGCTACCGCTGCGCACGAAGACGTAGGCCGCGCCGGAGAAGGAAGCCGAGTCGTCGGCGCTGGCCGTGCTGCCGTTGGTGATGGTGGTCTGGTTGCTGCCCTCGCTCGTGGCACCCACCACGATGGTGTCTCCGCTGATGGCCACGCTGGTGCCGAGGATGTCGCTTGCATCGGCATTGGAGGCCTTGAGGTAGGCCTGTTGGCTCCAACTGTTGCCGTTGCGCACGAGCACATAGGCCGCACCGGCGGCGGATGCCGAGTTGTCGGTGCTGGCAGAGCTGCCGTTGGTGATGGTGGTCTGGTTGCTGTCCTCGCCCGTGGAACCCACCACGATGGTGTCGCCACTGATGGCCACGCTGGTGCCGAGGAGGTCGCTTGCATCGGCATTGAGCGCCTTGACATAGGCCTGCTGGCCCCAGCCGCTGGTACTGCTGCTCCCGCCCCCACTTCCACCACCGCCCCCACCACAGGCGCTGAGGCCGCTGGCCAGCACGGCAGCGGTGAGCAGGGTGCCCCAGCGGGTGCCGCTGCGAGACAGGCTGTGTTGGGTTGCAACGTGACGCATCATGAAGATCTCTCCGGGGAATGGGGGAAGGAATGCAGAGGCGTTCATCGCTCAGTTTCCAAACTTGAAGGCATAGGCCGCGCCGGCGATGAGAGCGGAGTTGTCGCTGCTGGCGGTGCTGCCATTGGTGATGGTGGTCTGGTTGCTGTCTTCGTAATAAGCACCGACGACGAGGGTGTCGCCGCTGATGGCCACGCTGGCGCCGAAGAAATAGCTCGCCCTGGCATTGGGGGCCTTGAGGTAGGCTTGCTGGCTCCAGCTGCTGCCGCTGCGCACGAAGGCGTAGGCCGCGCCGGCGAGGGCGAGCGAGTTGTCGCTGCTGGCCGAACTGCCGTTGGTGATGGTGGTCTGGTTGCTGTCTTCCTGATGCGCGCCCACCGCGATGCTGTCGCCGCTGATGGCCACGCTGTAGCCAAAGTTGTCGCCTGCCTCGGCATTGGAGGCCTTGAGGTAGGCCTGCTGGCTCCAGCTGCTGCCGCTGCGCACGAAGACATAGGCTGCGCCGGCTTCCGAGGCCGAGTTGTCGGCGCTGGCGGTGCTGCCGTTGGTGATGGTGGTCTGGTTGCTGGCTTCCTGGTGGGCCCCGACGACAATGGTGTCGCCGCTGATGGCCACGCTGTGGCCGAAGTTGTCATCCGCCTCGGCATTGGGCGCCTTGAGGTAGGCCTGCTGGCTCCAGCTGCTGCCGCTGCGGGTGAACACATAGGCTGCGCCGGCACCGGAGGCCGAGTTGTCGGCGCTGGCTGTGGCCCCGTTGGTGATGGACGTCTGGTTGCTGGCTTCGGCTTCTGCGCCGACGACGAGGGCGTCACCGCTGATGGCCACGCTGATGCCGAAGTTGTCGCCAGACTCGGCATTGGCTGCCTTGAGATAGGCCTGCTGGCTCCAGCTCGTGCCGCTGCGCACGAAGACGTAGGCCGCACCGGCGGCGGATGCCGAGTTGTCGGCGCTGGCGGTGCTGCTGTTGGTGATGGTGGTCTGGTTGCTGGCTTCCTCCGAAGCGCCGACGACGATGGTGTCGCCGCTGATGGTCACACTGGTGCCAAAGAAGTCCTGCGCCTCGGCATTGGAGGCTTTGAGGTAGGCCTGCTGGGTCCAGGTGCTGCCGCTGCGCACGAAGACGTAGGCCGCGCCGGCACCGGGGGCCGAGTTGTCGCTGCTGGCGGTGCTGCCGTTGGTGACGGTGGTCTGGTTGCTGTCTTCCCCGACGGTTCCGACCACCATCGTGTTGCCGCTGATGGTCACGCTGGTGCCGAAGTTGTCGCCAGCCTCGGCGTTGGACGCCTTGAGGTAGGCCTGCTGGCTCCAGGTACTGGCGGCGGCGCTGCCACCACCGCCGCCGCCCCCACCTCCTCCACAGGCGCTGAGGCCGCTGGCCAGCACGGCGGCGGTAAGCAGGGCACCCCAGCGAGTACCGGTGGGCGAAGGGCTGCGTCGGGCTGCATCGTGACGCATCATGAAAATCTCTCCGGGGAATGGGGGAAGGAATGCAGAGGCGTTCATCGCTCAGTTCCCGAGCTTGAAGGCATAAGCCGCGCCGGCGTTGAATGCCGAGTTGTCGGCGCTGGCGGTATTGCCATTGGTGATGCTGGTCTGGTTGCTGTCTTCTTCGTTAGCGCCCACCACAATGGTGTCGCCGCTGATTGCGACACTGCGGCCAAAGACGGCGTCTGTATTCGCATTGGGAGCCTTGAGGTAGGCCTGCTGGCTCCAGTTGGTGCCACTGCGCACGAAGGCGTAGGCCGCGCCGGCGAGGGCGACCGAGTTGTCGCTGCTGGCCGTGCTGCCGTTGGTGATGGTGGTTTGGCTGCTTTCTTCCTGATGCGCGCTCACCACGATGCTGTCGCCGCTGATGGCCACGCTGTAGCCAAGGTTGTCGCCCGCATTGGTGTTGGGAGCCTTGAGGTAGGCCTGCTGGCTCCAGCTGCTGCCGCTGCGCACGAACACATAGGCAGCCCCGGCACCGGCGGCCGAGTTGTCGGGGCTGGCGGTGCTGCCGTTGGTGATGGTGGTCTGGGGGCTGTCTTCGCCGTCCGCGCCGACGACGATGGTGTCGCCGCTGATGGCCACGCTGCCACCAAAGTTGTCGCCCACCTCGGCATTGGGGGCCTTGAGGTAGGCCTGCTGGCTCCAACTGCTGCCACTGCGCACGAAGACGTAGACAGCACCGGCTTCCGAGGCCGAGTTGTCGCTGCTGGCCGTGCTGCCATTGGTGATGGTGGTCTGGTTGCTGGATTCGGTGTTGGCACCCACCACGATGGTGTCGCCGCTGATGGCCACGCTGTGGCCGAAGAGATCGTCGGCCTCGGCATTGGGCGCCTTGAGGTAGGCCTGCTGGCTCCAGCTGCTGCCGCTGCGGGTGAACACATAGGCTGCGCCAGCACCGGAGGCCAAGTTGTCGCTACTGGCTGTGGCCCCGTTGGTGATGGACGTCTGGTTGCTGGATTCGGCTTCTGCGCCGACGACGAGGGTGTCACCGCTGATGGCCACGCTGATGCCGAAGTTGTCGCCCGCCTCGGCATTGGGAGCCTTGAGGTAGGCCTGCTGGCTCCAGCTCGTGCCGCTGCGTACAAAAACGTAGGCAGCACCGGCGCCAGGGGCCGAGTTGTCGGCACTGGCGGAGCTGCCGTTGGTGATGGTGGTCTCGTTGCTGGCTTCATCGGGAACGCCGACGACGATGGTGTCGCCGCTGATGGTCACACTGGTACCAAAGAAGTCCTGCGCCTCGGCATTGGAGGCTTTGAGGTAGGCCTGCAGAGTCCAGGTACTGCCGCTGCGCACGAAGACATAGGCCGCGCCGGCACCGGCGGCCGAGTTGTCGCTGCTGGCGGTGCTGCCGTTGGTGACGGTGGTCTGGTTGCTGTCTTCCCCGACGGTACCGACCACCATCGTATTGCCGCTGATGGCCACGCTGGTACCGAAGTTGTCGGTCGCCTGGGCATTGGGGGCCTTGAGGTAGGCCTGCTGGCTCCAGGTACTGGTGGTGGCGCTGCTGCCCCCCCCACCGCCACCGCCACCGCCACAGGCGGCCAGCGTCAATAAAAACGGAACCAGGGCAAGGGTTTTGTGGCGCATAAAACAATGAATCCAAAGTCAGAAGACAAGGCAGTCATTGTTCGGAACCCAGCTGTATTGCGGTAGCCCCAATATTGGGGTCACGCGCAGGAAAGTGCCTAGTAGCTGTGGGCTTCTTTGCCGGCAAAAGGCGGTGTGCGCCCCACCAAAGCTTCCAGCATCGTCAACTCGTAGTCACGGTGGTGGATAACTGGCGCAGCGGTGAACAGGGGGCGGGATGCATCCGTACCGATGTAAAAGGGCGAGTCGTGGTAGTGGGTGACAACCGTGCGCGCCTGGCCAGGGTCGGCAGTCGGTCTCAGATCGGCCGTCCCGTAGCAAAGACAGAAGTAGGTCTGGGTGTCCGATGTCTCGATGTAACAGGCCGTTCCACGGATGCCGGCCGTGGCGGTCGGCATCACAATACGCTTGGCACCCGGACCGAAAACGGCCAACACTTTGCCCGTGACGACGCGCAACACGCCCACTGCAGCATCACTGCCAAACTCCACCTTGCTGTCTTCACGCATCAAGTAGGCGTTGTTGCCCATCACGTAAACGACTTCGCTGGACTTTCCAGTGGCGACACTATCGCCTGTGAGTACCAACTGCCCGTCTTTGGCAGGCGCGCCATTGACGCGCACATCTCCTTTGATCTTGCGTATTCCTGGCGACAGCGGGCGGGTACCCATTGACATAACCTCCACCATGTAGGCAGACAGGCTGCTGAGGGCCAAGCCTTGCAAGATGGTGCGACGAGGTTGCATGGTGCGTTGCCCTGAAGTGGAAGAGTTGTTCGCTCGAAGCACTGCGCATTTAGCTATCAATAAGATAGCTGGTCGCGCAATGCGGTCGAGGGCTAGGTGCCAATTTAATCAATAAGCACTGGCTGCTGCTTTGGGCGCACTGCCCACAATGTGCCACACGCCGCCACTGCCGTCCCCATTGCGCTCACCGGGTTTGCTGTCACCGGCAAAATAATACAGCGGCATGCCTTTGACAGCCCATTGCTTGCCACCAGTGGCGTCGATCAAGGTAAATTCACCTTTAGCACTGGCACCGTCCTTGGCCAGGAATGCCGGCCAGGCTGTCAGACAACCGCCGCTGCAGTTGCTTTTGCCCGGTACGTCCTTGTCAAAGGTGTAGACAGTGCGCCCTGCTGCATCGGCCAGAACGCCGTCGCGCATGACGGGCTGCGCGTGTGCAGTGGCAACGACGAATACGAGCAAGGCAGCGGAGATGACAGTTTTTTTCATGGAATGTTTTCCTTTGTGGTGAGATGAAACGGTTGAAAATCGGGTAAACGTCTTGCCAGATCGCTTTGGCAAGATTTCCATTTTTCTTGGGGAGTAGGTTTACTGATAGCCCCAAAATTGGGGTCGAGGGTCTTCTCTTTCCTCCTTGTCAAGGTTCTTTAGCCCCACTACGCTCCCCAATATGGTTTTCACCGATCCTGACACTCCCGTTTCTAGCCCCATCGGCGCAGCATTGCCCATTTCCGTCGCGGTACTGGAGGATGAAACCCATGTGCGCAAGATGTTTGAGGCAGCCATAGCCGCCGCCCCCAGCCTGCAACTGGCCTTTAGCGCGCAGACGGTGGCGCAAGCCAAGGTGTTGGCGCAAACGCATGCGGCGCAGGTGTATCTGGTGGACTTGGGACTACCCGATGCCGACGGCCGTGAGTTCATACGCTGGGTGACAGAAAACCAGCCTGGCGCATCTGCCATGGTGGTGACTGTCTTTGGGGACGATGAACATATCGTCAGCAGTTTTGCAGCAGGTGCGGTGGGCTACTTGTTGAAGGACGCCCCCGCGAATGAAATCGCTCAACACATTGCCGAATTGGTGGGCGGCGGATCGCCTATTAGTCCCAGCGTTGCACGCCGCATGTTGCAGCACTTCAAAACACATCACGCGCCGGTTGAAACCAGCTCTAGACCGATGCCGCTGGACCAATACCCGGCCGATCAGGCGCTGAGCCCGCGAGAACATGAAGTTCTGTGCCTCATCGAAAAAGGGTTGACTTACGAGGAAATTGCGCAGGTGTTGGGTATTACATGGCACACGGTGACCGGCTATTTGCGCCGGGTGTACCGCAAGCTGGAAGTGAAGTCGCGAAGTGAGGCGGTGTTTGAGGCCCGGCAACGCGGGTTGCTGTAACCACTAGCTGACCGTGCATTCCCCGTTGACTTATGGCAGGCTGTTGGCAGCCTTTGCGTTGGTGCTGCTAGTGCTGGTTGGAACACGATTTGGTGAATTTCAGCCACTGGAGGACGATGAGGGGACGCTGATTGCCATCGAGTCGGCCATTGTTTACGAGACTGGGAAGCCGCAGCAGTATTCCGTCTTGTCGCTACCGGTTCGCATCGACCGGGACCGGCGGGAATTGGTCAAACTTCGAGCGGTTTCCGAGTTTGAGTTGACAAAATCGCCAGGCGATTCCCCTTGGCTGCTGTATGTTGAGGACCTGCATGATGGCGGGAAACTAAAAGTCAACGGCGCGGTAGTTGCCGACTTGCCCGTGACGGACGCAGATACCACGGTACGCCAACTACTCCCTTTGCGTTTCGACGTGCCATCGGGGTTGCTACGTGCCGGGACCAACGTGATTGAGCGTGAATGGGCCATCCATGAAAACATGTTGCTGATGCCGCGCATGGCGATCGGTGAGGCGCAAAGCGTCAATGCGATCTTCGCGCCACGCAACGTTGCCTACCGCATTCTGCCCAAGATCACCTTTGTGGTGGCCTCCGCCCTGGCATTCATCATGTTCGGCATTTATATGCTCAGCCGCGAGCTCAAGGCCTACCTATGGATTGCCTTGAGTGGATGGGGGTTTTGTGTGGTGGATCTCATGTTTTTCATGAACGCCATCCCCGCGTCTGTGTTTCCTTATTGGCGGCTTTCTTTGTATGCGGCAGGTAGCGCATTGACGTTGGGTACCTACTACTTTCTTTTGGAGGTCAGCGGACTCGATGCTCCCAGATACCGACGTTGGACGCTGCGACTTTCCGTGTTGCATTCCGTCGGATTTCTAGTCTATTTCTACTGGACAGGTAACACGTTTTCACCGTTTTTCTCGCGCGTAATTCTTCTGCTCTCTGCTGTGTTTGCGCCATTGCCTTTTTTTGCATTAATCCGAAGCTTGTTACGGCAGTTTCAATGGAGCAAGGCGATCTTGCTCATGGTTGCAGTATCCGGAATTTGGATCAGTGTCATGGATATGACGACCCTGAACGAAGGCCGCAGTGCTGCGCAAAGTGGATATTTGCTGCAGATTTTTGCCCTGATCTGGTTCTTGTCGTGCTGTTTTTTTCTCATTGTCGATTTTTCCAAATCGTTGGCAGCACAACGGGCTCAATCCACAACCATGGCCCAGGAGCTTGCTGCGCAGAAGGAAGAGCTGTCGCGTCTGCACGCACTGGAGCGTTCCGCACAGGAGGCCGAGGCTGCCGCACTGGAGCGCAGTCGCATCATGCAGGACATGCACGATGGCCTGGGCTCCCAGCTTGTAAGCTCCTTGGTCATGGCTCGGGCCGGAGAGCTCAACAGCCAGCAAACCTACGAACTCCTGCGTAGCTGCATCGACGACCTGCGCTTGGCCATTGATGCATCCCATGACACAGAAGACTCATTGCTGTTGGCCTTGGGCAATCTGCGGTTTCGCATGCAGCCACGACTCAAAGCCGCTGGTATCACGCTGCATTGGGAAACACAGGCCTTGAGTAACCACCTGCCACTGCGCCCGCAAGACCAGCTTCCGGTGCTGCGCATTGTGCAAGAGAGCCTGACCAACGCACTCAAACACGCCAACGCAAAGACCATCACCGTGGAGGCCAGCAATACCGCAACCGAGCTGTTCATGCGCATTGAAGACGATGGCCAGGGCTTTGATGTCACTGCTGCAACCGAGGGCGCCACGGGCAAGGGGCTCCATAGCCTGAACAAGCGGGCACGTGTGTTGGGCGCACAACTGACGATCAACAGCACCGGGCAAGGCAGTTGCATCGTCTTGACACTTCCATTGGAGCGACGCAACGTGCCTCGTAGAACCATCGGTGTGGAGAAAGCGGAGTGATTGACAGTTGGAATAATTTCCCCGATGCAACACTCTTCTTGCAGCAAACGCTAGCGCAGATTACCTGCGCATTTGCGACTGTCATTGCCTTGTTGCAGTTGGGCCTTTTCCTCAATAACCGCAAAGACACCCAATACGGCTGGACCTTCGTTACCGTTGCAGGGTACGCAGTAGTCAGCCTGACATTCTTTATGCCAACGCTGTCATACGAATGGCAAATGGCCTGGAATGTCGTTCTATTTAGCGGCATTCAAGCATTTGCACTGGGAAGCAGCGTCTACATGCTCAATGAGTGCGGTGTAAGCAACAAGGCTTACATCCGCTTCACCGGAGCGTGGAGTGGCGCATTTCTGGCGATTTATTGCAGCGTTTTTGCATGGAGCGGAACAGCATTACCGATCCCCTATGTGATGACATGGTACGTAGGGCTCAGTGTTGCGAACCTCTATCCGGCATGGCACCTGTGGCAATTGGTCGAGCGCCATCGGCATTGGCAGCACGCTGTTTTTTCGATGACGTACTTGGCGGTGGGGGGGGCTGCCTTCCTGGATATCTCACGCGTGCTCGGCGGACCGATGATCGCAGGCACAACCCCGATCCTGCCCATGATGGCGGCCTTGTGGTTCTTGGCCGTGTGTTTTTTCCTGGTGAACGACTTTACGCACTCGCTGCGTGTTCAGCGCCAACACACCGTCGAGATGGCCCAGGAGCTTGCTGCGCAGAAGGAAGAGCTGTCGCGTCTGCACGCACTGGAGCGTTCCGCACAGGAGGCCGAGGCTGCCGCGCTGGAGCGCAGTCGCATCATGCAGGACATGCACGATGGCCTGGGCTCCCAGCTTGTAAGCTCCTTGGTCATGGCTCGGGCCGGAGAGCTCAACAGCCAGCAAACCTACGAACTCCTGCGTAGCTGCATCGACGACCTGCGCTTGGCCATTGATGCATCCCATGACACAGAAGACTCATTGCTGTTGGCCTTGGGCAATCTGCGGTTTCGCATGCAGCCACGACTCAAAGCCGCTGGTATCACACTGCATTGGGAAACACAGGCCTTGAGTAACCACCTGCCACTGCGCCCGCAAGACCAGCTTCCGGTGCTGCGCATTGTGCAAGAGAGCCTGACCAACGCACTCAAACACGCCAACGCAAAGACCATCACCGTGGAGGCCAGCAATACCGCAACCGAGTTGTTCATGCGCATTGAAGACGATGGCCAGGGCTTTGATGTCACTGCTGCAACAGAGGGCGCCACGGGCAAGGGGCTTCATAGCCTGAACAAGCGGGCACGTGTGTTGGGCGCACAACTGACGATCAACAGCACCGAGCGAGGCAGCGTGGTGCAGCTCAAAGTTCCATTTGTCTCCGAATCAGTTTCAAACTGAAGGCGACCGGAGAAAATACCGCTTTAGCCCATAAGGTACTTGTGAACCCATCCCCCGCCCCCACCGAACTCATCGCCACCTACCGCAGAGCGGAAGCAGAAGCTGCACACAAGTTCGGCTTGATCAAAGTCGTGGCCAACAAGGGGCCGAAGGCGATTCAGGCGGCTGTGGAGACGGCGGCCAAAGCCGCCAAACGCCGGGATGCCTATGCCAAGAAACTACTGGCGCTGGGGGTCGAGCTTAAGGACTGAGAGGAGTGTCGCCTACCCCACCCAGCGCTTGCTGCTTGCGCGCTGCGTGGTAAGCCGTCAGCACCTGCGTCGCCACCATATCCAGTGCGGGCCGGGTGTTGCCTTGTTTGTCGGTCCACACCTTGGGCGTCAAGGCGCCGGCCAGTGCCACCGCATCGCCATCGTCCAGCGCCATCAGTGCAGCACTGGCCTCTGCTGCAAAGGCGATCACGTTCACGATCAGGCTCTCGCCATCGCCTGCAGTGGCTTTGACTTTGGCCAGCGCAAACGTGCTGTCGTTTTTGCCTTGGCGGGTTTCGGCCAGGCCGACCAGGTGGCCGGCAATCAATCCTTCAATCATGCTCACTCCTGCGGGCTCAGTTCCAAACGGGTCATGTTAAAACCACGCTGGGCCAGGCGGGCCAGCAAGGCTTGGTAAGCGGCGGGCTCCACCTTGGGGGTGCGCGAAAGCACCCACAGGTATTCGCGCTCGGGCTCGCTCACCGCCACCAATTGGTACTGTGGGTCCAGGTCAATGACCCAGTAGTTGCCCCACACCATGGGCAAGAACGACAACCACGCGGGCGCAAAGCGCACTTGCAGTTTGGGGGAGTCAGCAGGCCCTACCTGGCGGGCGGCGCCCAGCGCTTCGGTGGTTTGTCCATCGGCCATCACACAGCGGTTGAGCACTTGCACGGTGCCGTCCGGCTTGGCCTGGTAATCGGCGCGTGTGTTGCGGGCGCATTTTTTCTGAAAGCTGTTGGGGTACTTGGCAATCTCGTACCAGGTGCCCATGTAGCGCGCCACATCCAGAGAGGCTATCGGCTGCAAGGGCGACTTGTCGGTTTGGGCTACAGCGGCGCTGCTGGCCAAGGTGGTGGCAAGCGCCCACAGGAGAAAATGTTGTTTCATAGGCTCAGTATGCATGTGCACAAGGCTCCATCGGTGCGGCAACGCACGCGTTTACAACGCATGGGCCTTAAGTTGCTCCAGGCTCACAGACTCCAGGGCCTTGGCGTGGGTGGCCTCCAGATGCACGGGTGGGGCCACGCCTGCCTGCAGGGCTTCCAGCCAGCGGTTGACGCACAGACACCAGCGGTCGCCGGGGCGCAGCCCCACAAAACGGTATTCGGGCCGCGGGGTGCTCAGGTCATTGCCCCGTTGCAGTGAATACGCCAGAAAATCAGCCGTAACTTTGGCACACACCACGTGGGTGCCGTGGTCGTGGGCATCGGTGTTGCAACAGCCGTCGCGGTAGAACCCGGTGAGCGGGTCAAACGAGCAGGCTTGCAAGGCAGTGCCTAAAACATTCAGGGCGGACATTCTCAACTCGCTTTCAGACACACAACAATGGCCCCCAGGGACACACGGGGGGCGGTTTCCCACAAAATACGGGCACCGCATGCTGCCACAGTGGCAAGCAAGCTTTGTATGTATGGCTTTTCAGGACGCAACCATGGACAACGACGACGAGCGCTGCTGCGGAACCAGTGCCTTGCAACAAGGCGAAGCCCCATGATCGCAGCCCCCACATCCCTGCCCTTGCCGCGCTGGGCCGCCCGGCTGGGCTATGCCGGTGCGCTGCCGTTTATTGCGCTGGCTGTGGCCGCCTGGTGGGCGCCAGCCGCCTACCGCAGCCAGGCTGCCCTGGCCTTGCTAGCCTATGGCGCAACGATTGCCAGCTTTATGGGAGCCATCCACTGGGGCTTGGCCATGCGCGGGCCACTCACGCCGCAACCCGGCCCGTTTGTATGGGGCGTGTTCCCCAGCCTGGTGGCGTGGGTGGCGCTGCTGCTACCACTGGCACAAGGCCTGGTCACGCTGGCCTTATTGCTAGGTATCTGCCTAGCCGTGGACCGGCGCAGCTACCCGGCTTATGGCCTAACCGACTGGCTACCCATGCGTCTGCACCTGACACTAACCGCGGCGTTGAGCCTACTGGCTGGGAGCCTAGTCGCATGACGCGGGCCCAAGTTGCCCTGACAGAATCTGACATTTCGCGCATTGTGGAAATGGCGTGGGAAGACCGCACGGCGTTTGAAGCCATTGAGAACCAATTCGGCTTGAATGAATCCGCCGTGGTGGATGTGATGCGCAGGCACATGAAACCCAGCTCGTTTCGCATGTGGCGCAAACGCATGGCCGGCCGGACCACCAAACACCTGGCGTTGCGATCGTCCGAGGTCCAACGGCACCGCGCCAGCCACACCCGGCAGGCATAAAAAAAAGGCCTGCAAGCAGGCCTTTCCTGTAAATCGCAGGCCGCTGGGGCCACTGTGTTTATTGCTCCACGAAGGCGCGTTCCACCACGTAGTCGCCTGGCGTGGTGGTGTTGCCTTCCTTGAAGCCTTTGGCATCCAGAATCTCGCGCATGTCTTTGTTCAGGCCAGGGCTGCCGCAGATCATGATGCGGTCCACGGCTGGGTCCAGCGGGGGCAGGCCCAGGTCGGCAGACAACTTGCCGCTCTCGATCAGTGTGGTGATACGGCCCTGGTTTTCAAAGGCTTCACGGGTCACCGTGGGGTAATACAGCATTTGCTGGCTGACCGTTTCGCCCAGGAATTCGTGCTGGGGCAGCTCCGTTTTGAACAGGTCGTGGTAAGCCAGCTCTTTCACTTCGCGCACGCCGTGCACCACGACAACCTTCTCGTATTTCTCGTAGGTCTCGGGGTCGCGTGCCACGCTCAGGAAGGGGGCCAGGCCGGTACCGCTGCCCAGCAGGTACAGGTTTTTGCCGGGCAAGAGGTAGTCAATCAACAAAGTGCCGGTGGGCTTGCGGCCCACCACAATCTTGTCGCCCACCTTGATGTGCTGCAGCTTGGAGGTGAGCGGGCCATCTTGCACCTTGATGCTCAAAAACTCCAGATGCTCTTCGTAGTTGGCACTGGCAATGGAATAGGCGCGCAAGAGCGGCTTGCCATTGTCTTGGCGCAGGCCAATCATGGTGAAGTGACCGTTGGAAAAACGCAGAGCCGGATCCCGAGTGGTGGTGAAGCTGAACAAACGGTCTGTCCAGTGGTGTACGCTTAAAACTGTTTCTTCCAGAAATGCACTCATGGGGGCCTTGGGTGAGGGTCAGTCAGTGGGAAATGCCCGCAGCCACTTTCGGCTAGGGCGAAACCCTATATTGTAAAACTCCATACCCCCACGACTTGTTATATCGATATTGATTTGAGTCATTAGCGCGACCGCCATGCCCCACGCCTCCACCCCGCCCGAAACCACCTCCATCGCCCTGCTGGTGGCCTGCCTGTGTGCCCAATGGTGTGGCACCTGCACCGAGTACCAGCCGCTGTTTGCCCAGCTGCAGGCCGATTTTCCGGGTGCGCGCTTTGTGTGGGTGGACATTGAAGACGAGGCCGATCTGGTGGACCCGGTCGAGGTGGAGAACTTCCCGACCATCTTGATTGCGCAAGGCGAGCAGCCCCGGTTTTTTGGCACCGTGATGCCACACCTGGAGACCCTGCGCCGACTCATCCAGTCCAGCAGCGCGCCCGATGCGCGCGCCGTGCAGGCCCCCGAGGTACTGGCCTTGGTTCAGCGCTTGCGCGCGCGCTGAGGCTGCAGCAGGGGCTGCCAAAGGCGCTCCCCCTCGGGCCCAGCCCAGTCCAGCGCGCCACGCACCACACTACGTGTCCGGCCGTCGGAATCAATCAACACCGTGGAGGGGTAAATGCGGATACCCCAGGCTTTGGCAATGTCACCTTGTACATCGCGCACCACAGGCAAAACCAGACCCGTGTTTTGCACAAAACGGGCGATGGCCTCGGAAGATTCTTTGAGGTTGATGGTGAGCACCACCAGGCGTTCGCGCTCGCGTTCGGCCAGGGTTTGCAGCGCTGGCATTTCGGAGCGGCAGGGTTCGCACCAACTGGCCCAGAAGTTCAGCAAAACAGCACGGCCTTTGAGCCCAGGCAGGGTCCAGCGTTTGCCTTCCAGGTCCACCCAGTCCACCGGTGGCTGGGTTTGTTGGCGGTTCCACGCCAACACATCAAAACCCGGGCTGGCTGCGGCACGCACTGCCCAAGGCGCCACCCCTGCCACACCCAAGGCGCCCAGCAGGTGGCGGCGCTTCATGGGCGTTTATGCATCAAATAGGGCTCTAGCCCGCATGGGATATGCGCAAGAAGCTCCCTATTTAATAGCAAATCCACAACCACTTACAGCTTGGCAGTCACCCAGGCCTGCACGCTGGCCAGCGCGCCGGCCAGCTTGACGGGCTCGGTACCACCGGCCATGGCCATGTCGGCCTTACCGCCGCCCTTGCCGCCCACTTGCGCGGCGACAAAGTTGGCCAGCTCGCCGGCCTTGACCTTGCCCGTGGTGTCGTTGGTCACGCCAGCGGCGATCTGCACCTTGTCGCCATCCACCGCGCCCAGCACGATGACGGCGGTCTTGAGCTTGTCCTTGAGCTTGTCCATGGTGTCGCGCAGGGTTTTGGCGTCGGCGCCGTCCAGCTTGGCAGCCAGCACCTTTACACCGTTCACCTCTACAGCACTGCCCACCAGCTCGTCGCCCTGGGCAGACGCCAGCTTGCCCTTCAGGGCCGCCACTTCTTTTTCCAGCGCCTTGACTTGGTCCAGCACCTGGCCCAGGCGGTTGCCCAGCTCAGCCACCGGGGCCTTCAAGGTGGAGGCCGCAGCGTTCACCGTGGTTTCCAGGTCTTGCAGGTAGGCCAAGGCGCCCTGCCCGGTCACGCCTTCGATACGGCGCACACCGGCAGCCACGCCGCCTTCTGCCACCACCTTGAACAAACCGATATCACCCGTGCGCTGCACGTGGGTGCCGCCGCACAGTTCGGTGGTGCTGCCGATGTCGAGCACGCGCACGACCTCGCCATACTTCTCACCGAACAGCATCATGGCGCCGGTTTGTTTGGCGGCCTCGATGTCCATCAGGCGCGCCTGGGTGGCCGCGTTGCTCAGGATTTCCGCGTTCACGATGGCCTCGATCTGCTGCACCTGTTCGTCGGTGACGGGCGCGTTGTGCGCAAAGTCAAAACGGGTGCGCTCGGCATTCACCAAGCTGCCCTTTTGCTGCACATGCTCGCCCAGCACCTCGCGCAGGGCTTTGTGCAGCAAGTGGGTGACTGAGTGGTTGCGCTGGGTGGCGGCGCGCTGGGCGGCATCCACATGGGCCGTCACCGCGTCACCCACCTTCAAGCTGCCAGTCTTCAGCGTGCCGTGGTGGCCAAACACATCGGCCTTGATCTTTTGCGTGTCGCCCACTTCAAACAGGCCGACATCCGAGAACACCGCGCCTTCGTCGCCCACCTGGCCACCGCTCTCGGAGTAGAAGGGCGTGGTGTCCAGCACCAGCACGCCTTCTTGACCGGCTTTCAGCTCGGCAACCGGCGTACCGTCTGCGTAGAGCGCTACGATTTTGCTAGCTTGTGTGAGGTGCTCGTAGCCCACAAAGGTGTTGCCCGCGCCGGTGTACTCCAGCGCCTTGTCCATCTTGAACTTGCCCGCCGCGCGGCCTTTGGCCTTTTGCTGCTCCATGGCAGCCTTGAAGCCCGCCTCGTCCACGTCCACACCGTTTTCACGGCACACGTCGGCCGACAGGTCCAGCGGGAAGCCATAGGTGTCGTGCAGCTTGAACGCCACTTCACCGGGCAGGACTTTCACGCCGCCTGCCAGAGCCTCGTCCAGGATCTGCATGCCGGTGGCCAGGGTTTCAAAGAAACGTTCTTCTTCCACACGCAGCACTTCGGTGATGCGGGCTTCTTGCGAGGCCATGTTGGGGTAGGCGGCGCCCATCACCTGCACCAGGTCTTTCACCAGCTTGTGGAAAAACGGCGTCTTCTGGCCCAGCTTGTAACCATGGCGGATGGCGCGGCGCACGATGCGGCGTTGCACATAGCCGCGGCCTTCGTTGCTGGGGATCACGCCGTCGCTCACCAAAAAGGCAGTCGCGCGGATGTGGTCGGCAATCACACGCAAGCTCTTGTTGTTCAAGTCGGTGCAACCGGTTTCGCGGGCGGCGGCCTTGATCAGCGCGTCGAACAGGTCAATCTCGTAGTTGCTGTGCACGTGTTGCAGGATGGCAGCCAGGCGCTCCAGGCCCATGCCGGTGTCCACACAGGGGGCAGGCAGCGGCGTCACGGCGCCGGTCTCGTCCATGTTGAACTGCATGAACACGTTGTTCCAGATTTCGATGAAACGGTCGCCATCTTCATCGGGGCTGCCTGGGGGGCCGCCGGGGATGTGGGCGCCGTGGTCGTAAAAGATTTCCGAGCAGGGGCCACAGGGGCCGGTGTCGGCCATCATCCAGAAGTTGTCACTCTTGTAGCGGCCACCCTTGTTGTCGCCAATGCGGATGATGCGTCCCTCTTGCTTCACGCGCTCGGGCGTCCAGCCGGACTTGACGAAGATATCTTCCCAGATGGCATGGGCCTCGTCGTCTTCCTGGTAGACCGTGGCGTACAGCTTCTCGGCGGGGAGCTTGTAAACGGTGGTCAACAACTCCCAAGCCCAGTTCAGACTCTCCTTCTTGAAGTAGTCGCCGAAGCTCCAGTTGCCCAGCATCTCGAAGAAGGTGTGGTGGCGCGCGGTGTAGCCCACGTTTTCCAGGTCGTTGTGTTTGCCGCCAGCGCGCAGGCAGGCCTGTACGGATGCGGCGCGCACGTAAGAGCGCTTGTCGGTGCCCAAAAACACGTCCTTGAACTGCACCATGCCCGAGTTGGTGAACATCAGCGTGGGGTCGTTGCCGGGAACCAGCGGGCTGGACGCCACCACGGTGTGGCCCTTGGAGGCAAAGAAGTCGAGGAAGGTTTTGCGAATGTCGGAAACACTCATTACAGGCTGGGTCATGTCTTGTTTTCTTCGCGCGTGGGGTCAATAGAGCCCTCTATTATCGCCGCCCCGGGCCGACAGCCCGCCCGCACCCCACAAGGCCCCGCACAAGGGTAAACACCATGATGTTGGCATTGAAATTTAACTAACATGTCAGTCATGACACAGGCTGCAACCACCGCCCCCGACGACACCACCAGCCAGCGTGCGCGCGCCTACCAAGGCTTCACCCAGCAAATTTTCACGGGCGGCATCCGCGCCGGGCAATTCATCTCGCAGCGCGAGCTGATGGCCCTGCTGGACATGCCACTAGGCGCCGTACGCGAGATGATTCCGCGCCTGGAAGCGGCTGGCCTGGTGAAGACCGTACCCCAGCGGGGGCTGCAGGTGGCCCATGTGGACCTCAAGCTAATCCGCAACGCCTTCCAGGTGCGCTCCATGATTGAGCGCGAAGCGGTGCTGAACTTTGTGCGCAGCGCCAGCGAGGCCGAGCTGGCCGCTATTGAAGCCAGCCACCGCGACATCCTGCACCGCGCCGAAGCCCCGGATGCCCTGAACGACACCGCCTTGCTGGACGACGCCCAGGCCGTGGACTGGGGCCTGCACGACCGCATGGTCGACGCACTGGGCAACGACATCATTTCCGAGCAGTACCGCGTGAACAGCCTGCGTGTGCGCCTGATCAAGCTGGAGCACAGCGTGATCACGCCCAGCCGCCTGATACCGGCCATGCAGGAGCACCTGCGCTTTATTGAAGCCCTGCGCCAGCGCAATGCCACGCTGGCCGTGGAGCTGCTGGAAGACCACATCAGCAGCGCGCGCAGCCGCGTGATGAACGCGCCCCTGGAACAGGTGCGCAGCGAATGGACCACCCCCCACACCCCAAGGAGAAGCGTTTGAACCCCGATATCCACGGCCTCTGGCCTGCCCTGTTGTTGCCCGTTAGCGCGGATGGCGCCCTCGACACCCCGCGTGCCATCGCCCATGCCAAGCGCATGCTGGCCGCTGGCTGCGACGGTGTCACGCTGTTTGGCACCACCGGCGAGGGCCCGGCCTTCACCTTGACCGAACGCAAGGGCCTGCTGGAAGCCATGCTGGGCGCCGGCATCCGGGCCGACCAGATCATCGTTACCACCACCGCCTTGGCGCTGGGCGAAGCGATTGAGCTGGGCCAGCACGCCAGCCGCCTGGGTGTGCACCGCCAGATGCTGATGCCACCCTTCTTCTTCAACCAGCCGCGCGACGCGGGCATCATCGAAGCCGTGTCGCAAGTGGTGCGCGGCATTGGGGACGATGGCCTGAAGCTGCTGCTCTACCATTTTCCGGCCATGAGCACCTTTGGTTTTTCACACGCCGCCATTGCCGAGCTGGTGCACCGCCACCCCGGCCAGGTGGTGGGGGTGAAAGACAGCAGCGGCGACCGCGCGCACTCCCTGGCGCTGGCACGCGCTTTCCCACAACTGGCCATTCTGGTGGGCGCTGAGCCTGATGTGGCCCCCGTGATGTGTGAAGGCGGTTCCGGCTCCATCAACGGTTTGGCCAATATTGCGCCGCGCCTCATGAAACGTGTGATGAGCGCCCCCGACAAAGTGGCGCTAGCCGATGCCCAGCTGATTCTGGACCTGCTCAAGCTGCTCTCCATCAAGCCCGGCATGCCCTTTGTAGGCGTGTACAAGGCGATGCTGGCCGAACAGACCGGTGACAACGCCTGGCTAACCATGCGCGCACCGCTGAGCCCCTTGGATACCATCGAGCTGGAAACCGTGCGCAGCGGTTATCGTGCCATCGGTAGCGCTTTGAGCCACCTGTGATTTGAGATTGACATAACTAAAGGAGACACAACCATGACCACATCCCACCTGAACCGTCGCACCCTGCTGGGTGCTGCTGCTGCCCTGGGCGCTAGCGCCCTGCCCGCCATGGCACAGACCAAAACCGTGCTGCGCATCTCCACACCCGCCGTGCCCGATGACTGGCACGCCAAGATGTGGACCGTGTTCAAAGAACAACTCGAAAAGACGGCTCCCGGCGAATTTGACGTGCAGATCAACCTGAACGCCACACTCTTCAAACAAGGCACCGAACCCGCCGCCATGGCGCGTGGCAACCTGGAGCTGTCCAGCATCTCGGCATTTGACATTGCCAAGCTGGTGCCCGAGTTCTCCATCTTCACCGCGGGTTACGTGGTGCGCGACCCTGAGCAGCAGCAAAAAATCTTCAACGGCCCCATCGGTGCCGAGCTGTTCAAGCTGGTGTCCGAGAAAATGGAAGTGACCCCATTGGCCACCGTGTACCTGGGCACCCGCCAGGTCAATATGCGTGAAGCCAAACCCGTCAAAACGCCGGCCGACCTCAAAGGCGTGAAGCTGCGCATGCCCGGCTCCAAGGAATGGTTGTTCCTGGGCGAAGCCTTGGGCGCCACCGCCACCCCGCTGGCCTTTGGCGAGGTCTACATGGGCCTGAAGACCGGCACCATCGATGGGCAGGACAACCCGCTGCCCTCGGTACGCGCTGCCAAGTTTTACGAAGTGACCAAGCAGTTGGTGCTGACCAGCCACTTGGTGGACGGCATCTTCATCGCCATCTCCAACAAGAGCTTCAACGCACTGACCACCGCACAAAAACAAAAGGTGACCGCCGCCGCCCAGGCCGCCGCGGCCTACAACAACGAAAACCGCATCAAGGAAGAAGGCCAGTTGGTGGAGTTCTTCAAGAAGGAAGGCCTGCAGGTCATCACCCCCGATGTAGACGCCTTCCGCAAATCGGTGCAGACCACTTACCAGACGTCTGACTACGCCAAGGTCTGGCCCAAGGGTCTGCTGGATCGCATCAACGCGACCAAATAAGCGACGCATTCCCCATGTTGCGTCGATTGCAACAGGCCGCCAACCTTCTGGGCGGCGGCCTTTTCCTGACCCTGTTTGTCGTGTTCATCATCCAGATTGCGGCGCGTTTTGGCTTCAACAAGCCCTTGCCGTGGACCGATGAGGCGGCCGTCATTTTGTATGTGTGGGTGATTCTGTGGGCCGCAGCTGCCGTGGTGCCAGAGCGCGAACACGTGGTGTTTGACCTGGTGTGGAACAGCGTGAACACCCGCACCCGCCAAGCCATGCGCATTGTGGGCAACCTGATGGTGGGTGGCTTGGCCTTGGTGGCCATACCCGCCAGCTGGGACTATGTGCACTTCATGGCCCGCGAAGGCTCCCCGGTGCTGGGCTTGCCTTTTATGTGGATTTTCTTGCCGTTTGTGCTGCTGCTGATTGCCCTGGTCATCCGCAGCGCCTGGGCCATCTGGAACGCCGTGCGTGGCATCGGCCTGGAAGCGGAATTGCGACTATGACCTCTGGAATCTGGATTCTTGTTGGCGTGATGGTGGCAGGCCTGCTGCTGCGCATGCCTATCGGTTTTTCCATGCTGGTGTCGGGCGTGGCCTACCTGCTGGTCAAAGGCCAGGATGTAGGCCTGGTGGCCGAACAGGTAGGCAACGGCCTCTACAACAGTTATGTGTTGCTGGCCGTGCCACTGTTTGTGTTCGCCGCCAACATCATGAATGCGGGCACTGTGAGTGAACGTATTTTTGACTTCTGCCGCATCCTGGTGGGCCGCATGCGCGGTGGCCTGGCGCAGGTGGACATTCTGGTGAGCGTGATTTTTTCAGGCATGAGCGGCAGTGCCATTGCCGATGCAGCGGGCCCCGGTCTGGTAACCATTCGCCAGATGCTGAAAAAGCCCGAATACACGCGCGGCTTTGCCGGCGCCGTAGTGGTAGCCAGCGCCACGCTGGGGCCCATCATTCCGCCCAGCATTCCCATGGTGATTTATGCGCTGGTGTCGGGCGCCTCCGTGGGCGCACTGTTCCTGGGCGGCGTGGTGCCGGGTTTTCTGATGGCCGGGCTGATGATGTTTGTGGTCCACATCATTGCGGTCAAACGCAATATGCCGCGTGACGAACCGGTGCCCCGCTCCGAATGGGCCGGCCTGATCTTCCGTGGCGCCTTGCCTTTGTCCATGCCCATCGTCTTGCTGGGTGGCATTTACTCAGGCGCTTTTACCCCCACAGAAGCCGCGGCCGTGGCCGCACTGCACGCGCTGATCTTGTCCACGGTGGTGTTCCGCGCACTCACCTGGCGCAGCTTCTGGGGTGTGGTGCTGGAGTCCACGCGGGGCAGTGCGGTCATCACCATCATCCTGGCCGGCTCCTTCATGCTGAATTACGCCTTCACCGCCGAGGGTGTGCCACAAAGTATGGCGATGTGGGTGGACAGCATGGACCTCACCAAGATCCAGTTCTTGCTGTTGGTCAACGTTATGTTCCTGGTGCTCGGGTGCTTTCTGGATGTATCCGTGCTGCTGCTGGTGTTTGTACCCATGCTGCTGCCCGCGGCCAAGCTGCTGGGTGTGGACCTGGTGCACTTTGGCGTGCTGGTGGTGCTCAACATGATGATTGGCCTGATTCACCCCCCCTTTGGCATGCTGCTGTTTGTCACCAAGGCTCTCACCGGCATTCCGATTGGCGAGATGATGAAAGAGGGCTGGCCCTTCCTCGTCATGCTCTTGTGCCTGCTGCTGGCAATCACCTGCTTCCCCCAAATCGTGCTTTGGCTGCCCCAGACCATGGGTTATGTGACTGGATAAAACGATGCAACTCACTCCCGACAACACCCTCCCCCTCGACGGCACCCAAGGTGCCCTGGTCGGCCGCATCTGGCGCCCCGACGTGCAAGGCCCCAGCGTGGTGGCGCTGCGTGACGGCATGGTGGTAGACATCAGTGCTACCTACCCCACCGTGCGCGATCTCTGCGAAACCCAGCACCCAGCCGGCGCCCTGCGGGCGGCCCAGGGAGAGGTGGTTTGCAGCCTAGAAGATTTACTGGCCAACAGCAACGGCCACCAGAACAAGCAAGACCGCCCTTGGCTATTGGCGCCTTGTGACCTGCAAGCCATCAAGGCGGCAGGCGTGACCTTTGCCACCTCCATGCTGGAGCGCGTGATTGAAGAAAAGGCACGCGGCAACCCGGCCGCTGCCGTCGCGATCCGCACCGAAATTCAGGCACTGATTGGCGACGACCTCTCCAAGCTGACACCGGGCTCCGAGCAGGCCATGGCGCTCAAACAAGTGCTCATCGCCCAAGGCGCCTGGAGCCAGTACCTGGAAGTGGGCATTGGCCCGGACGCAGAAATTTTTACCAAGGCTCCGGTGCTGGCCGCCGTGGGCTGCGGGGCCGACGCAGGTCTGCACCCCGCATCCCACTGGAACAACCCGGAACCCGAAGTGGTGCTGACCATCAACTCGCACGGCCTGGTGGTGGGCGCCACGCTGGGCAACGATGTGAACCTGCGCGACGTGGAAGGCCGCTCGGCCCTGCTGCTGGGCAAGGCCAAAGACAACAACGCCTCGGCGGCCATTGGTCCTTTCATCCGCCTGTTTGATACCAGCTTCAGCATCGACGACGTGCGCCAGGCCGAGCTGAGCCTGCGGGTGGAAGGGGAAGATGGTTTTGTGATGGACGGTTATTCGTCTATGGCCCGCATCAGCCGCGACCCCCTGGCACTGGCGGGCCAACTGATGGGGCCGCACCACCAGTACCCGGACGGCGCCATGTTGTTCCTTGGCACCCTGTTTGCACCCGTGCAGGACCGTGATGCCCCGGGCAGTGGCTTCACTCACAAATTGGGTGATCTGGTGACCATCACCAGCCCCAAGCTGGGCACACTGCGCAACCGCATGCAGGCTACGGACCACTGCCCGCCTTGGACCTTTGGCATTTCACACCTGATGCGTAATTTGGCGGGGCGGGGGTTGCTCTGACTCTCTTGTTGGTTTTTTTTAGGGTTGCACCATTTTTTTTGAACACCCACTCCCCCAGCCCCTCGCCCCGTCGGCGAGGGGAGCCTTTTGAACAGCCGATTTGGGGGCTGTCTCCGACAAGGTTGCTACACAAGGACCGTCGCCAACGGGTGGGTACGCCAAGGCCCGAACTAACGGTTGTGGAAAACGCGGATGTGCTGGCGCGGAACCACTGGCGTGCGCAGCCGCCAGCGTTGGCAGACAAATCCCTCCGAAGTCTCACAACCGTTGGCGCAGGCCGTGGAGCGAAGTAACAGTGGCAACCTCACCCCAGTAGCCACGTATCCGGCGCCCAACAGATAAATATGGCTGTTAAAGCTCCCCTCGCCGACGGGGCGAGGGGCTGGGGGAGTGGGTGTTAAAAAAGCGGTCGAACCCAGCCAAAAAACTACCGCAAATGCCCCCCCGTAGCCGGCAAATGCCCATCCAGCGTAGGCCGCACCGCCGTCAAGAAGTTGCTCAGCGACTCCGGCAACACCGCCCCCTTGCGCCAAGCCAGCCCCACATCCAGCGGCGGCAAGGGCTGCACCAACGGCCGGGCCTCAATGCGATCCCCTTCCAGCGACCAGGGCCGGTACAACATGTCGGGCAAGACCGAACAGCCCGCTCCGGTGGCGACTAGGCTGCGCACCGCCTCCACCGACGAGGTACGGATCAGCACATTGGGGTCGGCACCGCCGGCATTCCACAGGGCCGTGGTGGCATCCCCCAGCTCGTCCACCTGCAGCAGGATCAGTGACTGCTGCGCCAGCTCCGCGGCCTGGATTCTTTCCTCGCTAACCAACCGGTGGTTCACCGGGCACCAGACCCGCCAGCCGGAGCGCAGAATGGTCTCGGTCTCCAGTGCGCGGTAGTTCTGCAGCTGTGACACCACGATCAGCGCGACATCGAGCTCCCCACTCACCAGCAAATGCTCCAGGTAATCGCGCCGGTCTTCGGTGATCTGCACCTGGATGCGCGGAAACACGCGGCGAAAACGGTCCAGCAGAAACGGCAGGTAGTAGCCCACCATGAGGCTGGTCACCCCGATATTGAGACTGCCGGTGACGGTGTGGGGGCGTGACGCCAGCGCGTCGCGCGCGTTGCGCATGGCCACCTCGATCTGGTGGGCGTGGCGCAAAAACTGGTGGCCCGCGTGGGTGAGCGACATGCCGCGCGCGCGCCGCTCGAACAGCAGGGTGCCCAGGTCGGCCTCGATCTGGGCGATGGCCGCCGAAACCACCGACTGGGAGACGCCCAACTCCTGGATGGCGGCCGAAATGGAGCCGGATTCGGCCACTGCTATGAAATACCGAATGCTCTTGAAAGACGTGCTCATTTCGCTATTTCTTCAATTCAGGCACCTTTTTGGCCCATTTAAAGGGTAAACCCGCAAATGCACTGCTTTGAGGCATAGGGTAAACCACTAAATAAACGTTTTCTGGTGCAAGGTTTCTGTTTTTCCGATGGATTGTATTGCCTTGGCGATATGGTTCAAGTCCAGGGCAAAACCTAAGATGCTTTTCAGGCCCGCACCTGCGCGCCCCAACAACCAACGTCAGGAGTTCTTCATGTCCCAAACCCGCGCACTACTCACCGGTTTGCTGGCCGTGGCCGCCGCCACCTCCAGCCTCGCAGCTCCCCCTAAGGCACTTGGCAAGGGGGAGGGGCAGCTCAACATCATCGCCTGGGCCGGCTACATCGAACGCGGCGAAACCGTCAAGGAATACGACTGGACCACCAGCTTTGAAAAGTCCTCGGGTTGCAAAGTCAATGTAAAAACAGCGGCCACCTCTGACGAAATGGTGTCCCTGATGAAGGCCGGTGGTTACGACCTGGTCACCGCATCCGGTGATGCCAGCGGGCGGCTGATCGCCTCCAAACTCGTGCAAGAGGTCAACATTGGTCTGGTACCCAGCTACAAAAATATTGACTCGCGCCTGCAAAACGCGGCCTGGCACACGGTGGATGGCAAACACTATGGTGTGCCTTACCAGTCCGGCCCCAACGTGCTGATGTACAACACCGATGTGTTCAAGAAGGCCCCCGACTCCTGGGCCGTGGTGTTTGAAGAGCAAAACCTGCCCGACGGCAAGTCCAACAAAGGCCGCGTGCAAGCCTACGACGGCGCCATCTACATTGCCGATGCCGCGCTGTACCTGATGTCCAAGAAGCCGGAACTGGGCATCAAGGACCCCTATGAACTCAACGAAAAGCAGTACGCCGCCGTGCTGGAACTGCTGCGTGGCCAGAAGAAGCTGACCCACCGCTACTGGCACGATGCCACCGTGCAGATGAACGACTTCAAGGGTGAGGGTATTGCCGCTTCGGGCTCCTGGGGCTTCATGGTGAACTCGCTCAAGGGTGAGAAGAAACCCATTGCCTCCGTGGTACCCAAGGAAGGCGCAACCGGCTGGGCCGACACCACCATGCTGCACACCAATGCAAAGAACGTGAACTGTGCCTACCAGTGGATGGAGCACCAGCTGAGCGACAAACTGCAAGCTCCCTTGGCTGAGTGGTTTGGCACTGTGCCGGTCACCCCAGGCGCCTGCAAGGCCAAAGCCCCCGGTGGCAGCGACTTCTGCAAGATCAACGGCTTTGACGACCTGAACAAGATCAAGTTCTGGAAGACCCCTCAGGCCAAGTGCACCACCCAAGGCACCTGCGTACCGTATGCCAAATGGGCGATGGACTACATCGCCATCATGGGTGGTCGGTAAGTTTTAAAACATAAGGTGTGTATGCCAGTTGCAATCGAGTTCAAGGGTATTTCCCGGCATTACGGTGAGGTCAAGGCGCTGGACGGCGTCAGCTTCACCGTGCAGGAAGGGGAGTTTTTCTCCATGCTGGGGCCTTCGGGCTCCGGCAAGACCACCTCCCTGCGCCTGATGGCCGGCTTTGAACAACCCAGCAGTGGCAGCCTGACCCTGATGGGCCAGGAGGCCTCTGGCACACCGCCGTATGAACGCGATGTCAACACCGTCTTCCAGGACTACGCGCTGTTTCCGCACATGAATGTGCTGGATAACGTGGCCTATGGGCTGATGGTGCGCAAGGTTCCCCTGGCTGAGCGCCAAGCCCGGGCCCGCGAGGCCTTGGCCATGGTGGCCCTGCCTGACCATGCGCAGCGCACACCGGCCCAGTTGTCGGGCGGCCAGCGCCAGCGCGTGGCGCTGGCCCGGGCGCTGGTAAACCGCCCGCGCATCCTGCTGCTGGACGAGCCGCTGGGCGCCCTCGACATGAAGCTGCGCGAGCAGATGCAGGTCGAACTCAAGGTGCTGCACCGCAAGCTGGGTATCACCTTTGTGTATGTCACGCATGACCAGGGCGAAGCCCTGTCCATGTCGGACCGTATTGCCGTTTTTAACCAAGGGAAGATCGAGCAGATTGCCAGCCCGCGAGACTTGTACCACCAGCCACGCACCCGTTTTGTCGCCGACTTTGTGGGCAGTGCCAATGTGATCGATACGCCACTGGCCCACACCATCACCGGCACACCGCAGGCCTTTGCCGTGCGGCAGGAAAACATCGGCATCCACCCAATCGGCACAGCTGCTGCGGCAGGCCGTTGGCTGGTGGAAGGTGAAGTGCTGGCGATCCAGTTCCTCGGTGCCAGCCAGCGGCTGGAGGTTCAGGTCGGTGGGCAGGTCATCACGGCCATGCAGGCTGAAAGCGAGGCCGCCTCGGCACTGGCTGCCCAGACCCAGCCCGGCCAGCGTGTGGCGCTGAGCTGGTCGCAGCAGCACATGGTGATGCTGGACGCCTGAGACCCCTGCCATGCGCGCACTCTCCAACCTGTTTTACCAGCGGCGCACACTCACGTTGCTGCTGATCCTCACGCCCCCGTTGCTGTGGTTTGGCGTGGTCTATGTGGGCTCGCTGCTCACGCTGCTGAGCCAAAGTGTGTTTGTATTCGACGACATGAGCATGTCCGTCGTGGCCGAATTCACCACCGACAACTTTGCCAACCTGCTGGTGCCGGCCAACCTGGACATTGTGCTGCGCACACTGGGCATGGCCATCGCCGTCACGCTGGGCACGGTGCTCATCGGTTTCCCCATGGCCTATTACATGGCGCACCACGCCAGCCCGGCCGAAAAAGGCTTCTTTTATGTCGGCGTGATGCTGCCCATGTGGGCCAGCTACATTGTCAAAGCCTATGCCTGGACCGTGCTGCTGGCCCAGGGTGGTGTGATTTATTGGGTGGTCAATGCGCTGGGGCTGCAGACAGTGCTGCAAACCTTACTCGCCATCCCGGTGATTGGGGGCGACACCCTGGCCACCTCAAACCTGGGGCGTTTTCTGGTGTTCACCTACATCTGGCTGCCCTTCATGGTGCTGCCCATCCAGGCCGCCATCGAGCGTGTGCCGGCCAATCTGTTGCTGGCCTCAGGCGATCTGGGCGCCCGCCCCTGGCAGACCTTCCGAACCGTGTTGTGGCCGCTGGCGTTTCCTGGCGTCGTGGCGGGGTCCATCTTCACCTTCTCGCTCACACTGGGCGACTACATCATTCCCCAGCTGGTGGGGCCCTCAGGCCTCTACATCGGCAACATGGTTTACACCATGCAAGGCACCATCGGCAACATCCCCATGGCCGCAGCCTTCACTTGTGTGCCCATCGTGCTGATCACGATCTACCTCTCTATCGCACGCAGACTGGGGGCATTTAATGCACTCTAAACACCGTTTACTCCGCATCACCGCCTATGCGGGCCTGGCCTTTTTGCACCTGCCTTTGTTGTTCATTGCGCTGTACGCCTTCAACAATGCCGACAGCAGCTACAGCTTCCCCATCGAGGGGCTCACACTGCGCTGGTTCGCCCGCGCACTGGAGCGCACCGACATCCACGAAGCGATTTACCTCTCCATGTCGGTGGCGGCCATGGCCACTGTCATTGCCATGGTGCTGGGCACCCTCACGGCCGCAGCACTGAACCGGGACCGTTTCTTCGGCAAGGACGCGTTCACCACCATGTTGATCATGCCTATCGCATTGCCCGGCATCGTGACCGGTATTGCATTGCTGGCAGCCTTCAAAATGTTGGAGGTCAACCCCGGCCTCTGGACCATCGTGGTGGGCCACGCCACCTTCTGCGTGGTCATCGTGCACAACAACGTGGTGGCGCGCCTTCGCCGCTTACCCAGCCGACTGTGGGAGGCGTCCATGGACCTGGGCGCCGACACACTCACCACGCTGCGTTACATCATCCTGCCGCAGTTGGGCACGGCCTTGCTGGCCGGTGGCATTCTGGCCTTTGCGCTGTCGGTGGACGAACTCATCGTCACCACCTTCACAGCCGGTGCCGACAAGACGTTGCCCATCTGGCTCATGGGCCAGTTGGGCCGCCCGCGTGAGGCGGCCATTACCAACGTGGTAGCACTGGCCATCATGGTCATCACCATGCCGCTGATCCTGCTGGCCTGGCGCCTGACCCGCGATGGCGACGCCAGCCCCAATACCCGCTAACAACACGTCATCCCTTTTCTCTCACCCTTGGAGCACCCCATGGCTGCAACCCGTTTTCCGACCCAACTTCTGATCAATGGCCAACGCGTTACCGGTGAAGGGCGCGCAGAAGCCGTCCTCAACCCGTCCACCGGCGAGCAGCTCTGCGAAGTGCGCGAGGCCAGCGCCGACCAGTTGCGCCTGGCGGTGGACGCCGCGCACGCCGCCTTTCCGGCCTGGGCCGCCCTGACCCCGCGCGACCGCAGCGCCTACCTGCTCAAGATTGCCGATGCCATTGAAGCCAATGGCGACGAGTTCGCCATGCTGGAGTCGCTGAACTGCGGCAAGCCGCTGGCTGCCGCGCGCAACGACGAGATCCCGGCGATTGCCGATGTCTACCGCTTCTTTGCCGGCGCCATTCGCAATATGTCGGGCGCATTGGCCGGTGAATACCTGCCGGGCCACACCAGCATGATCCGCCGCGACCCGCTGGGTGTGGTGGCTTCCATCGCGCCGTGGAACTACCCGCTCATGATGGCCGCCTGGAAACTGGGGCCGGCCATTGCCATGGGCAACACCGTGGTGCTCAAGCCGTCGGAAAACACACCGCTGACCACGCTGCGCATGGGTGAGTTGCTGGCCGAAATCCTGCCGCCTGGCGTGGTCAACATCGTGTGTGGCCGGGGTGACACCGTGGGTGCACCGCTGATCCGCGACCCACGCATCCGCATGGCATCACTCACAGGGGATGTGTCCACCGGCAGCAAGATCATGGAGTCGGCCGCACGTGGCATCAAACGCACCCACCTGGAACTGGGCGGCAAGGCGCCCGTCATCGTGTTGGACGACGCCGACTTGGGTAGCGTGGTCGAAGGCCTGCGCACCTTTGGTTATTACAACGCCGGGCAAGACTGCACCGCCGCCTGCCGCGTGTATGCCACCGAAAGCATTTACGAGCGCCTGGTGGCCGACCTCAGCAGTGCGGTGTCCACCATCAAAACTGGCACCCAGCAAGAACCCGGTGTGGAGATGGGGCCGCTGATCTCGGCCCGCCAGCGTGATCGCGTAGCCAGCTTTGTAGACCGCGCCAGCCAGCTGCCGCATGTGGAAATCACGGCGGGTGGCAGCACCCTGGGCACCAAAGGCTTTTTCTACAAACCCACCGTGGTGGCCGGCGCCCTGCAGGACGACGAAATTGTGCGCAGCGAGGTGTTTGGCCCGGTGGTGTCCATCACCCGCGTGAAAGACGCCGAGCAGGCCGTGGCCTGGGCCAACGATTCGGACTACGGGCTCTCCAGCTCCGTCTGGACCAGTGATGTAGGCCGCGCCATGGGCATTGCCTCACGCCTGCAATATGGTTGCACCTGGGTCAACACCCACTTCATGCTGGTGTCCGAAATGCCACACGGCGGCATGAAACACTCGGGCTACGGCAAAGACATGTCGGTCTACGCACTGGAAGACTACAGCTGCGCCCGCCATATCATGGTGAAACACAACGCCTGAGCCCCCATTTTTGAAGGTATTGCACATGACCCACAACAGCACATCCGCTTCCAACGCCACCCTCATGGCCCGCCGCCGCGCCGCAATCCCCCGCGGCGTGGGGCAAAGCCACGAAGTTTTTATCACCAAAGGCGAGAACGCCGAGGTGTGGGACGTGGAAGGCCGACGCTACATCGACTTTGCCGGTGGCATTGCCGTGCTCAACACCGGCCACCGCCACCCGGAGATCATTGCGGCGGTCAAAGACCAGCTGGACCACTACACCCACACCTGCTTCCAGGTACTGGCCTACGAGCCTTATGTGGAGCTGGCAGAACGTATCAACGCGCTGGCACCCGGCAACTTTGACAAGAAAACCTTCTTCCTGAGTTCTGGTGCCGAGGCCGTAGAAAACGCCGTCAAGATCGCCCGCGCTTACACCAAGCGCTCCGGCGTCATCGCCTTCACCAGCGGCTACCACGGCCGCACGATGATGACGCTGGGTTTGACTGGCAAAGTAGCGCCTTACAAGGTAGGTTTTGGCCCTTTCCCGGGCGACATCTTCCATGCGCAGTTTCCCAATGCGCTGCATGGCGTGAGCGTGGATGACGCGATGGCTTCCTTGGAAACCATCTTCAAAAACGACATCGAAGCCAGCCGTGTGGCGGCCATCATTGTGGAACCCGTGCAGGGCGAAGGCGGGTTTAACGTAGCGCCGTTTGACTTTTTGCAACGCCTGCGCGCACTGTGCGACCAGCACGGCATTCTGCTGATTGCCGACGAAATCCAGACCGGCGCGGGCCGCACTGGCACTTGGTTTGCCATCGAGCAAAGCGGCGTGGCACCCGACCTGATCACCATGGCCAAGTCCATGGCCGGGGGCTTTCCCATCTCTGCCGTGGTGGGCCGTGCTGAAGTGATGGACGCCCCCGCTCCCGGTGGCTTGGGTGGCACCTACGCGGGTAGCCCGCTAGGCTGTGCGGCGGCCCTGGCCGTGCTGCAAATCTTTGAGAAAGAACAACTGTTGCAACGCAGCCAGGCCCTGGGGCAGCGCATTACCAGCCGCCTGCAGACACTGGCGACCACGCAACCCGCCATTGCCGACGTGCGCGGCTTGGGTGCCATGGTGGCCATGGAGCTGTGCAAAAACGGCGATGTGCACCAACCCGATGCCGATCTAACCAAACGCCTGTGTGCCGAGGCCACCAAACAAGGGCTCATCCTGCTGTCCTGCGGCACCTATGGCAACGTGGTGCGCATCTTGGTGCCGCTGACGGCCAGCGACGCCATCGTGGACGAAGGCCTGGACATGCTGGAAGCCGCCTTGGCGACTGCGCTGCAAGCCTGAAACCGGGGGACGGAAGTACCATAGACCTTCCGCCCCGCCTTGTCCTTTGCCATGACCACCGAGAGCCCCATGAACAGTCCCCTTGCCCTGCTCAAAGACCCCACCCTCCTCAAGACCGATGCGCTGATCAATGGCCAGTGGGTGGCCGGCGCCTCCCGCTTTGACGTGTTGGACCCCGCCACTGGCGCCAAATTGGCCGATGTGGCCAACCTGGGGCCCCAAGACGCCAACACCGCGATTGCCGCCGCCAACGCCGCCCTGCCCGCCTGGAAAGGAAAAACCGCCAAAGAGCGCAGCATCATCCTGCGCAAGTGGTTTGACTTGTTGATGGCCAACCAGGAAGACCTGGCCCGCATCATGACCGCCGAACAAGGCAAACCTTTTGCCGAGGCCAAGGGCGAGATTGCCTACGGCGCGAGTTTTGTGGAGTGGTTTGCCGAAGAGGCCAAGCGCGTCAACGGCGAAACCCTGCCGCAGTTCGACAACAACCGCCGCCTGATGGTGATCAAGCAGCCTATCGGCGTGTGCGCGGCCATCACCCCCTGGAACTTTCCGCTGGCCATGATCACGCGCAAAGTGGCGCCCGCCCTGGCGGCCGGTTGCACAGTGCTGATCAAACCCGCAGAACTCACACCACTCACCGCCTTGGCCGCGGCAGAGCTGGCGATTCGCGCGGGCATTCCGGCCGGTGTGCTCAACATGATCACGGCAGACAGCGAACAGTCCATTGCGGTGGGCAAAGTCATTTGCGCCAGCGACGTGGTGCGCCACCTGAGCTTCACCGGCTCCACCGAAGTGGGCCGCATCCTCATGGCGCAAAGCGCGCCTACGGTCAAAAAACTCTCGCTAGAGCTGGGCGGCAATGCCCCCTTCATCGTGTTCGACGATGCCGATGTGGACTCCGCCGTGGAGGGTGCGCTGGCCAGCAAGTACCGCAACGCGGGCCAAACTTGCGTGTGCGCCAACCGCTTTTATGTGCAGGCCGGGGTGTACGACCAGTTCGTCGCCAAGTTCAGCGCCAAGGTCAAGGCCATGAAGGTCGGCAACGGCTTTGAAGACGGAGTGCTGCAAGGCCCGCTGATCGAAGACGCCGCGGTAGAGAAGGTCAAACGCCACGTGGCCGACGCCGTGGCCAAAGGCGGCAAGGTGGAAACCGGTGGCCACGCGCTGCAGGGCCAGTTTTTTGAGCCCACCGTGGTGTCCGGCGCCACTGCCGACATGTTGTGCGCCCGCGAAGAAACCTTCGGCCCCTTCGCCCCGGTGTTCAAGTTCACCACCGAGCAAGAATCCATTGACGCCGCCAACGCCACCGAATTCGGCCTGGCCAGCTACTTCTACAGTCGAGACATCGGCCGCATTTACCGCGTGGGCGAAGCGCTGGAGTACGGCATGGTGGGCGTGAACGTGGGCATTCTGGCCACCGAACACGTGCCCTTCGGCGGTGTCAAACAGTCCGGCCTGGGCCGCGAAGGCTCGCACTTCGGCATGGACGACTACATTGAGGTCAAGTACCTCTGCTTGGGCGACATCCTGAAATAAGCCCCGCCCCACGCTCCCCCACAAGCCGGCTTTTGCCGGCTTTTTTGCGCGCATTCAATTGCCCACGCAATATCAGCCTTGACAATATTTGCTTAGGCAATTAATATTTGCCCCATGTCCAAACCCAGCACACCTTCGTTCTATCACCCTGACAGCTACCGGCCGGAAGACAGCGTGGGCTATCTGATGCGCAACATCATCAGCCACGTCTCCCAAGCCGTAGACCGCAAGCTCGCCCATACCGAGCTGACCCATGCGCAGTGGATTCCACTCTTCAAGCTGTACAACAAGAGTGCCTCTACGGTGGCGGAATTGGCCCGCGCTTGCGAGATTGACAACGGCGCCACCACCCGCATGCTGGACCGCATGGAGGCCAAAGGCCTGTGCCAGCGGGTACGGTCCGAGCAAGACCGCCGGGTCGTCAACCTGGAGCTCACGCCTGCCGGCAATGCTGCGGCAGCCGATATCCCGCGCATCCTGAGCGACGTGCAAAACGCCCACCTCGAAGGCTTTACCCAGGAAGAGTTTGACAACCTGCGCGGCTACTTGCAGCGCATCCTGGACAACGCCCAACGCATCAAAGCCGCCAACGGCACCGCTGCCAACCCCACCTCTCACGATAGCGAAGCCCCTCATGTCTGACACCACCAACCCCACTTCCCCCGCGCTGCGCTGGAGCCGTTTTGCGCTCAGTGCCATCGCCCTCGCGTCGTTGACCGCCTGCGCCAATTTCTCCGGCATCTTTTCGCAGGCCAAACCCGTGGCGGCCCAGCAGGCGGGCCTGTCGACCCAGGCCATTCCCACCGACAGCGTGGCGCTGGACAGCCAATGGTGGAAAGCCTATGGCGATGCGCAGCTGAACCAGTTGGTGGACCAGGCCCTGGCCCACAACCCCAGCCTGCGCGTGGCCCAGGCCCGGGTGCAGCGTGTGATGGCCTCCATCGACAACGCCGATGCCGCCAGCGCCCCCCAACTGAGCGCCGGGCTGGACGCCACCCGCCAGCTCTACACCCGCAATGGCCTGGTGCCCGCCCCGATAGCCGGTAGTGAGCGCGAGATTGCCACCCTGCAGGCCTCGGGCAACTGGGAGCTCGATCTGTTTGGTAAGAACCGCGCTGCGCTGGATGCGGCCATTGGCCAAAGCCGCGCCGCCCAGGCAGACGCCCAGGCCGCCCGCATGCTGCTGGCCAGCAATGTGGCGCGCAACTACTTCCAGTGGATGCGTATCCAGGGTCAGCTGGAGGTGGCACAACGCACCCTGGCCCAGCGCCAGCAGACGCAGCAGCTGGTGAAAGACCGCCTGCAAGCCGGCCTGGATACGCAGCTGGAACTCCAACAAAGCGAGAGTGGCCTGCCCGATGCCCGCTTCCAGATCGAAGCCCTGAAAGAACAGGAAGCCTTGCTGCTGAATGCCCTGGCCGCGCTCACTTCACAACAAAACAAGCCTCTAGTGCTCACCAGTATTGCGCCAGCAGCTATTAATTCAGTAGCAAATGCGCAGACCAAGGTGCAAGCGGTGCCACTGGACCTGCTGGGCCGCCGGGCCGATGTGGTGGCTGCGCGCTGGCGCGTCGAAGCGGCTACCCGCGACGTCGACAACGCCAAGACCCTGTTCTACCCCAACATCAACCTGACCGCTTTCGCCGGCTTCTCCAGCATTGGTTTTGACAAGCTGGTGCAAAGCAGCAGCACGCAGTGGGGGGTGGGCCCGGCCATCCGCCTGCCCTTGTTTGAAGGGGGCCGCCTGCGCGCCAACCTCAAGGGCAAGACCGCCGACTTGGACGCCGCGATCGAGACCTACAACGCCGCCGTCGTCGACGCGGTGCGGGACGTGGCCGACCAGTTGGCCTCCACCCAAGCTATTGCCCGCCAACAGACCGAACAAAAAGCGGCACAACACGCGGCCGAAGCGGCCTACGCCATTGCCGTTCAACGCTACGAAGCGGGTTTGGGCAACTACCTGAACGTACTCAACACCGAAACCGCCGTGCTGGCCCAACGCAAGCTCGGCGTGGACCTGGCTGGCCGCAGCGTGGACACGCAGATCCAGCTGATCCGTGCCCTGGGCGGTGGATTCAACGACACCTCCTCCGACACCAGTACCGCACAGGCTAACCACCACGCCGCCCGCTAAACACCCCATACACCGACCGAACCCGATTGAAAGACCGCACCATGAGCACACCCTCCACCCCCATCGCATCCGCTCCCGCCGGCAACCCCGCCCGTAAAAAAGCACTGACCGTCCTCTCCATCGTCGTCCTGCTGGGCCTGGCCTACGGCGGCTTCGAGTACTACGGCGCCCGCCACTCAGAAGAAACCGACAACGCCTATGTGCAGGGCAATGTCATCCAGATCACCCCGCAGGTGGGTGGCACCGTCACCGCCATCATGGCCGACGACACCGACTTTGTGAAAGCGGGCCAGGCGCTGGTGAAGCTGGACCCGGCCGACGCCAAGGTTGCGCTGGACCAAGCCGAAGCCAACCTGGCCCAAGCCGTGCGCCAGGTGCGCACCCTGTATGCCAACAACGGCAGCCTGTCCGCCCAGGTGACTCTGCGGGAGTCCGACATTGCAAAGGCGCAGACCGAAATCGCCCGCGCCACCGACGACCTGAACCGCCGCCAGGCCCTGTCGGGCAACGGCGCCGTGTCCAAGGAAGAGCTCAACCATGCCAAGTCGCAACTGGCCTCCGCCCAAAACACCCTGGCTGCGGCCCAGGCTGGCGTCGCCGCTGCCCGCGAACAACTCAACAGCAACCAGCCCCTGACCGAAGGCACCAGCGTGGAAAACCACCCCAGTGTGATGGCTGCTTCTGCCAAGGTGCGCGAGGCCTTTCTGGCGCTGCACCGTGCGGAGCTGCCCGCCCCGGTGGATGGGTACGTGGCCAAACGCACGGTACAGCTGGGCCAACGCGTGGCCGCCGGTGCCCCGCTGATGGCCATCATCCCGCTCAACCAAGTGTGGGTGGATGCCAACTTCAAGGAAGTGCAGCTGCGCAACATCCGCATCGGCCAGCCGGTCAAACTCACCGCCGACCTGTACGGCAAAAAGATGGAATACCAGGGCACCGTGGCCGGCCTGGGTGTGGGTACCGGCGCAGCCTTCTCGCTGCTGCCCGCCCAAAATGCCACTGGCAACTGGATCAAGGTGGTGCAACGTGTGCCGGTGCGGGTGGCGCTGGATGCAGCGCAACTGGCGCAGAACCCGCTGCGCGTAGGCCTGTCCATGGAAGCCACGGTGGACGTGACCGACCAGAGCGGCAAGTCCCTGGCCGATGCCCCCCGCACCGCCTCCGCAACGCAAACCGATGTGTACACCGTGCTCGACCAGCAGGCCAACGATGAAGTGCGCAAGGTCATTGCCGCCAACCTGGGCCGGGGCGCCAAGCCCAACGTCCACGCTGCCGCCACCACCGCAGCCGGTGTGTAAAGCCCCATTGCGCCCAGCCCCCACCACGACCGCCCCATGAGTTCTACCGCCTCTTACACCGCGCCCGCGCCCTTAGAGGGTTCGGCGCGCCTGTGGGGCACGATTGCCTTGTCAGCCGCCACGTTCATGAACGTGCTGGACTCGTCGATTGCCAACGTGTCCCTGCCCGCCATCGCTGGCGATCTCGGTGTCAGCTCCAACCAGGGCACCTGGGTGATCACCAGCTTTGGTGTGGCCAACGCCATCGCCCTGCCCCTGACGGGCTGGCTCTCGCAACGCTTCGGCCAGGTCCGCCTGTTCGTGACCAGCGTGTTGTTGTTTGTACTGTCCAGCTGGCTGTGCGGCATTGCGCCCAACATGCCTTTTTTGATTGGCGCCCGCGCGCTGCAAGGTTTTGTGGCCGGCCCCATGATGCCGCTGGCACAAACGCTGCTGCTCTCCAGCTACCCGCCGGCCCTGGCCGGGCTGGCCATGGCGCTCTGGGCGATGACCACGCTGGTGGCGCCCGTGATGGGGCCGCTGCTGGGTGGCTGGATCACCGACAACGCCCACTGGGGGTGGATCTTCTTCATTAACGTGCCCATCGGTCTTATTGCAGGCTTCATCACCTGGAGCATCTTCCACAAACGCGAAACGCCCACCCGCAAACTGCCGATTGACACCGTGGGCCTGGCCCTGCTGGTGATTGCCGTGACGGCCATCCAGATGATGCTGGACCGTGGCAAGGAGCTGGACTGGTTCCACTCCAACGAAATCATTGCGCTGACCGTGCTCTCGGTGATTGCCTTCGCTTTCCTGATTGCCTGGGAGCTAACCGACGAACACCCAGTGGTGGACCTGAAACTGTTCAAGCAGCGAAACTTTCTGACCGGCACCGTGGCCATGTCGATTGCCTACGGCCTGTTCATGGGCAACATCGTGCTGCTGCCGCTGTGGTTGCAAAGTTTCATGGGTTACACCGCCACGCAGGCGGGCATGCTAATGGCGCCGGTGGGCTTGTTTGCGATCATCCTCTCACCCATCATCGGCAAAAACATCGCCAAGTTCGACACCCGAAGGCTGGCCACCATCGCCTTTCTGGTATTTGCCCTGGTGCTGTGGATGCGTTCACAGTTCAGCACGCTGTCGGACTTCAACACCATGATGATTCCGACGCTGATCCAGGGCATTGCGCTGGCGCTGTTTTTCATCCCGCTGACCAGCATCATCCTGGGAGGCTTGCCGGGTGACAAGATCGCCTCGGCCTCGGGCCTCAGTAGTTTCTTCCGGGTGTTGTTTGGCTCCTTCGGTACCTCCATCTCAGTCACCGTGTGGCAAGACCGCACCACCCTGCACCACGCACAGCTCACCGAGTCGATCAACCAGGGCAATGCAGCATCGAATAGCGCCCTGGCGGGTTTGCATGCGGCAGGCCTGAGCACCGAGCAGGCCTTCAGCCAGATCAACCGGATGATCGACCAGCAGGCCGCGACGCTGGCGGCCAACGATGTGTTCTACGCATCGGCCCTGATCTTTGTGGCGTTGATTCCTCTGGTGTGGTTGTCACGCCCTGCCAAGACTGGCGGCGGCGCAGCGGCCGATGCTGCAGCCGCAGCGCATTGATACCCAGGCTTGCACGCGACCATAAAAAACGGGGCCTAGGCCCCGTTTTTTGATTCCTGAAATCCTGCTCAGCCCAGTTCTGGGCCGTTGGATGTTGCTGCCGTTCGGCTGGTACGGCTCGCGCCGTTGTTCACCGACCAGGGAATGCTGGCCGGCTTGTCCAGCGGGGCCACCTTGGCCAGCAAGGCTTGCCAGAAGAAGCCGCTCTGGATCGCAATCACCGCAAACAGCATGTAACTCTGCGAGCTGGAGGCCAACCACAGGTTGTAGGTGGGCATAAAAACAAAAGGCGACACCAGCAGCGGCAGCACGATGCGCAGCACCTGCATGGACTCGATGCCCTTGCCCATGTTGAACAGGTCCCAATAATAGTTGGTGAACATGCCCAGAATCATCCAGCACACCAGATGCCATGCGTACACGATGCTGTGGTTGCGCACCAGCAGCGTGATCCAGGCTTGTGAGCCCTCATCCGCATTAACAATCAGGACCATGAAGGTCCCCGTGGTGAGGAACACCACGAAGTAGATGAACATCAGGAATTTGAGCGCTCTGGACATGTTTTCCCCGGGTTTGAAATAGCAAAAGTATCTTACCCGCTGTCAGGTGCTGCTCAGAGCAGGGGAACCCCTGTTTTCTCCTGCAATTCCTCACGTGTCACGCCCGGTGCCAACTCCACCACTTTCAGGCCTTCGGGGGTCACGTCCATGACGGCCAGGTCGGTGATGATGCGGTCCACCACACCCACGCCGGTCAGCGGCAGGGTGCATTGGGGCAGGATTTTCAGGTCGGTGGTGCCGTCTTTCTTCTTGGCCACGTGTTCCATCAGCACGATCACACGCTTCACGCCCGCCACCAGATCCATGGCGCCGCCCATGCCTTTGACCATCTTGCCGGGAATCATCCAATTGGCCAGGTCGCCCTTGGCGCTGACCTGCATGGCCCCCAGGATGGACAGGTTGATCTTGCCGCCGCGGATCATGGCAAAACTCTCGTGGCTGCCAAAAATGCTGCTGCCCTTGATGGTGGTCACGGTTTGTTTGCCCGCGTTGATCAGGTCGGCGTCCACCTCGTCTTCGGTGGGGAACGGGCCAATGCCCAGCATGCCGTTCTCACTCTGCAGCCACACTTCTTTGTCGGCGGGCACATGGTTGGCCACCAGCGTGGGGATACCGATGCCGAGGTTCACATAAAAGCCGTCTTCCAGCTCGTGGGCCGCGCGGGCCGCCATTTGGTCTTGGTTCCAGGCCATGGTCAGACTCCTTCTTTCGGGGTGATGGTGCGTTTCTCGATGCGCTTTTCGGGCTTGGCGTTGAGCACAATGCGGTGCACATAAATACCGGGCAGGTGCACCTGGTCGGGCGCGATGTCACCGGTTTCCACAATCTCTTCCACTTCCACCACGGTGATCTTGCCGGCCATGGCCGCTGCGGGGTTGAAGTTGCGGGCTGTGAAACGGAATTGCAGGTTGCCGGATTTGTCCGCCCGGTGCGCCTTCACCAGCGCCACATCGGGCACCAGGGCACGTTCCATCACATAAGTCTCGCCGTCAAACTCGCGCAGCTCCTTGCCGTCGGCCACGATGGTGCCCACCCCGGTTTTGGTAAAGAACGCCGGAATGCCCGCACCACCGGCGCGCAACTTCTCGGCCAGCGTGCCCTGGGGCGTGAACTCCAACTCCAGCTCGCCTGCCAGGTACTGGCGTTCAAACTCTTTGTTCTCCCCCACATACGAAGAAATCATCTTCTTGATCTGACGCGTTTCCAGCAGCTTGCCCAGGCCAAAGCCGTCCACGCCTGCGTTGTTGGAAATCGCGGTCAGGTTCTTGGCGCCACTGTCGCGCAGCGCGTCAATCAGCGCCTCGGGAATACCGCACAGGCCAAAGCCGCCCACGGCCAGCAGCTGGCCGTCCTTCACGATGCCTTCAAGTGCCTTGGCGGCACTGGGATAGATCTTGTTCACAGCAGGTCTCCATAAAAAGAAGCAACGGCCGTACGATACTACGTATGACCCTACGTAGTTCCCCGTAAAGCGCAACCCTATGGACATTGACTACCGCCTCGCGTTCGACATGGCCCCGGTGGGCCTGGCGCTCTCGCGCAACCGCACCATGGTGGATTGCAACCAGCGCCTGTGTGACATGTTTGGTGCCGAACGGACGCAGCTCATCGGCCAGTCCTTCCAGGTGCTCTACCCCAGCGCCGACGAGTACGAACGTATTGGTGCGCGCATGGTCCCCATCCTCAACCGCAACGGCACTTACGCCGACGACCGCATCATGAAACGGCTAGAAGGCCGCTTCAAGGGCGAGACCTTTTGGTGCCACGTGACTGGGCGGGCATTGAACCGCGATGCCCCCCACGAAGCCGGCATCTGGAGTTTTGAGGACCTGAGCGCCCGCCGCCCCGTCAAAGCCGAACTGACGCCCCGCGAACGCGAGGTGGCGGCCCACCTGATGCAGGGTCTGACCTCCAAACACATTGGTAAAACACTGGACATCAGTCACCGCACGGTGGAGATTTACCGCGCCCGGTTGATGCGCAAGTACAAGGCCTCCACCACCGCCGACCTGGTACACAAGCTCATGTCAGGCAGCTAGGCGCGGCTCACAGGTGCAGGCTGCGCTGCACCAGCCCGACAGCAATCGTCCACATCATGCCGGCCACCAGCAGGTCCAGCAGGCGCCAAGCCAGCGGCTTGGTAAACAAGGGCGTGAGCACCCGCGCGCCATAACCCAGCGCAACAAACCAGGCCGTGCTGGCACAGGCCGCGCCCAGTAAAAACGCGCCCTGTGTGCCAGCCGGCTGCTTGGCCCCCACCGCGCCCACCAGAATCACCGTGTCCAGGTACACATGGGGGTTGAGCAGGCTCAGGGACAAGGTCTGCGCCACCATGCGGGACGCCGACACCGGCACACCGGCAGCCGCCGTTTGCAGCGCTGCGGGCTGCAAGGCCCGGCGCAAGGCCAGGGCGCCATACACCGCCAGCACCACAGCCCCCAGCAAGCCCAGCGCATCCAGCGCGCCGGGGTACTGGCCCAACGACGCTGCGAGCCCGCTCACGCCCAGGGCCATCAGCACCACGTCGAGCAACGTACACACGGCCACCACGGCAGCCACATGCTCGCGGCGCAGGCCCTGGCGCAACACATGCGTGTTCTGGGCGCCAATGGCCATGATGAGCGACAGGCTGAGCGTCAACCCGGTGAGGAAAACAGAGAAGCTGAAGGAAGAAGACATGCCCGCAGTATCGCCATGCCAAGCACTGCAGACTACTGAAACCTGCTAATGTAGAAACAGTATTACTTAACTTAAACCACTATGCTCGACACTGCCCTGCTGGCCACTGTGGCCGCTGTGGTGCGCGAAGGCAGCTTTGAGCGCGCCGCCCGCACCCTGCACATCACACCCTCTGCCGTGTCCCAACGCATCCGCCTGGCCGAGGAACGTGTGGGCACCGTGCTGGTGGTGCGCGGCCAGCCCTGCACGCCCACCGAAGCCGGCGCCCGCCTGTGCCGCCATGCCGACACCGTGGCCCTGCTGGAGAACGACCTGCGCCGCGACATGCCCGCGCTGCGGCAGGACGACGCAGCGGCGCCCCACACCACCATCCGCATTGCCATCAACGCCGACAGCCTGGCCACCTGGTTTGTACCCACCATGCAGAAGTTTTGTGAAACGGGTACCCCGCTGCTGGACATTGCGCTAGACGACCAGGACAAAACCAGCGAATGGCTGCGCCGCGGCCAGGTGCTGGCGGCGGTGACCTCACTGGCCAAACCGGTACAAGGCTGCCGCAGCCGCAAGCTGGGCGCACTGCGTTACTGCGCCACGGCATCGCCCGCGTTTGTGCAGCGCTGGTTTGCCACGGGCGTGAACACCGAGGCCCTGGCCCGCGCGCCCAGCCTGGTGTTTGACCGCAACGACCGCCTGCAAGAGCAATGGGTACGCCGCGTGGTGCGCAAAGACCTGGCCCTGCCAGCCCACCGCATGCCCTCGTCCCAGGCGTTTATCGACGGGGCACTGGCAGGCATTGGCTGGGGCATGAACCCGCTGGCGCTGGTACAGGAGCACTTGGCTGCGGGTCGCTTGGTAGAGCTGCTGCCGGACCGGCCTTTGGACATTCCGCTGTATTGGCAGGTGGCCAAGTTGCCCTTGCCCGAATTGGCGCGGTTGAGCCAGTGTGTGCTGGCGACTGCGGGGCGGGTGTTGGTGGGGTGAGGCTGCCCTTGGGCTTCGGTTGGATTTAGTTGGTTGGGTGGGACCGCTTTTTTTGACACCCACTCCCCCAGCCCCTCGCCCCGTCGGCGAGGGGAGCCTTTTCAACAGCCGATTTTGAAGTCTCCCTCCGGCCACGGTGCTACAAAAGGACTGTCGCCAGCGGGTGGGTACGCCACGGCCAGTGCCAACGGTTGTAGTGCTTCGCATGGGCCGGCACTCCGCCACTGGCGTGCGTAGCCGCCAGCGTTGGCAAACAGACATCGCCGAGGTATCCACAACCGTAAGCACTGGCCGTAGAGCCAAGTGACAGTGGCGACCTAACCCCGTAGCCACGTAACCGGCGCGCAAGAACAAAATATGGCTGTTAAAAGCTCCCCTCGCCGACGGGGCGAGGGGCTGGGGGAGTGGGTGTCAAAAAAAGCAGTCCGGGCACACCCAAAAATCAGCCCGGCTGAGGCCCGTCATACCCCTCAATCACAATCACATCCGCCGTAGCCGCCCCCACCCGGCAGTCCCTTGCCGCCTGGTACTCAGCCGAATTCCAGCAATCCAGCGCCGCCTGGTAACTCGGAAATTCAATCAACACATTGCGACTGCGCGCCGTGCCCTCCACCGCCTCAAACGCGCCCGAGCGCACCAAAAAGCGCGCGCCGTATTTGGCAAACGCCACCGCGTTGGCGGTGATGTAAGTCTTGTACTTCTCAGGGTCGGTCACATCCACACGCGCCACCCAATAACCTTTGCTCATCCGTTGGTCTCCTTGTTTCAAATCAGGTTGCGCATGGCGCGTGCGGTTTCCTGCAGCACGGGCAACACGCGGTTCACCGCATCGTCGGTCGACTCATTGCCCATGGGCATGGTCACATTCAGCGCCCCCACCAGCACGCTGTGCCGGTCCATCAGCGGCACGGCCACGCCGCGGTGGTTCAGCTCAAGCTGCTGCTCCGACACTGCCCAGCCCTGCATACGGATGCGTGCCAGTTCCACACGCAGGCGGTCTTTGCTGGCAATGCTGTGGGAGGTGTAGGCGCGCAGTTCGCGGGCCGTAATCCAGCGGTCCAGCCACTCGGGGTCACGCATGGACAGTAACAACATGCCCGCGGCGGTTACCTGCGCCGGCACGCGCGCGCCCAGCACATACCCCGTGTTCATGGTGCGGTTGGTGCCGTTGCGGGCGATGTAGACGATGTCGTCACCATCCATCACACACACGTAGGCAATCTCTTGGGTGCCCGCCGTCACCCGCTGCAAAAACGGCTGCACGATGCGCGGCAGCCGTGCCGACTCCAGGTACGACTGGCCCAGGCGCAACACACGCGGGGTCAGCCAAAACAGCTTGCCGTCGGTGGCCACATAGCCCAGGTACTGCAGGGTGAGTAGGTAACGGCGCGCGGCGGTGCGTGTCATGCCACAGCGCTCGCCGGCCTGGCTGGCGGTCATGCGCGGGTGGGCATCGTCAAAGGTTTCGATGATGGACAGGCCCTTCTCCAGCCCGGCAATCCAGTCTTTCTTGTCCAGCCCGGGCAACTCGGGTTCAGTCAGGGCGGGTGGCGTGTTGGCAGTGCTTGGCATGGGCCAAATTCTGGGGGGCTACACCCACCGTTCACCCTAGTGATAACCCGCATTACGAACGATCATCGAACAAACATGTTCGATAAACGATCTTTTTAGGTAGATTTTGCTTTTTAAAACCATTGGTGATGGCTAAAGTTCGCTCCGAAATCGCCAAATTGATCGACAACCGTACATTCTTATGCACTCCGCCGCCACATCCGCTCTCTCGGGCACTACCGACGTGTATTTGATCGTCGGCCACCCCGTGGCGCAGGTGCAGGCGCCCGCCCTGTTCAACGCCGTGTTTGCCCGCGCGGGCCTCAATGCGGTGATGGTGCCGGTGCAGATTGCGCCTGCTCAGGTGCTGGAATTTGTGAAGGCTGCGTTCCTGGCCCCCAATATCCGAGGCCTGTGCGCCACCATTCCGCACAAAACCGTGCTGGCCGAGTGGGTGGACGACTGCAGCCCCATGGGCCGCATTGCCGGCGCCGTGAACGCGGTGCGCCGCCACGCCGACGGACGGCTTGAAGGCGCCCTGTTTGATGGCCAGGGCCTGCGCGCTGCACTGGACTACTTTGGCATGGCCTACGCCAGCCGGCGCGTGCTGGTGTTGGGCGCGGGGGGTGCCGCCGCCGCCATTGCCACGGAGCTGGCCTGCGCCATGCCGGGCGCTGCGGCCCACGTGAGCCTGTTTGATCCAGTAGCCGGCAAAGCCCAGGCGGTAGCCAGCCGTATTGCCCGCCACACCCCCGCCCAGGTGCTGGCCGCTAGCAGCAGCGACCCCGCCGGGTTTGACCTGGTGATCAACGCCAGCCCACTGGGCCTGCAGCCGGACGACGCCTTGCCCTGCGACGTATTGCGCATGGAGCCCCACGCGGCGGTGATGGACATTGTGATGAAACACCAGCCCAGCCCCTGGGTGCGCGCGGCCCGGGCCCGAGGCCTGTTGGCCCAGCCCGGTTTTGAAATGCTGATCCAGCAAACCGTGCCCTACCTGGAGTTTTTTGGCCAACACGCTGCCGCCGAACTGGTGCGCACCGACGCCACCTTTCTGCGCGAACAGATTTACCCGAGCACGCTGCGCAGCGAAATCCGCGGGCGCGAGCCGCACCTGCTGATCCCTGCGCTGCTCTGACGCCATCCCCCACCGCTTTTCACCCTGGCATTCTTATTTATTCAACCGAGGAGACAATGACATGCAAAAACGAAATACTCTCAAATTGATAGCTGCTTGCGCAATGCTGATGGGGGCTAGCGCCTCTTTTGGTCAAGAAACTATCAAAATCGCCAACATTGTGGAGCTGTCCGGCGGCGGTGCCACGGCCGGCACCAACTTCAAAAACGGCGTGGAACTGGCCGTGAAAGAAATCAACGCGGCGGGTGGCATTCTGGGCAAGAAGATCCAGACCATCACCTCCGACACGCAAAGCAACCCCGGCGTGGCCAAGGGCCTGACCCAAAAGGCCGTGGATGACGAGGTGTTTGCCATCTTCGGCCCCGTGTTCTCCGGCTCCATCATGGTGTCCATGGCCGAGAGCCGCAAGGCCGAGATCCCCAACTTCACCGGTGGCGAGGCGGCCAGCATCACCATGCAGGGCAACCCCTACATCTTCCGCACCAGCTTCACCCAGGCCACCGCCATGCCCAAGGTGGCGCGTTACATCAGCGACCAGGCCAAGCTCAAGACCTTGGCCGTCATTTATGTGAACAATGACTTCGGCAAGGGTGGCCTGGACATGATCAAGAAGGCGCTGGACAAGTCGCCCACCAAGATCGTCACCGAAATCTCCACCGACTCGGGTCAGGTCGACTTCTCGGCCGCCGTGCTCAAGGCCAAACAAAGCAATGCCGACGGCGTGTTCGTCTACTCCAACGAAGAAGAGTCGGCCCGCATGCTGCGCGAGTTCCGCAAACAAGGCTGGAACAAACCCATCATTGGCGAAACCACCCTGACCGGCCAAAAGGTCATTGAGCTGGCCGGCGAAGCCGCCAACGGCGCGATTGCCCACGTGGGCCTGACCGTGGACGCCCCGCTGCCCGCGATCCGCGCGTTCCGCGCCAAGTTCGAGCGTGACTACAAATATGTGTCCGACCACAACGGCATGAAGGGTTACTCTGGCATCTATGTGCTCAAGGCTGCCATCGAAAAGGTGGGCAAGCTCGACCGCAAGGCCGTGGCCAACGCGCTGCACAGCCTGGTGGTCACCACCGACAAGGAGCCCGGCATCCTGATGAACGTGGCCTTTGACCAGAACGGCGACCTGGACCGCGAGAGTTTCCTGGTGGAAGTGAAAAACGGCCAGCAAGTGGTGGTGGCCACGCTGCCCCCACTGAACCCCATGGCGATCAACAAACCCGCGGCTGCGGCCAAACCCGCCGCCCCGGCCAAGAAATAAGCCTGCGCCTGAACGCCCAACGCGCCACACCACGGGATCCCCCATGACCGACTTTCTCCAACTGCTCTTCAGTGGCATGGCCACCGGGGCCATCTACGGCCTGGCTGCGCTGGGCTTCACCCTGCTGTGGCAGGCCAGCGGCACCATCAACTTCGCCCAGGGCGAATTTGTCATGCTGCCCGCTTTCATGATGCTGGGCTTTCTGAGCTTGGGCGCGCCCATGGCGGTGAGCTTCACCATGACCGTGGTGCTGGCGGTGTTTCTGCTGGGTTGGGTATTCAAGCGGGGCCTGGTGGACCCGCTGTTCAAGTACGGCATGATGCCCATCGTGGTGGCCACCATCGGCCTGTCGATTGCCATGCGCAACGGCCTGCGTGCCGGTTACAGCGCCGAGGCCCACCCCTTCCCCAGCCTGTTTGCCGACAAGTTGTTCAACATCGCCGGCGTGACCATCACGCTGGCCGATGTGGGCACCTTCAGCATTGCGCTGGTGCTGGTGTTTGCAACCCAGGCCTTCATGACCAAAACCGTGACCGGCCGCGCCATGCAGGCCGTGGCGCAAAACACCGAGAGCGCCTCGGTGCTGGGCATCAACGTGCCGCGCATGATTTTTTATGCGTTTGCCATCAACGCCGTGCTGGCCGTGGCTGCGGCACTGCTGGTCACCCCCACCTATCTGGCCAAGTTCGACATGGGCGAGAGCCTGGGCAACAAAGCCTTCTTCGCAGCCATCATCGGCGGCTTCAACAATTCGCGTGGCGCGCTCTTGGGCGGGCTGATTGTGGGCGTGTGCGAAAACCTGGCCGCGGCCTACATCTCACCGGCCTACAAAGACGCGGTGGCGCTGGTCATCTTCATGGTCGTGATTTTGTTCAAGCCGCAAGGCCTGCTGGGCAAGAAAGTCGAACGCAAGGTCTGACATGAAAAAACTCACTCTCATTTTGATAGCTGCTTGCGCAGTACTGCTGCTGGCTGCACCGCCTTTTCTTAAGAATTATGGGGTGTACCTGCTGTCCTACTGGCTGGTCTTTGTCATTGCCACCATGGGCCTGAACCTCACCGTGGGTTACGCCGGGCAAAAGTCCCTGGGGCATGCGGCCTTCTTTGGCATCGGTGCCTACACCGTGGCCATCATGATGAAGGCGGGCATCAGCTTCTGGCTGGGCTTGCCGGCAGCCGCGCTGATCTGCTTCTTTGTCGGCATTGCGCTGGGCTTTCCGGCGTTGCGCGTGCAGACCATTTACCTGGCCTTTGCCACCCTGGGTTTCAACACCGCGGTGTGGCTGGTCATGCGCAACGAAGAGTGGCTGACCGGCGGCACCTTCGGCATCAACAACATCGCCCGCCCCAGCCTGGCCGGCTTTTCGCTGGAAGGCAACCTGGCCTACTACTACTTCGTGCTGGGCACCGCCGTGCTGCTGGGTGCCCTGCAGTGGGGCCTGCTGCGCAGCCCCTGGGGCAAGGCGTTTACCGCGCTGCGTGACAACCCGATCCGTGCCGAGAGCCTGGGCATCAATACCCGCTCTTACACGCTGCTGAGTTTTGCCATTGGCGCCGTCTACGCGGGCATTGCCGGCGCGTTGTTCGCCTCGCTGGTGCAGTTCATCGAGCCTGCGCCCTTCACGGTGGGTGCGTCCATCATGATGTACCTGATGGTCGTCGTGGGTGGCCCGGGTTACTTCCTAGGCCCGCTGCTGGGCTCGGCCGTGGGTGTGATCCTGCCCGAATGGTTGCGTTTTGCACAGGCCTGGTACCTGTTTGTCTTTGGTGCCGCTGTGGTGCTCTTGATGATCTGGCTACCCGATGGCCTGCTGAGCATTCCCGACCGCATCAAGGCCAAGCGCCAGGCGCGCGAAGCCAGTGCTGCCCGCGCTGCAGCCGCCCAACAACAGGGAGCCCAACAATGAGCCAGCCCGTCCTTAAAGTGACCAATATCAAAAAGGCCTACGGCGCCATCCAGGCCGTGGGTGGCGTGTCGTTTGAAGTGATGCCTGGAGAAATCTTCGGCGTCATCGGGCCCAACGGCTCAGGCAAAACCACGCTGTTCAACAGCATGCTGGGCCAGATCACGCCGGACGCAGGCCAGATCGAGCTCAACGGCAAAGACGTGACCCAAGCCGGCCCGCTGGAACTTAACCGCCTGGGCGTAGGCCGCACCTTCCAGACCCTGCAGGTGTTTGGCAAGATGACCGTGCGCGACAACTTGATCGTGGCCGCGCAGGAGCACCAAGGCAGCATGCTGAGCCGCATGTTCGCGCCCTCCGATTCGGGTCTGGGTGCCAAGGCCGATGCGCTGATCGACCAGTTCCGCATCCGCCACGTGGCCGACAAAAAAGCCGGCGAGCTGAGCTACGGCCAGCAGAAGCTGGTGGACATTGCCATGGCTTTCATGAGCGAGCCCGACCTGGTGCTGCTGGACGAGCCCTGTGCAGGCGTGAACCCCAGCCTGGTGGGTGGCATCAGCACGCTGCTGAAAGAGCTCAACCGCAACCCCAAGTTCGGCAAGAAAAGTTCCTTTGTGGTCATCGAGCACAACATGGACTTTGTGATGGACCTGTGCCACCGCATCATGGTGATGGTGGAGGGCCAGGTGCTGGCCATCGGCACGCCGGAAGAAATCCGCAGCAACAAACAGGTGCTGGACGCCTACCTCGGGAGCTGAAGCATGACCACTGACACCTGCATTGAATTCAAGGACGTGGTGGCGGGTTACAAGGATTTCATGATCCTGAACAACCTGTCGTTCAAGGCCAAGCGCGGCACCATCACCCTGCTGCTCGGGCCCAATGGCGCGGGCAAGTCCACCGTGCTCAAGGCGCTGTTCGGCCTGCTCAAGCCGCGCCAGGGCGACATCCTGCTGGACGGCGTGAGCGTGGCCGGTGCGACGCAAAAGCAGCTGTTGGCCCAGGGCATTGCTTTTGTGCCACAGGGGCGAAACCTGTTTGGCCAGCTCAGCGTGTGGGAGAACCTGGAGCTGGGCGGCATCACGCTGGGTATGAAAACCACACATGAGCGTATTCCTGAAGTACTGGAGTTCTTCCCGCGCGTGAAGGAACGTCTGCACTCGGCCGCCTCTGCCTTGTCCGGCGGCGAGCAAAAGCAACTGGAGATTGGCCGCGCCCTCTTGCTGCGCCCCAAGGTCATCCTCATCGACGAGCCCTCCATCGGCCTGTCGCCCATGGTGGTGGCCGATGTGTTCAAGCTCTTGCGCAAGCTGGCCGACCAGGGCACCACGGTGCTCATGGTGGAACAAAACGTGAAGAGCGCGCTGAAGATTTCGGACGAGGCCATTGCGCTGGAGTCGGGCCGCCTGGTGCTGCAAAAGCCGGCATCGGAATTGCTGGCGGACCCGAACATCGAACGCCTGTTCCTGGGCGGTGCGCACCAAGCCAGCGCAGCACCTGCGACGGTTTAATTTCTGGATTTTTAGGGAGTCTTTATGGCCAACACCACCACCCCACGCCCCAGCGGCGCAGACCGCGAACACATTGACGAAGGCCCCAACCCGCTGGGGCTGGAAGGCATCGAGTTCATCGAATACGCCACGTCCAAGCCGCAGGCGCTGGGCCAGGTGTTGGAGGCCATGGGTTTTCGACCGATTGCACGCCACCGCTCGCGCGAGGTCCTGCTGTACCGCCAGGGTGATATCAACGTCATCGTTAACGCGCATGGCCGCGGCGCAGCCCTCACCGAGAAGCCGGTGATTGCCGCCATCGCTCTGCGCGTGCAGGATGCCACGGCCGCCTACCAGCGCGCACTCACCCGCGGCGCCTGGGCCGTGCCGGTGCAGGTGGAGGTGATGGAATTGCACATTCCGGCCGTGCATGGCGTGGGCAACAGCCGCATTTATTTTGTCGACCGGCACCGCGAGTTCTCCATCTACGACGTGGACTTCACCCCCGTGCCCGCGGTGGATAAGAACCCGCCCGCCATCACCGGCCTGCATTTCTTTGGGGTGGTGCAGTACATCGGTAACGACCGTGTGGACGACTGGACCGAGTTTTACAGCGCGCTGTTCGGCTTCACCGCACTGGAGCCCGAAACCCGCTTTGGCATCTTGCCCAAAGGCCGCATTCTGCAAAGCCCGTGCAAGACTTTTTACCTGCAACTCATCGAGCCCGAACCTGGTGTGCTGGACGTGGAAGACGACGAGTGTTTCCAACGTGTGGGCCTGGGCACGCCGGACGTGCAAGCCACCGTGGCCGCGCTGCGCACCCGTGGCGTGGACTTTGTGCCGTCCAAAGACCCGGCGCAGGACGACAAGGGTGCGCTGACCCGCCCGACCATGGGTAACGCCATGTTCGAGCTGGTCCACCACGTGCGGAGCTGAACGCCATGAGCCAATTCGAAGGCAAATTTGACGACTTCGGGATGGATACCATCTCGCTGGCCGGTCCGCTCAAGGCCAAACTCTCCGCCATGAAAGCCGCTGGCTTCACGCAGGTGATGCTGCTGGCCCGCGACCTGGTCGGCCACCCCGATGGCTGGCAGGCCGCGGTGCAAGAAGTGAAAGACAGCGGCCTGCGCGTCACCGGCTTCCAGGTATTGCGCGACTTTGAAGGCCTGTCGGGCCACCTGCACGAGTACAAGGTGGACATTGCCAAGAGCATGATGGAGATGTGCGCGGCGCTGGACTGCCGCGTCATGCTGGCCTGCTCCAGCACCTCGACCCACGCCACGGGCGACAGCGACGCTTTGGTCAAGGACCTGCGCAAGCTGGCCATGCTGGCCATTCCCATGAACATCAAGATCGCCTTCGAGGCACTGTCCTGGGGCCGCACCATCAACGAGTTTCCACAAGCCTGGGACCTCATCATGCAGGCCGACATGCCCAACCTGGGCCTGGGCTTTGACTCCTTCCACCTGTTTGCTACCAAGACCCCGCTGGACGAGCTGGAGATTCTGGACCCCAGCAAAATCTTCCTGGTGCAGCTGGCCGACTTCATGTGGAACGAAATCAAGACCGTGGAGGAGCGCATTACCACGGCGCGCACCTTCCGCGTGTTCCCCGGCGAAGGCGTGCACAGCGAAGCGCTGGCCGAACTCGTGCTCAAGCTGCACCAGCTGGGCTACCGCGGCGACTACAGCTTTGAGGTATTCAACGACGACTACCAGCAAATGCCGCTGGAAACCGTGGCCGCACGCGCGCGCCGCGCAGCCCTGTGGCTGGGTGAAGACGTGCTGCGCCGCTCGGTGCCTCTGCCCAACCAGCTGCGCCTGAAACAAGCCGTGCGCTGAGATGCCATGAGCAGTGTGTTCGACGATTTCTTGCACCCACCCGAGGTGCTGGATGCCTTTGGTGCCCAGCGCTTTGTAGCCGCCATGCTGCGTGTGGAGGCTGCGCTGGCACAGGCACAAGCGCAGTGCGGCGTGATTCCGGCCTCGGCCGCAGTCTCCATCGTCGGCACCTGCAAGGTCGATTTGTTTGATGCGCCCAAGATCGTGCGCGACAGCGGGCGCGCGGGCAGCCTGGCGATTCCGCTGGTCAAAAGCCTCAAGGAAACCGTGGGCCTGTTCAACCCCGACGCGGTGCCCTATGTGCACTTTGCCTGCACCAAGCAGGACCTGGTGGACACGGCCACCGTGCTCATCACCCGCGATGTGCTGGAGCGGCTGCGCACCGATGTGCAGCGCTGCGCCCAGCGCCTGCAGACCCTGGGTGCCCCCGATGCCGCAGCCCCCCTGCTGCGCGGACTGCAGCGGCTGGCGCACAGCGCCACCGACGCCCTGACCGTCCAACTCAGCGGCACGCTGGCCCAAACGCCAGACCACGGCGCCGAGGTGGTGCGCCTGGTGGCCCAGCAGCTGGGGTTGGCCGTGCCTGCCGCACCCTGGCACACCCAGCGTGATGCCTGGGTGGCGCTGGGCTGCGATGTGGGCTTGCTGATTGGCAGCTTGGGCACGCTGGCCAAGGGTATGGCCCGTGATGCCGGGCCCGAGCAGGTGCCTGCGGGCTGCCTGGTCGCCCTGGCCATGGCCAAACGTGCACCGCAGCGGGTCGCCAGCCTGCTGGCTTCCATGCCCGAGGCCTTTGAGCGCGGCCTGGGTGTCTGGCAGGCCGAGCAGGCCGACTGGGCGCAGCTGCTCATCTCAGCCCACGCCAGTGCCAACGCGCTGTGCCAGTCGCTGCAGCACGATGCGAGGCACTGGGCCAACGCGCCATAAGGTAAGGCCCATACGCAATCGGCAGCGCACCAGTACTTTTTTGGCGCTCGCCTGCACCGCTAGGGAAAGCCCTAGCCGATATTGAAGGCACGGTACAAACCAGCGCAAGCTGGGTATTGGCGCAAGACAGTACCGGGCCCTAACCTCCGCTCCAGTGTGTCACTGGATCGTATGGGTTATGAAAACAAAACGTTGTTGGAATCGGCTGCACGTGGCTGTGCTGTGCCTGGGTGCGTGGGGGGCAAATTGCCTGGCCACCGATATCACCGTGGCCACGGTGAACAACCGGCAGATGATCGAGATGCAAAAGCTCAGTGTGCATTTCGAAAAGGCCAACCCCGACATCCGCCTGAAGTGGACCACCATGGAAGAGGCCGACCTGCGCCAGCGCGTGAGTGCGGACGTCACCCACAAGGGCGGCCAGTTTGATGTGGTCACCATTGGCATGTACGAAACACCGATCTGGGCCGCCAAGGGCTGGCTGCGCGAGATCACGCCCACCGACGCCTACAACGTCAAGGACCTGATCCCCACGGTGCGCGACGGCCTCTCGTACAACAAACGCCTGTATGCCGCGCCCTTCTACGGCGAAGGTTCGATGACCATGTACCGCACCGACCTGTTTGACAAGGCCGGGCTCAGCATCCACAACCGCCCTACCTGGGAACAGATTGCCGCGGCTGCGGCCAAGATCCACAACCCCGCCGCCGGCGTCTACGGCATCTGCCTGCGCGGGCGTGCCGGCTGGGGCGACAACATGGCTTTGCTGGGCACCATGGTCAACACCTTTGGGGGCCAGTGGTTTGACATGGCCTGGCGTCCGCAGATCCACACCAAGCCGTGGAAGGATGCGGTGTCGTTTTACGTGAAGCTGCTCACCCAGTACGGCCCGCCCAACGCGGTGGCCAACAGCTTCAACGAAAACCTGGACCTGTTTGCCCAGGGCAAATGTGGCATCTGGGTGGACGCCACCAGCGCCGGTGGTGCACTGATCGACCCCAAGTTCAGCAAGGTGGCCAGCGTGACCGGGTTCTCGCTGGCCCCCACTGCGGTTACCCCCAAGGGCGCGGGTTGGCTCTGGTCCTGGGCCCTGGCCATACCGGCCAGCAGCAAAAATGCCGATGCGGCCCAGCGTTTTGTGCAGTGGGCTACGTCCGAGCCCTACCTGCGCCTGGTGGCCCAAACCAACGGCTGGGCGGCCATGCCCTCCGGCACCCGCCTGTCCACCTACCAGCGCCCCGAGTTCACCAAGGCCGCGCGTTTTGCCATGACCGAGGCGATTGCCATGGTGACCGCCAACCCGCGCGATGCCACCGAGGGCAAAGCTCCCTATGTGGGCGTGCAGTTTGTGGCCATCCCCGAGTTTCAGGACATTGGCGAGATCACCGGCGCCGAGATCCGCGATGCGCTGGCGGGCAAACAAACCGTGGACCAAGCGCTGCAAAAGGCGCAGGCCAAAACCGACCAGCTGATGCGCCTGGCCGGCTACTACCCATGACCAGTAACACCGCCATGCCAAGCCACACCGTCTGGACCATCGGGCGCCAACTGGGCGCCGCCTTTGCCGCCGTCGTCGCCCTCGTACTGCTGCTGGCGCTGACTGGCTGGAGCCGTATTGCGGCCATCAACCAGGACTTGCAGTCACTGGTGGACCAGACCCTGCCCACGCTCACCGCACTCAGCGAAGTGAACGACCGGCTGCAGCTGGTGCGCACCGCCGAGCTGAGCCACCTGGCGGCGCTGACCATGCCCGCCAAGGACCGGGAAGAAACCGCCATCAAAACTGCCGCAAAAGCGCTGGACACGGCCCTGCAGCGTTACACCGCCACCGGGGGTGCCCAAGACCAGGCGGCCGAAGTCAAAACACTGACCGATGCGCTGGCCCAATTCAATGCCTCGCGCAGCACCTTCCTGCAAATGTCCAACTCGGCCGCAGGCGCTGAGTCCGAACGCGCGGTGGAGGCCAGCGACTATTTCACCGGACCCAGCCAGCTGGCCTACCAGGGCGCTTACGACGCCGTACAAAAACTTTGGGCGGCCCATGTGGCCGAGGCTGAAACGGCCAAGGCGGCTGGCCGCAGCTCGGTGCAGCGGGCCAACCTGATGCTGGCCGCGGTGTCGGCCATGTCGGTGCTGCTGTCCATGGTACTGGCCGTGTTCATCACGCGGCGCCTGTTGCGCCAGTTGGGCGGGCAGCCGGCCTATGTGGCGCAGCTGGCGCGCAGCATTGCCGATGCCAACCTGGCCACCCCGATTGCGGTACGCAGCGGCGACACGCGCAGCGTGGTGGCCGCCATGGCGCGTATGCAGGCCTCGCTCACGCGCATCGTGCACGCGGTGCGAGACGGGGCAGACGGCGTGGCCACCGCTAGCGCCGAAATTGCCCAGGGCAACCACGACCTGAGCAGCCGCACCGAACACCAGGCCGGCGCACTGGAAGAAACCGCCGCCAGCATGGAAGACCTGAACGCCAAAGTGCGGCAAAACGCGCTGAGCGCGGGCCACGCCAACCAGCTGGCGCTGGAGGCCTCCGCCGTGGCCGTGCAAGGGGGTGACGTGGTGGGCCAGGTGGTGCAGACCATGAAGGGCATCAATGAGGCCAGCCGCAAGATCGAGGACATCATCCAGGTGATTGACGGGATTGCATTCCAGACCAACATCCTGGCGCTGAACGCAGCGGTGGAAGCCGCCCGTGCGGGAGAACAGGGCCGTGGTTTTGCGGTGGTGGCATCCGAGGTGCGCAGTCTGGCGGGCCGCAGTGCCGAGGCGGCCAAAGAGATCAAACAACTCATCAGCACCAGCGTGCAACGCGTGGAGCAAGGCACGGCGCTGGTGGACCGTGCGGGCAGCACCATGGCCGAGGTGGTGAACGCCATCCGCAAGGTAAGCGATATCGTGGGTGAGATCAGTACCGCCAGCGCGGACCAAAGCGCCGGCGTTTCACAGATTGGGGAAGCCGTGGGCGAAATGGACCAGGTGACGCAACAAAACGCCGCGCTGGTGGAAGAAATGGCAGCCGCAGCCAGCAGCCTCAAAGCCCAGGCCAGTGCGCTGGTGGGGGTGGTTTCGGTATTCCAGACCGGGGAGGAAACGCTACAAAATCAGGAGCTGCTTGCGCATACTCCATAAGGGCTACAGGCCTAAAACACTATAAAACGCGGGGCAGCGTGACGGTGATGGAGGTGCCCTGTGGGTCGGACACGTCCAGCGCCACATCGCCACCCTGGGCCGTGGCCAGCAGCTTGGCCGAGTAGGTGCCCAGACCGGTTCCACCGGGCTTGCCGTGGGTCACAAACTTGTGGAAAAACCGCTCCTGGATGTCGGCCGGCACCGCGCCCTGGTTGTGGATCAGCACCTGCAGCGGATCGCTGCCCTTCAGCGCCACCAGCACCCGGCCCTGCGCCGGCGACGCCTCGCAGGCGTTTTTAATGAGGTTCTGGAACAGCGAATAACACAGCATCGCATCCCCCAGCGCCTGCGGCGGGGCCTGCTCGGGTGCGCTGTCGGACTGCAGCTCCACCACCACCGGCTTGCCCGCGTAGGTGCTGTTGGCAATTTCCACCAGGCGGCTCAACACCTCGGCCAGCTTTACCGGCTGGGCCTGCAGCGTGAAGCGCCCGGTCTCGATCTTGTAGAGCTCGGACGAGAGGTTGATCATGTCCAGCACTTGCAACGTGGTTTGCTCCGTCAACCGCAGCTGTGCGGTCTGGTCGGGGCTGAGCCGGCTGTCCTGCGCCAGCGATTGCACCAGGCCCAGCACACCGGCCAGCGAACCCTTGAGGTCGTGCCGCGTGATGTGCTCCACGTCCTCGCGCAGGCGCGCGGCCTCCTGCATGGAGTCGTAGTCCGCCTGCAGCTGTTTGTGCAGTTCCACGTAACGCAAAAAGTTGCGCACACGGGGCTTGAGCACATCGGGGTCTACCGGTTTGGTGACAAAGTCCACCGCACCCATCGAGAGGCCCTTGAGGCGCGCATCGTTGTCGGTCATGGCGGTGACAAAAATCACCGGAATGTGTTCGGAGCTGGGGTGCTCGCGCATGCGCTGCGCCACCTCAAACCCGTCCATGCCCGGCATCATGATGTCCAGCAGCACCAGATCCGGCGGTGTGTCGGAATGGCAGATGGCCAAGGCCTTCTCGCCGTTGGAGGCCACACGCACCTTGTAGTCGTCCTTGAACAAGGCGGAGAGCAGGTGCAGGTTGTCGGGCGTGTCGTCCACCACCAGGATGGTGGGGCGTGGCGCCACGGCTGCGCTGGCTGGTGCGGCGGGGGCCGCAGCCTGCGCATCGTCCCCGTCGCCGCCCAGCTGCAAGGCGGGTGCGGGCTGCAAGGCCCGCGCAATGCGCGACTCCAGGTTGGCCGCCGAATAGGGCTTGACCAGAATATTGCTCACCCCACAGCCAATCGCCTCCTGGATACGGGTGCGCTCCACCTCGGCCGTGATCATGATGAAGGGCAAGAGGCGCAGCTTGGCATCGCTGCGAATGGCCTTGAGCAGATCCAGCCCGTGCATCACCGGCATGTTCCAGTCCGAGATCACCACGTCAATCGCCTCGGTTTGCAAGACCTTGAGCGCCTGCACGCCATCCTTGGCGGTGAATATTTTGCTATGGCCCAGGCTCATGAGCTGGTTGCTGGTGACCTTGCGCATGGACTCAAAATCGTCCACCACCAAAAAGGCCAGGGCGCTCACGTCGCACCCCCGACGCCTGCAGTGCTGAGGTACTGGGCCTTCTTCTCCAGGTCGGTGTCGGAGTCGGCATAACGCTCGGCAATGGCGCGAAACTCTTCCTGGATCTCCAAAAAGCCGTCCACGATGTCGGGGTCAAAGTGGCTTGCCCGGCCCTGCACGATGATGTCCACCGCCTGCGCGTGCGACATGCCCTCTTTATAGACACGGCGGCTGATCAGCGCGTCATACACATCGGCCAGGGCCATGAGCCGTGCCGAGATCGGAATGGCGTTGCCGCTCAGTCCTTCCGGGTAACCCGTGCCATCCCATTTTTCCTGGTGGTACAGCGCAATGTCCTTGGCCATGCTCAAAAACTCCACCTTGGTGCCCAGCGCGTCTTCGGCATGCGCAATCGCATCGCGGCCCAGGGTGGTGTGGGTTTTCATGATCTCGAACTCTTCGGGCGTGAAGCGGCCGGGCTTGAGCAGGATGCAGTCCGGAATGCCCACCTTGCCAATGTCATGCAGGGGCGCCGAGCGGAACAACATCTGGATGTTGTAGGGCGTCAGGAAGCTGGTGAAGCGCGGGTGCTGTTTGAGCGCCTCAGCCAGCGCTTGGACGTAGTACTGGGTGCGCCGGATGTGGTTGCCGGTGTCGGAATCGCGCGTCTCGGCCAAGGAGGCCATGGCCAGGATGGTGACCTCCTGGATGGCCATCACCTCCTGCGTGCGCTTGGCTACCTCTTGCTCCAGAAAATCGTTCTTGTCGCGCAAAAAATCGGCACTGGCCTTGAGCGAGAGCTGGGTGGCCACACGCGCCAGCACGATGGACGGACTGATGGGTTTGGTGATGTAGTCCACCGCGCCCAACTCCAAGCCTTTTTTCTCGTCCTCGGTTTCCGATTTGGCGGTCAAAAAAATCACTGGAATGTCGCGCGTGGTCGCGTGCGCCTTGAGGCGGCGGCAGACCTCGTAGCCGTCGATATCCGGCATCATGATGTCCAGCAAAATCAGATCCGGCGGGTTGTCCGACATGGCGATCTTCAGGCCCTTGTCGCCATGGTTGGCCACCTTGACCTTGTAATGGTCCTTGAGCAGGGCCGACATCAGGCTCAGGTTCTCGGGCGTGTCGTCCACCACCAGCACGGTGGATTTTTCGGTGAAGTCGAGTGAGTTCATAGCCTGGGGTCCTGGTTCATGTGTCCATGGCAGCCTGCGCCACCGCCGCATTCAAGGCCTGCAGGGCCGCTTCAAAATCGAAAGCATCCACCGCCGCTTCCACCGCGCGAAAGCCCGGCCCCCACGCCGCACGCAGCAGCGCCGCGTGTTGCCGTAGCACGTCGGCAGCCTCCGAGTCGTCGTCGGCCAGCAAAGCCGCCAATTGCTGGCTGGCCGCCGCCAGTTGCTCCGGGTCCACCGCAGTGCTGTCCGGCACCGCAACGTCAGGCGGCAAGGCAGCCCCCAAATCGGCCAGCAACTGGGTCAGCAGGCTGCGGGGCTTGTCCATCAAATCCTGCACCTGCGCGGCGGGTTCTTGGTCGTGCAGCGCGCGCTCCACTTTGGCCATGGCGGCCTGCAGGTCGCTAGCACCAATGTTGCCCGCCACGCCCTTGAGGGTGTGGGCCATGCGCTCGGCGGTGGCGCGGTCGCCCGCCTCCAGCGCCTGGACCAGCGGCTCCAGGCCAGCCTGGTTGCCAGCCACAAACTTGCGCAGCAGGCTCAGGTACAGCGCCTCCTTGCCCATCACTCGGCGCAGGCCCAGTTGGGTGTCCAGGCCCGCAATGTCGCGCGGAATGGTTTCGCTGCCACTGGCAAATGGCGCTGGCAAAACGGCCTCCAGCGGCTGACCTGCGGCCCCCACCAAAACAGACGCCTGGCCCAGACCAGCCCGCGGGCGAATCCAGCGTGCCAGCGCCTGCCATAGCGCATCGGGGTCAATCGGTTTGGTGACAAAGTCGTTCATGCCTGCGGCCAGGCAGCGGTCCCGGTCCACCTGCATGGCGTTGGCCGTCATGGCCACAATGGGCAACTCGGCGTGGCGTGCATCCTGGCGGATCTCTTCGGTCGCACTCACCCCATCCATCACCGGCATCTGCATGTCCATCAGCACAATGTCGTACGGGGTCTGGGCCGCCATGGCAGCCACCACCTTGTCCACGGCAATGCGGCCGTTGTCGGCCACGTCCACCACAAAACCGGCATCGCTCAACAGCTCTTGGGCAATCTGCTGGTTCAGGTCGTTGTCCTCCACCACCAACACCCGCGCACCACGCAACGGGGCTAGCAGACCCAGCGCCGTGGTCGAGCGCGCCGCATAGGGCACGCTGTCCTGCGCATCGGCATGGCCCAGCACGCGCAGCATGGTGTCAAACAGCACCGAGGCATTGACCGGCTTGATCAGCACATCGTCAATGCCCGCCTCCTGCGCACTCTTGATCACTTCTTCACGGCCATACGCGGTCACCATGATGGGGTGTGGCGCAGGGCTCAAGCCCAGGGCCCGGATGCGCTGCGCGGTTTCAATGCCGTCCATGTCAGGCATCTGCCAGTCCAGCATGAGGATGTCAAAGCCCTGGCCGCGTGCTGCAGCCTGGCGCACCTTGTCGATGGCCTCGCGCCCGGAGTAGGCGGATTCCACGGTAAAACCAATCGAACTGAGCAGGTGGGCCAGCACTGCGGCGGCGCGTTCGCTGTCGTCCACCACCAGCACGCGGCGGCTCTGGATATCGTGGCGGGACAGGTGCAGCTGCGCTTGCGCCTCGCCCAGCCCCAGGCGCGCGGTAAACCAGAAGGTGGAGCCCTTGCCATGTTCGCTCTCCACGCCCACGGCGCCGCCCATCAGCTCGGCCAAACTCTTGCTAATGGCCAGGCCCAGGCCAGTGCCACCGTATTTGCGGGTGGTGGAGGTATCGGCCTGCTGGAAGCTCTGGAACAGCCGGTCCATCTGCTCCTGCGTGAGGCCAATGCCGGTGTCGCGCACCTCAAAGCGCAGCAGCGCCTCATTGTCCGAGCCCTCCTTGAGGCGCACCGCAATGCTGATCTCGCCTTTTTCGGTGAACTTGATGGCGTTGTTGGCGTAGTTGATGAGCACCTGCCCCAGGCGCAGCGGGTCACCAATCAGGCTTTGCGGCACCTCGGGCGAAACATCACAAATCAGCTCCAACCCCTTGGCACTGGCCTTGTCCACAATCACCGTGGCCACGTTCTGCAGCACCTTGTCGAGCTCGAACGGGATGCTCTCCATCGACAGCTTGCCGGCCTCGACCTTGGAGAAGTCCAGGATGTCATTGATGATGCCCAGCAGGTGCTGGCCGGACTGCTGGATCTTGCTCACGTAGTCGTGCTGGCGTGGAGTGAGTTCGGTTTTCAGGGCCAGGTGGGACATGCCAATGATGGCGTTCATGGGCGTGCGGATCTCGTGGCTCATATTGGCCAAAAAGTCGCCCTTGGCCTGGCTGGCCGCATCGGCGGCATCCTTGGCGCGCTGCAGCTCTTCAGCAGCCTCGCGGGCGGCCGTGATGTCTTCCAGCACCCAAACTGTGCCCCATTCGGGGTGTTCCATGTCCAGCGCACGGCCATGCACACTGGCCCAGAACAGGCTGCCATCCTCGCGCTGGTAATGCTGCTGTCCGGTGTACAGCGCTCCCTGGGAGATCACGGCATAGGCCTCGTCACCGGCCTGCGCATAGGCCTCGGGGCTGGCGTACAGCAGCTCGGTCGACTGCCCGCGCAGTACCTCCGGGCCATAGCCAAACATGGTCTCGATGGCCCGGTTAAAACGCTTGATCTTGCGGTCCACGGTCAGCAGCACGCCCAGGCTCACGGCCTCGAAAATCACGCGCTGCTCCTGCGCGGCCTCGGCAATGGCGCGCTCGGCAGCCTTCTGCTCGGCCACGTCCACAAAGGTGCCCACCAGCCCGGCAGGCGCGCCATCGGCCCCCGCAAAGCCGGAGACAAAGTACAGCGTTTCGTGCGCGCGCCCGTCGGCAAACGGCATCACCATCTCGCGCTGGGCGTGGCCGGTGGTGGCGATGATGGCCTCGTCCTCAGCCTGGTAAGCCTGGCGGTCTTCGGGCGGCAGGTATTCCAGGTCCAGCACGCGCTTACCCAGCAGATCGGCGCGCTGCACACCAAACACACGCTCATAGGCCCGGTTCACGCCCAGAAAGCGGGCGTCGGCCCCCTTGTAGAAGACGGGATAGGGAATGGTGTCCACCAGCGCGCTCTGGAAGCTGGCCTGGGCGGCCAGGTGGGCCTCCATGGCCTTGCGCTGCTCGTCGCGCTGCTTCAGCTCGTCAATGCTGCGCACAAAGCCGGTCCACAGGGTGCTGCCATCGGCCTCCAGCTTGGGCGTGGCCGCCAGGTTGACCCAGTGCGGTGTGCCACCCGGGTCGCCCACCCGCATGTCCAGGTTGCAGGGCTCCAGCGTTTGCGAGGCGGCCGCCCCAAAGGCTTGCAGCTGGCGGCTGTCCTCTACGTGCACGCGGCTGAAAAACGCGACGCTGTCGGCCACGATGGCCTGCGGGAGCACGCCCCACAGCGCCTCGATTTGGTGGCTGAAGTAGGTAAAGTTCAGACGACCCGCCGTGTCGCGGTGGGCCCGAAAAATGGCCAGTGGCAAGGCCTCGGTAATTTCGCGCAACTGGTCTTCCGCTGCACGCAGGGCGGCGTCTTTTTCCAGCCGGGCAGCGGCACCGGCCAGCTCCATCTGGCTGCGCATGGACTCGGCCTGCGCGGCAATACGCTGGCGGCTCTGGCGCAACGTGGCTATGGCAAACAGCAGGGTCAGCCCGCACAAAAACACGGTCAGGGCTGCATTGGTGGTGAGCTGCGATTTGACCTCGGCGGTACGCGCATCCACTGTGAGCGCCGAGGATTGCCCGGCCTCCACAGTCAGGTCGCGGATCGGGTCCTTCAGGGCGTCAAGCAGGTCTTTCAGCTCCTGCAGGCCCGCAGGGTCGGGCTGGCGGCGGGCATCGGCGTTGCCAAAGGTGCGGTCCGCCAGCGCCATGAAGTCTTTGAGCGAGGCCAGCGCCTCTTTGTAGACCTCCTGGTCGTTGATCAGGCCGCGCATATCGGTGCGGTCCAGCGCACTGGTGCGGCTGACAAAGATGTCGTAGCGCAGCTGCAGCTGCTCCATGGTGATGCTTTGGGAGGACAGGACGCGCTGGTTCAGCGCGTTGCTGAAGCGCAGGTACTCGCTCTCCAGCTGGAAGAAGGTCCAGAGCGCCTCGCGGTCGCTCTTGAGCATGACGCGCTTGAGGCTGTCGTGCTGGCGGAACTGCACCACGCCAATGGCGAGGTACAGCCCCGCCAGGCCTGCAACGATCAGCGCCATCAGCAGTTTGCTGCGCTTCATCGGCCGCACTCCCGTGTATGGTGAAGCGCCTTACTGCACGATGAGCCGCGCCAGCTGCCAGGCCGAGCGGTTGTAGTAGACCTGCGACTGCAGCTCGGGCTTGGCGTCCAGCGGGTAGACCACAAACAAAGGGCCTTTTTCGCGCACCGGCATGGGCTTGCCGTTCATCAACCTGGCCAGAATCACGTCGTGCTGGGTGGCATCGTCAAACGGAATGTCGGTCTTGTAGTCGTTCAGGGCCACCGCCACGATCTTGCTGCCCTTGGCACCGGCGGCGGCCAGCACATCGCGCAGCAGCGGCCCGGTGAACTCGGCACCGGCCGGGTACCAGGGCGACTTGGTGACCACCTTGCGCTGCGGCAGCTTGGCCAGCATCTCCATGCTGAAGACGGCCGTCTTGCCCGCATTGGTGACGCTGACATTCCCGGAGATGGTGAGCACCACCGGATCGGTGGGTTTGTCCAGCGCCCAGGCAGCAGGCGCCAGTGCAAGACAGGCGCCCAACAGCAAGGCGGTGGTGGAAGAAACTGCGGCCATAGTTGTGCTCTTGACAGATTTCATTGGGTTCCCCTGGTAGCCGATTCGCGGGTGCTGCACGTGACTGGCGTGCAATGGCGAAGGGCATGCGCATGTATATCACATGCGACCCGGTTCAGGCCGCAATGTCCCCAGTCCCGGTGTAGAGTGATGCCGCTGCGCTACGGTGGCGCAGCATCCCTTTTGCAGGAGCGCCATGTTCACCACCCTTGCCACCATTTGGGTCCTCCACGTTGCGGCCATGATGAGCCCTGGCGCCAACGTGCTGCTGGTGTCCCAACTGGCCGCCAGCGACCACAGCGCCAACGCCCTGCGTGCGGCCCTGGGCATCACCGTGGGCGCGGCCATCTGGTCGGTGTCGGCGGTGTTGGGGGTGAATGCGGTGTTCAGCGCCTTCCCCAGCCTGCGCCTGGGGCTGCAGGTGGTGGGCGGCGTGTATTTGTTGTGGGTGGCCAGCCGCCTGTGGCGGGCCAGCGGCCCCGAGCTGGGTGGCGCAGGCGCCAGCATGTCGGGCTGGTCGGCGTTTCGCCGTGGCTTTCTGACCAACATCACCAACCCCAAGTCGGCGCTGTTTTTTGGCAGTGTGTTTGCTGCGTCGTTTCCCCACGCACCCAGCCACACCCTGCAGGCCGCGGCGGTGGTGATGATCGTGGGCAACGCCCTGCTGTGGCACACGCTGCTGGCCTACCTGTTCTCCCGCCAGCGTGTGCGCCAGGCCTATGCCCGTGGCAAGACCAGCGCCAACCGCGTGGCCGGGCTGCTGCTGGGCACCATGGGGGTGGGCTTGCTGGCCGCCACCGCCCGCGAAGCGCGCGGATAAACAACACAATTTGCTCCTAAAACAGGAGCTGCTCGCGCATATTCCACAAGGTCCAGGGCCATATTTCGTTCAAATCACCCGTTTGGGGGATGGTGCTTTTTGCAAAGCACGACAGAATCGGTGCGCCTTACGCCCTTCGCTTTACCCCAGGAACCCCATGGACAGCCTTGCACTGCTCATCTCCCCCGCCTACGCGCCCTTCACCGGCGCCTTGCTGGCCGTTATCGTGATCCTGACCCTGGAGGTAACGCTCACGGCCCTGGCTGGCTCCGGCTTGTCGGACATTCTGGATTCGCTGATCGAAACCCAGTCCCTGCCGGACTCCAGTTTCACCAACTGGCTGCTGGTCAAGGAGCTGCCCATGCTCATCGTCATCTGCAGCCTGCTGGCCAGTTTTGGCATCTGCGGCCTGCTGCTGCAGGGCGTGATGACCCACGCCTTCAGCCTGCCCCTGCCTACCTGGCTGGTGGTGGGCCTGTCGCTGCTGGGGGCCTTGGCTGCCGTGCGCACCATGGCCAAGGCGCTGTCCGGACTCAAGCTGGTGCACAGCGCGGCGGTATCGCCCGCCAGCTTTATTGGCCAGCGTGTCACCCTGAACAGCCCCCAGGCCAGCCAGGGTTACGCCGGTGCCGCCAGTTTTATCGACCGCTACGGTGCCACCCACACCCTGATGGTGGAGCCCACCCTGCCCGACGTGACCTACACCGCGGGCGAGGTACTCACCGTGGCCGAGCGCGTTTCCATCGCGCTGTACCGGGTCAGCAAATAAACACGCCACCATTCACTACCAAGAAAGAGGACTGAGACATGAACGAGATTTTGGGCACCTTGAGCCCCCTCATCAGCATCGTTGGCACCATTTTGGGCGCCGTGCTGATCATCGCCACGCTGGGCTTTATCGGCCTGAAGTTCTACACCCTCTCCAGCAAAGAAAAGGCCTTTGTGCGCACCGGCGCGGGCAGCCAGAAGGTGGTGCTCAACGGCGGTGCTTTTGTCATCCCCGGCATCCACGAGATTGTGGAAGTCAATATGCGCACGCTGCGCCTGGAGGTGGACAAGCAGGGCCGCGAATCCCTGATCACCGCCGACCGCCTGCGCGTGGACGTGAAGGTGGAGTTTTATGTGCGGGTGAAGGCTGACGAAGAGTCGGTCGCCAACGCCGCCCAAACCCTGGGCCGCCTGACCATGGCCCCACCCGAACTCAAGGCCCAGGTGGAAGCCAAGTTTGTGGACGCGCTGCGCGCTGTGGCCGTGAAGATGCCCATGTACGACCTGAACGCCCAACGCGCCCAATTTGTGCAGCAGGTGCAGCAGGTGGTAGCCGAAGACATTGCCAAAAACGGCCTGGAGCTGGAGAGCGTGTCCCTCACCGCCCTGAACCAGACCCAGAAGCAATTCTTCGACCCGTCCAATGCCTTTGACGCAGAAGGCCTGCTGGTGCTGACCCGCGAGACCGAAGCACGCCGCAAAAATGTGAACGACATTGAGCAGGACACCGCGGTCGCGATTGAGACCAAAAACCTGGAGGCCACGCGCCTGCAACAGTCCCTGCGCAAACAAACCGAAGAGGTGCGCCTGAACACCGAGCAGGACATTGCCACACTGACCGCCAACCAGCAATCGGCCATTGCAGCCACCGAAGCGTCGGCCCGCAAGGACGCCGAGTCTGCCAAGATTGCGGCCGACCGCGAGATCCAGACCAACCGCATCGAAGCCAACCGCGTCACCGAAGAAGCCAATGTGCAGGCCAAGGCCGCCGTGACCATGCGTGGCCAAGAGCAAAACATTTTGGTAGCCAACAAGTCCAAGGACGAAGCCGCCGCCAAAGCATTGGCCGACGAGGCAAGGGCCAAGGCCGTGGCCGCCGAAGAAGCCGTGGAAACCGCCCGGCAGGTGGAAGTGGCCAACCGCAACAAGCAAGTGACTGTGGTGCGCGCCGAGGAGAAGGCCAAAGAATCTGCCATCAGCCTGGTGGTGGCTGCCGAGGCCGAAAAAGAAGCCGCCACCCACAAGGCCGAAGCCGCACGCATGGACGCCCAGGGCGAGCGTGACGCCTCGGTGCTGCGCGCCGAGGGCACGATTGCCGAGGGCAACGCCACCGCCGAAGCTCTGGTGAAGAAAAATCAGGCGCAAAACGAACTATCGGCCGAACAGATTGCCCTGCAGGTGAGACTGGCGGTGCTGGCAGCCTTGCCGGCCATCGTGGAGCAAAGCGTGAAGCCGCTGCTCAATATCGACTCGATTCGCATTGCCGAAGTGGGCGGCTTGTCGGGCGCCAGCAGCAGCAGCAGCAACTCGGCCAACGATGCACAGGGCGGCACATCTGGCGGCGGCCTGAGCGACCAGGTGGTGGCCAGTGCCCTGCGTTACCGCACCAATGCCCCGGTGGTAGACGCGCTGTTGGGAGAAGTGGGCCTGAAGAGCGGGGGCGACATGTCGCAACTGCTGGCGGGCGCCCTCACCTCTTCGTTCGTGGCCCAAGAGGCAACGGCGGAACCCAGCGCCAGTTGAAGGCAGGGGCACCAAGCCCCAGCCGGGCGGGCCTCAGACTTGCCCGCCCACCACCTCGTTGGCGGTGCGAAACGCCTCCACCGATGTGGGCACGCCGCAGTACACCGCGGCGTGCAAGAGCACCTCTTGAATCTCTGCCGCTGTGGCGCCGTTGTTCAACGCGCCGCGCACATGGCCCTTCAGTTCATTTTGTTTGCCCAGCGCGGTCAGCATGGCCACGGTGATCAGGCTGCGGGTTTTCAAGTCGAGCCCCGGGCGCTGCCACACATCGCCCCAGGCAGCCCGCGTGATGTGCTCCTGGATGGGCGCGGTGAACGGCGTGGCATTGGCAAAGGCGGCCTCCACAAAGGTCTCACCCATCACCTGGGTGCGCATGGCCAGGCCTTTGTCAAAGGCTTCGGGCTGGGTGGAGTGGGGCAAACAGTCAGGGTCCAGGGGCATGGAGGGCTCCATCAGGGCAAAGGTGGCAATGCCCGTGATGGTAGCCGCGGCATCAGCCGCCGTGCCACTGCGCCAAGTTGGCCAGGGTGGCGATCAGGCCACTGCCCCAAATAGCCAAGCCAAGGGTTTTCTGAATCTGTGCCATGGTGGGTACTCCGGTTGCGCGAGGGGGTTCGCAGTAGGATGAATGGTAGGCAGCTGCACTGCATGTGTACATTCAATTAAAGCCATTGCAGCAATAGCTTTTATAAAAACAGGAGACTCCCATGGCCACCCCCCGCTACCCCCTGCCCGACCTCAACACGCTGCCGGAAGACATCCGCACCAAGATTTTGGAGGTACAAGAAAAGTCCGGCTTTGTGCCCAATGTGTTCCTGGCCTTTGCCCTCCGCCCGGCCGAGTGGCGCGCCTTCTTTGCCTACCACGACGCGCTGATGCTGCGCGAAGGCAGCAGCCTGAGCAAGGGCGAGCGCGAGATGATCATCACGACCACCAGCGCAGCCAACCACTGCCTGTACTGCGTGGTGGCCCACGGTGCCATCTTGCGCATCTATGAGAAAAAACCGCTGGTGGCCGACCAGGTGGCGGTGAACTACCGCAAGGCCGACATCACACCCCGCCAGCGCGCCATGCTGGACTTTGCGATGCAAGTCTGCACCGAGAGCCACACCGTGGAAGACGCCGACTTTGAAGCGCTGCACGCCCACGGTTTTGACGACGAGGACATCTGGGACATTGCCGGTATCACGGCCTTCTTTGGCCTGAGTAACCGCATGGCCAATGTGACCAGCATGATGCCCAACCCCGAGTTTTACCTGCTGGGCCGCGTGCCCAAGGCCAAGTAGGCGCTATCTATTTAATAGCTGCTTGCGCATATGGAATAAAGGCTAGAGGCCAATTTCTCTTAAAAATCGCCATGTTCCACCACCCACTCCGCACCTTGGTCAGCGCAGCGCTGCTGGCCGCCACGCTGGCGGGCTGCGCCAGCGCCCCCCGGGCCTGGCGCTACGAAGTGCCCGCGCAACCCGAAGGCGCAACTGGCAACACCGCCAAGCCCGGCTGGGCCACCCGCCGCGATGCCGTGGCCGCGGCCAACCCACTGGCCACCGATGCCGGCCGGCAGGTGCTGCGCGCAGGCGGCAGTGCGGTGGACGCGGCGATTGCGGTGCAAATGGTGCTGGCCCTGGTGGAGCCGCAAAGCAGCGGCATTGGCGGTGGCGCCTTTTTGCTGCACTTTGATGGCAAGACCACCCAGGCCTTCGACGGCCGCGAGACCGCCCCAGCCGGCGCCATGCCGCGGCTGTTTCTGGACGACAGCGGCCAGCCGCTCAAATTTGCAGAGGCCGTGGTCGGCGGTCGTTCTGTTGGCGTGCCCGGTGCCGTGGCCATGCTGGCCCGGGCCCACCAGCAGCACGGGCGCCTGCCCTGGGTCCAGCTGTTCGCACCGGCCATCACGCTGGCCACACAGGGCTTTGCCATCAGCCCGCGCATGGCTACGCTGCTGGCCAGCGAGCCGCACCTCCAAAAAGACCCGGTGGCTGCCGCCTACTTCTACGACGCCACCGGCAAACCCTGGCCCGCCGGCCATGTGCTGCGCAACCCGGAGCTGGCGGCGGTGTTGCAGCGCATTGCCAATGAAGGGCCGACGGCTTTGCTGCAAGGCGAGGTGGCGCATGCCATCGCCCGCAAGGTGCAGGACCACCCCAGCAACCCCGGCACACTCACCACCCAAGACCTGGCCCGCTACCAGCCGCTGGTGCGCGAGCCGCTGTGTTTTGACTACGCCGTCAAGGCCACGGCGCGGGACTACCGCATCTGCGGCATGCCGCCCCCCAGCTCGGGCGCCATCGCCATCGGCCAGATCCTCAAGTTGCTGGACAGCACCCCGGCCGACCGCCTGCCCCTGGCGCAAGGCCTGCCCAGCGCCGACTGGTTGCACCTCTACACCGAAGCCTCCCGCCTGGCCTTTGCCGACCGCGCGCAGTTTGTGGCCGACCCGGCCTTTGTGCAGGCACCTGCGGGCAACTGGCACAGCCTGCTGGCCCCCGCCTACCTGGCCCGCCGTGCCAAGGCCATCGACGCCAGCCCCGCCGGCCAAAGCATGCAAACGGCCCTGCCCGGCAACCCGGCTGCAGCACCTCTGGCCTATGCGCCCATGCCCCAGCAGCTGGAGTACGGCACCTCGCATATCTCGGTGGTAGACGCCTATGGCAATGCACTGGCCATGACCACCACCATCGAAGACGCTTGGGGTTCGCGCCAGATGGTGAACCGCGGTGTGGGTCTGGGGGGCGGTTTCTTGCTGAACAACCAGCTCACCGATTTCAGCTTTCTGCCCACCGGTACAGACGGCCTGCCCATTGCCAACCGCGTAGAGCCCGGCAAGCGCCCGCGCTCCAGCATGTCGCCCACGCTGGTGTTTGACAAGGCCACGGGTCAACTGGTGATGAGCGGGGGCAGCCCGGGCGGCGCGCTCATCATCCACTTCACCGCCAAAACGCTGTACGGTGTGTTGCACTGGGGTCTGAACACCCAACAGGCGATCGACCTGCCCAACTTCGCCTCGCTGAACGGCCCCACACTGCTGGAGGACAAGCGCTTTGACGCCACCACCCTCAGCGCCCTGAAGGCGCGGGGCCACACGGTGGTCGAAATCCCCATGCCCAGCGGTCTGCAGGCCATCCAGCGCACGCCGGGGGGCTATTTCGGCGGCGCGGACCCGCGGCGCGAGGGGGTAGTGCTCGGGGATTGAGCGGGGGCATTTATATGCCAAATTGGCAACTAGCCCATGTGGAATATGCGCTAGCAGCTATATAAACCATAGCAAAACTAAAACCTGGTCTGCAATTCCGCGCCGGGCCGCCAAGCGGAATTAGCCCCCTTGGGGGGCAGCGACCCGCGTAGCGGCGGAGCGTGGGGGCCACGTTCCTACAATCACCCCATGGCCATCCCGCAAACCTTCATCCAGGAACTGATCGCGCGTACCGACGTGGTGGAGATCGTGGGCCGTTATGTGCAGCTCAAGAAGGGCGGCGCCAATTTCATGGGCCTGTGCCCCTTCCACGGCGAGAAGTCGCCCTCGTTCTCGGTCAGCCCCACCAAACAGTTCTACCACTGCTTTGGCTGCGGCAAGAACGGCAACGCCATCAGCTTTTTGATGGACCACGCGGGCATGACCTTCATTGAAGCGGTGAAGGACCTGGCCGGCCAGTACGGCATGGTGATTCCCGAGGAAGAAGGCAGCCCGCAGGATCGCGCCCGCGCCCAGGAGCAGCGCCAAAAACAGAACACTCTGACCAGCGTGCTGGAGAAGGCCGGCGACGCCTACAAGCGCGGCCTGAAAGAGTCGCCACGCGCCATTGAGTATTTCAAAGGCCGTGGCCTCTCCGGTGAAATCGCCAAGCAGTTCGGCCTGGGCTACGCGCCCGAGGGCTGGCGCAGCCTGGCCAGCATCTTCCCGCAGTACGACGACCCGCTCTTGGTGGAGAGCGGTCTGGTCATCCTGCACGAGGCCGAAAACGGCGGCGAGGAAAAGCGCTACGACCGCTTCCGCGACCGCGTGATGTTCCCCATCCGCAATATCAAGGGTGAATGCATCGGCTTTGGCGGCCGCGTGCTGGGTGATGAAAAGCCCAAATACCTCAACTCCCCCGAAACCCCGGTCTTCAGCAAAGGCCGCGAGCTCTATGGCCTGTTCGAGGCGCGCAGCTCGCTGCGCGAGTTTGGCTATGTGCTGGTGACCGAAGGTTATATGGACGTGGTGGCACTGGCGCAGCTGGGCTTTCCCAATGCGGTGGCTACGCTGGGCACGGCCTGCACCAACGAGCACGTGCAAAAGCTGTTCCGCTTTACCGACGCGGTGGTCTTCAGCTTCGACGGCGACGCCGCCGGCCGCCGCGCCGCGCGCAAGGCGCTGGACGGGGCCCTGCCTTTTGCCACCGATGTGCGTAGCATCAAGTTTCTGTTCCTGCCTGCCGAGCACGACCCCGACAGCTTTATCCGCACTTATGGCCAAGAGGCGTTTGCCGACTACGTGTCCAAGGCCACGCCGCTGAGCCGCTTCCTGGTCGAAGCCGCACAGGAAGGCTGCGACCTGAGCACCGCCGAGGGCCGTGCCCATATGTCCAGCAACGCCAAGCCGCTGTGGACGCAGCTGCCCGATGGCGCGCTGAAGCTGCAGCTGTTGGCTGAAATCGCCAGCCTGGTGCAGCTCAGCAGCAGCGAGCTGGGGTCGCTGTGGGCCAGCGCCACTGCCAAACCGGCGGCCGAACCCCAGCGCCGCAAGAGTGCCCCACCCCAGCCGTACGACGGCCCACCCGACGATGGCCACTTTGCCTACGAAGAGCCGGCCGAGCCCTGGATTCCCCAGGAAGAGTGGAAGAAGAAAAACGACTGGAAAAAAGAAGGCTGGACCCCGCGCAGTGGCAAATGGGAAGGCAAAGGCGGCGGCCGTTTTCCGCCACGTGAGCCCCGCCCCAGCGGCCCGCGCGCCAAGCTAGACAGCCGGGCCGACCACGCCGCCCGCATCTTGCTGAGCCACAGCGAGCTGTGGGAGGTGCTGACCAGTGAAGACCACGCCCTGCTGTGCGAGCTGCCCTCACCACATGGCGATCTGTTTATCTGGCTGGAGGGCCAGTTGCACGAGCACGGCCCGGTATCGCGCGGCACCTTGAAAGATGAAATTGTGGGCCACCCGGCCGAAGACCTGGCGCTGCGCCTGCTGGCCGGCCCCAGTGTGGCCAGCGAGCCGATGACCGAATCCGGCCCCGAGCTGCGTGACCTGCTCAACCGCATGCTGATTGACCGCATCAAGGAACAGGAAACCGAGGCCATCGCAGCCTCCGCCCATGATGCCGGCGCCCTGCAGCGCTACCGGGAGCTGCAGCTGCGCCGCAAGCAGCTGGAGCTGGCCGTACAGCCCAACGCGGCAGCGGCCGGCTAAATGCCGTCAGCGCACCAATAGCCGCGCGCTATTTGGCGGCCTTCAGCAGGTACTTCTGCCGCAGCTGGGTGTAGCGCCCGTCATTGCGCAGCTTCTGCAAGGCAGCATTCAAGCGTTTGGCAACGTCAGGGTCCACTGACAGGTTCAGGCCGTACCAGTAGTTCAGGCTGTCATCCAGCACCAGCGCCGGTACCAGGTCGGCGGGGTCAATGCCGGCATTTTTGGCGTTGTAGGCGGCAGCCCAGTCCAGCGACACCAGTAGGTCAAACCGCTTGGCGATGAACTTGCGCATGTTCTGCTCGTCGTTCGCCCCCTGCTCCAGCCCCGAGGCGGCGCCGTCCGTGGGCATGGGCACAAAACCTTGCTTGATGAGATTTTTGGTCGCTGCTGATTCCAGCGTGGTGCCAATCCGGTAGTTCCGGACATCGTCCAGCGTCTTGGGCTGGATGTCGGTGCGGTCTGCCCATTTGTAAAGCAGGATGCGCCGCGGCCCGATCGGCCCCACCCAGCGAAACAGCGGCTCACGTTCGGGGGTGCGCACCAGCGAGTACAGCACCGTGTCGCCCGGCTTGGTGGCGCGGTCATAGGCCCGCACCCAGGGCAGCAGCTGTTTTTGCAGGGAAATACCGGCGTCAGCGGCCATCAGGTCCAGCAACTCGCTGGCAAAGCCGGTGATCTTGCCATCCTGCTCGTAGTTCAGCGGGGGCAATGACTCGGTCAATGCCTGCAAAACCGGTGTCTGGGGCTGTGCAGAAGCCCATGGCCCACCCGCCAACAGGGCCACCAGAAGCAGAACACCATTGAATAAATACATTTACAAACTATAATGCTGGATTATTTCGGCAAGAGCGACAGCAGCACCTCCGGGCTAGGCCACACGTTGACACCAAGTCACAACCGGCCACCTCACCGCAAGGACTGCACCCCAAATGATCGCCCTCCCATCTTGCCACAGGGGTATTACTGCCCCGTCTTGCCACCTACTTCGCCCACCGCGTGATGTAGCTGGTGCCTGATCTGTTTGCCAGTTTTTTTGTTGACCTGAGGTTTTTGCATGCCCGCTTCAAAATCCGCCAAGCCTGTCCAGCCTGCCAGCAAGTCCGCCCCGAAGACCGATAAGAAAGCCTCCTCCGTGTCCGCACCCAAATCCAAAGCCGCCCAGTTAAAAGAGGCTGCCGACGCGCTTCTGGCCGCCGCAGAAACGCCCGCCAAAAAGAAAGCCGGCCGCCCCGCCAAAGCCGCGGCAGACGAATCCTCCGCTCCGGCAAAAACCACGACCGGCGCCAAGCGCGGTCGCAAGCCCAAGGCTGCGGCTTCCGAGTCCGGTGGTGACGACATGGACATGTCCGACATTGAAGCGGACTTGGTAGGTGAGCCCGAAGCTGCGGCCGCAACGCCCGGCGAGAAGGTCAAACCCCTGCGCATGAAGATCAGCAAGGCGAAAGAACGCGCCTTGATGAAGGAATTCGGTCTGGACGAGACCGTGCTGTCCGAAGAAGACATGGCCAAGCGCCGCGCGCGCCTGAAGGCCCTGATCACACTGGGCAAGACCCGCGGTTACCTGACCCACGGCGAAATCTCCGACCACTTGCCCGACAAGCTGGTGGATGCGGAAACGCTGGAAGTCGTGATCTCCATGTTGAACGACATGGGCGTGGCCGTTTACGAACAGACACCCGACGCAGAAACCCTGCTGCTGAACAACAACGTTTCTACTGCTGCGACGGTGGAAGAAGCCGAAGAAGAAGCCGAAGCCGCTTTGTCCACCGTGGACAGCGAGTTCGGCCGCACCACCGACCCCGTGCGCATGTACATGCGCGAAATGGGCACCGTGGAGCTGCTGACGCGCGAAGGCGAAATCGAAATCGCCAAGCGCATCGAAGGTGGCTTGATGTTCATGATGGAGGCGATCTCTGCATCGCCCGCCACCATTGCCGAAATCCTGCGTCTGGGCGAAGAAATCCGCGAAGGCAAGGTTGTCATCACCACCATCGTTGACGGTTTCTCCAACCCCAACGAGGCCGACGACTATGTGGCCGAAGAAGACTTTGACGAATTTGACGAAGCCGACGATGACGACGGCAAGGGCGGCTCCAAGGCGCTGACCAAGAAGCTCGAAGAGCTGAAGAAGCAGGCGCTGGAGCGCTTCGACAAGATGCGCGAGCTCTTCGAGAAGGTTCACAAAATCTACGACAAAGAAGGCTACGGCACACCCGCCTACGTGAAGGCCCAGAAGGCCCTGAGCGAAGAGCTGATGACCATCCGCTTCACCGCCAAGGCGATTGAAAAACTGTGCGACATGGTACGTGGCCAGGTGGACGATGTGCGCAAGAAAGAGCGCGAGCTGCGCCGCATCATTGTGGACAAGTGCGGCTACCCGCAAGAACACTTCATTGCCGACTTCAGCGGTCGCGACAAGGCCGGCAACAAGGTGGCCTCCAACCTGCTGAACCTCAAGTGGATTGAAAAACAAGCGGCCTCCGGCAAGCCATGGGCTGCCGTCATGGGCCGCAACATTCCGCCGGTGCAAGACCTGCAGCAAAAGCTGATGGACCTGCAAGCCCAGGTGGTGGTGCCTTTGGACCAGCTCAAGGACATCAACAAACGCATGAACGAGGGTGAATACGCCTCGCGCGCGGCCAAGAAGGAAATGATCGAGGCCAACCTGCGCCTGGTGATCTCCATCGCCAAGAAGTACACCAACCGCGGCCTGCAGTTCCTCGATTTGATCCAGGAAGGCAACATCGGTTTGATGAAAGCGGTGGACAAGTTCGAATACCGCCGCGGTTACAAGTTCTCGACCTACGCCACCTGGTGGATTCGCCAGGCCATCACCCGCTCCATTGCGGACCAGGCGCGCACCATCCGTATTCCGGTGCACATGATCGAAACCATCAACAAGATGAACCGCATCAGCCGCCAGCACCTGCAGGAGTTTGGCTTTGAGCCCGATGCCTCGGTCTTGGCCGAGCGTATGGAGATTCCGGAAGACAAGATCCGCAAGATCATGAAGATCGCCAAAGAGCCGATCTCGATGGAAACGCCGATTGGTGACGATGACGACAGCCACCTGGGCGACTTCATCGAAGACAGCGCCAACACCGCGCCTATGGAAGCTGCCATGCAGGCCGGCCTGCGCGATGTGGTCAAGGACATTCTGGACAGCCTCACGCCACGCGAAGCCAAGGTGCTGCGCATGCGTTTCGGTATCGAGATGACGTCGGACCACACGCTGGAAGAAGTGGGCAAGCAGTTCGACGTGACCCGCGAACGCATCCGCCAGATCGAAGCCAAGGCGCTGCGCAAGCTCAAGCACCCCAGCCGTTCGGACAAGCTGCGCAGCTTCACCGACACGTTGTAAACCGCTCGCTTTGAGCGAAATAGCGCCCCAGTCCGCATGAAACATGCGCGGGGCGCTATTTTTTTGATAGTCCATTAGCCCGCATTGCTCTCATGGCCCACGAACAACCGTACCGACTCGCCGGCGTGATGGGATGGCCCGTCGCCCATTCCCGCTCCCCCATCCTGCACAACCATTGGATCGCCGAGCACGGCCTGCGCGGCGCCTATGTGCTGTTGCCCGTACAGCCCGAGAAGATAGAGCAGGCCCTGCGCGCCCTGCCGATACTGGGCTTTGCCGGCTGCAACCTGACCATCCCGCACAAGGTGGCGGCCATGGCCATCGTGGACCATCTGGAGCCGCTGGCCCAGCGCATCGGCGCGGCCAATACCATCGTAGTGGGGGCCGATGGCTCGCTGACCGGCCGCAATACCGACGCCTTTGGTTTTATCCAGAGCCTGCGCGATGCCCAACCCAACTGGCGCGCCGATGCCGGAGCTGCCTGCGTGGTGGGCGCCGGTGGTGCTGCGCGTGCCGTGATTGCGGGCCTGCTGGACGAAGGCACCACCGAAGTCCGCCTCACCAACCGCAGCGATGCCAAGGCCGTGGACATGGCCCAAGAGTTCGGCCCCTTGGTGCACGCTGTCCCTTGGGCGGAACGCCATGCAGCACTGGAAAGCGTGGCCTTGCTGGTGAACACCACCAACCAGGGCATGCACGGCCAGGCCGCGCTGGACCTGCAACTGGACGCACTGCCCACCACCGCCCTGGTGTCAGACATCGTCTACGTGCCACTGGAAACACCGCTGCTGCGCGAAGCCCAAGCCCGTGGCAACGCCACCGTGAATGGCCTGGGCATGTTGCTGAACCAGGCACGCCCGGCGTTTGCAGCTTGGTTTGGCCCCCTGCCTGCCATCTCCCCGACCCTGATGGACAAGGTGCTGGCCAGCTTTTAGCACCTAGCGGGGGGCCTTGGCGGCGCGCTCCTGCACAAAGCCAAAGGCGAACTGCAGCACCTCTTCGAGTGAGAGCTCAATGGCATGGCGCTCCTGCTCGGTCAGGTAGAACATCATGTCCACATCGTGGCGTACATAACGCGCGGGCAGCCGGTTCAGGGCTACACAGGCCACATCGGCCAGCATGTCATTGGTGAAAGTGGGGTGCGCCTGGGCGCGGCGTACCACTTCTTCAAATACCAGACGCTCGTAGTAGTTGTGGACTTGTTCGAAATTGAAATTCATGGATGTCTCCGCAAGATACTCACCCCAAGAGGGCCTTGCAAAGAACGTTAGCACCTCCCCTGCGCACTGGCAAGAGCGGCTACACACCCTCGGCGGCCGGGCATTCCGGGTGTTTTTAGGGGGTGTTGCCCGAAAAACATACGCCAGCAGCTATGAAACTTGTAGCAGCCGAAAATCTGCGCTATAGTTTCTGCTCATTTCAGCGGTTGTGGCCCCACGGGCGCAATCTGTCACGGTACAGACAAAAGGGTAAGGTAATGAGTGCAAAAGAAACGATCGCAGTGGGACAACTGTTGGGATTGCTGGAATCCCGCTATGCGATTCGCGTTTTGTGGGCCTTGCGCGACGGCCATGCACAAACCTTCCGCCTGCTGCAAGACAGCGTGGGCGGTATCACCCCCAACACCCTGAACACCCGTATCAAGGAACTGCGCGAAGCCGGCCTGCTGACCCATGGCAGCGACGGTTATGTGGTCACCGCTGCTGGTGCCGACCTGCTCAAGCGCCTGGGCGACCTGCAGGCTTTTGCCGTGAAGTGGTCCACCAGCCTGGCCAAAAAGGCCAAGTAAGCCGGGCCGGCGCAGGCCGGCGGCAAGCACCCACCAGACAGGCTTGGCCTGTCTTTTTTTCGTCTGCGGCATAATTTAGGGCTTTTCAGCCCTCCAGCGCACGCCCCATGTGCGCGAGCAGCTACTCTTTTTATAGCAAACAAGGAACTCCCCATGCCAACCACCGCCAGCGGCCTGCAATTTGAAGACACCGTCGAGGGCACCGGCCCTGTGGCCACCAAAGGCCAAAGCGTCACCGTGCATTACACCGGCTGGCTCTACAACGACGGCACCCAGGGTGCCAAGTTCGACTCCAGCAAAGACCGCAATGACCCGTTCGTGTTCAGCCTGGGTGCCGGCATGGTGATCCGCGGTTGGGACGAAGGCGTGGCCGGCATGAAGGTGGGTGGTGCCCGCACCCTGATCATTCCCGCAGCCCTGGGCTACGGCGCGCGCGGCGCTGGCGGCGTGATCCCTCCCAACGCCACCCTCAAATTTGATGTGGAATTGCTGGGCGTATCGGGCTAAAACCCCTTGAAACTGCGCTCCCGGACACCATCTGGGGCACATTCCCGCCTAACTTCGATCCAAACGCATGTCTGACACCTCCTCTACCCCTACCCCCAACCCTACGGCCGCCAATTACCAAAGCACCGAGGACATGGTTGCAGCCCAGGCCGCCAACGAGGCAGATGCCCTGACCCAAGCCCAGGCCGAGCTGGCCACCCTGCAGGCCAAGAGCAGCGAGCTGGCGGACCAGTTTCTGCGCGCCAAGGCCGAGGCCGAAAACGCCCGCCGCCGCGCCGAAGACGAAATCGCCAAGGCCCGCAAGTTTGCCGTCGAGTCGTTTGCGGAGAGCATGTTGCCCGTGGCCGACAGCCTGGAAGCCGGTCTGGTGATCAAGGACGCCACCCCCGAGCAAATCCGCGAGGGCGCCCAGGCCACGCTGCGCCAGCTGGTAGCGGCGCTAGAGCGCAACAAGGTCATCGCCATCGCCCCTGCTGCAGGTACCAAGTTTGACCCGCACCAGCACCAGGCCATCAGCGTAGTGCCGGCTGAGCAGGACGCCAACACCGTGGTGAGCGTGCTGCAAAAAGGGTATTCGATTGCTGACCGCGTGTTGCGCCCGGCCCTGGTCACTGTAACTGCCGCCAAATAAAGCAAGCGCTCTAAAAAATACCACTTTGGGCCTTGGGGGCTCTTGAAAGTCCAAAAGTACCCCACACCTTATCCACATCTGAATTTTTAAGTTAGCAGGAGTAAATCATGGGAAGAATCATCGGCATTGACTTGGGTACCACCAACAGCTGCGTGGCCATCATGGAGGGCAACACCCCCAAAGTCATCGAGAACGCAGAAGGCGCACGTACTACACCGTCCATCATTGCGTACCAGGAAGATGGCGAAGTGCTGGTTGGCGCGTCCGCCAAGCGCCAGTCGGTGACCAACCCCAAGAACACCCTGTACGCGGTCAAGCGCCTGATCGGCCGCAAGTTCACAGAAAAAGAAGTGCAAAAGGACATCGACCTGATGCCCTACACCATTGCCGCAGCCGACAATGGCGACGCCTGGGTGGAAGTGCGCGGCAACCGTATGGCCCCCCAGCAGGTCAGCGCCGACATTTTGCGCAAGATGAAGAAGACCGCCGAAGACTACCTCGGCGAAGAAGTGACTGAAGCCGTCATCACGGTGCCGGCCTACTTCAACGACGCACAGCGCCAGGCCACCAAGGACGCCGGCCGTATTGCCGGTCTGGATGTGAAGCGCATCATCAACGAGCCCACCGCTGCCGCTTTGGCTTTCGGTATGGACAAGAACGAAAAGGGCGACCGCAAGATCGCCGTGTACGACTTGGGTGGCGGTACGTTTGACGTGTCCATCATCGAGATCGCTGACGTTGACGGTGAAAAACAATTCGAAGTGTTGTCCACCAACGGTGACACCTTCCTGGGCGGCGAAGACTTCGATCAGCGCGTGATCGATTTCATCATCACCGAGTTCAAGAAAGAGCAAGGCGTCGATCTGTCCAAGGACGTGTTGGCCCTGCAACGCCTGAAAGAAGCCGCTGAAAAGGCCAAGATCGAACTCTCCAGCAGCTCGCAGACCGACATCAACCTGCCTTACATCACGGCAGACGCGTCCGGTCCCAAGCACCTGAACATCAAGCTGACTCGCGCCAAGCTGGAGGCCCTGGTGGAAGAGCTGATCGAGCGCACCATTGCGCCGATCCGCACCGCCTTGAAGGATGCCGGCGTGTCGGCCTCCGACATCCATGACGTGATTCTGGTGGGCGGCATGACCCGCATGCCCAAGGTGCAAGAGAAGGTCAAGGAACTGTTCGGCAAGGAACCCCGCAAGGACGTGAACCCTGACGAAGCCGTGGCCGTGGGCGCTGCGATCCAGGGCCAAGTGCTCTCGGGTGACCGCAAGGACGTGTTGTTGTTGGACGTGACACCTCTGTCTCTGGGTATTGAAACCCTGGGTGGCGTGATGACCAAGATGATCACCAAGAACACGACCATCCCCACCAAGTTTGCACAGACCTTCTCCACTGCCGAAGACAACCAGCCGGCCGTGACGATCAAGGTGTTCCAGGGTGAGCGCGAAATCGCTGCCGTGAACAAGATGCTGGGTGAGTTCAACCTCGAAGGCATCCCACCCTCGGCCCGCGGTACCCCGCAAATTGAAGTGTCGTTTGACATTGACGCCAACGGCATCTTGCATGTGGGTGCCAAGGACAAGGGCACCGGCAAGGAAAACAAGATCACGATCAAGGCCAACTCCGGTTTGTCCGAAGCAGAAATCCAGCAAATGGTGAAAGACGCCGAGCTGAACGCTGCCGATGACAAGAAGAAGCTGGAACTGGTGCAGGCCAAGAACGAAGCCGATGCCAATGTGCACAGCGTCAAGAAGAGCCTGACCGAGTACGGCGATAAGCTGGAAGCCGGCGAAAAAGACGCTATCGAAGCCGCGATCAAGGACTTGGAAGACACCCTCAAGGGCGACGACAAGGACGCAATCAAGGCCAAGAGCGAAGCGTTGATGGCTGCTAGCCAAAAGCTGGGCGAGAAGATGTACGCCGATATGCAAGCCAAGCAGGCGGCTGAAGGTGGCGAGCAAGCGGCGCCCGAGCAAGGTGCTCAGGCGTCCTCCAAACCCGCGGACGATGACAACGTGGTGGACGCGGAAGTCAAGGAAGTCAAAAAAGGCTGATTGCGCGGACACGCGCAGCTGAAAGATGCCGCGTTGAACGCCTGCTGGGGTTCAACGCGGCTTTTCTGTTGTAAACGGGCACAGAGACACACATGGCCAAACGAGACTATTACGAAATCCTGGGCGTTGCCAAAAACGCCTCCGAGGACGAGATTAAAAAGGCCTATCGCAAGTTGGCGATGAAGCACCACCCTGACCGCAACCAGGGCGATGCGGCCAAGGCCGCCGAAGAAAAGTTCAAGGAAGGCAAAGAAGCCTACGAGATGTTGTCGGACGCGCAGAAACGCGCTGCCTACGACCAGTACGGCCACGCCGGTGTGGACCCCAATCGCGGTGGCGGCGGGGGCGGCGAGGGTTATGGCGGTTTTGCCGAAGCCTTTGGCGACATCTTTGGCGACATGTTCGGCCAACAGCGCGGCGGTGGTGCGCGCGGAGGCCGCCAGGTCTACCGTGGCAGCGACCTGAGCTACGCCATGGAAGTGACGCTGGAAGAGGCCGCCCGCGGCAAGGACGCACAAATCCGCATCCCGAGCTGGGACAGCTGCGACACCTGCAAAGGCAGCGGCGCCAAGCCCGGCACCCAGGTCAAAACCTGCGGCACCTGCAATGGCGCTGGCACGGTGCAAATGCGCCAGGGTTTCTTCAGCGTGCAACAGACCTGCCCCACCTGCCGCGGCAATGGCAAGGTGATTCCCGAGCCTTGCATCGCGTGCAGCGGCCAAGGCAAGATCAAGCGCCAGAAGACGCTGGAAGTCAAAATCCCCGCCGGCATCGACGGTGGCATGCGCATCCGCAGCGCAGGCAACGGTGAGCCCGGTACCAACGGCGGCCCGCCCGGCGACCTGTACATCGAGATCCGCCTGAAGAAACACGACATCTTCGAGCGTGATGGCGACGACCTGCATTGCTCGGTGCCCATCAGTATCGTCACCGCATCGCTGGGTGGCGAGATTGATGTACCCACGCTAGCTGGCAAGGCCGCGATCGATATTCCGGAAGGCACCCAGACCGGCAAACAGTTCCGCCTGCGTGGCAAGGGCATCAAGGGCGTGCGCTCCAGCTACCCCGGTGACCTCTACTGCCACATTGCGGTCGAGACCCCGGTCAAACTCAGCGAGCACCAACGCAAGCTGCTCAAGGAGTTGGACGAGTCCTTCAAAAAGGGCGGCAGCAAACACTCACCCTCGGGTGACAGCTGGACCGATCGTTTGAAGAGCTTCTTTAGCTGATCCAGGTCAAGAAAAGCGGGACTCCCCCGCGCTCTTGGCAAGCCGCCCGGTCTATAAACGACCCGGCGGCTTTTTTCTTGGAGGACTCCATGGGCGTTTCCATCACCTTTCTCGGCGCAGCGGGCACGGTCACAGGCTCCAAGTATCTAGTGCGCTGCGGTGATCAGTCCCTGCTGGTGGACTGCGGCTTGTTCCAGGGCTACAAACAGCTGCGCTTGCGCAACTGGACACCACTGCCCATCGCGCCCGACCAAGTGGACGCGGTGTTACTCACCCATGCGCACCTGGACCACAGTGGCTACCTGCCATTGCTGGCCAAAGAAGGCTACCGCGGCCCCATCTATGCCTCGTCCGGCACCCGCGATCTGTGCCGTGTGTTGCTGCCCGACAGCGGGCACATCCAGGAAGAAGATGCCGCCTTTGCCAACCGGCACGGCTTCTCCAAACATACCCCCGCGCTGCCGCTTTACACCCGCCAGGATGCCTTGGACTGCCTGCCACTGATCAAAACCGTGCACCAACGTAGTACCTTTCAACCCCTGCCCGGCTGGCGTGCCACCTTCCAGCCGGCTGGCCATATCCTGGGCGCGTCCAGCATCTTGCTGGAAGTCGCAGGGCGCAGAATTTTGTTTTCCGGCGACCTGGGGCGCCCCGATGACTCCCTGATGAACCCGCCGGATGCGGCTCCGGCCGCCGACACTGTGTTGATCGAATCCACCTACGGGGACCGCTCCCACCCACAGGACAACCTGCTGGCCGAATTGGGGCCGGCCCTACAACGCTTGGCGGCGCGCGGCGGCGTGGCCGTGGTGCCTGTGTTTGCCGTTGGGCGCGCACAAGCCCTGCTGCACGCCATAGCCCAACTCAAGGCCAACGGCACCCTGCCCCACGGGCTGCCCGTGTTTCTGGACAGCCCCATGGCAGTGCACACCACCCATTTGTTTGAACAGCACCCCGGCGAACACCGGCTGAGCAGTGACGCAGTGCATGCCATGACCCATGCCGCCACCATGGTCAATAGCACCGATGAATCCAAAGCCCTGGCGTCACGCCATGGACCCATGGTCATTCTCTCAGCCAGCGGCATGGCCACCGGTGGCCGGGTACTGCACCACCTGGCCCACCACGCGGGCAACCACCGCAACATGGTCATCCTCACGGGCTACCAGTCGCCCGGCACGCGCGGTGCCACACTGGCCAGCGGCGCGCGCACTGTGCGTATCCACGGCCGCGACGTGGAGGTGCATGCCGAGATCGTGCAACTGGAGTCGGCCTCTGCCCACGCCGATGCCACACAGCTGCTGGACTGGCTGCGCAACAGCCCCAGCCGCCCCGACCAGGTGTATGTGGTGCATGGCGATCTGGAAGCCGCCGACACCTTGCGGGCGCGCATTGAGCGCGAGCTGCACTGGCGTGCACTGGTGCCCGAACACGGCTCCACCTGGCCCTGCTGAACACCACACACCCCCTGCCCCAAGGCACAATTGCACCATGCCCTCCCCCCGTTACCTGACCGCCGCTTTTTACAAGTTTGTGGACCTGCCCGACTACGCCGAGCGCAAGCCTGCGCTGCTGGATTTTTGTGAATCACACCAGGTCAAAGGCCTGATTTTGCTGGCCCGTGAAGGCATCAACAGCACCATTGCCGGTGCGCCCGACGATGTACATGCCGTCTTGGCCTATCTGCGTGCTGACCCGCTGCTGGCCGACCTGCAGCACAAAGAATCGTTTGCGGACAAGGCACCGTTTTACCGCATGAAGGTGCGCCTGAAAAAGGAAATCGTCACCATGCAGGTGGACGGCATCAGCCCCACCCAGATGGCCGGCACCTACGTGAAACCCGAAGACTGGAACGCGCTGATCTCCGATCCGGATGTGGTGGTGGTAGACACCCGCAACGACTACGAAGTGGACATTGGCAGCTTTGCTAGCGCCATCAACCCCCATATCAAGACCTTTGCCGAGCTGCCCCAGTGGGTGCAGCAATCGGAGCGACTGCACCCCCCAAGCGGTAAAAAACCCAAGGTCGCCATGTTTTGCACCGGAGGGATCCGCTGCGAAAAGTCCACCGCCTACATGCGGGCACAAGGTTATGACGAGGTCTACCACCTGGAGGGCGGCATCCTCAAATACCTCGAAAACATTCCACCCGCGCAAAGCCTCTGGCAAGGTGAATGTTTTGTGTTCGACGAGCGCGTCTCGGTGGGCCACGGCCTGGTGCCCGGCCACCATGGCCTGTGCCGCGCCTGCCGCCAGCCGCTGGAAGACGGCGCCACCACATCGCCCCTGTATGAGGCGGGGGTGAGCTGCCCGCGCTGCCATGCCGCCACCAGCGACACCCAGAAAGCCAGTGCCCGCGAACGCCAGCGCCAGTGGGAGCTGGCCAAGGCGCGCCAGCAGGTGCACATCGGTGCCGTCTTGCCCCACAAGTCCGAGCCCTAAGGACACGGCATGCCGGTGCTCTACTCGTTCAGGCGCTGCCCGTACGCCATGCGTGCCCGCATGGCCCTGGCGGTCAGCCAGCAGACCTGTGAGCTGCGTGAGGTAGTGCTGGCGCAGAAGCCAGTGGCGCTGCTGCAGGCCTCTCCCAAAGGCACCGTGCCAGTGCTGGTGCAAGACGATGGCACGGTGCTGGAGCAAAGCCTGGAGATCATGTTGTGGGCACTGCAACGCCATGACCCCCACGCCTGGTTGCCCACTGATACAGACGCTTGGGCCAGCACCCACGCGCTGATCGCCCACAACGACGGAGCGTTCAAACGCCAGTTGGACCGCTACAAATACCCTGCACGCCACGGGCTAGAGAACGGCCAAACCGAACGGGATGCAGCAGCGCCTTGGCTGCAAACCCTGAACACCACACTCGCCCGCCAAGCCTATCTGGGCGGCGGCCAATGGGGCCTGGCGGATGCAGCCATCGCCCCTTTCATACGCCAATTCGCCCACACCGACCCTGCGTGGTTTGCTGCGCAAGCCTGGCCAAAACTGCAGGCCTGGCTGGGCAACTTTGAGACATCGGACACTTACCTGCGCTGCATGGACAAGTACACGGCCTGGCAACCTGGCCACGCAGCGACCTACTTTCCGCTAGTCTGATCGGGCTATTTACAAATCGTTACCAGAAACCGAGGCCGTACTTTGTAAATCTGCCGCTTTGGATGGTCCAAGACCTAGGGCGCGGGCATGGTCCATGCGATCATTCCGCATCAGAAATACAGTCGATGGACGAACGGATCGCCAGCCCCGGGGGCTGCGTCACCATTCAGCGGTACATGAGCGCATTTCAGCCTTTTTCAGCCAGCACCAGCACCCCGGAGTCGCGCGCGCAAGCGCTGCGTCTGGTGCGCGCCATGATGGGGAAAACGCTGGGCTATTTTGAAGACCGCGAAGACGCCCAGCTCAAACAAATCCGCACCCACTTGCTGGACCTGGCCGACAGCAAGCTGCCCCTGTTGCAATCCCAAAACCTGCGCACAGCAGCCGTGTTGCTGGACCGCCAGGCCACCACGTTCAAGCGTCTTTACCGCGAAGCACTGCAACAGTGTCTGCAGGAAGAGGTGCAGGCCGTCTGGCCCGAGATGGAAAAACTCGGGGCCAAACCCGCCCCAGCCAGCGACCACGCGCTGGACGGCATGACGCTGAGTTTGATTGATGTGGATGAGGTGCACCGCATCCTGCTGCTGGACCGGGTGGCCCAGCAGTTCAACACCCGCTACGAAAGCACCCTCAGCCCGCTCACACAAAAACTGGGGGCGCTGTTTGGCAACGAATCGCCCACCCTGTCGTCCAACCCGTTTCGCCCTGGTGTGCTGCTGGGTGCCTTCATGCGCGCCTGGGACAAAGGCGAGTTTGAGCCCCAAGCCACCGAACACCTGGTGCAAGCACTGGAGCCCGGCCACACCATGGACCTGGCGCCGCTCTACACCGACCTGGGCGCCACACTGACCCAGGCGGGCATTCAGGCCCAAACCGTACACCGCATTCGCAAGTCCGTGTCCTCGGCCTATGCCCCGCTGACGGGTTCGGCCCCCTTGGGAGACGCGAGCCAGAGCAGCCAGGTGCCGCTGCAGTCGGCACCCGCACCGCTCACGCAACACGCGGCCCTGGCCCCGGCAGGCGCCGAGCCTGCACGCAGCGCCTGGAGTGCGCTGGCCCCGGCAGGCCAACAAATTGCCACCCAGGTCAAAGCCTTTTTGCAACGTCTGGGTGTGGGCGCCGCACCCGGCAATGTCGGCACCACAGGGTCTTCTGCTGGCCATGGCGGCGCGGACAACGCCTATGCCGGTGCCGCCACAGCGGCCGGCGGTGCAGCCCGCCTGTACGACGGCGACACCAACGGCACTGAACACGGGTACGCCAACACCCTGCAACCCGCGGGCAACATGGTGCCGGCCGATCCGGCGCTGCTCAATTACCTGGGCCAGATGCAGGCGAACGCCGGACCTAACGCCTCGCGTTTCCAGTTTTTGCAGCCGCAAGACAGTCCGCACGGCCATCACAATGTGCTGCGCCAGATCCGCGAACAGGACGCGATTCGCCAGGCCCCCGAGCTGGACCGCGGCACGGTGGATGCACTGGCCGAGGTGTTTGACTACGTCTTTGCCGACCAGGCCATCCCCATGCAAATGAAGGTGGTGATCGGGCGCCTGCAGATTCCGGTGCTGCGCGCGGCCATGATGGACCGTGACTTTTTCTTGAGCAGCGAGCACCCCGCGCGCAAGCTAGTGGACACGCTGGCCTCGTCCTCCGTGGCCTGGACCCCAGAAAAAGGCGAAGAAGATCCGCTGTACCAGCGCATCGAACACACCGTGCAACGCGTGCTGCACGAGTTTGAAGACGACCTGACACTGTTCAGCCTGCTGCTGGCCGAGTTCACCGAGTACCTGTTTGAGAGCGAACAACAGGCACAGCAGCAAATCGAGCCGGTTGCCAACCAGGAACGCGACCAGGAAGCGCTGAACGCCGCGCTGGCCCATGCCGACGAAATCGTGCATGCCCGCATCAGCGCCCTGCCCGACAGCCTGCCGCTGGTGCCCTTCCTCAAGCCTTTTCTCACCACCGAATGGCGCCAAGTCATTGCCGCGGCCTGGATGCTGGAAGACAGCGAGCCTGGCCGCTGGAACGCGGCGCTGCAGACCATGGACCAGCTCATCTGGAGCACCCAGCCCAAGACCACCTCAGAGGAGCGCAAGGCCCTGGTCGGTGTGCTGCCCGATCTGGTGCGCGTCCTGAACGTGGAGCTGGATGCCATCGAGTGGTACGGCGACCCACGCGCCACCTTCACGCGCCGCCTGATCGGCACCCACATGCTGGCCATCCGCATGAAGGCGCCGCCCCCCATCGACACGCAAAGCGCGGCGCTGGAAGAAAGTGCGGGCGACGCTGCAATGGAGGCGCTGGACCAACGGCGTGCCACGCAGCTCACGGTGCACGACCCGGCGGCCATGGATGATTTTGACGGCAGCGCGCAGTTGCTGACGCGTGGCGTGTGGTTTGAAGTGGCCGAGCCCGACCTGCCCTCGCACCGCTGCCGTCTGAGTTGGGTCAGCCCCATGCGAACGCGTTTTTTGTTCACCAACCGCGAAGGCTTTGACGCCTTTGTGCGCAATGAACGTGAAGTGGCGGCCATGCTGCGCAACGGTGCGCTGCGCATGCTGGAGCAGGCGCCGATTGTGGAGCGTGCGCTCAACCGCCTACTGGCCGACAACGAGACCGAACTGCGCCTGCAGGCCTGAGCTCAGCCGGTCTTGCCTGCAAGACTGCTCTCAAAAAAATAGCGCATCGCGCAGACTGCGCGGGCGCTAGAGGCCTGAAAGGCTTGTAAATCAGGCGTATTCGCGGGCTAGCAACTGGGCCTTGGCCGCGGCGTACTCGCGCTTGAGCTGGGCCACATACTCACCCGCAGGCTGCACCTTGGTCACCGCACCAATGCCCTGGCCGCAGCCCCAGATGTCTTTCCAGGCCTTGGCGGAGGCACCGCCAAAGTTCATCTTGCTCGGGTCGCTCTCGGGCAGGTTGGCTGGGTCCAGGCCTGCGGCACGGATGCTGGGCGCCAGGTAGTTGCCGTGCACGCCCGTGAACAGGTTGCTGTAGACGATCTCGTCAGAGTCGTGGGCCACGATGGCATCCTTGTACTCCTGCGCAGCGCGCGCCTCTTCGGTGGCGATGAAGGCCGAGCCGATGTAGGCAAAGTCGGCACCCATGGCCTGGGCCGACAGCACGGCGGCACCGGTGGAGATGGAGCCGCTCAGCGCAATGGGGCCGTCAAACCACTGGCGAATTTCCTGGATCAACGCAAACGGGCTCTTCACACCCGCGTGGCCACCGGCACCCGCAGCCACGGCGATCAGGCCATCCGCGCCCTTCTCGATCGCCTTGTGGGCGTGTTTGTTGTTGATGATGTCGTGCAGCACCACGCCGCCGTAGCTGTGGGCCGCAGCATTGATCTCTTCGCGTGCGCCCAAGGACGTGATGATGATGGGCACCTTGTACTTCACACACAGGGCCATGTCGTGCTCCAGCCGGTCATTGCTCTTGTGCACGATCTGGTTGACGGCGAACGGCGCCGCCGGCTTGTCGGGGTGGGCTGCGTTGTAGGCCGCCAAGGTTTCGGTGATTTCCTTGAGCCACTCTTCCAGCAGCTCGGCAGGCCGCGCATTGAGCGCGGGCATGGAGCCCACCACGCCGGCGATGCACTGGGCGATCACCAGCTTGGGGTTGCTGATGATGAACAGGGGCGAGCCGATCACGGGGAAAGGCAGGCGGTCCAGGGGTGCAGGCAACTTCGACATGGGGAGTCCTCGGGTCAATCGGTTTTTATGAGAAATAAGGCGCTAGCCCACGTGCCTATTGCGCAAGCAGCTAGCGAATTTATAGCAATAGCAGCCTGATTTAGAACGCGTCCAGTGGCAACGCCGTCACGCTGTCAGCACCTTCCACAATGCTGTCGCGCAGGCCACCGGCCTTGCTCAGCAGGTGGTCGGCGTAGAAACGCGCGGTGGTGATCTTGGCTTGCATGAAGGGCACATCGGTACCGGCGGCAATCTGCTTTTCGGCCACCAGCAAGGCACGCGCCAGTTGCCAGCCCGCCATCAGGTTGCCAGCCAACATCAGATAGGGCACGCTGCCCGCAAACACGGCATTCGGGCTGGCCTTGGTGTTGCCGGCCACAAACTCCACCACGTCGATGAAGGCCAGGCGCGCGGCCTTCAAACGCTTGGCCACGGCCAGCGCGTGGGCGCTGCCGCTGGCGGCTAGTTCGGCTTCGGTCTTTTCGACCTGCGCGGCAATCCCCTTGGCGGTCTGGCCACCGTCGCGCGAAGTCTTGCGGCCCACCAGGTCGTTGGCCTGGATGGCGGTCGTGCCTTCGTAGATGGTCAAAATTTTGGCGTCGCGGTAGTACTGGGCGGCACCGGTTTCTTCGATAAAGCCCATGCCACCGTGCACCTGCACGCCCAGGCTGGTAACTTCCAGACTCATCTCGGTGCTGTAGCCCTTGATCAGCGGCACCATATATTCATAGAAGGCTTGGTTCTGCTTGCGCGTGTCCGCATCGGGGTGGTGGTGGGCCGCGTCGTAGGCGCTGGCGCCCACGCTGGCCAAGGCGCGGCAGCCTTCGGTGTAGGCGCGCATGGTCATCAGCATGCGCTTCACATCGGGGTGGTGGATGATGGGCGCGCTGGCGGCAATGGAGCCATCCACGGGGCGGCTCTGCACACGGTCTTTGGAGAACTGCACAGCCTTTTGGTAAGCGCGCTCGGCAATCGCGATGCCCTGCACACCCACGCCGTAACGCGCGGCGTTCATCATGATGAACATGTACTCGAGGCCACGGTTTTCCTGGCCCACGAGGTAACCAATGGCGCCACCGTGATCGCCGTACTGCAACACTGCGGTCGGGCTGGCCTTGATGCCCATCTTGTGTTCGATGGAGACGCAGTGCACATCGTTGCGCGCGCCCAGCGAGCCATCCTTGTTGACCATGAACTTCGGCACCACAAACAGGCTGATGCCCTTCACACCTTCTGGCGCGCCGGTCACGCGGGCCAGCACCAGATGGACGATGTTCTCGGCCATGTCGTGTTCACCCCAGGTGATGAAAATCTTGGTGCCAAACACCTTGTAGCTGCCATCGGCCTGCGGCTCGGCACGGCTGCGCACCATGGCCAGGTCCGAGCCGGCCTGGGGCTCGGTCAGGTTCATGGTGCCGGTCCATTTGCCGCTGACCAGGTTTTCCAGGTACGTGGCTTTCAGCTCGTCAGAACCGGCGGTCAGCAGCGCTTCAATCGCGCCGTCGCTCAGCAGCGGGCACAGGGCAAAGCTCATGTTGGCGCTGTTGACCATCTCACCACACGCGGCGCCAATGGTCTTGGGCAGGCCCTGGCCACCGAAGTCGGTGGGGTGCTGCAGGCCTTGCCAGCCGCCGTCGGTGAATTGCTTGAAGGCTTCCTTGAAACCTGGGGTGGCGGTGACCACACCGTCTTTCCAGCTCGACGGGTTCTTGTCGCCCTCCCAGTTCAGCGGGGCCAACACGCCCTCGGTGAACTTGGCGGACTCTTCCAACACCGCCTGGGCCGTGTCCAAACCGGCGTCTTCAAAACCGGGGAGTTGGGCAATCTGTTCGATGTTGGCCAGGTGTTCGATGTTGAACAGCATGTCCTTGACGGGGGCGACGTAGCTCATGGAAGTCTCCAAAAATTCTAGTTACAAGCGGGTTACGCAGGCCTTCAGACCAAAAAAAGGGCACCGCACGCGATGCCCTTTTTCACACGGACATCAGAGCGCCGCAATCAGTTCGGGCACCGCCACGAACAGATCAGCTTCCAGACCAAAGTCGGCCACGCTGAAGATCGGTGCTTCGGGGTCCTTGTTGATCGCCACGATGACCTTGGAGTCCTTCATGCCGGCCAAGTGCTGGATGGCACCGCTGATACCGCAGGCCACATACAGCTGGGGCGCCACGATCTTGCCGGTCTGGCCCACTTGCCAGTCATTGGGCGCGTAACCAGCGTCCACCGCAGCGCGCGAGGCACCCAGTGCCGCACCCAGCTTGTCCGCCAGCGGCGTCATGACTTCCATGAACTTTTCGCTGGAACCTAAAGCGCGGCCACCCGACACGATGATCTTGGCAGCGGTCAGCTCAGGGCGGTCGTTCTTGGCGATTTCAGAGCCCACAAAGGCCACACCTGCGTTGGCAGCGGCAGCGGCCACGGCTTCCACCGCGGCGGAACCACCGGTGGCAGCAGCAGGGTCAAAACCGGTGGTGCGCACAGTCAGCACCTTCACGGCGTCGGTCGCTTGCACGGTGGCGATGGCGTTGCCGGCGTAGATGGGGCGCTCGAAGGTGTCGGCGCTGATGACCTTGGTGATGTCGGACACCTGGCCCACGTCCAGCTTGGCGGCCACGCGGGGGGCGATGTTTTTGCCCGACGCGGTGGCGGGAAACACGATGTGGCTGTAAGCGGAGGCGATGGCCAGCACCTGGGCCGCCACGTTTTCGGCTAGTCCGTGTGCCAGGTCGGCGCTGTCGGCATGGATAACCTTGGACACACCGGCGATTTGCGCGGCAGCCGCAGCGGCGGCACCGGCATTGTGGCCAGCCACCAGCACATGCACATCACCACCGGCTTGGGCGGCGGCGGTCACGGTGTTCAGGGTCGCGCCCTTGATGGAGGCGTTGTCGTGTTCAGCGATTACGAGTGCGGTCATGGTCAGATTACCTTTGCAACGTTTTTCAGTTTATCCACCAGCGTGGCGACATCGGGCACCTTGATACCGGCGCTGCGCTTGGCCGGCTCGGCCACCGACAGGGTCTTGATGCGGGGGGTCACGTCCACGCCCAGGTCTTCAGGCTTGAAGACGTCGAGCTGCTTTTTCTTGGCCTTCATGATGTTGGGCAAGGTCACGTAGCGGGGCTCGTTCAGGCGCAGGTCAGTGGTGATGATGGCGGGCAGGGTCACGGCCAGGGTTTCCAGGCCGCCGTCCACTTCACGCGTCACGTTGGCCTTGCCGTCGGCCACTTCCACCTTGGAGGCAAAGGTGGCTTGGGGCAAATCGGCCAGGGCTGCCAGCATCTGGCCGGTCTGGTTGCAATCGTCGTCAATGGCTTGCTTGCCCAGGATCACCAGGCCGGGTTGCTCTTTGTCGATCAGGGCCTTGAGCAGCTTGGCCACCGCCAGGGGCTGCAGCTCTTCCGTGGTTTCCACCAGGATGCCGCGGTCGGCGCCAATGGCCATGGCGGTGCGCAGGGTTTCCTGGCACTGGGCCACACCGCAGGAGACAGCGATCACCTCGGTGACCACGCCCTTTTCCCTCAAACGCACGGCTTCTTCCACCGCAATTTCGTCAAAGGGGTTCATGCTCATCTTGACGTTGGCGATGTCTACACCCGTTCCGTCCGACTTCACTCGAACTTTTACGTTGTAGTCCACCACACGTTTGACGGGTACCAGGACTTTCATTGCTGCCACTCCAGAGGTTAAAAATGGGTCTGTTTAGTTGACGTGCACGTCAATCAGTCGATTCTATGCGGGACGGCCTAGTGGCCCCGACTATCGTCTGCGCCCGCCATCATAAACACAAAATAGAACGATCGTGCTTTTTTCTAATTATAGCGGCGCCCGGCCCACCTTCTGGCACTTGGGCGACTTAACTTAGAGGCAGCGCATCAAAAAGCGAGGCCGTCAGCGTGTATGGATGACGCGCTGCGGGTAGGGAATCTCAATGCCGTGGGTGCGCAGGGCGCGCAGGATGGCGAGGTTGATCTCAGAACGCAAATTGCCCTGGCCGTTCTCCAGGTCATTGATCCAGTAACCCACGGTGAACTCCAGTCCGTCGGCGCCAAAGTTGGCCAGGCTGATCGCGGGCCCGGGCTCGCGCAGCACACGCGGCTGGCTCAGCGTGGCCTCCAACAGCAAGGCCATGACCTGCTCCACGTCGCTTTCGTAGCCCACGGAAATAGTGATGCTCTGGTTGACCCGGCTATCGGCGAGCGACATGTTTTCCACCCGCTGGGTGATCAACATCTCGTTGGGCACGATGGACTCACGCCCGGTCTGCGAACGCACCACGGTGTACCGCGCGTTGATTTCGGTGATGGTGCCCTCGAAGTTGTCGACCTTGACCACATCACCAATCCGCATCGCACGTTCGGCCAGGATCACAAAACCGCTCACGTAGTTGGCGGCCAGCTTTTGCAGGCCCAGGCCAATCCCCACCCCGACTGCCCCACCCAACACCGACAGCGCCGTGAGGTCAATGCCCACCGCCGACAAAGCCAGGATCAGGCCCACAAACATCAGTAAGGCACGTGTGGCATTGCTCACGGCCTTGCGCAATGACAGCTCCCCCCCCGTGGCCGACCGCAGCAGGCGCGATTCGATACCCGCCGAAATCCACAGCGTGATGATCAGCACCGCCCCCGCCGTCACCAACCCTTCAATGATGTTGCGCACCGACAGCGTAGTGCCCCCCACCTTCCAGGTGATCAGGTCCAGCTCATTGAGAATGACGGGCAACAAACCACTCACCCACAACACCATGGCCAGCCAGGCCACCCAGGAAATGGTTTGCTCCAGCGGCTTGACCCAGCGCGACTCGGCAAACGTGGCCTGCAACACCTTGACCCCGACGCGTATCACCACCAGCGACATCAGCACCGGAATGGTGATGCGCAACACCGCCACCGGCACAAAGTTGCTCAGCAGCTCTAGCGACAGGTAGCCCAGGCACAACAGCGCCAGCGGAAACAACACGCCGTCAATCACCCGTTTGCCAAACCAGATCGAACGCTCCTCGTGCATGCCCAAGGTACGGCGCAGCGCCGCCACCAGCCCCCAGGCCAGCGCCACGCTGAGCGCCAACACCAACAGCTCCACCAGCACGGTGGGTTGGGTGAACATGGCCAGCCAGGCCTCGAAGTCGTCGATGGGTTTGGGAGCGGGGAGGTTTTTCAGGGAATTCATCACAAATCTGCCAATACGCGCACATGCGCTTCTACGCTGCGGGCCAGTGCATCCAGGTGGTAACCGCCTTCCAGGCAGGAGACGATACGTCCCTGTGCATGGCGATCGGCCACGGCCTTGATCTGCGCGGTGATCCACGCGTAATCACTTTCCACCAGGCCCATCTGGGCCATGTCGTCTTCGCGGTGGGCATCAAAACCCGCGCTGATAAACACCATCTCGGGCTTGTACGCCTCCAGCCGCGGCAGCCAGTGCCGGGCAATCAATTCCCGCACTTCGGCCCCTTTGGTATAGGCCGGTACCGGCACGTTGACCAAGTTGCTGGCGTGGGAGCGCGAGCCACCTTCCGGGTAAAACGGGTGTTGGAAAAAACTCACCATCAGGATGCGCTGGTCACCGGCCACGATGTTTTCGGTGCCATTGCCGTGGTGCACATCAAAGTCCACAATCGCCACGCGTTTGAGGCCATGGCGCTCCAGCGCATGGCGTGCGGCCACCACCACGTTGTTGACAAAACAAAAGCCCATGGCCTTGTCTTTGCAGGCATGGTGGCCCGGTGGCCGCGTGGCACAAAATGCATTGGCCAGCTCACCCGCCATCACCGCATCGGTGGCTGCCACGGCAGCACCGGCTGCGCGCAAGGTGGCATCCCAGGTGTACACATTGAGGCTGGTGTCGGGGTCAATCTGCGCATGTGCGGGGCCACCGGCGGCCACCTCTTCGCGCAGGCTGTCGGTCAGGCCGCGCAGCGAGGCTACATACATGCGGCCATGGGCCAGTTCAAGGTCGGTGATGGAGGCCTGGGGTGCTTCGCGCTGGTCCAGTGCATCGGCCACACCGGTAAGCAGCAAACGGTCGTCAATGGCATCCAGTCTTTGGGGGCATTCGGGGTGGCCCTCGCCCATCTCATGCTTGCGGCAATCGCGGTGCGAAAAGTATCCGGTCTTGTTCACCAGTGCGCTCGTTGTTCAGGATTTTCGGGTAACGTCGTGCCATGGATGCACAACACAAGCTTAAATCATTGCTCGCCCAGCTTAACACGGTGATTGTGGGCAAACCCACGCAAATCCAGGACTGCGTGGCCTGCCTTTTGGCCGGTGGCCACCTGCTGATTGACGACGTGCCGGGCGTGGGAAAAACCACCCTGGCCCATGCGCTGGCGCGCAGCTTTGGCCTGCAGTTTTCACGCGTGCAGTTCACCTCGGACCTGATGCCCAGCGACCTGTCGGGGGTGTCGATTTACGAGCGTGGCAAAGAGGCCTTTGTGTTCCACCCCGGCCCCATTTTTGCGCAGGTGTTGCTGGCCGATGAAATCAACCGCGCCAGCCCCAAAACACAAAGTGCGCTGCTTGAAGCCATGGAGGAAAAGCAGGTCACTGTGGAAGGTGAAACCCGCGCCCTGCCCCAGCCCTTCTTTGTGATCGCCACGCAGAACCCGCTGGACCAACTCGGCACGTATGCGCTGCCCGAGTCGCAGCTGGACCGTTTCCTCATGCGCATCTCGCTGGGCTACCCAGACCGGGCGTCAGAACGCGCGCTGCTGGCCGGTGCCGACCGGCGCGCAATGGTGGACGAACTGCCCAGCTTGCTGGCCGACGGCGAACTGGCCCAGTTGCAAGTCACCGTGCTGGCCGTGCATGCAGCAGGCCCCTTGTTGGACTATGTGCAAGACCTGATTGCTGCCACGCGCTCGGGCCAGTGGTTTTTGCAAGGCTTGTCACCCCGCGCCGGCATTGCCGTGGTGCGCGCCGCCAAAGCCCAGGCGCTGCTCAGCGGACGCGACTATGTGGCACCCGACGATGTGCAAGCCGTGCTGCCGCAAACCATTGCCCACCGGCTGATTCCCGTGGGGGACTCGGGCCGTGGCGCGGTGGAGCAAGTTCAAGCCATGCTGCAAGCCGTGCCGCTGCCGTAATGACGCCCCCCCGAAGCGCATCCGGCGCCTCCCCCCCAGGGGGGCGCACTCAGTGGCCCGGCGAAGCCGGTTCCACGGGTGCCCTGGTGTGGAACCCCCTCACCGTGTTGCGACGTCGGTTCCGCACCTGGTTCGAGTCGCGCCTGCCGCTCAAAGACAGCACCACGCTGACCCAGCGCAATGTCTACATCCTGCCGACACGCCCCGGCCTGATGCTGGGCCTGACGCTCTTGGTGCTGCTGGTAGCCAGCATCAACTACCAGCTCAACCTGGGTTATGTGCTGACCTTTTTGCTGACCGGTAGCGCCGTCATTGGCATGCATGTATGCCATAGCACGCTGCGCGGAATCACTATGCATTTGATAGCACCTGACGCACAATTTTCGGGGGCTAGCGTGCCGATTGGCATACAACTGCAAAGCGACAGCCGGCGCGTGCGGTATGGCATTGGCCTGGCCGTGCTGGGGACCGACCACTGGAGCTGGACCGACGTACCCGCCCAGGGTAGTGCCAAGGTACAGGTGGCCTTTACGCCCACGCAGCGTGGTCTGCACCGCATCCCGGCACTGACAGCCGAGACTCGCTTCCCATTGGGCACCTTCCGGGTATGGACCGTATGGCGCCCGGCCGCCCAGGTGCTGGTCTACCCCGCACCCGAGGCGCACCCGCCGCCCCTGCCCCCTGGCGAACCACGGGCTGGCGGCGCGGCCAACAGCCACAAACAAAACACCGGCGAATTCGACGGCGTGCGCGCCTACCGCCGTGGCGACCCGCTCAAGCTGGTGGTCTGGAAAAAAGTAGCCAAGGCCGACGAACTGGTGAGCCGCGACGCCCAGCAGTCCCAGCGTTTTGAGCTCTGGCTGGACCTGGCCCATACCGGCCATGGCGCCAGTGCCTCGCGCGAGCACGCGCTCTCGCGCCTGTGCGCCTGGGTGCTGCTGGCCGAAAAACAAGGCATGCGTTACGGCCTGCGCCTGGGCAGCCAGGAGCTTGCGCCGGACAGCGGCCCAGCCCACCAGAAAAACTGCCTGCAGGCGCTGGCCCTGGCCTGAGTGGCACAACGTGTGAACCCATGCTGCAACGCCTGACCCACCTGCCGCGCGAAGCGCGCGACACCCTGTTTCTGCTGGCCGTGATTGCCTGGGTGATCCTGCCGCAGGTGGAGCGCCTGCCGCTGTGGTGCAGTGCCATGGCGGCCGTGGTGCTGCTGTGGCGCAGCCAGATGGCGGTGCAGGGCCAACCCCTGCCCTCGCGCTGGTGGCTGCTGGGCCTGCTGGCGCTGGCCAGCGCCGCCACCTGGTGGAGCTACCGCACGCTGCTGGGCCGTGACGCCGGCGTCACGCTCATCGTGGTGCTGCTGACCCTGAAGACGCTGGAGATGCGCGCACGGCGCGACGCCTTTGTGATCTTCTTCCTGGGCTTTTTCACCATGCTCAGCAACTTCTTCTTCTCGCAAAGCCTGCTCACCGCGGCGGCCATGCTGGTGGCGCTGCTGGGCCTGCTCACCGCGCTGGTCAACAGCCACATGCCGGTGGGCCGCCCGCCGCTGCTGCAAGCCGCCAAAACCGCGGGCTGGATGGCGCTGCTGGGCGCCCCCATCATGGCCGTGCTGTTCATGTTGTTCCCGCGCATAGCGCCGCTATGGGGCCTGCCGGGCGACGCCATGAGCGGGCGCAGCGGGCTCTCGGGCCAGATGCAGGTGGGCAGCATTGCCAGCCTGGCGCTGGACGACAGCATTGCCATGCGTATCCGTTTTGACGGGCCGCCGCCAGCGCAGCGTGACCTCTATTTCCGCGGACCTGTGTTGTCCAGCTTTGATGGGCGCGAGTGGCGTGCCCTGCGCTCGTCTTTTCCGGCGCGTTACCAACTGGCGGCCGATGTCACGGTGCAGGGCCCTCCGGTCAATTACCAGGTCACCCTGGCCGCCAACAACCGGCCCTGGCTGATCGTGCTGGACGCCACGCCCACCAAACCCGAGATCGTGGGTTACACCCCCAGCATGGCGCCGGACCTGCAGTGGCTCACCGACCAACCCATGGCCGACCTGGTGCGTTACCGCGCCACCAGCTACCCGCAGTTCCGCCATGGGCCCACACGGCTGGCCATGGGGCTGCAAGACTATGTGGACCTGCCCAGCGGCTTTAACCCGCGCACCCTGCAGCTGGCCGCCGAGATGCGCCGCAGCCCCGAATTGGCACGCGCCGGCACGCCGCAGCTGGTGGACGCCGTGCTGCAACGTCTGCGCACCGGTGGCTACCAGTACACGCTGGAGCCCGGCGTGTATGGCACCCACACGGCCGACGAATTCTGGTTTGATCGCAAGCTGGGTTTCTGCGAACACATTGCCTCCAGCTTTGTGCTGCTGATGCGCGCGCTGGATGTGCCGGCACGCGTGGTCACCGGTTACCAGGGCGGGCAGGTCAACAACGTGGATGGGCTGTGGACCGTGCGCCAAAGTGACGCCCATGCATGGGCCGAGGTGTGGGTGGCGGGACAAGGCTGGGTGCGGGTGGATCCGACCTCTGCAGTCGCACCGGGGCGCACCGGTACATTCACCCGCCTGCAGCCCCCGCAAAACGTGTTCACCCAGGCCCTCAACACCGTGAGCCCGGGCTTTGCCATCAACCTGCGGGCGATGTGGGAAGCGGCCAACAACCGCTGGAACCAGTGGGTGCTGAACTACAGCCAGTCCCGGCAAATGGACCTGCTGCGCAAACTCGGCTTCGACGCGCCGAGTTGGGAAGATCTGAGCTACGTGTTGATCGCCTTGATCGTGCTAGCAAGTAGCGCCGGCGCGGTGTGGACGCTGTGGGAGCGATACCACCAAGATCCGTGGCTGCGGCTGCTGCACCGCGCGCAGGCCCGGCTGCGCAAGGCCGGTTGGACCGTGGACGCGCAAGACACACCGCGCCAGCTGGCCACGCGGCTGCAGGCCCTGGGGACCCACAGCACCGACACTGCGGCCCTTGCCGCCTGGCTGCTGCGGCTGGAGGCCTGGCGCTACGCCCCCCAGGCACCGGCCACGCTGGCCACATTGCGGCGAGAATGCAGGCAACTACCCTGGCCCCTCCGCTTACCGTGAACACCTGCTCCTTTGTGACTTCATCACTCCGTACCATCACTCTCTTTTTGATAGCTGCTTGCGCAATATCCACGGGCTTTGCAGCCCAAAAGTCTTCTAAATCCAAAACCCGCCCCCATACGACAGTGCCCACCCCGGGGCCGCTCTACAGCACCCGCCCCGAGGTCATGCAACTGGCCGACGACCTGGCCCAGCGCCGCAACCTGGACCCGGCCTGGGTGCGCAGCGCCATCGGCCAGGCCCGGCTGGTGCCCGCCATTCAGCGCGCCAGCACCCCACCCGCCGTCGGCACCCCCAAGAACTGGGCGGTGTACCGCAGCCGTTTTATCGACCCCATCCGAATCAAGGCCGGTGTGCAGTTTTGGCAAAACAACCGCGAGACCCTGGCCCGTGCCGAACGGGAAACCGGTGTACCCGCGCAAATCATTGTGGGCATCATTGGGGTGGAAACCATCTACGGGCAGCAGACCGGCAGCTACCGGGTCATCGATGCCCTGAGCACCCTGGCCTTTGACTTTCCCAGCGCCCACCCGCGTGCGGCCGATCGTGCCAAATTTTTCCTCTCCGAGCTGGAGGCCTACTTAAGCCTCACCGCCCGCACTAGCACCGACCCGCTGGCCCTCAAAGGCAGCTACGCCGGTGCCATGGGCCTGCCCCAGTTCATGCCATCGAGCTGGGCCAAATACGCGGTGGACTTTGATGGTGACAGCCGGGTGGACCTGTTCCACAGCGCGGCGGACGTGATTGGTTCGGTGGCCAATTATTTTGTTGCCTTCAAGTGGCAACCCGGCCAGCCCACGCACTACCCGGTGCAGTTCGACCTGGCACGGCTGGACCGCGCCACCCTGCTGGCCCCCGACATCCTGCCCACCTTCAGCGCACAAACCATGCAGGACAAGGGCGTGCTGCTGGAGGCTGCTGCGGCTGCCCACCCCGGCAAGCTGGCGCTGGTGGAGTTGCAGAACGGTGCCGATGCGCCGCTCTACATCGCCGGCACCGACAACTTTTACGCCATCACCCGCTACAACTGGAGCAGCTACTACGCGCTGGCGGTAATCGAGCTGGGGCAGGAAGTGGCAGCCGCTTTGCCCCCCATCCCCAGCATGCCAAAATAAACCATGCCCACACCCGCCGACACTGCTCTGGACAACACGGACGAACATTCGACAACCGCGCTGTACCGTGCGGCAGTGGGCGAGGTCAACAGTGCGTATTACCTGCCACTGTTTGCGCGCTTTGAAGCCGCCGACCGTGTCGGCCTGAGCTGGAACGGCTCGGCCGCGCTCTACACCTTCAACTGGCTGGCATTCCGCCAGCTCTGGCACGCCGCGCTGGTGTATGCCGGGGTTTGGGTGGCGCTGGCGCTGGGCATTTTCGGCATTGGGCGCCTGGTGTTCCAGTTTTCGGACACCACCCAGTGGGCCCTGGTGGGCGGCTTGGTGCTGCTGTCGGTGTTACTGCCCGGCCTGGGCGCCAATGCACTGCTGCACGCGGCCACGCGCAAGCGTATGGAAACGGCGCTCAAAGCCACCCACACCGTGGCCGAAGCCTGCACCCTGCTAGGCCGCAAAGCGCCCACACGCAAAAGCCTGATTGCCCAGATGGTGGCCAACGCGCTAGTGCTGGTACTGCTGGCCTACGCCTGGCTGCAATTTGAGGGCTGGACACCGGCTCCCGTTCAGGCCGCAGCGCCAGCCGACGCGCGCAATGTGGCGGTAGGCCGCACGATTGATGTGTCCGTTCCGCCTGCGCCCACACCGGTGCTGGCGGCCTCAGGGCCAGTTGCGGCAACATCGTCACCCGCCGCAGCGGCTTCGGCACCGATGCTACCCCTGCGCGCCGCGTCAGCCCCGGCACAAACACCAACACCTGCACCCGCACCTGCGGCATCATCCAGCGCGCCCGCCATGGCACGCACAGTCGTCGCATCAGCGCCCATGGCCGCAGCGTCCGCCGTTGCAAGAGCCCTGGAGCTCCCGGCGTCCGCAGCCAAAGCTGCTGCGCCTGCCCCAGCAGTCGCAGCGCCCCGCACCGGCAGCTCGGCTCCGGGCAAGATCATTATTCTTTCCAGACCAGTGGCTGCCGAATCCGCCGCGGCCAGAGCGGCCGGGGGAAGCAACGCGGCCGCGCCCGAGGCGTCAGCCGCCCCGGCGCAACGTTATGTGGTGAATGTGGGCCTGTTTGCCCAAGAGAACAACGCCCGCAACGCCCTCACCCAGCTCACCGATGCCGATCTGCCCGCCAGCACCCAAACCGTCAGGACCAGCCAAGGCACCCGCATCCGGGTGCGGGTAGGCCCTTTTGAGACAGAGGCGGAGGCCGAACGGGTGGCCGACAAGGTACGTGCCATGGGGCTGGACGCCCAGCTCGCGCCGCAGTAGCGGACGGCCCGGACCTAGAAACCTGCAGGCCCTTCGAACTGGACGTGCAGCGCGTCCAGCCAGTGCTCAATTTCCGCTTCGCTCACATGCAGGTGGGCCAGACAGGCCGCGCCATGCTGGTCCCACTCCACATGTTCGGTTTGGCCTTCGTGCAAGGCCACCAGGTGTTCTGCCAACAGCGACATGGCGACCAGCGTGCGCACCTCGGCCGGAATATTGTCGTCCCGCAGCACGGTGAAGTCGTGGTGCAAGCGCACCGCAATGGCCACGATGGGGGGCAAGCGCCAAGTTTTGGCCACGATGGCACCCACCACGGCATGGTCGGTACGGTGGGCGTCGTTTTCCACCTCGGTAAAGGTGCGCCCGCTGGGCTGCAATGCATCGGCCAACGTGGCCTCATAGCCCGGCAAGCCCTGCAACATGATGGGCAGGCCAACATGGCAAAACAGGCCACAGGTGTGGGCAATGTCAGCGTTGATGCCGTACATCTGGCGTGCGATGTAACCCATGGCGTAGGCTCGGCGGGTGGAGGTTTCCCAAAAATGCTCCAGCAAGGGCGACTGCACCGTGATGGTCTCGCGCAGCAGAAAGCCGGTGAGGATGGAGACGGTTTGCGCAATACCCAGCAGCGCCACCGCCTCGGCCACCGTGGAGGCGGTGCGGGAGCGGGCATAGATGGGGCTGTTGGCGACCCGGATCAGCGCGGCGGCCATGGCCACATCGCGCGAGGCGATTTTGGCAATGGTGGCGGGCTCCGGGTCTTCGCGGTTGAACTCGACACGCAAGTCCGTCAGCAAGGCCGGACAGGGCTGGATCACGATGTCCCGCAGGGGGCCAGCCGCCTTGGCGGTTTCAATTTCCCGGTCGATGTCAGCTACGCGCATGCTGTCTCCTCGTTGAAGACATTATGCTGAAAACCAGCCCCTGCGAGGCGGAATCCAGGCCTATTGGGGGCCGCGTTTACCCTGCTGCAACGCGTCAGGTCACCGGCACCAAATACTCGCGGCTGATGTGGGCGCCCAGGTCGTTCACACGGTCCAAAAACTGGGTGAGGTAGGCGTGCAGGCCGGTGGCCAAAATTTCGTCGATGCGGCCAAACTGCAGCTCGGCGCGCAGCTTCCCGGCGCGGCGCAGGGTTTCGCTGCCGGGGTCGCTGGCCACCAGACGCAGGTTGTTCACCACTTCGTTGAGGCTGGCGTGCAGCGAACGCGGCATATCGGGCTTGAGGATCAGCAGCTCGGCCACACGTTCGGGTTTGATCACGTCGCGGTAGACCTTCCGGTACACCTCGAAGCCCGAGACGCTGCGCAGAATCGCACTCCAGTGGTAGAAGTCGTACTCTTGGTCCTTCTCGCTGGCGGCGCCAAAAAAGTCGCTCTGCACCGCGTGGAATTTCACATCCACCAGGCGCGCCGTGTTGTCGGCCCGCTCCAGGAAGGTGCCCATGCGCATAAAGAACAGGGCCTCGTCCATCAGCATGGTGCCCACGGTCACGCCGCGTGACAGGTGGGAGCGGAACTTCACCCACTCAAAAAACTGGGCTGGGTCTTTTTCAAACTCGCCCGTCTTGATCATGCGTTTGACTTCGAGCCAGGTGGTGTTTTGGGTTTCCCACACCTCGGTGGTGAGTGCACCACGCACCGCACGGGCGTTCTCACGCGCCGCACTCAGGCAGGACATGATGGAAGACGGGTTGTCCTCGTCCTTGACCATGAAGTCCATCACCTCGCGCGCCTGGATCTCGCCATGGCGCTCTTTGTACGAATACAGCAGCTCGCTGATGGACAACAAACCCTGCCAGCCGAGCTGGGCCACGGCTTCGGATTGGGGCAGCAGCGAGGTCTGGTAGTTCACGTCCAGCATGCGCGCGGTGTTCTCGGCCCGCTCGGTGTAACGGGACATCCAGAACAGGTGGTCGGCGGTTCTTGACAGCATAAAAAATCCTCCGCAGTTCGCTTATTGTTTTTGGGTTTGGCTTGGGGTCTGCGTGACGGTGGCCACAGCAGGCGCATCGTCTTCCAGAATCCAGGTGTCCTTGGTGCCGCCGCCTTGGCTGCTGTTGACCACCAGCGAGCCGTCTTTCAGCGCCACCCGCGTCAGGCCACCGGGCACCATCTGCACCGTCTTGCCGCTCAGCACATAGGGGCGCAGGTCAATGTGGCGCGGCGCAATGCCACTCTCTACAAACGTGGGGCAGCTGGACAAACTGAGTGTGGGCTGGGCGATGTAACCACTGGGGTTGGCCTCCACCGCTTTGCGGAAGTCTTCGATCTCGGCCTTGGTGGCCGCAGGCCCCACCAACATGCCGTAGCCGCCCGCGCCGTGCACCTCTTTCACCACCAGGTCTTTCAGGTTGGCCAGCGTGTAGGCCAGGTCGTCCTTGTTGCGGCACATGTAGGTGGGCACGTTGTTCAGAATGGGTTTTTCGCCCAAATAGAACTCGATCATCTTGGGCACATAGGGGTAGATGGACTTGTCGTCCGCAATGCCGGTGCCCACCGCGTTGCAGATGGTCACGTTGCCCGCCTTGTAGGCGCCCAGCAGGCCCGCGCAGCCCAGCGTGGACGTGGGGCGGAACACCGTGGGGTCCAAAAAGTCATCGTCCACGCGGCGGTAGATCACATCGACCCGGCGTGGGCCGCGTGTGGTGCGCATGTAGACGAAGTTGTCCTTCACAAACAGGTCCTGCCCCTCCACCAGCTCCACACCCATTTGCTGGGCCAAAAAGGCGTGTTCGAAGTAGGCGCTGTTGTACATGCCGGGCGTGAGCACCACCACCGTGGGCTCCGCCGTGGTGGCAGGGCTGCTGGCGCGCAGGGTTTCCAGCAGCAGGTCGGGGTAATGGGCGATGGGCGCCACGCGGTGCGCGCTGAACAGGTCGGGAAACAGCCGCATCATCATCTTGCGGTCTTCCAGCATGTAGCTCACGCCGCTGGGCACCCGCAGGTTGTCCTCCAGCACGTAGTACTCGCCGTTGCCCTTGGCGTCCGGGGCCCGCACGATGTCGATGCCGCTGATTTGCGAATAAATGCCATTGGGCACATCCACACCCACCATCTCGGGCCGGTACTGGGCATTGCCCTCAATCTGTTCGCGCGGCACGATGCCGGCTTTCAGAATCTCTTGGTCGTGGTAGATGTCATGGATGAAACGGTTGAGTGCGGTGACGCGCTGCGTCAGGCCCTTCTCCATGCTGGACCACTCGTGCGCCGGGATGATGCGGGGGATCAGGTCAAACGGGATGAGGCGCTCGGTGCCGGCGCCGTCTTCGTCCTTCTCGCCGTAAACGGCGAAGGTGATGCCCACGCGGCGGAAGATCATCTCCGCCTCTTCACGGCGTTTGGCCATCATGTCGCCGGGTTGGCGCGCCAGCCATTCGTCGTAAATTTTGTAGTGGTCTCGTATCTGCTCGCCCTGAGTGAAGAACTCGTAGGGAAGCTGGGTGTACATCTCATCGAACTTCTGCATGAATAAGACCTCTCTGGATACCGTCTATGCAAACTTTGGGCCACACAAAGCGTGCACCACTATGGCACAAGATGATGCCAGTAGCGGCGATCATCTTCCCGTGAACACGCCACATTTTGGGGCTGCCCCGAGTGCCAGCGCATGGCACCACAACGGGGCGATGACACCAAATTGATGCGCGCCACGGTATATCGGGTCACCACGGGCGCAGCTGGATGGCCAAAACGGTTGCGGTAACCCGCCTGCACCAGCGCCCACTGCGGCGCCACGGCCTGCAGAAATTCGGGCGTGCTCGATGTTTTGCTGCCGTGGTGCGGCACCAGCAGCACCGCCGCGCGCAGGTGGTCTGTGCCCTGCCAGGCCTGCACCAGGCGCGCTTCCTGTGCGGCCTCAATGTCGCCCACCAGCAGCGCGCTACCGGCGCCCGTGCCTATGCGCAGCACACACGACAGGGCATTCGGTTTGGCAGACTGTGCGTAGTCCGCCGCTTGCGGGTGCAACACCTCAAACGGCACACCGTCCCACACCCAGCGCTGGCCCGCCTCGCAGCGTTGCGCTGGGCGCAGCTGCTGCAACGGGTGGCCGGGTTCGATAGAACTCAGCAAGGCGGCCCGTGGCTGCATGGCCAGCACGGCGGCCGCGCCACCCACGTGGTCGGTGTCGCGGTGGCTCAGCACCACGGTGTCCAGCCGCACGTCCAGCGCTTTCAGCAGCGGCACCAACACGCGGTGGCCCGCATCACTTTCCAGGCTGTAACGCGGCCCGGCGTCAAACAGCAGCGCATGCCGGGCCGTGCGCACCAGCACTGCATTGCCCTGCCCCACATCGGCCGCCAGCAGCTCAAATGCACCAGGCGCGGGCAGCGCGGGGCGCCACAGCAACAAGGGCACCAGCAGCGGCAGCCCCAGGGCGCGCAAGTGCCACGGAACCGGCAGCGCACACAACAGCCCGCCACCCACGGCCAGCAGCCCCCAGCCCAGCGGGGGCAAGGGCCAGGTGAGCGTGGCGCCGGGCCAGGTGGCCAGCGCGCTCAGCCACCACCACAGCAGCTCAGTAGCCTGTGCGGCCAGCCCCCAGACGGCTGGCAACACCACCCCCAGCAGCGCCAGCGGCGTGAGCAGCAAGGTGACCCAGGGAATGGCCAGCAGATTGGCCACCAGCCCTACCAGCGAGAGCTGGCCAAACAGCAACAAACTGAGCGGCGCCAGCGCCAGCGTGATCACCCACTGCTCCCGCAGCAGATGCCAGATTTTTAAGCAAAATCGGCCCCTAGCACCCGTGGAATCTGCGCGAGCAGCTCCTGAATCAGTAGCAAACAACACCCCCACCGCCACAAAGCTGAGCCAAAAACCCGGCTGCAGCAGCGCCCACGGGTCCAGCGCCACCACGGCGGCGCAGGCCAGCATCCACACCAGCGGCCAAGGCCAGCGGGCACCGGCCAGGCGCAGCACGGTCACGGTGGCCAGCATCAGACAGGTGCGCTGCGCAGGCACGCCCCAGCCGGCCAGCACCGCGTAGCCGCAGGCCAGCAGCAAGCCGCCCAACAAGGCAGCCGACGGGGCAGGTAACGCCAGGCACAGCCGGCGCGAGCGCCGCCACACGGCGCCCGTCAGCAACGCCGCGCCCCAGGCAAACATGGTGATGTGCAGGCCAGAAATGCTGATGAGGTGGGCCACGCCGGTGGCGCGGAACACATCCCAATCGCTGCGGTCCACCGCGGCCTGGTCGCCCACCACCAGCGCGGCCAGCAGGCCGGCGGCACGCCGGTCTTCCACCGACGCCAGCATGCGGTCACGCAGCGCCTGGCGGGCCAGCGCCACCGGGGCCTGCCAGGTCTGGCCCAGGCGCTGGGGTTCGGGGTCTTTGGGGCCGGCGCGCACATAGGCGCTGGCCTGCAGGCCTTGTTCCCACAGCCACAGCTCGTAGTCAAACCCGTGTGGATTCATGCTGCCATGGGGCGCCCGGGCCCGCAGGGTCAGTTGCCAGCGCTCGCCCGCTTGCAGCGGGGCCGGCACACGTTGCAGAGCGGTTTGTTCGCCCAGCAGCGCGTAACCACTGGCATACCAAGCCACGGCCATGCGCGTGGGCACGGGCACGTCTCGCCCCTCCAGCAGCGCCTGCTCCACGCGCAGCGTGAAGCGCAGCCCGGCCTCCGTGGTCTGCGGCAGGCCCTCCACCACCCCGGTCACGCGCAGGTCGCGCCCCTCCAGGGCCGGGGCCAGCGCCATGCTGGCAAACAGCACCGCCCGCACCCCCGTGCTGCCCCAGCCCAACGCCATGCCGGCCAGCAGCACCAGCGCAGGCGCCAGCCCAAAGGGGATGGGTCTAGGGATGATTTTTGCTATCTTTTCAGGAGCTGCTTGCGCATACACCACGGGTGCTAGCAGCACAAAAGGCATGTAAGCCCACAGTGGCCACAATGCAGGCTGCTGCAGCTGCCAAGCCGCACCCAACACCCAGCCCAGCAGCACCGCAAACACCGTGCGGGGCCACGCGCTGGTGCGGTGGGCGGCAGAGAACATGGCGCCATGCTAACCCGCCCCCACAGGGCTAAAGCGCATGGCGCGGGACTTGCTTGAAGCCCTGCGTCAAACCCGATTGTTAGTATGGGGCCGGTGCGGCAACCGCTGCACCGGCATCCCAGTGTGAGATTACCGAGAGAACGGCCCATGTCCATTCACGCAGCGCTGAACCACGTCACCCACTACACCTACGACCGCCTGGTCAATCTCGGCCCCCAAGTCATCCGGCTGCGCCCCGCCCCCCACTGCCGCAGCAAGGTGGTGTCCTACTCTCTCAAGGTCGAACCCAGCACCCACTTCATCAACTGGCAGCAAGACCCGTTTGCCAACTACCAGGGCCGCCTGGTGTTCCCCGAGAAAACCACCCAGTTAAAGGTCACCGTAGACCTGGTGGTGGAAATGGCGGTCTACAACCCGTTTGACTTTTTTCTGGAGCCCGAGGCCGAGGAATTTCCCTTCACCTACGCGCCCGAACTCAAACAAGAACTTGCCCCATACCTGGCCGCCGACCCGGTCACCCCGCTGCTGCAGGCCTACCTCGACAAGATCGACCGCACCAAACGCCGCAGCGTGCTGTTTTTGGTCGACCTCAACACCCTAGTGCACAAGTCCGTGGACTACACCATCCGCATGGAGCCCGGCGTGCAAACGCCGGAGGAAACGCTGGAATTGGGCTCTGGCTCCTGCCGCGACTCGGCCTGGCTGCTGGTGCAGCTGCTGCGCAACTGCGGGCTGGCCGCGCGTTTTGTCTCGGGCTATCTGATCCAACTCGCCCCCGATGTGAAATCGCTCGACGGCCCCAGCGGCACCGAGGTCGACTTCACCGACCTACACGCTTGGTGCGAGGTCTACCTGCCCGGCGCCGGCTGGATCGGCCTGGACGCCACCAGCGGCCTGCTGGCTGGCGAAGGCCACATTCCCCTGGCCTGCACGCCACAGCCCAGCGGTGCCGCGCCCATCGAAGGCGGCGTGGACGAATGCGAGGTGGAGTTCAGCCACCACATGCAGGTCACCCGCATTTACGAATCGCCCCGCGTCACCAAGCCCTACACGCCCGAGCAATGGGCCTCGGTCATGAAGCTGGGTGACCAGGTGGACGCCGACCTGCTGGCCGGCGATGTGCGCCTGACCATGGGCGGCGAACCCACCTTTGTGGCAGTCAACGACCGCGACGCGCCCGAGTGGAACACCGACGCCCTGGGCCCCACCAAACGTGGCTTTGCCACCGAGTTGGTGCACAAGCTGCGCGACGAATATGGCCAGGGCGGCTTTCTGCACTTTGGCCAGGGCAAGTGGTACCCCGGCGAGCAGTTGCCGCGCTGGGCCTTGAATATTTACTGGCGCGCTGACAAGCAAAAGGTATGGGGCAACCCAGCCCTGTTCACCGACGAACGCGCCCCCACCCACTACTCGGCCGAAGACGCGGGCTACTTCATCCGCACGCTGGCCGGCAAGCTGGGCCTGACCGACAAGTACGTGCAGGCCGGTTACGAGGACACCTGGTACTACCTGTGGCGCGAACGCCGCCTGCCGGTCAATGTGGACCCTTTCACCTCCAAGCTGGACGATGAGATGGAGCGTGCCCGCCTGCGCCGCGTCTTCAGCCAGAAGCTGGACTCCGTGGTTGGCTACGTGCTGCCGCTCAAGGTGGGCGCTAGTGGCAACCCCAGCCTCAGCGGCCAGAACATGAATCCAAGCCTGACCGGCCCGGAGTGGACCACCGGCCCCTGGTTCTTCCGCGACGAGCGCATGTACCTCATGCCCGGCGACTCGCCCATGGGCCTGCGCCTGCCGCTGGACTCGCTGCCCTGGGTCAGCGAGGGTGACTTTCCCTACCTGGTGGAGCGCGACCCCACGGTAGCGCGCGGCCAGTTGCCGCCCCACACCAGTTTTGCCGCGCGTTATGCACCCGGTGCAAGCGGTGCGCCAAGCAGGGCCACCACACCCAGCGGCAGCGTGTCGCCCAGCGGCCTGCCCTACCTGGCGGGCAACCTGGCCACGGCAGAAGCCAGCCGCAAAATGCAAACCGCCAAGGGCCCGGCTGTCAGCGCCGTGGCCGCCAACGCGCAAAGCCCCCTGCAGCCCGAGCCCGCCCGCTACGCCGAAGCGCCCAACCGCTTCGAGTCCGCCCACTGGATCACCCGCACCGCACTGTGTGTGGAAGTGCGCGACCCGCGCCGCGCCAGTGGCCCCAAGGCCGAAGCCGTGGGTGAAAAGTCCGGCGTGCTGTACATCTTCATGCCGCCGCTGGAGCGCCTGGAAGACTATCTGGACCTGCTGGCCGCCATCGAGGCCACTGCCACCGAGCTGAAGATGCAAATCGTGCTGGAGGGTTACCCGCCCCCGCGCGACCCACGCTTGAAGCTCTTGCAAGTCACGCCCGACCCCGGTGTCATCGAGGTCAACATCCACCCGGTCACCAACTGGAAAGAGCTGGTCTACAACACCGAGTTTTTGTACAACGCGGCCTTCGAGTCGCGCCTGTCGGCCGAAAAATTCATGACCGATGGCCGCCACACCGGCACCGGTGGCGGCAACCACTTTGTGATGGGCGGCGCCACGCCGGCCGACAGCCCGTTTTTGCGCAAGCCCGAGCTGCTGGCCAGCCTGCTGCTGTACTGGCATAACCACCCGAGTTTGAGCTATTTGTTCAGCGGCATGTTTGTCGGCCCCACCAGCCAGGCCCCGCGTGTGGACGAAGCGCGCAACGACCAGCTCTACGAGCTGGAAATCGCCATCGAGCAGATCTACAAAAACCGCGAGCTGTATGGCCAGACCATGCCGCCGTGGCTGGTAGACCGCACGCTGCGCAACATCCTGATCGACGTGACCGGCAACACCCACCGCAGCGAGTTTTCCATCGACAAGATGTACTCGCCCGACTCGGCCACGGGTCGCTTAGGGCTGCTGGAACTGCGTGCGTTTGAAATGCCACCGCACCCGCATATGAGCAGCGTGCAGCAGTTGCTACTACGTGCGCTGGTCGCCCGCTTCTGGAAGACACCGTACAAGGCGCCGGTGACCCGCTGGGGCACCGAGCTGCACGACCGCTACATGCTGCCCACCTTCATCAAAATGGACTTTGATGACGTGATCGCCGACATGAACATGGCGGGCTACGCGTTTGACACGAGCTGGTTCGCGCCGCACTACGAGTTCCGCTTCCCGCTGATCGGCGCAGTCAAGGCCGCGGGTGTGGAGCTGACGCTGCGCAACGCACTGGAGCCCTGGCATGTGATGGGCGAAGAAAGCTCGGCCGGTGGCACCGCGCGTTATGTGGATTCGAGCCTGGAGCGCATCGAGGTGCGTGTGACAGGCCTGAACGAAAGCCGCTACGTGGTCACCTGCAACGGCCAGGCCCTGCCCATGCAGAGCACAGGCACCGTGGGCGAGTTTGTCGCCGCCGTGCGCTACAAGGCCTGGAACCCACCCAGCAGCCTGCACCCCACCATTGGCATGCACGCGCCGCTCACGTTTGACATTGTGGACACCTGGATGAAACGCTCGCTGGGCGGTTGCCAGTACTTTGTCACCCACCCCGGCGGGCTCAACTACGAAACCTTCCCGGTCAACGGCTACGAAGCCGAAAGCCGCCGCCTCTCCCGCTTCGCCGCCATGGGCCACACGCCCGGCAAGCTGGTGGTGCCACCGGCCACCATCAACGTGGCGGGCAGCAAAGAGTTTCCGTTTACGCGGGATTTGCGACGGGGGTGAGTTTTTAAGCCAAATAGGGCTCTAGCCCTTTTTGTGTATGCGCAATCAGCTATTGTATTGATAGCATGCTTTGGTGTGAGGTGTGGGCGCAGAGCTGGGGGAACGGCCCCCCGCCTCATACTGTCAAACGCCCAGAAATCGGCGGGGAGCCATTCCACCAGCTCTGGGGTGAGGTATTTGGTACCCTAACGAAAGACGGACTACTGTGCGTCACGGCCGCTTTGCGGCGGAAGCCGACGTTGACTGCGAACCGTCGATTCGTACTTTCAATTCAATGAACCAAGGTAGAGCCGCATGAGAAAGTTCATCTCAATAGTTGAAATTGTTGTTCTCTTGGTGGTGAACTTGGCGGTCATGTACGGAGCGGCGTTGTTTGCAATAACCGGCAATGGCGACGGGAGGGGTATGAAAATCGTCTTTGGAGTTGGGTGCATTTTTATCGTCGCTTTTGCTCTAGTTGATTTTTTCCGCGCTATTAAAGGAAGAGGCATGCCCAATCTACTGTCCCTTAAGGCGGTCCCTATCGCAGTAGGAGTTCTGTTGGTCTATGTAATCGGAAGTCAACTCTTGGGTATCAGGTCTTGGTGAGATAACTTGTGGCGCAAGTTGATGCCCGCTTTCAGTTTTTATGACCCACTCATGACGAGCGTTTAATTCCACATGAATGAATACCAAGTAACCTACAACGAGGACTATGTCCTGAGCAGCCTGGATCGTTATCGAAGGCAAAAGCGTGTCTACCCTTGGTTCCTCCTCACGAAGGTGATCTGTGCTTTGGGGCTCGCGTTACTTCTAGCCATCATCGTTTACGGGGTAGTAAGTGCGAGTGGCCAAGCTGTTCCATTGATCCTAATTGCTGTTGTGATTTCGACTTTCTTGGTTCTTTTGCTTCAGGGTCCCAGGCTTGACTACTTCTTCCTAAAGCGTCGGCTGCAGAAGTCTTCCTTTTATGGGGATGACATTCGTATTGGTGTTTCCGATTCTGGTGTGTTTATCAGCACGCCAAAATCTCAATCCGCTCTACAGTGGTCGGCGTTCACTAAGGCAACACGTTTGAGCGGGGGCATTCTGGTCTTTAGCGCGCCATCGGTGTTTTATTGGTGGCCCGATGAAGCGCTCAATACAGGAACTGTGGACGAAGTGAAAGAGCTTGTAAAGGCGAACGTCCGACACTATGAGTCTGCGAGTGCCTAACCCATCAATCGGGCACATGTGCCAAGGCTGGAGGCGCTCGCCGCGTAAGCCGCTCATCTCAAACACTAACGACCGCTTCGAAGCGCACCGAATGTCTGCAGTCAGTCGAGCCTGTGTGGAAACGCCCTTGAATCTTGCCTGATTTTTGCTATGCCTTATCCAACTGCAAGGAGGATGGGCGATGCCGAGATTCATAGAAGGAGCCGACCGCCAGCAAGTCACCTTGCTGCCCGAGTGTCTGGATGACTTCATAGGGGAAGACAACCCGGTCCGCGTGATTGACATCTTTGTAGACGAACTCAATCTGGCCGAATTGGGCTTTGAAGGAATGCAACCCGCTGCGACAGGACGTCCGGGCTACCACCCGGCCATGCTCCTGAAGCTCTACATCTACGGCTATCTCAACCGCATCCAATCCAGCCGCCGCCTGGAGCGCGAGGCCCAGCGCAATGTCGAGCTGATGTGGCTCACGGGCCGCTTGGCCCCCGACTTCAAAACCATTGCTGACTTCCGCCACGACAACGGCACAGGCATCCGTAACGTCTGCCGACGCTTTATTGCCATGTGCCGCCGACTCCAGCTCTTCTCCCAAGTCATCGTGGCCATCGACGGCAGCAAGTTCAAGGCCGTCAACAACCGCGACAAGAACTTCACCCAGCACAAGCTGGAACAGCGCATGCAGCAAGTCGATGCGAGTATCGAGCGCTACCTGGGGGAGCTGGAAACTGCAGACCGCACCCAACAGCCAGAGATGGAGACGAACACACAACGCCTGCGGGACAAGATCGCGCTTCTCAAGAAACAGATGCAAGAGCTACGCGACATTGGCAAGCGCCTGGAGCAGCAGCCCGATGCCCAAATCTCGTTAACCGATCCAGAAGCCAGGTCCATGGTCTCCAGCCGCATTGGCACAGGACTGGTGGGCTACAACGTACAAGCGGCAGTGGATACAAAGCATCACTTGGTCGTTGCCCACGAAGTCATCACCAGCGGCAGTGACAGGGGGCAGTTAGCCAAAATGGCAATTCAGGCGAGAGAGGCCACTGGCGATGGCGCATTGCAAGCCATCGCAGACCGGGGCTACTTCAAGAGTACGGAGATACGGGCGTGCGAACTCGAAGGCATCAAGGCGTATGTACCCAAGCCCATGACCTCCAGCAGCAAAGCTGAGGGACGGTACAGCAAGCTGGACTTCGTCTTCATTGCCAAAGACAACGAGTACCTATGTCCCGCAGGGCAACGCCTGCCCTACCGTAGCACCAGCACCGAAGACGGCATGAAGATGTATGCCTACTGGTCATCGCACTGTGGGAGCTGCCTGCAAAAGACCAACTGCACCACGGGCAAAGAACGCAGAGTGAAGCGCTGGGAGCATGAGGCCGTTCTGGACACCATGCAGAAGCGCATCGACAACAGTAGAGACAAGATGAAGCTCAGGCGCTGCACGGTGGAGCATGTGTTTGGCACGCTGAAGTCCTGGATGGGAGCTACACACTTCACGATGAAGGGGCTAGCCCACGTCAGCACGGAGATCAGTCTGCACATACTGGCCTACAACCTGCGCCGAGTGATGGCGATTCTTGGGATGCCGGGGATGATGAGGGCGATCAGGTTGGCAGGGGCATGACCCTTTGCCAATCGAAATAGCCCTGAAAAACACCTTGAGAAGCGATTGAGCTGCCTCTGAGTTGACTCATTGGCGCATCAAGCGAAAAATCGATTCTTAAGCATCCAACTGCACCGCGCCTGCGTCCATAAAATGAGTTTCCACACAGGCTCAGTCTGCAGGCGCCTCAACTAGGCGGCGGAAGCCGACCTTCAGAAATTCACCCGAATAGGGGATATTCAGGGCCTGACTGAATCGCCAGAATCGGGGTTGGCAGACTGCGGGGTTTGTCGCTATTTTTACCAACGTTAAACGACAAGAGTCTATGAGATCCATTGCCTATTTCTTCTGCGCGGCCTTGGTTGCACTCCCAACATTCCGTTGGCTTATCGGTTCCTTGTTGTCGCCGCTGAAGGTTCAAATTCCGTATGACACCTTTCTATCCCTTCTATCCTCGTTTGGGTCTTTGCTTCCGCCTATGCTGATCGGACTTTTGCCACGTCCGATAATTCTGGTTATCGGATACGCAACGATGTTTCTAGTCCTACGACGAACTTGGCTCTTCATTGTGAAAAAGGAGAGAACACCGGCTTCATTCGTTGGATTTCAGAAGGCGCTTGGCTACATCGGATTCTGGTCTTTCTCGCTTGCTGTTCTCGTCTTTCTCCTCAGCATGGCGCTGAAGGCAGGGTCCGGCGTTCCGGCGGGTTTGCTGATGATTCCCGCAATGTTTTGCGTACCTTGGGCTTTTTTCATCACAGAAGTCACTAGCTTCAAGCTGAAAGCCGCAAATCATGCAGGTGTTTAACTGATCGCTCAAGGCAGACGCCTTCGGCGCCACTTGATTTCGACGGAAACGACCGCTTCGGGGCGCGTCAAATGTCTGCAAGCAGTCTGTAGACTGCCTCGACTCTGGCGCGGAAGCGGACCTGTGCGTGCGGGGACTAAACAGCTGTAGTGTTCAGTAACCACACATCAATTATTCGATTAAGGATACGAATGGAGCACGGAGGAGACCAAAGGACCAAAGAGGACATCGCCAAGTATGGTTGCAGTGTTATGCACGTTTTCGACGCGGAGGGAGATCTTCCGCCCTTTGCATACTCCATCGGAATTCAGCAGGAAACAGGAGCACCCGAAGTTGTGGTTATAGGCCTTAAGCAACCAATGGCTCACTCTATCGTGAACGAATACAACAATCGGGTCCGTGGCGGCGAACGGTTCGAGGTTGGGGAATACTACGACGGCTTTCTTGGAGGCTTTGAGATATGTATCGGGGCGGTTCCACATTCGGTCTATGACGAATATTTTGGACAAGATATTGATTTCTATGGCGGTCGAAACTTCCAGGTCTTGCAAGTCATTTATCCAACGACCAAAGGAGTTTGGCCATGGACGGACGATGCACCAGAATCATTTCTCCAATGGCAGCCTGTGCTTGCGAAAGTTGGATAGGAAAGCTCCAACACTGAAGACCGCTATGGAGCGCCGCGAAAGTCTGCAGTCAGTCTTAAACCGCCTCTGCGCGCCTAACAAAACAAAGCACCGACCCGCCTCCCGCAAGTAGCCGCACAAGCAAAGCCAGTTAGACTGCCCCCAAAGGAAACATCACTATGGCAGGCGTATTCGGCAAAGATCCCAACATGAAGAAGAGCACGCACCACGAGCTGGAGCGGCTGAACCAGGAGCGCAAGCAAAAGCTGGCGGCGGCGGCGCTGAAGTTCACCAAAAAGAAACCTGTGGTGCCCAGCAGCGAGACACCGACCAAATAGGAAATGTTTGGACAAAAAAAGAAGGCCCCAATCAAGGGGCCTTCTTTTTGGGGGAACGCGTGCGGCTTAGTAGCTGCTGCGTCCACCGCGGTAGCCGTCAGAGGCGCCACGGGGTTCCATGGGGCGGGCCAGGTTCACCACGATGGAACGACCGTCCACCGATTGGCCGTTCAGGCCATTGATGGCGGCTTGGGCCATTTCGGGGGAGCCCATTTCCACAAAACCGAAGCCTTTGGAGCGGCCGGTGTCGCGGTCCATCATGACCTTGGCGGATGTCACGTCACCAAATTCGCCGAAATTGCTTTGCAGGCTTTCGTTGGTAACGGAATAGGGCAAGTTGCCCACGTAAATTTTGCTGCTCATGTCAGAGCCTTTCTAGAGAAGCGTGCGGGGCCACCAAGTGGCGCTGCAGCGCGGGGGAAGCGAAATGCCGGTGAAACACCGGGATGAATTGTATCTTTTGAATATAAAAATATTGTTTTTTATTATTTAAATTTATAAAACTGCCGCCGAGTGGGCCCATCGCCGTGACGAAGCCATCGGCACCGTCCTACGGCTTGCATACAAATTGCATACTCTGGGGACTCACCTAAGGAATTTCATGTCTTCTATCAACTTCATTGGCGGCGAAAAAGGCGGGGTCGGCAAATCGGTCGTGGCCCGCGTGCTGGCCCAGTATTTCATCGACAAGGGGCGCGCCTTCACCGGTTTTGACACGGACCGCTCGCACACCTCGTTCACCCGCTTTTATGCGGACTACGCAGCCCCGGTGGTGGTGGACACCTACGAGGGCCTGGACCTGATTGCCGGTGTGTTTGAAGAAGAACCGGTGGTGGGCCTGCCGCCCAATGTCATCGTGGACCTGGCAGCGCAGACTGCGGCGCCGCTGGCGCGCTGGGTGAAAGACTCGGACCTGGTCTCGCTGATGGCCAGCCTGGGCGTGACGGTGAACTTCTGGCACGTGGCCGATGCGGGCAAAGATTCGGTGGATCTGCTGGACCGGCTGGTCGCTACCTATGGCGCCGGACCCAACTACATCGTGGTGAAGAACCAGGGCCGTGGCACCGATTTCTCGCAGCTCGATGACTCCTCCGCCCTTAAAAAAGCGGTGGCCCTGGGCGGCCATGTGATCAGTCTGGCCCAGTTGCACGAGGCCAGCATGCGCAAGATTGACCGGCAGAACGCCAGCTTCTGGGCGGCGATTCACCGCAAGGACGGCGAGGACACGCTGGGCCTGCTGGAGCGCCAACGGGTAAAGACCTGGCTCAAAAACAGCTACGCCACCTTCGACACGCTGCCACTGGGCTAAAGCCGCATTCGCCCTGCCCCAGCCTCTACACCTGCCTCCCCCACCAAGGAAAACCACCATGTCGCTTCAACCCTTTCACCTGGCCATTCCTGTGTACGACCTGGCGCTGGCGCGCCAGTTTTATGGCGAGGTGTTTGGCTGTGCCGAGGGCCGCAGCAGCGCGCAGTGGGTGGACTTCAACTTCTTTGGCCACCAGTTGGTGATCCACCTGGCGCCCAAAAACGACTCGCAGACCCACGCCCACACCAACGAGGTGGACAGCCACCATGTGCCGGTACCGCACTTTGGCGTGGTGCTGGCCTGGGAGGCCTGGCATGCGCTGGCCGAACGACTGCAAAGCCGCAACACCGCGTTTGTGCTGGAGCCTGGCATCCGTTTTCAGGGCCAAGTGGGCGAACAGGCCACCATGTTTTTGCTGGACCCCTGTGGCAACGCACTGGAGTTCAAGGCCTTTAAGGACCTGGGCCAGCTATTTGCGCGTTAGGCGCCTCAGGTGCGGCGGCCAGTTCCCGCGGCCCGCGGCTCGTGCCTTTGCCGGCTTTTTTTGCGGCGTACAAACAGCCGTCGGCACGGGCAATCAGGGCATCCCAGCCCCCGGATTCTGTGGCGCTGCCCAGGCCAATGCCCACACTGGCGCCCACCTGCAGCTGCAGGTCGCCCACATGGAAAGGTGCCGCCGCAGCCTTGAGCACCTTGTCAGCCACGCGCTCGGCATTGGCCAGGGTCTTGATGCCCAGCACCACCACCAAAAATTCGTCGCCACCTAGGCGTGCCACGGCGTCAGAGGGGCGCACCAGCTGCAACAAACGCTGGGCAAAAAGTTGCAGCAACTGGTCTCCCACCGGGTGGCCGTATTGGTCGTTCACTTCCTTGAAGTAGTCCAGATCCACATACAGCACGGCGGTGGACGGCAACAGGCCCTCGCGCACATGGTGATCGGTGTAGCTGCGCAGGCCCGCACGGTTAAACACCCCGGTCAAGGGGTCTCGCTGGGTGAGTTTGAGCAACCGCACCGACTCGCGTTTGTGGTTGGTGATGTCCTGCCCCACCGCCACAAAGCCGTTGGCCACGCCCGCTTCGCTGCGCAGCGGGATGTGGGTCATCAGCAGGTTCTGGGACCGGTTGCTGCCCACAAACTCTTTCTCGTAGGTCACAGTCTCGCCGGCCAGGGCCTGGGCGGTCCAGTGCTGGGTGCGTGCGTACTCTTCGGCCCCCAAGGCCTCCCACAAATAGCGCCCGACCAGCACACCGCGTGGTGAGCCATGCCAGCGCTCGAAGGCACTGTTGACGAACTTGATGCGTTCGTCTGCCCCCACCACGGCCACCCCGGCCGGAATGGCCTCGGTCACCGAGCGCAGGGTGGCGGTCTGCTGCAGCAGCTCTTGCTGAATATCGACCAGCGCCGAGATGTCGCGCATGACCGCGGAGTAGTGCTCCACGCGGCCGTCCTTGTCGGTGTGGGCAATCACCATGTGGCTGACCGGAATGGTGCGTTTTCCCTCGCCATACACCGTGGTCACCCCGAGCCAGACGCCGTCGGCATGCACCACCGGCAATATGGTGGACTGGTAGAGCGCATTGGTCTGCGGGGTGTTGAAATCTTCAAAACTCAAATGCCCCACCGGCGCATCGGCCCCCAGCCCCGTGAAATGGCGCACGGCCGGGTTCATGTAGCTGATGCGCCCGGCCCGGTCGGTCTGCACCACCAGGTCGGTGGTCTTGTCAAAAATGGTGGTCAACACGCGCAGCGCTTTTTCGGCCACTACACGCTCCGTGATTTCTTGCACCGTGCCAAACAGGCGCACCGGTGCACCCTGCTCAAACTGCACCTCGCCCTGGGCCCGCACCCAGATTTGGCGGCCCTTGCCCGTGACCAGGGGCACCTCCAGGTCCCAGGCCTGGCCGGTCTGCATAGCCCGCTGGGCGGCGGCCTGCAGCTCCACCATGGCGTCGGCGGGGTAGAAGTCGTTCACGTTCTGCACCGTAGGCACAAAATCCGTCTCCACCTCGTGGATGCGCTTGGTCTGCTCGGACCAGGCCAGCGTCTGGCGCGCCATGTCCATCTCCCAGCCGCCAATGCGGGCCACTTGGCCGGTTTTTTCTAGAAACGATTCACTCGCCTGCAGCGCCCGCTCGGCCAGGCGCTGGGCGGTCACATCGCGGCCCACCGAGTTGAGCAAAGGGGTGCCCAGCGCGTCGTGCTGCACGGCATTGGTCCAGGACACCCATTTCTCCGACCCGTCTGCGGCCACCATGCGGTTCTCGCCCTGCCGGTTGCCGCCCTCGCGCAGCACCGTTTCAATCTGCGCACGCACGGCCGGTTGGTCGTGTACGGCCACAAAGTCATACAGGCTGCGCCCCACCATGTCGGCCGGCTGCATGCCAAAGTGTGCGGCGTACTGCGGGTTCACATACAACAACACCCCCTGTGCAGTGGCCAGAGAGACCATCTCTGTCTGGGTTTCCACCAGGGCGCGGTAGCTGGCCTCGCCCACCGGGGCAGCCCATTGCGCCTGCACCAGCCAAGCCAGGGTTTGCAGGGCCTGGGCTTGGGCCGGCAGCAGCGGCCGCACCACCCGGTCCATGGCCAGCAAACAGCCCACCACCAGGCCGTCCGCACGGCGCAAGGCCACGCCTGCGCAAAAGCGCACCCCTTCGGCAAGCAGCAGAGGGTCGCTGGCTAGACGCGTGTCTTGCAGGGCATCTTCCACATGAAACACCCCCGCCAGGCCCGCCTGTGCTGCCCACAGGGCCAGCCCGGCCCCGGCTTGGGGCGGTGCGGCAAACCCATGGTGGGCCAGCACCCGACATGGGGGTTGCCAGAGGTCATACACCAGGCTCAGGGGGGCGGCGCAGAGGTGCGCCACAAGCGGGGCAACGGCCGCGAGGGCCGCTTCGGGTACACGGTCCGGAAAAGCCGGACTGCGCAAGCTGGAAACCTCGGTTTCCGGTACTTGGGGCAACGGCGTCACGGTCCAACTCCTGTTCGTCATTCTTCAGGGCTACGCCTGTATGGTACGCCTGTGACGGGGACTCGGCCTCCGCACAAACCCGGCTGTACGGGCTTGCGCCGCTACAGCACCGGCCGCAATTTGCGCAGCCCGGTGTTCAGGGCACGCTGCGCCAGCGCGCCCGTTGGCGTGCGCTGAAAACATACGTAGAGATTTTTCACCTCCAGCACCTTGGGGTTCACTTGCAGCTGAGTCGCCACACGTGCCAGCTGCGGGTCGGTCTGCACCAGGTGCTGGTAGACCTGTTGGTCGACCACGGCCAGATCAATCCGGCCCGCCACCAGCTTCAAGATGTTGCTGCGGTCGTCGGGTGCCTCTTCTGACAGCAGCACCTTGCTGGCAATGCGCGCATCCAGCGCCTCGGTGTTCACAAAGCCGCGCACCACGCCGATGCGCTGGCCCTGCAAATCGTCATACGTCGTCCATTTCACGGGGCTGTCGCTGCGTTCCAGAAACACCACATGGCTGCGCCCCACAGGGTCGGAGTAGAGGTAACGCGCGGCGCGCTCCCGCGAGTAATAGGCCGGGAAGAAGCCCACATACGCGGGGCTGGAGTCGACCAGACGCACCGCCCGGGACCATGGGAAAAACTGCACCTCAACACTGTAGCCAGACACCTTCAGCGCATCGGCAATGGTGGCAGACACCAGGCCTTTGCCCGGCAACCCCGCACCGGTATACGGAGCCCATTCCAGGGTGCTGAGCTTGTAGTCAGCCGCCCACACGGGCAAGGCAACGCCACACCACAGGCCCAAGCCGAACCAGGCAGCCAAGACAGCGCGCCAAACGGGTTTCATAGGGTCTCCAACGGTTGTGATCCCAGCTCTCCGCGGCATGGTAGCGGGCTTTGCCCGACTTGGCTCGGCACGGGCCTTGCGTGCAAGTTCCAGGCCCCCGGCGCCCCCTGCGCTGGCATACTCAGGCCAGTGAATTCCTCTCTTGACCCCCTCGCCGTGAACAGCCCCGCCACCGACGCCGACGTGCTGTCCCGGGCCCGCCTGTGCATGGCCGCCGCCGGGCACTTTGACGAGCTGCGCGCTACCGTGCTGCCCAAAGCCGGCAACCAACCCTCCGCCCCTTCCGAAAATGCTATCAATTTTATAGCTGCTCGCGCACATTTCACGGGGGCTTGGGGCCAATTCTTTGCCAATATGGAGGCCCGCACCAGCGCCGAGCTGGATGCCCGGGCCGCCAGCCTGCAGCGCCAGATCCGCGACAACGGCGTCACCTACAACGTATACGCCGATGCCGAGGGCCCCCAGCGCCCCTGGTCGCTGGACCTGTTTCCGCTGATGGTGGACGCGCCGAGCTGGCAGCACATCGAAGCCGGTGTGCAGCAACGCATGCGCCTGCTGGAGGCCGTGATGGCCGATGTCTACGGCCCGCAAACCTACCTGGCCCAAGGCCTGTTGCCCCCCGCGCTGGTGCATGGCCACCCGGGCTACCTGCGCGCCATGGCCGGTGTGCGCCCTGTGGGTGGGCGCCATCTGCATGTCACCGCCTTTGACCTGGCCCGCGGGCCCGATGGCAACTGGTGGGTAGTGGGCCAGCGCTGCCAGGCGCCCAGCGGCCTGGGCTACCTGTTGGAGAACCGTTTGGCTGTGTCACGCCAGTTTCCGCAGGCCTTCCAGGCCCTCAAGGTGCAGCGCCTGGCGGGCACCTACCGCGCCCTGATGGACAGCCTGAAGGCCCACAGCCCGGCCGGGGCCGACGCCCACATTGCCCTGCTGACGCCCGGCCCCTACAACGAAACCTATTTCGAACACGCCTACCTCGCGCGTTACCTGGGCCTGAGCCTGGTGGAAGGCAGCGACCTGATCGTGCGCGACGAGCGTCTGTTCCTCAAAACGCTGCGCGGCCTGGTGCCGGTGCACGGTTTGCTCAAGCGCGTGGACGACCAGTACCTGGACCCGCTGGAGCTGCGCCCCGACTCCACGCTGGGCGTGCCCGGCCTGCTGCAGGCCATCCGCGCGGGCAATGTTTTGGTGGCCAATGCGCCAGGCTCGGCGTTTCTCGAATCCCCTGCGCTCTTGGGCTTTCTGCCCGCGCTGGCGCAGCATGCGCTGGGCGAAGACCTGAGTCTGCCCGCCCTGCCCAGCTGGTGGTGCGGCGAGCGCAGCGCCATGGAAGAAGCCCTGCCGCGCCTGCGCGAACACACCATCAAGCCCACCTACCCCGGCTCCAGCATCCACACCAGTTTCGAGTCGGTGCTGGGCCACACCCTGGGCCAAACGGCGCTGGACGCCTGGGCCGGCCGCATCATGCGCCAGAGTGAAGACCACACGGTTCAGGCCTACATGCCGCTCTCGCAAATACCCACCTGGCACAGTGCCAGTGCCGGGCAGCCCAGCGCCATGGTGGCGCGTTCGGCCCTGCTGCGGGTGTTTGCCGTGTCGGACGGGTTGGATGCCGCAGGCCGCCCGCACTGGCGTGTGTTGCCCGGGGGCCTGGCCCGCGTGGCCGGCACCAGCGCCGACATTGCCAGCATGCAGCGCGGCGGCAGCAGTGCCGATGTGTGGGCCCTGACCGAGGGTGAGGTGGACACCACCACCCTGCTGCCCAGCGCCCTTACCCCCGCCGTGCTGGCCCAGCGCAAGCGCCTGGTCACCAGCCGTGCCGCCGAAAACCTATATTGGCTGGGCCGCTACACCGAACGTTCTGAGAACTCGGTGCGCCTGGCCGCGCTGACGCTGGATTGCTTGGGCGGCGAAGAACAAAGCTCGGTGCCGCTGCTGCAGTGGCTGAGCCAAATGGCCGTGGCCAACACCTTGGTGCTGCCGGGCACCCCGTCCGCCGTGCAGGCGCGCCGGGTATTTGAGCGCACGCTGATCGCCAGCCTGGCCTCGGCCGAGGGAGCCACCAGCGTGGGCTTTAATGTGCGCGCGCTCAAAATGACCGCGGCCACGGTGCGCGAGCGCCTCTCGCAAGAGCACTGGCACACCATCGTGCGGGCCGAAGAAACCCTGTTCCACCAAAGCGCCCGCCTTGCGGCCCAGGGCGACTACGCCCCCGCCCAGGCCCTGCGCGTGCTGGGTGACCTGAGCGACCAGTTGGCCGCCATCACCGGTGCGCAGACGGACCGCATGACGCGCGACGACGGTTGGCGCCTGCTCAGCATTGGCCGCCATGTGGAGCGCCTGCACTTTCTGGCCAGCGCGCTGGCGCGCAGTTTTGAGACCGGCGCGGTAGACACCGATGGCGGCTTTGAAGCCCTGCTGACGCTGTTCGACAGCACCATCACCTTCCACGCCCAGTACCAGCAAAGCCGCGACATTGCCGCACTGACCGACCTGCTGGTGCTGGACCGCGACAACCCACGCTCGCTGGGCTGGGTGGCGCACACGCTGCGTGGGCGCCTGGCCAAGCTGGCACAAAGCCCGGCGGGTGAAATGAGCACCATGTCGCTGCAGGTGCCCAACCCTGACACCTGGGACCTGGCCCACCTGTGCGACACCCCGGAGGGCGAGCCCAGTGCACCGGCCCTGCGCAACCTGCTGGACGCTTTGAGCGACTGTGCGTTCACGGTGTCCGAGGACATCAGCACCACCTACTTCACCCACTCGGGCCACACCAAACACAGTGTGGGCACCTGATGCTGCTGCAAGTTACCCACCACACGCGCTACGACTACCAGCCCGCGGTCGAGACGGCGCAGCACGTGGCCTACCTGCAGCCGCTGCAGCACGCCGGGCAAAACCTGCTGAGCCACGCCCTCACCATCAGCCCGCAACCCGCGCAGCAGCGCAACACGCTGGACGTGTATGGCAACACGCGCTGTTTTTTCTCGCTGCAGGTGCCGCACCCGGTGCTGGAGGTGCAGGCCATGAGCATCGTGTCCACCAGCGCCCATGCCCGGCCCGAGAGTGCGCAACCTTGGGAGCAACTGCGCGACCGCTTGCGCTACCAGGCCCACACGCCCTTCGAGGCGGCGTCAGAGTTTGTGTTTGCCTCGCCCTTTGTGCCGCGCCGCCAGGAGTTTGCCGGCTACGCGCGGCCCAGCTTTGTGGCCGGCGCCAGTGTGCTGGCCGTGGCGGTGGACCTGATGGAGCGCATCCACACCGACTTCACTTACGAGAGCGAAAGCACCCAGATCAACACCCCCGCCCTGCAGGCGCTGGAGCAACGCAAAGGCGTATGCCAAGACTTTGCCCACATCATGCTGGCCGGGCTGCGCAGCATGGGCCTGCCTGCGCGTTACGTCAGCGGTTACCTGCTGACCCAGCCCGCGCCGGGTGAGGTCAAGCTGGTGGGTAGCGACGCTTCACACGCCTGGGTCAGCGTCTATGTGGGCGACCTGCCCGAGGGCCAGCGCTGGGTCGACCTGGACCCGACCAACAACCGTTGGGGCTGGTTTGCCCCCGGTGTGGACTATGTGACCGTGGCCACCGGGCGTGACTTTGGCGATGTGTCGCCGCTGCGCGGCGTGATCCACGGCGGTGCCAGCCACACGCTGACCGTGGGGGTGACGGTGGAAGATATCCGCGGCGACAATAACGGCTCCGCGCCCATAGCCGAGGCCTCCCAAACCCAAACCCAAGGACAAAGCCAGTCCCAGGGCGGTGGCCAGAGTCAGACCCAAGGCGCTATCAATTAAATAGCTGCTGGCGCAGCATCCATAAGCGCCAGAGGCATTTTTTATCCAAAGGAACTTGTATGAGCATTTACGACAAACTCGCCGCCCTCCAGATCACCCTGCCCCCCGTGGCCGTGCCCGCTGCGGCCTATGTGCCCTTTGTGCAAACCGGCAACCTGGTTTTCATCAGCGGCCACATTGCCAAAAAAGATGGCAAGCCTTGGGTGGGCCAACTCGGCAAAAACACCACGACGGAAGAAGGCAAGGCCGCCGCACGCGCCATCGCCATCGACCTGATGGGCACGCTGCACGCCGCCGTGGGCGACCTGAACCGCGTCACACGTATCGTCAAGGTCATGTCCCTGGTCAACTCCACCGGCGACTTCACCGAGCAGCACCTAGTGACCAATGGCTGCAGCGAACTGCTGGGCGAAGTGTTTGGCCCGCAAGTGGGCGCGCACGCGCGCAGTGCCTTTGGTGTGGCACAAATCCCCATGGGTGCGTGTGTGGAAATTGAGCTGATCGCCGAAGTGGCCTGAGCTCACCACCCCGCGTTCCCATGAAAAAAGCGCTGCCGAGGCAGCGCTTTTTTGTGGGCGAATGGCTCTGCCTAGTTCAGCAACAAGGGCGCGCCCGAAGAGCCTGTGTGCGCCAGCTGCGGCGCCACCTTGAACACCGCCACCGCCTGCGCCAACTGGGCCGCCTGGTCACGCAGGCTCTCGGCCGCCGCCGCACTTTCTTCCACCAGCGCGGCGTTTTGTTGGGTCATCTGGTCCAGGTTGCCGACCGACTGGTTCACCTCGGCAATGCCGGCGCTCTGCTCGCTGGAGGCGGCGGTGATCTCACCAATCACGTCCACCACGCGGCGCACGCTTTGCACAATCTCCTGCATGGTGGCACCGGCGGCCGTTACCAGCTTGGTGCCCGACTCGACCTTGTCCACCGAGGTGCCGATCAGGCCCTTGATCTCTTTGGCCGCCTCGGCGCTGCGGCCGGCCAGGCTGCGCACTTCAGACGCCACCACCGCAAAGCCCCGGCCCTGCTCGCCGGCGCGTGCCGCTTCCACGGCCGCGTTCAGCGCCAGGATGTTGGTCTGGAACGCAATGCCGTCGATCACGCTGATGATGTCGGCAATTTTTTTGCTGCTGGCGTCGATCTGCTGCATGGTGCTGACCACCTGCGACACCACCTCGCCGCCGCGCTGGGCCACGTTGGAGGCATTGGCGGCCAGTGTGGCGGCCTGGTGGGCGTTGTCCGAACTCATGCGCACGGCGTGGGTCAGGCTGTCCATGCTGGACGCGGTGGAGGCCAGGTTGCTCGACGTTTGTTCCGTGCGCTGGGCCAGGTCGTTGTTGCCAGAGGCAATCTCGGAGCTGGCGGTAGCAATGCTGTCGGTGCTGTGGCGCACCTGGGACACCATGAGGCCGAGCGAGCGGTTCATGGCGGCCAGCGACCGCATCAGGTCGCCAAACTCGTCGGCCCGGGTTTCGTCCACATGGCCGCTGAGGTCACCCTCGGCAATACGGGCCGCCAGGTCATTGGCCTGCAGCAGGGGTTGTTTGATGGAGCGGATCAAGAAAGCCGCGCCCACCAAGATGCCCCCGATTAGCACCACCAGGCCCCCTGCCGACATCAAAATTAGCTTGCGGCCCTCGGCCTCGAAAGTCTCGCGCAAGGCCTCGTTGGCGGCGTCCTGCATCAGCACAAACTGCTGGTGCGCGTCCTGCAGGGCCTTGACTGCCGGGCGGTACTGGGTCTCCACAAAGGCGGGCATTTCGCCGGGTTTGACGACCTTGAGCAGCGCGGTCTGGCTGGTCAGGTCCTGCAGTTTTTTGCGCAGCTCGGTGATTTTGGCGAGCTGGGCTTTGTCGGCCTCGGTCGGGTCCGCGGCCTCAATGGCTTTTTGCAGCTCTTCAATCTTGGTGTTGCTCTGGGCAATTTCATCCTTGAAGGCATTGGCCACGCCCGGGTCCACCGAAACCACCACCGCATAGGCACGGGTGGTGTTCACGTCGACCAGCGCCGCCCACTGGTTGGCCGTCTTGATTTGCGCCAGCATGGCCGCATTCACCGCACCGTAGGCCTCGCGGGACTTGCGGGACTGCAGGGCAGTAAACGCAATGATGATGGCCAACAGCACCACCATCAGGCCCATCGCAGCCCACAGCTTAGTGGCCAGACGCAGTCGGTCAAAACGCATTCCAATCTCCTTTAATTATTCTGTAATTTAACCATGCGGGAGCGTTGAAAAATGGGGGGAATTGACCGGATTTACCCTGCCATGCGCCAAACCCCTTGGTCTTGCACCGCCGCTAAATCAAGGGGGCTTACTTGGTCCGGCAGCAATTCAGCCAGCGGCAGCAGCACAAAAGCGCGCTCGCGCATGCGCGGGTGCGGCACGATCAGGGTGGCACTGTGGATGGTGGCGCTGCCATACAGCAGCACATCCAGGTCCAGCGTGCGCGGGGCGTTGCGGTAGGGGCGTTCGCGCCCGGCGTCTAGCTCGATTTGCTGCAGAGCTTGCAGCAAGGCGGGGGCGCTGAGGGTGGTGGAGAGTTCTGCCACCGCGTTGACATAGTCGGGGCCGCTGGAGTCAATGGGGGCGCTGCCGTAGAAGACGGAGTGGCGCAGCAGCGTGCACTGGGGCACGGTGGCCAGCGCCGCCAGCGCCGCCTGCAGTGCAGCCACCGGTTCCCCGAGGTTGGCCCCCAGGCCGATGTAGGCCAGCACCGGCGCACGCATGGTGAAACGTCGGCTTATTCGGCGCTGCCGCCGGATGCGCCACCCTCGGCTCTGCCCGCGCCAGAGCGGCGGCGACGGCGGCGTTTGCGTGGGGCATCGTGGCCATCGGCGGGAAAGTCTGCTTCGGGGCTGTTGTCCACTGCATCCGCGGCGGCCGGGCCGGCAGGCGCCGATTTGGCCGGTGCGCGGTGCACACGCGGCGCTTGTTTGCGCTGCTGCTGTTGTTCGGTGCGCACCTGGTCCACCATGTCCTGGCGCACATCGTCGCTGGCCATGCTGAACTCTTGCCACCAGTCGGCCAAGACCTCGTCAATTTCACCTGCGTCAGCACGCAAGCGCATGAAGTCAAAGGCGGCGCGGAAACGCGGCTGGTCCACCATGCCAAAGGGCGTGCTGCCCACACGTTTCTCGAAGCGGGGCTGCATGAGCCAGATTTCGCGCATGTCGCCGGCCAGCTTGCCGCGGCCGGACACATCACCAATACGCGCATTGAACACATCCTCGATCGCGTCCTGCAGTGCTGGGTGGCCATGCTGGCCGTTTTTCATGCGCTGGTCCCAGCCATCGCGCACATCGGCCCACAACACACAGGCCAGCAGGAAGCTGGGCGCCACGGGTTTGCCTTCGCCCACGCGACGGTCGGTGTCCTTGAGGGCTGCGGCCACAAAGGGCTGCTCAGCACGCTCCACCACCACATCCAGCAGCGGGTAAATGCCACGAGACATACCCAAAAACTTGAGTTGCTCCACCGAGGCCAGGGCGTGGCCGGTCTGCAGCAGCTTGAGCATTTCGTCAAACAAACGGCTTTGGGGTACGTCGTTCAGCAGGCTCTGGCTCTTGATCAGCGGGCCGGCGGTTTTGGCTTCCAGCTTGAAGCCCAGCGGGCTCAACTTGGCAGAGAAACGGATGGCGCGGATGATGCGCACCGGGTCTTCGCGGTAACGCGTGGCGGCGTCGCCAATCATGCGCAGCGTGCGGCTCTTGGCGTCTTTCAGGCCATTGTGGTAATCGACCACGATTTGTGTCTCGGGGTCGTAGTACATCGCGTTGATGGTGAAGTCGCGGCGCACCGCGTCTTCTTCCTGCGGGCCCCAAACGTTGTCGCGCAGCACCCGGCCGGTGCTGTCCACGGCGTGTTTCATGCCGGCCAGCTCGTTCTTGCTGGTGCGCTCGTTGCCCGCCACCTGCTCGGCGGCGGCGTTGTCCAGGTAGGCGCGGAAGGTGGAGACTTCAATCACCTCATGCTCGCGCCCGCGGCCATACACCACGTGCACGATGCGAAAGCGCCGGCCAATGATGAAGGCGCGGCGAAACAGGCCCTTGACCTGTTCGGGGGTGGCGTTGGTGGCCACGTCAAAGTCCTTGGGGCGCAGGCCAACCAGCAGGTCGCGCACCGCGCCGCCCACCACATAGGCTTCAAAACCGGCTTGCTGCAGGGTGCGCACGACGTTGATGGCGCGTTCGTCCACCAGGTTGGGATCGATACCGTGGACAGAGACAGGCACTTCCACGCGTTTGCCGAACTGGGGCTTTTTACTGGCGGCAGACGGGCTCTTGCCCAGCAATTTGTCGATGAATTTCTTGATCAAGAGAAGGTTCCAAGCGGTCAGGGCCGCGGGTCAGGGAAAGAGGTCAAGTATGCGCCATCCGCGCTCTTGGGCCAGGGCGCGCAGGCGCGCGTCGGGGTTGGTAGCCACCGCCACATTGGCTTTTTCCATCAGCGGCACGTCGTTGATGGAGTCGGAATAGAAGGTGGTGTACACCGTATCCCAGCCCAGACCGCGCTCGCTGAGCCACTGGTCCACGCGGGTCACCTTGCCTTCACGGAAAGACGGCACGCCGGCAATCTCACCGGTGTACCAGCCGGTGCCGCCGGGCGCATCGTCTGTCACCAGGTCCACGGCAATCAGGTCTTCCACGCCAAATGCCGTCGCAATCGGGCGGGTCACAAAAGCGTTGGTGGCGGTCACGATGATCACCGTGTCGCCCGCGGCCTGGTGGTCCTGCACCAGCTTCAGGGCCTGGGGTTGGATGGCTTTTTGGATTACGGCCCGCATGAAATCTGCGTGAGCAGCTATCGATTTCGCAGCACCCTGCTTCACCACGGCCGCGGTGGCAAAGCGGCAGTAGGCATGGATGTCCAGCGTGCCAGCCTTGTAGTGTTCATAGAACGCGTGGTTTTGCGCCTGGAAGCTGGCAGCGTCCGTCCACCCCAGGGCGGTGGTGAATTCGCCCCAGGCGAAGTCCGAATCCAGCGGAATCAGCGTGTGGTCCAGATCGAAAAGGGCAATCTTTTTGAGTGTCATTGGTTGTCCAGCATGGCTTTGATCATCGGAATGGTGATGGCGCGCTGGGTTTGCAGCGCGTAGCCGTCCATCAGTTCCAGCAGTTCCATCAGGCTGCCCAGGTCGCGGCTGAAGCGGTTGAGCATAAAGTCCATCACCTCGTCGCTCAGGAACACGCCGCGCGCATCGGCCGCCTGGCGCAACACAGCGCGGCGCTCGGGCTCGCTCAGGGCATGCAGGCCAAACACATGGCCCCAGCCCAGGCGGGTACGCAGGTCGTCGCGCAGTTTCAGCTCCACCGGCGCCAGTTCCCCGGCCGCCAGCACCGGGCGCTGGTGCGTCTGCGCGTTCACAAACCAATTGAAGGCCATATGCTGCTGCTCGGCGGTGTACAGGTGCACATCGTCCATCAGCACCGCAGCCCAGCCCTCGTCAAACTCGGCCGGCTCCAGCACGGCAGCGTCCAACCAGCCCACGCGGGCGCCCTGCTCGCGCAGCGCCTCACGCGCAGCCTTGAGCAGATGGCTTTTGCCACTGCCTTCGGGGCCCCAGAAGTAGGTGGGCACGGGCGAGCGGGCTTGGGCGCTGCTTTTGGCGCCAATCCAGAGTTCCAGGTGCTTGAGTGCCGCCTCATTGGGCCCGGCGAAGAAGTTGGCCACTGTCGGCCCGGCGGACAAACCGATGTCCAGCGCGATCTGTTGCATCACTGAAGTCTTACCCCAAATACAGGCGACTGGCCAGGTAGCTGGTGCGCACACGGCGCACGGCCACCAGCAGCACGGCACTGGCCGGCAGGGCAATCAGCACACCCACAAAACCGAACAGCTGGCCAAAGGCCAGCAAGGCAAAAATGACGGCCAGCGGGTGCAGGCCAATGCGCTCGCCTACCAGGCGCGGCGTCAAATACAGACTTTCTACCAGTTGGCCCAGGCCGTAGACCACGGCCACCATGACCAGCGGGTAAACCAAACCGCCACTGGAAAATTCCAGCAGGCCCGCAAAGGTGGCCAGCACCAGCCCCACGCCAAAGCCCAGGTACGGCACCGAAATCGCCAAGCCCGTGAAGATGCCAATCGGCAAGGCCAGGTCCAGCCCAAACAGGGCCAGACCCACGCTGTACGCCACGGCCAGAATCACCATCACCAACAGTTGGCCGCGCAGGTACTGGCCCAGCACGTCGTCCGCCTCGGCCAGAAAACTGTCCACACTCTCGCGCAGCCGTGGGGGCACCAGGTCGCGCACCTGGCCCACAAAACGGTCCCAGTCCATCAACAAATAAAACAGCGCCACGGGAATCAGGATGGCGTTACCAATGATGGCAAAGGCCACGCTGCCACCCAGCTTGACCGAGGCCAGCACCGAACCCAACGCGTCTTCCACATTGGCGTTGAGATACTTCATGACAAAATTCTTGATGGTGCCCACATCCAGCGACACGCGGATGCCCCACTGAGCCAGCCAGGGTTTGACCGTGGTGTTCAGGCTGTCCAGCAGCACCGGAAACTGCTCTCGCATCAGCGGCAACTCTTTGGCAAAGATGGGAACAATGAGCAACAGCACGCTGAGCAACACCACCACAAACAGCAGCTCCACCACCACCACGGCAGCCAGGCGCGGAACCCGGCCCCGCCCCACATCGTCCAGCCAGTCCACCACTGGGGTCAGCGCATAGGCCAACACTGCCGCCACCACAAATGGGGCCAGCACCGGGGCCAGCAGCCACAGCGCGAGCACCACCAGGCCCGCAATCAGCAGCCAGGCAGTGAATCTTTTTTGGGCGGGGGTGAATTGCATAGACGGAGGTAACCCTTAAAACGCAGTTTTAGCGAAGACTGACGATTGCCCGGGAGGGGGGTTGTCCAGTCGAAGCTAAAATCTGGGCAAATTCTATCGGGGTCTGCCTCTGTTCTGCCCCAAAGCCACTTCCCATGACCCAATCTGCCTCCCCCACTCCCCTTTCCTACAAAGACTCCGGTGTCGATATCGTTGCTGGCGACGCGCTGGTTGAGCGCATCAAGCCCCTGGCCAAGAAGACCATGCGAGAGGGCGTACTGGCCGGTATTGGCGGTTTTGGTGCCCTGTTTGAAGTGCCCAAGCGCTACAAGGAACCCGTGCTGGTGAGCGGCACCGACGGCGTGGGCACCAAGCTCAAGCTGGCGTTTGAGTGGAATATGCACGACACCGTGGGCATCGACCTGGTGGCCATGAGCGTGAACGACGTGCTGGTGCAGGGCGCCGAGCCCCTGTTTTTCCTGGACTACTTTGCCTGTGGCAAGCTGGACATTGACACCGCCGCTGCCGTGGTCGGCGGCATCGCCAAGGGTTGCGAGCTCTCCGGCTGCGCGCTGATTGGCGGCGAAACCGCCGAAATGCCCGGCATGTACCCCGCGGGCGAATACGACCTGGCCGGCTTTGCGGTTGGCGCCGTCGAAAAATCCAAAATCCTCACTGGTGCCGATGTGAAACCCGGCGACGTGGTGCTGGGCCTGGCCTCCAGCGGTGTGCATTCCAACGGTTTCAGCCTGGTGCGCAAGTGTATTGAGCGTTCGGAAGCCGCCGGTACGGTACCCGCCACGCTGGACGGCAAGCCGTTCAAGCAGGCCCTGATGGAGCCCACCCGCCTGTACGTGCTCAACGTGCTGGCCGCGCTGGCAAAACACCCGATCAAGGCGCTGGCCCACATCACCGGCGGTGGCCTGCTGGAGAACGTCCCCCGCGTGCTGCCCGAAGGCACCGCCGCCCACTTGGTGAAGGGCAGCTGGCCCCAAACCGAGCTGTTTGCCTGGCTGCAGGCCACAGCGGGCATTGACGACATCGAGATGAATCGCACCTTCAACAACGGCATTGGCATGGTGGTGGTGGTGGACGCCGCCAACGCCGAAGCCACGGCCGCCACGTTGCGCGCCAGCGGCGAAGCGGTGTACACCATCGGTGTCATCGCCCCCCAAGGCAGCGGCGCACAAGTCGTCGTCGCCTGACCGGCAAACCGGGGCGTGTTGCCCCGGCGCCACCCCGTGCTAGTAAATTTGTAGCTGCTCGCGCAAGCACCATCTGGACTTTTGGCACTTTTTGCTCCAAACTTTGCGCTTCGTTGGTTACCACACGGAGCAGCATGCCGGTTATCGCAATCGTCAACCGCAAGGGCGGAAGTGGAAAAAGCACCCTGGCTACACACCTGGCCGCCTGGCTGGCGCAACAGGGTGTGGCCGTCATGCTGGGTGATGTGGACCGCCAGCAAAGCACCAAGGCTTGGCTCAAACGCCGCGCGCCGGCCCTCCCCGCCATCTCCCCCTGGGCGCTGGACCAAAAAAACGTATTAAAGGCGCCTCCCGGTGTCACCCATGTGGTGCTGGACACCCCCGGCGGCATGCAGGGTTTTGAATTGGCACGTGTGATCATGTCCGCCGACGCCGTGGTGGTGCCGGTGTGCAATTCCCTGTTCGACCGTGAATCGGCCGCCGCCTGCCTGGCCGAACTGTCCGCCCTGCCGCGCGTCGCCTCGGGGCGCTGCCAACTGGGCGTGGTGGGCATGCGACTGGACGCACGCACCAAAGGCGCCGAGACGCTGCGCCTGTGGGCCGAAGACCTGAAGTTCAATTTTTTGGGCGTGCTGCGCGAAACCCAAAGTTATGTGCGCGGCCTGGAAACCGGCGTCACCTTGTTCGACACGGCCAGCGCGGCCCAACAGGCCGACTTGGCCCAGTGGGAGCCCATCCTGCAATGGCTGCGCCCTATTGCACGACTGCAGCCCCCCGTGGTCGCCACGCCAGCACCGGCCAGCAAGCCCACGGCCCAGCCCAGCACCATCCAGGCATCCCGTGCCGCCAGCCTGATGCCAGCACAAGAGTCTTTGGTGCACGGCAGCCGTCTGACGGTGTTTGCCCCGGGCATCAAAACCGAGTCTGACGCGGTGGTGGGAGTGGACCTGAACCGCGCCTTGCCGGGCCACGGCGGTGCGGTACCGCAGTTTTTACTGCGCCACTAGGCTAGGGCTGGCGCAGTTGCCGCCGCAACACGTTCACCTGCTCGGCCACGGCATCCACGTCCACCACGTTTTCGGCGTGGACCAGGTAACACTCCAAGTCAGCCAGCGCCGCCGCCTGGTGCCCCAGAGACGCGTGCACCAGCCCCCGGTCGCGATATTCGGACCAGGATTCGGGCAGCAAGACCACCAGGCGTTCCTGCACCGCCAGCAGACGGGGCCAGTCTTCCTGTGATTTGTAGATCTCTTTGAGGTTGCGCAGCATGCGCGCCAAAATCTCGCGCGGCGTGGCCGACTGCAGGTACAGGCCCAGTGGCGCCTCGAAGGCATCGACCAGCCCGCTGCGCTTGCGGTAGGGCTCCAGCATCTCGGACAGTTCTTCGCGGCTCAGCGAACGCCCGGTCAGAGGCTCAATCACCGCCTGGCCAATAGGCAACATGACCTTGACCAGGAAATGCCCCGGAAAACCCACCCCTGACACCTCCAGCCCCAGGCCCTGGGCCAGCTCCATCCAGACCACGGCCAATGAAATCGGAATGCCGCGACGGGTGCGCAAAAGCACGCTGGGAAAACTGTTGTCCGGGTCGTAGTAGTTGTTGAGGTTGCCGCCAAACCCCAGGTCGTCATAAAAAAAACGGTTCAGCACACGCAACCGCTGGATCGGTGGTGCGTCGGCCGCCAGGCGACGTTTGACGCGTGCCAGCAACTGGTCCACATCCCCGAGCACGGTTTGTACGTCGGTGTCCGGGTACTCGTCCTGCGCCAGGCTCACGGCAGCCTCGAACAGGGCAAAGTCCCCATCGCTGCGCACCAGGGCACCAAAGTAGTCCAGCGGGGTCGGAATGGCAAATTGCAGGGCCACGGCAACGTCTCCGTCTAGCGGCGCACAAACTGCCGCAGGTTCAGACCAGCGGCCCAGGCCGCCCCCAAGTACACCAGCATGGCACCACCCAGCAGCAGGGTCAACCAACCAATGCGCAACAGGCTGTGGCTGCGCAGCGCCACCCAGTCCACCAGACCGGCAGCCCACAGCAGATAAATCACCAGCAGCGCACTGGCGGCCAGTACCTGCAGCACAAACCGCCCCCAGCCCGCCTGAGGCCGGTAGCTGCCACGGCGCAGCAAGCCGATCAACAACCACAGCGCATTGATCATGGCGCCCAGGCCAATGGACAGTGACAAGCCCGCGTGTTTGAACAGGGGCACCAGTGCAATATTGAGCAACTGGGTCACGACCAGCACCACCACGGCAATACGCACCGGCGTCTTGATGTCCTGGCTGGCGTAATAGCCGGGCGCCAGCACCTTGATGGCCACAATGCCCACCAACCCCACACCCCAGCCCATCAGGGCCAGCGTGGTCTGCTGCACGTCGTTGGCCGAGAACGCCCCGTAGTGGTAAAGCACTGCCACCAGCGGCTTGGCAAAGGCCAGCAAGCCAATGGCACAGGGAACCGACAACAGCACCACAATGCGCAGCCCCCAGTCCAGCAGGGCCGAGTATTTGTCGGCATCACCCGTGGCCTTGGCGCCGGCCAGCTGCGGCATCAGCACCACACCCAGGGCCACCCCCAGCATGGCGGTGGGAAATTCCATGAGCCTGTCAGCATAGGTCAACCAGCTCACGCTGCCGATGGGCAGATGCGAAGCAATTTGGGTGTTGATGAGCAGGGAAATCTGCGCCACGCTCACGCCCAGCAGGGCTGGCAGCATGAGTTTGCCGATGCGGCGGGTTTCGGGGTCGGCCCATGCTTCACGCAAGGCGGGGCCCATCAGCCGCAGGCGCGGCAGCATGCCCAACTGCGCCAGCGCCGGAATTTGCACCGCCAGTTGCAACACGCCGCCCACCATCACTCCAGCCGCCATGGCGTAAATCGGTTCGATCCCCCGCGCCGCCAACCAGGGCACGCCCAGCCAGGCCGCAGTGATCATGGACATATTGAGCAACACGGGCGTAGCGGCCGGCACGGCAAAGCGCTTCCAGGTATTCAAGATGCCGGACGACAGGGCCACCAAAGACATGAAACCGATGTAAGGGAACATGAACCGTGTCATCTGCACCGCAGCGTCATAACCCGCCGGGTTTTGCTGCAAACCGCTGGCCATCGCCCACACCAGCAACGGGGACAACACCACGCCCAGCACACAGGTCAGCACCAGCGCCAGCGCCAGCAGGCTGACCACCCGGTCCACCAACAGCTTGGTGGACGCTTCGCCATGCTGGGCTTTGTTGGCGGCCAGCACCGGCACAAAGGCCTGGCTAAAGGCGCCCTCGGCAAACAGGCGGCGAAACAGGTTGGGGATGCGAAAGGCCACGTTAAAGGCATCGGTCATGGCGCTGGCGCCAAAGGCCGCCGCCATCAGCAGCTCTCGGGCCAGCCCGGTAATGCGGGAGGCCAATGTCCACAGGGACACGGTAGATACAGATTTGATCAAGCTCACCCGCCGAAGTGTAGCCGCGGCTCCCCGAGCATTCCGTGCGCCTGCACTTTGCCCCAAGGCGTTTCATATGTTTGAATAGACGTCTATCCGTACCAGCAGGCCCAGACCGATGACTTCCTTATTGCGACACGCCGATCGCTCCGTCCCTGGTGCATCTCAACGCGCAGCCTCCCGCTCCGTGCTGATCGTGGAAGACCAGCGGGCCTTGTCGGAAATGCTGGCCAGCATGCTGCAAGCCCGGTGGGGCTACACCGCACGGATCGCTGCCACGATGGCGGAAGCCCGCCAACTCCTGGACACCCGGGGCGACGAGTTTTTTGCCGCCGTCTGCGATGTCAACCTGCCCGATGCACCATATGGTGAAGTCATCGACCTGGTGGCCAAGCACCACATCCCCGCCATTGCGCTGACCGGAACCATCAGCAACGACATCCGCGACATGATGACGCAAGGCCACATCGTGGACTACGTGCTGAAAAAAGGCATGCCATCGTATGAGTATGTCGTGCAGTGGGTGGGCCGGCTGCACCGCAACAGCGGCATCAAGGTGCTGGTGGCGGACGACTCACCGTCCTCGCTGGAAGTGATACGCCATATGCTGGGCATGCAAGGCCTGCAAATTCAGGTGGCCCACAACGGCCAGGAAGCGCTGGCGGTACTGGCGGCACAACCCGACATCAAACTCGTGCTGGTGGACTACAACATGCCGCTGGTAGATGGCTACGAGTTTGTGATGGAAGCCCGGCGCATGATGGGCAAGGAGCGTTTGGCCATCATCGGCATATCTGGAGACAACCGGGCCGACATCTCGGCCCAGTTCCTCAAGCACGGGGCCAACGACTTCATCTCCAAGCCCTACTCTTTTGAGGAAATGACCTGCCGGGTCAACCAGAACCTGGAAATGCTGGAGCTGCTGGACAGCCTGAACAAGCTGGCCAGCAAGGACCATCTGACGGGGCTGCACAACCGACGCTACTTTTTTGAGCAGGGACAGGCCCAATTCCAGAGCGCCTGCAAAAACGCACTCCCCGTGGCAGCCGCCATGCTGGACATCGACCACTTCAAATCGATTAATGACCGTTTTGGCCACGCCTTTGGCGACCAAGTCATCCAGCAGGTAGCCCAAAGCCTGGAAAAACACTTCCCCGACATGCTGATCGCACGCATCGGCGGAGAAGAGTTCGCCATCCTGGCCACGGGTGATGCGGTGTTGGACATCCGTACCCGACTGGAAAACTTCAGGGCGCGCTTGCCCATCAATACCGGAGCCCTGGCCCCCGCCTTCATCGCCACCACCGCCAGTATCGGCGTACACACCCAAAGCGATACCGACCTGAACGCCCTGCTACAGGCTGCCGACCAACGGCTTTACGAGGCCAAAGCGAATGGCCGAAACCGGCTGGAAGGCTGATTCAGGGCCCCGGTGTATAATCTTTGGCTTTGCTGACAACATCCTCAGACACAAGGAATATTTACTATGGCATCTGGAAAACCCAAGAAAAAGAACCCGCGCCTGGCGTCGGGCCGTAAACGCGTCCGCCAGGACGTCAAAATCAACGCAGCGAACACCTCCCTGCGCTCCAAATACCGCACTGCGGTGAAGAACGTGGAAAAAGCAGTGGTGGCCGGTGACAAGACCAAAGCCGCTGAACTGTTTGCCAAGATGCAAGCCGTGGTGGACACCGTGGCCGACAAGGGCATCTTCCACAAGAACAAAGCAGCCCGCGACAAGAGCCGTTTGGCTACCAAGGTGAAAGCCTTGGCCCTCGCAGCCTAACTCGTTAGGCAATCGCACGAATCCTGCCCGTCAGGATTCGCCGTTTGTAGTGGGTGCGCTGTCAGCAAAGCAAAAAAGCCGTTCATCTGAACGGCTTTTTTGTTTCTGGCCCCTGCTTGCGGTTTGCGCCAGGAGCGGACGTATCAGCGGGAGGGAATTTCGGGGCGGGTTTCGCTGACCTGCAGCTCGTTGTCACGCGCAAAGTTCAGGCAAAAGTCCCAGGCCATCACATCGTAATCGCGCAGGTCGCTGTGCACGATCACACATTTGGTCTGCCCGAACGAGGTGGGCACGCACCAAGGGGAGTAGCCCAGATGGCTACCCGGCTGCGGGCCGCCGGGGCGGAACTGGCTCATCACCCCGGCCAAACGCTCTGCCCAGTCGCTGGGACGAAACGTCTTGCCTTGCAAGGTCAGTCCCAGGATGTAGAGTTCTTTGGAAGGAGTGGAAGCCATCGGTTACAGGGTTAGGGCGGCAGGGTGCGCACAAGGTCTTGGTGCTGTGCTGCGCCGCACAAGAATTCTACCCGCTCTGCTGTCGTCCAGATGACAAAGCAGCTATGCCAGCGTGCATCACTGTGATGTGTATTTGTCACGAAACTGGCATGGGCCATGCGCCTAAAATCAGGCTTCAACGGCCCAACCTGCCTTTGTTCAAGTTGGGCCGCCTTGTTTTGTAGCCAACCCGGAGTTATTGCATGACCGCCGCCACGCCTGCCACCACGCCGTCTTCACCCCACGTGATGAACACCTATGGCCGACTGCCCGTCGCCCTGAGCCATGGCCAAGGCTGCCGCGTGTGGGACGTGAATGGCCGCGAGTACCTGGACGCGCTGGGCGGCATTGCCGTCAACACCCTGGGCCACAACCACCCCCAGCTGGTGCCCGCGCTGCAAGACCAGCTCACCAAGCTGATCCACACCTCCAACTACTACCACGTGCCCTTGCAAGAAGAACTGGCCAAGCTGCTGGTGGAGCGCTCCGGCATGACCAATGTGTTCTTCTGCTCCACGGGCCTCGAAGCCAACGAAGCCGCGCTGAAGCTGGCCCGCAAGTTTGGCCACGACAAGGGCATTGAACGCCCGGAGGTGGTGGTCTACGAGAAGGCCTTCCACGGTCGCTCCATCGCCACCCTCAGCGCCACCGGCAACCCCAAGGTGCAGGCTGGCTTCGGCCCGCTGGTGGAAGGTTTTATCCGCGTGCCGGTCAACAACATTGACGCACTGAAAAAGGCCACCGAAGGCAACCCCAATGTGGTGGCCGTGTTTTTTGAAGCCATCCAGGGCGAAGGCGGCGTGAACCCTATGCACATGGACTACCTGCGCGACGTGCGCGCCTTGTGCGACCAGCGCGACTGGCTATTGATGATCGACGAAGTGCAATGCGGCATGGGTCGCACCGGCAAGTGGTTTGCCCACCAGTGGGCTGGCATCAAGCCCGACGTGATGCCCCTGGCCAAGGGCCTGGGCTCTGGCGTGCCGGTGGGCGCTGTGGTGGTGGGTCCCAAGGCCGCCACCATCTTCCAACCCGGCAACCACGGCTCTACCTTTGGTGGCAACCCGCTGGCCATGCGCGCCGGGGTGGAGACCATCCGCATCATGGAAGCCGAAGGCCTGCTGGCCAACGCGGAGAAGGTGGGCAACTACCTCAAGGCCAGTTTGGAAAAAGCCTTGCATGCCGAGATTGCCAACGGCGGCGTGAAAGAAGTGCGCGGCCAGGGTCTGATGCTGGGCATTGACTTGGCCAAGCCTTGCGGCGCGCTGGTGCAGCGCGCCCTTGATGCCGGCCTGCTGATCAGCGTCACCGCTGACACCGTGGTGCGCTTGGTGCCTCCGCTGATCCTGACCACGGCAGACGTCGACGAAATTGTGGCCATCCTGGCCCCGCTGATCTCTGCGCTGCTGAAGGAGTCCGTATGAACCCGGTTGTTCCCAGCACCCTGCCCCAAGGCGCGCCGCCCGTGCGGCACTACCTGCAGTTTGACGACTTCACGACCGAGGAATACCGCTACCTGCTGGAGCGCACGGCGTTCATCAAAGCCAAGTTCAAACGCTTTGAGCGCCACCACCCGCTGGCAGACCGCACACTGGCCATGATTTTTGAAAAAGCCTCCACCCGCACGCGGGTGAGCTTTGAGGCCGGCATGTACCAACTGGGTGGCAGCGTGGTGCACCTGACCACGGGCGACAGCCAGTTGGGCCGCGCCGAGCCGATTGAGGACAGCGCCAAGGTCATCAGCCGCATGACCGACATCGTGATGATCCGCACCTACGAGCAGACCAAGCTGGAGGCCTTTGCCGCCAACTCGCGCGTGCCCGTCATCAACGGCCTGACCAACGAATTCCACCCCTGCCAGATCCTGGCCGACATCTTCACCTACATCGAGCATCGTGGCCCCATCGAAGGCAAAACAGTAACCTGGGTGGGCGACGGCAACAACATGGCCAACACCTGGCTGCAGGCTGCCGCCATCCTGGGCTTCCACCTGCGCGTGAGCACGCCCAGTGGTTACGAGGTGAATGAGAAATTGGCCGCCAGCGCAGATGGAATGGGCGCGGGCAGCTATAAAACCTATAGCGACCCGATGGAGGCCTGCCGCGACGCCGATCTCATCACCACCGATGTGTGGACCAGCATGGGCTACGAGGCCGAGAACGAAGTGCGCCGCAAGGCCTTTGCCGCCTGGTGTGTGGACCGCAAGATGATGGCCGTGGCAGCGCCCAACGCCCTCTTCATGCACTGCCTGCCCGCCCACCGCGGCGAAGAGGTGGAGGCCGACGTGATCGACGGGCCGCAAAGCGTGGTCTGGGATGAGGCCGAAAACCGCATGCACGTGCAGAAGGCGCTCATGGAGTACCTGCTGCTAGGCAAACTCTGAAACCCTGAGCCACCCAGCCTCTCGCAGCAAGCACGGCTTGCACGCAGGGGCTCCGGGTGTCTATTGATGCTGCCTTAACGCATCAGGTCTTCAATCGCATCCACCACCATGCTGGTGCCGATGGCGATCATCAAAATGTCATTCGCCACGCGCACATATTTGTAACCTGCCGGTGGCAGGCCGATCTTCACGGTCACCGCCCGGGGCACGGGGTAAAAGACCACGTCCCGTGGCAAGGGCTGGCCCTTGGCCCACTTCTTGGCCTGGCCCGGCGGCATACAACCGTTGTTCTTTTTGGCCAGGCCAGGTGGGCAGCGGCCTTTGGCTTTTTCTTGCCCGTAGTAATCCGTCGCCGCGCGGCGCTGGTCATCGCCAAAGTAGCCGCCCACGCGGATCTCTACTGCCGCGCCCTGCTCCTGCCGGTGCTCTTCTTCGCCATGTTTGTTTTTTCCTTTGCCAGCCCACTCGGGCTTGGCCGCCTGGGCCGAGGCGGCCAGAACGACGCCCGTGAGCAGCAACGCAGTAGCGCGGGCCAAAGATGTGAGGGATTGAGAGGGACGGTGCATAACGACTCCTTGTATTTCTGCTTGGAAAGCCCGATTGTGAACCTGTTGGAAATAACCGACACCACGCTTTGAAACCAGGTGTTACCTTTGCGCCGCTTTACGAATTTGAGGACCGACATGAGCACTTCCACCACCACATTGCAAGACTGCCAGGCGCTGGACGCCGCCGATACGCTGCGCCCGCTGCGCGAGCTGTTTGACGTCCCTGCCGGCGTGATTTACCTGGACGGCAACTCCCTGGGCGTGATGCCCAAAACCGCCGCCGCACGCGCCGCCGAAGTGGTTACGCAGGAGTGGGGCCAGGGCCTGATCCGCTCCTGGAACACCGCCGGCTGGTTCAGCCTGCCACAGCGCCTGGGCAACCGCATTGCCCCGCTGATTGGCGCCGATACCGACGAAGTGGTGGCCACCGACACTACCTCCATCAACTTGTTCAAGGTGTTGTCCGCTGCGCTGTCCATCGCCGCGCAAGACGCGCCCCAGCGCAAGCTCATCGTCAGCGAGCGCAGCAATTTCCCCACCGACCTGTACATCGCCGAAGGCCTCTGCAAAGAGCGTGGCTACACGCTCAAGCTGGTGGAGCCCGAAGAGATTGCCGGCGCGCTGACGGCTGATGTGGCCGTGCTGATGCTCACCCACGTGAACTACCGCACCGGCGCCATGCACGACATGACCGCGGTGACGGCCGCGGCCCATGCGGCCGGCGCGCTCATGGTGTGGGACCTGGCGCACAGCGCGGGTGCCGTGCCTGTGACGCTCAAGGCGTCCAACGCCGACTTCTCCATTGGCTGCGGCTACAAGTACCTGAACGGCGGCCCCGGTGCGCCGGCCTTTGTGTGGGTGCACCCCAAGCATGCAGGCCGCTTCTGGCAGCCCCTGTCCGGCTGGTGGGGCCACGCGGCACCGTTCGCCTTCACGCCCGACTACCAGCCCGCCCCCGGCATCACGCGTTACCTGTGCGGCACCCAGCCCATCGTCAGCATGTCGCTGCTGGGCTGCGGTTTGGAAGGCTTTGAAGCCGCCGACAAGCTGGGCGGCATGGCCGCGCTGCGCACCAAGTCGCTGGCGCTGACAGACCTGTATATCAAGCTGGTGGAAGAACGCTGCCAGGGCTACGGCCTGGGCCTGGCGACCCCACGCGCCCACGCGCAACGTGGCTCGCAAGTCTGCCTGACGCGTGAGCATGCCGTGGGTGGCTCCGGTGCCTTTGCCATCGTGCAGGCGCTGATTGCGCGCGGCGTGATTGGTGACTTCCGCGCCGGTGACGGCGGCATCCACAAGGACATCCTGCGCTTTGGTTTCACGCCGCTGTACATCGGGTTTGAAGATGTGTGGAACGCGGTGGAACACCTGCGCCAGGTGCTGGAGACTGGTGAATGGCAGAAGCCCGAGTTCAACCAAAAACACGCGGTGACCTGAGATGAGCGAACCCACCTCTGGCTGCCCCATGCACGGGGCCACACCCCACCCGGCACCGTCCGCCGGTGAATCCATCGTGGCCGACGAAAAGGCCCAGCTCGACTTCAGCCAAAGCATGAGCTACGGCGACTACCTGCAGATCGACACCATCCTGTCGGCGCAAAAACCGCTCTCGCCCACCCACGACGAACTGCTGTTCATCATCCAGCACCAAACCAGCGAGCTGTGGATGAAGCTCATGCTGCATGAGCTGACGGCCGCCATCGCGCACATTGCGCAGGACGATCTGCCACCCGCATTCAAGATGCTGGCGCGCGTCTCCAAGATCATGGAGCAGTTGGTGCACGCCTGGGACGTGCTGGCCACCATGACGCCGCCCGAGTACAGCGCCATGCGGCCCTACCTGGGCGCCAGCAGCGGCTTCCAGAGTTTTCAGTACCGCTGCATCGAGTTCTCGCTGGGCAACAAAAACGCCGCCATGCTCAAACCCCACGCCCATGCGCCCGAGCGCCTGACGCTGGTGCAGGCCGCGTACGCAGCGCCCTCGCTGTACGACGAAGCCTTGAAACTCATGGCCCGCCGCGGCATAACCGTGCCGGCCAGCCACCTGCAGCGCGACTGGACCCAGCCCTATGTAGCCGACGCGGGTGTAGAAGCCGCCTGGTTGCAGGTCTACCGCGCGCCGCGCGAATACTGGGACCTGTACCAGTTGGCCGAAGAGTTGACCGACCTGGAGGACGCCTTCCGCCTCTGGCGCTTCCGCCATGTGACCACGGTGGAGCGCGTCATCGGCTTCAAGCGCGGCACCGGTGGCACCGGCGGCGTGAGCTACCTGCGCAAGATGCTGGACGTGGTGCTGTTCCCCGAAATCTGGTCGTTGCGCACGTCCTTGTAGGGAGAAATTATTGGTCAAATTGACTTCTAGCCCCCGTGGAATATGCGCGAGCAGCTACTGAATCAATAGCAACTACGGCGCGCTGCCACGGTACAAAATGAAATGTGCCCGGCGGCTGCGGATGCGCCAGCCTTCGGGGGTGTGGTCCAGCTGATCCACAAACTCACCCACTTGGCTGATCGCATCGGCCTGGCGGCCCTGCAGGGTGGACGGGCTGCTGTGCCGGCCGGTCCATAACAGCACTTTGCTGCGGGCTTGCGCCGTGCCGGTCTGCAGGTCCACGCTCACCTGCTGGTTGCATACCAGGTGCTGCGTCAGGCGGTCGGAGTCGCGGCTGGCGTAGGCTTGGGCGATGGCCGCACGGCCCTGCAGCACGCTGCCGTCCGGCCGCACCAGCGTGCCCTCGTGCACAAACAGCGCGGCAAATCCTTGCGCATCACCACCGTCCACGGCATCGGCGGCCAGCAGCACCAAGGTGCGGCATGCAGCCTCGGCGGCCAAGGTCTCCAGTGTGCTCATGCTGCAGTCTTTGCCAACCAGCGTGCCAGGCTGGCGGCCACCTCTGCAGGCCGCTCCATGGGCGCCATGTGGCCCGCGTGGCCAATCACGTCCAGCGCCGCATGCGGCGCCAATGCCTGCATGTCGGCGTGCTGCGCCGGGGGCGACCAGCTGTCCTGCGCGCCACACTGCAGCAGCGTGGGCACGGCCAGCGTGCGCAGCACCTCGCGGGCGTCTGGCCGCGCCAGCAGGGCCTCGATCTGCGCGGCAAACACATCGGCGCTCTTGCGTGCAAACATGGCCACGATGGATTCAATGAGCGCCGCATCCTGCAGCCGCTCGGGGTGCACCATGCCCTGCACCCAGGTCTGGGCCATGGCGCGCACGCCCTGGGTGCGCGCCACCTCTAGCAGTGCCAGGCGTTTGGCGGCCTCCTGGCTGCCGGCCTCGCCCGCCGCGCGTGGCAAGTGGCCCGTGTCCATGAGCGCCACCTGCGTCACGCGCTCTGGTGCCAGGCGCAGCACTTCCATGGCCACCCGCCCGCCCATGGAGTGGCCGGCCAGTGCAAAGCGCTCGGCGGGCGCCTGCTGCAGCACGCCCTGCGCCATAACGGTCAGGCTATGGGCCATGCCGTAGTCGGCCACCCACGGGGTGGTGCCTGCGGGCAGGTGTGCAAACAAGGGCTCCCACACCGCGGCATCACACATCAGGCCGGGCAGCAACACCAGTGTCGTCACGCCCATGCTCACTTGCCCGCCTTGGCTGGGTCTTTGACCGCAGTGAAGGTTTGCACCTCGGTGTTCCAGAGCTGGCCACCCACCTTCTCCACCTTGCGCACATAGATGTTGTGCACCACGTCGCGCGTCTGCGGATCGATGCTGACCGGGCCGCGCGGGCTCTCAAAGCTCTGGCCTTTCATGGCCTGCAACAACGCCTCGCCCGTGCCGCCCTGGGTGGCCTTGGCTGCCTCGTAGATCACGCGCATGCCGTCATAGGCGCCCACGGCCATGAAGTTGGGGCGCAGGCCGCCATTGGCCTTGCCAAAGGCATCCACAAACTTCTTGTTGAGTGCGGAGTTGTGTGCGGCCGAGTAGTGGTGCGCCGTCACCACGCCCAGCGCCACCTCGCCCATGCCGTCCAGAATGTCGTCGTCCGTCACGCTGCCCTCGGCAATCACGCGGATGCCCGCCTTGTCCATGCCGCGTTCGGCAAACTGCTTCATCAGCGCGGTGCCCACACCGGCCGGCACAAAGGTAAACAGCGCATCGGGCTTGGCATCGCGCACCTTCTGTAAAAACGGCGCAAAGTCCGGGCTGCGCAGCGGCACGCGCAGCGACTCCACCACCACCCCACCCTGCGCCACAAAGCGCTGGTTGAACCAGGTCTCGGAGTCCACGCCCGGTGCGTAGTCGGTCACCAGCGTCACCACCTTGCGGATGTCGTTCTTGATCGCCCAGTCCGCCAGAATGGTCACCACCTGCGGCACGGTGAAGCTACTGCGCACGATGTAGGGCGAGGCCTCGGTAATGCTGGAGGTGGCCGCCGCCATCACCACCATGGGCGTTTTGGATTGGGTGGCAATGGTGGCGCTGGCCATGGCCAGCGGCGTGAGGCCAAAGCCGGCCAGCACGTTCACCTTGTCATTCACCACCAGCTCCTGCGCCAGGCGCTTGCTCACGTCGGCCACGCCGGTGTCGTCTTTCACAATCAGCTGCACCTTTTTGCCACCCACCGTGTCGCCGTTCTGGGCAATGTAGAGGCGCGCCGCACTCTCCAGTTGTTTGCCGGTGGAGGCAAAGGGGCCGGTCAGCGGCAGCAGCAGGCCGATCTTGAAGGTGTTGTCTTGCGCCCAGGCCAGCCCTAAGTTGGCGGCCAGCGCGGTAACCGCGGCAGTGCGGATGAAGGTACGTTTTTGCATGGGTTTGTCTCCGGTTTTTATAGTCCGGCGCCAGTGTGCAATTCCCACGCAACAGCGTCCAATGCAAAGGCCTGCTGACCTATGCAATCTGCTTATGCCTACGTGCCAGCCCCGAGTGCTGCACCTACTTGCCGCAAGATGCCCTGCCACTGCGCCGCGGCCGGCGTGGGCAGATAACCGGTGCGCCACATCGCGCCAATCTGCCGCTGGGCATGCTGCACCGGCAGGGGCAGCTCCACCAGCAGGCCCGCCGCCATCTCGCGCGCGACTTGGCGCGGCGACATCAGAGCCAGGCGGTCGCTGTCTTGCAGCATGGCCTGCATCATCAGCGCGCTGTTGGCGCGCACCTGCCCGTCGGTTGGTGGCAGGCCTGCGGCCTGTAGCATCTGTGCAAATGCCTTTTCGGCCGGGGTGTTGGGCATGGGCATGACCCACTGCGCCGCGCGCAGGGCTGCCCAACCCAGGCGGCGGCGCTGCGCCAACGGGTGGCCTGCGCGGGCCACCACGGCCAGGCGGTCTTCAAACAGCACCTCCTGGCTCAGGTCTGCCGACGGCGGTGTGTTGCGCAAGGCACCCACGATGCAATCCAGCTCCGCATGGCGCAGCTGCGCTACCAGCGCATCAAACGTGCCGTCGATCAACACCAACTGCACATGGGGTTGCTGTGCCAGCAGCTGCTCCACCGCCGGGGCCAGCAGCATGGTGGTGGAAAACGGCAACGTGCCAATCACCAGCCGCCCCTGCAGGGCCGCGCCGGGCTCCGGCCATTCGTCCACGGCCTGGCGCAGCTCGGCCTGCGCCAAGCGGCTGGCCAGCAGCAGGCCCTCACCCGCTTCGTCCAACCGCAAGCCACTGCGCGCGCGGATGAACAGCGGGGCCGCCGCCATGTGCTCCAGCTGCTGCAGGCTCTGGTGCACGGCGGGCTGGCTCACGCCCAGCTGCGCGGCGGCACGCCCTTCACTGCCGGTGTCCACCAGCGCTTGCAGCACCTGCAGGTGGCGCGCGGCCACGCCCAGCGCCAGCGGGCTGCCGGTCCAGGCCGCCGCCGCGCTGCGCGTGCGGTGCCGGTCCGCATCGGCCAGCAACTGCAGGGCGCGCGCGGCGCGCAACGCCAGCTGGCGGCCGCGTGCGGTGGGTTGCATGCCGCGCCCCACGCGCTCAAACAGCGGGCTGGCCAGCGCGGCCTCCAGCTGCTGCACCGCGCGGACGACGGACGACTGCGCCACGTGCAGCAGCGCGGCCGCCCGCTGGCTGCTGCCCGCCTGCGCCACAGCCGCCAGAGCGCGCAGCAGTCGCAAGTGCGGCAGCAGCTCCATACGCCTACCGCAGGCTCAGCAGCGGAAACAGCACATCGTCCATCACCGCCCCATCGGGCAGGCGGTCTGCCAGTCCGGTGAACGGCGGCGAGGTACGCCAGCTGCGCACCGCGTGGCGTGTGTCATCCCCCAGATAGCGGGCCGAGAACACGCGCCGCCGCGTGCCTGGCCCCACGCCGCTGCTGGCGTGCAGGGTGAGCATGTGGAAGGCCACGGCATCGCCCGGCTGCAGCGCCCAGCCCAGCTGTTCAAACTGCTCCGGGTGCGCGTCAATCTGCGGCAGCTCGGCCAGCGCGCCTTCAGGGAACCACTTGGCCTGCTGGTCACGAAAGGTGCGCGGCATGTACCAGGTGCCCGCGTGCGAGCCGGCCACAAAACGCAGCGTGCCCTCCAGCGGCACCGGGTCTACGGGAATCCAGAAGCTCACGTTTTGCCGGCCTGCCACGTTGTAGTAGGGCTGGTCTTGGTGCCAGGGTGTGGGCTGGCGCGTGCCGGGCTCTTTCACCAGCAGGTGGTCGTGGTAGATGCGCACGGTGTCGCTCTGCATCAGCTGTGCGGCCACACGGGGCAAGGCGCTGTGCTGCATCACGTCTGCGTAGTCCGCGTTGTGCTGCCAGGTGCAAAAGTCTTCAACAAACTTGCCCGGGTCGTCGGCCCGGCTGGCCACCTGCGCCAGCGGGCTCAGGTGGGCTAGGTTGTGCTCGATGCCGCGCGCAAGCTGGGCCACTTCGTCGGGGGTGAGCACACCGCGCAGCACCACGGCGCCTTGGCGCGCGTAGTCGTGCACGGTGGCGGGGGGCAAGGTGTAGGTGTCAGGCATCGTGCCGTACGCCCTACTCTGCCCCGCCCTGCGCCAGCGCCTGCTGCATGCCGGGGGCGTAGTCGGTATAGATCCATTGGGCAATCACCTCGGGCGTCAGGCTGTCGGGGTGGCCGGCTTCCTCGCTCACGCGGGCCACTTCTTCGGCGCCGGTGAGGGTGCCCACAAACATCTGCAGCACGGCTTGCAAGCCGCCTTGTGCCAGTGCGGCGTCGCCCAGGGCTTTGAGTGCTTCCCAGGCTTGGGCTTCGGAGGTGGCGCTGTTGGAAACGTAGGGTGTGTTGCTTGTCATGAAAGGTCCATCAATCGAATAAAAGAAACCTCAGCCCTGCCGTCTGGCAGATTCGCGCTGGTGCAAAAACTTGGTCAGCAAATCGCGCGGCGGCGTAACGGCAATGCCCTTGAGCACCTGGCCCACATTGCCGCGGTGGTAGGCCCCATGGGTGAGCACATGGAGCAGCATTTCCTCGCGCGTCATGCGCCCGGCATCGCCATCGGTGAATTGAAACGTCAGGTTTTCTGCCAGCGCGCTGGCGTCCAGCCCGGCCAGGTAGGCCTCGAACCACAGGTCCGTCTCGGCCGCGGCAAAGTGCAGCTCATCCAGCGCGGGCGTCTCTACCGTGTTGCTTTGTGTGTAGCCATGCGGCTCACCCAGCAAGTGCGCACGAAAGATGCGGTCCACCACGTAGATATGGTTAAGCGTGCGGATGGCGGTGTGCAGCGGCTCGGCATGTTGGGCCGAGTCCACCGTGAACATGCAGTCGTACAGCTCGGCATTGGCCCAGGTTTTTTGGGCATACAGGGTTTTCAGCATCGCGAGGGACATGACAGGCTCCGGGTGGGTGGCTGCGGGGTGTCTACCTATTATCGAACGGCGCCGGCAAGCCGCCTGCTTTGTTCATCGAACGAAACCGCCCGCCCGACAAAATCCTTGCAGTCTGCAAGGTTTACATCATGCAACTATATTAGTTACATGAAACAAAACAGCCAACTGTCTGACGTATTGCACGTGCTGCTGCACATGGCCGAGGGCGAAGGCCCCGCCACCTCGGAGGCGCTGGCCGCCGCCATGCAGACCAACCCCGTGGTGCTGCGCCGCCTGATGGGCGGCCTGCGGGAGGCCGGGTTTGTGGTGTCGGCTAAGGGCCACGGCGGCGGCTGGGTGCTGGCATGCGACATGGACCGCATCACCCTGGGTGATGTGTACCAGGCGCTGGGCGCTCCGCCCCTGGTGTCGCTGGGCTTTCGGGAAGACCGGCCCACCTGCCTGGTGGCCCAGGCCGTGAACGACGCACTGGCCGGCGCCGCGCAAGAGGCCGAGGCCCTGCTGCTCAAACGCTTTGGCGCCGTCACCCTGGCCACGCTCTCGGCTGACTTTCACCGCCGCATGGCGCAGCACAGAACATCTGGCCACACAAGCCATACCAGCCACCACCATCTGAAGGAACACACCTCGTGAAGCACATTGACTTTGCCGTCATCGGCGGCAGCTACGCCGGCATGGCCGCCGCCCTGCAACTGGCGCGTGCGCGCCGCAATGTGTTGGTGGTGGACGCCGGCCTGCGCCGCAACCGCTTTGTGGACGCGGCGGGTGAAACATCCCACGGCTTCCTCAGCCAGGACGGCCGCGCCCCGGCCGAGATAGCCGCCGACGCCCGCGAGCAGCTGATGAACTACTCCAGCGTGGAATGGATGCACGGCACGGCGGACGATGCGCGCGTAGCCGACGACGGCCGGCTGGAATTCCGCGTGGGCAGCGAGGCGATCAGCGCCATCCGCCTCATCCTGGCCACCGGTGTGCGCGACGAGCTGCCGCCCGTGCCCGGCCTGGCCGAACGCTGGGGCCGCAGCATTTTCCACTGCCCGTATTGCCACGGCTACGAGATGAACGCCGGCCCCATCGGCATCATCGCCGCGTCGCCCTTGGCGCTGCACCACGCGCTCATGCTGCCGGACTGGGGCAGCCCCACCCTGTTTTTGAACGGCGCGTACACGCCCAGCGACGAAGACCTGGCCGCCATCGCCCGCCGCGGCACGCAGATAGAGGCGACACGCATTGAACGCATAGACGGCGTGGCCGATGTGGTGCTGCAAGACGGCCGCACCGTCCGCATGAACGGCCTGTTCACCCAACCGCGCACGCTGCTGGCCAGCCCCGTGGCCACGCAACTGGGCTGCGCGCTGGAAGAAGGCCCCATGGGCCTATTCATCAAGGTGGATGACTTCAAGGCCACCAGCGTGCCCAATGTGTTTGCGTGTGGGGATGCTGCGCGGGCGGCGGGGAATGTGACGCTGGCGGTGGCGGATGGGGCGATGGCGGGGTTTGGGGCGCATCGGGGGTCGATGGTTTGAGAGCCGACACGCGTGTTGGTCCGTAGCTACACAAACATTCGAAGAATACGAGGCCTTAGAGCTCCAAATGCAATAGCTCAATAATGAGACACTTGCTGATATCTACATGATCTATCACTCGCCCTCACGAATATGAATGCAACCTTTAGTGGAGGTGAGCCGACTTGGGCAAATGCCTGTGTTGGCACAAACGGGGATCCACAGATCTATGACTACGCGAGCGGATACGCGTCGGCAGCAAACCTGTTACTCGATCAAATCGTAGATAGCAGGGGAAGACTGACAGTTGACACTTTCATTTATCCCATTTGCTTCAACATGCGGCATGCCATCGAACTATTTTTAAAGGCAGCCGCAGTTGCGTTAGAGCAATTGGCAAAGATCAGGTCATCAGACTTTGCAGCTTTTGACCTCGCAAACTCTCACGATCTAGGAAATATTTGGAGCCATGTAAAGAAGCAGGCACTTCAATTTGATCCGCGATATATCGAGTTGGTGAAAGTATTGGATCAATACGTTACCGATGTCGCAGAAGTCGATGCGACGGGACAAGTTTTCAGGTACGCATTTGATTTGGAAAACAACAAGCATTTGACGTCAATGTCAGTTATCAATGTTGTTCTGCTTAAAGAACAATGGGCCAATCTGGAGCGCCTCCTCAGAAACCTAAATCGCCTGAATGAAGATCTTTTGACCGAGTACGGTTGGGGTGGATTTACGACCAAACTTTCCCGGCTACAACTTGCGAGAGTTGCGACAGTACTTCCCCCCCGTGATCGATGGTCCTTGCCTGAATTCAATCAGGCGAAATCCTCGGTGCTTGAGGAATTCAATTTAAGTAGCAATGATTTTTCAAAGGCGTTGAACGTAATACAGAGCCGCCGCGAGCTTGCAGCGATATGTGCCCAAAAAATTCCGATTCCAAATCTTGATGCCACTGTGCTCGGAATCTTCCTAGACATTTGGAAAGAAGAGCATGACTTGAAAAGAATAGTGGCACCACCATCAGCGTTCGAGCAAGAATTCGACTTGTCGGAACCAGACTTTGCAGAGATTGCATCTTCGTACGAGAAATCACAGAAACTCAGCAAGAAGCTCGTTGACTCCATAGAACCTGACGCATTTGCAGCGATACAGGCATTGTTTTATTTTGACCGTGACGAAAATTTTTCCGAAATATTTGAAATGTTGCTCGGGCAGTATCGGAAGGCTTCAAAAAATTATGCCGACACGCCCACTCAATATCTTAATGACGCACGCCACCTTCTAGAAAAGACTTCAGCGCTCACGAGCATCCTAAATTCGCTGAACTTTCTTGGTCAAACGGAGATGGTCGAAGCAGTCGTCGATCGCTACAACCTCCACGACCATATAGAGAGTCTGCTTGAACCGAGCGAGCGGGCACGCGCCCTAATCGTTCAAGGCCATACTTACACGTAATGGGCTCTCTTCTACACTTCATGTCCCAGAATGCTGCGCATGGCAAACGACGCAGAAAGCTAAAGCAAACGTTTTTGGGACAGATGGTGCGTTGTACGAGACTCACAACGCTCTAGCCAACGTCATTTCGCCACCCACCAAAGCATTTCCAAGATTCCTCCTCCAGACTTCTCTCACCACCACAAGAGAAGTCCCCATGAGGATCACCTGCTTCATCCGCTACGAAATCGACCCATTCCAGACAGACCAGTTCACGGTCTACGCCAACAACTGGGCCCGCATCATCCCCCGTCTGGGCGGGCATTTGCTGGGCTACTTTGTGCCGCACGAGGGCAGCAACTACGAGGCCTGGGGGCTGATCTCCTTCTCCAGCCTGGCGGCGTATGAGGCCTACCGCCAGCGGCTGCGCGAAGACGACGAGGCTCAGGCGAACTTTGCGTTTGCACAGCGTGAGCGGTTCATCCTGAAGGAGGAGCGCACCTTTCCCCAGCCGGTGCCCGCCAGCTACCTGCAGGCGCCCACGGGCTATATTGAAGCGGCATGACTTCTCCCTCCCCCGCCCCGTTTGAACCCCGGCTGGCCAGCGTGGCCGCGGTGATTGCCGACGCCACGCGCGCCCGCATGCTCAGCTACCTGCTGGCGGGCGACTACGCCAGCGCGGGGGAGCTGGCGCGGGCTGCGTCCGTATCGCCAGCCACGGCCAGCGGGCACTTGAGCAAGTTGATGGATGCGGAGCTGCTGGTGTGCGAGCAGCGCGGGCGGCACCGCTACTACAAGCTGGCCGACGACGAGGTGGCCCACGCGCTGGAGGCGCTGGCGCTGATGGCCGAGCGCCGCACCCACACCGCCGCCTGGGCCAACCCCACGCGCCAGCGGCTGCGCTTTGCGCGCTGCTGCTATGGGCACCTGGCGGGGCAGTTGGGCGTGGAGATGTTTTCGCAGCTGCTGTCCAAAGAATGGCTCGCGCCCATCAGTGACGGCTACCTGCTGACGGCACAAGGCAAAGTGGGCCTAGATGCGATGGGCTTTGCGGTGGAGGGCATGGACAAACCCTCTGCATCCACCCGCCTGGCCTACCGCTGCCTGGACTGGTCCGAGCGCCGCGACCACATGGCGGGCAAGCTGCCCAAGGCGCTGCTGGCGCAATGCCTGCAGCAAGGCTGGCTGCGCCGCCATGATGGTGAACGCGCGCTGGAGGTGACGCCGCTGGGGCGCAAGCACTTGGCGGGCTTGCTGCCTTCGGTCAACGCGCTGTAGGCTCCACCGGCTTTTCGCTGGCATTTATGAGTCAAATTGGCCTCTAGCCCCCGTGGATATTGCGCAAACAGCTACTGAATTCGTAGCAAACTTGGCACCCTTCATTCAACCGCTTGCTCTGGCGACGATGGGCGCGTGCTCTGCCATCAGCTCCACCACCCAGTTGATAAAGACGCGCAACTTGACGCTGACATGGCGGTTGGGGTGGAAGGCCAGGTACAGGGGCATGGGGTCTAGCGCCCAGTCTTGAAACAAGGGCACGAGTTCGCCACGCGCCAGGTGGGGCTTGGCCATGTAGTGGGGCAGCCACAGCACCCCCACGCCCGCCAGGCCGGCAGCAAGGTAGGCGTTGCCGTCGTCCACGGCCAGGGCGTGTTTGCCTTTGACTTCGATGCGCGCGTCGCCCTGGCGCAGGATGCTGGGCAACAGCTTGCCGGTGCGCGACGACAAAAAGCCAACGATGCGGTGTGGGTCCGCCTCCAGGTCCAAGGGGTGCAGGGGTTGGTCAACCCTTTGCAGATAACTGGGCGCCGCATACACACCAAGCTGCAGGTCGCCCACATGGCGCGCGATGAGCGAGGGTTGGGTGACTTCGCCACCGCGGATCACGCAATCCACGTTGTCGCCAATCAAGTCAACCATGCGGTCGCTCACGCCCATCTCGATCTGCAGGTCCGGGTAAAGGGCGTGGAATGCCGGGAATGCGGGAACCAACAACATGCGCGCCAGCGGACTTGGCACGTCCACACGCAGCCGCCCCCGGGGCGCGGCGGTGGCGCTGGACAGGCTGGTCTCGGCGTCGTCCAGGTCCACCAGCAGGCGCACGGCCCGCTCGTAGTAGGCCGCGCCATCGGCGGTGACGTGGACCTGCCGCGTGGTGCGGTTGAGCAGCTTGACGCGCAGCCGTGCCTCCAGCTGCTGCACCAGCTGCGTCACCGTGGTTTTGCTCATGTGCAGGGTGAGCGCGGCCTTGGTAAAGCTGCCGGTCTCCACCACGCGCACAAAGGCTTGCATTGCATCAAAACGGTCCATATCGGCCTGACCTTACCCCGTTGATTGTTTGGGAATTGCAAACAGTGATTGTGCGACTTGCTGGTTTATCGCGCAGGCGTGGCGCCCTAAATTCAGGGCGAGCCATTGGGCTTCTCTTTTCAAACCCACTATCCAACGAGGTATTCCATGTCCGTTCGCAATGTTGTTTTTCCCGCGGGGCGCCAGGCGCTGTATGAAAAAAACCGCTACTCGCCCGCCATCCAGTCGAATGGCTTTTTGTTTGTGTCGGGCCAGGTGGGCAGCAGGCCCGATGGCTCGCCCGAGCCGGAGGTGACCCAGCAGGTGCGCCTGGCGTTTGAGAACCTCAACGCCATCCTGGCGGCCGCGGGCTGCACCTTCGACGACGTGATTGACGTCACGGTGTTTATCGTGGACCCGGAGAAGCACTTTGAAACCGTCATGCCCGTAATCCATGAGTTTTGGGGCGAGGCGCCGCACCCCACGCTGACGGGGATTGGCGTGACCTGGCTCTACGGGTTTCAGTTTGAAATCAAGGTGATTGCCAAGCTGCCAGAGGCTTAGGCGCACCGGCACCGCCCTCAATCCCGATCGCGCTCCCGGGCCCAGATGGCGGCGAAGGCTTTCATCTTGGTCCAGGTGCCTACGCGTTCTTCAGAGATCACATCCAGAAAATCCGACAAGCGCTTGGACTTGGCAATGGTGTAGACCGTGAGTGTGATGGTGACCCCAAACACCAAGGCAAACACCAGCACCTTGTGCAACAAGGGGGCGTCTGCCTCGGCCAGCAGGTTCATGCCCAAAAAGCCGGTGGTAATGGTGCCGATCAGGCCCAGGATGGTGACCACGGTAAGGCGCACGACGGTGTTGGCCTGGCGGCGCAGGCTGTCGGCTTCCAGGTAGTTGTTCATGTCGGCAATGCGCTCTTTGACTTCGGCATACAGCGGGTCCAGCCCCAGGTGCTGCACACACTTGGCAAACAGCGCCCGGGTTTGGGCCTGTTCCGAAATCTCATGGAACCAGTAGCGGTGGGTAAAACGCAAAAAGCCGGCAAAGCTGCTGCGGATGCTGCGCTTGAACACGCGCACGCTGGCGGGGTCGCTGATGTTGAGGTTGCGCAGTGTTTCGGCCAGCCGGTCTGAAAACATCAACAACGCGGCTTTCTGAAAATGCGCAATCAAAAACAGCAAAAAGTGCTGGTGCCTGAACTGCGCCAGCACGCCCCGGTCCCGGCACGAGAAAAACTGGCTGTTGGCATCGCCCACCACAATCAACGAATGGCCGGTGCAAAGGTAGCGGGTGTGGGGCGCGGCGCCACCGGGTGTCCAGAACCGGTCGTAGCAATACCGGTCTTCAAAATCGCAGAGGTGGTCGTCGGCAAAGGGCAGCGCGGCCTCACCCTCCGCACTGCCAGCGCCGGTGACCAAGCCAAGCCGGACGAAATCGCTGCGGCTCAGGGTCTGGGGGTCGTCCACGGCCAAGTAGCCCAGCAAGGGCATGCGGTAGTACTCGATCTGCCGGTAGCGCAGTGCGCCCTCTTGCTCCGAATGGTCGCTCACCAGTGGCTGCAACAGCCAGTCCCAGTGGGCGGCAATGCGGGGGGCGCGGTGGCGGGCCACATGCGCCATGAACAGGTCGCGCTCGCCCGCGTTGGATTGCGCCAGCACCTGGCCTTGCGCGCCCAGCCACTCGGCCTGGTGCAGGCAGTGCTGGGCCTGACCCTGCGCATCCCAGCCCGAGGGGTAGCCACGGCCAAAGCGGTAGAGCAGTTCTTGCGCCTGCGCCAGCGGCAAGTGGTCACACGCCACCTCGACGTTGAGCAGCACCAGGTCCAGGTCCAAAAAGAAATACAGGTCGACATGCACCACATTCAGGGTGATGGCTTCCTCGAAGGCGCGCAGAACGACGCGCACCGCGCTCACATCGTGGCGGCGGAACACCCGCATGGGCGAGCCGTGCACCTGCCCGCCGCCCTTGGCATGGCCTTCGCCATACAGGAAGCGCTGCACATAGGGCAGGAAGGTGACGAACTCGTTGTAATGCCGCTCATGAAAGTGCTGGGCATCGCCGGTGTATTCGTCCACCACTTCGCGCCAGGGGGTGGCGTCGCCCATGGCGGACAAGATTTCCCACGGCTTGGCGTGCTGCGCCTCCGCCCCGCGCACCGGCATCAGCCGCAGGGGCCACAGCAGGATTTGTCCGAAATGGCGTACGCCGTGGGGAGCTTCAGGCTGGTGCATGCGGGCCAGTATCGCACTGGCCTCGCGCCCTGAAAAGGCTTAGCCGCGACCCACAAACGGCATGTTGGTTGCCATGATGGTCATGAACTGCACGTTGGTGGACAGCGGCAGCTGCGCCATGTGCAGCACGGCGTTGGCCACTTCCTGCACATCCATCATGGGCTCCACGGCAACCTCGCCATGGGCCTGCAGCACGCCGGTGGACATGCGGGCCGACAGCTCGGTCAGCGCGTTGCCAATGTCAATTTGGCCGCAGGCAATGTTGTACTTGCGACCGTCCAAAGAGATGGACTTGGTGAGGCCGGTGATAGCGTGTTTGGTGGAGGTATAGGGCGCGGAATTGGGGCGCGGTGCGTGGGCGGAGATGGAGCCGTTGTTGATGATGCGCCCGCCCTGCGGGCTCTGGCTCTTCATGAGGCGAAAGGCGCCTTGCGCGCACAAAAAGGAGCCGGTGAGGTTGGCATCCACCACCGTTTGCCATTGCGCAAAGCTGATGTCTTCGAAGTTGACTTTGGGCGCCCCCACGCCCGCGTTGTTAAACAACAGGTCTAGCCGGCCAAACTTGGCTTGGATGGTGGCAAACAGCTGGTCCACCGATGCCGGCTGGCTCACGTCCACGCACACCGGGTGTGCGCGGTCGGTGCAGCTGGCCTGGGCCACCGCGTTCAGCGGCTCGGCCCGCCGCCCGGCCAATACGACGCGGTAACCCGCGTGCAGCAGCGCCAGGGCCACGGCCCGCCCGATGCCGGTGCCAGCACCGGTGACCAGTGCGACTGGGGAGTTGGAGTTCATATGGGGTCCTTCAACAATGCAAAGAATCAGTTGGGAAAGCGCTCGACATGCGTGTCGCCCCTGCGGCCCAGGTAGACCACGTGGCGGCCCGCAATCCAGACCGTGTAGCCCACGCAACCGGCTTGCTGGGTGCGCTGCTTGAACTCAGGGTACATCACCCTGCCCTGCTGCGGGCGCTCGAAATTGAAGTCGGCGGTTTTGCCATCGGGCAGGTACTCAGGGCGGCATTAAAATTTGCCGTGCAAAGCCAAATTCAATTAGGGAGTAAACAATGAAGAAGATTTTTGCTACAGCCGTTTTTTCGTTCGCAGTGGTTGCGCAGGCAGCCACGTTCAACTACTCGTACAACCCAACGCCAGAATTCAGTATTTCTGGCTCGTTTGACGGCATCGCTACTGGCGACCTGGTCACAAACCTGTCGAATATCAGCGTCAGGGCCAGCTTCCTCAATGCGGAACTGGGTGGCGAAGGTGCCGCTCTTCCCTACCACTATGACACTCAGGCTGCAGATTGGGTGAGTGGTGATGCTGTGGTTTCGTTTAGCGGGGCGCAGAACAACTTTGCGTTCATTGCCGCCAAGACTTCCAATTATTTCAGGCCAACCGACAATGCCTACAGTTATGTAATTGGTTACAGCACGGGCGAAAGTTCGATCTATTACTTTTACAGCTATAACAAGGTCGCCGACCCCTACTGGAAATTGACCGAAGTGACAGCAGTGCCCGAGCCAGAGTCTTATGCCCTGATGTTGGCGGGGCTGGGTTTGATGGCAGGTGTTGCCCGCCGCCGCAAATTGGCGACAGCTGCATAAACTCACACTGCGCAACATACTGAATAAAAAAGCGGGAGCCAAGCTCCCGTTTTTTATGCTCATGCCAACTCTTGCTTCTAGGGCCATGAACGCTTGCCCCCCTTTGCAAGGGGCCGACTGTTAAAATGGGCCCACACAGGCTTTTTGGATCATTTATGTCTTCCCGCAACAGCTTGCCCTTGTCAGAACACGCAATGCAAATTGCCGAGCGTCGCTTCCCTGAGCTTGCGGCCAAGTCGGGGCATGCGGCCTACAAGACCACGTTGCACCGCACTGGCGCCGTCGTCGTGAAGACGAGTCAGGGCCAAATGGTGGAGCGTCGTGCGGATGGCACCTCCACCGTCATCAAGCCCCTGCCCCTGGGCAAGCGCGTGAAGCCTGGCGCCATCCTCAAGCGTGTCAAGTAAACCGGCAGGCGGCAAAACGGCGGCCAAGCCGCCCGCAAAACCTGCTCCTGCGGCCCAACCCCGGCTACGCGTACTGGCGGGCCCCAATGGATCGGGCAAGAGCACCATTCAAAGTGAACTCAAACCGCAGTGGATTGGCGTGTTCATCAACGCCGATGAAATTGAGCGTGCACTCAAAGACACCGGTGGCGAGCTGAGTTTGGCAAAACTGGGTATCACGGCCCGGCACGAGGCGGTGCTGCGCAGGCTCGAACAGCACATCCAAAACTCCAAGTTTGCCGAGAAACTGGGGCTGCACGCGTTGCTCGGGCAGATGACGATCAGCAAGTCGCTCACCTTGAAAGTGCCTGGCCCTTTTAACTCCTACCTCGCGTCGGTGCTGGCCGACACCATCCGCCGCGAGTTGCTGGAAGAAGGCAAGACATTCACCTTCGAGACGGTCATGTCCTCGCGCGACAAAGTCGATTTCATGAAGGAAGCGCGCAACCGGGGCTACCGGGTCTATCTCTACTTTGTCGCCACGGACGATCCAGAGATCAACCTGGACCGTGTGCGGCGCCGTGTCATGCAGGGCGGCCACCCGGTCCCAGCCGACAAGGTCCGCAAGCGCTACGGTGAGTCGATCGGTCTGATGACCGAGGCCTCCGAGGTAGCCCATCGGGCGTACATCTTCGACAACTCGGGTTCCAAGCACAAGTTGTTGGCTGAAGTCCAGGAGCAAGCAGGTGAAGTCAGCCTCACCCTCCACACGAGCCGCATCAACACGTGGTTTGTGAACACGGCGCTGTGGCGGTCATTTTCCTGACGCATCCAGTGCGGCTGACCTAGCGCGACTGTCACATCGCCGGATACGCTCCGGTCCCACCCGGCCACGCGGTTAACACCTCGTACCCGTCCGCAGTCACTGCCACCATGTGCTCCCACTGGGCGGACAGTGACCGGTCTTTGGTCACCACCGTCCAGCCATCGGCCAGCTGTTGCGTGTCGCGTTTGCCGGCGTTGAGCATGGGCTCAATCGTGAAGACCATGCCGGGTTCCAGCGTGAGGCCGTGGCCGCGCTGGCCGTAGTGCAGCACCTGGGGTTCGTCGTGGTAGATCTGGCCAATGCCGTGGCCGCAGTATTCGCGCACCACACTAAAGCGTTCGCGGTGGGCCACCGTCTGGATGGCGTGGCCCACATCGCCCAGCGTGGCGCCGGGCTTGACTTGCTGGATGCCGGCGCGCAAAGCTTCGTAGGTCGTCTCCACCAGACGCTTGGCCAACACGCTGGGCTCGCCCACATAGAACATGCGGCTGGTGTCGCCAAACCAGCCGTCCTTGTTGACGGCCACGTCGATGTTGACGATGTCGCCCTTCTTCAAAATCTGGTCGGCCGACGGAATGCCGTGGCACACCACCTGGTTCACAGAGGTGAGGATGGTTTTGGGGTAATCCAGATAGCCCAGGTTGGCGGGAATGGCGCCTTGCACGTTGACGATGTAGTCGTGGCAGAGGCGGTCCAGCGCCTCGGTGCTGACGCCGGGCACCACGTGGGGCTCGATCATGGCCAGCACCTGGGCAGCCAGCTGTGCAGCGCGGCGCGACAGGGCCAATTCTTCGGCCGATTTGAGGGGGACGTCGTGCAGCATCAGTGTTTCTTTTCGGCGGTGGATGCGCCGGGTTTGCCCAACTGGCCAGCAGAGGCCATGGTGATGTCTAGCCCCCCCGCCAGTTCAGCCCGAATGAGCAGTTGGCAGATTTCCCGGTAGTCCAGTTCCGGGTACATCTCGGTCAGCATGCCGACGCGCATCCAGTGTTCGGCCTGTGCGTTGATAGACCGGCTGAGTGCACTGCCCGCCACACGCAGGTTCTCGTGCATCTGGTCCGAAATTTTGACAATACCCATGGGTTAACTCCATATGAAACGTATACGTATTATATACGCTTCATACATCGCCTCATGCAACCGAACTTTCAAGAAGCAGCCGCACTCCCCTTGCTGACACTCTCCCCATCCTCTGGCCGCAGCGTCCAGAATGCGGCGGACGACACCACGGTCAGCACTGCCAGCGCGATGAAGGCGTGGTGCAGCGAGGACGTGACGGCCAGGCGGTCGGACTGCGACAGACCTTGCAAGAAGTACGCGGTGATCAACGAGCCAAAGGCCAGCCCGAAGCTCATGGACATTTGTTGCAAGGTGCTGGCCAGGGTACTGGCCATGGCGGTGTCGGCGGCGTCAATGTCGGCATAGGCCATGGAGTTCATGCTGGAGAACTGCAGCGAGTTGAACAGGCCCAGCGCCAGCCCCAGGCCCACGATGGCCCACAGCGGCGTGCCCGCATCCACCAGCGCATAACTGGCGATGGCGCAGCCCACCAGCAGCGTGTTGACGATGAGCACGCGCCGGTAACCAAAACGCCGGAGCATGGGCGCGGCCAGCGCCTTCATGGCCATGGCGGCAATGGCGGCTGGCATCATCAACAGGCCCGACTGCCAGACCGGCATGCCCAGGCCCAGCTGGTACAGCAGCGGCAGCAAAAACGGCATGCCACCCACACCCAGCCGCGTGACAAAACCGCCCAACACACCCACACGAAAGGTGCGCGTGGAAAACAGCGACAGGCGCAGCAGCGGGTGTGGCACCCGCTTGGCGTGCCAGCCATAGGCGGCCAGCAGCCCCAGCGACACGGCCACCAACATAGCCACCGTCTCGTTGGACAGGCTGATTTCGCCAAACACCTCCAGCAGCCACGACAGCAAGCCAGCACCACTGGCAAACAACAGCAAGCCGCGCACATCCAGCGGGGGCGGTGTGTCGTTTTGGTAATTAGGCATGTGTTTGCTGGCAAACCACATGGCGGCCAGGCCCACGGGCACGTTCACAAAAAAGATCTCGCGCCACGAGGCCCAGTGCACGATCAGCCCGCCCACCGTGGGCCCCAGCAGCGGCCCCAACAGCGCGGGGATGATGACGAAGTTCATGGCCTGCAGCAGCTCGCCCTTGGAGAAGGTGCGCACGATGACCATGCGGCCCACCGGCATCATCATGGCCGCCGCAATGCCCTGCGGCACGCGCGCGGCAATCAGCATGGTGGCGTTGACGGCCAGGCCGCACAACACCGACGACACCGTGAACAAGCCCACCGCAAACATGAAGACGCGCCGGCTGCCATACCGTTCGGCCAGCCAGCCGCTTATGGGAATGCTGACCGCCAGCGCCAGGATGTAGCTGCTGACCACGGCCTTCAGGCTCAGCGGCGTAACGCCCAGACTGGCCGCCATCGCCGGGATGCCGGTGTTGACGATGGTGGAGTCCAGCTGCTCCATGAACAGCGCCGTGGCGACCACCCAGGGCAGGTAACGTTTGGTCGTGGATTCGCTGGTGGCCATGGCAAATGGTAGCCCCGGGGCAACAACCTTGCACCCGTTGCGGTATCGCCCCCTAGCCCGGAATCCACAACTTGGGCAGGCCGCTCAGTGGCTTGAGCAGCTTGGCCACTGCGCCGTCACGCACCAGCTGCGTGGCGTGTGCAATGTCGGGCGCCAGGTAGCGGTCCACGTGGTGTGCGGGGATGTCTTTGCGCAGCAGCGCGTGCACGGCTTCTAGCACCGGAGAGCTTTGCAGCGGGCGCAGAAACTCTATCCCCTGTGCGGCGGCCAGCAGTTCGATGCCGAGGATGTGGGCCGTGTTGTGGATCATGCCCTGCAGGCGGCGCGCGGCGAAGGTGGCCATGGAGACATGGTCTTCCTGGTTGGCACTGGTGGGCAGGCTGTCGACGCTGGCCGGGTGCGCCATGGATTTGTTTTCCGACGCCAGTGCGGCGGCGGTGACGTGCGCGATCATGAAGCCGCTGTTGAGGCCCGCATCGGCGGTCAGGAAAGGCGGCAGGCGCGACACGCCGCTGTCGATCAGCATGGCAATGCGGCGCTCGGCAATGGCGCCCACTTCGGCAATGGCCAGGGCCATGCCGTCGGCCGCCAGGGCCACGGGCTCGGCGTGGAAGTTGCCGCCGGAGATCATCGCGCCGTCATCAGGGAAGACCAACGGGTTGTCGGTGACCGCATTGGCTTCGATCAGCAGCACGCGCGCGGCGTGGCGCAGTTGGTCCAGGCAGGCGCCCACCACCTGCGGCTGGCAGCGCAAGCAATACGGGTCTTGCACGCGGTCGTCCCCCTCTTCGTGCGACTTGCGGATCTGGCTGCCTACCAGCACCTCGCGGTAGTACTGCGCCACATCAATCTGGCCAGGCTGGCCGCGCACGGCGTGGATGCGCGGGTCAAACGGGCCGTCGCTGCCGCGCGCGGCGTCTAGCGTCAGCGCGCCGATCAGCAGCGCGGCTTCCAGCACCGGCTCAAACGCCAGCAGGCCATGCAGTGCCAGCGCGGTCGATGTCTGCGTGCCGTTGATGAGGGCCAGGCCCTCCTTGGCTTCCAGCTCCAGCGGTGTGATGCCCGCCTTTTGCAGTGCCTGCAGCGCGGGCACGCGCTGGCCATTCACCATCATGTCGCCCTCGCCCATCAGCGCAAGCGTCATGTGGGACAGCGGCGCCAGGTCGCCAGACGCACCCACCGAACCTTGTGCGGGAACAAAGGGCACCAGGCCCGCGTTGTGCACGGCCAAGAGCGTGTCCACCACCAGCTCTCGGCAGCCGGAGTAGCCGCGCGCCAGGCTGGCGGCCTTGGTGGCCATCATCAGCCGCATGATGGGCGCAGCCAGCGGCTCCCCCACACCCACGCTGTGGCTGCGGATCAGGTTGCGCTGCAGCGTAGCCAGCTGGTCTTTGCTAATGCGCTTGTTGGCCAGCTTGCCAAAGCCGGTGTTCACGCCATACACCGGCGCATCGCCATCGGCCGCAGCCTTGACGAGCGCGTGCGATGCCCGCATGGCCACGCGGGCCGATGCGGGCAGGGTCAGTTGGCACACGTCCGCATGGATCAGGCCCAGCTCGTCGAGCGTGATCTTGCCGGGGTGGAGGATGAGAGAGGTCATGGGTTTTTCTTTCTTGTTGTTGTGGATTATTTGGCCAGCATGGGCAGGTTCATACCCTGTTCTTTGGCGCACTGCACCGCAATGTCGTAGCCCGCATCCGCATGGCGCATCACGCCGGTGCCGGGGTCGTTCCACAGCACGCGTTCCAGGCGCCGGGCGGCTGCATCCGTGCCGTCGGCCACGATGACCACGCCGCTGTGCTGGCTGTAACCCATGCCCACGCCACCGCCGTGGTGCAAGCTCACCCAGGTGGCGCCACCGGCGGTGTTGAGTAGCGCGTTGAGCAGCGGCCAGTCGCTCACGGCATCGCTGCCGTCCTGCATGCTTTCAGTCTCGCGGTTAGGCGATGCCACGCTGCCGCTGTCCAAATGGTCGCGGCCGATGACGATGGGGGCTTTCAGCTCACCGTTTTTCACCATCTCGTTAAACGCCAGGCCGGCGCGGTGGCGCTCGCCCAGGCCGATCCAGCAAATGCGTGCGGGCAGGCCCTGGAAGGCGATGCGCTCACCGGCCATGTCCAGCCAGCGGTGCAGGGCCGTGTCTTCGGGGAACAGCTCTTTCATCTTCGCGTCGGTCTTGCGGATGTCCTCGGGGTCGCCACTCAGCGCCACCCAGCGGAACGGCCCCTTGCCACGGCAGAACAGCGGGCGCACGTAAGCGGGCACAAAGCCAGGGAAGTCGAAAGCGTTCTGCACGCCTTGGTCCAGCGCCACCTGGCGGATGTTGTTGCCGTAGTCCACGGTCGGAATGCCCATGGCCTGAAAGTCCAGCATGGCTTGCACATGCACGGCGCAGCCCTTGGCAGCAGCCAGGCGCAGCGCGGCGTGTTGGGTGTCGTCGGCCTGTGCAGCGCGCCACTGCTCTACCGTCCAGCCGCTGGGCAGGTAGCCGTTGACCAAGTCATGGGCGGAGGTTTGGTCAGTCACGATGTCGGGGCGCACACCGCCGGTGGCGCCGGCTTTCACGCGCTTCACCAACTCGGGCAGGATGTCGGCCGCATTGCCCAGCAAGGCAATCGACACGGCTTTCTTCTCCGCCGTGTATTTAGCCAAGCGGGCCAGCGCATCGTCCAGGTCGGCGGCCTGCTCGTCCACATAACGGGTCTTGAGGCGGAAGTCGATGCGGCTTTGCTGGCATTCGATGTTGAGGGATGAGGCCCCCGCAAAGCTGGCGGCCAGCGGCTGCGCACCGCCCATGCCGCCCAGGCCCGCGGTCAAGATCCAGCGCCCGGCCAGGCTGCCACCGTAGTGCTGCTTGCCAGCTTCCACAAAGGTCTCGTACGTGCCCTGCACGATGCCCTGGCTGCCAATGTAGATCCAGCTGCCGGCCGTCATCTGGCCGTACATCATCAGGCCCTTTTTATCCAGCTCGTGGAAGTGCTCCCAGGTGGCCCACTTGGGCACCAGGTTGGAGTTGGCAATCAGCACGCGTGGCGCATCCGCGTGGCTGCGGAACACGCCCACGGGCTTGCCGCTTTGCACCAGCAGGGTTTCGTCTTCATTCAAGTTGCGCAGGCTTTCCAGGATCGCCTCGTAGCAGTCCCAGTTGCGTGCGGCCTTGCCAATGCCGCCGTACACCACCAGGGCGTCGGGGTTCTCGGCCACTTCGGGGTCCAGGTTGTTTTGCAGCATGCGGTAGGCGGCTTCAATGAGCCAGTTCTTGCAATGCAGCTCGGTGCCGCGAGGTGCGCGCACGGGGTGGGCTTGGGCGGGTGTGATGGTGGATGCCATGGTCTTTTCTCACAAACAACAAAGAATGCGGCGAAGTCTACTTGTCTAGACATGTCTATGCAACTAGAATTTACACCATGGCTCAAGCACCCTATACCCGTGTCAAAGATTTTCTGAAACAAGGACTGGCCGAAGGCCGCTGGACACCAGGCGCGCAGATGCCGTCCGAGTCCGAGCTGGTGGGCCAGTTTCAGGTCAGTCGCATGACGGTGGGCCGCGCCATCCGCGAGTTGCAGGCCGAAGGTCTGGTCACGCGCGTGCAGGGCGTGGGCACGTTTGCGGCGCACTTGGCGCGCGTGTCGTCCACCCTCACCATCACCGATTTGCACGAAGACATCTTGGCGCGCGGCCACCAGCACCATGCGCGGGTGGTGCTGTCGCGTGAGGAGCCCACGGCCGATGGCCTGGCGCAGCAGCTGGGCCTGCCGCTGGGGGCACCGGTGTTCCACACCCTCATCGTGCATTACGAGAATGGCGTGCCACTGCAGTGCGAGGACCGCTATGTGAACCCGGCCTGCGCGCCGGACTATTTGGGCATGGACTTCACCCAAACCACACCCACGCACTACCTGCTGGAGGTAGCGCCACTGTGGGAGGCGCAGTACTCCATCGAAGCCGGCCAACCCAGCGCACACGAGGCCGAACTGCTGGGCATCACCACGGCAGACCCTTGCCTCATCGTGGTGCGCCGCACCATGAACCGCGACGTACCTATCACCCTGGCGCGGCTGGTGCACCCCGGCGCGCGTTACCAAATCCACGGGCAGTTCAAGCCATGACGCCGCAACTCATCCACGCGCAGGATTGCACGCCCCAGCCCTGGCGCAATGGCGGCGGGCAAACGCGCGAACTGCTGGCGTGGCCGCCCGCAGATCCGGCAAACCCCTGGCAGTTGCGCATCAGCCGTGCGGACATTGACACCGATGGCCCTTTCTCTGCCTTCCCCGGCGTGCAACGCTGGTTTGCGGTGCTGCAAGGTGCGGGCGTGGCCTTGCAGCTGGGCAGCGAACAGGTGCTGCGCGCTGGCGACGCGCCGCTGTACTTTGATGGCGCAGCCGCCCCCGGCTGCCGGCTGCTAGTCGGCCCCACACAAGACCTGAACCTGATGGTGCGCGGCGGCAAGGGCCTGATGCAGGCCGTGCAACCGGGCGTGGCCTGGCATGCCAGCCTGGTGGCTGGCGGCCTCTACACCTGCCATGCCGGCCGGTGGACCGATGGCACGCAGACCCTGGAGCTGGATGCCCACACCCTGCTCTGGCACCCCCAACCACGCAGCGCACGCTGGCAGTTTTTGGCGGACGATGCCACGCAGGCGCCATGCGCCTACTGGCTGGGCTTTTCTCCCCAAAGTGCCACCACCGGAGACCACGCATGACCGCCCTTACCCTCTGGCGCAATGCCAAGCTCGCCACGCTGCACGGCAGCACACCGTGGGGTTGGATTGAAGACGGCGCCCTGCTCACGCAGGGCGATCGCATCGTCTGGGTAGGCGAAGCATCTGCCCTGCCCGCCCCAAAGGCAAAACAGGTGGAGGACGAATACGACCTGGGCGGCGCGTTGTTGACACCGGGCCTCGTGGACTGCCACACACACCTGGTCTATGGCGGCCAGCGCGCGGCAGAGTTTGAGCAACGCCTGCAGGGCGCCAGCTACGAAGCCATCGCGCGCGCAGGCGGTGGCATACGCTCCACTGTAGCCGCCACGCGTGCCGCCAGCGACAAAGAACTGTTAGCCAGTGCCACCCGTCGCGCGCAGAGCTTGATGGCCGAGGGCGTGACCACCATCGAAATCAAATCGGGCTATGGCTTGAGTGAGGCCGACGAAGCACGTTGCCTGCGTGTGGCGCGCGCACTGGGCGACGCGCTGCCACTGAGTGTGCGCACCACCTACTTGGGCGCGCATGCCGTGCCGCCCGAGTTTGCGGGCCGCACCGACGACTATGTGGACGCCGTCTGCGCCTGGATGCCCGCGCTGCAGGCCGAAGGTCTGGTGGATGCGGTGGATGCGTTTTGCGAAAACATTGGCTTCACACCCGCGCAGACACGGCGCGTGTTTGAGGCCGCACGCGCACTGGGCTTGCCAGTCAAACTGCATGCCGAACAGCTGAGCGACCAGGGCGGGGCCGCGCTGGCCGCCGAGTTTGGCGCACTGTCGTGCGACCACTTGGAGCACTTGAGCGAATCTGGCATCCGCGCCATGCAAGCCGCCGGCACCGTGGCTGTGCTGCTGCCCGGCGCCTATTACTTTCTGCGCGACACCAAGCTTCCCCCTATCGACGCCCTGCGCGCCCACGGCGTGCCGCTGGCCATTGCCACCGACCATAACCCCGGCACCTCGCCCGGCCTGTCGCTGTTGCTGATGCTCAACATGGCCTGCACGTTGTTCCGCCTGACGCCCGAAGAGGCGCTGCGCGGCGCCACGGTACACGGCGCACGCGCCCTGGGCCTGCACGACCGCGGCACGCTGGCGGCTGGCCAGCGCGCTGACTTTTGTGTGTGGGACCTGGAGCACCCCAACGAACTGGCCTACTGGTTTGGCCACAACCCTTGCCGCCGCGTCATCCACGGCGGGCTGGAGCGCAGCGTATGAGTCACCCCGTCTTCACCCTCACGTCCGGCAGCACGCCGCTCTTGGTGAGTTTTCCCCACGTGGGCACCGAGATACCGGCGGACCTGCAAACTCGCATGGTGCCGCGCGCGCTAGCCACCGAAGACACCGACTGGTTTCTGGAGCCGCTCTACGCCTTTGTGCGCGCCATGGGTGCGGGCACCATCGTGCCGCGCTATGCGCGTTATGTGGTGGACCTTAACCGCCCACCCGAAAATGCGCCCATGTACCCCGGCGTGAACAACACCGAGCTGTGCCCCACCCGCTTTTTCAGTGGCGAGCCGCTGTACCGCGAGGGCATGGCACCCAGCGAGGCCGAGATTTCCGATCGGGTCGCAAGCTACTGGCGTCCCTACCACGATGCATTGCAAGCCGAGTTGCAGCGCCTGCGCGCCGTGCATGGCCACGCGGTGCTGTTTGATGCGCACAGCATCCGCTCCGTGCTGCCCTGGTTGTTTGACGGCCAGCTGCCGGATCTGAACCTGGGCACGGTGAATGGCAGCAGTACCGCACCTGCATTGCGCGAGGCGCTATCGAAAGTATTGCAAAGCCAACAGGATTTCACCCAGGTGGTGGATGGCCGTTTCAAGGGTGGCCACATCACGCGCCACTACGGCCGGCCGGCCGAGAACGTGCACGCCATCCAGTTGGAGATGTGCTGGCGGTGTTACATGGCCGAGGAGCCGCCCTACGCCATCGACCCCGCGCGTGCAGCCACTGTACTGCCTGTGCTGCGGGCGCTGGTGCAGACCCTGGTGGACTGGAGGCCCGCATGAGCGAGCAACTTCTATGGGCGCCGCAGGCTTGGCTGAATGGCCGCTGGGAACAGAACGTGTGCCTGGCTGTGGATGCGCAAGGCCACTGGGCCGACATCACGCCCAACATCACCACCCCGCCCGCCCACGCCACGGTACTACCAGGCCCGGTGCTTCCGGGCCTGGTCAACGCACATAGTCATGCGTTTCAGCGCGCATTCGCCGGCCTGGCCGAGCGACGCGAATCGGCGGCGGACGACTTCTGGTCCTGGCGCGACCGCATGTATGGCGTGGCGCTGCGCATCACGCCCGCGCAGCTGCGCGCCGTGGCGGCCCAGCTGTATGTAGAGCTGCTGCAGGGTGGCTACACGCAGGTGTGCGAATTCCACTACCTGCACCACCAGCCCGACGGCCAGCCCTATGCGGACGAAGCCACCATGGCCTGGGCGGTAGCCGATGCAGCCGCCGACGCCGGCCTGGGCCTGACCGTGCTGCCCGTGCTGTACGAGCGCGCAGGTTTTGCCCAGCCCGCGTTGCGGCCCGACCAGCGCCGCTTTGCCGGCACGCCCGATTTCATCGCGCGGCTGCAAGCCACGGTGCAGGCCAGCGGCCGGCCGCTGGTGAATGCGGGCGTGGCCATCCACTCGCTGCGCGCAGCCTCCGCCGAATCTATTGATGCACTGCTCGCCCAGGTGGGCGGTACAGACATGCCCATCCACATCCACGTGGCCGAGCAAATGCAGGAAGTGCGCGACTGCTTGGCCTCTACAGGCCAGCGCCCCATCGCCTGGCTGGGCCAGCGCTGGAAGATGGACGCCCGCTGGCAGCTGGTGCACGCCACGCACACCGAGCAGGCCGAGATCGACGCCGTGGCGCGCAGCGGCGCCGGCATCGTCATCTGCCCCAGCACCGAGGGCAACCTGGGCGATGGCTTTGCCGATCTGCCCGCCTGGCTGACCGCCGGCGTGCCCACGGCCGTGGGATCGGACAGCCATGTGTCGCGCCAGTGGGCGGAAGAACTGCGCTGGCTGGAATACGGCCAGCGCCTGCGCCTGCAGCAGCGCAATGTGGCGGCCGCGCCAGGGCAGCAGCCCGCCACGGCCGCCCGTCTGTTCGACGCCGCCCTGCACGCCGGCGGCCCCGCCGCTGGCCAGGCGCGGTGGGGCCTCACGCGGGGTGCGCGTGCCGACGCGCTGGTACTCGATACGCAAACGCCAGGCCTGCTGGGTGTGCCCGCCAGCCACCAGCTGGATGCACTGGTGTTTGCCACCAACAGCACGGCCCTGAGCCAGGTCTGGGTGGCAGGCTGCAAGCTGGTGCATGCGGGCCGCCATGTGGAGCAGGACCGCATTGCACAGGCGTTCGAGGTCACCATGCAGGCGCTCTGGGAAAATTAAGCCAAATTGGCCTCTAACCACCGTGGATATTGCGCAAGAAGCTACTATTTTTATAGCAAAACAGAACTAAATCATATAAAAGTAGTTAGTGAAAACCCGTAGACGAATCGCGCTATTACGCCCTTGGTGATTGCGGGCAATGCCCCTAGACTGTGGAACATGGTTTAACCACCGGCACATGATCCACCTCTACCCTGGCGACCCGCACCGCGCGCACCCTGAGCCATCCCAGGGACGCAGCTCCGTCAAACTCAAAATCATTTGGGTGGCGTTGGTGGCCATCCTGTTTTCGGGAATCGGCTTGCTTGTGGTGCTCTTGCACCTGCGTACCCTGGCATTGGACACAGGGGCCCGGCTGACAGAGTCTTTTGCGCTGGGCATTGAGGAGCAAACTACACGCTCCTTGCAAGCGGTAGATATGAGTTTGCAATTGGCCGCCAACAAACTGGCGCAGCTGCAAACCAGCGGCACATTGACGCAGCGCAGCGCTGGTGTCGCCCTGCGCGAAAGCCGGGACCAAATCCCTTTTGTCTCCGAGCTGGTGGTAACAGATGCCAACGGCCAGGTGCAGTACGAATCGGGCGGCAGTGCCATTGGTGTCAACCTGGCAGACCGTGCGTATTTTCAGCACTACCGCGACAGCGCAGACACGGGGTTTTACCTGGGCAGCCCGGTGCAGGGGCGGGTGTCTGGCAAGTGGCATTTGAATGCGGTGCGGCCCCTGCGCAGTGCCGATGGCACGCTCACTGGTGTGATGGTCATGGGGGTCAACCCCCAGTACCTGAACAATCTGTGGGAGCGCATCGACCTGGGGGACCAGGGCTCCATCTCCCTCTTCAGCCAAGAGGGTGTACTGATGATGCGCACGCCGTTTGATGCCACCATCATGGGTAAAAATTTTGGGGACAGGCCGCTCTTCAAGACGCTGCTGCCGGCCAACGCCCATGGCAATTTTCAGAGTGTCAGCCCTATCGACCAGGTGACGCGCATGTTTTCTTATCGGCAACTGCAGGAGTACCCCCAGCTGGTGGCGGCGGTCGGCATTTCGCACCCACTGCTGCTGGCACCGTGGGAGCGTTTGGCCTGGATTGCGGCAACGATCTGGGGAATCGCGTCGGCTGTCGTGCTGACCCTGTGTTACTTCCTCAACCAGACGTGGCAGCAAACCGTCAGCAGCGCCGCCCGGCTGCAAACCATGGCGCGGCGTTTTGAACTGTCGACCGACGCGGCCTCAGTAGGCGTGTGGGATTGGGACATCGGACACGACACCTGGTATGCGTCGCCCACCTACTACACCATGCTAGGTTATGCCCCCGAAGAAGGCCCAGGAAACCGGGCCCTGTGGCTATCCAGAGTGCACCCGGAAGACCGGGCGGGTATTGAGGAGCAGATCCGCAGCGCACTGGCCAATGGGTCGGCCGACTACCAATACGAAGGACGCCTGCAGCACGCCGATGGCAACTACCATTGGATGCAGGTGATTGGCCGGGCGCTGGAGCGGGATGACGCGGGCAAACCGTTGCGGCTCATGGGGGTACGGCTTGACATTACACAACGCAAGCTGGCCGAAGACGCCTTGCGCCACAGCGAGGCCTTCAGCCTGGCGATTCTGGATTCAGTGGTGGCCGAGATTGCGGTGCTGGACACGCGTGGGACCATTCTGGCGGTGAATGCACCCTGGCGGCGTTTTGGCGTGGACAACGGCAGCCCGGAAGGCATCAGCGCACTGCGCGCAGGGCCGGGCGACAACTACCTGGAAGCCTGCCACCTGCCGCAGACCGACGTAGCCAGCGACAGCCAGAAAGCGCTCGAAGGCATTGAAGCCGTGCTGCAGGGGCGTTTGCCCAGCTTCTTTATGGAGTACCCCTGCAACAGCCCGACCCAAGAGCGCTGGTTCAGCATGAGCGTGACGCCGCTGGGCACCGAGGGCGCAGGCGTGGTGGTAGCGCACCTGGACATTACCGAGCGCAAGGCACAACAGGCCATGCTGAAGCTGTCGGAGCAGGTCTTTGCGCAGGGGCTAGAGGGCATCATGGTCACCAACGCCAAGGGCCGCGTGGTGCTGGTGAACCAGGCGTTCACCGATATCTCCGGCTACGCGCAGGCCGATGTGATTGGGCAAAAACCGCGCCTGCTGGCCTCGGAGCGCCACGGCGACGACTTTCACCAGGCCATCACCGACGCGGTACGAACCCAGGGCACCTGGCAGGGCGAGATCTGGAGCCGGCGCAAAAACGGGGCCGAGTACCCGCAGTGGCTCAAGATCAGCGTGGTGCGCGATGCGGGTGGCAAGGTCTGCAACTTTGTGGGCACCTTCAGCGACATCTCCGAACAAAAGGCCAACCAGGAGAAGATCAACTGGCTCTCGCACTTTGACCCGCTCACCGGCCTGCCCAACCGCTTTTTGCTGCAAGACCGTGCCGCCCACGCCATCAGCATGGTGCAGCGCGCCGAGCAGCCGCTGGCCATGATGCTGGTGGGGATTGACCACTTCAAGACCATCAACGACACACTGGGTTATGCCGCGGCCGACCAGGTGCTGCAGCAGGTGGCGCAGCGGCTGCGGCAGTCGGTGCGTGACCAGGACACCCTGGCCCGCACGGGCGGCAAGGAGTTTGTGCTGGTGCTGCCCGGCACCCAGGCCGAAGGCGCAGCCCACCTGGCCACCAGCCTGCTGTGGAAGCTGGGCCAGCCCTATGAGGTGGACGGGCAAACGCTGACCCTGAGCGCCACCATTGGCATTGCCACCTACCCCGACAACGGCGCAGATTGCAATGCCCTGCTCAATGCGATTGAAATTGCCATGCACCGTGCGCAGGCCAATGGCCGGGGCAGCTTCCAGTTTTACAACGAGGGCATCTACCAGCAGGTGCTGGCGCGCGACCACCTCACCAAGGCCTTGCGCAACGCCATCGGGCTGAACCAGCTGAGCCTGGAGTACCAGCCCCTGGCCGACCTGCAATCGGGGCAAATCAGCGGCATGGAAGCCCTGCTGCGCTGGACCCACCCCGAACTGGGCCGGGTGTCGCCGGTGGAGTTCATTCCCCTGGCCGAGGAGTCGGGGCTGATCAAGGGGATTGGCGAGTGGGTGCTGCGCAGGGCCTGTGAGGACATCCAGAACTGGCAGCGCAAAGGCATCGTAGTGCCGCACGTGGCGGTCAACGTATCGCCCCTGCAGTTTCGGGACCGGGACTTGCTCGCACAGGTCCGGCGTGCGCTGGACGATTTCCAGATCGACCCCTCGCTGATTTACCTGGAGGTAACCGAGAGCGCCTTGATGGAGGATGTGGACCGCAGTGAGGCCATGCTGCGGGAGCTCAAGGCCATGGGCCTGCGCCTCTCGCTGGACGACTTTGGCACCGGCTACTCGTCGCTCAGCTACCTCAAGCGTTTTCCGTTTGACAAGGTGAAGATCGACCAGTCCTTTGTGCGCGACATCACCAACAACCGGACCGACATCGTGATTGTTCGCGTGATCGTGTCCATGGCCCATGGCCTGGGCCTGAAGGTGATTGCCGAGGGGGTGGAAACCGAAAGCCAGTGCGAAATCATGCGCACCAACGTGTGTGATGAGATACAGGGCTACTTTTTCTCCCGCTCGGTATCGGCACAGACGATTGAGACACTGTTTGCCCAGCCCTTGCAGCTGCCGGGCGAGTTGCTGCGCTTCCGCAAGCCGCAGCGTACCCTGCTGCTGGTGGACGACGAGGCCAATGTACTGGCCTCGCTCAAGCGCCTGTTCCGCCGCGACGGTCACAACATCATCACCGCCAGCAGCGGCCAGGAGGGGCTGGACATTCTGGCCAAACACAATGTGGACGTGATCATCTCCGACCAGCGCATGCCCGGCATGACGGGGGTGGAGTTTCTGCGCGCCGCCAAGGCCAGCCACCCGGACACGATCCGTATCGTGTTGTCGGGCTACACCGAGCTCCAATCGGTAACCGACGCCATCAACGAGGGCTCGATCTACCGCTTCTTGACCAAACCCTGGGAAGACGAGCAGCTGCGCGACCACATCCGCAAAGCCTTTGAATACAAGGAGCTGCAGGAAGAGAACCAGCAGCTGGACATCAAGATCCGCACCACCAACCAGGAGCTGGTGTCGGCCAATATGCAGCTCAACGCCGTGCTGGAGACCACCCGCAACCAGGTGCTGCGTGACGAGACCACGCTGGCCATCGTGCGGGAGGCGCTGGAGTGCATTCCCCTGCCGGTGATTGGAGTGGGCGACGATGGGCTGGTGGCTTTTGTGAACGAAGGGGCCGACACCTTGCTGCGCGACCACGGCCTGTTGCTGGGCGAGGCGCTGTCGCAATGCCTGCCCGCGGTACACGCTGTGATCAGCGATTTGGCAGAACACACAGCCCAGCCATTTCAACTAGGTGCGCGCAGCCTGCAGATCGCATGGAGCGGCATGGGCGTGCGTTCACAGTCCAAGGGAATGCTCATTACGTTCACCGAACTCCAGGGGGCTGCGTGACCGCTACGACCAGCCCACCCGCCGCCCCTCTGCCCTGGCCCACCCAGGAGCGGCTGGACTACCTGTTTCGGCATGTGGCGCAAGACCCGGGCGCGCAAGTGCTGAAGGCCCTGTTGCAAGACTTGTTAACACCGGCACAGCCATGACGTCCCCCGCCCTGCCCGATCTGGCGCCGGTGATCAACAGCCTGCCTTCGCTGTCTGCCGTGGTGCTGGACCTGCTGCAAAGCCTGGGACACGAGGAAGTCGGCAACACGCTGCTGGCCCAGAAGATCAGCCAAGACCAGGCCCTGTCTGCGCGCACGCTCAAGCTGGCCAACTCCTCGTTCTACGGCACCAGCTTCCGCAGCAAAACCGTGCACGAGGCAGTTACGGTGCTGGGCAGTAAAACCATACGCCGCCTGGCCACGGCCTCGGCCCTGATTGACGGGCTGCAAGGCGGTGGGCGCAGCGGGTTTGACGTGACATCGTTGTGGCGCCACTCGATTGCCACCGCCCTGTGTGCCGCCGAATTAGCCCAGGCCACCGACGGCCCTACCGACATTGCCTACGTGGCAGGTCTGCTGCACGACGTAGGGCGGCTGGCACTGGCCACCCACCTGCCCACCGAATACCAGCAGGCCATGGCCTACCGCGCGCAGCACGACTGCAGCGTGCTACAGGCAGAGCGGCAGGTGCTTGGCACGGACCACTCGGCCGTCGGCGAGGCCCTAGCCCAGCACTGGAAGTTGCCCGAGGAGCTGCAGCAAGCCGTGGCCTGCCACCACGCCGTGCGGGCCGGCAACAAGGGGCTGCTGCCCATCATCGTGCTGGCAGCGGACGCCATGGCACACGCCCTGGACCTGGCGCAGGACCCAGGCGAGGCGGTACCACCCATCCCCGCCATGGTCTGGAGCACACTGGCGCTGGACGACGCAGCCCTGCAAAGGGTGATGCGCAAGGTGTTACAACAATTCGAAGCCGCCAGCAGTGTGCTGGACTCTTGAGAAAGACCACACATGGACGCCCACAGCAACAGCTTGCCAACCGGACTGGGCTTTGGAAGCATTGACCAGACGGTGTTTTTTGAAGGCAGCCCGGTCGCCACCTTCATCATCAATGCCGACCATGTGGTCACCCATATGAACAAGGCTTGCGCCACCACGCTGGGCATTGCCGCGCAAGACTACATTGGCAAAGTCGGCCTCGGCCAGGTTTTTTATGGCTACGACCGCCCGGTCATGGCCGACCTGATCGTGGACGGCGCGATGAAAGAAATCATCGACGACCTGTACCAGAACAAGTACCGCGCTTCGCTGTTGATTGCCGACGCCTACGAGGCCGAGGGTTTCTTTCCCACCCTGGGCCAAGGCGGGCGCTGGCTGTTTTTTACGGCCGCGCCGCTGCGCAACGAACATGGCAACCTGATTGGTGCGATTGAGACGCTGCAGGACATCTCGGAACGCAAGATTGCTGAAGCCGCCCTGCTGAAAGCGCAAACCGAGATTGAGCTGGTGGTAGAGCAACGCACGGCGCAGTTGGCCGAGGTCAACCAGACCCTGCGCGAGGATGTGGACCGGCGCGAGCTGGCCGAACAAAACCTGCTGAACCGCAACAACGAACTCAACGCCCTCAATGCCAAGCTGACCGAGGCGCACGAACACCTGATTCAGTCCGAAAAACTGGCATCTATTGGGCAGCTGGCGGCGGGTGTGGCGCACGAAATCAACAACCCGATTGGCTACATTTTCTCCAACTTTGGCACGCTAGAGAAATACCTGGCGGACCTGTTTCACATGCTGGAGGTGTATGCCGAGTGGGAGCAAAAAACCAGCGACAAGGCCATGCAGGCCCATCTGAAAGAGGCACGTGACAGCATTGAGCTGGACTTTTTGCAGGAGGACATTCCGGTCCTCATGAAAGAGTCACGCGAGGGCATTGTGCGGGTGCGCGAAATCGTGCAAGACCTGAAAGACTTCTCGCACGTGGACAAGACCCTGGACTGGCAGTTTGCCAACCTGAACCAGGGCATAGAAACCACGCTGAACGTGGTGAACAACGAAGTGAAATACAAGGCCGATGTAGTGCGCGAACTGGGCAGCCTGCCCGATGTGCAGTGCATGCCCTCACAGATCAACCAGGTGGTGCTCAATCTGATTGTCAATGCCGCCCACGCTATGGGGCCGGAGCGCGGCGTCATCACCTTGCGCTCTGGCCGCCTGGAGGACAGCGTGTGGTTTGAGGTGGCCGATACGGGCAGCGGTATTCCCAAAGACGTGTTGCCCAAAATTTTTGACCCTTTCTACACCACCAAACCGATTGGCAAAGGCACCGGGCTGGGCCTGTCACTGTCGTATGGCATTGTGCAAAAACACAATGGCAACATTGAGGTGCAAACCGAGATCGGCAAGGGCACCACCTTTCGCGTCACGCTTCCTTTGCTGCAGCCCCAAACCCCTGAATCTGGCGACCGACTATGACCCTTGAAACGCCCGACCTGGGCCACAAAGAAACGATGGCCGCGTTCAGCATCCTGTGCGTGGACGATGAACCCAACATCCTCTCGGCGCTGCGGCGCCTGTTTCGCGGGCAAGGCTTCAAGGTCCACATTGCAGAGAGCGGCAAGGCCGGGCTGGAGGTGCTGGCCAGCCAGCAGATCGACCTGGTCATCTCGGACATGCGCATGCCAGAGATGGACGGCGCCCAGTTTTTGGAGCAGGTGAAACTGCGCTGGCCCGGCACGGTGCGCCTGCTGCTCACCGGCTACGCCGACATCAGCTCCACCATAGGCGCCATCAACCGCGGCGAGATTTACCGCTACATCACCAAACCCTGGGACGACACAGACATCAGCCTCATCGTGCGCCAGGCCCTGGAGCGACAGGCCCTGGCGCTGGAGAAGGCCCGGCTGGAGACCCTGACGCAGCAGCAGAACGAAGCGCTGCAAGTGTTGAACGCGTCGCTGGAAGCCAAAGTCTCGGAGCGTACGGCGGAGCTCAAGGTTGCCAACGACAGGCTCAAAGACAGCTTCATCACTTCCATCAAGGTGTTTTCCACCCTCATAGAAATGCGCGGTGGCAACCTGGCGGGCCACTCTCGCCGCGTGGCTGACCTGTGCCGCAAAATTGCACAAAAACTGGGGCAGGACAGCAAGCAGGTGCAAGAAATTTTTGTGGCGGGCCTGCTGCACGAAATTGGCAAGGTCGGCTTTGCCGACGAACTGCTCAACACGCCCGTGGCCATGATGACGCCCGAGCAGTTGGAGGCCTACCGCAAACACTCGCTGCACGCCGAGCAGTTGCTCATGCCGCTGCAGGATTTGCAGAAATCGTCCGAATACATCTGCGCCCAGTTCGAGCGTTTTGATGGCTCCGGCTTCCCAGGCCACTTGGCCGGCGAAGACATTCCTCTGGGCGCGCGCATCCTCGTTCTGGCGAGTGACTACGACAACATGCAGATCGGCACCCTGACCCAGCGGCGCCTGACCCCGGAAGAGTCCAAGATCATCATCATCCACGGCAGCGGCAAACGCTACGACCCACGCGTGGTGGAGGCCTTCAAGGAAATCCTCTGGCCCACCGTGCCCAAACCCGAGCCCGAAAAATCGCCCTATGACGAACTGGCCGCCCTGTCCCCCGCGCTCATATCCGGCATGGTGCTCGCCCGCGACCTGATCACCCCCAACGGGCTGCTCATGCTGTCCGCCAAACACGTGCTGGACCAGCGCCTGATCGACAAAATTGTGGACTACGAGCGCTCCACCGGCATGGAGCTCACCGCCTACATCCGGGTGCCCAAGGGTTACGTCCCACCCCCGGTGAAAATTCCAACCGGCGATGACGCGACGGCGATTTGAGGCCAAACGCCTCAACTGCACGCCGCCTCATTTTCAAGCAAAAAGTGGCTCTAGCACCCGTGGTTATTGCGCAAGCAGCTTCTCTTTTGATAGCATTTTTTGTAGGCAGTAACTCCGCACACAATGCGCTGATTGTTTGACACTGATGCGTCATCGGCAGAACTCGGCCCCAAGCGGAAGTCGGTGGCTTCAGATTCAACGCCGGATAACCGACGTTCAAAATGTGTGAGCTAGGCGGGTAGGATGGACAGCCGGTATGCGGCGGAAGCAGTCGTTCAGAATTTCACCCGAATGGGGGATATTCAGGTCCTGATTGAGTTGCCAAAATCGGGGTTAGCAGACTGCGGGGTTTGTCGCTATTTTTATGAGAGCAGCCTGCGCAGGCTGGATATGGGTAAATGCCAATTTTGATAGACCACACTCCCAATTTGTCCCGCAGTGCTTTGCGGTACAAATTGCGTTGGGCGTCATGAATCTTGTCCTGTGTCTCGCCGTCCTGGAATCCACTCCTGAAATCCCCATCACGGAGGAGCAGTTCCATGCGGCGCGGAAATCACGTACCGCTCTGAACGCCGCCTTTGCGCTCGAAGAGACCTACGATTTATTGCTTGCCAACTTCCTAGAACTTGAGCAGGACGCGCTATGCGCCGCAGCATCGTCTGTCGTAAGAGAAATTCATTCGTATGAAGATCTCTTTGAAGTGCGCTCCAACTCCAATCGAAGGGTCGTTAATCTCCTCAGCGCTGCGCGCCTGTATCTTGATCACGCCCCGCAGCATCTTGCCGATTGCGCTCACGATGCTGAGGTTTCACGAAAACTCTTTAAGCAGGCAACTGCCGAGCAATACGATGCTCAGTTCTCGTACAGATTCATGGAAGCCCTTCGCAATCATGTTCAGCACTCCGGCCTAGCTGTTCACGTAGTACGACACGCCTCCCGATGGACCGGAGTAGAACCCGCGACCGTTCTCGAAACACGGCTTGAACTCGTGACAGAGAAGAAGTTTCTGCAGGAAGATTCCCAGTTCCACAAGAAAACCTTGGCCGAAATGCCCAAGGACGTCGAAATCATCCAAGCCTCGCGGGAGTACCTACAAGGCTTAGGTCAAGTTCATACTCAAGTTCGGGGTCTTCTCGATCAAGTCGTACCGGAAGCACGACAAACGCTCCAGCAACTAATTGACACCTATGCCGCATTGAATAGTGGCCGCACTCTTGGGCTCTCTGTTGTGCAGATCGACGGAGAAGAGCGAAAGCCTATCTTGCCGATCTTTCTGAACTGGGACGATGTCAGGCTAAAGCTCAGAACGCGCAACAGTACCCTTATAAATTTGGGTCGTAGAGTTGCAACAGGTCGTCTAGGCTTGCCAACGAACCGGCAATGACGCCCCTCATGTCAAACGTTAAACCGCAAGGTATGCGCTTCCGCATCTCATCTATCCAGGACAGTGGCCTAGCCGAGGAATTCAACGATGCCCGCCTGTTCCTGGAGGACTGGCTGAATCACGCCATTGGGGACAGTGACTTTGGCTGGCCGAGTGGCTGCACCATGATTGTTGTCTTCTCGACTTCGAGTCTCCCAAAGGCTCCAGCGGCGAGTCGCCTAACCGACGTGAATGGAAGCAATCCTACGCTTGCCTTGCACGTGGTCATCGATCCGGATTTACTCAAGGTGGCTGCGAAGAAGCCGTCCCTCCTCTCTCAACTAAGTTCTGCCATCATTCGTGACCTTCCGGACAAGCCATTGCGGAAGCCGAAGGGGCTGGACTACGATCGTCTACGCAATTCCCTTGTCGCCTGCATCCAGCCGTATGCGATTTGAACTTACATTCAAGCGGACCTGCGCCAACCACTCTGGCTGGTCCGCTGGATTTGACTGTTTACGACTGCTTCGGAGCGCAGTGAATGTCTGTAGTCAGTCTTTAGACGACTCGGCTCTGCGGCGGAAATTGATACTCGATGTAAAGTAACCTGCGACTCAGACCATCTACTCATTCATTTGCATCGCATGCACGCTCTCCGCACCGTTCGAATCGTCATCTTTGGCTTGATCTTCCTTACAGTCTTTGCAGCATATGGACTTGAACCGCAGCGTGCTGCAGAGGATGTGAGCCAGCCTACCCAGCAGCATATTGCTTCTACGAACGCAGATCCTGCGTGGAAGCCCTCTCCTGAGCAGCAGGCTTTTGTACTGGCGGCGACAAGGGCCTACTTTGCGGCGCGCGATTCCAATAGAGTCGATGATGCTTATGCATTTCTCTCGCCGCGACAGAAGCAGTACGTTCAGCAAAGTACATTCCAAAAACTTTTGGAGGATTTCAACGCCAAGTCTGGCCCGGTTCAGTCTAGGCGCTTGCGCTCAGTCACTTGGTACAAGGACACACCGCAAGCTGGGCCAGGGCTCTACGTTGCGGTTGACTATTCCAGCGACTTCACTAATCTCGCGCTTCACTGCGGCTATGTTGTCTGGCAAGAACAGCCCGACGGGCAGTTTCTGCAAGTACGAGAGGAAGTCAATGTCGTTGACAAGGCCACAATGGCGAAACTAAAACCCGGCGACCTTGAGAAAGTTCGAGCGCACTTTCGCTGTTAGTTCCTGCTGTATAGAACCCAAATTGAAAGACCGCTTTAGAGCGCGATGTATGACTGGTTTCAGTCTGTAGACGCCTCGCCTATGCGGCGGAAGCGGACGTTCACAGAATCATACGAACGAGGGGATATGACCACAGAAAAAACACATGCTGACGGCTCCGTATGCCCAGAGGGCACGAAAAGATTACCTCGTTCATTCAAAGCATGTTGCGCTGATTTTGAACGACATACGAGCGCTTGTTACTTCGACGTCCGATATGAGTGGTGGACGAAGAGCAAAGGCTGGTTCATTCCCATTGCACCAAATGCTGGCGGTGGGGGTATCGAAATCAGATATTGTCCGCATTGCGGTGCAAACTTAGCCAAGTAGCGACCGCAATCAGTCTGGAGACGCCTTGGCACAGGAGCGGAAACGGTTTTTACGATGACAGACCCAAGTGGCGATAGTTTTGTTTCTGCACTTGTTGAAATCAAAAGGTATTCCAGAGTATGCGCAGCCTCGAAAGCACTGAATACAGAGAAGTATGGGACGCGTTTTACGAAGCGTTCAAATTTCATCCCTCTGTTAATGGCCCATTTCCTGCCATCGTGGAGCCATTGCATTCAATCACTTTTCGCCTTCGTGATCAGTACAAAGACTCCGATCTTGATGAGCTGAGAGATGTCGTCTTCCATGCATTTTCGATAGCGATTGGCCCTTTTGAGGAGATTTACTACCTTGACTGGCAGCATGAATGCTTCGGTATCAAAATCGATGCAACGTCTTTTGCGGTGAATGGCTATCCCGATGGAGATTACGCAATATTTTTAGAAAAAAGTATGCAAAGCGGAACTTTCGGTCACCCCTGGGAAGGCAGTATTTGCTTCTTTGGAGACGTGTTTGTTAATGAAATTCTGAAAAAGCGGCCATCAATCCTTGGCGATGCAATCCGCAATAGAGGTGGCTATGCACTTTGATGCGTTTTGGTGCGATGCGAAAGTCGGCTATCAGTCTGTAGGGGCCTCGGCTACGAGGTGGAAGCAGACACTAGCAATCCTTCGACCTGCAGCGATTGACTAGACTGCGGCTCGAAAACTATTTGAGACCAGTATGTTGAAACGCTTTTGGTTTTCCACCCGCCCTGGTCTAGGGTACGGTGTCACGGCAATATCGAGAGCACAGGCGGAGAGTCTTTTGAACTCGCTTGGCTACCCTCGCGCAAACGAGATGATTGTTAGCGTTACTGAAGATATTGCGGTAACAGACTTGGACCAAAATCATGTTCTTCCCAATGCAGGACCACTAGTCACATTTGGTGTTTGGTTTCCAAATCACAACTTGGGAGACACGGTTGTTGGGTATCACAGCAATGTCGGCTAACAGTCTACAGAGGCTTGGAATTCGCGGCGGAAGCGGATTTCCAAGAATGTGAATCGGTACCCAACCAATCGCGTCACACCTCTACATCACCTTCTTGACCACCCAAGCCGCCACAAGGGCCAGGCCCAGCAGCCATTGAAGCCACCAGGCAGCGTTGCAAGCTTGCGCGAAACCGGCCACCAAAGCCGCTTTGTTGCGGGCGAACAGCCCCAGAACCAGGGTGACGCAGAACGCGATTGCCCAAGCAAACCAGGCAACCCCCAAGCCCATGCACCCGAAGCTCTCGCACTGCAGGCGCCAAATGGCGACGGCAGTCGCGAACAAGGCGAGGACCGCAATCACGTAAAGACTGACAAGTGTTTTAGCCATGGCAACAGCCTAACGCAAAAAGCGTAACCGCTATCCCACGGCACCGGTACCAGCCCCTGGGCAAGGCGCCACCCAGCGCCGCTCAGCTTCGAGTTTTTAAGCCAAATCGGCCTCTAGCATCCACAGTTATTGCGCGAGCAGCTTCTCTTTTGATAGCAACCTGTGGTTTTACTCCACGTTGATTCCGGTGAAGGCTGCGGTCTTGCGGAAGACAACCTCCCCCGTCGCGACCAGCACCACCCGGATTTCCCGGCCATACGGAATGGTGACGCTTTTGGCCGCCACTACGGTCGCCAGCCCGCGGTCATGCACCAGCACGTAGTGGGAGCCCGCCGGGGGCAACAGCGGCCCGACCATGATGTCCGAACTTTCGATGCGATAACTCGATCTGTCCATTCAAACCTCCTCGCCAGCCCAAAATTTGGGGGAAATTGATGGTGCGCAGCCTGTGTGACCACGCCGTGTCAATCACCGGCCCAAGGCCACAAACAAATTGATCGAAAAACCTGTTTGATAGTGGGCAGCTACCGGATGCCCTCTCTAGTGCCTATGGCGGCAAGGGTCACAAACCTGCAGGCCCAACCGTTGGCGCGTTGTCTTGCACAAACTTGGCAAACGCCCGTGCCACCGCGCCCAGCTGCGGGCGCGGCAGGGTCAGCAGCTGCACGGCATTGCCCTGGCGGATGTTGAGGCTCCATTCGGGCAACAGCTCGACCAGCCGGCCGGCGGCCACGGCGTCTTGCACGCAGTAGCTGGGCGCCAGCACCACGCCCATGCCGCCTTCGGCCAGGCGCACCAGCACAGCCAGGTCATCACTCTGCGCCGCAGCGGGCGCACGCGCGCAGATGACGGCGTCGCTGCCGTCGCGGCGCACCCAGTGCATCTCGGGGTTGGCCGACACCGGGCCCAGCAATAGCAGCGGCGCGGGCGCCAGCTCATTCGGGTGCTGCATGGGCCCCCACTGCCCCGGCGCGCACCAGGCCCCCACATGAAACTGCAGGTAGGGCCGGGCCACCCAGTCAGGCGGCGGTTTGCTAGTCACGCGAAAAGCGATGTCCACCCCCTCGCGCAGCAGGTCCACCCGCCGGTCCGAGATGATCAGGTCGTAGTTCACCTCGGGGTGCAGCTCGCGAAACTTCAGCAGCAACGGCGGCAGCACCGTGGTGCCAAAACTGGGCAGCGAGGTAATACGCAGACTGCCGGCCAGGCCTGCGCGCACGGACGTCAAGGTGCCGCGCGCCTGCTCGGCCGCGTCCAGCACGGCCATGGCATGTGGCAGCAGGCGCCGGCCGGTGGCTGTCAACGCCAGCGAACGCGTGGTGCGCAAAAATAGCGTCTGCCCGGTGCGCTGCTCCATATACGCAATGCGCCGGCTTACGGCAGCGCGGGTCTGCCCCACCTGCTGCGCTGCCAATGAAAAACTGCCGGCGCGGGCCACGCGGGCGAACAGCTCCAGGGCGTCGGCATCCAGTGCGGGTGCCCGCTGGGCAATGCGAGGGGGTGGTTTCTTTGGTTCCATAACGTTGACAGAGTGCATGCAGTGCGCCGTCTAGTCAAGCACCGCCAAACCGGGGACGATGGCACCATGACCTCCACCAACACCCAAGACATCGTGTCGCGCTGGCTGCCCACGGCCAACATGACACCCGCCATGCAGCACCTGACGCAGGCCTTTGAAGCCCCGCCGGGCCAGCGCCATACCGAGTTGGACCTGTGCCTCACCACGCAGGACGGCACGCAGCTGTGGGCCACGGTGTTTGAGCCCCACACACCTGCGCGGGCCGTGGCGCTGATGGCGCCGGCCACCGCCGTGCCGCGCCACTACTACCGCGCCTTTGCCCGCTGGTTGTGTACCCGGGGGTACGCCGTCATCACGCTGGACTACCGCGGCATTGGCGAATCACGCCTGGCCGCGCAGCCGGCCCACAGCATCAGCATGCGCGACTGGATGCAGCAGGACCTGCAGGCCGCACTTGCCGCCGTACAGCACCGGGCGCAGGCAGGCACCGGCACTCCGCTGGCCACGCTGTGGGTGGGCCATTCGCTGGGTGGCCACGCGCTGGCGCAATGCCAGGGCTTGGAGACCATTGACGCGGCGATTGGTGTGGCGGCGCAGCTGCCGTTTTGGCGCCTGTGGCCACGCTGGCACCAGCGCCTGGGTGCCCTGTTCTTCTTCGGCTTCTGGCTGCCGCTGTGCGTGCGCCTGTTGGGCGGCCTGCCGGGCTGGGCCATAGGCGGGGGTGAAGACCTGCCAGCCGCAGCCGCACGAGACTGGAGCCGCTGGGGCCTGATGCCGGGCTACTTCACCAGCGACCCGACGGTGGAGGTGACCGCGCACCGCTGGACCGGCACCGCCCACCTGTGGGCCATCAGCGATGACAAGGTGTTTGGCCCGCGCCGTGTGGTGGAGGCACTGCAGCAGGCCTTTGCTGCTGCGCCGGGCGTGGCGGAGCTGCGGCATGTGACGCCCGTCGACCTGGGCGTGCCAAGCATTGGCCACTTCGGCCCCTTCCGCCGGCAGATTGGCGAACGCCTGTGGCCGCGGCTGCTGGACGACATCGAAGCGGCGGTACCGCAACTCAAAGGCTAAGGCGTACCGGCCTTAAACCCACCAACGACACCCCGGGTATGGAGTGCCCCTGCTGCCTGCAATCGCCCGGTCCGGCTGGCTCTCTGGCGGGTAGCCAAAGAGTGCAAGGCAGCAGAGTGGGTGAAGCGATTAGACGGTGCGCCCATCCATCTGTCCAATATGCATTTCATATGCAAGCATCTTGAATCCAGATAGATAGGCTACGATGGCGACCTACTCTACCCCCACCCTATGGAACTGCGCCAACTCCGCTACTTTCTTGCCATTGCCGACAGCGGATCGTTTTCCAAGGCGGCAGAGCGGGTGTTTATTGCCCAGTCGGCCCTGAGCCACCAGGTGGCCCAGTTGGAGGACGAGCTGGGCACGCCCCTGTTCCACCGCTCGCGCCGTGGCGTGGAGCTGACCGAGGCGGGCAGCCGGTTTTTTCCGCACGCGGTGTCCATCCTGCGCCAGGCGGATGAAGCGATTGCCAGCGCACGCAGCGACAGCGTGGCGCCCAGTGGCAAGGTGGTATTTGGCATTCCGCACAGCGTGTCTCACGCGCTGGCCTTGCCGCTGCTGCGGGCGGTGCGCCAGCAGTTGCCCCAGGTGCAGCTGGAGCTGACCGAAGAACTGACCGGCAACCTGAGCAAACAGCTGCGCACCGGCCAGATCCAGCTGGCGGTGCTGTTTGACGACGGGCAACTGTCAGAGTTTGCGAACACATCGCTGCTCCGTGAGCAGCTGTATTTGATCGAGCCCGCGCAAGACGGCAAGAAGCGCAAATCCAGCATCTCGCTCAAACAAGCGCTGGCCCTGCCGCTAACCCTGCCGGCCAGCCCCCACGGCGTGCGCCCCACGATTGACCACGCGGCCGCACGCGCCGGCCTGGCACCGCCGCAGGTGGAGGCCGACATCAGCTCCATCAGCATCCTGCGCACCACCCTGCTAGCCGGGCTGGGGCGCACGCTGCTGCCGCTGATGCCGTTTCAGCACGAGATAGAGACCGGCCTGCTGCACGCCACCAAGGTGGGTAGCCCGCCGCTCACGCGCACGCTGGCCCTGTGTGCCTCGGGCCATATTCCGGGGTCGGTGGCGTCCAAGGCGGTGGAGCGCCTTACCCATGCGCTGGTGCGCGAGCTGTGCAGCACGGGCCAATGGCAAGGCGCCAGCCTGCTGCGCTGAAATACAAGCCTTTTAGTGCCCTAGCCCCCGTAGGTATTGCGCAAGCAGCTATCAAATAAATAGCAAATAAACCAATGGTGAATCAGGCGCCATAGCCGTACAACCAGGGTAAGTCCAGTAGCCGCGCACCCAGCAGCCGCAGCGAAGCATCGCGCCCCACGCGCAGTGGGCCACGCAAATGAAATATCTGGCCGTTGCGCAGCGCACGCGCCTGCACGCGCGCATTGCGCTGCCAGCGCTGCTGCGCGTAGTGCGCCAGCGCCGCTGGCACATCGGCCGGCTGGGCCTGCAACGAGGCCACCAACTGCTGCGCATCCTCGATCGCCATGCCAGCGCCCTGCGCCAGGTAGGGCCGCATGGGGTGGGCTGCATCCCCCAGCAGGGCAATACGCCGCTGGGCATGTTCGGCAGCGCTGGCCAGGGGCGGCCGGTCGTACAGCGGCCACAGGCGCCATTCATCAATCGCGTGGATCAGGTCCAACAGCGGGGCCTGGGCATTGGCCAGGCGCGCGCGCAGCTCGGCCGCGTTGGCGCTGTGGTCCCAGGACTGCGGGTCGCCCGCGGCATGGCCTTGCACAATCGCCACCACGTTGAGCCATTCGCCACCGCGCACCGGGTACTGCACCGCGTGGAATTTGGGGCCCAGCCAGGCGGTGACCACCTGGCTGCGCAGCATGGCCGGCAAGGCGTCTTGGCGCACCAGGGCTCTGAAGGCCAGGTGGCCAGTGGCGCGCGGTGGGCTGTGCGGTAACAGGTGCTGGCGCACCTGGCTCCACAGGCCGTCGGCCCCTACCAGCAGGGGGGTGTGCAGCGTCTGCCCTGCCGCTGTCTGCAGGTGCACCGCCTCTGCATCCTGCTGCACCTGGGTCAGCGTGGTGGCCAGCTGCAGGTCCACCGGGTGCGTTTGCACCGCCTGGAGCAACAAGGTGTGCAGATCAGCCCGCGCAAGGGTGGCGTAGGCCACGCCGTAGCGGGCTACGGTCTGCGCGCCCAGCGGCAGCACGCCCAGCGTTTCGGCGCTCAACGCGTTGCGCACCTCAAGTTGGGCCGGAAACGCGGCCACACGGCGCAGCGCGTCGCCCAGGCCCCAGCCCTGCAACACACGCACCACATTGGGCCCCAACTGAATGCCCGCGCCCACCTCGCCAAAGGCGGGGGCCTGCTCCAGCAGCCGCACCGGCAGGCCCGCACGTGCGGCGGCCAGGGCGGTCGCCAAACCGCCAATCCCGCCGCCCGCTATCACCATCGATGTGTCCATGTCCGCCATTGTCCATGCCGTATGGGCGCTGCGGTTTGACCTTGCGCAGCTACACTGCTTGTGACCTCGTTTTTCTGTGCCCAGACCATGACTGCTTCCACCGACTTTGAACTGCTGTTTGACTCCGCCCCCATCTCCTTGTGGCTGGAGGACTACAGCGCCCTAAAGGACTTGTTTGACCAGTGGCGTGCCCAGGGCGTGACGGACCTGGAAGCCCATTTACGCGCCGACCCGGCGCGTGCCGCCCAGTGCTCGCAGTGCTACCAGGTACTGCGGGTGAACCAGCAAACCCTGCGTCTGTTTGCCGCCAGCAGCCAGGAGGAGCTGATTGCCCGCCTGCCAGAGGTGTTTCGCGGTGACATGTTCGAGCGCATGGTGAGCGAGCTGTGCCAGATGTGGAACGGTGCGCTGGAGTTTTCCAGCCAGAGCGTGAACTACACACTGGACGGGCGGCGCCTGGATGTGCAGATCCACGTGCGTATCTTGCAGGGCCACGAGGACCGCTGGGACCGCGTGATGGTCTCGCTGCAAGACATGACCACGCACACCCAGGCACGCCAGCTGCTGGAACGCAGCGAGCAACATGCGCGCAACCTGTTTGACCTGTCGCCCGTGTCGCTGTGGGTGGAAGATTTCAGCGGTGTGAAGCGGCTGATGGACGATGTGCGCTACTCGGGCGTGCAGGACTTTCGGGTGTTTTTGAGCGTACACCCCGAGTTTGTGGGCCGCTGCATGGAGCAGATCCGCGTGCTGGAGGTGAACCAACACACGCTGGACATGTTTGCCGCCACCAACCGCGGCGACCTGCTGAGCAAGCTGGACCTGGTGTTCAAGGGCGAGATGAGTGTGTCGTTTGCAGACCAGCTGCTGGACCTGTGGAACGGCAAAACCATGCAGACGCGCGAGGTGGTGAACTACTCGCTCAGCGGCGAGCTGATCAACATCCACATGCAGTTTGCCGTGATGCCGGGCCACGAGGCCGACTGGGACATGGTGCTGGTCTCGCTGGTGGACATCACCGCGCGCAAAAAGGCCGAGGCCTACCTGGAGTACCTGGGCAAGCACGATGCACTCACGCGCCTGCGCAACCGGGCCTTCTATGTGGAGGAGCTCAACCGCATCTCACGCAAGGGCCCCTGGCCGCTGAGCATCGTGGCCATGGACCTGAATGGCCTGAAGGCTGTGAACGACACCCAGGGCCATGCCGCTGGCGATGCCATGCTGCGCCGTGCCGGCGAGGTGCTGGCCAAGGCCGCGGGCGACCAGCAACCCCTGTGCATGGCGCGCATTGGCGGTGACGAGTTTGTGGCGCTGATGCCGGGCAGCGACGAGCGTGCAGCGCTGGGCCTGCGCGAGCGCATCGAGTCCATCCTGGAGCTCAACAACCAGTTCTACCCCGGGCAAAAACTCAGCCTGGCGATTGGCATTGCGTCTTGCCACAGCGCGGCGGAGGTGGAGTCCACCATCCACGCGGCCGACCAGGCCATGTTTGAAGCCAAGACGCGTTACTACGAACTGGCCCAGCTAGAGCGCCGCCGCAACTGAGACACCCTGCTGCAAAAAGGGGTTTGACTCTACAGTGGCTTCAGGGTTTCCAATGCAGTATCTAAAGGAACACACATGAGCCAACACTGCTGCGAACACGAAACCCCGGCCGTCGACACCCTGCAAAACCCCGCGCGTTACCGCCGCATTCTGTGGACGGCGCTGATCATCAACGTGGCCATGTTTGGCGTGGAAATGGCGGCTGGCTGGCGCTCCGGCTCCTTGTCACTGCTGGCCGATGCGATTGACTTTGCCGGCGACGCGCTGAACTACGGCGTCTCGCTGGCCGTGTTGTCGGCCGCCCTGGCCTGGCGTGCGCGTGCGGCCTTGCTCAAGTCCGTCAGCATGATGGGCTTTGGCCTGCTGGTGCTGGGCCGCGCCGCCTGGAGCCTGTGGCAAGGCACCGTGCCCGACGCCACCACCATGGGCGTTGTGGGTTTTCTGGCACTGGCCGCCAACGTGGCCGTGGCCTGGATGCTCTACGCGTTTCGGGAAGGCGACGCCAATATGCGCAGCGTGTGGCTGTGCTCCCGCAACGACGCCATCGGCAACATCGCCGTGATGCTGGCCGCCCTGGGCGTGCTCGGCACCGGCAGCGGCTGGCCCGACCTGCTGGTGGCGGTAGGTATGGCCGCGCTGGCGCTGCAAGGCGGTTGGCAGGTGTGGCGGCAGGCGCGGGGGGAACTGGCGCAGACCGGGGGTGACCATGACCACCACGGGCATTCGCACTAGCTGGACATCTATATCAAATTGGCTGCTAGCGCCCATGGATATTGCGCAAGCAGCTTCTTTTTTTATAGCGTGATAGAAACTGAATGAGGATTCAGCTATAAATCGAGCAGCTACAAAATCTAGGGAGAAGAAATGTCCGCCTGGCTCAGTTTGTCTGTCTCGTTCATCGCGTTGATAGTTTCAGCCATTACCGCTTGGCTAACCCTCTTCCGAAGAGGTCAGCTGATGATGACCCAACCCACCGTGGTGTTCTTTGGCCCTGACGGATCGGCATTTGATAGCGGCAAGAGTAAGGTCTATTTGCGGACATTGCTGTATTGCACAGCCAAGCGGGGCTTTGTCCTTGAAAGCCTTTTTCTTTCTCTGCAGCGCAATGAGTCCAAACAAAATTTCAATATTTGGGTTTACGGAGAGAAAGGAAGTCTGAAGCGAGGCAGCGGGCTATTTGTTCCTCAAGATGGCGTTACGTTTGACCATCATTTCTTGCTCCCAGAAGATGGCGCGGACTTTCCCTTTCTCGCTGGTGCGTACACACTCAAAATATTCGCAAAAGCAGTTGGTCAGCAAGCACCGTTCGAATTAATGGAGGTCAAAGTTTCCATTGGCGAAGGACACGCGAAGTCCCTCTGCGAGCCTCGCACTGGCATTTACTTTGACTGGGGGCCAGACCAGCAAACCTACCATCCGCACATTCAAACGCGCCACACTGAAACTCCAGATATGAAGAATTTCTTGAAACTCATTGAAACGCAACGCACAACTTAGTCCGTCCTATACCCAGCCCCATTGCTGAGGGTGGGTATATCGATTCGCTTCAGTTCGCCACCGTAAAGCGCTTCTGGATGTGCTTCGGTGTTTCGATTTCATCGACGATAGCCACTGCCATGTCTTCCACCGAAATGCTGCCCGGTGCGCCGCCTTCGGCCCACAGCGGGGCGTCGGCGCCCACGCGGTATTGGCCGGTGCGCACGCCGGGGTTCAGCAGCATGGCGGGGGACAGGAAGGTCCAGTCCAGCGTGGTTTCTTTCTGGATCAAGTTCAGCGCGTCACGTGCGGCACCCGCGGCCACTTTGTATTCGGCGGGGAACTCGGGGGTATCGACCAGTTGCACGCCAGGCGCCACAAACAGGCTGCCTGCGCCGCCCACCATCAACAAGCGCTTCACGCCCGATTGCTTCACGCCCGCAAAGATGGCGTGCGTGGCTTGCAAAAAGATCTCGGCAATCTTCGGTTCAGTCCAGCCAGGGTTGTAGGCGCTGATGACGGCGTCGTGGCCGGCCGCGGCCTTGGCCACTTGGGCGGCGTCTAGCGCGTCGGCGGCCACCACGGTCAGGCCGGTTTGGGCGGCCAGCTTGCCGGGGTTGCGGGCCAGCACGGTGACCTGGTGGCCACGGCTCAGCAGTTCTGCCAATACGGGGGTGCCTACAAAGCCGGTGGCGCCAATCAGAGCGATTTTCATAACAAAACTCCTGAAAAAAAGGAACGGGAAACAGAAGCCGCTAGTGTGATTACTTCACAACCATCTGAATAGGCGGTAAATTTCGCTTTCACTGTGAAGTAAAACTAACAAACCAAGCCTTAATCCATGGACCAACTCAAACGTATGGCGGTGTTTGCCGAGGTAGTGGCCAGTGGCTCGCTCAGTGCGGCGGCCCGCCAGTTGGGCATGACGCCCTCGGCCGTGAGCCAGCACCTGCGCCAGCTGGAGGCTGCGCTGGGCCTGGCGCTGCTGCACCGCTCCACCCGCAAACTCACGCTCACCGAGGCCGGGGCGCGTTATGTGGAGGGCTGCACCGCCATGGTGGCCGCAGCCCGCGCGGCCGACCAGGCGCTGGAACACCACCGGGATGAACCCGAAGGCGAGTTGCGCATTGCCGCACCGATTGGGTTTGGTGGCCTGCTGGCCACGGCCCTGGCACCGCTGCGCAACTTTCCCAAACTCAGCCTGCGGCTGCTGATGGACGATGCGCTGGTGGACGTGATTGCGGAGCGGGTGGACATTGCGGTGCGCGTGGGCGGCCTGCCGGATTCCAGCCTGGTGGCCCGCAAACTGGGCACGCTGCGCGCCCAGCTGTGCGCATCGCCCGCCTACCTGGCCGCCCGCGGCTGGCCCCAGCACCCTGCCGACCTGGCCCGGCACGACTGGCTAGGCGGGCGCCCGCAGGCCGCGGGGCAAGAACTGCTGCAGTTGCACAGCAGCGACGGGCAAGTGGCGCGCGTGCAAGTCACCTCCCGGGCGTCGGCCACGCAGGTGACGGCACTGCACTCCTTGTGCGTGGCGGGCTGGGGCATCAGCATTGTGCTCAGCGACGACGACCGCCGTGCCCTGGCCGATGGCCGCCTGGTGCCGGTGCTGCCGGACTGGAGCCCACCGGACTACGAGGCCTACGCCATCACGGCACGCCGCGGCGAACAGCCCGCCAAGGTGCGCCACGCGCTGGCGCTGCTGGTCCAGCACTTTGCCACGCTGGAGCCCAAGACCGCTTAACCCTGCAGCAACTGGCGCAGCACAAACGGCAAAATGCCGCCCGCACGGTAGTAGTCCACCTCGATCGGCGTGTCCACACGCAGCGTCAGCGTGACCTCTTGCGTAGAACCATCAGCACGTGTGATGCGCAGCGTGGCGTCACTCTGCGGCGTGAGATTCGCATCAGGGATCACGTCAATGCGCTCATTGCCCTTGAGGCCCAGCGACTGCCAGGAGTCTGTACCCTTGAACTGCAGCGGCAGCACGCCCATGCCGACCAGGTTGGAGCGATGGATGCGCTCAAAACTCTTGGCCACCACGGCCTTGATGCCCAGCAGCTGGGTGCCCTTGGCCGCCCAATCGCGGCTGGAGCCGGTGCCATATTCCTCGCCTGCAAAAATCACCGTGGGCACACCGTCGGCCATGTACTGCATGGCAGCGTCGTAGATGAACATCTTGTGACCAAGGTCCGGGCCGTCGTGCTGGTAAATCGTCACACCGCCCTCTTCGCGCGAACCGGCAGCGTCGGCGGGAATCATCAGGTTCTTGATGCGCACGTTGGCAAAGGTGCCGCGCATCATCACGTCGTGGTTGCCGCGGCGTGCGCCGTAGCTGTTGAAGTCGGCCTTTTGCACGCCATGCGCCAGCAGCCACTGCCCGGCCGGCGAGCTTTCCTTGATGGAGCCTGCGGGCGAGATGTGGTCAGTGGTGATGGAGTCACCAAACAGCGCCATGATGCGGGCACCCTGCACCGAGGATTCAGTGCCATTTAGGCCTGTAGCACCCGTACTACCTGCGCGAGCAGCTACTGAATCCATAGCAAAATCGGCGAAGAACGGTGGCTCGGCAATGTAGGTACTGGTAGGCCAGTTGTAGGCCTGACCGGCCACGCCCTTGATCTTGTCCCACAGCTTGCCGGGCTCGGTCTTCACCTTGGCGTAGTTCTCGCGGAAGGCCTTACCCTTCATCGCAAACTTCAGCAGCTTGTAGATCTCGTCGCTGGTCGGCCAGATGTCGCCCAGGTACACGTCTTTGCCGCCCTTGCCTTTTCCCACCGGCTCGGTCATCAGGTCGCGGTTGACCGTGCCAGCGATGGCGTAGGCCACCACCAGCGGTGGGCTGGCCAAAAAGTTGGCTTTCAAGTTGGGGTGAATGCGTGCCTCGAAGTTGCGGTTGCCCGAGAGCACGGCGGCGCAAATCAGGTCATTGGTGGTGATGACCTCGTTCAGCTCGGGCGTCAGGTCGCCCGCGTTGCCGATACAGGTGGTGCAGCCGTAGCCCGCCACTGCAAAGCCCAGTTTTTCGAGGTACGGCAGCAGGCCAGCCTCGGTCAGGTATTCGGTGACGATGCGCGAGCCGGGCGCCAGGCTGGTCTTGATGTGAGGCTTGACCTTGAGCCCGGCCTCCACCGCCTTCTTGGCCAACAGGCCCGCGGCCAGCAGCACGCTGGGGTTGGAGGTGTTGGTGCAGCTGGTGATGGCGGCAATCAACACGTCACCGTTGCCGATGGTGAGGTCCGAGCCGCTGCCTGCGGCCACGGCCGTGGTAGCGGTGTTGGGCGCATGGTTGGCCGCCAGCGTGGGTTTGTTGCCTTCCATCTCCACCACCTGGCGTGGCGCGCCCGGCGGTGTGGCGGGCGCCTTGGGCACTTTGACATTCAGTGGCTCGTCCCAGGTACGCGCCAGATGACGCGTGTGGAACACGGCGGCGCTCTGGTTGAAGCCGTTTTCAGCATTGGGCTTGGAGAACAACGATTCAAACTGGCTGGCCACCTTGCCCAGCTCGATGCGGTCTTGCGGGCGTTTGGGGCCGGCCAGGCTGGGCGTCACATTGCCCAGGTCCAGCTTCACCACTTGCGAGTAATCGATGTCACCTGATTTGGGTACACCAAACAGGCCCTGCGCCTTGAAGTAGGCCTCAAAGGCTTCCATCTCCGGCTTGGTACGGCCGGTGCCCGCGAAGTAGTCCATGGTCTTTTCGTCCACGGGGAAGAAACCCATGGTGGCGCCGTACTCGGGTGCCATGTTGGCAATGGTGGCGCGGTCTGGCAGTGCCAGTGTGCGGGTGCCTTCGCCATAAAACTCAACGAACTTGCCCACCACCTTGTGTTTGCGCAGGATTTCGGTCACGGTGAGCACCAGATCGGTGGCGGTCACGCCTTCGCGCAGTCGGCCAGTCAGCTCAAAGCCCACCACGTCCGGTGTCAAGAAGTACACCGGCTGGCCCAGCATGGCGGCCTCGGCTTCAATGCCGCCGCAGCCCCAGGCGACCACGCCGATGCCGTTGATCATGGTGGTGTGGCTGTCGGTGCCCACCAGGGTGTCGGGGTAGTACACGTCTGCCTTGGTCTTGTGCACGCCGCGTGCCAAATATTCCAAATTCACCTGGTGCACGATGCCAAAGCCGGGCGGCACCACGCGGAAGGTGTCAAAGGCCTGCATGCCCCATTTCATGAACTCATAGCGCTCGCGGTTGCGCTGGAATTCCAGCTTCATGTTCAGGTCCAGCGAATTCTTCTTGCCGTAGTGGTCCACCATCACCGAGTGGTCCACTACGAGGTCCACAGGCACCAGCGGCTCAATGCGTTTGGGGTTCTTCCCCAGCTTGATCGCCACGCTGCGCATGGCGGCCAGGTCAGCCAGCAACGGCACGCCGGTAAAGTCTTGCAGCACCACGCGGGACACGACAAACGGAATCTCGTTGGTGCGGTGGCCCGTGGGGCTCCAGTTGGCGACTTCGGCCACATGCTCGGCCGTCACTTTCTTGCCATCGCAGTTGCGCAACACACTTTCCAGCACGATGCGCATGGACACCGGCAAGCGGCTCACATTGGGAAATTGCTTGGCCAGCGCGGGCAGCGAATAGAACTTGCCGGCCTTGCCGGACGCGGTCTTGAAGTTCTTGAGGGTGGAGGCGAAAGCGTGGGGCATGGGACTCTCCTGTAGCGGGATGGCAAAAGGCACTGCGACCATTGTGGCGCGATTGCATTACACGTGCAGTGCGGGCCGCTTCAAGCCCGCACGATTTCAGAGAAATTGGCGCCTTCAGCTGTCCTGCTTCACCACAATGCGAGCGTGGCGCTCAAAGGTCCAGTACGACCAGGCCCAGTCAATCATCACGACCAGGCGGTTGCGAAACCCGATCAGGAAAAACACGTGGATGAACAGCCAGAACAGCCAAGCCGGAAAACCGGTGAAGCGCAGCTGGCCCAGCAGCGGCACGCCCACATCGGCCACCGCAGCCTTGCGGCCAATGGTGGCCAGGTCGCCGTAATTGACGTAGCGAAACGGCAGCCCGGCCAGCCCCTGCAGGCGCCGCACAATGTTGGCGGCTGCAGTGCGGCCCATTTGTTTGGCCCCCGGTGACACGCCGGGCACGGGAGCGGGGTCTTTGCCGGGCACATGGCTGAAGGCGGCCGCCAAGTCCCCCACCACACTGATCTCGGGGTGACCCGCCAGGCTCAGGTCGGGCAGCACTTGTACGCGGCCCGCCCGGTCCAGCGTGGCACCCGTGGTGGTGGCCACCAGCTTGCCCAGCGGCGACGCGGCCACGCCGGCCGCCCAAACCACGGTGGCAGCGGCGATGCGCTGGGTTTGCCCGCCCTCTTCCACCGTAATGCCTTGCGCATCGATGTGCGTGACACGGGCACCCAGCCGCACCTCCACGCCAATTTTCTCCAGCTGGCGTTGGGCGCTCTCACTCAGCGCCTGCGGGTAGTTGCCCAACACACGTGGGCCGCCCTCGATCAGCAACACACGCGCCTTATGGGGCTGGAAGCGGCGGAACTCCCCTTTCAGCGTGTGGCGCGCAATCTCCACCATGGTGCCCGCCATTTCCACGCCGGTGGGGCCGGCACCAATCACCACCGAAGTAAGCAAGGCACCCCGCTCGACAGTGGGTGCGTCCACGGGCAGGCTTTCGGCCTTTTCATAGGCCATCAACATCTGGCGGCGGATGACAAAGGCGTCCTCCAGGGTCTTGAGGCCGGGGGCATGGGCCGCCCAGTCGTCATGGCCAAAGTAGCTGTGGGTGGCGCCTGCGGCCACGATCAAATGGTCATACGGCAGGGTTTGGCCGTCGCCCAATTGCACCGTGCGCTCCTGCGCGTCCAGCCCCGTCACCTCAGCCATCAGCACGGTCACGTTGGGTTGGCGGCGAAAGATACGGCGTATCGGTTCGGCAATCGCCGGGGCGGTGAGACCCGCAGTGGCTACCTGGTAGAGCAGCGGCTGGAAAAGATGGTGGTTTTGCCGGTCCACTACCGTGATGTCCACGTCGGCGTGGCGCAAGGCTTTGGTCGCCTCCAGCCCGCCAAAACCACAGCCGATGATGACAATGCGCGCACGCGCTGCAGAGGTTGAGGTCGTCATGACCCCATAGTAGCAGCGGCCGTCAGCGCGACTTGAAGACCCGGAAATTGACGCCGTCGGTGCTGGCGATCATCCAGGGGCGCCCGTCGGGCGCCACGGCCAGGTAGCGGATCTGTGTCACCGCGGGCGAGGTCATCACCAAATCCCACTGCAGGCTGGCCGCATTCCAGCGCAGCAGACGCGGTGCACCACCCTGCAAACCGATGGCAAACACCGAGCCGTTGGCGCCCGAGGCCATGCAACCCGGCACCGCCCGATCCGAGGCCGGGAAGGTCGGGCACAGCGTGACGCCGGCCGGCGGCGGGCGCTCGAAGAAGGCGTTGTTGAGGTATTGGAAGGCGCGGCGCGTGAAGGGGCTGTTGGTGTCCGAACGCACCAGCCACACCGCCCCGTTGGGCTCTACGGCCATCGCGTCTTCGTTGCCAGGCAATTGGAAGGGGGCCACTACAAACTGGCTGCTGGCCGGGTTGTAGCGGTACAGCGTGCTCTCTTGCACGCCAGCACCACCGGTGTCCGGCCCCATCACGTAAATGCTGCCGTCGGCCAGCGTTGCCAGATCGAGCCAGCGCTTGGTAAAGGCGGGCAGCGGCACATCGCTGATGCCCAGCGCGGCCACGCCATTCACGGCCTGCCAGGCATTGTTCTTGTAAGTCCAGATTCCGCCGTTCACCGCGCCGTTCACCGGGTGCCGCCAGATCCACAGGCTGTCGGCCTGGCCAATGGCAATCCCGTCGAATTCACCACCGGGGGTCATGGGCAGGTTGCCGGGCACAAAGGCCTGCTGGGCTGCGTCATAGGCCACCACCGCCCCGGCCCCAGTGCCGCGGGCGGCCATCACCTTGCCACTGGCACCGATGCCGATGGCATGGATCGCCACGGCGGGCCCCATGCCTTTGTAAGTCACTTCGTCAAACAACAGCGTGCTCGAGAAAGTGAACGGTGACACCGCGGTGGTGGTGTTGACCGGCGTGCTGGGGGTAGCAGCGGCGGTGAGGTCGTCGCGGTCTTCCTTGCGGTTGAACAGCGCGCTGGCCCAGACCTCGGTGCCATTGCGCACCACCCAGGGTTTGCCGCCGGGGCCGATGGAGACAGCCACCACGCCCATCAGGCCGGTGCGGTCCCAGCGGTTGTCACGGGCGTTGAAGGACTGCAGGTTGCCGTCCAGGTCCACGGCCAAGAGCGTGCCCTCGGGACCAATGGCAATCTCTTTGGCGCGCAGCGCCTGGCGCTCGCAGGGCTGCACATCGCAGCGGTAGACCCAGTCGTCACGAATGGTCCAAGGCCGGCCAGACGGATCCAGCGCGAGCTTCTTGCCCTTGGGGGCCGGGTCGTCCAGGCGCGGCGGCATCACCTTTTCAAACGTATCCTGCGCCGGTTTGTACAGGTAGAGCGACTCGTCGCTGGCCGCAGCCATGACCGTGCCATTGCAGGCCACCGCCACGTCGCGCGCCGTGAAAATGCTGCGCACCAGCAACCACTTGCTGCCATCGTGACGCCAGACTTCGCCCTTGGCGGTCACACCCCAGGGCTTGCCATCCGGCGCGATGGCAATGCGCTGCATTTGCCCCGGAAAGCTGCGAAAGCGCTGGCTCAGGTTGCGCCACTGGGCCAGGTTGCTGTCGGTGTCCACCACCATCACATTGCCGTCTTTGCCGATGGCGATGTGGCGCGCTGCGCCTTGCAGCTGGCGGAAGTCGGCCTGCCGAAAATCGGGCGCCCGTCCACCCACGGCCGCACTGCACTCGCCGCCCGACACCGCCGCCTCTTCAAAGAGGGACGAGGCATAGACCTCGCCGCGCGGGTTCACCACCCAGGGCTTGTCACCCGGCCCTGCGGCAATGGCCACCGCCTCGGTAGTGATGGATTCCCAGCGTTTGAGGAAGTCGTCATAACGTGCCGGTGTGCGGTCCTTGCGCACCACAAACACCGTGCCTTCTGGACTGATGGACAGGTCGGTGGCCTCCACGCCTTCGTGCGGCTGCCAGGCACCGTCTTCATAACTTTGCACCTGCCCTTCACGCGTCAGCACCCAGGGCACATTGGACGAGCCCACGGCCAGGCGCACCGCATTGCTGGGCGCCAGCAGCGAGAGCCAGCCACCCTGCGGGTCCCAGTAGGCGGGGCTGCCGTTGGGCAACAAAATCCACGCAGCCCCCTGCGGCGTGATGGCAACGTCCAACGCCTGGCCGGTTGCTTCAAGCCACTGGGAGCCGCGCCAGTTGTAGATGCGGCCCTGGGCCGTGACCGCCATGGCGTTGCCCGACGGGCCCACGGCAATGCGTTCGAAGGTGCCGGGCAGGCGCTGCCAAAGGTCTTTGCCCTTCCACTGCCAGACCTCACCGTCCGGCCCCAGCGCCATGACCTGGCCCTTGGCTGCGATGCTCAGCGTCTTGGCCCGGCCCTGCACCCGCCGCCAAACGTAGCTGCGCGAGAACACGTTGGACTCCACCGCCGGTCGGTTGGCCTTGGCCGGGTTGCCGGTGTCGTTGGTAAAAATCTGGCCATCGGGGGTGGCGATCCAGGGTTTGTTGTCAGGCCCCGCGGCCACTAGCGAGGCCACGGCCAAGAGAGGCGACCAGGCGCCCACAGCGGCGTTCCAGCGCAGCGGCTGCTGCGCGGTGCTGACCATGAAAGCGCTGTTGCGCACCCCGGCTGAAATGTCCTGCGCCTGGCCCGGCAGGCGCACCCAGGCGCGGCCGTCGTAGTGCTGCAGCGTGGTGTCGCGCAGCACCACCCAGGGCAGGTCGCGGTCGTCCACATCGACCCGCGCCACACCGGCTGGTGCACCCGCTACAGCCACAAATCCCTGGCGCGCATCCCAGCGCAGCAGCGCTCCATCACGCGTAGCCAGGTAGGCCTGGCCCATGGAGCCCACGCCCACATCGGCGGCGGCGGGGCTCATCACCGCCTGCCAGAAAGTTCCGTTGTAGCGCCAGGCCAGCCCCTGCGCATCCAGTGCCCAGGCACTGCGTTCGCTGGCCGCGTCGATGCGCGCAAACACACCCGGCAGGTTGACCCAGCCACTGGCCGGCCCGGGGCGGCGCATCCACACCAGTCCCTCCGGGTCGAGTGAAAAGGCCGCACCGTCGGCGCCGACCGAAAGGTCGATGGCGTTGCCGCGCAGCGCGGTCCAGGCCAGGCGCTCGGCCACCACGGGCGCGGTGGCTTCTGGCGAAGCGGGCTTAGCCTGGGTCTGGGCGAACGCGGGCTGCCACAGGCAGCACAACAGAACAAATAAAAGGTGCTTCACACCAGGGCCGCATCAGTAGTACAGAAAGCGGACAGCGGCGCGCAACCGGTCTTCCGTGGTTTCTATGCGTTTCCACGAGGCGGCGATGTCACCGGTGCGGAACTCGCGGTACAACGTGCCACTCTCCAGCGCCTGGGTGATCTCGCCCACGTTGGGGGTGGGCTTGAACCAGGGCTTGTACTTGTCTTCAAACTCGGCCATGGCCACCTCGCTGGGCGTCATGGTGGCGCGCTCGGCGGCAATGTCGGCCTCGGCGCGGTTGGTGTACTGGGTACGCCGCGGCGTGAGCAAAATCAGCACCGACTTGTAGTAGTCACGCGTCACGTTGCGCGAGAACAGGTACTGCACGATGGGTACGTCTTGCAGCACCGGCACACCATCACGGTCCTTGGTCTGGTCGCGCTCGGACAGGCCCGAGAGAATCAGCGTTTCGCCAAATTTCATGACCACATTGGCGTTGACCATGGTCTTGTTGGTGTCCAGCCGGAAGTCGAACTTCACACTGGTGCTGGGGATGGCCAGGAAGGTACGCTCGGCCACCACATTGAGCTTGATCAGGTTGTCGGGCAAAAACTCAGGCGTGACGGAGAGCTTGACGCCCACTTCCTTCTGGATCTGCACCGAGCTGCCCTGCCCGCCCGATACCGCAGCGCCCACGATGTCCTGGCCCGAGAAAAAGTTGGACGGCAGGTTGCCCAGTGCCACCAGCGTGGGCCGGGCCAGCACTTCATTTCGCTTGGCGTTGGCGTTGGCGATGTTGAGGCTGTAGGTCAGCGCCGGCACCTGAATCAAGCGCGTGATGACGCTGCTGTTGGTACCGGTAGAGTTGCCAGCGTTGATGTTGTCCGTCGTGCTGCTGCTGGTACCGGTGCTGGAAAAAGCGGGCGTCTGGGTCAGCGGGTTGCCAAACTGGATCTTCAGGCCATCCAGCAGGTTCACGCCCATGGCCTGGGTGTTGTCTTCTTCGGTGCTGATGATGCTCACGTCCACCACCGCCATTTGTTTTTCCACAAAGCCGGTACCACCGGCCATGCCTGGCATGCCTTGCATACCGGGCATGCCCTGGACACCCGGTTGCAATGCAGCACCGTAGGGGTTGACTGCCGCGCCCGGGAAAGCAGCGTTGCCGGTGCTGCCGGGGAAGGCGCCGCCCGCCGGGGCCGCGCTGCTGCCAGAGCCAAAGGGAAAGCCGCTGCGGGTTTGCGTCTTGATCATGCCCGCGCGCTGGTAAGAGCGCAGCCAGGAGTCCACGCGCACTTCAACCTGCTTCACGTCTTCAGCCCCCACCGCCGCCTTGCGCAGGCGGGTGAGGTAGTTTTCAGCCTCCACCTTGTTGTTCAGTGAAGCCGCCACGATGGCGGAGGCGCGCAGCACGGTCGGGTCTTCGGGGCGGGTGTCCATCAGCGTGCGCAAGCCCTCCAATGCAGCGGCAGCCACTTTGGGGTCACGGTCGTAGTAGGCAGCCACGGCCAGGTCGTACAGCAGCTCGGGCTCGTTGCCCGCATAGAGCGCGGCATCGGCCAGGCGCTGCTTGGCCTTGCCAAAGTCGCGCTGCTGCATGGCCAGCAAACCGCTGTAGTAGCGGGCCAACCAATTGGACGCATCAAACTGTGTGGCCATCTCAAAACCCTGCTCAGCCAGCGCAAACAAGCTGCTTTCGCCACTCAGGCCCCGCATCTGGTAGGCCACGCCATTCAGAAAGTGCAGGTAGGAGTTGGACATGTCGGTCTTGACCGCCAGGTTGAACAGGTCCGAGGCCTTCTTAAAGTCCTTGGCATCCAGCGCCTTGATGCCCTCGGCCGCCAGCATGCGTGGTGCGGTGGTGAGTTTGTCCTTGGGGATGCTGCTGTACAGGTTGGTCCTGGGCTGTGCGTTGGTCAGCGGGCTTTCCTGCTCGCTCTTGGCCAGGCTGCCCATAGATTCGCAGCCGACCAGCCCAACCGACACCAGCACCGACAACAAGGTGGTCGCACTGCGCACCGGAAAAGCCATGCGACGGTTGGAAACAAAGGGGGTGGGGTTCATGGTCAAAGTAGGCATGGGTTTTAGTCTCTGCACTCGGGCATGGTGTCCAGTTCACCTACGAGGTTGTTGTAGGTAGATGCACTTCCCGCGATCTTATACACGGTCAGTAGCTGGTCCGCAACGATGGCCATGGTGCGGCTCTTGCCTGCAGCCGTGGCGGCCTTGGCCTCGGCGCTGAGTCCATTGGTGACCACTTTTTCGGCCACCGAGAAGGCCAGCTCGCCGATACCTTCGCAGGCGGCCTTGGAGGGGAAACCGCTTCCGGTCGAGCCCGCTGGCAAGAACCTGGTCATCACACCTTTGGCCTCTGCCGCGGTGAAACATGCGTAGGCTTTCTGCGCATCGTGAACCACCACCTTGCCCAGTGCACACACCTGCAGGCCCATGGCACCAAACGTGATGGTTGAAGCGCCCGCAATCAGGCATTCCTGGGTTTTGGCTTCGTTGAATACGCGGGTACTCAGGTTGATCATGTTGCCGGGGATCTGCGCCGACTGGCTCACGATCTTGGCCAGCTCTGCCGGGAAGGCACAGTAGAAGCCGTCTTGCGCCTGTTCGAAACACTGGTTGGCCTCGTTGATCTTCTTCTTCATGTCGGCATTGCCGTAGGTGCTCACCAGAGAAGACACCTGCTTGGTGCCTTTGAAGTAGGCATCGAGGGGAAACACGCGCCGCCCAATCACACCGCAGTTGGCATTGATCAGGTTCCAGGCGTCCACCGCCAGATCGGCCACTGCGTAGCCCACGATCTCGCCATTGCGCACAATTTCCTTACCAACGACTTTGCCGCCCTGCTCCACCGAGCGCCCCACCGTCACCGCGACCTTCTCGGTGGTGTTGGCCACCTTGTTGGCAACGTCCACCGTGCCGGTCGCCACCTGGTTGGCCACGCTGGTGGCTTCACGCGCCAGCTCGTTGGCCGCGGCCACCGTTCCCCCGGCCACCGTGTTGGCAGCAGCCGTGGTTCCCCCCGCCACCGTATTGGCCGTGTTCACCACAAAGGTGGTAACCGATTCGGCCACGGCCCGCAGGTTGAAACCTGACGACGGTTTGGTGGTGATGCGGTCCCAAATCCACCCGCGGTTGTCATTCGGCCCGTTGCCCTTGTAGACCACGAGGTTGCCGTCGTCCTGCAGCGCCAGGAAGTAGCGGCCAATCGGTCCACCGGCGCCGGATGGCGAACATCCCACAAAACCGCGGTTGTTGGCCAAGGTGCCCTGGTAGGTGCACGAGTGCCCGTCGGGCTGGATCACCATGAAGTACTGGCGCTGCGGATCGACCGGAATGCCCCCATGGCTCTGGAACCAGCGGCGGCTGTTGTTGCTGGGGTTGCCTTCGTAAATGACCAGTTGCCCATCGGGCTGCAGGTCCAGGCGGAAACGCCGGTTGGCCGACCACATGGTTTCACCCTGGCTCAACCAGTCACCCAAACGCATGACATCGCGCCCATTGGCCGAACGCGGTGGCGGGGCCATCAGTTCGTCGGTAGCGCGGTTGGGCATACGTGCCTCGCGCATGCCGTAGTTCATCCAGTGCTCGTACAGCCTGCCTGCGTCGTAGCCAAAGGCATTTTTCAGGTCGGGGTACTTGTTCGCATAAAACACCGTGTCCAGGCTGACACTGAGTGCACGCTGGCGGCCTTCGTCACTGATGCCGTTTTTGGGCGAGCGGCTCTCCTGGCGTCCATAGGTAATCCAGTGGTCCATCAGGCGCCGGGCGTCGCCACCAAAGGCGTTCTTCAAATCAGGGTACTTGGCCGAGTAATAGACCGGGTCCAGCAACGAAGTCCAGACCAGCACGGCGGCGCCTGTGTTGGCAGGGTCGCCACGGTAGACCTCCATATCCCCGGAATCTCGCAAAATCAAAAAGTAGCTGCCACCCGCACCATTGCTGTAGTTGCACCACACGCCCGAAGCGCTGGGGCCGTTGATACACAGGTTGCCGTCACCTTGCATCACCACCGTGCCGTTGGCAGCGCGTGTGTTGTTGGATTTGGAGGACCAGACTTCACGCCAGGGATTGACGTTGACCGCATGGATGATGAAATTGCCATCGGGCCACACCGTGGCGCGGTAAGTCTTGTTGGTCGACTCCAGGTACTGGTTGGTCTTGATGGACTGGTTGGTCCGCAACGTGTTGCCCAGCGACTGCGCAGACACGCCACCGCCCCAACACAAGACCAGGCCCAGTAGCACCAAGGCACGCAGCCACGCTGCAGCCCCCCCATTCAACAAGACGGACCGGATGGGCATGGGGTGTTCCTTACGAAAGGCGGTGGCAAAGGCTGACGAAATCCAGCTGCGCGATGATAGGTAGACGCCCTGCCCTTGTCTGTAGTCAAAACGCGCTACAAACACGCCTGCCGTTCATTGGACAATGTCGGTCCGATGCAATCCGAGCCGCCCGCCCCAGACGCCCACCCTATCCACGTGGCCATCGTTGAAGATGACCCCAGCTTCAGCGATGCACTGGCTCGGGTGCTGCATGCGGCGCCGGATATGCACCTGGCAGGCCAGGCCGCCACCCGGGCCGCGGGCTTGGCCCTGCTGCAGGGCCCACCGGCCGACGTGCTTTTGGTAGACCTGGGCCTGCCCGATGGCTCAGGCATTGCCGTCATCCAAGCCGCGGTCCAGCTGTGGCCCAGCTGCAGCATCATGGTTAGCACCACCTTTGGGGACGAGACGCATGTGATGCGCTCCATTGAAGCCGGGGCGGCAGGTTACCTGCTCAAGGACAGCTCGCCGGCCAAGGTGCTGGACGAAATTCGCAGCCTGGCTAGCGGGGGCAGCCCCATCAGCCCCATCATTGCGCGGCAGATACTGGCGCGCTTTCGCCAGGCCCCCGGCTCCACACCCAGCCCCAAAAGCACTGCCCCCGACATGCCGTCACCGCTGTCAGCCCGCGAAAAAGAGGTGCTGGACTACATCACCAAGGGCTTCACCACGCACGAGATCGCCAAGCTCATGGCGCTGTCCCACTTCACGGTGCGCACCTTTGTGCGGCGCATCTACAGCAAGCTCAAAGTCAACTCCAAAGCCGAAGCCATCTACGAGGCCAGGACCATGGGCCTGCTGCCCGACTAGGGCGAATGGGCACACACATGGCCGCTCGCCACCGCCTCGCTTATGTGTTGTTTGCGCTTCTGGTGGCCGCGGCCATAGCCGCCAGCGCCTGGCTGTCTGCCACCGCAGAAAGCACAACACCCAACCCTGCACATGCCGCCCTGCACCTCACCCACGCAGACTGGCAGGTACAAGAAGCGCCGGCTTTCAGCGCGCCCCCTGCCACCCAAGACAGCAGCACCTTGGCGCCCCACTGGCAGCCCGTGGCCCTGCCCCTGGCACTGCCGATTGCCCTGTTGGGCCAGGCAGGCAGCGCGGCAGCCCCACCCGCGGCACGCGTGACCTGGCTGCGCGTGACCGTGCCGCCGCAGCCCGCCCCGGAAGGGGTGCTGGCCCTGTATGGCGCGCGCATCAAGACCGACGGCACCATTGCCGTGTACCTCAATGGTCGCCTGGTGCACCGCGCCCAGGCGCGGGGCCCCTTGTGGAACAGCACGCGCACCCCTTTGTGGGGGGTGCTGGATACACACACCAGCAGCCAGCCGGTGCACGAAATCTTGCTACGCGTGGAACATGCGGCCAAAACCCAGGTCGCGGTGTCTTCGCTCTGGCTAGGCCCCGAAGCGGCACTGCGCGGGCGCCATGACCTGCGCCATTGGCTGCAGCTGGAACTGCCCGCACTGCTCAGCGCGGCATTTTTGGCAGTAGGCGTGTTTGCACTTTTTGTGTGGCTGCGGCGCCGGCACGAGAGCGGCTATCTGCTGTTTTTTGCCCTGGCCGCCACCTCCTTTTTACGCAGCCTGCACTTTTATGTGGACCGGCCCGTGAGCAACGACTGGTTTGCCTGGCTGACGGTTAACTCCCTGTTCTGGCTGGTGGTGACGGTGCACTTTTTTCTGCGCATGGTGCATGGCCGCCCGCAGCGCTGGTTGAACCGCGGGGTGCTGGGTGCCACGCTGTTAGTTGGCGTGTTAACACTGCCGGCCTTGGCGGTATTGCCCAACACTGCCAAGGTCACACCCCTGGTCTACGCACTGGCGGGCAGCATGGGCACCATCGTCGCGCTGGTCGGCGGGGTGACAGCCTGGCGCACCTCGCGCGAAGGGCGGCTGGTGGCCAGCGGTTTTGTCGCCTGCATCCTGTTTGGCCTGTCGGACTGGCTGCTGCAAAACAACTTCGTCAGCCCCGAGAGCCTGTACTTCGGTGCCTACGCCAACGCGGTCACCTTTCTCGTCTTCGGCGGGCTCATGTACCGGCGCTACACCCATGCCATCAGCGCGGTGGAAGAGCTCAACGCCCACCTGGCCGACCGGCTGCAGGCCCGTGAGGCCGAGCTGGAGCGCAGCCACCAGCGCCTGCGCGAGGTGGAGCTGCAGCAAACCCTGAGCCGGGAGCGCCAGCGCCTCATGCAGGACATGCACGACGGCTTGGGCTCGACGCTGATCAGCGCCATCCGCTCAGTGGAGCACGGCGGCCTGAGCGACGCCCGGGTCTCGCACATCCTCAAGGACTGCCTGGACGACCTCAAACTCACCATCGACTCCATGGAGCCGGTGGAGGCCGACCTGCTGCTCTTGCTGGCCACACTGCGCTTTCGACTGGAGCCGCGGCTGGAGGGTACCGGCATCCAATTGGACTGGCAGGTGCAGGAGCTACCCACGCTGACGTGGCTGGACCCGTCCAGCGCGCTGCACATTCTGCGTATCGTGCAGGAGAGCATTGCCAACATCCTGCGCCACACACGCGCCACCACCATCCGCGTGCACACGGCGCGCCAGGGCGACGCGGTGCAGGTGGTGATTGCGGACAACGGCCAGGGCTTTGACGTGGCCGCCGCCCTGGCCAAACCCGGTGGGCGCGGCCTGCACAACCAGCAGCGCCGGGCCCAGACCGTGGGTGGGCGCGTCAGCTGGGAATCGGGCCCGCAGGGCAGCACCTTCACGCTGCACCTGCCGCTGGTGCGCCCACCCGCAAGCCCCGTTTGAACTAGGGTTTGTGCGGAGGCGGCTTGTCGCCTGCGTTATCGACAGCGGGCCAGTGCCATGCGTAAATGCCGCAGCAACGCGACCAACCCCAGAGGCCCCCCATGAGCGAGACCACCCACCACCGTATTTGCCCCCTGTGCGAGGCCTGCTGCGGCCTGGAGATCAAGGTGCACGACCAGCAGGTCGTCAGCATCCGCGGGCACGAGGCCGATGTGCTGAGCCGCGGCTACATCTGCCCCAAGGCCGTGGCGCTGAAAGACCTGCACGAAGACCCGGACCGCCTGCGCACGCCGCGCATCAAGCGCAATGGCGTGTTTGTGGAAGCGACCTGGGAGGAGGCCTTTACCGAGATCGAGAAACGCCTGCCACCCCTCATCGCCGCGCACGGGCGCAACGCCACCAGCGTGGCCGTTGGCAACCCCTCGGCACACAAGATTGGCCTGCTCACCTACTTTGGCAAGCTGGCGCGCGCGCTGGGTACCAAGAATGTGTTTTCGGCCTCCACGCTGGACCAGATGCCCAAACAACTGGCCAGCGGGTTGATGTTTGGCCACTGGCTGTCCACCGCCCTGCCCGATATCAGCCGCACCGACCTGATGCTCGTCATTGGCGCCAACCCGCTGGCCAGCAATGGCAGCATGTGGACCGTGCCCGACTTCAAGGGCAAGGCCAAAGCGCTGCAGGCGCGTGGCGGCCAGCTCATCGTGATTGACCCGCGCCGTACCGAGACCGCGGCCATGGCCGACGCGCACCACTTCATCCGCCCGGGTGCCGATGTGTTTTTGCTGGCCGCCATGGTGCACACCCTGTTTGCCGAAGGACTGGTGACGTTGGGCCGCGTGGCGGAGTGGGTCAACGGCACGGACGAGGTGAAGACCGCCATTGCCCCCTTCACCCCCGAGGCCGTGGCCCCACGCTGCGGCATGGACGCCGACACCATCCGCGCACTGGCACGCCAGTTGGCCCACACGCCACGTGCCGCGGTGTACGCGCGCATTGGCACCTGCACCCAGGAGTACGGCACGCTGGCCAGCTGGCTGGTGGACGTGCTCAACACGCTGACCGGCCACCTGGACATGGAGGGCGGCATGCTGTTTGCCAAGTCGGCTGCCTTTGCCAGCAACACAGTGGGCAAACCCGGCGTGGGGAAAGGCGTGAGCACGGGCCGCCACCACGCCCGCGTGAGCGGCGCGCCCGAGGTCTATGGCGAGCTGCCCATCACCTGCCTGGCCGAAGAAATTGAAACGCCGGGCGAGGGGCAAATCCGCGCCCTCATCACCGTGGCCACCAACCCCGTGCTCTCCAGCCCCAACGGCCCGCGCCTCTCGGCCGCGCTGGAGCAACTGGACTTTATGGTGAGCCTGGACATTTACCTCAACGAAACCACGCGCCATGCCGACGTGATCCTGCCGGGCCTTTCGCCGCTGGAAGACCTGCACTACGACGTGGCCTTCCCCCAGCTGTCATGGCGCAACCATGCGCGCTACAGCCCGCCCGTGCTGCCGCGCCCCGATGGCCAGCCGGACGAATGGCAAACGCTGCTGAAGATTGCTGCCATCGCGCAGGGCCAGGGTGCACAGGCGGATGCCAACACGCTGGACGACGCCCAGTTTGAGGAAGATGCCCAACGCATGTTTGGCCCGCACGCGGCGGCCATCGTGGCAGCCACCCAGGGCTTGCGCGGCCCGCAGCGCACGCTGGACGTAGCGCTGCGCACAGGTCCCTATGGCGATGGGTTTGGCACCAAGCCCAACGGCCTGGCACTGCAAAAAGTGATGGACGCCAATGCCGCAGGTGGCATCGACCTGGGCGAGCTGCAACCCCGCATCCCCGAAATGCTGCGCACCCCCAGCGGCAAGGTGGAACTGGCACCGCCCTTGTTGCTACAAGATTTGCAGCGCGCTGCGCAGGATCTGCAAAGGCCAGCGCCCGATTTGGTCATCATTGGCCGGCGCGACGTGCGCACCAACAACAGCTGGATGCACAACCTGCCCACGCTGGCCAAGGGCCCCTTCCGCTGCACGGCACTGGTCCACCCTGATGACGCAGCCCGCCATGGTGTGACCGACGGCGCCATGGCCACGCTGCGCAACGGCCCGCGCAGTGTGCAGGCCCAGGTCCACATCAGCGACCAGATGATGCCCGGCGTGGTGAGCCTGCCGCACGGCTGGGGCCACAACCTGCCCGGCGCCCAGCTGTCGGTAGCCGCCGAGCGCCCCGGCGCCAACATCAACGCCCTGCTGGACGACCAGCTGCGCGACCCGTTGTCGGGGAACGCGGTGTTGGGCGGCGTGGCGATTTCGATGGAGGCGGCCTGAGGCCGGGCTTGCCGGACGCCCAAAATCAGGCGGGGTTTGCCTCAGCAACTGGGGCCGTCACGCACTGGAGATAGGATGAGGGCTCGCGCCAACCACAATAAGGTCGTTCTGGATGCCACCGATTTTTCCGCCTGATTTAGCCAGTGAAGCCAACGTGAACCAGCTACCCGCGCCAAAAGTATCCGTGCATTACCGGTTTTGCTCCGGCAAATGCCAGGACGAACGCCCCACAGAGGGTGGCATTGAGTTGTCCCCGGGCCGATGGCGCTGCGGTGCCTGCTGGATGGAAATGGCCCGCAAACGGAGCTGAACCCATGAAAAAGTCCATGCTCGCCCTCGCCGCCCTGTTTGTGCTGCTGGTCGCCGGTGGTGCCTTTTGGTTGGTGGGCAATCTGGATGGTTTGGTGCAGTCGGCCATCCGCAAGTACGGCAGCAGCATGACCGGTGCCACCGTTCAGGTGGCGGCGGTCAAGCTCAAGGCGGCCGACGGGCATGGCATGCTCAAAGGGCTGGTGGTGGGTAACCCCTCGGGGTTCAAAACACCCTACGCAGTGAAGGCCGACACCATTGAGCTGGAGGTGGATGTGGCCTCGCTCACCAAAGAGGTGGTGCTGGTCAAAAAAGTCGCCGTGATTGCGCCCGAGGTGATTTACGAAAAGGGCGACGCCATGACCAACTTTGACGCCATCCAGAAAAACATTGCGCAGTACCTGGGCCCGTCCACCAGCGGTGGGCCGGGCAAGAAGCTGATCGTGCAGGAGTTTGTCATCCGCGGCGCCAAGGCCCAGGTGAGCGCCAGCTTTCTCAACGGGCAAACGGTGACCGTGGCCCTGCCCGACATTGCCCTGCGCGACCTGGGCAAGGCCAAGGGTGGCCTCACGCCCGGCGAGCTGGGCCTGGAGATCACCAACGCGGTGGAGAAACGCCTGCTCAGCTCGGTGAACATGGGCGCACTGGCGAAATCCGTGGGCGGCGCGCTGGACAAAGCCGGCAACGCGATCAAGGACTTTTTCAAGTAAAAAGTGCCTCTAGCACCCGTGAATACTGCGCGAACAGCTCCTGAATTAATAGCGACCTAGCTGCGCGAGGCTTGCAACTGCAGCGCCGCCAGCACCGCCACCAGACCCGCCTGGGCCAAAACATAGGCCACCCCCAGCGCATTGAGCCCCACGCCGCCGGCCAGTGCCAGCCACACGCTGGCCAGCACCCAGGCGGCATTGCCCAAGCCCAGCAGGCGCACCCCGGCCAGCGGCAGCGGGCGCTGGGCCAGCAGCCAGGCAATAAATCCGACAAACGCCAGCACCGCCCAAGCCGAGCCCTGCACCAGCGCCACCGGTGCCCCCAGCGTCTGTGACACCAGGCCCGGCGCAGCGAGCGACAGTGCGGCCGAACCGGCACCGGTGATGGCGTCCAGCCACAACACGCGGCGGATACCTGCGGGGGAAGTGAAAGCAGCAACAGCGGACATACAAAACTCCTGGTGGTTAAAAGAAGCCCCGATGGTGCGGCGCGCGGTGCGGCAAAGCCATTACCTCAGAGGTCATGCACGCCGCGCCACAAGGGCGCGGGCCGGCGCTACCATGCCGCCATGCACACCCACACCGGCCCCTCCTCTGCCCCCACCAGCTTTGGCCAGCGCCTGCGGCACTGGCGCCAGCACCGCCGCTTGAGCCAACAAGAGCTGTCGCACCAGGCCGATATCTCCACGCGGCACATGAGTTTTCTGGAAACCGACCGCTCGGTGCCCAGCCGCGAGATGGTGATGCGCCTGGCCGAGCGGCTGGAGGTACCGCTGCGCGAGCGCAACCAGTTGCTCACCAGCGCGGGTTACGCCGCCATGTACCGCGAGCGCCCGCTGGACCACCCCGACATGGCCGAGGCACGCGCCGCGGTGGAGCTGATCCTGCGCTGCCACGAGCCCTACCCCGCGCTGGCGATGGACCGGCACTGGAACATGGTGAGCGCCAACCGGCTGGTGCCGGTGTTCCTCAACAACATTGCGCCTGCACTTCTGCAGCCCCCGGTGAATGTGCTGCGCCTGAGCCTGCACCCCGAGGGCCTGGCGCCACGCATTGCCAACCTGGGACAGTGGAAACACCACCTGTTTGAACGCCTGCGCCAGCAGATCCACAGCACCGGCGACGCCACGCTGCAGGCGCTGTTCGAAGAGCTGCAAGGTTATGGCGCCAGCCATGGCCCGGACCGGGCCCACCTGCAGGGCGAAACGCGCGGTGTGGTGATGCCGTTTCAGCTGGACACGGCACACGGCCAGCTCAACTTCATCAGCACGGTGACGATTTTTGGCTCGCCCATGGACATCACGCTGCAGGAGTTGGCACTGGAAACCTTTTTGCCGGCGGATGCGGCGACGGCAGCCGTGCTGCAGCAGTTTTATAAGGAAATAGGGCCCTAGCCCTTATGGATTCTGCGCAAGCAGCTCCTAAAACAGGAGCAACTCAGCGCGGGGCTGGCGTCGGTTTTGGAGCCAGGCCGTGCAAGTAGGCGTCCAGCGTGGCCAGGCCCACGGCCTCCAGGTCAAAGGCACCGGGCGACAGCAGCCAGTTGAACTTGAGCCCGCCAATCAGCGCAAACAGGCCCAGCGTGGCGTGGCGCAGGTCCATGTCGGTACGCACATGCCCCTTGTCGCGCGCCAGCTCCATCAGGCGGTGCATGTCGTCAATACAGTCGTTGCGCCCGGCGATGTGGCGCTCGCGCATGCTTTGCAGCTCGTCCACGTACTCCACCTTCTGCGTCGCAATCTCAAACACGCGGCGCACCTGGGGGTCGTTGGCAATCTGCTGCAGGGCCGAGGCCGTGTTGCGGCGGATCTTGTCCAGCGGCTGCTCCTCGTCGGCGGGCCCCATTTCGGTCATGCGCGCCATCATGGGCAGGGTCACCCGCTCCATCATGGCGTGGAACAGCTCACCCTTGTTCTCGAAGTGCCAGTAAATGGCGCCGCGGGTCAGCCCCGCGTCCTTGGCAATCTCTTGCAAAGACGTGCGTGACACCCCGCGCTGGTGAAACACACGTTCAGCAGCGTCCAGTATCAATTCGCGGGTGGCTAGGGCGTCTTCTTTGGTTTTGCGGGCCATGGTTTGACCTCATAGAAATGTGGGGGTATTGTAGTTTTTTTCAAACATACATTCGTGCATGTATGTATACTAAACCCCATTGCCGCGGTATGGTTCTGTTTTTATTGAGGGTTTGCCCTAGATCAAACCGCCGGCAAGCCCCTCCCCCGATTGCCTCCCCAACTACCTTTGTTACAAGGGAAATCTGTATGTCGCTGTTCCGTCAGACCCAGGGCCGTGCGCCCTTTACCTCTACCGGCCGCGTGGCCATGCTGGCCATTCCATTGGCCGTTGCCCTGGTCGCTTGCGGTGCCAAAGACGGCGCCCCCGGCGCCGGTGGTGCTGGCGGTGGCATGCCCCCGGCAGAAGTGGGCGTAGTCACCGTGGCCTCGCAGTCCGTGGCCCTGCAGTCCGAGCTGCCCGGCCGCGTGAGCGCCCAGCGCGTGGCGCAAGTGCGCGCCCGTGTGAACGGTGTGGTGCTGCAACGCCTGTTCCGCGAAGGCAGCGAGGTCAAAGCCGGCCAAGTGCTGTACCAACTGGATTCCGGCCCCTACCGCGCCACCTTTGAAAGCGCCCAAGCCACCGTCGTGAAGGCCCAGGCCACCCTGGCCCAAGCCACCGCACAGGTGGAGCGCAACAAGCCTTTGGCAGACGCCAACGCCATCAGCAAACAAGAATTCACGACCCTGCAAACCACCCAGCGCCAGGCAGAAGCTGATGTGGGCGTGGCCAAAGCGGCAGTGGAAACTGCACGCATCAACCTGGCCTACGCCACCATCACCGCCCCGATTTCCGGCCGCATCGGCCAGTCCTCCGTGACCGAAGGTGCCCTGGTCGGCGCTGCCGATACCACCGCGCTGGCCACCATCCAGCAAACCGCCTCGGTGTACGTGAACTTCACCCAGAGCAGCACCGACGTGCTGCGCCTGCGCAAAGCCATTGCCTCCAAACAATTGCGTGCGGCGGGTGATGGATCGGTGCCCGTGCGTGTGGTGCTGGAAGACGGCACCGAGCTGGCCAAACCCGGCAAGCTGCTGTTCAGCGACCTGACGGTGGACGCCACCAGCGGCCAGATCACGCTGCGCGCCGAGGTGCCCAACACCGACGGCCTGCTGCTGCCCGGCCAGTACGTGCGTGTGCGCCTGTCGCAGGCCGAGCTGCCTTCCGGCATCTTGCTGCCCCAGCAAGCCGTGACCCGCACCAACCAGGGCGACACCGTGCTGGTGGTGGGTGCCGATGGCAAACCCGGCCCCCGCCCCGTGAAGGTGGGCAACGCGCAGAACAACCAGTGGGTGATTTTGGACGGCCTGAAAGAAGGCGACCAGGTCATCGTGGACGGTTTCCAGAAAATGATGGTGCCCGGCGCACCCGTGAAGCCGGTGCCCTGGGCAGGCGCTGCGCCTGCCGCCGCCGGCGCACCCGGTGCCGCTGCATCCGCCCCTGCCGCTGCCGCATCGGCCGCGGGCAAATAAGCACACACGAGGCACTTTTCCATGGCCCAGTTTTTTATCAACCGCCCCATCTTTGCATGGGTGATCTCGCTGTTCATCCTGGTGATGGGCGGCGTGGCGATTACGCAGTTACCCATCTCGCAGTACCCACCGGTGGCGCCGCCCTCCATCGTTGTGAACACCGCCTACCCCGGCGCGTCGGCCCAGACGCTGGAAGACAGCGTGTTGTCCGTCATCGAACGCGAAATGAACGGCTCCCCCGGCCTGATCTACATGGAGTCGGTGGCGCAAGCCGACGGCTCCGGCAGCATCACGCTGACCTTTGAGACCGGCACCAACGCCGACCTGGCGCAGGTGGACGTGCAAAACCGCCTGTCGCGCGCCACCCCGCGCCTGCCCGCTGCGGTGACGCAGCAGGGTGTGCGCGTGGACAAGTCACGCTCTAACTTTTTGCTGTTCACCATGTTGTCTTCGGACAACCCGGAGCTGGACACGATTGCGCTGGGTGACTACGCCTCGCGCAACATCGTGCCCGAGCTGCAGCGCCTGCCCGGCATTGGCCAGGCCCAGCTGTTTGGCACCGAACGTGCCATGCGTATCTGGGTAGACCCGGCCAAGCTGGCCGCCTTCAACCTGTCCACCGCCGAGGTAAACGCCGCCATCAAGGCGCAAAACGCCCAGGTGTCGTCCGGCGCCATTGGTGACCTGCCCAACATCACAGGCCAAAGCATTGCCGCCACCGTGGTGGTGAACGGCCAACTGGGCAATGTGGCGCAGTTTGGCAACATCGCCCTGCGCTCCAACGCCGATGGCTCCGCCGTGCGCCTGAAAGACGTGGCCCGCATCGAGCTGGGTGCCCAGAGTTATGGCACCTCGGCCCGCCTGAACGGCAAACCCGCCGTGGGTATCGGCGTGCAGCTGTCGCCCAGCGGCAACGCCATGGCTGCAGCCAAAGCCGTGCGCGAGCGCATGGAGCAACTGCAGGCCTACTTTCCCGCCGGGGTGAAGTGGAGCATTCCGTACGACAGCTCGCGTTTTGTGCAAATCTCCATCTCGCAAGTGGCCGAGACCCTGGTCGAAGCCGTGGTGCTGGTGTTCCTGGTGATGTTCCTGTTCTTGCAGAACTGGCGCTACACCATCATCCCGACCATCGTGGTGCCGGTGGCGCTGCTGGGCACCTTTGCCACGCTGCTGGCGCTGGGCATGTCCATCAACGTGTTGACCATGTTCGGCATGGTGCTGGTGATTGGTATCGTGGTGGACGACGCCATTGTGGTGGTGGAGAACGTCGAACGCATCATGAGCGAGGAAGGCCTGCCGCCGCTACAAGCCACCCGCAAGGCCATGGGCCAGATCTCCGGCGCCATTGTGGGCGTGACCGTGGTGCTGATTGCGGTGTTTGTGCCGCTGGCCTTCTTCTCGGGCTCGGTGGGCAATATTTACCGCCAGTTCTCGGCGGTGATGGTGAGCTCCATCGCGTTCTCGGCCTTCCTGGCCCTGTCGCTCACCCCTGCGCTGTGTGCCACGCTGCTCAAGCCTGTGGAGGCTGGCCACGCACATGCCAAAACCGGTTTCTTTGGCTGGTTCAACCGCCGCTTCAACAGCACCGCCAAGGGGTATGAGAGTGTGGTCACGCGCCTGCTCAAAAAGGCGGGGCGTTACCTGGTGATCTACGCCGCCATCATTGGCGCCGTGGCCGTGGTCTACCTGCGCCTGCCCACCTCCTTTTTGCCGGGTGAAGACCAGGGCAACATCATCGTGAACGTGCAACTGCCCCCGGGTGCCACCCAGGCGCGCACGCTGTCGGTCATGCAGCAGGTCGAAGGTTTCATCTTGAAGCAACCCGAAGTGCAGAGCATGGTGGCCGTGTTGGGCTTCAGCTTCTCGGGCCAGGGCCAAAACGCGGCGCTGGCGTTTGTGACGCTGAAAGACTGGGCCGACCGCCCAGGCCCCGCGCACTCGGCAGAAGCACTGGCTGGCCGTGCGTTTGGCGCACTCATGGGCATTCGCGATGCGTTCATCTTCCCGCTGAGCCCGCCCCCCATCCCCGAACTGGGCTCGGCCTCGGGCTTCACCTTCCGCTTGCAAGACCGTGCAGGCAACGGACACGATGCCCTGGTCAACGCACGCAACCAGCTGCTGGGCATGGCCTCCAAGAGCAAGGTGCTCACGCAAGTGCGCCCCGACGGTCTGGAAGACGCGCCCCAGCTGCAAATCGATATTGACCGCGACAAGGCCAGCGCCCTGGGCGTGAGTTTTGATTCGATCAACAGCACCATCTCCACGGCGCTGGGTTCAAGCTACATCAACGACTTCCCCAACGCGGGCCGCCTGCAACGTGTGGTGGTGCAAGCCGATGCCACGGCGCGTATGCAGCCCGACGATTTGTTGAAGTTCAACGCCATGAACAGCCAGGGCAAAGCCGTGCCGCTGTCCGCGTTTGCCAGCACCCGCTGGATCAAGGGCGCCATGCAAACCGTGCGTTACAACGGCTACCCCGCCATGCGTATTGGTGGTGCGGCAGCCGCTGGCTTCAGCACCGGCGAAGCCATGGACGAGATGGAAAAACTCGCCGCCCAGTTGCCACCAGGCTTTGGTTTTGAGTGGACCGGCCAGTCGCGCCAGGAAAAGCAGGCCGGCTCACAAGCCACCATCTTGTACGCCTTTGCCATCCTGGCGGTCTTTTTGTGCCTGGCCGCGCTGTACGAGAGCTGGTCCATCCCGCTGTCGGTGATTTTGGTGGTGCCACTGGGCGTGTTGGGCGTGGTGCTGGCCACCCTGTTCCGCGGGTATGCCAACGACGTGTACTTCCAGGTCGGCCTGATCACCATCATTGGTCTGTCTGCCAAAAACGCGATTCTGATCATTGAGTTTGCCAAGGACCTGCAGGCCCAGGGCAAGAGCGTGATCGAGTCGGCCCTGGCCGCGGCACACATGCGCTTCCGCCCCATCGTGATGACCTCCTTGGCCTTCATGCTGGGCGTGTTGCCCCTGGCCATTGCCAGCGGCGCCGGCTCGGCCAGCCAGCGCGCCATCGGCACCGGTGTGATCGGTGGCATGGCGGTGGGCACGGTCCTCGCGGTGTTTTTTGTGCCCATCTTCTTTGTGGTGGTGCGCAGCATCTTCAAGGGCAGCGAACGCCAGCGCCAATTTGACGCAGAACACGGACACCAAATCGGAGTGGATACCCATGAGTAAGCATTTCTCCCCCAGCCGCCCGGTGGCGCGCCTGGCCACCCTGTCAGCCGCGCTGTGGCTGGCCGGTTGCAGCTTCATCCCCACCTTCAGCCGCCCGGCGGCACCGGTGGCCGAGAGTTTTGCCACCGCAGCGGCACCAGCCCCTGCGGCCAACGCGACCGCCCGCACCGCGGCCGACATTGAATGGCAAACCTTCTTCAAGGATGCGCGCCTCAAGCGACTGATTGAGCTGGCCCTGCAAAACAACCGCGACCTGCGCGTAGCCGTACTCAACATCGAGCAAACCCGCGCCAAGCTGCAGGTGGCCCGCGCCGACCAGTTGCCCACGGTGAACGCCGGCATCAACGGCAGCCGTGGCCCGGCAGCCAACGGCGCCGTCACCAGCAGCTACACCGCGGGCCTCAGTGTCACCGCGTATGAGCTGGACTTCTTTGGCCGCGTGCGGGCGCTCAGCCAGGCCGCCCAGGCCCAGCTGCTGGGTACCGAAGAAGCCCGCAAGACGGTGCAGATCAGCCTGATCGCGTCGGTGGCCAACACCTACCTGAACCTGCTGGCCGACGACGAACTGCTACGCGCCACCCGCGAGACACTGAAGACGCGCCAGGAATCGCTGCGCCTCATGCAGCTCAAGTTTGACAACGACGCGGCCTCCAAGCTGGACCTCAGCAGCGCCCAGTCGTTGCTGGAAGCTGCCAAGGTGTCGCTGGCCCAACTGACCCGCCAGCGTGCCCAAGACGAAAACGCCCTGGTGCTGCTGGTCGGCCAGCCCCTGCCCGCCGACCTGCCCGCCGGTTTGTCCATGGCCGAGCAAGGCCTGTTGGCCGATCTGCCCGCCGATGTGCCATCAGAACTGCTGGTGCGCCGCCCCGACGTGCGCCAGGCCGAGCAAAACCTGCTGGCCCTGAACGCCAACATCGGCGCTGCGCGCGCGGCCTTCTTCCCGCGCATCACGCTCACCGCCAGCGCGGGTGTGGCCAGCAACGACCTGGAAACCCTGTTCAGCAATGGCACCAGCGTCTGGAGCTTTGTGCCCCAGCTGCTCATGCCACTGTTCGATGCGGGCCGCAACCAGGCCAACCTGGAAGCTGCCAAGGTGAACAAGGAAATTGCCGTGGCCCAGTACGAGAAGGCCATTCAAACGGGCTTCCGCGAAGTCGCCGACGCCCTGGCCGGCCGCGCCACGCTGGGCGACCAGCTGCAGGCGCAGACCGCACAACTGGAAGCCGAGAAGACCCGCATGGGCCTGACCGACCTGCGCTTCAAAAACGGCGTGGCCAGTTCGTTCGACGTGCTCGACGCCCAACGCTCGCTCTTCACCGCGCAGCAAGCGGTGGTGCAAGTGCAGGCGCTACAACTGCAAAACCTGGTCACCTTGTACAAGGTGCTGGGCGGTGGTTGGACGGAGGCTGCTGCAGAGCAGAAATAATAGCCAAATCGGGCTCTAGAGCCCATGGATATTGCGTAAACAGCTCCTAATTTAGGAGCTGTTTTTGTTTGTACTGGGCAGAAAGACGAAAGGCCGCATGTAGCGGCCTTTCCATTTGGTAAATCTTTCAGCTTGTTAGCGTCCAGAGCTCATATGCGCTCTGGACGGAACCATTTGTATGATGGCTGAGAGCCGTCATACAAATGGTGGCGCCACGCGCCATGTCTAACAAAAATAGACTCCAGCCCACGTGGATATTGCGCAAACAGCTCCTAATTTAGGAGCATTTCTGACTCGCGGGGGATGCTGCTACGCAGCCGACAACAGACTCTCAAACGGAATCTGCAATCCATCGTGCAACTTCCTGATCATTTGCAGGCTCAAGCCGCGTTTGCGGTTTAGCACCTCAGACACACGGCCACTGGAGCCCAGGAAAGGCTCCAGGTCTTTGGGCGTCAGGTTTTGTTGTTCCATCCGAAATTTGATGGCCTCTATGGGGTCGGCTGGACCAATGGGGTAATGTTTGCGTTCGTACGCTTCGATCAGTGCGACCCAAATTTCCATTTCATCGAATTGCTCGGAACCTTCGGGTGCCTGAAACACCAGTTCCAGCTGCTTGAACGCAGCACGCAAGTCATCGTCATTGCGAATCGGCTTAATAGTCATTGACGGTCTCCACGTTGATCTGGTCGTACTGGGCATGGGTGCCAACAAACTTGACCCAAGCAATGCCCGCTCGGTATTGCATCTCCACAACAAGGCGGTACTTGTTGCCAGCAATGTTGAACACCACACGGTTGTTCCCGCAAATGCTTGCATGGCTGTACTGGTCCTTGATGCTTTGCGGGCTTACCCAGTTGGCCTTGAGCGCTTCGTCGTGCCAGCTCTGCAATGCACCTTTGGAATCCGCCCGTCCCGGCAGATTCCAAAATTTGACCAAACTGCTCTTCGCAATCACGCGCATGAATTTTACTCCCAAATTGGGAGATTTATCGCTATGGGTATTACTCCACCCGCGTTATGCCGGATGGCTTGAAGCCCAGGTCTGCCGCCTTGCCCTTGCGGCCGCGTGCGGCGCGGGCATTGTTCAGGCTGCGGATTTCCAGGGTCTCATCGCGATCCTTGCCACCGCGGCCGATGCCGGAGATACGGATGCTGCGCGTGTAGGCCGCAGCGCCAGCCAGGGTGTCTTTGGCTTCCAGGTCGATCAGCATGAGGCCCCGGCCGCCCTTCTCCATGGTCTTGAGTTCGGTGATCTCGAACGTGAGGATGCGGCCCAGCGTGGACGCGCAGGCCACGTGGGTCGCGGGTGCCACCACCGCGGCAGGCGTGCCTGCCACGGTGACCTTGCCTTGTGCACCCGCAACCAGCGATGGGGCGCACAGGGTTTCGCCCTCGCCCACGCCCACAAAGGCCTTGCCGGCCTTCTGGCGCGAAATCATGTTCTCCACGCTGGCGATAAAACCATAGCCACCCGAGCTGGACAGCAGCAACGTAGCCGCAGCAGGGCCGGCAAAGTAATGCAGGATCTGCGTGCCGCTTTCCAGTTCGATGAGCGTGGTGACGGGCTGGCCATCGCCGCGGCCACCAGGCAGTAGTGAGACAGCCACCGAGTAGATACGCCCGTTGGAGCCGAACACCAAGAGCGTGTCAACACTGCGGCATTCAAACGTGCCGTACAGGCCGTCGCCCGCCTTGAAGGCAAAGGTGGAGGCTTCGTGGCCATGGCCGGTGCGTGCTCGCACCCAGCCTTTTTCACTGATCACCACGGTCACCGGTTCGTCCACCACCTTGACTTCGGCCACAGCCTTTTTCTCGGTCTGGATCAGCGTGCGGCGCGGGTCGGCAAACACCTTGGCGTCAGCTTCGATCTCTTTAACCATCAGGCGGCGCAGCGCGGCGGGGCTGCCCAGAATTTCTTCCAGCTTGCCTTGCTCGCCGCGCAGTTCGGCCAGCTCCTGCTCGATCTTGATGGCTTCCAGCCGCGCGAGTTGGCGCAGACGGATTTCGAGAATGTCTTCGGCCTGGCGGTCCGACAGACGGAAGCGCTCAATCAACGCAGCCTTGGGCTCATCCGACTGGCGGATGATGGCGATGACTTCGTCGATGTTCAGCAGAACGGTCTGCCGGCCCTCCAAGATATGGATGCGGTCCAACACCTTGTTCAGGCGGTGGCGGCTGCGCTTTTCGATGGTGGTTTGTCGGAACGCGATCCACTCGTTGAGCATCTGGCGCAGCGACTTCTGTGTGGGCCGGCCATCCAGCCCCACCATGGTCAGATTGATGGGCGAGGAAGTTTCCAGGCTGGTGTGGGCCAACAGCGCAGTGATCAATTCCTGCTGCTCGATGCGGCTGGTCTTGGGCTCGAACACCAGGCGCACCATGGCGTCCTTGTTCGATTCGTCGCGCACCACGTCCAGCACACTCAAGATACTGGCTTTGAGTTGCGTTTGTTCTTGCGACAGCGCCTTCTTGCCGGCCTTGACCTTGGGGTTGGTCAGCTCTTCGATTTCTTCCAGCACACGCTGGCTGCTGACACCGGGCGGCAACTCCGTCACCACCAGCTGCCATTGGCCGCGCGCCAGGTCTTCGATCTTCCAGCGCGCACGCACCTTGAGCGAACCACGGCCGGTGCGGTAGGCATCTGCAATGTCTTGCGCCGGGCTGATGATCTGGCCGCCGCCGGGAAAATCGGGGCCGGGCACCAGGGCGTACAGCTCGGCATCCGCCAGCGCGGGCGTCTTGATCAGGGCCACGCAGGCGTCGGCAATCTCGCGCAGGTTGTGGCTGGGGATTTCGGTGGCCAGGCCCACGGCAATGCCGCTGGCGCCGTTCAGCAAGCTAAACGGCAGGCGCGCGGGCAGCTGGCAGGGCTCTTCGGTGGAGCCGTCGTAGTTGGGCTGAAACTCCACCGTGCCCTGGTCGATTTCTTCGAGCAGCAGCGTGGTGATCTTGGCCAGGCGAGCCTCGGTGTAGCGCATAGCCGCGGCACCGTCGCCGTCACGCGATCCAAAGTTGCCCTGGCCATCGACCAGCGGGTAGCGCTGCGAAAAGTCTTGCGCCATGCGCACCAGCGCGTCGTACGCGGATTGGTCGCCGTGCGGGTGAAAGCGGCCCAACACATCGCCCACTACGCGCGCGCTCTTCACTGGCTTGGCACCGGCGTTGCCATTGGCCCCGCCAAAGCCCAGGCCCATGCGCGACATGCTGTACAGAATGCGGCGCTGCACGGGCTTCAATCCGTCGCAGACATCAGGCAGCGCACGGCCCTTGACGACGGACAAGGCGTATTCGAGGTAGGCGCGCTGGGCGTAGGTGGCCAGGTTCAGTTCGCTGTCATCGCCGGGGGCGGCGGGTTCGGGGATCAGGTCGAGCGTGGTTTGGTCAGTCATGTTTCTTAATCAACAGCAATCGGAGTGTCCGGCAACGGCAGACGCTGCAAGGGCGCCACCATGTTGCCGCGGCCTGCGGCACCGCCCAGGGCCACGCCCTGTGCAGCGCCCGGCGCTTTCAAAATATAGGGATCACGGGCGCCGGCCAGCACGTAGCCCTCGCCATAGGTGGCTTTCACGCGACCGTCCAGCGTCTTGCTCACCTTGGCCACGGGCACGGGCTTAAGCGCGGCATATAGCTCGCCCACAGTGGCCACGTAGTTTTGCGTTTCTTTGTAGTTGGGCACCTTGTTGCCCGCCCGCTGCACGGCCCCCTCACCCGCGTTGTACGAGGCCAGCGCCAAGTCCAGCTTGCCGGGGAACATATCGATGAGCAGGCGCAGGTAACGCGTGCCCAGGTTGATATTGGTTTTGGGGTCAGCCAGCTTGGCCTCGACGGACAGCCAGCGGTCGCTGTCCACGCCAAAACGGCGTGCGGTATCGGGCATCACCTGCATGAGGCCGATGGCGCCTTTGGGCGACACGGCGGTGGTATCAAACCCTGATTCGGCGGCCACCAGGGCCTGCAGCAGCTCGTAATCCACGCGGTAACGCGCCGCCGCTTCTTTGAGCAGCGGCCGGATCTTGCCGTAGCGCGGGGAGGACTCGAAAAACTGGGCCAGCTTGGGGTTGATTTCGGGGGCCGCGGGCGCAGCCATCGCGCCAGCGCCCGGAGCGGAAGGCAGTACCGGTGCCCGGTAAAACAGGCTGTAGCGCGCGTCCACCTGCTCGGCTGCAAAGTGGCTGTGGCCCTGCTCGTCCACCCACACCCAAACGTCCGCTTGGGCATGAAATGAGGCCATAGCCCCAATCAAAAGTGCGCAAGCAGCTATTCTTTTCATAGCAATCAGACGTCGATCTCCACCGAGTCGCCATGCAGCTCCATCAGCTCACGGCGCGCCGCGGCTTCGCCCTTGCCCATAAGTTTGGTGATCAACGCCTCGGTCGCGCCGAAGTCGATGGCGCCCAGCGCTACCGGCAGCAGGCGGCGCGTGTCGGGGTTCAGCGTGGTGTCCCACAGCTGCTCGGCATTCATCTCGCCCAGCCCCTTGAAGCGGCTGATGGACCAAGCGCCCTCGCGCACGCCTTCCTTGCGCAGTTTGTCCAAGATGGCGGTCAACTCCCCTTCGTCCAGCGCATAGGCCTTGCTGGCGGGTTTTTTGCCACGGGCTGGCGCGTCCACACGGAACAGCGGGGGGCGCGCCACAAACACGTGGCCGGTTTCGATCAGCTTGGGGAAATGGCGGAAGAACAGCGTGAGCAGCAGCACCTGGATGTGCGAGCCGTCCACGTCCGCATCACTCAGGATGCAGACCTTGCCGTAGCGCAGGCCACTCATGTCGGGGGTGTCGTTGGGGCCGTGCGGGTCCACACCAATGGCGACCGAAATGTCGTGAATTTCGTTGTTGGCAAACAGGCGGTCGCGGTCCACTTCCCAGGTGTTGAGCACCTTGCCGCGCAGCGGCAGGATGGCCTGGTTTTCCTTGTCGCGGCCCATCTTGGCGCTGCCACCAGCGGAGTCGCCCTCGACCAGGAACACCTCGTTGTAGGCAATGTCGCGGCTTTCGCAGTCGGTCAGTTTGCCGGGCAACACAGCCACGCCACTGCTCTTGCGCTTCTCGACCTTTTGGCCGGCCTTCTGGCGCGTCTGCGCAGCCTTGATGGCCAGTTCGGCCAGCTTTTTGCCGTAGTCCACATGCTGGTTAAGCCACAGCTCCAGCGTCGGGCGCACAAAGCTACTCACCAAGCGCACGGCATCGCGCGAATTCAGGCGCTCCTTGATCTGGCCCTGGAACTGTGGGTCCAGCACTTTGGCGCTCAACACATAGCTAGCCCGGGCAAACACGTCTTCGGGCATCAGCTTCACGCCCTTGGGCAGCAGGCTGTGCAATTCGATAAAACTTTTCACCGCAGTGAACAGGCCGTCGCGCAATCCGCTCTCATGCGTGCCGCCGGCGCTGGTGGGAATCAAATTCACATAACTCTCGCGCACCGGCTGACCTTCTTCGGTAAAGGCCACACACCAGGAGGCGCCCTCGCCTTCGGCAAAGTTGTCGCTCTGGCTGTCGGCAAACCCTTCGCCGTCGAACAGCGGAATGACAGGGTCGCCATTCAGGGTTTGCATCAAATAGTCTTTGAGGCCACCCTTGTAGAGCCAGTTCTGGCTGTCCTTGGTCTTCTCGTTCACCAGCGTCACGCTCACACCCGGCATGAGCACGGCCTTGCTGCGCAGCAGGTGGGACAGCTCGCCCATGGGCAACATGGCGGACTCGAAATATTTGGGATCGGGCCAGACACGCACGGTAGTGCCCTGCTTGCGGTCGCCCTCGCCCGCCTTGCGGATCTCCAGCGCCTCGGTCACGTCACCGCCCTCAAATACCAAGCGGGCCACCGAGCCCTCGCGGTAACTGGTCGCTTCCAGGCGCTTACCCAGGGCATTGGTCACCGACACACCCACGCCATGCAGGCCGCCCGAGAAGCTGTAGGCGCCGCCCTTGCCCTTGTCGAACTTGCCACCCGCGTGCAGGCGGGTGAACACCAGCTCGATCACCGGGGCGTTTTCTTCAGGGTGCATGCCAAACGGGATGCCGCGGCCATCGTCTTCGATGCCCACCGAGCCATCGGCGTGCAGGGTGACCTTGATCTTCTTGCCATGCCCGGCCAGTGCCTCGTCGGCGGCGTTGTCCAGCACTTCCTGGATGATGTGCAGGGGGTTGTCCGTGCGGGTGTACATGCCCGGGCGCTGTTTAACGGGCTCCAGGCCTTTGAGCACGCGGATCGACGATTCGGAATATTCGGGGGGTGGTTTCACTGCCATAGTGGGCGAATTGTAGTGTGGCTCCGGGGAAACAACTGTATGAACATACAGAAACCTAAAGACCGGGAGCCGCCGAGTTTGTCACAGCCGCTGCAGCGGGGGCTAGGCAAACGGGCTACATTTCAGCGATGACTTCGCCCCACAAACCGCTTTCCATCGTCCAGATCCTGGCCTGCGGCGCCACCATCGTCACCCTGTCCATGGGCATCCGCCACGGGTTTGGCCTGTGGCTGCAGCCGATTACCCAAGCCCAGGGCTGGACGCGCGAGACCTTTGCCTTCGCCATCGCCATCCAGAACCTGGTCTGGGGCCTATCCGGCATTTTTGCCGGCATGGTGGCAGACCGTTTTGGCGCCTTCCGTGTGGTGGTGGGCGGCGCGGTGTTGTACGCGCTGGGCCTGGTCGGCATGGCCTACGCCAACACGCCTTTGCTGTTTTCGCTGTCCAGCGGCGTGCTGATCGGCATGGCGCAGGCAGGCACCACCTATGCAGTCATTTACGGCGTGATCGGGCGCAATGTGTCGCTGGAGAAGCGCTCCTGGGCCATGGGCGTGGCCGCCGCGGCGGGGTCGTTTGGGCAGTTTTTGATGGTGCCCACCGAGGGCTTTCTGATCAGCAGCCTGGGCTGGCAGCAGGCGCTGGTGGTGTTGGGCGCGGCCGCGCTGCTGATGATTCCGTTGGCCTGGGGCCTGCGCGAACCCGGTTTTGGCGGTGCCACAGCACCCAAGCGCGAGCAGTCGATTGGGCAAGCGCTGCGTGAAGCCTTCAAGTACCCGAGCTTTCAGCTGCTGATGGCGGGCTACTTTGTCTGTGGCTTCCAGGTAGTGTTCATCGGCGTGCACATGCCTAGCTACCTCAAAGACAAGGGCCTGTCACCCCAGGTGGCCAGTTACGCGCTGGCACTGATTGGCCTGTTTAACGTATTTGGCACCTATGCGGCGGGCGTTTTGGGTCAAAAAATGGCCAAGAAAAACATCCTCGCCTTCATTTACCTGGCGCGTGCAGTCGCCATCAGCGTGTTCCTGGTGGTGCCTTTGTCACCCGCCAGCGTCTACGTGTTTTCGTCTGTCATGGGCCTGTTGTGGCTGTCCACCATTCCGCCTACCAATGCCACGGTGGCGCAGATTTTCGGTGTGGCCCACCTGTCCATGCTGGGCGGTTTTGTGTTCTTCAGCCACCAGATTGGTTCTTTCATGGGCGTCTGGCTGGGGGGTTATCTGTATGACAAGACCGGCAGCTACGACATCGTCTGGTACATCGCCATTGCACTGGGCGTACTGGCTGCACTGGTGAACCTGCCGGTGCGTGAAGCGCCTATTCAGCGCACGGCGCTGGCGCACTGACGTGACCACCCGCCACCGCTTGGTCCTCTGGGGCGCCGTAGCCGCGGCGCTGCTGGGCGTGTTTTACCTCTACACCCAACCCGATTTTTTGGTGCAACTGGCCAACCAGGTTTGGGCCTGTTTTTGATGGACACCGCATGACCGATAACCTGAACACCACCATCATCACCGGCGCGTCCGACGGAATTGGCGCCGAAATGGCACGCCAGCTGGCTCGCCAACACGGGGGCAAAACAGCTTTGGTACTGGCGGCGCGCAACGCAGACTTGCTGCACGTCGTGGCCCAGCAGTGCACGGCGCTGGGTGCTCAGGTGCTGGTGGTGCCCACCGATGTGTCGGTGGAAGCCCAGTGTCGCGCTCTGGTGGAGCAGACGGTGCAGCGTTTTGGCCGGGTGGATGCACTGATCAACAACGCAGGCATCTCGGCGCAAGCCCTGTTCAGCGACGTGAAAGCCGAAGACCTGGGCTGGTACGAACAGCTCATGCGTATCAACCTGTGGGGCAGCGTCTGGTGCACCCACGCCGCCCTGCCCCACCTCAAGGCCAGCCGCGGCCATATCGTGGCCGTGTCCTCGCTGGCCGGTTTGGTGGGTGTGCCGGGGCGCACCGCCTACAGCGCGTCCAAATTCGCGATGGCCGGTTTCTTTGAAGCACTGCGAACAGAATTGCGCGGCGCTGGCGTGAGCGTGACCACTGCCTACCCCGGCGTGGTGCTCACCAATATTCGCAGTCGCGGGCTGAATGCGGCGGGCCATGCGGCCGGTTCCAGCGGCTTGAAAGAAGACAACGCGATGACCGTGGAAGCATGTGCACGGCTGATTCTGGACGGCATGGCCCGCCGCGAGCGCGAGGTGGTGATGACCACCAAGGGCAAACTGGGCCGCTTCCTCAAACTGCTGCTGCCCGGCGTGGTGGAAAAGATGGCACTGGCGGCCCTCAAAGACCACGTCAAACCGCAATGAGCACCAGCCCCACCACCCACGGCAGTGGTGCAGCCTCTGCCTGGGTACAGCGCTGGAGCCACTTGCTGCCCCCGGACGCCAGCGTATTGGACGTAGCCTGCGGCGCGGGCCGGCACTTGGCATGGTTTGCCAATCGCGGCCACGCGGCGACAGGCATTGACCGGGACACGACGCTGGCCACACAGCAGGTGCCTGCAGCCTCGCTGTTCACGGCCGACATCGAAAACGGGCCCTGGCCCCTGATGCAGAACGCAAAACCCCGGCAGTTTGGTGCCGTGGTGGTGACCAATTACCTGTGGCGCCCCTTGTTCCCCACGCTGCTGGACAGCGTGACCCCAGGTGGATTGCTCCTGTACGAGACCTTTGCTGCCGGCAACGAAACCGTGGGGCGGCCCAGCCGGCCTGACTTTTTGCTGCAACCTGGCGAACTGCTGACGGTGTGCACCGGCTGGCATGTAGTGGCGTTTGAACAGGGGTACCTGGAGAACCCAGCCCGCTTCGTCCAGCGCATTGCCGCTTTGCGTAGCTTTACCCACCCCGACTCTGGGGCTGTGCCGACCCGACACACACTCTAGTTAAAATGCTTGTTTACCGAACCCACCATACAACATGAACGCTTCCAAAGGTCCAATCAGGGGCAGCATCGTAGCCCTCATCACTCCGATGCTCGACGACGGCTCCGTGGACTATCCCGCGCTGCGCAAACTGATTGACTGGCACATTGCCGAAGGCACTGACTGCATCGGTGTGGTCGGTACCACCGGCGAGTCCCCTACGGTGAGCGTGGATGAGCATTGCGAAATCATCCGCGTGTCGGTCGAACAGGCTGCAGGACGTGTTCCCATCATGGCCGGCTGCGGTGGCAACTCCACCCGCGAAGCCATTGCCCTGGCCAAGTTTGCCAAAGGCGTGGGTGCCGATTGCCAGTTGCAGGTTGTGCCCTATTACAACAAGCCCACGCAAGAAGGCCAGTTCCAGCACTTCAAGGCGATTGCCGAAGCCGCTGGCGATCTGCCCATCGTGCTGTACAACGTGCCTGGCCGCTCCGTGGCCGATATGGCACACGACACGGTGCTGCGCCTGGCTGAAGTGCCTGGCATCATCGGCATCAAGGAAGCCACCGGCAACATCGAACGCGCGCAGTGGCTGATCAAGGAAGCGCCCAAGGGCTTCTCCATCTACTCGGGCGATGACCCCACCGCCGTGGCCCTGATGTTGTGCGGCGGCCACGGCAATGTGAGCGTGACGGCCAACGTGGCGCCCCGCCTGATGCATGAGCTGTGCGTGGCCGCGATGGCGGGTAATGTGGCCCGCGCCATGGAGATTCAGCTGCAACTGCTGCCCCTGCACAAGGCCTTGTTTGTCGAATCCAACCCCATCCCCGTGAAGTGGGCCGTGGCCCGCATGGGCCACAGCAAACAGGCTCTGCGCCTGCCGCTGACACCATTGACTGCAGCCAGCCAGCCCGTGCTCGAACGCGCGCTGAAGACCTGCGGACTGATCTGAGCTTTTACGCTACTGGAACCCTCTGTGAATTTCACCTCCAAAGCTTTCTTGATTGGCATCACCCTGGCCCTGGGTGCATGTGGCACCCTGGAAACGGACAAGGTGGACTACCGGTCCACCGGCAAAGCCCCTACGCTGGACATCCCGCCCGACCTGACGCAGCTCTCCAAAGACACGCGCTACACCGTGGTGGATGGTGCGATTTCAGCATCTGGCTACCAAGCCAACCAAGCCACCAACAACAAGGTCGCGGTGGCAGCACTGAGCGTGGGTGATGTGCGCATTGAACGCGCCGGCAACCAGCGCTGGTTGGTGGTCAATCGCCCCGCCGACAAACTATGGGAGCCCGTGAAAGACTTCTGGCAAGAGAACGGTTTTTTGCTGGCGATGGACCAGAGCAATCTGGGCATCATGGAAACCGATTGGGCCGAGAACCGCGCCAAGATTCCACAAGATGCGATCCGCGCAGCCTTGGGCAAGTTGCTGGACTCGCTGTACTCCACCGCCGAGCGCGACAAGTTCCGCACCCGTCTGGAGCGCGATGCCAATGGCAACACCGAAATTTTCATCAGCCACCGCGGGGTGATTGAGGTCTACACAAACACGAGCGATAAACAGACCATGTGGCAACCCCGCCCTGCCGACCCTGAGCTGGAAGCCGAATTCCTGCGCCGTCTGATGGTCAAACTGGGGGTTTCGCAAGAGCAATCCAAAGCCCTGGTGGCCAACAGCGCGCCCAAACCCACGGCAGCCGTAACCACCGTGAATGGCCAGCCCGCTGTGAAGCTGGAAGAGGGTTTTGACCGCGCATGGCGCCGCGTGGGCCTGGCACTGGACCGCACCGGCTTCACCGTGGAAGACCGTGACCGCAAACAAGGCATTTACTTTGTGCGCTACGTGAGCACCACTTCCGAAAACTCTGAACCAGGTTTCTTCAGCAAAATGTTCAGTGGTTCGGGCAAGGACAATGAACCCACCAAATACCAGATTGCAGTGCGCAGCACGGGCGAGCTGTCCAACGTACTGGTACTGGACACCAATGGCCAACCCGAAACCTCGGCGATTGCGCAACGCATCGTCAAGGTGCTGGCGGACGACATCAAGTAAACGGTTGATTTCCGGTACCGCACACGCGGTACAGACGAAAAAAAACCACCTCGCGGTGGTTTTTTTCGTCTGCAAGCAGATTACTGCTTGGCTGGCTCGGAAGCAGCAGCTGCGGGGGCAGCAGCAGGAGCTTCAGCAGCAGGAGCAGCGGCTGGTGCGGGAGCAGCAGCAGGAGCTTCAACAGCGGGAGCAGCAGCAGGAGCTTCTTCTTTTTTACCGCAAGCAGCCAGGGCAGCAGCAGCGATCAAAGCTGCCAAAACGAGAGATTTGTTCATTTTTAAGTTCAAAAGTGAGTTAACGAAACAATTTCCGGAAATTGCCTAGGTGGCAAGCCACCCAGCACTGGCAAAAGCATTCGATCTCTTTCCCCAGAGCTCAAAATTATACAAGACCCAAAACAGTGCGTACGGGTAAACCCTCTGAAAGTGTTTAGAGGCCCAAAATTGTGCTCGGAAACCCCGGCGAACTCTGGCGTTGGCACTCTTCCAGTTCCTCTTTTAATAACACGCGGCGCTGTGGCTCATACCCTGTAACACCCGTGCTGCGCTCCAGATCCAGGCGTCGCATCACCCAGTGCGGACTCCACAATGCACTGGGAAATTCCGAGGCATCCACCTGCTTGCACACACGGCACTCCACCAAGTGGTCCCAGGTATTGCGCCATTGCACGAAGCGTGCGTGGTGCCGCTGCACCTCGTCAAAACGGTGGGCCAGCAACACCAAGCGACGCCCACTGCGGGACCAGGCCTGCAGCGACTCGACCACCGCTTTCTCACGCAGAGGCCAATCGAGAAAATTGGCGTCGCTCCACACCATCTGCGACCACCCCTCCTGTGCCGCACAGGCCAATGCATCACGCACCAACTGCGCAAACGCAGTGAGACCTTCAAATTTGCCCTCTGGCAAGGGCGGGCGCAACTCAGTCATCGGGATGCAACCAGCCTACGGCGCACCAATCTTCCATCAGTGCACGCGCGCCCGCGCTCAGGCGCTTAACCTCCGCGGCACTCAGACTGCGCGCATTGGCAAGGGTCTGCATCAGTTGCGCATCTTTGCCACCCGCGTTGAAACTTTCACCATTGATAAACACATGGTCCGCGTCGTAGAGCATGCGGGTCTTGCGGTCCAGGCGCACAGCACCCCGCACCTCGGGCTCGCCGCCATCAAACCAGACATTGGCTTTGGGCTCGCTCAGGTACTCCCCCACCGCACGGGCAATCGCTTTGGGGTCTTTCAAGGCCTCCTGCAAAGCAGCATGGGCAAAGTCCACCAATGCGGAGGGCATGGCGGCGCTGAGGTCCACGGCATCCTGCTTGGGGTCGCGGTACAGGCCAGGGCCCAACTCATCCACCGCCTGCTCGGCCAGGCGCTGCAAGATCTCTTGCGCCAACTCAGCACGGTCCGGGGAACGGAACCCAATGGAGTAGGTCATGCACTCGCCATCGGCAATGCCATCGTGCGCGTACTTGGGGGGCAAGTACAGCATGTCGCCCGGCTCCAGAACGAACTCCTCTTCGGGCTCGAAGTTCGCGAGGATTTTCAGCGGCATATCGGGCTGCAGGCTCAGGTCTTTCTGGAGGCCAATGCGCCATCGGCGCCGGCCGTGCGCTTGCAGCAGGAACACGTCGTAGCTGTCAAAGTGCGGCCCCACGCCACCGCCGTCGGTGGCATAGCTGATCATCACGTCGTCCAGGCGCGCATCGGGCACAAAGCGAAACTGGTTCATCAGGGCATGCAGGCGCTCGTCATGCAGGTCTACGCCCTGGACCAACAGCGTCCAGCCAGCCTGCTTGAAGGGTGGCAAAGCCTTGCGTGCAAACGGCCCGTGTTTAAAGCGCCAGCTGGATGCCCCCTTGGCAGAGGCCTGCACCACCAAGCGTGACTCCACTTCCTCCTGTGCGGCCAAGTCCAGCAACTCGGCCCGGTCCAGCAGCGGCGCAAAACCCGGAATCGCCTGCCGGATCACCAGCGGCTTTTTCTGCCAGTGGCGTTGCATAAAGGTTTTTGGCGAGAGTCCGCCCAGCAGCTGCAGTGGTTCTTGGATGTTCATGGGACAATTCTCCTATGGAAATCACACAACAATGCGTCGTTGCCCTGACCTGGACGCTGAAAGACACACTGGGCGAAGAACTGGACGTTTTGGACGATCCCGTGGAATTTTTATTGGGTGGCAACGACCTCTTGCCCCCCATTGAAGCAGCCCTGCAAGGCCATGTGGCGGGTGCCAAACTGGACCTGCAGATTGAACCCGAACAGGCCTTTGGCGACTTCAACGACCAACTGCTGTTTCTGGAGCCACGTGCGCTGTTTCCCGCAGAACTGCAGGAAGGCCTGACCATGGAAGGCCATGCGCTACCCGAAGGCTGCAACCCCAACGCGCCCAAAGACGCGCTCTACACCATCACCGACATTTACCCCGAACACGTGGTGCTGGACGGCAACCACCCGCTGGCCGGCATTGCCATTCGCATCAGCCTGAAGGTGGAATCGGTACGTGAAGCGACCGAGGAAGAAATTGGCCGCGGCACGGCTGGCACGGGTTTCTTCCGCATCCAGCCAGTGCACGCCTCTGCCCCCGGCAACGACACGCTGCACTAATCACCACATACGCGCGCCGTGCCTTCCTCAGGAACCCCGCGGAACCGGCTTTGCCGGGCCGCTGGGGTTGTCCCCCTCCGGGGGAGAGGGGGCTACACGCAGTGAGCCCCAACAGGGGGATTAACTTTTCCCGGTCGAGCCGTAGCCGCCTTCGCCACGCTGTGAAGCGGGAAACTCCGACACCACATTGAACTGCGCCTGCACCACCGGCACGATCATGAGCTGCGCAATGCGCTCCATGGGCTGGATGGTGAATTCCACGGCGCTGCGGTTCCAGGCGCTGACCATCAGTTGGCCCTGGTAATCGCTGTCAATCAAACCCACCAGATTACCCAGCACGATGCCATGTTTGTGGCCCAAGCCCGAACGCGGCAGGATCAGCGCCGCATAGGCCGGATCTTCAAGATAGATGGCCATGCCGGTGGGCACCAGCTGCCAGGCATTGGGCGCCAGAGTCAGTGGCGCATCCAGGCAGGCGCGCAAATCCAGCCCCGCACTGCCCGGCGTGGCATAGCTGGGCAGGTTGTCATGCAGGCGGCTGTCGAGGATTTTGACGTCAATTTTCATGGTCGGGGTTCAGTGGGTGGCACGTTGGCGCTTGGCAATTTCGGCAACCAGTTGCCGGGCCAACGCGAGTTTGGAGTTGCGGGGAAGTTCTTGCGCGCCTTGGGCGTCGACCAGCAGCAGCGCGTTGTCGTCTTGCCCAAAGGTGGCGGGGCCGATGTTACCGACCAACAGCGGCACACCCTTACGCGCACGCTTGGTCGTGGCGTGGGCCAGCAGGTCATGGCTCTCGGCGGCAAAGCCTACACAGAACAGTGCACCGCTGGTGGCACGCGGCGAATGGGCGATTTCTGCCAGGATGTCCACGTTTTCGACAAAGCCCAACACGGGGGTGTTGCCGGAACCGTCTTTCTTGATTTTCTGGTCTGCAGCCTGTGCCGGGCGCCAGTCGGCCACCGCAGCAGTTGCTACAAAAATAGTAGCTGTTAGCGCATACTCCACGCAGGCTACGTGCATATTTTGTGCAGATCTCACATCTACACGCTGCACGCCACGAGGGGTGGGCAAGGACACGGGCCCGGCCACCAGTGTGACCTCTGCGCCCGCTTCACGTGCTGCGCGGGCAATGGCAAAGCCCATCTTGCCGCTAGACAGGTTGGTGATGCCACGCACCGGGTCAATCGCCTCAAACGTGGGGCCTGCAGTCACCAGCACTTGTTGACCGGCCAGCACCTTGGGCTGGAAGAAAGCAATCACGTCTTCCAGTAGTTCCTGCGGCTCCAGCATGCGGCCGTCACCAGTTTCGCCACAGGCCTGGAAGCCGCTGCCCACACCCAGCAAGGTGGCGCCATCTGCCTGCAGTTGCGCCAGGTTACGCTGCGTGGCGGGGTGCGCCCACATCTCGCGATTCATGGCGGGGGCAATCAACAGCGGCACGGATTCGATGGGACGGGCCAGGCACATCAGGCTCAGCAAATCATCAGCACGGCCATGCAGCAGTTTGGCCATGAAGTCGGCGCTGCACGGTGCAATCAAAATCGCGTCGGCTTCACGGCTCAGATTGATGTGGGGCATGTTGTTGCGCTCACGCGCATCCCACTGCGAGTCGTACACCGGGCGGTTGCTCAACGCCTGCATGGTCACAGGTGTGATGAACTGCGCAGCCGCATCCGTCATCACCACCTGCACGGTGGCGCCCTGCTTGATCAATGCGCGACACAACTCGGCCGCCTTGTAACAAGCGATGCCGCCAGTGAGCCCCAGAACAATGTGTTTACCTGATAAATCCATGGAGTGCCTCTAGAGCCGAGGACCGCAATGTAGCAGACGCCTATAATCTCGCTTTACCACCTCATCGAACCCATAGGTTCGCCCCTGACATGACCAAATTTGTCTTCGTCACCGGCGGTGTGGTGTCTTCCCTTGGCAAGGGAATCGCCTCAGCCTCCTTAGCTGCGATTCTGGAATCGCGGGGCCTGACAGTCACCCTCATCAAGCTTGACCCCTACCTCAACGTAGACCCCGGCACCATGTCGCCCCTTCAGCACGGCGAGGTGTTTGTCACCGACGACGGCGCAGAAACCGATCTGGACTTGGGCCACTACGAGCGTTTCATCGAAACGCGCATGCGCAAGACCAACAATTTCACCACGGGCCAGATCTACAAGAGCGTACTCGACAAAGAGCGCCGTGGTGACTACCTGGGCAAGACCGTGCAGGTCATTCCCCATGTGACCAACGAAATCCAGGAGTTTGTGAAGCGTGGTGCACGCTTTGGCGAACCCGATGCGGTGGACGTGGCGATTGTGGAAATTGGTGGCACTGTGGGTGACATCGAGTCCCTGCCCTTCCTGGAAGCTGTGCGCCAGATGAGCCTGAAGCTCGGCCCCAACAACAGCGCCTTTGTGCATCTGAGCTATGTGCCCTGGATCGCGGCCGCTGGCGAACTCAAGACAAAACCCACACAGCACACGGCCAAGCAACTGCGCGAAATCGGCATTCAAGCCGACGCCTTGCTGTGCCGTGCAGACCGCCAGATTCCGGACGAAGAACGCCAAAAGATTTCGCTGTTCTCCAACGTGCCCGAGTGGGGCGTGATCTCCATGTGGGACGTGGACACGATTTACAAGGTGCCACGCATGCTGCACGAGCAGGGCCTGGATGGCCTGATCTGCGACAAGCTGCGCCTGAACACGCCCCCCGCCAACCTCAAGCGTTGGGACGATCTGGTGTACGAAACTGAACACCCCAAGGGTGAAGTCATCATCGCCATGGTCGGCAAATACGTGGACCTGACCGACAGCTACAAGTCGGTCAACGAAGCACTGCGCCACGCAGGCATGAAGAACCATGTGCGCGTGAAAATCGAACACGTGGATTCCGAAACCATCGACACTGCCAGCGTCAACCAGTTGGCCAAGTACGACGCCATCTTGGTGCCCGGCGGCTTTGGCAAACGTGGCATCGAAGGCAAGATCAGCACGGCACGTTTCGCCCGCGAAAACAAAGTGCCTTACCTGGGCATCTGCTTGGGCATGCAGGTGGCCACCATCGAATTCGCGCGCCACGTGGCAGGCCTCGCAGACGCCAACAGTACCGAATTCGAACCCGCTAGCCCCCACCCCGTGATCGCATTGATTACCGAGTGGAAAGATGCGGACGGCACCATCAAGACGCGCGATGCCAACTCCGACCTGGGCGGCACCATGCGCCTGGGTGCACAAAGCTCCGACGTGACCAAAGGCACCCTGGCCCACAAAATCTACGGCAATGTGGTGACCGAGCGCCACCGCCACCGGTATGAAGCCAACGTCAACTACCTGGAGCAATTGCGCCAAGCCGGTTTGGTCATTTCTGCGCTCACGCAGCGTGAACAGCTCACCGAAATCGTGGAGTTGCCCCAAGCCGTGCACCCCTGGTTTGTGGGCGTGCAATTCCACCCCGAATTCAAGTCCACGCCCTGGAACGGCCATCCGCTGTTCAATGCCTTCATCAAGGCCGCGGTGGACCACCAATCCGAAGGCAAGAATTTGAAAGCGGTCGCTTGATGAAACTGTGTGGTTTTGACATTGGCCTTGATCAACGCTTTTTTCTGATCGCCGGCACCTGCTCTATTGAAGGACTGGAAATGTCCATCGAGGTGGCAGGCCAGCTCAAGGAAGCATGCACCTCTCTGGGCATCCCCCTGATCTACAAAGGCTCCTTCGACAAGGCCAATCGATCCTCCGGCACCAGCAAACGCGGTGTCGGCTTGGACGCTGGCCTGAAAATTCTGGATGAGGTCCGCCGCCAGCTGCAATTGCCTATCCTGACCGATGTGCATGACGAATCCCATGTGGCCGAAGTCGCCAGCGTGGTAGACGTGCTGCAGACACCCGCCTTCCTGTGCCGCCAGACCGACTTCATCCGCGCGGTGGCCCAATCTGGCAAGCCGGTAAACATCAAGAAGGGGCAGTTCCTCGCGCCCTGGGACATGACAAACGTCATCGACAAGGCCCGCGCCGCCGCAGAAGACGCCGGGCTCTCCCCCGATCGTTTTCTGGCCTGTGAACGCGGCGTGAGCTTTGGCTACAACAACCTGGTGGCTGACATGACCAGCCTGGCCGAAATGCGCAAGTCGGGCGCGCCGGTGGTGTTCGACGTGACCCACTCGGTGCAAAAACCTGGTGGCCTGGGTGGCACCAGCGGTGGTGCGCGTGACATGGTACCCGTGCTGGCCCGCGCCGGTGTGGCGGCAGGCGTGGCCGGGCTCTTCATGGAGACCCATCCCAACCCCGCCGAAGCCTGGTCCGATGGCCCCAATGCCGTGCCACTCAAACACATGAAGGCATTGCTGGAAACCTTGGTGGCCTTGGATTCCGTAACCAAAAAAACTCCCTTGCTGGAAAACAATTTCCAGTAAGGCCCCGCATCATTCAGCCTGCCGTTTTGTTTGTCTGTTTTTGAACTTGAAAGAAACCCATGAGCGCAATTGTTGATATCGTCGGTCGCGAAATTCTGGACTCCCGTGGCAACCCCACGGTGGAATGCGATGTGTTGCTGGAGTCGGGCACCATGGGCCGTGCGGCTGTGCCTTCCGGTGCATCCACCGGTTCGCGCGAAGCCATCGAGCTTCGTGACGGTGACAAGAAGCGTTACCTGGGCAAAGGTGTTCTCAAGGCTGTCGAACACATCAACACCGAAATCTCCGAGGCTGTGTTGGGCCTGGATGCGTCTGAGCAAGCCTTCCTGGACAAGACCCTGATTGACCTGGACGGCACCGAAAACAAGAGCCGCCTGGGCGCCAACGCAATGTTGGCCGTGTCCATGGCTGTGGCCCGCGCAGCCGCTGAAGAAGCCGGCCTGCCCCTGTACCGCTACTTCGGTGGCATGGGCAGCGTGCAAATGCCTGTTCCCATGATGAACGTGATCAACGGTGGCGAACACGCCAACAACAACTTGGACCTGCAAGAGTTGATGATCATCCCCGTGGGCGCGCCCAGCTTCCGCGAAGCCCTGCGTTGGGGTGCCGAAGTGTTCCACGCGCTGAAGAAGATCCTGCACGACAAGGGCATCAGCACAGCCGTGGGCGACGAAGGTGGCTTTGCCCCCAACGTGGCCAACCACGAAGCCGCCATCCAGATGATTCTGGAAGCGATTGACAAGGCTGGCTATGTGGCCGGTGAACAAATCGCCCTGGGCCTGGACTGCGCAGCCTCCGAGTTCTACAAAGACGGCAAGTACGAGCTCGAAGGCGAAGGCATGAGCCTGACCGCACAAGAGTGGACCGATATGCTGGCCACCTGGGTCGACAAGTACCCCATCATCAGCATCGAAGACGGCATGGCCGAAGGCGACTGGGATGGCTGGAAAGTCTTGACCGACCGCCTGGGCGCCAAAGTACAAATCGTGGGTGACGACCTGTTCGTGACCAACACCAAGATTCTGAAAGAAGGCATCGACAAAGGCATTGCCAACTCGATCCTGATCAAGATCAACCAGATCGGCACGCTGTCTGAAACATTTGCAGCTATCGAAATGGCCAAGCGCGCAGGCTACACCGCCGTGATCAGCCACCGTTCGGGCGAGACCGAAGACTCCACCATCTCCGACATCGCCGTGGGCACCAATGCCGGCCAAATCAAGACGGGCTCCTTGAGCCGCTCCGACCGCATGGCCAAATACAACCAGTTGCTGCGCATCGAAGAGGACTTGGGTGATGTGGCTGTGTACCCCGGCCGCGCTGCTTTCTACAACCTCAAGTAAGTTCGAGTCCCGCTGAACCAACACCATGGCAAATCGCCTTGTTCCCGCTGCATTGATCGCCTTGCTGGTGATCTTGCACGGGCAACTGTGGTTCGGGCGGGGCAGTGTGCCCAATGTGTCCAAGCTGACTGGTCAGCTGGACGCACAAAAGCAGCACAACACCCAGGCTGCGCAAGCAAACGAGCGCTTGGCGGCCGAAATCAGCGACCTGCGTGAAGGTCTGGAAATTGTGGAAGAAAAAGCCCGTGCCGAGTTGGGCATGGTCAAGGCCAACGAAATTTACGTGCAGATCGCACGCTGACGCGCCCCCATGAAGATCGGTATTGTGGGCGCCGAGTGCAGCGGCAAATCAACGCTGTCCGCTGAACTGCACACCGCCTTGCACAGCCGCTATGCGTCGGTGGCGCTTATCCCTGAATACTTGCGCGAGTGGAGTGCACAGCACGGCCGCCCCCCGCAAGCCCACGAACAAGCCCACGTTGCCAATACCCAGGCTGCACGCATCCAGCAGGCCCAAGCCGCCTGCGTGGTCGCGGACACCACACCCTTGGTCACCGCCGTCTACAGCGAGGTGCTGTTCCATGACAGCAGCCTGTACGACAACGCAGTTACGTTTCAGCGCTCGTTCGACCTCACCCTACTGGCATGCCTGGACTTGCCCTGGGTCGCCGATGGCATTCAGCGCGACGGTGTGGCCATGCAACAGCGCATTGATGCACGGCTGCGGGACGTGTTGCTCGCACACCAGTTGCCATTTGCCACGGTGTACGGAGTTGGCCCCCAACGGCTGCAAGCAGCCCTGCAGGCGATAGACCATACCGATGCCGTGCGCCGCGCGCAGCTACCTGCAACCCAAGGCCCGGCGTGGACCTGGATCTGCGACACCTGCTCCGATGCGGACTGTGAGCACCGGCTGTTCAGCCGGCTCACCCAGCCGGCCTCAGTGCGCGTCTGAACCGCCGTCCAGGCGCTGCAAGGGGTCGGTAAACAGCTGGGCGGCATCCACCGGGTCAAAACGGTGCTGCGCCCCGCAAAATTCGCAGGACACCTCAATGTCATGGCGCTCGGACAGGATGCTTTCCACCTCCTCACGCCCCAGACTGACAATCATCTTGGCCACACGCTCGCGGCTGCAGCTGCACACAAAATGGGGCGCAGTCTCACCTACCAAAGGCTCGAAGCGGGTGACCTGCTCCTCCCAGAACAGGCGACGCAGAATCGTGTCCACATCCAGCGTCAACAACTCCTCGCGCTTGAGGCTGGCCGCCAAAGTAGCAATGCGGTTGTAGTGCTCATTGAGCCCAATCGCATCTTCGTTGTCCTTGGACACCATGCTGCCCGACAAATTGCCTTCACCCTGCATGGGCAGGCGCTGGATCAGCAGGCCTGCGGCGACCTTGTCATCGGCCGCCAACACGAGAGTGGTGTCCAACTGTTCACTCTGCAGCATGTAGTGCTCCAGCACCGCGCTCAGTTTTTCAATCGGCTGCCCGTGGTCATCGAACAACGGCACCACGCCCTGGTAGGGCTGCTGTCCGGGGAACTTGGTTTTGGGGTCCAGCGTGATGGCGCAACGCCCCTGGTTGGTGACATTCACCATCTGGCTTAGCGACAGGTCATGCGCCACCTCACCGGCCACTGTGGCAGTTGCACGCAGTTTCAAATCGGACTGCACCTCCACCACCGCCACCTGCACGGGGCCATCGCCAAATATCTGCAGCACCAAAGCCCCATCGAACTTGATGTTGGACTGCATCAGCACTGCTGCAGCGGTCATTTCACCCAGCATGTTTTGCACTGGCGCGGGATAGGCCCCCGTATGGGTGTTCGACGTGCGGCGACGCAGGATTTCTACCCAGGCGTCGGTCAAACGCACCACGGCACCACGTACCGGCAACCCATCAAACAAAAACTTGTGCAACTCAGACATGCACGTCTCCCTTCAAGCCAGCCCACGCAGGGCCAGCGGTTAAGCAATTTTCTTCAGTCCGTTTTTAAAGCGGTGCGCATTTTCGATGTAGTGCAAGGCACTCAGGCGTAAACCTGCCTGCTGCTCCGCGGACAGCTCCCGCACCACCTTGGCCGGGCTGCCCAGAATCATGGAACCATCTGGAAATTCCTTACCCTCGGTGACCAGCGATCCGGCCCCCACAATGCAGTCTTTGCCGATCCTGGCACCATTGAGCACGATGGCACCAATGCCGATCAGCGATCCGTCACCAATGGTGCAGCCATGGAGCATGACCTGGTGGCCCACCGTCACGTGGTCGCCAATCGTGAGTGGTTTGCCAATATCTGCATGCAACACACTCGCATCCTGGATGTTGGAGCCCTTGCCAATACGGATGGTTTCGGTGTCCCCGCGCAACACCGCGCCAAACCAGACACTGGCGTCTTCGGCCAAGTCCACATTGCCTATCACCTGGGCACTGTCAGCCACCCAAGCCGATTCGGCCACGCGCGGCGCAATCTGGTCAAGTTCATAAATAGCCATGGTCGCTCTCCAGACTGCTACAAAACTAGAATTGTAGAGATGGAACTTCGACACTGCGCTGCAAGCCTTTGAAATCTGTGATCCTGCCGAGAAGGTCGCGGCGGTGCAGCGCCTTGGATCCCACCAGGTCTCGCCTTGCGTGGACAGCCAGCGAACCTTTGTCTGGTCCGAGCACCCAGGGCGTCCGGCCCTACCCCAGTGGGTAGAACCGAAAGAAGTGCCACGGCACTCCCCATTTACGGCGGAAGGCCATGCCGCATTGATGCACTCCATCGCGCACATCGAATTTAATGTCATCAAGATAGCTTAAGTCTGGGCCTAAGGGCAAGCTTCACCAACTCTGGCATGGCCTCACCTATGACGATGGCAAGTTCAGCACCAAGCGTGCTGCCTACGTTGTCGGCTTGGTTGTAGCCTCAAACATAGTGCTGATCTTTGACGCGCTGACTTGGGATGTGCTGGCCGTGTACTTGGCTTATTGCTCAGGTCCGACCTCATTCCGCGACTTCCTGTCCTTCAAGGCAGGACCAAAGGCCTAGAACAAATCACCTGTTGTGGGCACCTTCGGCTTCAACGGCTTCACCTTCACTGGCAGTGGATCAGGCCTTGCTGTCATACGGTCTGCGTCCATCAAGTGCAGGAACGCCCTTGCCTGCTCCGGGTCCTTGCAGTTCAGCCAAGCGTCGTATTCGGCTGGCTCCAAAATCACCAGCGCCCTCTTTTCCTCACCCGGCTTGTGAAACTTGTTCATCAAGTGGTGGTTGTCGGCATTGACTGTGAGCTGAGTGAACGAATAGCTCTCCTTGCCATCAGGTTCGTCCCAGGTGCGCCACAGGCCAGCAACCGAAAATGGTTGTTCATCCGCAGTGCGAATAGTCCACCTGACGGACTACCCTGGACGTTCTGGGTCCTCTGACTCGTAGCGCGGCTCCCAATAGCCGGTCATTGGCACCAAGCAAAGCTGAGATTTCTTCCAAGCCTTTGAGAACGAGCGGAGCGTTTCTTCTTAGTAGTAGTGCACTTAATTGCGCTCGTAGTTTTGTGGTGCTAGTTTTTGCTGCTAGTTTTGGTGAGCGTGTTTGTGATGGTGGTTTTGTTGGTGGTTTTTCCGTCGAAATTTTGTCAGTTAATTTCACACACTTTTTTTGCAATGTGTTTAATTGACAAAAATTACTGACAATGATGTTGCGTGATCTGCAGTGATTTCTGATGATCGAATCTACCGTGCTAGTTGTTCGTACTGCTTAGTAGCAGGAAATCCACAAGTAACAGGCAATAAAAAAGGGCTAGACGTACTGTCTAGCCCTTTGGTAGCATCCTATCGCTACCTATTTAAAGCCCTTCTGGTTCGCAGTTTGCTAAACATGCTGCCTCCAATCTTTAAAGCTCTTCGTCTGAGTCCGGTTGCACAATGACGCCTTTACCGCTCTGACCAGCAGTAAGGGCGTCGCCCTTTGTGGGAAGCGAAAACATGCCATGCTTTTCACTTTCCACTTTTCCTTCTTTCTTCATAATCATTAGCTGAGTACGAAGAGAACCACGGTTAAGTGGCACCTCTGCAGCGGCATTCACTGCTGCAAAAATTTGATCCAAACTGGTCAAGCCCGATTTCAGGGCTTCCAAAATCAGTTTCTCGATCAAGCCACGCGAATTCCGTTTCCGCTCCTTGACCTGTGCACCCTCAGATTCGCGCAATCGGGACACAGCACCCAATACAACTGGGCGTTCACCAGTCTCATGCACTAGCAATTGATCAGGGATGCCATTGGCGATTTCGACCGTTGCACGGATGGTAGTGATCTGCTTTTGCAGCGAGCGCACCAGCTCCAGAGCCAAATTCAGCTCGGATTCCTTCAAAAGCAACAGTTCATTTACGTCCATGCACGAAGTGTATCCACGTTAAAAGCGCAACGCAAGAGAATTTCAAGCGCTTAATCAAATATGAGAAATTCTGTGATTCGGTCTCGATGCGAATCTATTTACGTTGTAAACACTTGTTGTCACCTCGGTCAATAACAGCTGTCATCAATTTCGACCATAAGTGTAATTCAATCAGAATGAAGGCTAATGTGCAAGAAATTCAGATGGAATACGGTGACACACTACGCAATACACGCGGTTGGTAACCGACGTTGACAACCACGAAGTGCCTGACTCGGTCACCTGCATCACATAAACTCACCACTACGACGAAGCCACCAGAACCACAAAACTAGTCTATGACGCATCTCACCGATGACCTCACTACGACATATAGCTCTCCAGCTACTGCTTGAGAGCGACCCAAACCAAAAGGCCGCTCTCACCCTTGAGCTGGATGCCACCAGCCCCATAAATGCTGACGAAACACTATTAGAGCCCACCGGCATTCCTGGTCGCCCAGCCAAGCCTGAGCTATTCGCTAAGCTGCAGACCAAGCATTTATCCCTGCGCACCGACGAGGGCAAGGCCACCCTTATTCATTCGCTGGCCCATATTGAGCTAAACGCCATAGATTTGGCCCTTGACGTGATCTGGCGCTTTGCTGGGATGCCGACTCAGTTTTACATGGACTGGCTGAAGGTTGCCAAGGAAGAGGCGTACCACTTCACCCTGCTCCGCGATCACCTCGCCACGCTTGGCTACCAGTATGGCGACTTCCCAGCCCACACCGGCCTTTGGGATATGGCAGAGCGCACCAAAGGAAATCTCATTGCTCGATTGGCGCTGGTGCCGCGCACCCTTGAGGCCCGTGGACTGGATGCCTCACCCGCGGTGAAGGCAAAGCTTGTTGGCGCAGGTGATCACACGGCCGGGAAAATTCTGGACATCATCCTTAGAGACGAGATTGGCCACGTAGCTATTGGCAATCACTGGTACAGGCACATGTGTGACCAGCAAGGTCATGACCCCATCGCCCTTTATCCAGAGCTGGCAAGCCAATACAAAGCACCATTGCCTCGCGGTCCTTTCAACCTAGAGGCACGTAGAGCAGCAGGATTTGAAGAAGCGGAACTACAGCAATTGCTTACGTAGCAACGGTTTCAAAGCCTTTCACCAAGTAAAAGGCTTAATACCAATGTACAAACCATCAACCTCGCTCTGGACGCCATCTGGCGATTTGCCGGCATGCCCGAAGCCTACTATCGGGACTGGATGCAAGTGGCGCTAGAGGAGTCGCAACATTTCCAGGCCCTGCAAGCGCACCTGCAGCGCTGTGGCTACACCTATGGCAGCTTTCCCGCCCATGAGGGACTGTGGACCATGTGCCACAACACCCGCCACGATGTGGTGGCCCGCATGGCGCTGGTACCGCGCACCCTAGAAGCCAGAGGCCTGGATGCCACCCCGCTGATTCAGGCCAAGCTGCGCAAGGTCGGCACCCCCAACGCCCTGGAGGCCTGCGACATCCTGGACACTATCCTGCGGGAAGAAGTAGGCCATGTCGCCATCGGCAACCAGTGGTTCCACTGGCTGTGCCAGCGCGACGACCTGGAGCCAGCACCCTTCTATGCCCAGGCGGCCTTGCGCCACGCAGCCCCCCGCCCCAAACCGCCCTTCAACCTCACGGCACGCAAGCGCGCAGGCTTCACAGACACCGAGCTGCAAGCCCTGCAAGCGGATGGATGTGCGCAAGTCTAGAATGGCCTGAACCTTTTACACCACCATGCCTGACACCGCCTCCCACGCAGCCGCCACGGCCCCAGCAGGTCCGCCGGTCGCCATTGCACGCCAAGCCATTCTGGACAGCCAACGCAGCGTATTCGGCTACGAATTGTTTGACCGCTCCGTCGCGGCGGATCAACACACGGCCTCCAGCGATGCCCAGTTGCTCTTCAACCTGCTGTCCATGGCCGACACTGAGGCCCTGATGGAGAGGAAAACCCTGTTCATCAACTGCACACATGACAGCCTGGCTGGCGGACACTTGGAGCTGGTGGCGCCAGATCGGATCGTGCTGGAAATACCACCGCTGCCCGTAACGCAGCTGGAGCAGATCCAGACACGACTTCCCACCCTCCAAGCCATGCGCGAGCGTGGATTTCGCCTAGCTTTTGATTACTCGGTACTCACCCGCTCCTACGAGACCTGGCTGCCATTGGCCTCCTTCATCAAGTTCGATGTATCGGTGCTCAAGCCCGCCTCCATCAGTTCCTTTGTCAAGCTGGCGCAGTCCAAATCCAGTGCGCAACTGGTGGCAGAAAAAGTGGAAACGGCGCAACAGCACGAAATGCTGCAAGAACTGGGTGTGCAACTGTTTCAGGGTTATTGGTTTGCCAAACCTGTCCTCGTAGAGGGGCAAACCATACGCCCTGCGCAGGCCACCATCCTGCAACTCATCAATCTGGTGCGCCAACAGGCCAGCACCCACGAGATTGAAGAAGTACTCAAGCGCGACCCTACGCTGTCCTTCAATCTGCTGCGCTTTATCAATTCGGCCAGTTTTGGCCTGCGCACCGAGGTCACGTCTTTCAAACACGCGGTGATGCTGCTGGGCCTCAAAAAACTCTTCAAGTGGGCTGCTTTGCTGCTAACCACCTCCCAGGCGGGCGAAGTGCCACCAGCGGTGGGCAGCACGGCCGTGGTCCGCGGGCGCCTGATGGAGTTGCTGACCGCAGACACCCTGCCGCCCGAGGAAAGCGACAACGCCTTTGTAGTGGGCATTTTTTCCTTGCTGGACACCTTGCTGGGCGTACCCATGCCGGTCGCGCTGGCCACATTGAGCCTGCCAGAGACGGTGACCAATGCACTGCTCTACGGAACCGGTCCTTTGGCCCCCTACCTGGCGCTGGCACAGGCCTGCGAATCCGGCGACGACGAAACATTTGCCAACACCTCTGTGGCCCTGGGCCTCAACAGCAACCAGGTCAACTGGGCACACTTGCAGGCCCTGGCTTGGGCTGAAACCCTGCTCGACTAAGCCTGCTTCACCCGCGCGGATGATGCTGGGCGTGCAACGCCGCCAGGCGTTCGCGCGCCACATGGGTATAGATGGTGGTGGTCGAAATATCCGCGTGGCCCAGCAGCATTTGCACCGACCGCAAATCTGCGCCATGGTTCAGCAAATGGGTGGCAAAGGCATGGCGTAGCGTGTGTGGCGAGATAGGGACCCGGATGCCCGCCTGCAAGGCATACCGTTTCACCAGCGTCCAGAACATTAAACGAGTCATGGCACTGCCGGCCTTGCTGCCACGCACGGTGACAAACAGATCCTGGGTCTGCTTGGGGCCCAGCAGCTCACCCCGGACTTGGCCCAGGTACCGTTGCAACCACTCACGGGCCACTTCGCCAAACGGCACCAGGCGTTCCTTGGACCCTTTGCCCATCACGCGCAACACGCCCTCGTTCAGCCCCACATTGAGCACCCGTAACTCCACCAGTTCACTCACACGCAGGCCACTGGCATACATCAGCTCCAACATGGTGCGGTCGCGCACGCCCAGTGCCTCGCTGGTGTCGGGTGCGGCCAACAAGGCCTCCACCTGTGCTTCGGTCAGGGTTTTGGGAATGCGTGGGGCCTGCTTGGCGGCATCGAGCTTGAGGGTCGGGTCCTGCTGGACCAGGCCCTCGCGCAAAGCCCAGCGAAAGTAACGGCGAAATACGGTCAACCGCCGGTTGGCCGTGGTGGCTTTGGTCTGCGCATGCTGGGCGGCAAAGTAAGCTTGGATGTGCAACTCTTGCGCGGCCACCAGCGGCGTGGCCTGCAACCACTGCGCAAATAGCGAAAGGTCGCGGCGGTAGGCCTGAAGGGTGTTTTTGGACAGCCCCTCTTCCAGCCACAACGCGTCGATAAAGGTATCGATCGTTGACGTGTCTACGCCGCCTGCGGTCATTCCAGACGCAGCTTGGCGGACTCCACCACCTTCTTGTAAACCTCGAACTCGGCCTTGATCTGGGCCGAGAACTGCTCTGGGCTGTTGCCTTCGATCAGCGAACCGGTTTCTTCAATGCGCTTGCGCACCGCCGGGTCTTCCAGCACTTTGCGTACGGCCGCATTCACCTTGTCTACCACCTCTTTAGGCAGTCCCTTGGGCCCGTAAATGCCATAAAAGGCCATGCGGTTCACTGGCTCCAGCCCCACTTCCTTGAAGGTGGGCACATTGGGCAGCTGCGCCAAACGCTGGGGCGCGGCCACCACAATGGGTACCAGGCGGTTGCTCTGGATAAAAGGCAAGGCCGATGGCAGATTGTCAAAAATCAGTGGCACCTGGCCGCCCACCGTGTCGTTCAAAGCCGGGCCCGCGCCGCGGTAAGGAATGTGGGTAATAAACACGCCTGCCAGGTTCTTGAACAACTCGGTCTGCATGTGGCCGATGCCACCCGTACCAGAAGACGCATAGGAGTGCTTGCCTGGACTCTTCTTCAGTTCAGCCATAAAACTTTTGTAGTCCTTGGCCGGAAAACTCGGGTGCACCGCAATCACATTGGGCGTGGCCGCAATATTGACGATGGGTGTGAAATCGGTGAGCGGGTTGTAGGGGTTCTTGGGGTTGATGGCCGGGTTGGCGGCCACTGTAGACACCGTGGCCATGCCCAGCGAATACCCATCGGGCACCGATTTGGCGGTTTCATTGGCCCCCACCACGCCGCCGCCACCGGCCTTGTTCTCCACCACCACCGTCTGGCCCAGCACCTTGCCCAGCGGGTCGGCAATCACACGCGCAATGATGTCAGTGGTGCCACCCGGCGCAAATGGCACCTGCAGCTTGATGATCTTGTTGGGGTAGCCCTGGGCCAGTGCCGCACTGGATGCGGCCAACAAACCCATGGCAAACAGAACTCTACGGTGCATGGCAATCTCCTGTTGGTTTGCCGGGGATGGTACCCGCTTGGCAGCCGACACAGGCTTACACCCCCACCCCGTGGAAACCCGAAGCCACGGCGCCCGGCTGCTATCCTTCTGGGGTGAACTACGCCCAACTCCTTTTCCCCGATTTCTCCCTCATTCTGGTGGGTTACCTTGTCTGCCGCTACACCGCGCTGAACCGGCCCGTCTGGGAGCAGGTGGAGTCGCTGGTGTACTACTTTCTGTTCCCGGTGCTGCTGTTCCACTCGATTGTGAAAAGCCCGCTGGACCTGGGTGCAGCCTCCAGCCTCATGGGCGCCGGCTGGGCCACGGGCCTGATCGGCATTGCCATGGCCTATGCCCTCCCCCGCCTGCCCTGGCTGGGTCGCCACATCGACGCCCGGGACCACGCCTCCAGTGCACAGATTGCCTTCCGCTTCAATTCGTTCATCGGCCTGGCCATTGCCGACCGGCTGGCGGGCCCGCAAGGCCTGCAACTGATTGCGGTGCTGATTGGTGTGTGTGTCCCGCTGTTCAACGTGGCTGCGGTGTGGCCCATGGCCAAACACGCGCAGCGCGGTTTTGTAGGCGAACTGGTGCGCAACCCACTGATCATTGCCACGGCCTCCGGGCTGGTCGCCAACCTCATGGGGTTCAGCATCCCCGTCTGGCTGGAACCCACCGTCACCCGCCTGGGCGCGGCCTCTTTGGCCCTGGGCCTGATGGCGGCGGGTGCCGGCATGCAGCTAGGCGCGCTAGCTCGTGGCAAGGCACTGGCCGTGTCCGTGCTGGTGATTCGCCACGCACTCACGCCCATCGCCGCGTTGGGTGTGGCCCTGCTGTTCAGGCTCAACCCGACCCAAGCCACCATGCTGCTGGCCTTCTCGGCCCTGCCCACCGCGTCCAGTTGTTATGTGCTGGCCGCGCGCATGGGCTACGACGGCGCCTATGTGGCCGGCTTGGTCACCCTGTCCACCCTGCTCGGCATGGCCAGCCTGCCCTTTGCACTGGGCGTGCTGCGCTCCCTGTAACCAACCTGCTCAGTACCAATGCTGCAGCGCCTCGGCATGCAGCGCATGGCGCTGGTTGTCCTGCGGCACCCACGACTCCGCACTGCAGGCCGCACGGGTTAAGAAATCCAGCATCCACAGGTGGCGGCGCAACACGCGCTCCTGCCGATGGCCAATCAGCGGGTTGAAGATGCCGTGGCGGCTGAACAGCTGGCGCGGATTTTTTTTGATCCACAACCACGAGCCCATCTCCAGCGTGAGCGGCAAAAACACCCGCTCCGGCGCCGCACGCGACTGCAGGTAGAGGTGGTCCCACAGGTCACCATGGGCCAGGTACTGCAGGCTTTGCGGCTCAAACACATAGGGGTGGTGGTTGTAGGTCTGGCGGAAGATGACCTGCAGTGCATACATCTCGGCCAGGTGGTGCAGCGCCTGGCGTGTGTGGGCAAACGGGAACCACAGCCGGTCCTGCACGCCAAAACCCGAATGGCAGTCCACCGACATGCTGAACGGCCGTGGCAACAGCTCCTGTGCCACCACTTCACACACGGCCTGGTTTTCTTCTTCCATGGGCGCTCCGGCCCGGCCGCGGTACCAGGGCAGGCGTGCGCTCAGGCGCTGGCCGCCCACCAGGGCGGGCACCGGCTCCAGCGCATCCACCGGGGCGTTGCGCATCAGGTCCACACCACACGGGTTGGCGCGTGTGCCCAGCGCCATGCCGCCAGGGTTAACCAAGGGCATGAACACCAGGCGCAAGGATTCGAGCTGGCGGTGCAGCGTGTGGTCCCAGGTCAGGCGCATCACGATGCTGTGCAGGTAGGCCATCACCACCTCGGCGCCGATGCGCTCCAGGCCGTGCACACCGCCAAAGAAGCCGATAGCGGGCACCTGCGGGTCCGGGTTGCCCAGTGCGATGGCGTAGACCGGCAATGCCGTGCCACGGCAGTCCACCTCGCGCACCACGCGGGTCTGCACACGGCTGCCGGCCAGCTGCAGGATTCGCTCCAGTTCGGTCAGGGCATCGAGGGCGCGTGGTGACAAGGGCAAAGCTCCAGATAGCGCGCCAGCATAGTGGGCCGCAGCCCCCGGTGCAGCCTCTTTTCGTGGGCTGATGCCATGCCACCACAGTGCCATCAAAGCGTCACATTCGCCGCCTAGAGTGGCTGCATCTGCAACCCGCCGGGAGCCTTCCATGATCCTCAAACTGCTTGGACTGCAACGTTTGCTCGACGAATTGTTCGAGGACAACTGGCTGGAGCCAGTGGCCCTGATCGAAGTCTGATGCGGCGCCGCTCCACCCCCCGCCGCAGCCCCCTGCTGCCCTGGCTGGCCGTCACGCTGGCCCTGGTGCAGGGAATGGGGGAACTGCTGGCCCTGCAACGCACGCGACTCTCACGCCCACGCCGCTGACCCTACACTGCGCGCATGAAATTGTTCAAGCGCTTGGCAGTTGTCGTTGTGTTGGTATTGGCGGTGGGTGCCGCCGCACTGGCCTGGCTACTCAGCCATCCGCCGGGCCTGGAAGGCCTGAGTGCCCTGCGCTGGCAGGCCACTACACCCGTACAGACGCCACTGCGTGTAAGTTTTCTCGGCGTGGCGACGGTGCTGCTGGACGATGGTGAAACCGCGCTGCTGACCGATGGATTTTTCTCCCGCCCCGACAAACTCACCACCTTTGTGCGCCAGGTAGAACCCGATGTGGCCGGCATTGCCGCCGGCCTGCAGCGCGCCGGCATTCCGGCACGCACCGGCAAGCTGGCCGCGGTGATTCCCCTGCACTCCCATTACGACCACGCCATGGACGCCCCCGAGGTGGCCCAGCGCACCGGCGCGCTGCTGCTGGGCTCCAGCTCCACCGCCATGGTGGGCCGCGGCTGGGGCCTGCCCGAGGCCCAGATCCGTACCGCCGAGTTACGCAAGCCCTACACCTTTGGCCGCTTCACCGTCACGCTGTACCCGGCGCTGCACACACCAACAGGTTTTACCGGCGGCGAGATCACCGCACCGCTGAAGCCGCCCGTGCGCGCCACCGAGTACAAGGAAGGCCAGAGTTATGTAGCCCACATCACCCACGACGGGCGCAGCCTGCTGATCACCGGCACCGCAGGTTTCGTGCCCGCAGCGCTACAAGGTGTGAAGGCCGATGTGGTCTTGCTGGGCATAGGTGCCATGGGCCCGCGCAGCACAGAGCACAAGGCCACCTACTGGCAGGAAACCGTGGCCACCGTGGGCGCGCGGCGTGTCATTCCCATCCACTGGGACGATTTCTGGATTCCGTCCACCCTGCCCATGCAACCCATGCCCAAACCGCTGGACGACTTTGAGGCCTCCATGCAGTTCCTGCAGCAGCGCGCTGCGCAAGACCAGGTGGACATCCGGCTGCCGCTGGAGTGGCAGCCCATGGACGTGTTTGCCGGGCTTCCGCCCGTAGTTAGATAAGCGAACCCAACGTAGCGGTGCGCAGGCCCGCTGCACGCGCCTGCGCCAGAAAGTCCTGGCCCATGGTTTCAAAACCGGTGACCGGACTCATGCAGTCTGTCAGCAGCACGGTGGCCTGCAAACGTGCCGCCGGCAGCTCCGCCATCAGGTCGCCCACTGATGCAGCCACACAGTGGCTCAGCGCCTCACCCGCTACCAAAAGCGTAGCGCATTGCGCAGACAGGGTGCGCATCAGAGGCTTGTTGAGCAAGGTTCTTTCGTCATCGGCCCGCGGCACCTCGGCCTTGAAGGCACTGTACTGCTCGGTCATGGGGTTCTGGCCCTTGAGCACCTTGTGGCAGCTGCGTCCGGTACTTTGCTCCCAATGCGCAATCGCATCACTGAGCCCGCTGTGGATGTTGTGGCCCCAGGTGCCCAGCACGCAGTGCACCGGCCAGACGATGAGCTGGCGCTGGCCCGTGGCTTCGAGCGCCTGCAGGTAGGCCAGCACCTCGGCCGTATTGTAGGCATGGCGCGGGCGGAAGCTGCCGGCCTGCACATCAGCGGCGCGAACCAGCGTGAATGGCGCCACCGCACGGCCATCCGCATGCTGCCAAAAGCTAGTGCGCTCCACACCCACACTGGCGTGGGAGTCCAGCGTGACAGTGAGGCTTTGCACCTGGGCCGCGTGGTTGGTCAACCAAGCGGCCAGCCGGTCCATGTCGGCGTTGGCACCGGGTACCGGCAGGGCTGCGCCCGCGATGTCGAGGAAGTCGTTTTGCGGGTCGATGACGAGCAGGTCGTAAGAGGTCATGGTGTTGCGTCGGAAGAAACGGGTGAAGCGGAGGAAGTCTGCAGGGCCCACTGCACATGCTCCTGCACCAGCGGGTCCGGGTGGTGGGTGCGGCGTTGCAAGGACTGGACCATGGTGGCGCGCTGCGCTGCGCTCAGGCCCGTGCCATGCAAGGCGTTGCCCAGCGCCACGGCCACATTGCGCAGCCAGCGCGCGTGGCCAATACGGCGGATCGGGCTGCCCTCGGTGTGTTTGAGGAAGGTGTCTTCCGTCCAGTCCAGCAACGTGGCCAGTTGCTCACCGGCCAGGCCTTCGCGCGCATCAAAGTCGGGCAGGCTGCTGCGCTGGGCAAACTTGTTCCAGGGGCAGACCAGCTGGCAGTCGTCGCAGCCGTAGATACGGTTGCCGATCAGCGCGCGCATCTCCAGCGGAATGGGGCCCGCGTGTTCGATGGTGAGGTAGGAGATGCAGCGCCGCGCGTCCAGCCGGTGCGGCGCGATGATGGCCTGCGTGGGGCAGGCGCTGATGCAGGCACTGCAGCTGCCGCAGTGTGGCTCCACCGGTGCACTGGCGGGCAGCGCCACGTCTACATAAATCTCGCCCAGAAAAAACATGGAGCCGGCCTCGCGGTTCAGCAGCAGCGTGTGCTTGCCGCGCCAGCCCTGGCCGCTGCGCGAGGCCAGCTCGGCCTCCAGCACCGGCGCACTGTCTGTGAACACGCGGTAGCCCAGCGGGCCCATGTGCTCGGACAGCCGGTCGGCCAGTTTTTGCAGGCGGTTGCGCAGTACCTTGTGGTAGTCCCGCCCCCGCGCGTACAGCGACACAATGCCCTCGCCAGGGCGCTGCAGGCGCGCCAGCTCCACGTCCTGCCAGCCGGCTTCGGTGGCCTGCGGCAGGTAGTCCATGCGCGCCGTGATCACGCTCACCGTGCCGGGCACCAGCTCGGCCGGGCGGGCCCGTTTGAGGCCGTGTTGGGCCATGTAGCCCATGCCACCGTGGAAACCGTGCGACAACCAGGCCAATAAACCGGCCTCGGCGGACGACAAATCCACACCAGCCACGCCAATTTGGGAGAATCCAAGTTCCCGGGCCCAGGCCCGCACCTGGGCGACCAGCTGGTCGCCACTGAATTGAGCCTTGTCTTGCACGCTGTTGATCGTCACCACCCCATTGTAGAAAGCGCCACCCTGGCCTGGCCGGACGAGGCCGCCACCCAAGCCTTTGCACAACACTGGGCCACCCAGCCTGCACTGGCCAACGCCTTTGTGGCCCTGCATGGCGACCTGGGCGCCGGCAAGACCACGCTGGTGCGCCACCTGCTGCAGGCGCTGGGCGTGACAGGCCGCATCAAGAGCCCCACCTACGCCGTGGTCGAGCCCTACGAACTGGACGCGCTCAACATCTGGCACTTTGACTTCTACCGCTTCAACGACCCGCGCGAGTGGGAAGAAGCGGGCTTTCGCGACATCTTTGCCAGCCCCGGCCTGAAGCTCGCCGAATGGCCCGAGAAAGCCGCGGGCGTGCTGCCCGTGGCCGATGTGGACCTGCACATCCGCACGCGGGACGACAACAGCCGCAGCGTCACGCTGCAAGCCCACACTGCGGCTGGCCAGGCGTTGCTGCAGGGGCTGCCGGGAGCCACGCCATGAAACGCCGCACCCTGTTGCAAGCTGGCAGCGTGGTGCTCACCTTGGGCACCGCCCACCTGGCGCGTGGCGCCACCATCATGACGGTGCGCGTGTGGCCGGCACCCGAGTACTCGCGCGTCACCATCGAATCCGACGCGGCGCTGAGCGCCAAGCAAACGTTTGTGCCGAGCCCGCCGCGCCTGGCGGTGGACATTGAGGGCATCACGCTCAACCCCGCGCTCAAGGAACTGGTGGCCAAGGTCAAGGCCGATGACCCGAACATTGCGGGCATCCGCGTGGGGCAGTTCACGCCCACGGTGGTGCGCCTGGTGGTGGACCTCAAGCACCCCATCCGGCCCCAGGTGTTCTCGCTCGCCCCCGTGGCGGCCTACCAGCACCGGCTGGTGTTTGACCTGTACCCGGTGGACGAGGTGGACCCGCTGGAGGGCCTGATTGCAGACCGCCTGAAGGATGTGGCGCCCAAGCCGGTAACCACCACCAGTAAGCCCGCCGCCGATCCGCTGGACGCACTGATTGCCCAGCACACGCAGCGCCCGGCCTCCAGCCCGGTCACCGTGGCCGGCCAGAATGCTCCTAAAACAGGAGCTGCTCGCGCAGATACAACGGGCGCTACAGGCCTAAATGGCACTAAAACTGCAGCTACACCTGGGTCTGGCACCACGACCGAACGCCTGATCATCATTGCGCTGGACCCGGGCCACGGCGGCGAAGACCCGGGCGCCATTGGCCCCGGCGGCACCAAAGAAAAAGACGTGGTGCTCAAGCTCGCCCACCTGCTGCGTGAACGTATCAACCACGCCACCGTGAACGGCAGCGCCATGCGCGCCTACCTGACGCGTGATGCAGACTTCTTTGTGCCCCTGGGCACACGGGTGCAGAAGGCCCGCCGCGTACAGGCCGACCTGTTTGTGAGCCTGCATGCCGACGCCTTCTTCACCCCCGACCCGCAAGGCGCCAGCGTGTTTGCACTCAGCCAGGGCGGTGCATCGAGCAGCGCCGCACGCTGGATGGCGGCCAAGGAAAACAAGGCCGACCTGATTGGTGGCCTCAACGTCAAGGCCAAGGACGCCACCGTGCAGCGCGCCCTGCTGGACATGAGCACCACCGCCCAGATCAACGACAGCCTCAAGCTCGGCAGCAACCTGCTGGGCGAAATCAAGCGCGTGGGCAAGCTGCACAAACCCAAGGTAGAGCAGGCGTCGTTTGCTGTGCTCAAGGCGCCCGACATTCCCAGCGTGCTGGTGGAGGCCGCCTTCATCAGCAACCCCAAGGAAGAGATCAAACTCAACAGCGAGGACTACCAGAACGAGCTGGCCGACGCGCTGATGCGCGGCATCCTGGCCTACTTTGCCAAGAACCCGCCGCTGGCGCGCAACCGCACGACCAGTTAGCCCCCACGCTCCGCCGCTGCGCGGGTCGCTGCCCCCCAAGGGGTGCGTTTCGCCTTGGGGCGGCCCGGCGGCGAAATCTCGCCCTACGTTGTCGCGCTGGCGCTTCGCGCCTTCCAGGCACCCCACAGCACAAACAGACCGGGGATCAGGATCATTCCCCAGATGATTTTGTCGAGATTGGCCTTGACCCAGGGGAAACTGCCCAAAAAGTACCCCGCGGTGCAAATGCCCAGCACCCAGACCACGGCGCCCACCACGTTGAACAGCGTGAACTTGGTGCGGCTCATTTGTGCCACACCACCGACAAACGGCACAAAGGTGCGCAAGAAGGGCATGAAACGCGCCGCAATGATGGTGAAACCGCCATAGGTTTCGTAGAAGGTGTGGGCCTTGTCGAAGGCCGCCTTGTTGAAAAAGCGCGATTGCTCCCACTGGAACACCTTGGGGCCAAAGTAGCGGCCTATGGAGTAGTTGCACTGGTCGCCCAGGATGGCCGCCAGCAGCAGCACCCCCACCGCCACCGGAAAACTCATCAGGCCCACACCGCACATGGCCCCCACCACAAACAACAGCGAGTCGCCCGGCAAAAAGGGCATGACCACCACGCCGGTTTCCACAAACACGATCAAAAACAGCAGGGCGTAAACCCAGGCCCCGTAGTTCTGCACAAAGACCTCCAGGTACTTGTCCACGTGCAGGATGAAATCGAAAAGCTGGGTAATGAGTTCCATAGGCGCCAATTATCCCTATGGCGCCTTGGCCCCAAATGTGGCGGGGATCCATTACCTTAGTACACGGCATCGCGTCGCCGAAAAGGCGTGGAAATCACCGCTTAATTCCACCATTAATCCCTAGGACTAACCCTAGACTGGTCGCCTCATCAACGTAACTGAAGGGGGGTTGTCATGGTTCCAGCAGCTAGCATTCCAAGGTCGGTGGTGCAAACCGCACATTTGCCATTCCGGGTCGAAATTGCCTCGGCAGCACAAATGGATGGGGTGATCCAGCTGCGTGCAGCGTCCTATGGCAAACACCTTCCCGATCTGGGCTGCAAATTGCGCGAAGCCGAGGCCGCCGACTTCGAATCCGGCTGCGAAGTGTTCGTAGCCACCTCCAAACTGGACGGCACGGTGCTTGGCACCCTGCGTACCCACGCCAATCTTGTACAGGCCATTCCGTTACAGCACTCGCTCAAACTGCCGCACCGTTTTCGCGGCAGCCGCATGGTGGAGGCCACGCGTCTGTGCGTCAGGGGCAATCCCAATTCCTCCCTGGTGCGCAGCGCACTGTTCAAGGCATTGCACAACTACTGCCTGGCGCAAAACGTGGACTGGATGATGGCGACCGGGCGCCGTCCTGTGGACCGCATTTATGACAGCTTGTACTTCTCGGATGTGGGGGATGCCGGAGTTTTTTATCCCATGACATTCACGGGCGGTGTGCCGCACCGTGTGATGTACCTGGCCCCCCAAGCGGTACAACCGCTGTGGCACGCGGCACAACACAGCCTGCACGATTTTTTCTTTGAAACCCGCCATCCGGACATTGACCTGAGCCGGGCCAAATCCATCGCCCACACGTGGCATTGCCCCGAGCCGGATGCCCCCCAGAGCACACAAGAGGACAGCCTGCCGCTGCACATACCAACGGCCATGCAACGCTCCCCGTCGGCGGCCCTGGCCTATTGAACAGGCTGCGCAGAACCGTTAATGCAGCATGCCGTGCTGGCTGTCTGAAAACAGGGACAAGGTGGCATCTGCATTGGTCTGCAGCAGTTTGACAAAGGCCAGAATCTCCGCGTCCTCAATGAAGTCGGCGCCACTGCGGGCGGCCAAAATACGGGAAGGGTCCACCGGCTTGCTGATGCCATAGCCCTGGGCGTAATCGATGCCCGCGTCCACGAGCGCACGGATGGTGGCGAGGTCTTCGGCAAACTCACCTACGGACTTCATGCCCAGGCTGTTTACCAGTCCCCCAATAGCGACAATGATCGCCATGCCGGATTGGCTGCGCGCCGCATCCCGCACCAGTGATCCATCCAGCTTGAGCGCATCCACAGAGAGTCCCTTGAGGTAGCCAAACGAGGAGTACCCAGCCCCAAAGTCATCCAGCCCCACCTTGGCGCCCATGGCGCGCACGCGGTCAATGAAGCGCTGCATGTTGCGCATGTCAGTAATGGCTACGGTCTCGGTGATCTCGATACAAATCTTGGACAAGGCCAACGGGTGCTGCTCAAACAGCGCGAACAACTCTGCCGTAAAGGACTCATCGTTGAGTGACCCCCCGGACAGGTTGACACCCACAAAATGTGTGTGCTGCAGGCTCTGCGCATTGCGCTCCAACCAGTCGATCGCGGTAGTCACCACCCAGCGATCAATGATGGCTGTCTTGCCATGCGCTTCCGCCGCCTCGATGATGGTTCCGGCAGGCACCACCGTACCATCGGCTTTGCGCAGGCGCACCAGGATTTCAAAGTTCAGCGAATCAAAAGGCCGGCTTAGGGACAGCTCGGGTTGCATCACCAAGAACAGGCCTTGGGGTGTCTCACCGCGTTCCAGGCAGTTGATGAGGTCCAACTCATCCTGGTGTTGCTGGAAAAAGCGGTCGCCCGACTCCATAACCACCATGCGCTGCGTACTGCGCTTCTTGGCCATGCGACACAAGGTATCTGCCGCCGACACAATGTCTTTGAGCGGGGACCTGCCAAACTGCGCCATGCCCACCAAACCACCCGACACGTCCAGCGAAAAACTCTGGTTGTCGATCTGAAAAGGGGTGGACCCAATCAGCATGGCAATGCTGTTGCAGCTGATTTCGCTGTCCTCCATGCTGGCACGGGAGAACACAATCACAAATTCATCGCCGCCCACACGTGCCAGCCTGTCGTGGCGTTGCAGCACGCTGCCCATGCGCTCAGCCACCTGCTTAAGCACGTTGTCGCCCGCCGTGTGACCGTAGAGATCGTTAATCAGTTTAAAACGGTCCAAGTCGAAGTACGCCAGCGCGCTCGGCTGGTAGTCCGGCTCGTCCATCTCCAAAGCCAAACCTCGCAAATTCAGGCAACCCGTCAGGGGGTCGTGGCTGGCCAGGTACTCAAGGCGCTGGGTGGCTTGCACACGCTCGGTGATGTCCTGCAGCGAGCACTCAATGATGTTGCCATCCACCGTAGACGCCTTGATGGCAAACCAGCTTTGCCCGCCAGCACGTGGCAGCAGCGTCTGGGTTTGCAGGTCAATCGAAGTACTGCGTCGTGCACTGTGCAAGGCCACGACCTGCTGCACCACGTCGTCCCCAAACAGCTCGTGCAACACCAACGCGTCATCAGCCGCAGGGCGTCGCACCATCGCATGAAAGGCGGGGTTGGCCTTCATCACATTCTGGCCGCTACCGATGGTGAAGAGTCCCACAGGCGAGTCTTGATAAGCCGCCTCCAGCATCTTTTGCGCACGCTGGTTTTGCTGACGATGGAAGCGCATATGCTCCGCCACGGCAGCCGAAGCCAGCAGCGCAGATGCAATCGCCGCCGTCACACTGTTGAGTCCTGCCAGCAGGATGCGGTGGCCGGTAGCCGCTGCCACCACCTCATTCATGCTCGCCACCAGGGTCACAGCGATAGACGCCGCGTACCACCCCGCCACACGGGAGTGCGTATGACGCAAGATTTTGGTCAGGTACCACATCATGAGTGCCACCACCGAGAAGGTGGCCACCCACAAAATGGGCAAGGTGCGCTCGTAGGAGAGGAACGGGCAAGCCAAGATGATGGCCACCGCGCTGAACTGGTGCAGAGTCAGGGGCCAGCCGGCGTTCACCTCTTCGAGCTCGCTCTTGAACAGCGCACTGAACAGGCCAATCGTCATGGCGTAGTACATGCACAGCGTCCACTGCCGAATCAGAATCATCCAGGACGATGCAATCGGGTAGCCCAGCAACTCCAGGTCGGTGCCTGCCGACAAACCTGCCATGCGCATGTTCAGCAGCAGCCAGCCGACGAAAGTCCAGTAGAGCGCGCTGCGGTTCACCAGTGCAGTGAGCAGCATAAAGATGGCCAGTACCCCGATGCCGGCCTCCAACATCACCCCGGTTTTTTGGTGTGCCACCTGGGCTTGCGCCAAGACTCTGGACTCCCAGAGCTCTGCGGCAATTTTGGCCGGGCCGCGGTAGGCTGCCCGGCATACCAAGGCCACGTTGGCAAGCCCCGCGGACAGCGGTAGCGAAAAACCAGCGCGGCTGCGCCGCATGGCGCCCGACGCCCCTTGACGATGGGCTTCTCCCAGTAACTGCCCGGTCTGCGAATTCCAGCAGGCCATCGCAGCCGCGTGGCGCGAGGGGAAATCAATCTCCAAGGAATCGCCCACAAGCCCTTCGGGAACACGCAGTGAAAACCAAAAAGGGTGCGCAGACAAGCGCGTTTCAGCGGAGACCTGCGCGGGCAGGGTCTCCAGCCGCTGTACTAACGGCAGCAGTACGCCCGTGTCTACGGGCTCCACCTCTTCCCAGACATGCAGGGATAAAGTGCGCCCCTTTGCCGGGTCAGAGTGTCCCAGCTGCCACAGCAGGGTGAGGCCCGCAAGCGCCACCAACACGGCAGGGAATACCCAGGTGGTTAATCGGTCCAACAACGTTCCAACGAGTTTTTCCGCCATACCTTTTCTATACTTTTTAGATATCAGCTACGGGACAGGCCCGCTACATAAACATGCGGCGCCCTAGGCGCCTCTTCTACTATGCCATGAGAACTTGCCACAACCCGTGAAGTTACAAATACACACGGCACCAAAGCCGCGACGACGCCTTGTGGTGCCGCCCCTAAAATGGACCGGTGAACGCACCGCTCCCCCCCTCCCTCCCCCGCCGCCCCATCCGCGAACTGCCCGACGAACTCATCAGCCAAATTGCGGCCGGTGAGGTGGTGGAGCGCCCGGCTAGCGTGGTCCGCGAGCTGGTGGACAACGCGCTGGACGCTGGCGCTACCCAGGTCACGCTGCGGTTACTGGCCGGCGGCGTGCGCCTCATCAGTGTGGAAGATGACGGCCAAGGCATCTTGCGTGACGAGCTGCCCATCGCTTTCAAGCGCCACGCCACCAGCAAGATCGGCAGCCTGCACGATTTGGAGAGTGTGGCCACCATGGGTTTTCGGGGTGAGGCGCTGGCCGCTATCAATTCAATAGCTGATTGCGCAATCTTGTCGAGGGCTAGCGGCCTAAATGATGCCTATCTGCTGGACGGGCGCACCGGCGAACTCAAACCCGTGGCGCGCAGCCAGGGCACCACGGTGGAGGTGAAGGAGCTGTTTTACAGCACCCCCGCGCGCCGCAAGTTCCTCAAAACCGACGCCACCGAGCTGGCCCACTGCATCGAAGCCGTGCGCCGCCACGCGCTGGCCCGCCCTGACGTGGGTTTTGCCATCTGGCACGAGGGCAAGCTGGTGGAGCAGTGGCGCCGCTGCCTGGACATGTCTTTGGCCGAAGCCCCCCCCGAAGCAGCACTGGCCGCACTGGACCAGCGCCTCAGCGACGTGCTCGGCCCCGAGTTTCTGGCGCAAAGCGTGCGTGTGGACTGGCACAGCAAGCAGGCCAACGAATACGGCCAACCCGCGCTGCGCGTATGGGGCCGCGCCGGCGTACCCGACGCCGCCCGCTCCCGCGCTGACCAACAGTTCTGCTACGTGAACGGCCGCTTTGTGCGTGACAAGGTGCTCACCCACGCCGCCCGCAGTGCCTATGAGGACGTGCTGCATGGCCACCGCCAGCCGGTCTATGCGCTGTACGTCGCCATGGACCCGACGCGCGTGGACGTGAACGTGCACCCCACCAAGATCGAGGTGCGCTTCCGTGACAGCCGCGAGGTACACCAAGCCGTGCGCCACGCCGTGGAAGACACCCTGGCCGCGCCACGCGCCGCCGCTGCGGCAGGCACCGTGGATGGCCAAGCCCAAGCCCCCTCATTGCTGGCCCAGCCCGGCACTTATGTGCCAAAAGTTCCTGTAGCCCCCATGTACAGTGCGCAGCCAGCTATCAAATTTGAAGCAGATATCGGCTTGCTAGGCCACCGCGTCAGCGACGTAGGCGCCCTCTGGCAGCGCAACCCCACCACCCAAGAAGGCTGGGTGGCAGAGGGCTTTGCGCAGGTAAAGGGGGAGCCCGCACAGCGGGCGGAGGACACGGAGCAAAGCCCTCTGCCACCCAGCCGCCTACCCAACGAAGACGCATGGCCCCTAGGCCGCGCCATTGCCCAACTGCAAGGCGTCTACATCCTGGCTGAGAACAACCAGGGCCTGGTCATCGTGGACATGCACGCCGCCCACGAACGTATCGTCTACGAGCGGCTCAAGACCCAGATCAGCCTCACCGCACCCGATGGCTCAGTACATCCCCTGGCCAGCCAGCCGCTGCTCATCCCCGCCACCTTTGCCGCCACGCTGGATGAAGTGGCCGCGGCCGAGGCCCATGTGGCCACACTCAACACCCTGGGCCTGGAAATCAGCCCCTTCTCGCCCAAGACCTTGGCCGTGCGCGCCGTGCCCACCACCCTGGCGCAAGGCGACGCGGTGGAGCTGGCGCGCAGCGTGCTGGCCGAACTGGCGCAGCACGACGCCAGCACCGTCATCCAGCGCGCACAAAACGAAATTTTGGGCACCATGGCCTGCCACGGCGCCGTGCGTGCCAACCGCAAACTCACCCTCGAAGAGATGAACGGCCTGCTGCGCGACATGGAAGCCACCGAGCGCAGCGACCAGTGCAACCACGGCCGCCCCACCTGGCGCCAGCTCACACTCAAGGAGCTGGACACGCTGTTTCTGCGCGGTCGCTGACGCCGCATATGTCCTTACGCGTGCCTTTTGGAATCTGTGGCTCGACACTTTATGAGCCAAATGGTGTGCCAAACGGGAAAGCCTGCGGGTGTATTTGCCCCGCATGCAAGAGACCATTAATCGCTAGACAAGGTGCCACAACCCCACACTTTGCACACGCACCAGGCGAAGACTGCGCTCGCGGTTTTGAAACCGCAGTTCATTTAGCGGCAAAACAAATCATTGCTGATCGCAAAGAAGTTCGACTTCCGGTTGTGGAATACCGAAGCACTCTTCAATATGCACCGTCAAAAACTCATACTGCGGAACGACTTCTGAAGTTGGATGAAGTGGCGCTTGAGCTTTCGATGGAAAACATACGCCCGGACATATGGGTCAGAGCCGGGGATGAGCGATATCTCGTTGAAATCGCGGTGACGCATTTTGTAGACGAGGTCAAAGCATTAAAGATGCGGGAGATGCAAATCCCCGCATTTGAAGTAGACCTGCAGTCACTAAAAAGTACGTTCACATTTGCTGCACTTGAAGATTTGCTGTTCAGCGCACCGTACACAGCCAAATGGATCTTCAACAAACACGTTGAAGCCATGGAGGAAGAGGCATCTCTAATACATGCACTGGAAAAGCAACGATTGAATGATCGATATGCATTAGCCCAAGTTACCAATGAAAATGCACGAAAACAAAAAAGAGAGCAGGAATTTAGGGAAGAACAAGAGCGATCAGAGAAATTTCATCACTACCGAGTGATGCCTCCACGCGAGAAGCTTGAGCGCAACATCCGCAAGCTGGGAATTAGCAATGCACAGATGCGTAAATTCAGCGTATCAGTTCCTTTCGGAAACTCTTTTAATGTGCCGCTAGAAGTCTGGCAATCGGGAGTATTGGTGTACATCGCAAAAAACGAGGCGCAGGGATGGGCCCTATACCAGTCATACGACATTCAATTTCAAGAATGCTTAGCGTGGATGCGACGAGCATTTAATGTGCACGCACCTGTGCAAGATGGTGACAGCGTAGCCGTATGGAAATATTTGAAGCATTTGGAGGGCCTTGGAATTCTGGAGTATCTCTGGAGAAGAAAATTTGCTCTAAAAATCAGGAGTCGAAATTGGCCGCAACTATTTCACCCGACCAAACACTAGCGCGCAAAGAGTTGGACTCGCTATTCATCGAAGGCCGCTGATGCAGTCCGTACCCGGCCTGAGCCCCGAGGCCCACGCGGCCGAAGGCGCTTTGTTTGCGCTGGCCGATGCTGGCAAAGCACAGACGGCGGCGCGTTATTTTCAAAGCGCTCCAGGCCAGTATGGCGAAGGTGACCTGTTCTTGGGCATCCGTGTGCCGTTGATCCGCGAGACCGCACGCCAGTTCAACACCCTCACGCTGGACGACTGTGCCGCCCTGCTGCAATCGCCCTACAACGAGGTGCGCCTGTTCGCGCTGGACATCCTCACGCGCCGCTTTGCCAAGGGCAAGGAGCCCGTGCAAACCTCAGTATTTGAGTGCGTGCTGCAGCAGCGCCACCGCATCAACAACTGGAACTTGGTGGATGGCGTGGGCCCTTACATTACCGGGCCGTATCTGCTCAAGCGCGACCGCAGCATCCTCTGGCAGTGGGCACAGTCCCCCGTGCTGTGGGAGCGGCGTCTGGCCGTACTCAGCACCTTTGCCTTCATCCGCGCAGGCGACTTGGACGACGCGCTCAAGCTCTACGCACAGCTGCTGACCGACCCGCACGACCTCATGCACAAGGCCTGCGGCTGGATGCTGCGCGAGCTGGGCAAGCGGGACGAGGCACGGCTGTTGGCGTTTCTGCAAACGCACCACACCGCCCTGCCCCGCACCACGCTGCGCTACGCGATTGAGAAATTCACCCCGGAGCAGCGCGCCGCGATGCTCCGGGGTGAATTCAGCTTCTGGTAGATGACCAAAAGTTATGCTTGGCTAGCCAGCATGCACTGCTTACAACCATACCGATCCAGATGAGCAGCCCCCAACCGCGCCCCTACCAGAGCACCGACGACGGGATGCTTGCCCATCACCACCAACGCCCATGAAAACCAAATACTTCGCGCAACTCGTCGCCCTGTCGGCGCTGTGGGGTGCCTCCTTCCTGTTCATCCGCATGGCCAGCCCGGTGTTTGGCCCCAATGTGCTGGCGCTGCTGCGCGTGGGCTTGGCCACCGCCACGCTGGCCATTTTGATGCGGGCCATGCGCCAGCCCTGGGCCTGGCAGCATTGGCGCACCTTGGCCGTCATTGGCGCACTGTCGGTGGCCGTGCCGTTTTTGCTGTTTGCCTGGGCCGGGTTGCAGCTGCCGGCGGGTTACAGCGCGTTGCTCAACTCCACGGCGGTGATCTTCGGCATGTTTGCCTCGGCCCGCATGGGCGAAGACACCATCACCACACGCAAGGTGCTGGGCTGCGTGTGCGGCTTTGCAGGCGTGGCTTTCATCGTGAGCCTGGGGCCGGTGCAACTGTCCCCGAGCGTGGTGCTAGCCGTACTGGCCTGTGTGTTGGCATCGGCCTGTTATGGCTTTTCGGCCCCGATCACCAAACGGGCCGTGGGCCACATGCAGCCGCTGCAAATTGCCGCCGGCATCCATGCCATGTCACTGCTCATGCTTCTGCCGGGCGCCGCCTACAGCCTGCCAGATGCAGGGTTCACCCTGGGGGCCCTGGTTGCCACGGCGGTCATGGGCATCGTCACCTCGGGCCTGGCCTACTGGGGGCACTTGCGCATCCTGCGCCACGTCACACCCGTGGCCGCCATGAGCCCCATTTTCATGATTCCGGTGTTTGGCGTGTTGTGGGGCCACCTGTTTCTGGGTGAAGAGCTGGGCAGCGGCCTGCTGATCGGTGGTGCCCTGGTGTTGGTGGCCAGCGCACTCATCACCGGTTTCAACCCCCTGCAGCGCTGGCTGGACCTGATCGACGCCAAACCCTGAAACCGCGCTGTCATGGATTGGTCACACGGCGACACCATCATCCGCCGCTGGTCATTTCAACTCCAAGGGACATTCCATGACACGTTTTCGTTTCACCGCCACCGCCGTGGCTTTGTCTGCCGCGGCCCTGCTGGCGGCCTGCGCCAACACCGGCCTGCAAACCTCCGCCTACCCCACGCTGAACGGCGCCAAACCCCTGGTCATTGGCCACCGCGGTGCCAGCGGTTACCTGCCCGAGCACACCCTGGCGGCCTACAAAAAGGCGGTGGACATGGGTGCTGACTTCATCGAGCCCGATCTGGTCGTCACCAAAGACGGTGAGCTGGTGGCCCGTCACGAACCCAACATCACCGCCACCACCGATGTGTCGGCCCGCCCCGAGTTCGCCAGCCGCAAAACCACGCGCAAGGTGGACGGCGTGAACGAAACCGGCTGGTTTGCCACCGACTTCACCCTGGCCGAGCTGCGCACCCTGCGCGCCAAACAAGCCAACGCCGCCCGCGACAAATCGTTTGACGGCCAGTTCCAGATCCCCACCTTCCGCGAAATTTTGGACCTTGCCAAGTCTGAGTCCGCCCGCACCGGCCGCACCATCGGCGTGTACCCCGAGACCAAACACCCCACCTACCATGTGGACGCTGGTCTGCCGATCGAGCCACGCTTGCTGGCACTGCTGGCCGAGTACGGTTACACCCAAAAGACCTCGCCGGTCATCATCCAGTCCTTCGAGGTGTCCAACCTCAAGGCCTTGCGCAAGTTGACCCAGGTGCGCCTGGTGCAACTGGTGGACGCCGACGATGTGGACTCCAAGGGCAACGTGACCCTGGTGGCGCCCTTTGACAAGCCGTATGACTTTGCCGTGGCCAAAGACAGCCGCACCTTCCCCGACCTGCTGACCCCCAAAGGCCTGGCCGAAGTCAAAACCTATGCTGACGGTATTGGCCCCTGGAAACCCTATCTGGCCAGTGCCGCCCATGTGCTGGGTGCCGATGGCAAGCCCCGTGACCTGAACGGCGACGGCAAGATCACCGACAACGATCGCGTGGCCCTGCCCCCCACCGACGTGGTGAAGAACGCCCACGCTGCCGGCCTGTTTGTGCACCCCTACACCTTCCGCAGCGAAGCGCCTGGCCTGCTGTCCGACTACAAGGGCGATGCCAAGGCTGAGTACAAACGTTTCTTCGCGCTAGGTGTGGACGGCCTGTTCAGCGACTTCCCCGACACCGCGGTGTCGGCACGCGACGGCAAGTAAACGCGACAAACCGAGGGGCACACCGCGCCCCTAGAATGGCAGGCCCATGTCTGCCATTCCCCTTCCGTCTTCCCCTACCCGCATGCGGCGCGCAGGCACCGAACTGGCAGCCCTGTGGCAACTGGCCTGGCCCATCCTGATCGGGCAGCTGGCCAATGTGGGCATGTCGGTGGCCGATGTGGCCATGGCCGGCCACGCGTCGGCGCACGACCTGGCCGGCATCTCGCTGGGCGTCTCCATCTGGAACATCACCATCATCACCCTCATGGGGCTGATGATGTCGGTCGCCCCGCTGGTGGCCCACCATGTGGGTGCCCAAGAATTTGACAAGGTGCCACACCTGGTGCGCCAGGGCCTGTGGAAGGCGCTGGGCGTGGGCCTGTGTGCCATGGTGCTGGTCAACATCGCAGCGTTGGTGTTTGACCACATGGACATCGAACCCCATGTGCGCGAGGTGGCCAGCGGTTTTGTGTTCATCATCAGCTTTGGCCTACCGGCCTTCACCTGCTACCGCGTGCTCTACGGCTACAGCGCCAGCCTGAACCAGACAAAACCCATCATGGTCATGTCGCTGGCTGCGCTGGGGCTGAACGTGCTGGTGAACTGGCTGCTGGTGTTTGGCGTGGGCCCCTTCCCGCGCCTGGGCGGGCTAGGCTGCGCCTGGGCCACGCTGCTGTGTGTGTGGCTCAACTTTCTGGGCCTGCTGCTGTGGATGCGCTGGTCGCCGGCCTACCGCAGCACCTGGCCGTTTGGCCAATGGGAATGGCCGCACCCCGAGAAGCTCGGCGCGTTGTGGAAGCTGGGTTTCCCGATTGGCGTGACCTACTTTGCCGAGACCAGCGCGTTTGGCCTCATCGCGCTGCTGATTGCTGGCTTTGGCAGCCGCGAGGTGGCCGCGCACCAGATTGCGCTGAACTTCACCTCGCTGGTCTTTATGGTGCCGCTGAGCCTGGGCATTGCCTTGCTCACCCGGGTGGGCCAGTCGCTGGGCGCGGGTGACCCGGTGGCCGCGCGTTTTCGCGCTTGGGTAGGGGTGAATGCGGGGCTGGGCTTTGGTGTGGTTTCGGCCATCGCCATGGCGCTGCTCACCCACCAGATTGCCTGGGCCTATACCAATGACGCAGCCGTGGCCGCCCTGGCCGCCAACCTGCTGTTGCTGGCCGCGGCGTTCCAGCTGTCGGACTCGGCCCAGGTGGTGATCAGCTGCGCCATCCGCGGCTACAAGGTCACGCGCAGCCCCATGGTGATCCACCTCACTGCCTTCTGGGTGTTCTCGCTCCCACTGGGTTGCGTGCTGGGCCTGGCGCCGCAGTGGCTGCCCTGGCACCCGGTCCAGGCCATGGGCGCGCAGGGTTTCTGGATCGCACTGGTGGTGGGGCTGACGGTGGCCGCCGTGGGCCTGGTGCTGCTGCTGCGCAAGGTGGCGCTGGACCATTTGCCTGGACAGCCCCAAAACACATGAATCCGCCCCTTCCCTTTCACATCTGCCTGGCCGGCCCCACGGCCAGTGGCAAGACGGCCGCCGCGCTGGCCATTGCAGAGCGCCACCCGTGCGAGATCATCAGCGTGGACTCGGCCCTCGTGTTCCGCAGCATGGACATTGGCACGGCCAAGCCCAGCGCCGCCGAGCTCGCAGCCGTGCCGCACCACCTGATCGACATCCGCGACCCGCTGAACGCCTACAGCGCCGCCGAATTTGTACGCGACGCGCAGGCGCTGATCGTGGGCATTGCCGCGCGCGGCAAGCTGCCCCTGCTGGTCGGCGGCACCATGCTGTACTTCAAGGCCTTGTTTGACGGGCTGGACGACATGCCCGCCGCCAACCCCGAGGTGCGCACCGCGCTGGACGCCGAAGCGGTGGAGAAAGGCTGGCCCGCCATGCACGCCGAGCTGGCACAGGTGGACCCCATCACCGCGGCCCGCCTGGCCCCGGCCGACAGCCAGCGCATCCAGCGTGCGCTGGAGGTGTACCGCATCTCCGGCCTGCCGCTGTCGCACTTTCACGCTGCCAGTGCCGCTATCAAAACAGAAGCTGCTCGCGCAGATTCCACGGGGGCTAGAGCCCTATTTTCCTTGGAACCCGCAGATCGGGCCTGGCTGCACGGTCGTATTGCCCAACGCTTTGACGCCATGCTAGCGCAGGGTTTTCTGGACGAGGTGCAGGCCCTGCGCGCGCGCGGCGATCTGCACCTGGACCTGCCCAGCGTGCGCTGCGTGGGCTACCGCCAGGCCTGGGAGGCACTCGATGGTGTGTGGCCGATGGCCGAGATGCGCGACAAGGGCATCTTTGCCACGCGCCAGTTGGCCAAACGACAGATCACCTGGCTGCGCTCCATGCCGCAGCGCAAGCTTGTGGCCGCCGATGCGCCCGATGCACTGGCGCAGGTACTGGCGCTGGTCGACACCGTGCTGACCCAGCGCCCTGCCCCATGACCCTGCGCGTCCAGGCCCTGAACAAACACTACGGCAGCACGCCCGTATTTGCCAATGTGTCGCTGGACGTGGCGCCCGGTGAGTTTGTCGCCATCGTGGGCGAATCGGGCGTGGGCAAGTCCACGCTGCTGAACTGCATGGCCGGGCTGGACCACTGGGACAGCGGCGGCGTGCAGCTAGCCGGGCACGACCTGGGCGGCATGACCGACGACGCGCGTGCCCTGCTGCGCCGCGAGGCGGTAGGTTTTGTGTTCCAGGCCTTCCATGTGTTGCCGCACCTGGATGTGGCGCAGAACGTGGCGTTGCCCCTGCTGCTGCTGAACCGGCCCGACCCGGCGCGGGTGGAAGCGCTGCTAGAGGCCGTGGGCCTGGGTGGCCTGGGCGCACGCCTGCCGCAGCAGCTCAGCGGCGGGCAGCTGCAGCGCGTGGCCATAGCGCGGGCACTGGTGCACCAGCCCGCCCTGCTGCTGGCCGATGAACCCACCGGCAACCTGGACCCGACCACCGCCGCCAAAGTGATGGACGCGCTGGTGGCGCAAACCCGCCAGCACGGCACGGCGCTGGTACTGGTCACCCATTCGTTGGCCGCTACCGCGCAGGCCGACCGTGTGCTGCACCTGCGCGCTGATGGCATTGCACCGGCCTGATGCGCCGACAGACGCCCAACAAAAAACCGGCACAAGGCCGGTTTTTTGTTGGGGAACGCAAACGCTCAGCGCTGCTGCTTGCGACGGCGCGCCGCCATGCCCACCGCGCCCAGACCGGCCAGCAACAAGGCATAGGTTTCGGGTTCGGGCACGGCGCTCACACTGATCAGCGTGTAGTCGGACTGGTTGGTGCAGTTGCGGCAACCACGGGCTGCGTCGCCCTCAATCGCCGTGAAAACCAGCTTGCTGACCAGCTTGTCGCCAAAGGGGTTTGCCACATTCCAGACACCGCCCAGGCCATCAGCGGCTGCGCTCAGGTTGGTGATGGTCGCGCCAACGCCAGACCACAGCGCCAAGGTGGTACCGGTAGCCTTGAGCGTGAAGGAGTGCCACCTACCTTCGTAGAAGGCCTTGACCTTGGCGACTTCGTTCACATCGTGGTATTCGCCGCCGTCAAACAACAGCCCTAGCGTGAAGCTGGTGATCTTGATACCGGCAGAGAAGCTGCCGGTGATGGACTCGCCAATGTCGATTTCGCCCGGGGTGCGCTCGGAACCGCGCTTGGGCGACACGCCCACGCCCTGGAAACCGCCCTGACCGGGCTTGAAGCTGAACTTGGCGGCGTCTTCACCAACCTTGGCAACAAAATTAGCCGTCACACCATTCAAAAAGGTGGTGCTGTAGCTGCTGCCAGTGCCGAAGTTGTCACCGTAAATGGTGGTGTTGGTATTGGGGGTGCTGGCCTGTGCGGCCAGTGCCAAGGTGGCGCTGAGTGCGCCAACCATCCAGAATTTGAAAGACATACGTTTTTTCCTCACCTTGTATCAAAGTGTTACAAGGTTAACGGCTCGATCGGACCGGCTCAATAGTCCGTTGGGCTCACTCCGTCATAGGCCCTAGGCCATGGCCCTGCGCCAGGCCCTGGTTCTGGCTTTTACCGCTGACAGCACAGGGGGCTTGCGCTAGACTGATTTGTAACAAACCGGAAGCTCCTCGTGCGCCTGCCCACTCTCTTGCCTACGTTGACTACTTGCATTGCCCTTGCCACGGGTGGGGTAGCCATGGCGAACTGCTCCCGCCCGATGCAAGTCCCCATGTCGTCCACGGGGCAAAGTGTGATCATCAGCGATGGCGAGATCAGCGGCATTTACCCCGAACTGCTGCGTTCACTGGGTGGCAAAGACGGTTGTGAATTTGTGCTGACGCCGGTGCCACGTGCGCGCCAGGAACTGTTGTTTGAAACCGGCAAGGCGGACCTGCTGGTGCCGGCCACCAAGACCCAACGACGCGACGAGCACGGCATATTTGTGCCGCTCACCCGCAGCCGCGCCACCCTGATTTCGTTGGATGGGAAGCGAGCACCCTTCAAGAGCGCCTACGACCTGATTGAGCGCAAGGACGTGCGCGTGGTGCTGGTGCGTGGATTCGATTACGGCGTGGCCTACCAGGAACTGACGGAGGCCCTGCAGCGGCAAAACCGCCTGGTGCTGGAATCTGACCCGCTGGCCGTAGCCCGGGTGCTCAAGGCCAACCCGGGGGATGTCACCATCATGGCGCCAGTGATTCTGGTGGGGGCTATCCAGGACGATGCGCGGGTTAGCGACATGGTGGACAAGCTGCGCTTCGACCCGATTGCGGAATTGCCCTGGGGAGACAACGGCCTTTACATCTCCAAAAACTCTCTCAGCAAAGAAGACAGCGCCACGCTGCTGGCCCTGCTGAACCGCCCCACCGTGGCGAGTACGCTGTGGAAGAGTTTTCAGACCTACTACCCGGCCAATGTGCTCAAGGAAAGCATTCGCCCACGCGACAGCAAGTAGGCGCTGCGCTCGCCTTCACCACTGGGGCGCCAGTGCCCCGTCCACCAGCCGGTAGCCGCATGTGCCCATGGCACGCGCTTCGGTTTCGTCGTGCGTCACCAAAATGGTGGCCATCTGGAACTCCGCAATACGCTGCACAAACTCCTGGCGCAGCTGCAGGCGCAGCTCGGCGTCCAGCGCCGAGAAGGGTTCATCCAACAGCAGCACGCGAGGCTGGGTGATCAGCGCACGCGCCAGCGCCACGCGCTGCTGCTCGCCACCCGATAGCTGCCACACCTTGGATTTGGCATAGGCCTGCAGGCCAAAACGCTCCAGCATGGCGCGCACCTGCTCGCGCGCCGCGGCCTTGCGCTGGCCCTGCTCCACCAGGCCAAAGGCCACGTTGTCCAACACGTTGAGGTGCGGGAACAGCGCGAAGTCCTGGAACATCAGTGCAAAGCCACGCCGCTCGGGCGGGGTGCGGGTGATGTCTTGGCCGGCAAACAACACGCGCCCACTCTCGGGCGGCTCCAGCCCGGCCACGATCTTGAGCAACGTGCTCTTGCCGCTGCCGGAGGGGCCCAGGAGCGCCGCCGTCTCGCCGGGGCGCACCTGCAGTTGCAGGTCCTGCAGCAGCGGGCGTGGTACCGCACCACGTGGTGCATGGGTGGGCTGCCAGTGTTTGCAGATGGCCTGCAGCTCAAGCATGTTCGCGGTCCTCAGAGGGCTTGGTTTCAATCAGCAAAAAGGCCAGCAGCGCCAGCCCCATGAGCACACAGGCCAGCACCAGCGCGGCGCTGCGGTTGGCCGCACCGGGGCGGCCCAGGTGCTGATAGATCAGGGTGGTGAGTGTGGCCCACTCGGGGCGCGACAAAAACAGCGTGACCGCAAACTCACCCACCGCCGTGGCCGCCGCAAACGCCATGCCACGGCGCAATGCGGGCGCCAGCAGCGGCAGCGTCACACGCACAAACGCGCGCCACGGACTGGCACCCAGGCTGCGCGCGGCATCCAGGTAGTGCTGGGGCAGGCTGTCCAGCGCGGAGGCAATGGACTTGGCCACAAATGGGTAGGCCAGCAAGGCATAGGCCGCCACCAGCAGGCCAAAGCTGCCGGTCCACGCCGGGTACAGCAGCAACAAGCCAAACGCCACCATCACCGGCGACACCATGAAGGGCAGAAACACCAGTGCCCGCAGCCACAACACACGCCGCGCCGCCAGCGCGTGCGCCAGGCCCAGCGCGGTGGCCAGCAACAGGGACAGTGCGGTGAAACGCGCCGTGTTCCACAGCGCGGCCAGCGTGTCGTCTTCCAGCAGCACGGCCCAAGCATCCGCTCCCGAATTCATAGCACCTTGCGCAATGGCGACGAGGGGTAGAGCACAAATCAGCATATAAACACCAGCCATGGCCAGCACCGCAGCCCATTGCGCCGCGCCGTGGGGTTGCACACGCGGTAGGCGGTCCGCACGGCCGGGCGCAGCCAGCCGGCGTTCAATAGCGGCGTAAGCCAACGCCACCAGCGCGGTTAGCTGCAGCATCCACACCGCCAGCACACCGGCCTGCTGCAGCTGCAGCTCGTGTGCCACCAGCGTGTAGATCTCCACCTCGGCCGTGGCGTAATCTTGCCCGCCCAGCACCAGCGCCAGGCCAAAGCCGGCAAAACAATACAGAAACACCAGGCACAGCGCCGAGGCCAGCCAGGGCGCGATGGCTGGCCACTCCACGCGCCAGAACGCACGCCAGGGCGTGGCGCCCAGCGTGCGCGCCGCGGCCACGCGCGAGGCACTCACCTGCCCCAGCGCATCGGTGCCCGCGCGCACCACCACGCAGAGGTTGAAAAACAGATTGCCGTAGAGCAGCAGCCAGGGCGTGTCCTGCAGGTCCGGCCCGCCAAACTGCACCAGCAGGCCCTGCGGCCCCAGCAGCGCCAGCACGCCCATGGCCGCCACCAGCGTGGGCACCACAAATGGCAGCATGAGCCCGCGCAGAATCAGCGTGCGACCGGGGAAATCAAAACGCGCCAACACCCAGGCCATGGGCAGGCCGAGAATGAGCGCAGCGACGCAGGTGATGGTGGCCTGGCAGAACGACCAGGCCATGCGCCAGCGCAAATACGGGTCCAACCAGGGTGCGAACAAGATGGCAACGCCCGCATCGCCCCGCCAGCCCTCCACCAGCAAACGCAGCGCAGGGGCCACCAGCACCACCAGCAAAAACACCAGTGGCAGCACGGGCAGCACCCAGCCCGCCCAGGGCTGCGCCGGGTTGCGGTGGCGCATGGTCAACTCCGCAGGCTCAGGTTTCCGCGGATTACTTCAGCACCACCTTGGTCCAGCGCGCCACCCAACCGGCGCCCTTGCTGGCAATGTCGGCATCGCTGGGTGCATTAAAAGCGGTGGGCTCGGGGGCGAACTTGAAGGCGTCGGACTTGGCCACACCTACTTCGGCGGGGTACATCCACATCTCGGTCTGCATGCCCTGTTGCACGGCGGGCGAGCGCAGGAATTCCACAAACTTCTCGGCCGCAGCGCGCTCCTTGCCGCCCTTGACCAAGGCCACGCCTTCGACCTGGCGGAACACGGCGCCGGGCAGGCTCAGCGATGCGGTGGGTGGCTCAGCCAGCTTGGTCTTGCTGTAAAACAACTCTGCTGCCGGGCTGGTGGCGTAGCTCACCACGATGGGGTGTTTGCCGCCGTTCTGGCTGAACTCGGTGTAGTAGGCCTCGCTCCAGCCCTTGGCCACCTTCAGGCCGTTGGCGCGCAGCTTGGCCCAGAAGTCAAAGGCCTTGTCCTCGCCCATGGCGCCAATGGTGGCCAGCAGGAAGGCGTAACCAGGGCTGCTGGTCGCGGGGTTTTGCACAACGAGCAATTTGGCGTAGGCAGGCTGGGCCAGGTCTTCCAGCGCCTTGGGCACGGCCACGTTGTTCTTGGCAAACCAGGCCTTGTCGTAGTTCAGGGTCACGTAGCCGTAGTCCACGGGCACCAGCGGTGCGGGCAGTTCGGCGGCGGGCTTGCGGCCTGCGGCGGCACCGGCGTAGCTGTCGAGCACGTCGGCCGCCAGGGCCTTGGGCGCCAGCGCGTTGTCGATGCCGTAGACCACATCGGCAATCGGATTGGCCTTGGTGAGGATGAGCTTGTTCAGCATCTCGCCGGCGTCACCGGCCTTGGTGATGCGCAGCTTCACGCCATTGTCTTTTTCAAACTGTGCCAGCAGGGGCTTGGGCACGGTGAATGAGCTGTGGGTCAGCACGCGCAGGTCGGCAGCGTGGGCAGCCGCCAAGCCGGCGGTCAGCAAGGCCGCGCCCAGCGTGGTCTTCAGAAACGAAAAAATCCCGTGTTGCATGGTGTGCTCGCTTTTAATGCGCCAGCAGAAGGTCGCATCAAAAACCGGCACCCGCAAGACGGGACAGGCTTCTCACACTTCCTACGCTGGCATAACCCAGATCAGGTACATGGGGTATTTCTCAGTCCTGTGACGGACACCCCCGGTGGAAGCTTGGATTGTAGGCTTTTGCGTCTGTGGGCCGCCTGCGCAGGCCTATGCCCACAGGGCCGGCTTGGCCACCATCAGGTAGAACACCGCCAGCATGGCGATGAAGGCGGGGTAGCCCAGCGCTTCCCAGCGGCGCGCGTACTGCCAGTAAAGCTCCGGCAAGGATTCGTTCTTTTCATGTGCCGCTTTCGCCATGTCGGCCATGCGCAGCTGCAGCGCCACCACGGGTGTCCAGCAGGCACCCGTGAACAGGTAGAGCGCCACCGTCACCAGCAACCATGGCGTGTGCCAGGGGTAACCGGCCAGGTAGGCCATCCACACGCCCGTGATGGGCTGGATCACCACGGCGGGCGAAGTGAACCAGGTGTCGGCCCGCACCACCAAGCGTGACACCACGGCCTGCGCGGCCACCACGCCACTGCGGTTCGCATAAAAGAAGAAAAACGCCGTGCCAAACCCGGTACCCACCAGCACCACGCTGGACAGAATGTGCACCCACTTCAAAAACACATACAGACTCACGGCGACCTCCGCGTCAAGATCCACAACACCACCGCAATCGGCACGTTTTTGGTCAAAGGCCCCAACGGATGCAACCACAGCGCAGGCTGCATGAAGGTCGCCACCACCGTCATGCCCAGCATCACCAACAAGGCCAAGCCGTAGACGCGCCGCACCGGCAACACCAGCAAAAGCAGTCCTAGCAATGCATCCACGGCAGCCCCCGCCCACACCAGGGCATCGGCCACGCGCACGTCCGTCACGCCACTGGCCACCAGCAGCATGCGGCTTTGCCCACGCAGCTCCAGCACACTGACGATCGCCGTGGCCAGCCAGACAAAAACCAGGCTGTAGCGCAGCCACCGCAGCTCAGCATGTCCCATGGCTTAGCCCTCCTCCAAGACATCCGTGACCATGCCCCACTTGGCGAACTCGGGGGTGAAGTCTTCCAACTTGTGCAGCCCCACACAAGCGCGTGCACCGGATTCCATGCGCTCACCTGCTGCCAAGCGGCGAGCCAGCAGGATGGCGGCCATGCAGGGGATTTCGGGGCCATGGTCTTTGTCAGCGGCGATGTGCCAGGCGCGTCGGGCCGGCATGTTGTCCGCGTTCAAACCACCCACGCGCACCACCATGCCGCCCAGTGCGGAACCCAGCGGGTCAAACCATGGGGCGCCTGCATTGAGTAGCCTAGCCAAAGCAGATGGATTCTTCAACACCCCATGTTTACGCAGCCAGGCCAGAAATGCAAAGGCCCGCTGGGAAAGGCCGACTTCCAGAGCCGCGCGAAACACCATGTGGTCTTGCACCTGGTAGTGCGCGGGGAATAGTTCCAGATCGGGGATGTCGCAGACCGCGCCCAACCGAGGCTTCAGGCGTTGAAACTCCACACGCTGCGGATAGGACCAGCCGGTCTGCGCCTGCCACTGCCCGCCGCGCCACACCTGCACGGGGGCACCGCAATAACTCAGCACCGCCTCCAGCGTGGCGACACCGCGCGGCGCCGTTTGTGCCGGGGCAATGCAGGTATCAATACTGTCGATGCACTGCCAGCCGCGGCACAGAAAGTCCACCACTGCAGACGACAAGGCCGGCACCGTGCTGGCACCGGTGATCGCCACCCGGTTGGCCGCCACAAACGGGCCCTGCATGGCCGAAGCAAAGTCACACACAAAACGCCGACCGTCGGCCAGGTCGATGTAATGCGCACCGGCCTCTGCACACGCCCGAGCCACCGCATAGTCTTGCCCCTGAAACGGGCCCGCAGTGTGGATCAGCAGTCCGACCCGGTGCTCGCGCAGTGTTTGTGAAAAATCCGGGCTCTGGCAATCCACCACCGCAGCGCTGGCACCCGCGCCATGCGCGTGGTTGAGTTCTGCAGCAAAGGCGGAAGCACGGCTCCCATCCCGTCCAGCAACCAGCAAGGTGATGGAGGGATCTGCAGCCAGGGCACGACAGATACGAGCGCCAAAGTTTCCGTACCCACCCAACACCATCACTCTCATGCAGACATTCCCATAAATCCCAAATCCACAGGATAGTCGGCTCGCCCAGCGGCCGCCCCAAACTGCCGCAGGTTTGGCAGGATGGTGTTCATCTCTAGTGGCCCGACGCCAAACCATCGTGCCAGTGTGGCGGCGTACTGATCCACCGAGGTACTGGGCAGCAGACGGCCTTGACCCACATGCCATTGGTCTTGTGGTGCGCCGGTGTTGCCCACGCTGACAGGGGGCGGCGCGCCATAAAAGGCGCGGCCCTTGACGGCGCCACCGACCACAAGGTGGTGGCCGCCCCAGCCGTGGTCGGAACCATCGCCATTCGACGTGAGCGTGCGGCCGAAGTCGGACGCCGTAAAAGCGGTCACATTCTGCGCCACGCCCAGCTCGACGGTAGCGCGGTAAAACGCCGCCATGGCTTCACTGACGCGACCCATCAACACGGGCTGTTGGGCAATCAGGTTGTCGTGCAAATCGAAGCCGCCCAGCGACACCATGAACACCTGGCGCTTGGCGCCCAGCACATCCCGGCCCTGGATCAGGCGCGCCACCATCTTCAGCTGGTCGGCCAGGGGATTGCCAGTGGGAAACTCCGTCATCAGTGGCGTAGTGCCACCACTTTGGCTACCGGCCAGCGCAGCGGCCACATGCACCTCGGCTTCGCGCGAACGTTGCATTACGCGTACGTATTCGTTTTCCAGTGGATGGGTGCTGGGCTCCGAAATCATCTGAGACAACAAATCTTTCACCGCTTTGGAGCCGTAGACCGCGTTATCGGTAGCCGCACGCACGCGCACGGCTCCGCCCGTGCTGACCTGGTACTGCAACGCCGAGTCGCCCGACAGAAACACCGCATTGCCGGTGACCGACATACAAGTGAACAAAGACTTGGCATTGCTGCGCAAAGCCAAGTCGCCCAGGTGCCCGCCCCAGCCCACGGTGGAGCCTTCGGGTGACGACGATTGCCAAATGGACTGCTGGTCGTTGTGCGAAAACAGCTTGGGCGGCAGCGGGTAGGTCTTGCGGTCCGGGCTGTTGAACTGGGCACGCGTGAGCGGCACCACCAGCGGCCCCACATTGAGCTGCACGGCGGCCTGCCCGGCGTTGAACAGGTCGGCCAACCCCGTCATGGCGGGGTGCAGCGCGTACTGCCGGCCCTCTGCCAGAGGATGGTGTGGCTTGAGCAGGGTGCGCTCCAGGTCGGCGCGCGCCAGGGCGATGCCGCCACCCGAATCCCCCGCCCCACCGCGCACGGTGGCGTATTGCGCGTAGCTGGCGGGGTCAAAGGTGACCACGGTGTTGGCGTAGTCATTGCCCCCGTAGAGAAAGACGCAGACCAGGGCCTTGTAGTCGGTGGCCGTGGCGGCAGCGGCCTCGCCCAGAGCGGCCAGGTTCAGGGCCGTGGGCAGGCCGACGCCGGCCAGGGCCAGCTGGCCACTGCGCTTGAGGAAGGCGCGACGGGTGTGCAATGCGGTGTTGAGCAGGTGCATGGGATGCCTCGCTTATTTCTGGACCAGGTACTGGGGGGCAGCCATGGCCAGCAGCACAGCTGAGGCCACGCGGTCCAGGCGTTTGTCGGGCGGACTGGTGGCGGTCAGCGGCGTGGCGTTGAGGGCCGCCTCCATGCGCGCCTGCAGGGCGGTGGGCAACTGGCCCGCGCACAGCAGCAGGTTGAGCCGCGCAACCAGCGCCTTGGTGTCTTGCGCCAGGGCCAGCTCGGTCGTGTAGCTGGCCTTGATGTCAAAGCCGTTCTTGGGGTTTCTGGAGTTGTTGATGTTGTTGGGCAGGTCCGGGTCGTTCACATAGATGCCGTTGCGGATCACGTTCTGCATGAAGTTCAGGTAACCCGCCACGCTGCTCTCGGTGACGATCTGGAACTCCGGCGCCGAGGCGCCGCTGGCCGCCATCTGTGTGGCCGGCGGCACATAACCGGGGCGAAAGAAGTTGAACACCGAGGGCGAGCGCAACGGGCTCTGGCCCAGCTGCGTGGCGGGGTTGCTGAGGTCGCCAATTTTCCAGCTGCCCTGGGCCGAACTGGCGCCAAAGGTGCGGCCCCACTGCACCAGGCGCAGCATGGGTTCGCGCAGGCGGCCAAAGCGGGCCTCGCGCACGCCTTCGGGGTTGCGCGCCTCGTCGTCCAGCAGCACCGCCGCAAACACCGCGCGCAAGTCACCCCGCACGCCGGCGCCGTTGTCCGCAAACACCGCCGACACGCGCGCCACATAGGCCGGACTGGGGTTGCTGGTGACCAGGCGCTGGATCATCTGCCGGCCAAAGAAGGGGCCCACATTGGGGTGGTGGAACAGTGTGTCCAGCGCGATCTTGAGCGCATCCGCCCCCGCCGTGTTTGCCGGAATGGTGACGCCCAGGAACTGCACGGGCAGGTCCGAATGGCGGTTGGCCGTGAACAGCATGCGCTGCTTGGCAAAGTAGGTGTTGCCCACCTTGCGCTTGCCTTCGGGGTCAAAGGGGGTGACCACGTTTTGCCGCTGGTCAAAGTCGTAACCCGTGAACACACGGGCCAGCTGGCTCACATCGCTCTGCACATAGGTTTCCAGCCGCTGGCCGTTGGCACCGGTTTTCTCGGTGCCGTCGGGGTTGAGCTGCACCAGGCCGATGCTGAAGAGCTGCATCACCTCGCGCGCGTAGTTCTCGTCGGGCACGCGGCCGGTGGCGGGGTTTTCTTTCTGGTTGCCCTTGGTGTTGAGGTAGTGGCCCATGGCCGGGTTCAGCGACACGTCTTCCAGCAGGTCGCGGAAGTTGCCCAGTGCGTGGCGCACCAGCGTGTCCCAGTAGTGCGCCATGGCGTGGCTGCGCCAGGCAAAATCCAGCCCCGTGAGCGAGACCACAAAGAACTCTGACATCGCCAGTGCCAGTCGCTTGCGCACCGCGTCGGGCGCGGTCATGAGCTGGTTCCAGACCATGTAGTCGCCAGGGTAGAAGTGGTCGAAGTAGCGCGTAGTGTTGTCAATCACGCCATAGCCGCGCTGGTTGAGCCAGTCCCAGCCGGTTTGGCCCAGGGGCGCATCGAACTGCTCTGCCAGCCAGCGCGCATAGCCCTGCTTTTGCACGGCGGCGATCTCGGCATCCGAGGCGGAGAACTGCGCCTGCAGCAGAAAGCGCGCGGCCTCCTGCGGCGTGTGGGCGCTGGGGTGGTGCTGGTCGGGCCGCTGCAGGGGCAGGCCGCGCCCCAGCCGCCCGCCGGGGGCAGCACAAGCCGCCAACAGACTGGCCAAGCCACCCAGGGCGGCCGCACGGGCCCAGGATGCCGATGCACTGGCGTCGGCCTCGGGGACTGCAACAGGGGTTTCGCTCACGTGATCACTCATAGGTTTACCCTCGGCAGCCGGCGGCTGCACCTTGCTGCGCATGGTAACCAGCCCCGATGACGTGGCCACACGGGTTTGCGCTAGGCTAGGCCCATGTTGCTACCTTTGCTTACCACTTTCTCCTGGCAGGAGCTGCGCCAGCACCCGTGGCGCAATGCAGCAGCCGTGGTGTCAGTGATGCTGGGGGTGGCGCTGGCGTTTGCGGTGCACCTGATCAACGCCTCGGCACTGGACGAGTTCTCGCAAGCCGTGCGCTCGGTGGGGGGCCAGCCCGACCTGGAGCTGCGCACGGCCGCTGGCAACGCCAGCAGCGTGGACCTGGCGCTATGGGGGCGGCTGCTGCACCACCCCGATGTGGCCCTGGCGGCACCTGTGCTGGAGCTCAGCACCTACGCCGTGCACGCAGGCCAGAAAACGCTGCTGCGCGTGGTGGGCGTGGACGCATTGCAGGTGGCCGCCGTAGCGCCAGACCTGTTGCCCCTGCCCGTCGCCAATGCGGACCGCCTGGCTGTTTTTGCCCCCGACACGGTGTTTCTCAACCCGCTGGCGCGCCAGGCCTTGCCAGGCGCCACACTGCAACTGCAGCAGGGGCTGCGCTTGCACACGCTGCAGGTAGCGGGCAGCGTGGCAGCGGGTGGGGCGCCGCTGGCGGTGATGGACATTGCCGCCGTGCAAAGCCTGTTTGGCCGCAACGACCTGAGCCGCGTGGATGTGCGGCTGCGCGCGGGGGTAGACCGCGCAACATTTGTACGCGAAGTCACGGGCGCCGCCGACTGGCCCGCTGGTGCCACGCTGCGTGCGCCCGGCGACGCAGTGGCGCGCATCAGCAACCTGTCGCGCGCCTACCGCGTGAACCTGACCGTGCTGGCGCTGGTGGCGCTGTTCACGGGGGGCTTTTTGGTGTTCTCAGTGCTAGCCCTGAGCGTGGCGCGGCGGGCGCAGCAGTTTGCGCTGCTGGGTGTGCTGGGCCTCGCTGGCCGGCAGCGGCTGCAGCTGGTGCTGCTGGAGGCAGGGGCGCTGGGCAGTGTGGGCAGCATGCTGGGTCTGGCGTTAGGCAGCGCGCTGGCCGCACTGGCGCTGCGCTTGCTGGGCGGTGATCTGGGCGGTGGTTTTTTTGCGGGCAGCGCACCGGCCTTGCAGTGGAGTGGCGCAGCCGCGCTGGTGTTTGGCCTGCTGGGTGTGGCCGCCGCGCTGGTGGGGGCCTGGGCGCCGGCCCGGCTGGCACAGCAGCTGCCACCGGCCCAAACCCTTAAAGGTCTGGGCACGCCAGATGCCAGCCACCACCGCGCCTGGCTGGGTGCGGCGCTGCTGGTGGCGGGTGGCCTGCTGGCGCTGCTGCCCCCGGTGTGGGAGATCCCGCTGGCGGCCTACCTGAGCGTGGCGTGTTTGCTGCTGGGCGGCATCACCGCCCTGCCCGCCGCCGTGGGCTGGGTGCTGGACGGGGTGGCGCCCTGGGTGGCACGCCGTGCCCTGCCCCTGCTGGCCGTGGAGCGCGCGCGCCGCGTGCGCGAAAGTGCCGCCGTGGCGGTGAGCGGCGTGGTGGCATCGCTCAGTCTGGCGGTGGCCTTGACCGTGATGGTGGCGAGCTTTCGCACCTCGGTCACGGACTGGCTGGACGCGGTGCTGCCCGCCGCCCTGTATGTGCGCACGGCCACCAGCGGCAGTGCGGCGGACACGGCGTACTTTGACCCCGCCTTTGTGCAAGGCGCCGCGCAGCTGCCGGGTGTGGAGCGCCTGAGCACGCAGCGCACCCTGTCACTCACGCTGGACCCAGCCCAACCGGCCATTGCGCTGCTGGTGCGCCCACTGCGCGACGCCCAGACAGGCGCACTCAACCTGCCGCTGGTGGGCAACCCCGTGCCGGTGCCCGCCGGGCGGGTGGGTGTCTATGTGAGCGAAGCCATGCTGGACCTGTACGCGGCGCAGGTGGGGCAGGACCTGCCGGCACTTTCTGCATCATTTAGGGCTCTAGCCCACGTGGAAACTGCGCAAGCAGCTACTTTTTTTGTAGCAGGCGTGTGGCGCGACTATGCCCGCCAGTTTGGCACCGTGGCCATCGACCCGGCCGACTTTGCACGCTACAGCGCCGACACGCGGGTCAACGACATTGCCTTCTGGCTGCTGCCGGATGCCGACGTGCCCCAGGTGCAAGACCGCTTGCGCACGCTGGCCAATCAACTCGCCCATACACCCGATGGTGCGGCGGGCAACTTGCTGGAGTTTGGCTCGGCCCGCGAGATCCGTGCGTCCAGCCTGAAGATTTTTGACCGCAGCTTTGCGGTGACCTACTGGCTGCAGGCGGTGGCCATTGGCATTGGCCTGTTTGGCGTGGCGGCCAGCTTCAGCGCGCAGGTGCTGGCACGGCGCAAAGAGTTTGGCCTCTTGGTGCACCTGGGCCTGACGCGCAGGCAGATACTGCGTGTGGTGGCACTGGAAGGCGCGGCCTGGACCACGCTGGGCGCCCTGGCCGGCGTGGCGCTGGGCCTGGCGGTAGCCGTGGTGCTGGTGCATGTGGTGAACCCGCAGAGCTTTCACTGGACCATGGAGCTGGCCTTACCCTGGGGCCGGCTGGCGGCGCTGGCTGCGGCCGTGGTGGCGGCCGGAACGACAACGGCCTGGCTGTCAGGCCAGGCCGCTGCGGGGCGCGATGCGGTGATGGCGGTGAAAGAGGACTGGTAAGCCCCGCCCCACCGCTGCAGGGATGCGCTTACTTCTTGGCGCGGATCTTCACCAACTCGGCCTGCGCTTCGTTCCACAGGTCCATGCCAATGTCGGCACCAATCTGGGCGTAGACGCGGGTCAGCTTGTCGCGCATGCGGGCCGACTCGGCGGGCGACAGTTCGTTGACCTGCATGCCCTTGGCCTTGAGGTCGGCCACGGCCCGGGAGGCTTCATCGCGGGTGTCCTTGCGCTCAAAGTCGCGGCTCAGCTTGGCGGCGTCGCTCAAGATTTTTTGCTCGTCTTTGGACAACTGGTCCCACCACTTCTTGCTGACCAGCACAATCCAGGGGCTGTACACGTGGTTGGTCACCGTCATGTACTTTTGCACTTCGTAAAACTTGCTGGAGAGGATGGTGTTGAAGGGGTTTTCCTGGCCGTCCACGGTGTTGGTTTCCAGCGCGCTGAACAGTTCTGAGAACGCCATGGGAACGGCGTTGGCGCCCAGGGTCTTGAAGCTGTTGAGGAACACGTTGTTCTGCATCACGCGCAGCTTGATACCGTCCAGGTCCTCCACCTTGTTGATGGCGCGTTTGCTGTTGGTCAGGTTGCGAAAACCATTCTCCCAATAGGCCAGGCCGACCAGGCCCTTGTCCTGCAGCTTGGCGCGGATCTTGTCGCCAATCGGGCCGTCCAAAAGTGCATCGGCTTCCTTGGCGTTGCTGATCAAAAAGGGCGTGTCCCACAGCGCCATCTCTTTGGTGATACCCACCAGCGTGGCCGTCGAGCCGACCATCATTTCCTGCGCACCGCCAATCAGCGAGTTCTGCATCTGCACATCGGGGCCCAGTGCGGAGGCGCCAATCGTGCGCACCTTCATCTTGCCTCCGGAGGCTTTTTCCACGGCCTCGGCAAACACCTTGGACGCACGGCCCTGGTTGCTTTGTTCGTTGAGGCCGTAGCCAAAACGGATCAGGCGCGGTTTAATGTCTTGGGCCAGCGCGGGCAGCGCCGCGCTGAACACGGCGGCACCGGCCACAGCCAGTACAGCGCGGCGGATGAGGGTAGTGGAAGTTCTCATGGAATGTCTCCTGGGTGTTGTTGTGGGAAAAAACGGGGACGAAACTCAACGCATCCACGCCACGGGCGCGGTCACGATTTGCGGGAACAGGACGAAGAGGAAAAGAATGAGCGTGTAGGTGATGAGGAAGGGATTCACGCCCTTGATCACCTGGTGCAGCGGCAGCCGGCCCACCCCGGCCACCACATTGAGCACCGTGCCCACGGGTGGGGTGATGAGACCAATGGCGCCGTTGAGCACAAACATCAGGCCGAAGTAGACCGGGTCAATCCCGGCTTTCACGGCGATGGGCAGCATCACCGGTGCAAAAATCAGGATGGTGGGCGTGAGGTCCAGCGCAGTGCCCACCAGAATCAACACCAGCATCATCACCACCATCAGGAGGCGCGGGCTCTCCACCAGCGGGCCCAGCCAGCCAGTCAGCGTGGCAGGCAGATCGGCCAGCGTGATCATGTAGCTGGCCACTTGCGCGCCGGCACACAAGAACATCACGATGGCCGTGGTCTTGGCAGCCCGCACCAGCACGCCGTACACCGCGGGCACCTTCATCTCACGGTGGATGAACAAGGCCACCACCAGTGCATAAAACGCAGCCACCACTGCGGCCTCGGTGGGGGTGAACACCCCGCTCTTCATGCCGCCGATGATGATCAGTGGCATCAGCAGCGCCCAAAACGCTTTGCGCGTGGCCTGCAGGCGCTCGCGCAGCGGCAGCGGTTGGCCTTCTGGCAAATCCATGTCGCGCAACACCAGCTTCCAGGCCACGATGAGGCCCGCGCCCATGATGAGACCCGGCACGATGCCCGAGAGAAACAGCGCCGAGATGGAGGTGTTGGTGGTCACGCCATAGATCACAAACGGCATGCTGGGCGGGATGATGGGCGCAATGATGCCGCCCGAGGCGATCAACCCGGCCGAGGTGTGCATGGGGTAGCCCTGCTGGCGCATCATGGGCATGAGGATGGTGGCCAACGCCGCGGTATCGGCCAGGGCCGAACCACTCATGCTGGCCATGAGCACCGCAGCCCCAATGGCCACAAAACCCAGACCGCCTTTGATATGCCCCACCCAGGCCTGCGCCATGGTGATGATGCGCCGGCTGATGCCACCGCTGTTCATCAGCTCACCCGCCAGAATGAAGAAAGGCACGGCCAGCAGCGGAAAGCTGTCCACCCCGGCCACCAGGTTCTGGGCCAACAACTGCGTGTCCCAAAAGTCCAGCACCCAGGCCATGGCGGCACCGGTGAGCACCAGTGACAGGGCCATGTTCATACCAATGCCCATGAGCGCCAGCATGCCGACGCAAAAGACGATAAAAGCGAGTGCTTCGTTACTCATGGCCCTACTCCACTTCTGCGCTGTGGCCGAGGTCCAGCGGCGTGCGCTGTACCAACTCCCAAGCGGCCATGGCACCAATCGCCACCGCGCACAACAGGGCCGGCAAGGGCAACAAGGCGGTGGGGTATGCCATCACCACGGAGGTGCTGTCCAGCCCCACCACCACCTGCTGCCAGGCACCACGCCCCAGCAACACACAGGCCAGCAGCACCAGGAGGCGAATCACGGCTGTCATCACCGCCAGCACCCGCGGCTTCTTTTGCAGCATGGCCACCAGGCTGGTGAACGCCATGTGCTCACCCGCCGGGTAGGCCGCGGTGGCACCAATGAACACCATCCAAACGAACAAGAGGCGCGACAGCTCTTCGCTGGCAGCCACACCGCTGCCAAAGCCGTAACGCAGCACCACGTTCACAAACACGGACACGGCCATCACACCCAGACACAGCGCCATGAGTCCATGGGTCAGGTGGACAAACTTGCCGGGCGTTGTGGCCGGGTCTTTCACGGGTTGCGTCATGCGGGCTCCTGAGTAGCGGCCAGCCACTCGGTCGTGGCGGTCTGCAACTGGGCCAGCGGACGCATGGCATCCAGGCGCAGCACACCGGCCTCGCCCACCGGGGATTCCAGCGTGGCGAACTGGTTGTCCACCAAGCTGGTGGAAAAGAAATGTAATGCACGCGCGCCCACACGGGCTTGCGCATCTGCCTTGCCAATCTCCAGAAACACAAAGCGCAAGCCCGGTGCGGCCTGGCGCAGGCGATCGCGGTAGGCGCGTTTGAGGGCTGAACAGGTGACCACCGCGCCACCGGGCCGGGCCTGCAGCTGGGCACCCAGGGTGGCCAGCCAGTCCGCACGGTCGGCATCGGTCAGGGCAATGCCGCGGGCCATTTTGTCGCGGTTGGCCGGGCTGTGGTGGTCGTCACCCTCCACCAGCGGCAGGCCAGTGGCTTGCGCCACGGCCTCACCCAGGCTGGACTTGCCACAGCCAGAGACGCCCATGATGACAATGGAATGCATAAACTTTGTGAATTGGATAGCGCTATCCAAAAATAACCAAAAAATGACGCCTGACAGATTGCAGCTCCATTCCCTGAGGGAAATTCCTGCTTAGGGGTTTGCCTGCTGCCTGTCAAACGTCGGATAGCGCTATCCTATGCGAAGATATTTACATGCCATTTAGTAGTTTCCCTAGTCCATGACCGCCTCCACCCGCCCCCGTGCCACCGGCCGCGTCACGCTGGCCGACGTGGCGCATCTGGCTGGTGTCAGCCCCATCACCGTGTCGCGCGCGCTGCGCGGTGAGCGGGCCGTGGCGGCCGAACTGGTGGCCAAAGTGCAGGCCGCGGCTGACACACTGGGTTATGTGCCCAACCCGGCGGCACGCGCGCTGGCCTCCGGCCAGAGCAGCCATGTGGCGGTGCTGATCCCCATGTTGTCCAACGCCTTGTTTGTGGATGTGCTGGAAGCCCTGCAACAAACCCTGCGCCAGGCCGGTTACCAAACGCTAATCGGTATCACCCACTACGACCCCAGCGAGGAAGAAAGCCTGCTGCGCGAGCAATTGCTGCACCGCCCGGCCGGGCTCATCGTGACCGGGCTGGAACGCAACGAAGCCACGCGCAGCCTGATTGCCCAAAGCGGTGTGCCCTGTGTGCACCTGATGACGGCGCAGGCCCCCGAAGGCGCCTACTGTGTGGGTTTTTCGCAGCGCGATGCGGGCCACGACCTGACCCGCCACCTGCTGGACCAGGGCCACAGGCGTATTGCCTTTGCAGCAGCCCAGCTGGACCCGCGCACCCTGCAGCGCCTGGAAGGCTGGCGCCAGGCCCTGCAGGCCGCAGGCCGCTACGACGCGACGCTGGAGTGGCTGAACCCGGCGGCCTCCTCGCTGTCATTGGGGGCGCGCATGTTTGAACAAATCATCGGCCAACAGCCTCCCGTGGACGCGATTTTTTTCTGCAACGACGACTTGGCCCAGGGTGCGCTGCTGGCCGCGTTGCGTTTGGGAGTGGCGGTGCCGCAGCGCGTGGCGATTGCGGGCTTTAACGACCTGACCGGCAGCGACCAGATGCTGCCACCGCTCACCACCGTGCGCACCCCGCGCGCCGAAATCGGTCAAGCCGCGGGGCAGATGCTGGTGGCGCTGATGCAAGGGGAAACGGTCGCGTCGCCTTGCATCAATCTGGGCTACACCTTACAGGTTCGCCAAAGCACTTAAGGCGCGTTGGACTCCAGCCCGCGCAGCACCCGGCCGCGGCCGGCGGTCAGAAAGTCGGTGTAACCCGCCAAACCACCCAACAGGCGCCACAGCGCGCGCGCCACCAGGGCCAGACCGTGGCCGATATCACGCGCTGGTTCCACCACATTGGTTTGCCACCGCGTCGCCAGGCAAGCCTGCGGCTGCGCCACCCATTGCAGCTGAATCCCGTCTTGCCCTTTGTGCGGCCACGCTTCCACCACCACACGCTGCCCAGCGCGCAACTGCAAGTCATGGCCCAACGCCACAAAATGGTCACCGGTTTCCAACAGCGGGGTGTGGCGGAACACATCCACCGTGGCCCAGGCGCGACCGGACACCACGCGCAACACGCCAGCCGTGCGCGGACGCAGGGTGACAGCCTTGCCCTTGGCCAGCACCCAGGGGGCGTCGGTGGACAAGGAGAACACGCCGTACTGGAGATCAGCGGCGGGTTGTTGACGCTGGGACGATCGTTGGGGCTGTTGTAGCGAGGGGCTTTGGGCTTGCATGGTGGACTCCGTTAAGGTGGTTGGGCAATGAATGATCGCGCCGCGCTGCACCACCGTCCAATGAAATCGGGCTATGCTATTCATTCCATTCCCGCATCAATTGGTTTCCTGCCATGTCCAACACCGCCCCCTCCAGCACCGAAATCCGCCTGCGCACCCGACCGATTGCCGTGGGCCACCTGCGTGCCTTGGAGGCGGTGGCCCGCCACCTCAATTTTCGGGCGGCCGCCGAGGAGCTATCGCTCACGCAAAGCGCGGTGAGCCGCCAGGTGCAGTCGCTGGAGGAAGAGGTGGGCGTACCCCTGTTTTTGCGCCACACACGCGCCGTGGAGCTGACCAGTGCGGGCGCCCAATTGTTGCGCGCCGTGGTGCCGTCGCTGGAGCGGGTGGACAGCGCGGTGCGACTGATTCGCCGCACCGCGGGGCGCAAAAGTGTGGCCATTTCCACCTGGGCGTCATTCGCCTCCATGTGGCTGATCCCGCGGCTCGAAGCCTTCCAGGCCGAGTACCCGGACATCGACATCCGCCTGGACGCCACCGACAACCCGGTAGACCTGGACACCAGCGATGTGGACCTGGCCATCCGTTACACCCGACCCGGCAACGCGGGGCCCGATGCGGTGCGCCTGTTTGGTGAACAGCTCACACCCGTGGCCAGCCCGTGGTTGCTCAAGAGCGGCCCGCCCTTGCGCAAGGCCGCCGACCTGAACCGCTTTGCGCTGCTGGAGGCCAGTGACAGCCACCGCCACCAAAACCTGGAATGGCTGACCTGGCGGCGCTGGCTGGACGGCAACGACCTGCCCAAGCTGGAGCCCAAACGTTGGATGTATTTCAACTACGCCCACCAGATCGTGCAGGCCGCCCTCACCGGCCAGGGCGTGGCGCTGGCGCGCATGCCGCTGGTGGCCGACAGCCTGGCCAGCGGTGACCTGGTGGAGGTGCTGCCCAATGGCCGCATCGACACGCCACTGGTGTACTTTTTGATTGTGGGCCCGCGCAGCCGTACTCGACCGGAGATTCAGGCCTTTTGTGCCTGGTTGATGGCGCAGGCCGCTGTCACCCGCAAGGCCATTGGTGAGGAGCCAGACCCTGAAACCCAGGCCCACCCGGACTGAGTGCCTGTTTGCGATCCCGGGCATTGCCGCGTTGCAGCCCTTCCCTGACAATGGCATCCATGCGTAAACCCCTCACCCTTACCCTGCTGGCCTTGGCGCTGCTAGGCAGTCTTGCGGCCCAGGCCCAGGAGGCGCTGGTCACCAAGCGCCAGACCACGCTGCGCGAAGGCCCGACCGAAAGCGCCGCCGCCATCGCCACGCTGCCGGCCCAAACCGCCCTGACGCGCCAGCCCACCCGCCAGGGCGCCTGGGTGCAGGTCAAAACAGCGGCCGGCGCCAGCGGCTGGATCCACTTGTTTGACGTGGGCACCGCTACCGAGCAAGGCAGTGTGGCCAGTGCCGCCACCGGAGCCCTGCGCGGCCTGTCCAACCTGTTCAGCCGTGGCAGCGCGCAAAACCAGAACACCAGCGGCACCACCGCCACCGTAGGCATACGCGGCCTGGGGGCCGAAGACATTGCCAACGCTCAGCCCAACTTGGCGGCGCTAGCCCAGGCCGAGGGGCTACGCCAGGACGCAACCCAGGCCAAACGTTTTGCCGCTGATGCCAGCCTGAGCCCGCAAGCCGTGGAGCCCCTGCCCGTGCCCGCGCCCCCCACCCCGGTGAATGCCCCTTCCTCAGGATATTCCCAATGAAGCGCCCCCTGATCGCCCTGAGCCTGGCTGCTGTCTGCTGCGCCACGCTGCCCTTGTCTGCCCAGGCACAAGACCCCGGCAAGATGCTGGGCGGCCTGCTGCAAAACATGCTCAAACCCAATGTGGCTAGCAACAACAGCGCCCCCGCTGCCGCTGCCAACAGCAGTGATTTGGTGGGCTTGCTCTCGCAGTCCATGGAGCAGATCGACGAGCCCAAAGAAATCGAGATGGGCCGCCAGCTCTCGGCCGTGCTGCTGGGCGCCAAACCCCTGCACAAAGACGTGGCACTGCAGCGTTATGTGAACCGCCTGGGCCGCTGGATCAGCCTGCAGTCCGAGCGCCCCAACCTGCCCTGGACCTTTGCCGTGCTGGACGACGCGGGCTACAACGCCTTTGCCGCGCCGGGTGGGTATGTGTTTGTGACCAAGGGACTGGTGGACTCCGTAGCCGACGAGTCGGAACTGGCCGGCATCCTGGCGCATGAGATTCACCACGTGATTGCCAAACATCATCTGGCCGCGCTGCGCAAATCCGCGCAGACCGGTTTGCTGACCCGCGCCATTGCCTCGCAACTCGGCAACAACGCCCAAGGTGCGCTGTCGGCCCAGCTGCTGGCGCTGGGACGTGAGGTGTATTCCAAGGGTCTGGACCAGGGCGATGAGTTTGACGCCGACCGCAGCGGTGTGGCCCTGGCCGCGCGCGCGGGCTTTGACCCCTATGGCCTGGTAGCCGTGTTACAACAATTGCGCACCGCCAAGCCCGACAATCCCGTGTTCACCCTGGCGCTGAGCACCCACCCCGCCACGCAGGTGCGGCTCGACCAGTTGGAGGCAGCCATGGGCCAGCGCCTGGACGCACTGTCCGGCAAACCCTCGCCCACCGTGGCACAGCGCCTGGCGCGCGCGGGTAACCGCTGAGCGCGGGCCGCCCCGCCATGCTCCAGCGGCGCGCCGCCTTGGTCGTACCGCTGCTGGCCGGCTTGTTGCCCACAGCCTGGGCGCTCCCCGCCAAACGCCTTGCGTTTCCGCGCGATGCGGGCAGTCACAACGACTTTGCCACCGAGTGGTGGTACCTCACGGGCTACGCCCATGTGGCGGGCCAGGCTGCGGCGCTGGGCTTTCAGGTCACGTTTTTTCGCAGCCGCGTCGCCAGCACCCAAGCCATGCTGTCGCGTCTGGCGGCCAAACAGCTGCTGTTTGCCCATGCCGCCGTCACCGACGTGGCGGGCAAGAAACTTTGGCACGACCAGCGCATTGCGCGCTGGTCTGGCGAGCCCGCGGGCAGCAACCCGGCGGATACGGCTTCGGCCAGCACGCAAGACACCGGCGTGCTGCTGCGCGACTGGTCGCTGCAGCGCCAGGGTGCGGACCTGCAGGCGCAGATTCCTGCGGGCGACTTCACGCTGAATTTGAGCTTCAAAGCCACCCAACCCGTGTTGCTGCAGGGGAAAGACGGCCTGTCCCGCAAGGGGCCGGAAGAAAAACAGGCAAGTTATTACTACAGCCAGCCGCAGCTGCAGGTGAGCGGCAGCATCGCACTGCAGGGTCAGACGCGCATGCTGGAGACCGGCAGCACCGCCTGGCTGGACCATGAATGGAGCCAGGAGGTACTGCACCCACAAGCCCAGGGCTGGGACTGGATCGGCATCAACCTGTTCGACGGCAGCGCGCTTACCGCGTTTCAGCTGCGCGACCGGCAAGGTGGCGTGTTGTGGGACGGTGGCTCCTTCCGCAGCGCGGCAGGGGTGCGCTACGCGTTCTCGCGCGGTGAAGTGCTGTTCAAACCAGTTCGCAATTGGCGCAGCCCGTTGAGCAAAGCCAGCTACCCCGTGGAATGGGTGGTGCGCACCCCGGCCGACTACTACACGGTCAAAGCCGTCCTCGACAACCAGGAGCTGGACAGCCGCGGCTCCACCGGCGCCATCTACTGGGAAGGCCTCAGCGAAGTCTGGGACAGCAACGGCAAGCTGGTCGGGCGCGGCTACCTGGAGATGACGGGCTATGCGGCAGCGCTAAAACTCTGACACCGCTGCAACAAACCGCAGCAAACCGACAATCAACCGCTACAAATTCAGTAGCTGCTCGCGCAATAATCACGGGCGCTAGAGGCATATTTCCTTATATTTCTCGGCCCACCTTGCCTCCACCGCCCTCGCCCCCACCTAGGCTGCCATGACCTCTTCCGACCGCCCCAAAGCCACCAACCCCAAATCCCTCTCCGGCCTGCTGCCGTTTTTGCGGCCCTACCGGGGCCGCATTGGCATGGCGCTGGTGTTTCTGGTGCTGGCGGCGGGCGCCACACTCGCGTTTCCGCTGGCGCTGCGCAGCCTGATTGACGGCGGGCTGGTGCAGGCCGACAAGGGCGCGCAGGTAATGGCGTTGCGCGAGCACTTTGCAGCGCTGTTTGGCGTGGCCGTGGCGCTGGGTCTGTTTTCAGCGGCCCGTTTTTACATGGTGAGCTGGCTGGGCGAGCGCGTCACGGCCGACCTGCGCAACGCGGTCTACAGCCATGTGCTCAAGCAAAGCCCCGAGTTTTTTGAAACCACACAAACCGGCGAGGTGCTCTCGCGCCTGTCGGCCGACACCACGCTGGTGCAAACCGTGGTGGGCTCGTCGCTCAGCATGGGCCTGCGCAACGCGGTGATGGGCATTGGCGCGCTGGGTGTGCTGGTGTGGACCAACCCGGTGGTGATGCTGCAGGTGCTGGTGGTGCTGGTCTTGGTGGTGGTGCCCAGCCTGTGGTTTGGCCGGCGCGTGCGCAAGCTCTCCCGTGCATCACAAGACCGCATTGCCGACTCCAGCGCCATCGCGGCCGAGGTACTGAACGCCATCCCCGTGGTGCAAAGCTACACCGCCGAGGGGCGCGAAACCGCGCGTTTTGTCACCTCCACCGACAACGCGTTTGAGACCGCCACCAAGCGCAGCCTGATGCGTTCGATGCTGGTCGCCTTCATCATCATCGCCACCAGTGCGGCACTGCTGTGGGGCCTGTACCAGGGCACGCAGGCCGTGGCCGAAGGCCGCATCACGGCGGGCCATTTGGGCCAGACCGTGGTCTACGTGATCATCCTGGCCAGCGCGTTTGCGGTGCTGGGCGAGGTCTATGGCGACCTGCTGCGTGCCGCCGGCGCCACCGAGCGGCTGATGGAGTTGCTGGGCACCCAGTCGCCTATCACTTCACCCTCAAAACCTCTGCTAGCCGCCATGCCTATTGCGGGAAGCGCTATCAAATTTGAAGCGATTGACTTTCACTATCCTTCGCGCCCCTTGCAGCCTGCACTGCAAAACTTCAGCCTGAACGTGTTGCCCGGCCAGACCGTGGCCATCGTCGGGCCCAGCGGGGCGGGCAAGAGCACGGTGTTCCAGCTGCTGCTGCGTTACTACGACCCGCAAAGCGGCGGCATTGTGCTGGACGGCGTGGGCACGCGCGACATGGCGCTGGACGCACTGCGCCAGCGCGTGGGCATCGTGCCACAGGACGCGGTGATCTTCTCCAGCAGCGCGCTGGAAAACATCCGCTACGGCAAGCCGGATGCCACTGACGCTGAAGTGAAGGCCGCAGCACAAGCTGCATTCGCGCACGAGTTCATCAGCGCCCTGCCTCAGGGCTACGACACCTTTCTGGGCGAGCGCGGCGTGCGCCTGTCAGGCGGGCAGCGCCAGCGCATTGCGATTGCGCGCGCCATGCTCAAAAACCCGCCGCTGCTGCTGCTGGACGAGGCCACCAGCGCACTTGACGCCGAGAGCGAACGCATGGTGCAGGCTGCACTCGAATCGGCCATGCGCGACCGCACAACGCTGGTCATCGCGCACCGCCTTGCCACGGTGCAAAAGGCCGACCTGATCGTGGTGCTGGACCACGGCAAACTGGTGGAACAAGGCACACACGCCGAGCTGGTGGCGCGCGGCGGTGTGTACGCCGGGCTGGCGGCGCTGCAATTTAACGCCTGACCTAGCAGAAACGTGGCTATGTAAAGCATTGAAATGCGGGGGTGAAGTGCCTAAAATCAAGGCATTCAACCCCCTGGAGACTCCTATGGACGTCAGCAAAGCCAAGCCGCAGCAGGTGCAACAGGCCCAAGCCACCAAACGCACCCAGGAAGTGCGGGAAACACAGCAGCGCGAGCTGCAGGCCAAGGCGGCCGAACCCAAAAAGACCGAAGAGCCCAAACCCCAACCGGTGGTCAACACCCAAGGCCAAACCACCGGCCGCCTGCTCAACGTCACAGCCTGACCTGCCATCGGAGCTGCGGCCATGGTCGCCATCACAGCCACCAACTCGGCATCGCCTTCTCTGCAGGCGACACTGAGCAAGACGCGCATCGAGCAGGCACGGCGCGAAGCCGACTCTGCCGAAGCGCGGGCCAGCGACCTGCGTGCACAGGCCGACGAAGCCGAGCGTGAGGCCCAGGACCGCAACCAGACAGCCCGCAAGCTGAGCACCGCCAGTACCAACAGCGACAGCACCTACGACAGCGCCCTGCGCCAGCAGAAAAGCGAAGTGCCACCGGCGACCCAGAACTTTCTGGAGCGCATGTACACCTCGGTCAGCCCCAAGTTTGCCGCCAGTGGCAACGCCCTCAAAACCGACAGCGACACGGCGCCCGTGGTGAACAGCCAAGGACAGGCGACCGGCCGCATCCTGGACGTCAGCGCCTAGCTCGTTATTAATTTTTTGCATAGTTTGCAAATGAAGTGGCCTTGGACAGGTCGCCATGGCCCGCCTACATTGCGGGCCATGACGACAACCACAAGGAGCATTCATGTCGCAACACCACGCTAACCCGGCGTCCCCCGCGCACCCCGCAGCCACCACCCATGCGCTGCCCTCTTACCTGCAGGCCGACCACCTCGGCCCCTGGGGCATTTACCTGCAACAGGTCGACCGCGTCACGCCCTACCTGGGCCACTTGGCACGTTGGGCCGAAACGCTCAAGCGCCCCAAACGCGCACTCATCGTGGACGTGCCGATCCAGCTGGACAACGGCACGGTGGCCCACTTTGAAGGCTACCGCGTGCAGCACAACACTTCGCGCGGCCCTGGCAAGGGCGGCGTGCGTTTTCACCAGGACGTGACCCTGTCCGAAGTGATGGCGCTGTCGGCCTGGATGTCGATCAAAAACGCCGCGGTGAACGTGCCCTACGGCGGCGCCAAGGGCGGTATCCGCATCGATCCCAAGACCCTGTCACGCGGCGAGCTGGAGCGCCTGACACGCCGCTACACCAGCGAGATCGGCATCATCATCGGGCCCACCAAGGACATCCCCGCGCCCGACGTGAACACCAACGAGCAGATCATGGCCTGGATGATGGACACCTACTCGATGAACGAGGGTGCCACCGCCACCGGCGTGGTGACGGGCAAGCCGATTGACCTGGGTGGCTCACTGGGCCGACGCGAGGCCACGGGCCGCGGCGTGTACACCGTGGGCGTGGAAGCAGCGCAGCACATTGGGCTGGATATTTCCAAAGCACGCGTGGCCGTGCAGGGCTTCGGCAATGTGGGCGGTATCGCCGGCAAGTTGTTCGCCCAGGCCGGTGCCCGCGTCGTGGCTGTGCAAGACCATGGCGGCACGATCTACCAAGAGTCCGGCCTGGACGTGCCCGCCTTGTTGGCCCACGTGGCGGCCCATGGCTCGGTGGCCGGGTTCACACCCGCGGAGACGATTGCCAATGACGCCTTCTGGGACGTGGACTGCGACATCCTGATTCCCGCGGCCCTGGAGCAGCAGATTACCAAGGCCAACGCAGGGCGCATCAAAGCCAAGCTGGTGATCGAAGGCGCCAATGGCCCGACCACGCCCGAGGCAGATGACATTCTGCAAGAACGCAATGTGCTGGTCTTGCCCGACGTGATTGCCAACGCCGGCGGCGTGACGGTGAGCTACTTTGAATGGGTGCAGGATTTCTCCAGCTTCTTCTGGAGCGAAGACGAGATCAACGCCCGCCTGGTCCGCATCATGAAAGAGGCCTTTGCCGGCGTCTGGAATGTGGCGCAAGACCACAAGGTAAGTCTGCGCACCGCCACCTTTATCGTGGCCTGCAAGCGCATACTGCATGCCCGGGAACTGCGCGGCTTGTATCCCTGATACCGGCCAAGGGCTTCTGCACGCTTATTGCAGAGGCCCTTTCAGGGCTTCGGGTAACAAGAGGGGCATGACTTCAATGCCCTCCTCTACCAACTCTTTGGCTTGCTCCGGGGTGGTTTGCCCGCGTATGTTGCGCACTTCGGCTTCGCCGTAATGCATCTTGCGGGCCTCTTCGGCAAACTGACCGCCTACGTCGGTGGTATTGGCCACCACGTGGCGGGCTACGGCCATCCAGGCGGCAGCGAGAGCCGTCTCCACCTCACCCATGCGCGCAGGCATCGCCGGACTGGCGGATGGTGTGGGCTCTGACTTGGCTGCTGGCGGCTCACGGGCGCCCGACAAGTTCAGCCGCGGCGCGCTGAGTTTTTTCACCACAGTGGGGTCTGCACACACGGGGCACTGCACCAGGCCACGCAGGCACTGTGAGACGAAGTCGTCTTCCGACGCAAACCAGCCTTCAAACAGGTGGTGCTGGCTGCATTGGAGGTCCAGGACTTTCATGGCGGAATGCTGCGCTCAGGCAGACACTGGAGTGGTCCACTCCAGGGGCCAGTCGCCACGCAGTACGTTCTGTACCCAGAGTGCACCGGCCAGGGTTTTGGCATCGGTCACCAGACCTTGCTGGCACCATTGCAGAAATTCGGTGGGGCTGGCGGTCACCACGTCGAGGAACTCCCCGTCATCGAGCTTGCGCTCGCCCAGCTGCAAGTCGCGTGCGAACCAAATGTCAATGAATTCGGTGGAATACGAAATGACCGGGTGCATGACGCCGGCCCGGGCCCAGGCGCGTGCGGTGTAACCAGTTTCTTCCAGCAGTTCGCGTTGGGCACAGCGTTGCACACTTTCCCCTGCGTCCAGTTTGCCGGCCGGAAACTCGATCATCACCCGCGCTACGGGGTAACGGTACTGGCGTTCCAGCACCAACTTGACCTCTCCACTGCCATCGTCCAGCAGGGGGATAACCATCACCGCACCGGGGTGCACCACATACTCACGCGTCGCGGGTCGGCCGCTGGGCAGCAACACCTGGTCGCGAAAGGCATGGAGGAAATGGCCTTTGAAAATTTCCTCGCCAGACGTCTTGCGTTCGATGAGGTGGCTGTCGTCTTGCATGGCAGTGCGCGGTTTACCCTGCCCGCTTGAGCAGGTAGCGGTAGACAAAACCGGGGAAGGCAAAGGTGACGAACAGCGCAAAGGTGATGGCATAAAACTCCCACCCCTGTGGGCTGATCTGCCCAGCACGATGCTCAAGACCCAAGCCGACGGCACCGGTCACGGCGTACAGAAACAACAATTCGAGCAAACGCCAGCCAAGCGACTTCTCAGCCGCCAGGCGGTAAAAACCCAGCAGCCGCTCCGTGAAAAACGGAAGGTTGGCACAGACCAACGCCAACACAACGACCAAGCCTGCCGCAAAAGAATTCATCATCGGTGATGCGCCCAAGGCAATGCCGGAACCAAGCGCTGCAGCGCTTAGCTGCCCAGCATTTGGCGCACAGAGTTGGCGCACACGGTCATCAAGCCACTGGGGAAGATACCCAGCAACAACACCAAACCGCCGTTGAGACACAACACCACACGCACATCGGCGGGCGCGGTCACGGGGGCAGTCGTAGCGGGCTCGTCAAAGTACATAACCTTGATGAGGCGCAGGTAGTAGAAGGCGCCGATGAGGGACATCAACACCGCAAACACAGCCAAGGCCAAGTAGAAATTGTCACCCGACGCAATCAGGGCTTGCAACACCGAGAGCTTGGCGTAAAAACCCACCATGGGTGGAATGCCAGCCAAAGAGAACAGGCAAATCGCCATGATGGCGGCGTACAGCGGGCTGCGCTGGTTCAGGCCGGCAAAGTCTGCGATTTCTTCACTCTCGAAACCATCGCGTGACAACAGCAAGATCACACCGAAGCTGGCCAAGGTGGTGAGCACATAACTCACCACATAAAACATGGCAGAGCTGTAAGCATTGGCACCGGAGGCGGTGTTGCCGTTCACCACGCCGGACATCAACCCGAGCAGCACAAAGCCCATCTGGGCGATGGTGGAAAACGCCAGCATGCGTTTGATGTTGGTCTGCGCAATGGCAGCCAGGTTACCGATCAGCAAGGAGCCAATCGACAAGACCATCAGCATCTGCTGCCAGTCACCGGCCAGGGGCAACATGCCCTCCACCAACAGGCGCATGACGATGGCAAAGGCTGCCAATTTGGGCGCACCACCAATCATCAGAGTCACGGCAGTAGGTGCACCCTGGTAGACATCGGGAATCCACATGTGGAAGGGCACCACACCCAGCTTGAACGCCAGGCCGGCCACCAGAAACACCAAACCAAACACCAGCACCATGTGGCGAATCTGGCCCGAAGCAATAGCCTTGAACACCTCGTTCACGTCCAGGGAGCCGGTCGCACCGTACAACATGGACATGCCGTACAGCAGGAAGCCCGATGCCATGGCGCCGAGCACGAAGTACTTCATGGCGGCCTCTGTGGCAGCCACATGGTCACGGCGCAGGGCCACCAAGGCGTAGCTGGACAGGGTCAGCAGCTCCAGGCCCATGTAGATGACCAGGAAGTTGTTGCCGGAGATCATGACAAACATGCCGAGCAGCGCAAAAATGCTCAGCGTGAACAGTTCGCCACCGCGCAGCATGTCGCGCTGGCTGGCGTAAGAGCGCCCGTACACCAACGTCACCATCACCGCCAAGGTGGCAAAACACTTGAGCCAGTTGCCCATGGAGTCGCTGACCACCATGTTGCTGAAGGCGTATTGCGTCTGGCCTGTGGAGGCATAAGACGCTTGCAACAAAGCAACTGCCGCCAAAGTGAGCAAGGTAAGCACATGGGTCACACCGCGCAGGGGGGACTTCACCCGCAAATCCACCAGGGCAATGACACACGCCATGATCAGCAAAATGAGCTCTGGCAGTACCGTGATCAAACTGAGTTTGTCTATCATCGTTCGTCTCGCAATTCAGTTGGATCAGTTCAACTTGGACACGGCCACGTGCTTGAGCAGCTCGGCCACAGAAACGTCCATCACATCGGTGAAGGGTTTGGGGTACAGGCCCATGTAGAGCACCGCCACCGCCAAAAGCGCCAGCATGAAAAATTCACGGGCATTGATATCCGTGAGGCCTCTCACGTCGTCATTGGTCACCGGGCCCAGGTAAACGCGTTTGAACATCCACAGTGTGTAGGCCGCACCAAAAATCAGCGCACTGGAGGCGGCAAACCCGATCCAGAAGTTAAATTTCACGGCACCCAAAATCACCATCCATTCACCCACAAAACCGGCGGTGCCTGGCAAGCCGCAATTGGCCATGGCAAACAACAGGGCAAATGCTGCGAACTTGGGCATGGTGTTGACCACACCACCATAACTGGCGATTTCGCGCGAATGCACGCGGTCATACAACACACCAATCGACAGGAACATGGCACCAGACACAAACCCGTGCGCAATCATCTGCACCAGACCACCGGACACACCCAGGTCATTGAAGATGAAGAAGCCCAAGGTCACAAACCCCATGTGCGCCACCGACGAATACGCCACCAGCTTCTTCATGTCTTGCTGCACCATGGCCACCAAGCCCACGTAGACCACGGCAATCAGGGACAGCGCCACCATGAAACCACCCCATTCGTGGGCAGCATCGGGGGCAATCGGCATGGAGAAACGCAGGAAGCCGTAAGCACCCAACTTCAGCATGATGGCGGCCAACACAGCAGAGCCGCCTGTGGGCGCTTCCACGTGTACGTCGGGCAACCAAGTGTGCACAGGCCACATAGGGACCTTCACGGCGAATGCCGCAAAGAAGGCAAAGAACAGCAGGGTCTGCGCCGTGCTGCCCAAAGGCAGTGCGTGCCAAGTGGCCAAGTCAAAGCTGCCACCCGACTTGGTGTACAGGTAAATCAAGGCCACCAGCATCAGCAAGGAGCCAAGCAAGGTGTAGAGGAAGAACTTGAAGGCAGCGTAGATCTTGTTGGGACCACCCCAGATACCGATGATGAGGTACATCGGAATCAGTGTGGCTTCGAAGAACACGTAGAACAGCAAGCCATCCAGTGCGGTAAACACACCGATCATGAGTCCGCTCAAGATCAGGAAGGCGCCCATGTACTGGTTAACACGCTGGGTAATGGCCTCCCAGCCTGCAATCACCACCACCACGGTGATGAATGCCGTCAGCGGTACGAACCAGAACGAAATGCCATCCACACCGAGGTGGTAATTGACATTGAAGCGACTGATCCAGCCCGCTTTCTCCACAAACTGCATGGCCGCGGTCGTGGTGTCAAACTGGCCGTACAGGGGCAAGGTCAGCAGGAAGCTGATCACGGCTCCGACCAAAGCAATCCAGCGAACCACCTTGGCATGTTCATCACGACCGCAGGCCAGCAACACCGCGCCGAAAGCGATGGGAACCCAAATAGCGAGGCTCAACAAACCCATTTTATTTTTCTCCTACTTGAGCCAAACGAAGTACGTCATCAGCACAAAGATGCCAAGGATCATGACCAAGGCATAGTGGTACAAATACCCCGACTGTCCCTTGCGAACGATGGAGGACACCCAGCCCACCAGCTTCCAGGAACCATTCACGACAGTGCCATCGATCACTGCCTGGTCACCCACCTTCCAGAGACCAGTGCCCAACGCACGTGCGCCACGGGCCAAGATGTTTTCGTTGATCCAGTCCAGGTAGTACTTGTTTTCCAACAAGTTGAACAGTGGCATGACGTTACGCTTGATCGCGGTCGGAACCGCGGGGAACACCATGTACATCAGGTAAGACGTCACAACACCTGCCAGCGCCAACCAGAAAGGGGCCGTGGAGAAGGCATGGACCGCCATCTGCGAGGGGCCGTGGAAGATGCCCGCTAGTTCTGCCATTGCACCGTGCTTCTCGGCATTCACAAAAATCACGTCTTTGAAGAAATCGCCAAACAGCATGGGCTGGATCGTCAGATAACCGATCAGGACCGAAGGAATGGCCAGCAACACCAGAGGTACGGTGACGACCCAGGGCGACTCATGCGGATGGTGATGCGCATCCCCGTGGTGACCGTGGTGGTCATCATGGTGTGCGTCAGGGTTCTGGTCAAAACGCTCTTTGCCGTGGAACACCAAGAAGTACATGCGGAACGAATAAAACGCGGTCACGAACACACCCGCCAGCACGGCAAAGTTGGCAAAACCAGCCGCGGGCAATTGGCTGAAATGCACTGCTTCAATGATGCTGTCTTTGGAGTAGAAGCCAGCGAACAGGGGGGTTCCGATCAACGCCAACGAGCCGAGCAAGGAAGTAATCCAGGTAATAGGCATGTACTTACGCAAACCACCCATCCAGCGAATGTCCTGGTTGTGATGCACCCCCATGATCACCGAGCCTGCGCCGAGGAACAGCAAGGCTTTAAAGAACGCATGGGTCATCAGATGAAACACTGCCACCGAGTAGGCGGAGGCACCCAAAGCCACAGTCATGTAACCCAGCTGCGACAGGGTGGAGTAGGCCACCACGCGTTTGATGTCGTTCTGAATAATGCCCAGAAAACCCATGAACAAGGCCGTGATGGAACCGATGACCAAAATGAAGTTCAAGGCTGTGTCACTGAGCTCGAACAATGGCGACATACGGGCCACCATAAAGATACCGGCAGTCACCATCGTTGCAGCGTGAATCAGCGCAGAAATAGGCGTAGGCCCCTCCATGGAGTCTGGCAACCAGACATGCAAGGGGAACTGGGCCGATTTGCCCATGGCGCCCACAAACAGGCAAATACAGATCACGGTGACCAGCATCCACTCGGTGCCCGGAAAGACCAGTTGGGCCAATTCACCAGACTTGGCAAACACCTCGCTGTAATTCAGAGTGCCCGCATACGCCACAATGAGGCCGATACCCAAAATGAAGCCAAAGTCACCCACGCGGTTGACCAGAAAGGCTTTCATATTGGCGAAGATGGCCGTGGGCTTGTTGAACCAAAAACCAATCAGCAGATACGACACCAGACCCACAGCCTCCCAACCGAAGAACAGTTGCAGCAGGTTGTTGCTCATGACCAGCATAAGCATGGAGAAGGTGAACAGGGAGATATACGAGAAGAAGCGGTTGTAGCCTTCATCCTCTTCCATATAACCCACGGTGTAGAGGTGCACCATCAACGAGACGAAGGTCACCACACACATCATCATGGCGGTCAGGCCATCAACCAGAAAACCGACTTCCATCTTGAGTCCACCCACCACCATCCAGGTGTAGAGGGTCTCGTTGAAGCGGGCACCATCCAAGGCAACCGATTTGAGCGTCGCAGCGGACAGAACGAAAGCCACCAGCACACCGAGGATGGTCAGCGTGTGGCTCAGCTTGCGGCCGATCCAGTTGCCACCAAAGCGGGTGCCAAAAATACCGGCCAACGCAGACCCCACCAAGGGGGCCAAGGGCACGGCCAACAACGTCGATGCAGAAAGGGTTTGACTCATTGTGATTAACCCTTGAGCGAATTGAGTTCGTCCACGCTAATGCTGTTCTTGTTGCGGAACAAGAGCACCAAAATCGCCAGGCCAATCGCGGCCTCAGCGGCAGCCACCGTCATGATGAACAACACAAAAATCTGGCCATGCAGATCATTGAGATAGTGCGAGAACGCTACAAAATTGGTGTTGACCGCGAGCAGCATCAATTCGATGGCCATGAGCAATACGATAAGGTTACGGCGATTGAGGAAGATACCCACCACCGACAGCGCAAAGAGCATGGCTCCCAGCGACAGGAAATGTCCTAAAGTCAAAGTCATTGTTTTTTCTCCGCATCTGCGTCGGCAATCACGGCCGGGGCTGCTTGCGTGGCCGCCATTTTCACCACGGTCATGCGATCACGCGACTTCACACGCACTTGGTCGCCGGGGCTCACGTATTTGCTGTCCTTGCGAGCACGCAGGGTCAAGGCAATGGCGGCAATCATGGCCACGAGCAAAATGGCTGCTGCGACTTCCAGTGGAAGCAAATACTGGGTAAACAACAAAATGCCAAGTTCTTTTGTATTGGAACTACCTGGGGCCACCACCACAGATGGATCCTCAATAATGCGGAAACCGCCCATCAATACGGCAGCCATCTCCAGCGCAATCACTACACCCACCAAGGCTGCCAAGGGGAAATGTTTCCAAAACCCGAGCCGCAAGTTCTCCACATTCACGTCCATCATCATCACGACAAACAAGAACAGCACCATTACCGCGCCCACATACACCAGGACCAATGCGATGGACAAAAACTCAGCCTTGAGCAGCATCCAGATCAGCGCGGCCTGAGAAAAGGTCAGTACCAAATACAGGGCAGCATGCACCGGATTGCGCGCCGTAATCACGCGGAAGGCTGCAAACAACAGCACCGCGGAAAAGGCATAAAAAAGACCAGTCGTAACACTCATGATTCAAACACTTTCTTGCGACAGATCAGCGGTACTTAGCGTCCGCTTGTTTGTTGGCGGCAATTTCCGGCTCATAGCGGTCACCCACGGCCAACAGCATTTCCTTGGTGAAATACAGGTCTCCCCGCTTCTCTCCGTGGTATTCAAGAATGTGGGTCTCCACGATTGAGTCGACGGGGCAGCTTTCTTCGCAGAAGCCGCAGAAAATGCACTTGGTGAGATCAATGTCGTAACGCGTGGTACGGCGTGAACCATCGTCGCGTACATCGGATTCGATGGTGATCGCCATCGCAGGGCAGACTGCCTCGCACAACTTGCAGGCAATACAGCGTTCCTCACCATTTTCGTAGCGACGCAAGGCGTGCAGACCACGGAACCGCGGCGACAAAGGGGTTTTTTCTTCCGGAAACTGCACAGTTACCTTGCGACGGAACAGGTAACGACCGGTCAGCGCGAGGCCCTTGAACAGTTCGATCAGCAAAAAACTGGACAGAAAGTCCCACAGCGAAAAAGCGGGGCTAGGGGTACGGGTAGCAGCGGACATTGTCATGGTGTAGTCCTTCACAGCCAGATGTTGAAGGAGGTTTGCATCCAGGCACCCACCACCAGCAGCCACACCAAAGTGACAGGGATAAACACTTTCCAGCCCAGACGCATGATCTGGTCATAACGAAAGCGCGGGAAGGTGGCGCGCACCCAGATGAAGAGGCTGACCACGGCACAGGTCTTCATACCGAGCCAGATCCAACCGGGGATGAAGTCCAGCGCTGCCCAAGGCGACAACCAACCGCCCAGGAACATGATGGAGGCTAGGATAGAGATCAGCCACATATTGGCGTATTCGGCCAAATAGAACATGGCGTAGGACATGCCGGAATACTCCACCATATGGCCAGCCACAATCTCCGCTTCACCCTCGACCACGTCGAAGGGGTGGCGGTTGGTCTCCGCCAAACCGGAAATCACATACACCACAAAAATCGGCAGCAGGGGCAACCAGTTCCAAGACAAAAAGCCCCAGCCCATGTTAGCGAATTGCCCTTTGCCCTGCCCCATCACGATTTCTGTGAGGTTCATGCTGCCGGAAATCATGAGAACGATCACCAGGCAAAAACCCATGGCAATTTCGTAACTCACCATCTGGGCAGAAGCCCGCAACGCACCCAAAAATGCATACTTGGAATTGGAAGCCCAACCAGCAATCACCACGCCATAAACTTCCATGGACGTGATCGCCATCACAAACAAGAGGCCGGCATTGATATTTGCCAAGGCGACATCCGGGCCGAAAGGGATCACAGCCCAGGCAGCCATGGCCGGCATGATGGTCAGAATCGGTCCGATGAAAAACAACCCTTTGCTAGCCTGGGTTGGCACCAAAATTTCTTTGGTGAGCAGCTTCAGGGCATCGGCAATAGGCTGCAGCAAACCCCAGGGCCCAACCCGGTTGGGGCCCACACGCACCTGCATCCACCCAAGGAACTTACGCTCCCACAAGGTGAGGTAAGCCACGGCCCCCATCAAGGGCAACACCACCACCACGATTTTTAACAAGGTCCAGATAAGGGGCCAGAGAAAGCCCGCCCACCAAGTTGCAGGGATCAAGCCCAAACCGGTGTTGTAAATCATGTCAATCATGACAAAGCCTCTTCTTGCGCTTGGGCGGCCCGCTGCGCATCCGCAGTCAATTGGAGTGATGTCGCACGACGAACCATGCCATCCAGTTGGTAAATGGATGCCGTCACAGGCGCGACCTCCGCCCTCTGCAGGTCAATCGCCACATCAGAGGTATTGCTCAAGCTTGCAGCGGGTACAAATACAGCCTCCCCTTGCGAATCCAAGGGGATGGACTTCAGAACATCCTGGGATGCGTCATAGTCCATACCCTGCACACCCAGCAGGTTGGCCAGAACGCGAAGCACCTTCCAAGCCGGGCGGGCCTCACCGGCAGGTTTGACCACTGCGTGGAAGCTCTGCACACGGCCTTCTGCATTGACAAAGCTGCCAGAAGTTTCCGTGAAGGGAGCAATCGGCAAGATCACATCGCTGATGTCCAAGTTGGCCTTGAAGGGGCTCAAGGTGACAACCATCTCGGCCTTGTCCAGACCCAACACGGCGTCGCGGCCCATGGCACTGTCGAACTCTGGCTCGGTATTGAGAAGCAGGGCCGCCTTCAGACCGCCAGACAACATTTGCGCGGCATTCAAACCATTCCCCTGGGGCACGGCACCCACGAGTTGGGCACCAACCGTATTGGCTGCTTCGGTGAGGTAACCCACCGTGGCGCCGGTTTGCACACCAATCCAGTTTGCCAGTGCCAGCAGGCTGGACGCCTTGGCGTGGTGTGCGGCAGCATTGCCCAGCAACACCGCTTTGCGATCACCAGACAGCAAGGAGCATGCAATCGACTGTGCTACCGGCGTTGCCGTTCCAACCGCTGGTGCAGTCACCGATTTTTCGGCCGCAATAGCCGTCGCAATATCAGCCAATGCCTGGACCCAAGAGGCCGCTGGCGCCGTGGCCACATGGGTCACGGGCAAGGCCCAATCGGAAGACTCGGACACCACGGCATTGACCACACAACCCAGCTTGGTCGCCTGGCGAATGCGCTGGGCAAACAGGGGGTGGTCTTTGCGCAGATTGGAGCCAATCACCAACACCCGCTGCAACTGCGACAGGGAGGCAATCGAGGTACCCAAATACCGCACGCCTGCAGCAGGCACGAACTCGCTGTTGCGCAAGCGGTAGTCGATGTTGTCACTACCCAAACCACGTACCAGAGCACCTGCCAGCTGCAACTCTTCGAGCGTGCTATGCGGGCTGACCAGGGCGCCAATGCTGGCAGCACCATGGTTGGACTTGATCTGCTTCAGACCATTCGCCACGTACTCCAAAGCCGTCTGCCAGTCCACGCTCTTCCACTCACCGCCCTGCTTGAGCATGGGGGTGGTCAGACGCTCATCACTGTTCAAGGCTTCGTAGGAGAAGCGGTCACGGTCTGCAATCCAGCATTCATTGACCGCATCGTTTTCCAGCGGAACCACACGCAACACCTTGTGGTTCTTCACCTGAACAATCAGGTTGGAACCCGTGGAATCATGCGGACTCACCGACTTGCGGCGCGACAGCTCCCACGTGCGGGCGCTGTAACGGAAAGGCTTGCTGGTCAAGGCTCCCACGGGGCAGATGTCGATCATGTTGCCCGACAGCTCGGAATCCACCGTGTCACCAATGAAGGTTTCGATCTCGGCATGTTCGCCGCGGTGGGACATGCCCAACTCCATCACGCCTGCCACTTCTTGGCCGAAACGTACGCAGCGTGTGCAATGGATGCAGCGGCTCATTTCCTGCATCGAAATCAGCGGACCTACATCCTTGACGGGAACCACGCGCTTTTCTTCTTCGTAGCGAGAGGACGATCCGCCATAGCCGACGGCCAAATCCTGCAACTGGCATTCACCGCCCTGGTCGCAAATCGGGCAATCCAGGGGGTGGTTGATCAACAGGAATTCCATGACCGACTTTTGGGCCTTGATGGCCTTGTCGCTCTTGGTGCGCACAATCATGCCCTGGGTCACGGGCGTGGCGCAGGCAGGCATGGGCTTGGGCATCTTTTCCACATCCACCAGGCACATACGGCAGTTGGCCGCAATGCTCAATTTCTTGTGGTAACAAAAGTGGGGGATGTAGGTGCCCGCTTTGTCGGCGGCATGCATGATCATGCTGCCTTCAACAATGTCCACCTTTTTGCCGTCGAGTTCGATTTCAATCATCTTGGGCTTTGCTTAAACGGAGGCCGCGACCATGCTGGTCTTGTGCTCTACGAGGTGCTCAAATTCGTGTCGGTAGTGTTTGATCATGGCGCGCACAGGCATGGCTGCCGCATCACCCAGGGCGCAGATGGTACGCCCCATGATGTTCTCGGCCACGTTGTCCAAAAGCGCCATATCGCTGGGGCGACCTTGGCCCTCCACAATACGGTCCACCATACGCGACAACCAGCCCGTGCCTTCACGGCAGGGCGTGCACTGGCCACAGGACTCATGCATGTAAAAGTAGCTCAGGCGTTGCAAAGCTGTCACCATGCAACGGGTTTCGTCCATCACGATGACCGCACCCGAACCGAGCATCGAGCCAGCCTTGGCAATGGAATCGTAGTCCATGGTGCATTCCATCATGATGGAAGCGGGCAACACGGGTGACGACGATCCACCGGGGATCACGGCCTTCAGTGCCTTACCACCACGCACACCGCCAGCCAGCTCCAACAGCTTGGCAAAGGGTGTACCCATGGGGATTTCGTAGTTGCCAGGGCGCTCTACATCACCGCTGATCGAATAGATCTTGGTCCCACCGTTGTTGGGCTTGCCACACTCCAGGTAGGCTTGGCCGCCGTTGCGGATGATCCAGGGGACCGCCGCAAAGGTTTCGGTGTTGTTGATGGTGGTGGGTTTGCCGTACAGGCCAAAACTGGCCGGGAACGGCGGCTTGAAACGCGGTTGGCCTTTTTTGCCTTCCAGCGATTCCAGCAAGGCGGTTTCCTCGCCACAGATGTAGGCACCAAAACCGTGGGCTGCATGCAGCTGGAAGCTGAAATTGCTGCCCTGAATGTTGTTGCCCAGCAAGCCTGCAGCACGGGCTTCTTCCAACGCCTCTTCAAAACGCTCGTAGGCCGAGAAGATTTCGCCGTGGATGTAGTTGTAGCCCACGCTGATACCCATGGCATAGGCCGCGATGGCCATACCTTCGATCACGATGTGGGGGTTGAACTGCAGAATGTCGCGGTCCTTGCAGGTACCTGGTTCACCCTCGTCCGAGTTGCACACCAGGTACTTCTGCCCCGGAAACTGGCGGGGCATAAAACTCCATTTCAGCCCCGTGGGAAAACCGGCACCGCCGCGCCCGCGCAGCGCTGATTCTTTGACCGTGGCAATTACCTGATCTTGGGTCATGCCCGCGACGCCAGTGTCGCTGTTCGGTGCTTCGCCGTCTTTGCCCAAAATTTTCCGCAAGGCCTGGTAGCCGCCGCGCGCTTCGTAATCTTTCAGCCGCCAGTTGTTGCCGTCCAGTCCTGCGTAGATCTGGGGGTTGATGTGGCGATCATGGAAACAGGTTTGCACGCCGGTGGCGCGAAACTGGGAGAGAAGGTTCTCAACGGTCATCACTTGCCTTCCGTGGCACGCAGGCCATCCACCAACTGGTCCAGCTTGTCGTTGGTCATGAAGCTGCACATGGCGCGGTCGTTGACCAACATCACAGGGGAGTCGGCGCAGGCCCCCAGGCATTCACTCTGCTGCAGGGTGAACAGGCCGTCAGCTGTGGTTTCACCCATGTGGATACCCAGCTTGTGCTCCAGATGGTGCAAGGCCTTCTGGCCATCGCGCAGCTGGCATGGCAGGTTGGTGCATACGTTCAGCTTGAACTTGCCCACCGGACGCTGGTTGTACATGTTGTAGAAAGTGGTCACTTCGTGCACAGCCATGGGCGCCATGCCCAAATGCTCAGCAATCACCTTCTCACTCTCGGCACTCACAAAGCCCAGCTCTTGCTGAACAATGGACAAACAAGCCATCACCGCAGACTGCTTTTGGTCTGCCGGGTACTTGGCCACTTCGCGGTCAAAACGCGCTTTGGTAGCGTCAGAGATCATCGGTCAATCTCTCCAAAAACAATGTCCATGGTGCCAATGATGGACACCGCATCGGCAATCATATGCCCGGTGGCCATCTCGTTGAGGCCCGCCAAATGGGCAAAGCCCGGTGGACGGATCTTCAGGCGGTAAGGTTTATTGGCACCATCGCTCACGATGTAAATACCAAACTCCCCTTTGGGGTGTTCCACGGCCGCGTAAGCTTCCCCTTCGGGCACACGAAAACCTTCGGTGAACAGCTTGAAGTGGTGGATCAACTCTTCCATGCTGGTTTTCATGGATTCGCGCGAAGGTGGTGCCACCTTGTGGTTGTCGGTGATCACCGGACCGGGATTGGCTTTGAGCCAGTCCACACATTGCTTGATGATGTGGTTGGACTGCTTCATCTCTTCCATGCGAACCAAGTAACGGTCGTACACGTCACCGGTCTTGCCCACGGGAATGTCAAAGTCCAGTTGGTCGTAGACCTCATAAGGCTGCTTCTTGCGCAGGTCCCAAGCAATACCGGAACCACGCAGCATGGGGCCGGTAAAGCCCAGGTTCAGCGCACGCTCTGGCGTCACCACACCGATATTCACGGTGCGCTGCTTCCAGATGCGGTTCTCGGTCAACAGGGTGTGGTATTCCTCCAAGCACGCGGGGAAACGCTGTGTGAAGTCTTCGATAAAATCCAACAAGGAACCTTGGCGGTTCTTGTTCAGCTCTTCCACACCTTTGGCATTGCGCACGCGGCTTGCCTTGAACTGAGGCATGGTGTCAGGCAGATCACGGTACACACCACCGGGACGGAAGTAGGCCGCATGCATACGCGCGCCACTGGCCGCCTCATACATGTCAAACAGGTCTTCACGTTCGCGGAAGGTGTAGATCAGGATGGTGGAGCTGCCGCAATCGTTACCATGTGAGCCCAACCACATCAGGTGGTTCAGCAGGCGCGTGATTTCCGAGAACATCACGCGGATGTACTGCGCACGCACCGGCACGTCAATGCCCAGCAATTTTTCAATGGCCAAGCAGTACGCGTGCTCGTTGCACATCATGGACACGTAGTCCAGACGATCCATGTAGGGCAGCGCCTGGATGTAGGTCTTGCTTTCGGCCAGTTTTTCGGTGGCACGGTGCAGCAATCCGATATGCGGATCTGCGCGCTGGATGACTTCGCCGTCCAGCTCCAGCACCAAGCGCAACACACCGTGTGCGGCAGGATGCTGCGGACCAAAGTTCAGGGTGTAGTTTTTAATTTCAGCCATGCATTCAACTGCTTACTGCAGGCCTCCGTAATTGTCTTCGCGGATGATGCGGGGCGTAATTTCGCGGGCTTCAATGGTGACGGGCTGGTAAACCACACGGCCCTGCTCTGCATCAAAACGCATCTCCACATGGCCCGTGGTCGGGAAATCTTTGCGAAAAGGATGGCCGATAAAACCGTAGTCGGTCAGGATACGACGCAAGTCGTTATGGCCTTCGAACACAATACCAAACAGGTCAAAGGCTTCGCGCTCGAACCAGTTCGCAGAATTCCAGATTTCGTTGACGGAAGACACAGAAGGCATGTCGTCATGGGGTGCAAATACCTTGAGACGCAGGCGCTGATTCAAGCTCACCGACAGCAAGTGCATGACAACGGCAAAACGCGGACCTTCGTACGCGCCGGCTTTGTAGTCAGAGTAATCCACACCACACAGGTCCACCAATTGCTCAAACTGGCATCCTGGCGCATCACGCAACAATTTGGCCACCGTCAGCACGTCGGTAGCAGACACCACCAACTCGACTTCACCCAAAGCAGTGGTCAATCGTTTGACCTTGTCACCCAAAACACGCTGCACCGCTTCCTGCGTCGCTTCAGGCCGAATGGAATAAACAGTCATATGTATCCTCAGGCCCGGGCAATGGTTTCAGTGCGACGGATTTTTTGCTGCAACTGCAAGATGCCATACACCAGTGCCTCGGCAGTGGGAGGACAGCCAGGCACATACACATCCACCGGCACAATGCGATCACAGCCACGCACCACGGAATAACTGTAGTGGTAGTAGCCACCCCCATTGGCGCACGAACCCATGCTAATTACCCAGCGTGGCTCGGACATCTGGTCGTAGACCTTGCGCAAGGCAGGAGCCATCTTGTTGCACAAGGTACCCGCCACGATCATCAGATCGGACTGGCGCGGGCTGGCGCGAAACACTTCCGAGCCGAAACGCGAGAGGTCATAACGCGCTGCAGCAGCATGCATCATCTCCACCGCACAGCACGCCAGGCCAAACGTCATCGGCCAAATGGAGCCCGTTTTGGCCCAGTTCATCACCGAGTCGTAACTCGTGGTGACAAACCCTTCTTTGAGAACACCTTCAATCATTGGATCACTCCCAGTCCAGCGCGCCTTTTTTCCACATGTACACGAAGCCGATGGTGAGCACCACCACAAACTCTGCACCGATGAGGAAACCCAGCATTCCGGTTTCTTTCAAGGACACGGCCCACGGAAACAGAAAAGCTGTTTCAAGGTCGAACAAAATGAAGAGGATAGCCACCAGGTAGTAGCGCACATCGAACTTCATGCGTGCGTCTTCGAAAGCTTCGAAGCCGCATTCGTAGGGGGAGTTTTTGGCGGGGTCGGGGCGATTGGGCCCCAGGATGTAGCCAAGTATCTGGGGGACTACGCCCACACCGACACCGACCAGGATGAACAAGAGTACGGGGAGATATTGATCGAGGTTCATCTTGAGATTCTGATCACCGTTACAGCCCAGCCAAGCAGGCCTTGGCTGAGCGGATATTTTTCTGGTGCCTTCGGCGAGACTCGAACTCGCACAGCTTTCGCCACTACCACCTCAAGATAGCGTGTCTACCAATTTCACCACGAAGGCGGCTCTCAGTTGGTGAATTTGCGTGAGGAACCTTGCGGCATTTGCTTATTCACCAGCCCTAGAGTTTACCCTGAATTTACCCTGCCGCCGGCAGGGACAAGGCATTTAAAACCCGGTTACTTGGCCGGAATTTGGGCGGCACCGGTTGCGGGCGCCGCAGGTGCAGATTCGGCTGCAGCAGGCGCGGCAGCGGGAGCGACCACGGCAGCGCCTTCGAGCACCGAGCCGGAGCTGGCGGGACGCAGATTGCCAAAGTAGGCCAGCGCCAGGGTGCAGACGAAAAACACTGTGGCCAAGATAGCCGTGGTGCGGGACAGGAAGTTAGCACTGCCGCTGGCGCCAAACAGGCTGCCGGAACCGCCGCTGCCAAAGGCCGCGCCCATGTCGGCACCCTTGCCGTGCTGAACCAGGATCAGACCAATCATGGCCAGGGCCGACAGCATTTGCACAGTCAGGATGATGGTGACGATAAAACTCATGAACTACTCCTCAATTTAAAAAATCTGCGCAACGTCAAACGGCTGCGGCAATGATGGACAGGAAGTCAGGTGCCTTCAGCGAGGCACCCCCCACCAGCCCACCGTCAATGTCTGCCTGGCCCAGCAACTGGGCGGCATTGGCGGCATTCATGCTGCCACCGTACAGGATCTGCACGCGGTCCGAATGCTCCGTGGCGGCATGCAACTGGGCACGCAACACGGCATGCACCTGCTGCGCCTGCTCGGGACTGGCGGTTTTGCCGGTACCAATGGCCCACACCGGCTCATACGCCACCACGATCTCGCTGATGCAATGGCCGTTGGTGTGGATGACAGCAGCCAGTTGGCGCTTCACCACCTCTTCGGTCAGCCCAGCTTCGCGCTCCTGCAGCGTCTCGCCCACACACACGATGGGTGTGATGCCTGCGGCCAGGGCCTTTTGGGCCTTGTTGGCCACCACAGCATCGGTCTCACCATGGTATTGGCGGCGCTCGGAGTGGCCCACGATGGCATAGCGCACACCCAGGTCGCGCAACATGCCAGCAGACACTTCACCCGTATAGGCACCCGCATCGTAGGCCGACACGTCTTGCGCGCCTACGGCAATGGCGGAGCCTTTTACCAAGGCACCCACCTCTGCCAGATACGGCGCAGGCACACACACAGCAATGTCGCAGGCCGCCTGGCCCACACCGGCCAGCAACTGCTGCACCAGCGCCGCGTTCGCGGCCGTGGAGCCATTCATCTTCCAGTTGCCCGCAATCAGTTTCTTTTTCATGCTGCATCCCACTTCAAAACAATTTTGCCAACGTGCTGGTTGCTCTCCATCAGCGCATGGGCTTTCGCCGCATCGGCTGGGGCAAACACACTGTGAATCACCGCCTTGATGCGCCCGGCGACCAACAAAGGCCAGACCACGCGCAAACAGGAGGCCGCAATCGCAGCCTTGAATGCCACGGGCCGCGCACGCAAGGTGGACCCCGTGATGGTCAGCCGCTTGCGCAGCACCAGCCCGGCGTTGACCTCGCTCTGCACACCGCCCTGCACGGCAATGATTACCAACCGGCCATCGTCTGCCAGGCACTGAACTTCCTTGGCCACATAGGCGCCTGCCACCATGTCCAGCACCACATCCACACCACGCCCCTGGGTGAGGCGCAAGGCCTCAGCCTGGAAGTCCTGGGTTTTGTAGTTGATGGCATGGTCAGCGCCCAGTGCCAGGCAAGCCGCACATTTCTCGTCGCTACCCGCTGTCGCAATCACCGTGGCGCCCAGGGCCTTGGCCAGTTGGATGGCGGTCACACCAATGCCGCTGGTTCCGCCCTGCACCAGCAAGGTTTCCCCGGCTTGCAGACGGCCCCGGTCGAACACATTGCTCCACACGGTGAACAGCGTCTCGGGCAGGCTCGCGGCCTCCACGTCACTCCACCCTGCGGGCACCGGCAGACACTGGCCCACAGGCGCCACACAAAACTCGGCATAACCGCCACCGGCCACCAGGGCGCACACGCGGCCCCCCAACTGGAAGCCGGCAGCCTGCATGGCTTCGGCATCGCCCGACACAATGGTGCCCGCCACTTCCAGCCCCGGGAGGTCGGACGCGCCTGCGGGCGCCGGGTAGTGCCCGGCCCGCTGCAGCACATCAGGCCGATTGATGCCACTGGCCGCCACGCGAATGCACACCTCCCCCACACCTGCAACCGGCGCAGGACGGTCCACCAGACGCAAAACGTCGGGCGGACCGAAGGACGAGATTTCGACAGCTTTCATAGCCAAATCGACTGGCAGCCCCCGTGCTTATTGCGCGAGCAGCTACCAATTCAATAGCAAGGTGGATTAACCGTGCTCGCCGTTTTGGGCGGGGCGGTCCAGCAGTGCTTTCATGGACAGCTTGATTCGGCCCTTTTCATCGGTTTCCATGACCTTGACCTTGACGATCTGGCCTTCGGACAGGTAGTCCGTCACCTTCTCGACGCGCTCGTGGGCGATCTGGCTGATGTGCAGCAGGCCGTCCTTGCCAGGCAACAGGTTGACCAAAGCACCGAAGTCCAGAATCTTGGTGATAGGGCCTTCGTAGACCTTGCCGATTTCGACTTCAGCGGTGATCTGCTCGATGCGGCGCTTGGCTTCTTCGGCCTTGGCGGGATCAGCCGACGCGATGGTGATGGTGCCGTCTTCGTCGATGTTGATTTGCGTGCCGGTTTCTTCGGTCAGCGCGCGGATCACGGAACCGCCCTTGCCGATCACATCACGGATCTTCTCGGGGTTGATCTTCATCGTGAACAGACGTGGTGCGAAGTTGGACACTTCGGTCTTGGCTTCGGCCATGGCGCTTTGCATTTCACCCAGGATGTGCATACGTGCTTCCTTGGCCTGGGCCAACGCGACTTGCATGATTTCCTTGGTGATGCCCTGGATCTTGATGTCCATCTGCAGCGCAGTGATACCGTTGGTGGTACCGGCCACCTTGAAGTCCATATCGCCCAGGTGATCTTCGTCACCCAGGATGTCGGTCAACACGGCAAAGCGGTTGTCGTCCTTGATCAGACCCATGGCGATACCGGCCACGTGCGCCTTCAAAGGCACGCCAGCGTCCATCAGCGACAGGCAGCCGCCGCAGACGGAAGCCATCGACGAGGATCCGTTGGATTCGGTGATTTCCGACACCACACGCATGGTGTAGGGGAACTCTTCTTTCGTTGGCAACACGGCAACCAGTGCGCGCTTGGCCAGACGGCCGTGGCCGATTTCGCGGCGCTTGGGCGTGCCCACGCGACCGGTTTCGCCGGTGGCGAACGGAGGCATGTTGTAGTGCAGCATGAAGCGGTCTTCGTAATCACCGCTCAGAGCGTCGATACGCTGGGCATCGCGCTCGGTACCCAGGGTGGCAATCACCAGAGCCTGGGTTTCGCCGCGTGTGAACAGGGCGGAACCGTGGGTGCGGGGCAGCACTCCGTTGCGGATTTCAATGGCGCGCACGGTGCGGGTGTCGCGGCCGTCGATACGGGGCTCGCCGGCCAGAATCTGGCTGCGCACGATCTTGGCTTCGATGTCGAACAACAGACCTTCCACCGCCACGCTGTCAAATGCAGCGCCGTCGGCCTTCAGGGCAGCCATGACTTCGGAATAAGCAGCGCGGCAGGCTTGGGTACGGGCTTGTTTGTTGCGGATTTGGTAGGCAGCAACCAGCTTGTCCTTGGCCAGGCCGTCGATCTTGGCGATCAGGGCTTCGTCCTTGGCAGGGGCTTTCCAGTCCCACACGGGCTTGCCAGCGTCGCGCACCAGCTCGTGGATCGCGTTGATGGCAATCGCACCTTGTTCGTGACCGAACACCACGGCGCCGAGCATGATTTCTTCGGACAGTTGTTGGGCTTCGGACTCGACCATCAGCACAGCGGCTTCGGTACCAGCAACGACCAGATCCATGATGGAATCTTTGCGTGCGGTCTGGCCGGGGTTCAACACGTATTCGCCGTTGACGTAACCCACGCGGGCTGCACCAATAGGGCCATTGAACGGCACGCCGGACACGGACAAGGCAGCAGACACAGCGATCATCGCAGCGATGTCGGCATCGACTTCAGGGTTCAACGAGACAGTGTGGATCACCACGTGCACTTCGTTAAAGAAACCTTCGGGGAACAGGGGGCGGATCGGGCGGTCGATCAGGCGGGATGTCAGCGTTTCAAACTCGCTGGGGCGGCCTTCGCGCTTGAAGAAGCTGCCGGGGATCTTGCCAGCGGCGTAGGACTTTTCCAGGTAGTCGACCGTCAGGGGAAAGAAGTCTTGACCGGGCTTGCCTTCAGTCTTGGCAACCACAGTGGCCAGCACCACGGTACCGTCCATGTCCAGCAGCACAGCGCCGGTGGACTGGCGAGCGATTTCGCCGGTTTCCATGGTGACCGTGTGTTGGCCCCATTGGAAGGTCTTGGTAACTTTGTTGAAAATACTCATGTCTTATCTCCTGTGAGTTAGGGGTCATGTTTGGGAGGTTTGGGCCACCTCACCCGAGCCCGGAGCCAACATCACAGTCCACGATGCCATTCCAGAAAAACTCCAGTTCTGACTGGAATTACTTTGGAATGACACAGCTTCGCTCTGTTTTTGCCGTCTCCGAAGTAAAAAACGCCTGAGCTAGTGACCTAACTCAGGCGCTTCACATTCGTGGGACCGATTACTTACGCAGACCCAGCTTGGCGATCAGAGCAACATAACGGTCAGCGTCTTTGCTCTTCAGGTAGTCCAACAGCTTGCGGCGACGGGAAACCATGCGCAGCAGACCGCGGCGACCGTGGTGGTCTTTGGCGTGGGTCTTGAAGTGGGGGGTCAGTTCGTTGATACGGGCAGTCAGCAAAGCCACTTGGACTTCGGGGCTGCCGGTATCGCCAGCTTGACGGGCGTTGTCTTTGACAACAGCGGCTTTGATGCTAGATGCAATCATGTGTTTTCCTAAGATTTTGGGACTGCACCAGAGGCGCCGTCCCGGTTTGTACAACTTGCGCCAAGTGCTGGAACTGCGCTTGGCGTGCGCCCTGCCGAATGCAAAGCCGCTCGATTATAACCCGGTCGCGTCAGGGACGCACCATCTTGCAGCTGCTGGCCTGCTCGGCCGCCGCCGCGGGCACAGTTTTCACCACGCGAAATCCGTAACCCGAACCTTCCACGTCAAATTTGACGCCGGGCGTGCCCTGGCGCTCCATCGTGCCCACCACCAGTGTTTGCTGGAATTGGTGGTCGGCCGCGCGCATGGTGCCCGTTTGACCACTAAAAGTGACGTTAGCCCGCTCCAGTTGTGCGGCGAAAGCTACCATATCGATAGCGCCATTGGCGCCCACCCCACCCTGCTTGCCGGCGGCCTCCAGGCTTTGGGCCAGCGCTTCCACCAACAACTGCATGCGCATGTGGACATAGTCGTCTTCGGGCTTGGGGTAGCGCACGCGGAAGGACTTGTAAAACGCCTCGCTGGCGGCGGTCTGCACATTGGGCAGCCAGTCGGCCACGGCCACCACCTTGCCAATGCCCGCATCGCCAATGGCGGCCGGGGCGCCAAGCGCGTTGCCGTAGAAGGTGTAGAACTTGCCGTCAAAACCCACGTCCTTGGCCGCTTTGATGAGCAGGCTCAGGTCATTGCCAAAGTTGCCCGTGATCACGGCACCGGCGCCGCTGGCCTTGATCTTGGTGGCATAGGGCAAAAAGTCTTTCACGCGGCCCAGGGGGTGCAGCTCGTCGCCCACCACCTGCACGTCGGGGCGCAACACGCCCAGCTGGCGTTTGGCCTCGCGACCCACGGCCTGGCCGAAGCTGTAGTCCTGGCCAATGATGTAAACACTTTTGAGTGCCTTGTCGTCCTTGAGCACATCCATGAGTGCGGCCATGCGCATGTCGGAGTGGGCGTCAAAGCGGAAATGCCAGAAGCTGCACTTCTCGTTCGTCAGCTCGGGCAGCACGGCGGCGTAGTTGAGGAACAACACGCGGCGCGCCGGGTCACGTTCGTTGTGTTTGTTGATGGCGTCGATCAGCGAAGCCGCCACACCCGAGGAATTGCCCTGCAGGATGACGCGCGCACCGCCGTCGATGGCCGAACGCAGTGCCGACAGCGCCTCTTCGGTCTGGCCCTTGCTGTCAAAACGCTCCAGCTGCAACAGCTGGTTGCCGCCCGCGCCGGCGGGCAGCTTCACGCCACCGCGGGCATTCACACGCTCCACCGCCCAGACGAAGTTGCGGAACCCGGCTTCACCACCGCTGGCGTTGGCGCCGCTAAAGCCTTCAATGATGGCAATTTTGATCGCCGAGGGGGTTTGGGCGAAGGCGCTGGCGAGCGACAAAGTGGACGCAAATAGCGCTGCTGCGCCCAATTTCAAGACCTGGCGGGAAAGAATAAACATGGGAAATTTCTCTTGAAATGAGAGGGAAAGCGCTCAGCTTGGGAACATGCGGCGATCGCTGTGAGAGCCGCGCAGTGTACTAGGAGTCACACCATGTTTTTTGCCTCTGCACCTTCCGCTTTCCAGTCCGCCGTGCGCCGCCCCGCTTATGCCCACGCAGGCCGTTCCGTCGAGCGTTTCATCGATGACACCTTGTTCTCGGCCCGCCAAAGCGCCGGCGCCTACAAGCAGGACGAAACCTCGTTCACCCTGACGCTGGACATGCCCGGCATTGCCAAGGAGCAGCTGAGCATTGCCATCGAAGGTGCGGTCGTTCGCATCCAGAGCAAGGAAGACGCCCCCCGCCGCTACCGCGCTGCTTACGAACTGCCCCAGGACGTGGACAGCGCACTGAGCGAAGCCAAGCTGGAAAACGGTGTGCTGACCCTGAAGCTGGCCAAAAAAGTGCCGGTGAACAACGCCACCGAACTGACCATCCAGTAAAGCCCGACCGCCAGCAGCTATCAATTCAATAGCTGCTGGCGCTTATTCCACGTAGGCTAGAGGCTAGTTTTACAGTAAATGCAGGGGCCAGCGGGGCTTGACGTCGAACGCGTAGGTCTTGCTGGCCTGTTGCAAGCCACTTTGCAGCCGCATGGCGGCGGCCATGGCAATCATGGCGCCGTTGTCGGTGCACAGGTGCAGCTCGGGGTAGTGCACGCGCACACCGCGCTTGGCGCACTCGGCATTCAGCAGCTCGCGCAGCTTGCGGTTGGCGCCCACGCCACCCGCCACCACCAGGCGCTTCAAGCCGGTTTGTTTGATGGCTGCCATCGATTTTTTCAACAGCACCTCCACAATCGCCGCCTGCGTAGACGCCGCCAAATCGGCCTGCTGCTGGTGCGGCAATGCGTCGAACACGCTGACTGCACCCGCAGCCACCATACGTTGGCTTTGCACCAGCACCGCCGTTTTCAGGCCAGCAAATGAAAAGTCCAGGTTGCCGCTGTGCAGCAGCGGCCGCGGCAGCTGGTAGGCCGTGGGGCTGCCCTCCTCCGCCAGCTTGGACAGCAGCGGCCCGCCGGGGTAGGCCAGGCCCATGAGCTTGGCGGATTTGTCAAAAGCCTCGCCCGCCGCATCGTCAATGGTTTCGCCCAGCAGCTCGTAGCGGCCCACGCCGTCCACACGCATGAGCTGGGTGTGGCCGCCAGACACCAGTAAGGCCACAAACGGGAATTCGGGGGGATCTGCACTTAGGAATGGGGACAGCAAATGCCCTTCCAGGTGGTGCACGCCCAGCACGGGCTTGTCCAGCGCCGCGCCCAGGGCGCAGGCCACACCGGCACCCACCAGCAAGGCACCGGCCAAACCAGGGCCGCGGGTGTAAGCCACCACATCCACGTCTTGCAGGCTGTGGCCGCTCTCATTCAGCACCTGCTGGGTCAGCGGCAGCACGCGGCGTATGTGGTCGCGGCTGGCCAGCTCGGGCACCACGCCGCCATAGGCCTGGTGCATCTCGATCTGGCTGTGCAGCGCGTGGGCCAGCAGTGTGGGCACGGCGCTGCCCTGCGACTGCACCATGGCCACGCCTGTTTCGTCACACGAGGACTCGATTCCCAACACCAGCATTGCTTGTTTCCTTCAGAGCCGCCGAGTTTAGAGGATGGGCCCTTCACCCCCCTAAAACCGCAGCCTTGCGCACTAGACTGGTGCGCCGCAACGCAGACTGGCGCGACTTTTGCATGCCATGATGCCCATATGACCGAGCCGCTTCGCATCGTCGTGATCAACTCAGACTTGCAGGTCGACGACCCGCAGGACACCCACGCGCTGGACCAGGCCGAACGCTCGCGCAGCCTGCGTATCGGGTTGCTGGAAAACGGTTTCAACCTGGTGGCCTCGCTGCCCGCCGACGTCTACCTGACCGAGCGCCTGGCCCAGCTGCAGCCGGACATGATCATTGTGGACGCCGAAAGCGACGCGCGTGACGCGCTGGAGCACGTGGTGATGGCCACGCGCGACGAGCGCCGCCCCATCGTCATGTTCACCAACGACAACGACAGCGGCAACGCGCGTGCCGCAGTGGCAGCCGGTGTGTCGGCCTACATCGTGGCGGGCCTGCAGGCCGAGCGCATCCGCCCGATTCTGGATGTGGCCATGGCCCGCTTCCAGCATGAACAGGCCTTGCGCCAGGAGCTGGCCAACACCCGCAGTGAACTGCATGAACTCTCCGCCGCCCTGCAAGACCGCAAGGTGATTGACCGCGCCAAGGCCCTGCTGATGCAGCGCCAGCAGCTCAGCGAAGAAGCCGCCTACGCCAAGCTGCGCAAAACGGCCATGGACAAAAACCTCAAGATTGTGGAAGTGGCCCAGCGCATGCTGGATGTGGCCGACCTGTTGTCCTGACAGAGGCACACAACTGGTTACGCCTGGTTAACACATGGGGAACATTCGAGGACTATGCTGAACACTATGTCACACGAAATCCCCATTGAACAACTGGCCGCCGAGGTGTACGACGCTGCGCCCGGTGCTGTGCAGGAGCGCATGGTGTCGCAACTGGTGGGGAAAATCTACGAAACCGCACCCGTAACGGTACGGAGCACACTCATCCTGCACCTGATGAAACCGTTGGGCGTGTTGTCCCTGGTGGCGGTGGCCGACGGCATCTTTGCCAAGATCCGCTTTCGCAGCGGCTGGCCCGAAGTGCAAGTGTTGCCCGACGATGTGAAAAATGTGGAACCCCACGACGTAGTGGCGCTAACGCACTATGCGCAGCAGGTCAGCGTGCACGTGCTGGACGGACTGGCTCGGGTCGTCATGGCCTCGCCGGTGCTGGCCACCTCTGCCGCTGCGGCCCTGCTGGTCCACATCCTGGTGCAGCGCAGCCGCGCAGATCGCCGCACCGAACACCGCGGCTAGTCACGCCGGGTACCCGCCCCAAACTACGGCGTAGGCGCCTGCCCCTGGGGCATTTTCCTGCTTTGGTGCAGTGCACAAAACCGGTGCGCCACATCCATTTTTTAATGAAATAGGCCTCTAGCGCCCGTAGTCATTGCGCAAGCAGCTCCTAAATTCATAGCACACCACAGCAACAACAAGCTGGCACAGACATTGCATTAATCCCTGCGAGACCGGCAACGGTCATGCACTGGGCTCCACCTAACGGCGGGTGGGTTCCATGCAACAGGACAAAGGCGTCCCCACGGGTTCACTTGCGCACCGCGCAGCGAACCCAGTGCGGACGCCTTTTTTGTTTTTCGTTTTGTGTTTTTCACTTTTGGAGCTTGTGCCATGACAGACCTTTTGAAAGCCAAACTCAGCCGCCGTGCTGTTCTGCAAACTGCCGCCGTGGGCGCCATTGGCATCGACCCTGCGCTGCGCGCTGCGGTGTACGCCGCGGGCTCGGACGCTCCGGAGAAAACCGAAGTCAAGATTGGCTTCATCCCGCTGACCGATTGCGCCAGTGTGGTCATGGCCTCGGTGCTGGGCATCGACAAAAAATACGGCGTCACCATCATCCCCAGCAAAGAAGCCAGCTGGGCCGGTGTGCGCGACAAGCTGGTCAACGGCGAGCTGGACTTTGCCCACGTGTTGTACGGCCTGGTCTACGGCGTGCACCTGGGTATTGGCGGCCCCAAGAAAGATATGGCCGTGCTGATGAACCTGAACCACAACGGCCAGGCCATCACGCTGTCCAAGAAGCTGGCTGAAAAAGGCGCGGTAGACGGTGCCGGTCTGGCCAAACTCATGGCTAGCGAGAAGCGTGAATACACCTTTGCCCAGACCTTCCCCACCGGCACCCACGCCATGTGGCTGTACTACTGGATGGCAGCCCACGGCATCAACCCCATGAAAGACTCCAAGGTCATCACCGTGCCGCCCCCCCAGATGGTAGCGAACATGCGTGTGGGCAATATGGACGGCTACTGCGTGGGCGAACCCTGGAACCACCGCGCCATCATCGACGGCATTGGTGTGACAGCAGCCACCACCCAGGACATCTGGAAGGACCACCCCGAAAAGGTGCTGGGCACCACCGGTGATTTCGTCAAAAAGTACCCCAACACCGCGCGCGCCGTGACCGCCGCGATCCTGGAAGCCGGCAAGTGGATCGACGCCAGCCTGTCCAACAAAAACAAGATGGCCGAAACCATTGCCGACAAGAGCTACGTGAACACCAGCGTGGACGCGATCAACCAGCGCATCCTGGGCCGTTACCAAAACGGCATGGGCAAGACCTGGGACGACCCCAACCACATGAAGTTCTTCAACGAAGGCACGGTCAACTTCCCTTACCTGTCGGACGGCATGTGGTTCCTGACCCAACACAAGCGTTGGGGCTTGCTGAAAGACCACCCCGACTACCTGGGCGTGGCCAAACAAATCAACCAGATCGACATCTACAAACAAGCCGCTGCGGCCAGCAAAACACCGCTGCCCAAGAGCGATATGCGCAGCAGCAAGTTCATCGACGGCGTGGTCTGGGATGGCAAAGATCCCAAGAAGTACGCCGACGGATTCAAGGTCAAAGCCTAAGTCACCCCACCCAAGGAGACCACCATGGTCAGTGCTGTCTTTCACTCTCCCCTGGCCGCCGCGGCCGAGGGGTCTGCTATCAAAACAGAAGCTGCTTCCGCAGATTCAACAAGGGCTGCAGCCCAAAAACCTGTGCAAACCGTAGCCTCCAAGCCGAGCACGCCCGGTTTTGACTGGCGCGGCCTGCTGCTACAGGTGGTACCGCCCCTGTGCGGCATCGCCCTGCTGGTCGGCATCTGGGCCCTGGTGAGTGTGGGGACCGGGGCCAGCATCCCTGGCCCGCTGGAAACCTGGAAACAAGCCGTCATCTTGTTCAGCGATCCGTTCTACAGCAAAGGCCCCAACGACCAGGGCGTGGGCTGGAACGTGCTGTTCTCGCTGGAACGTGTGGCGCTGGGCTTTGGCCTAGCCGCTGCGGTGGGCATTCCGGCGGGTTTCATGATCGGTCGTTTCGAGTTTTTGAGCCGCATGTTCAACCCGCTGATCAGCCTGCTGCGCCCCGTGTCGCCACTGGCCTGGTTGCCGATTGGCCTCTTGGTGTTCAAGGGTGCCAACCCCGCCGCCATCTGGACCATCTTCATCTGCTCCATCTGGCCCATGATCATCAACACCGCGGTGGGTGTGCAACGTGTGCCGCAGGACTACATGAACGTGGCGCGTGTGCTGAACCTGAGCGAGTGGAAGATCGTGACCAAGATCCTGTTCCCCTCGGTGCTGCCCTACATGCTGACCGGCGTGCGCCTGGCAGTCGGCACGGCCTGGCTGGTGATTGTGGCGGCCGAGATGCTGACCGGTGGCGTGGGCATTGGCTTCTGGGTCTGGGACGAGTGGAACAACCTGAACGTCAAGAACATCATCATCGCGATCTTTGTGATCGGCATCGTGGGCCTGCTGCTGGAGTACGCCCTGATCAAACTGGCCACCGCATTTACGTTTGAAGAGGTGAAAAGCTAGCAACTTTGCGGGACAGATCTTTAGCTCTGTCCTCAACTGATTAGGAAAAACTATGCAAAAGTACATCGAAATCCAGGGCGTCGAACAAACCTTCAAAACCAAAAAGGGCCTGTTCCCCGCGCTGCGCGACATCAACCTCACCGTCGCCAAAGGCGAGTTTGTGGCCCTCATCGGCCACAGCGGCTGCGGCAAGTCCACGCTGCTGAACCTGATTGCAGGCCTCACCACCCCCACCGCTGGCAACCTGCTGTGCGCCAACCGCGAAATCGCCGGCCCCGGCCCCGAACGCGCCGTGGTGTTCCAGAACCATTCGCTCTTGCCGTGGCTCACCTGTTTTGAGAATGTGTACCTGGGTGTGGAGCGCGTGTTTGGTGCAGGCGCCAAAAGCACCGGTGCCCCGTCTGAAAACAAGGCCCAGCTCAAGGCCCGCACCGATGCCGCGCTGGCCCTGGTGGGCCTGACGGCTGCGGCGCAAAAACGCCCGGGCGAAATCAGCGGTGGCATGAAGCAGCGTGTGGGCATTGCCCGCGCCCTGGCCATGGAACCCAAAGTGCTGCTGATGGACGAACCCTTTGGCGCGCTGGACGCCCTGACCCGCGCCAAGCTGCAGGACGAGCTGCTGGAGATCGTGGCGCGCACCCAAAGCACCGTGGTGATGGTGACGCACGATGTGGACGAAGCCGTGCTGCTGTCCGACAAGATCGTGATGATGACCAACGGCCCAGCCGCCACCATTGGCGAGGTGCTGAGTGTGGACCTGCCGCGCCCACGCAACCGCGTGGCCCTGGCAGACAGCCCGCAGTACCTGCAGTACCGCAAGGCCGTGATCGACTTTTTGTATACACGCCAGGCCCACGTCGAAAAGGCAGCCTGACCCCCTCCTGGCCCGCGGCAAATGCCCCAGGCCAGCACGGCACCTCCCATTGCGGCGCACACAAGTTGTGCGCCGCACCATTTCAGGCCTGCAAATCGCTCCAAAACACCGCAAAACTGCGCCCCAAGTTGGCCCGTTTTTTGCACTGTTTGTGGGAATACCACTCCCTTTTGAAGGATTTGCACCATGGCGGGCTTCCGCACCTTTCTCAAATCAGGGCATGCACCAACCTTGGCCGCAGCCTTTGTCTACTTCTCCTACTGCTGCGGTGTCTGGGTCACCAACGGCGCCATGGCACCCTTCATCAAGGAATCCCTGAACCTCAGCCCCTCGCAAATCGGGCTGATGTTGTCCATCCCCATTTTTGCGGGCGCCCTCATGCGTTTCCCGCTGGGCATCCTGGCCCAGTACATTGGCCGCAAAAACGCCACCCTGGTCGAGATGGGCGGCATCGCCATCGCCCTGTTGTTTGGCTACTTTTTTGTCGACACCTTCAACGACCTGCTGGCCATGGGCGTGTTGCTGGGCATTGCCGGCGCCAGTTTTGGTGTTGCGCTCTCGCTGGGCTCGGGCTCCTTCCCGGCGCGTTACAAGGGCCTGGCCATGGGCCTGGTCGGTGCGGGCAACGTGGGCACCTCAGTATCGGCCCTGCTGGCCCCCATGCTGGCCCAGGCCTATGGCTGGAAGACGGTGTACGGCATTGCCGCCGTGGGCCTGCTGATTCCCGTGATCGTGATGCTGGTGTTTGCCAAAGAACCCGATGACGTGGACAAACACGCGAGTTTTCGCGAACACATTGCCTGCCTGTTCGAAAAAGACGGCTGGGCCTTCTCCATCATTTACGCCATCACCTTTGGCGGTTTCATCGGCCTCACCACCTTTTTGCCCAGCTACTACTACGACCAGTTTGGCGTGAGCAAGGTGCAGGCTGGTCAACTCACCATGCTGGCGGCCTTCATGGGCGCGGCATTGCGCGTGTTTGGCGGTTGGATCTCGGACCACTGGGGCGGCATCAACACCCTGACCGCGGTGTTGGTCATCATCACCCTGTCCTTGTTGGCCTGTGGCCTGGCGGGTGGCTCGCTGGTGCTTACCACCCTGCTGCTCATGCTGTGTTTTGCAGCCCTGGGTGCGGGCAACGGCGCGTTGTTCCAACTGGTGCCGCTGCGCTGGCCGCTGTCCACCGCCGTGGCCGGCTCCATGATTGGTGAAATCGGCGCGCTGGGCGGTGGCCTGGTGCCCAACGCCATGGGCCTGTCCAAGCAGCACACTGGCACCTACTTCTGGGGCTTTGCCTTGTTTGCCGTGTTGTCCCTGGCAGTGCTGTTCATGATGCGCAGCATGCAACTGCGTTGGACCCGCACCTGGGCAGAAAAGGGAGGCCGTGCGCGCACGGCGTGAGGACGTTTCGCTGTAGCGGATACCGCCGGAATTAACCGCCCGCCGCCGCGCGGGCGGTGTCGTCGGGTGCAGGCGTATCCCGCATACCCATACGCCCCACAAACGGCAAACGCAGTGCCGGCGCGTTGAGGTCAATGCCGAAATTCAGGCCCAGCACATTCATCTCCAGGCCTTCCTGCAGCCCCACACTCACGCCCAGCAAACCGAGCAATGAGATTTGCAGGCCGGAGCCCGAGGGCGATACACCCACCGGGTTGGTCAGCGGCCGGTAGTCCTTGCCAATGGCGTTGGCGGGCAGGTCAAGCTGCAACGCCTTCACCTCGCGCCCGATGTGGGCCAAAAAGGTATTGCTGTTGGGGCCCGGGTAGCTGCGGTACTGGTCGGCAAAGGGGTAACTGGCCACAGCGGCTTCAATGCCGTCAATCATGGCCTCCACCTCCACGCCGCGGTGGTCCACCAGCAGCGCAGGGACCGAGCCGTACCAGAGCCCGTCGGGAATCGCGTAGTTGCGTTGCACCACCTGTGGTGCACGCCAGCCCACCACGTCGTAACGGGTGTAGGCCACCTCACCCTTGCGCTTGTAAATGATCCACGGGTGCACCGCAAAATTGCCACGCCAGCCGTAGGTGGGAGCGGCATACACCTGCACGATCGCCAGACCGGCCTGCTGCACCGGGTCCGGCGCCATGCCCGAGGAATGTCGGGGCGCCGTCGCCCAGTTGCGGGTGGGGTTCTGTTGTGCGTGCACCCCTTGGGCGACCCACACCAGTCCACCCAAAAAGACCGTAAGGCCCAGACGCGACAGTAGCTTCACAGCGGCCGGTGTGGGGTGTTAGCCAAACGAGGCCACGGGCGTCGGCAACTCGTCGTCCAGGTACAGCTCGTACTCGTCCCACTCGCCTTTGCCAAAGTGTTCGTCACATTGCAATGCAATGTCCTCGAACGAGGTGAACTCGGTGCAAAACATCACGGTACTGAAACTCTGGCGGTACGCGCGCCCGGCTTCGTCGATCAGTTCTCCCCGCGGGTCGATGACGATCTGGCAGCAGTGCACCCACACGTACTGGCCATCCAGCGCATCTTCCATCTCGATGGCGCGCAAGGCATCTTCTGTGTCTTCGGGGTTGGGCCAAGGCCGGGCCAGGCGGTAGGTCTGCCCATGGCAAGGATGGTGAGGGTCGAGCTCCAGATCAATCGTCTGCCAATCCGGGGAAATCTGGTCGGCAACCGCGATCAGCTCCTGCTGGCTGATGTCACCTTCCCAATGCACATCGGTGATGTGCACGGAAGTACCAAACTCGCCGAACCAGAGGCTCGCTTTGTGTTTCATCGTGTCAGGGTGCATACGGGGGCTCCAAAGTGCGTGGAAGCACTTTAGCGCATGCCGGGCCCTCACCCCCACACAACAGCGAAAACCCCAAACCGCTCAGTGGTCCAGCTTGGAGGGGCTCTCTCGGCTCAGCAAGGCATCAAACCAGGCGGCGCTTTGGGCGCTGCACTTCATGTGCCGTTGCAAATCTCGCTGGAATGACGTCAGACGCGGCTGCCTTTGCTGCATCGGAGGTGTCAAGGATTTCACAGGCTGCCGAACTTTTCTCATTGGCTGTGTCCCTTCGAGTGGTGAGTCCATCCTAGCGGCTTGTTTTGACAAAACCATGCTCCGTGAGCGAAGTTTTTGAAGCGAGTCATAGAACTGTGGGGTTCTCTCCACACGCACCGCACGGATACCACAGCAGCGCGCTGTGCAGACGCCAACAGTGCGTCTGGCGCACTATGAATCGCATTAGAAAAACCTATTTGAGCGATTCATGCGCAAACCCTACACTGACTTGGTCAAACGATTTTCAACAGCCCAAGGAGATAAACATGTCGACAGAAGCCAAGTGCCCGTTCCCCCACGCAGCGCGCAACACCACCACCGTGGCCGCGCAGTCCAATACCAACTGGTGGCCCCACCAGCTCAAGCTCACCATCCTGCACCAGCACTCCGCTCAGTCCACCCCCATGGGCGAGGCCTTTAACTATGCCGAAGAGTTCAAGAGCCTGGATCTGCATGCCGTGGTCAAGGACCTGCATGCCCTGATGACGGATTCGCAAGACTGGTGGCCAGCCGACTGGGGCCACTACGGTGGCCTGATGATCCGCATGGCTTGGCACTCGGCCGGCACCTACCGCACGGCCGATGGCCGCGGCGGCGCAGGCACTGGTAGCCAGCGCTTTGCCCCGCTGAACAGCTGGCCCGACAACGGCAACCTGGACAAGGCACGCCGCCTGCTCTGGCCCATCAAACAAAAGTACGGCCGCAAGATTTCCTGGGCCGACCTGATGATCCTGGCCGGCAATGTGGCACTCGAATCCATGGGCTTCAAGACCTTTGGTTTCGCCGGCGGCCGCCCCGACATCTGGGAACCTGAAGAAGACATCTACTGGGGCGCCGAAAAAACCTGGCTGGCCACCAGCGACAAGCCCAACAGCCGTTACTCCGGTGACCGCAATCTGGAGAACCCACTGGCTGCTGTGCAGATGGGACTGATCTACGTGAACCCAGAAGGCCCGGACGGCAAACCCGACCCGGTGGCCAGTGGCCGCGACGTGCGCGAGACCTTTGCCCGCATGGCCATGAACGACGAAGAAACCGTGGCCCTGGTGGCTGGCGGCCATACCTTCGGCAAGGCGCACGGCGCCGGTGACCCCACGCTGGTCGGCCCCGAGCCCGAAGCTGCAGGCATCGAAGAACAAGGCCTGGGCTGGATCAACAAGCTGGGCAGCGGCAAGGGCGTGCACACCACCACCAGCGGTATTGAAGGCGCCTGGAAGCCCAACCCCACCACCTGGGACAACGGCTATTTCGACATGCTGCTGGGTTACGAATGGGAGCTGACCAAGAGCCCCGCCGGCGCGCACCAGTGGGTGGCCAAAAACGTGAAGCCCGAGCACATGATTCCCGATGCGCACGATCCGTCCAAGAAACACGCGCCCATGATGACCACGGCCGACCTGTCGCTGCGCTTTGACCCGGCCTATGAAAAAATTTCGCGCCGCTTCCACCAAAACCCCGCCGAGTTTGCCGACGCCTTTGCGCGCGCCTGGTTCAAACTCACCCACCGCGACATGGGCCCAGTTGCACGCTACCTGGGCCCGCTGGTGCCCCAGGAAACCCTGATCTGGCAAGACCCGATTCCAGCTGTCAACCACCCACTGGTGAATGCACAGGACGTGGACGGCTTGAAAGCCAAAGTGCTGGCATCCGGCCTGTCCATCTCCCAGTTGGCGAGCACGGCCTGGGCCTCGGCATCCACCTTCCGGGGCAGTGACAAACGGGGCGGTGCCAACGGCGCACGCATCCGCCTGGCGCCACAAAAAGACTGGGAGGCCAACCAGCCCGCCGAACTGGCCAAGGTACTGTCGGCACTGGAAGCCATCCAGAAGGAATTCAACGCCGCGCAATCGGGCGGCAAGCGCATCTCCTTGGCAGACCTGATCGTGCTGGCCGGTGGCGCCGCCGTCGAAGCCGCCGCCCAGCAGGCGGGCAACCCGGTGCAGGTGCCGTTCACCCCGGGCCGCATGGACGCGGCGCAGGAGCAGACCGATGTGGAGTCCTTCGCCGTGCTGGAGCCAGCCGCCGACGGTTTCCGCAACTACGTTCGCAAAGGACTGGAAGGTTCGGCTGCCGAGCTGCTGGTGGACAAGGCCCAGCTGCTGACCCTGAGCGCGCCCGAGATGACAGTGCTGGTGGGGGGCCTGCGTGCCCTGGGTGTGAGCCAGGGGCAGCAAGGTGTCTTCACCCAACGCGCCGGAGTGCTGAGCAATGACTTCTTTGTCAACCTGCTCGACATGGGCACACAGTGGCAAAAATCCACCACCGCCCCCGGTGTGCTGGAAGGGCGGGACCGCGCAACGGGCCAGGTCAAATGGACGGCCACGGTGGCCGACTTGGTCTTCGGCTCTAACTCCCAGCTGCGTGCGCTGGCCGAGGTTTATGCCAGCAGTGATGCACAGCAATCCTTTGTGCGCGACTTTGCCGCGGCTTGGACCAAGGTGATGAACCTGGACCGTTTCGACCTGGCGTAAACCAAGCGCTTCCTGCCTACTTGGGCAGGAAGAGCAGCCAGTACACCAGCAAGAGATTGACCAGCCCCAGCACGAAAGTGGCCAGCTTCCAGACGAAGCTGGGGTCACGCTGCATCAGCGGCGTGCCCTGCGGGGCGTTGAGCGGGCGTGATGCGCCGCGCTCCAGCGCCAGCAAAAACTCTTCGGCGGTCTCAAAGCGCTGGCGCTGGTCGCGCGCCACGGCTTTTTGCAATACGTGGTCCAGCCAGATGGGCACCTCAGGGTTGTGGCGGCTGGGGGCCGTGGGGTCGCGGTAGTAACGGCCCACTTGGTAGGGCAGCACCTCGCCATACGGCAGCTTGCCGGTGAGCAGCTGGTACAGCGTCACGCCCAGCGCAAACAGGTCGCTTTGTGCATTGGGCAGTTGGGCCTCGCCCTCCTCCGCCTCGCCCTTGCCATTGGCCGCCTTGGTGCGAAAGCCCCACTGCTCGGGATTCACATAACTGGGCGTACCCGCGTGTAGTGCGCGCATGGCGGCAGGCTCGCGCCCGCTCAGGGCCACGCCAAGGTCCAGCACACGCAACACACCGTCGTCGCCCAGGTGCAGGTTGGCGGGTTTGATGTCGCGGTGCACCACACCCTGGCGGTGCAGGCGGCCCAGCGCGCGCAGGGCCTGCATGGCATAACCCAGCGCCACGGCTGGCGCCACACGGGGCTGTTTGTCCAGCAGTTGCTGCAGGGTCTCGCCGCCATGCCAGTCGTACAACACATAAAACGCCGAGCGCTCGCGACCCGTGGGGAGTGTGTCGTGCACAGCCACCAGGTTGTCGGCCGCGCGCGAGCTTTGCATGCGCTGCGCCAGCCAGGCCTCGTGGGCCAGCATGGCGCGTTCTTCCTGGTCATGGGCGCGGGCCGTGTTCAGCGTTTTAAGGGCGTACAAGGTCTGGGTCGCTGGATCACGTACTTGGTAGAGCACATTGATGCCGTTGTCCGCGATCGGCGCGGTCACGGTGAATCCGTCCAGCACGTCGGCCACCTTCAGGCGTGGCGGAATCGGTAGCGCCTGCGCCAGGCGGTTGGCGTCGGCCAGGGTGGCCTCCTGCAGGCCGCGCACACGCACCACGATGGCAGAGACGTTGTCGTTGCTGCCTTTGGCCAGCGCCTGGTCCACCAGTTTCTCGCTGGCCTCACGGGCGTCCGCCAAGGCGGCGTACTCGGGCAGGCGCCGGGCAGACACCTCGCCGTGCACACCATCCGTCATCAAAATGAACACATCCCCCACCTGCAGGTCGCCTTGCAGGTAGTCCACCACCAAGCGGTCTTCGGCGCCCACAGAACGCAGCAGTTGGTGCTTGAAATCGGGGTGGTTGACCACATGGTCTTGCGTGAGCTGGGTGGCCTGGCCGTCGCGCACCAGGTAACAGCGTGTGTCGCCCACATGGGCCAGCGTGTAAGACTGGCCGCGCAGCACCAGCGCGGTGAGTGTGGTCAGGCCCATGGCAGGCTGGCGGCGCCGGTTGATGCCACACAACCAGGCGTTTTGCGCGGCAATGATGCGGTCCAGCGCCACCGTGGTATCCCAGGTTTCGGGCGTACCAAAGTAATCGCGCACCAAACTGGTGACCGTGGTCTGCGCCGCCTCGCGCCCCATGCCCCCGGCACTCACACCATCGGCAATGGCCACAATGGAGCCGTGGTCCTCTTGCCCCGGGGTGGGCAACATGGCCGCACAAAAGTCTTCGTTCAGCGCCTTGCGTCCGGCTTGCGAAGCAAACCCAATATCAATATCAAATGCCATGCACCAAGATAAGCAATTTTGGTGCCCAGGAATGCCGCACCGCACCAAATTTGTGCGGGTTAACCCTTGTCTTCCGGCTCACCCAACAGCATCTGCATGCTGCGTTCGTAATGGGTGGAGAGCTGTTCAAACAGACCCAGCAAGGTCTCACTGCCAGTGGCCAGCTCTTGCAGGCGTGCGCTGCGCGGGCTGCCTGCCAGGCGCTGTGCGTCTTGGGCGGCGGCCACCATTTGCAACCAGGCCACGCCGGCCGCGCCCAGCGCACCATGGATGTCGGGGGTGCTCAGGGGAATGCCGTTGAGGTACGTGAGCGCCTCTTCAAACTCGCGCTGAACGACGCGCAGGCTGGCCTGGGCCAGGTCCACCACAGCGCCCTCGCCCACCAGGGCCAGCAGCACGTATTTGCTATAGCGCTGGGACAACATGCGCTGGCGCCCGGCCAGGTTCAGCACATGCAGCGGTGCGGCGGCGCCCGAGCTTTCCAGGTTGGTGGTCAGGCGCTCGGCCCCCAGCAGCAGCGCCTCGGCCTGTTGTTCCACCGCATCGGTGCTGCCCTGGGCCAGGACGGCCTTCAATTGCTCCCAGGTCTGGGCCACCTGCTCCAGCAGGTCGCCATAGGTGGGTTGGGACAGGTTTTTGCGCAACAGGGCAAAGTTGCTATCCACCCACAGTAAAGAGTCTTTCAGCAGCGCCGCATGGTGCACCGGCTGTACCCCCGCGGCTTGCAGCAGGTGCAGCTTGACCAGGCGCTGCGACAACATGCGCAACTGGCCCGAGCGGTTGACCGCCTCGGCAAAGTGGGCTGACTGGATGATGTGCTGCGACAGCTGGCCCATGCGCTGGTTGGAATTCATGGCGGCCGAGCGCAGCGTGCGGAAGGCGTCGTCGTCCGACAGGCTCTGGGCCCGCATCAGGATGCCCTTGGCCCGGTCCACCGCCTTGCGCTCCTCAAACCGGGTCGCCATGTCCTCAAAGGCCTCGCGCTGCTGCCGCTCTTTCTGAAACCGGGCCTGTGCCAGGTGGACCAGAGGGCGCAGGCGATTGGCGCCATACCCATGCACCACGTAGACGTGCACCCCGCTGTCGGTGGCCTGCTGGATATGGGCGGCATCCGTGTCATGGGTGAAAACGACCAGCGGGCGGGGTACGGTCTGCCCCACCATCTGCAGCGCCTGGAGCCAGGCCACCGTGGGCAACGGCAGGTCGCAGATCACCACATCTGGTGCGTGCAGCACCACGGCCTGCACCAACTTGCTGCAATCCTCCACCGTGGCCCGCACCGCAATGCCCGCCGCCGCCAGGTCGGCGGCCAGCGTGGGGGCGGTTTTTTGGCGGGCGGAGCACAGCAGGGCGGAGGTCATAAATAACAGGTGTAGCTGGGGAAAACGGGGCTGGTCAGCCCTGCAGGGTCACGCAATTCGCGCACCAGGAGGCCAGGGCGGCAGGCCTGCGTGGCCAGGCGCCGATCATATGGCACAGCTCTTGCATTAGCTGAGGTGGGCGCAACGACGCGTCCAAACGAGATGACAGCCGGCAAGGTTCTGCGCACAACGACGTCGCGCAGCACAGGGCTGTCCAAGGCCAGTGCTTGCTGGTGCGCCTTTGCTTAAGGCGCGGATCTCCTCTACCCCCTTATTTCTGGCATGTGGCCCCGCCACATCCGCGTTTGTCTCGTTCTTTGGAGTCGCCACTATGAAAAAATCGAAACTGGTAATGATTGGCAACGGCATGGCCGGCGTGCGCACCATTGAGGAATTGCTCAAGGTGGCCCCGGACCTGTACGACATCACCGTCTTTGGCGCAGAACCCCACCCCAACTACAACCGCATCTTGCTGAGCCCGGTGCTGGCTGGCGAGCAGACGCTGGACGAGATCGTGCTGAACTCGTTTGAGTGGTACACGGAGAACAACATCACGCTGCACGCCGGCAAAAAAGTGGTGGAAGTGGACCGCGTCAAACGCATCGTCAAGGCATCCGACGGTACTGAGGCCGAGTACGACCGCCTGCTGATCTGCACCGGCTCCAACCCCTTCATCCTGCCCATCCCCGGCAAAGACCTGCAAGGCGTGATCGCCTACCGCGACATTGCCGACACCAACGCCATGATCGACGCGGCCACCAAGTACAAGCATGCGGTCGTCATCGGCGGCGGCCTGCTGGGCCTGGAAGCGGCCAACGGCCTGATGCTGCGTGGCATGACCGTGAGTGTGGTGCACGTGATGCCCACGCTGATGGAACGCCAGCTGGACACCGTGGCCGGTGGTCTGCTGCAAAAATCATTGCAAGAGCGTGGCCTGAACTTCCTCATGGGTGCACAGACCCAGGAGCTGGTGGGTGGCGAAGACGGCCGCGTGAAGAGCATCAAGTTCAAGGACGGCACCGAAGTACCCGCCGACCTGGTGGTGATGGCCGTGGGCATTCGCCCCAACACCGAACTGGCCGCCAGCATGCGCCTGCATGTGGACCGCGGCATTGTGGTGACCGACACCATGCAAACCGTGACCGACGCCCGTATCTACAGCGTGGGCGAGTGCGCCGCCCACCGCGGCATTGCCTACGGTCTGGTGGCGCCTCTGTTTGAGCAGGCCAAAGTGGCGGCCAACCACCTGGCCATGTACGGCATTGGCCGCTACACGGGTTCGCTCACCTCCACCAAGCTAAAGGTGACCGGCATCGACCTGTTCTCCGCCGGCGAATTCCAGGGCGGCGAAGGCACCGAAGAAATCGTGATGAGCGACCCGTTTGGCGGCGTCTACAAAAAGCTGGTCATCAAGGACGACAAACTGGTGGGCGCCTGCATGTACGGCGACACCGTGGACGGCAGCTGGTACTTCAAGATGCTGCGCGACGGCCGCAGCATTGCTGACATCCGCGACAAGCTGATGTTTGGCGAAAGCGGCTCCAACATCGGTGACGTGGGCCACCAAGGCCAGAACAAGGCCGCCGCCATGGCCGACAGCGACGAAGTCTGCGGCTGCAACGGCGTGAACAAGGGCACCATCTGCAAGGCCATCAAGGAAAAAGGCCTGTTCACCCTGGACGAGGTGAAGAAGCACACCAAGGCCAGCGCCTCCTGCGGTTCCTGCACCGGGCTGGTGGAACAGATCATCATGTTCACCGCGGGCGGCGACTACTCCGCCACGCCCAAGAAGAAGGCCATGTGCAGCTGCACCGAGCACAGCCACCAGGAAGTGCGCGATGCCATCTTCGCCAACAAGTACCTCACCATTGCCGCGGTGCAACAAGGCATGGGCTGGAAGACCCCCAACGGCTGCTCCAGCTGCCGCCCTGCGCTGAACTACTACCTGATCAGCAGCTGGCCCAAACAAGCCAAGGACGATCCACAAAGCCGCTTCATCAACGAACGCAGCCACGCCAACATCCAGAAGGACGGCACCTACTCCGTCATCCCACGCATGTGGGGCGGCGAGACCACAGCCAACGAGCTGCGCAAGATTGCCGACGCGGTGGACAAGTACAAGATCCCCACCGTCAAGGTCACCGGCGGCCAGCGTATCGACCTGCTGGGCGTGAAGAAGGAAGACCTGGTGAGCGTGTGGAAGGACATTGGCATGCCCAGCGGCCACGCCTACGCCAAGGCCCTGCGCACGGTGAAGACCTGTGTGGGCTCTGAGTGGTGCCGCATGGGCACCCAGGACAGCACCCAGATGGGCAAGGACCTGGAGCGCGCCCACTGGCGCATGTATGCACCGCACAAGGTCAAGTACGCCGTCTCTGGCTGCCCGCGCAATTGCGCTGAGGCCGGCATCAAGGACGTGGGCATCATTGGCGTGGACAGCGGCTGGGAGATGTACATCGCCGGCAACGGTGGTATCAAGACCGAAGTGGCGCATTTCTTCGTCAAGCTCAAAACGACCGAAGAAGTGCTGGAGTACACCGGCGCCTTCATGCAGCTCTACCGCAAGGAAGGCTGGTACCTGGAACGCACCGTGCACTATGTGAGCCGCGTGGGCCTGGACTATGTGAAGAAGCGCATCCTCGAAGACGCCGAAGGCCGCAAGGCCCTGAACGAAGAACTGCTGTTCGCACTGGACGGCGAGCCGGATCCCTGGTTTGACTTCCAGGACGCGCAGGTCGACACCCGCCAGTTCGAAGCCGTCAAAGCCTGAGGGCCGCAGCCATGCAACGCAGAACCCTGATGTCTGTGGCCGCCGCCGGCGCAGTGGGCCTGGCCCTGCCCGCCCGCGCCCAGGTGGCGGACTTGAGCGACGCCATCAACAAGGCCGGGCGCCAGCGCATGCTGAGCCAACGCATGGGCAAGGCCTGGTTGGCCCTGCTGCAAAACGTGGAAAAAACCAGCGCCCAGGTGGTGCTGGACAAATCCATGGCGCTGTTTGACCGCCAGCTGACCGAGCTGAAGGGGTTTGCCCCCACGCCCGATGTGCAAGCCACCTACACCAAGCTGGACGCCGCCTGGTCCGACTACAAAACCGCGCTGGTGGGCAAAGCCCCCGCGCGTGACGGCGCAGCAGCCCTGCTGCAGCTCGACGCCAAAGTGCTGGCCCTGGCCCACCAAGGCACGGTGCAATACGAAGCCGCGCTAGCCAAACCCGTGGGCAAACTGGTCAACGTGGCCGGGCGCCAGCGCATGCTGACCCAGCGCATGGCCAAGTTTTACTTGGCCGCCACGCTGCCAGTGGACGCCGCTGTGGCCAGCGCCGAGATTGGCAAGGCACGCAGCGAATTCACCACCGCCATGGAGCTGCTGCGCAACGCGCCCGAAGCGACCCTGCGTATCAAAGACGAGTTGCTGCTGGCCGATGCACAGTGGGTGTTTTTTGACATGGCGCTCAAGCAGCTGCAAGAAGGTGCGCAGCGCCCCAAACCCATGGCCGACGTGTTTGTGAGCAGCGAAAACCTGCTCGCCGTGATGGACCGGGTGACCGGCCTGTACTCGGCTGTCAAAGCGTAAATACAAGCAAAATAGGCCTCTAGCGCTTATGAAATATGCGCAAGCAGCTACTAAAACAATAGCATTAGGAAGAACAAAATGACCGAATGGACCCTCATCTGCAAGATTGACGACATCCCCGTGCTGGGCTCGCGCCGTGTGGAACGCGCCCAGGGTCTGGACGTGGCGGTGTTCCGCAACACGCAGGACGAAGTGTTTGCGCTGCTGGACCGCTGCCCGCACAAGGGGGGCCCGCTCTCGCAAGGCATTGTGTTTGGCACCAGCGTGGCCTGCCCGCTGCACAACTGGACCATCGGCCTGTGCGATGGCCAGGCCAGCGCGCCGGACGAAGGTTGCACGCCCAAGTTCGAAGTCAAGCTCGATGGTGGCCAGGTGTTCCTCAAGTCGGCCGAACTGCAAGGCCACGCCACCGACCTGGTGCGCCCCATCGCTGGCCCCGCCCGCCGCAACGCCGCCGCCTGACCGTTACGAGGACCCGCAACCATGACCGAAACGCGCTCTACCTGCCCGTACTGTGGTGTCGGCTGTGGCGTCATCATCGAGTCCCAGGGTGCGCAGATCACCGGCGTGCGCGGGGACCCGGACCATCCGGCCAACTTCGGCCGCCTGTGCTCCAAGGGCTCCACGCTGCACCACACGGCCAGCGCCCCCGTCACGCTGCAAACCCGCCTGCTCCAGCCCTTGCAGCGCCTGCAGCGCAATGCGGTGCCCCAGCCCGTGTCCTGGGACAGCGCATTGACGCTGGCCACCGACCAGTTCGCCCGCATCATCCAAAACGACGGCCCCGACGCCGTGGGTTTTTACGTCAGCGGCCAGCTGCTTACCGAGGACTACTACGTCTTCAACAAACTCGCCAAGGGCCTGATTGGCACCAACAACATCGACACCAACTCGCGCCTGTGCATGAGCAGCGCCGTGGCGGGTTACAAAAAAACACTGGGCGCCGACGCCCCGCCCACCTGTTACGACGATGTGAACCACGCGCAGACGATTTTTATCGTCGGCTCCAACACCGCGTTTGCCCATCCCATCCTGTTTCGCCGCATCGAAGACGCCAAGCGCAAAAACCCCGGCATGAAGATCGTGGTGGCCGACGTGCGCCGCACCGACACGGTGGAACTGGCCGACCTGTTTTTGCAAATCCAGCCCGGTACCGACGTCATGCTGTTCCACGGCATGCTGCACCTCATGCTGTGGGAAGGCTGGACCAACGCCGCCTTCATCGCCGAGCACACCACGGGGTTTGACGACCTCAAGGCCACGGTGCGCGACTACACACCCGACGCCGTGGCGCAGACCTGCGGCATCAGCAAGGCCGACCTGCTGGAAGCCGCACGCCTGTTCGCCCAGAGCCCGGCCACGCTGAGCCTGTATTGCCAGGGTCTCAACCAGTCCAGCAGCGGCACTGCCAAAAACACGGCCCTCATCAACCTGCACCTGGCCACCGGCCAGATCGGCATGCCCGGCGCCGGCCCGTTTTCGCTGACCGGCCAGCCCAACGCCATGGGCGGGCGCGAAGTGGGTGGCCTGGCCAACCTGCTCTCCGCCCACCGCGAACTGGCCAACCCCGCACACCGTGCCGAAGTGGCCGCGTTGTGGGGCGTGCCCAGCGTGCCAGAGACTCCCGGCAAGACAGCCGTGGAAATGTTCCAGGCCGCTGCCGATGGCGAGATCAAAGCGCTGTGGATTGCCTGCACCAACCCCGCACAAAGCATGCCCGACCAGGCCACCGTGCGCCGCGCCTTAGAGCGCGCCGAGTTTGTGGTGGTGCAAGAGGCCTTTGCCACCACCGCCACCACGCGTTACGCTGACCTGCTGCTACCCGCCACCACCTGGGGCGAAAAAGAAGGCACGGTCACCAACAGCGAACGCCGCATCTCTCGTGTGCGCGCCGCCGTAGTGCCGCCTGGAGCACCCGACACCGCACCACGGCACGACTGGGCCATTGCCACCGACTTTGCCCAGCGCTTGGAGCACGCCCTGGGCCGCACGCCCGCACAGCCCACACTGTTCCCCTACCCCACGGCCGAGTCGGTGTGGAACGAACACCGCGAATCCACCCGCGGCCGCGACCTGGACATCACCGGCATGGACTACGCCCAGCTGGAAGCCACGCCCCTGCAATGGCCCATGCCCGCGGGCGCCAGCACCGGCAAAGTGCGCCTGTACGAAGACGGCGTGTTCCCCACCCCGGATGGCCGCGCCCGTTTTGCCAACGTGGCCTACAAAGCGGTGGCCGAGCCGCGCGAGGCACGCTACCCGTTTTCGTTGACCACCGGCCGCCTGCGAGACCAGTGGCACGGCATGAGCCGCACCGGCACCTTGGGCCGCCTGTTTGGCCATGTGCGCGAGCCCGTGTTGCAAATGCACCCGCAGGACATGGCGCGCCGCCTGATCGCCGAGAACGACCTGGTGCACGTGACCAGCAAGCGTGGCTCCATCCTGGTCCCGGTGCAGGCCAGCCCCGAGGTGGGCCTGAGCCAGGTCTTCATGGCCATGCACTGGGGTGAGGAATTCTTGAGCGGCGTGAGCGCCACCGGCACCCGCCTGGCGGGTGTCAACGCGCTCACCACCTCGGCCTATTGCCCGGACTCCAAACAGCCCGAGTTCAAACACGCTGCCGTCAAGGTGCTCAAGGCCGATATGCCCTGGACCCTGCTGGCCATTGCCTGGCTGCCCGACGACACCGTGCTGGCGGTGCGCGGCCAGCTGCAGGCGCTGATGGAGCGTTTTGCCTACGCCAGTTGTGTGCCCTTTGGCAACGCCACCGCCGACGACCATGGCCGCAGCGGTGTGTTGTTCCGCGCGGCCGACATGGAAGCCGCACCCGACGCACTGCTGCAGGAGATCGAAGCACTGCTGCAACTGGGCGGCGCCGATGTGGTGCGTTACGCCGACAAAAAACGCGGCCAGCGCCGTGCCGTGCGCCTGCAACGCGGCACGGCCAACGCCACGCTGGAAGGCTTTTTGCTGGCCGGTGACACCCGCGCGCAGAGCTGGATGACCACGCTGCTGCAGGACGAGCAGCCCGCACAAAACTACGGCCGCGCCCTGCTGGCGCCCGGTGCCACACCGCCCCTGCCCGTGCAGTCGCGCGGCAAGGTCGTGTGCAGCTGCTTCAACGTGACCGACACCGCTATCGACGCCACGCTGGCCGAATGCACCGGCTTTGCGGCAGACCGCCTGGCCACGCTGCAAAGCACGCTCAAATGCGGCACCAATTGCGGCTCGTGTGTGCCCCAGTTGCAGCGCATGGTGCGTGCCAGCATGGCGCCGGCTGCGGCAGGTGCATAAGCACATAGCCGAAAGTTATCTGGCATCAAAGACAATCGCCCCATGGCTATTGGCAACTACATCAAGGAAATCGGGCGCGGCAAAGACGGCGCCCGTGCACTCACCCGCGAACAGGCGGACGATCTGTTCGGCCAGGTGCTGGACGGCAGCGTGACCGACCTGGAGGTCGGCGCCTTCTGCCTGGCCATGCGCATCAAGGGCGAGACGGCCGAAGAGATGGCCGGCTTTCTGGATGCCACCCGCCGCCGCATGGCCTTGCTGCCCGCCAGCACCCTGCCCACGGTGGTGATTCCCAGCTACAACGGTGCGCGCAAGCTGCCCCTGCTCACGCCGCTGCTGGCCTTGCTGCTGGCGCGCGAGGGCCTGCCCGTGCTGATCCACGGCGCGGCCACCGAGGACCGCCGTGTTTTTGTGTCAAAAGTGCTCGAAGCCCTCGATATACCTGCGCAAGAAGCTATCAAATCCATAGCACCTGGCAGCGTGGCCTTTGCGCCCACGGCCCTGCTCAGCCCCGGCCTGCAGCGCCTGCTGGACGTGCGCCGTGTGGTCAATCTGCGCAACCCGGCGCACAGCCTGGTCAAGCTCATGAACCCGGTGAACGGCCCCGCCCTCCTTGTGAGCAGCTACACCCACCCCGAGTACGCCATCTCCATGGCCGACACCTTTGCGCTGATGCAGGCCAACGCCTTGCTGATCCGCGGCACCGAAGGCGAGTCGGTGGCCGATCCGCGCCGCACGCCCAAGATGCAAGCCTTTCTGCGCGGCCAGGCCACCGACCTGCAGGCCTACCAGGCCGGCTCGCTGACCGAACTGCCCGAACTCCCCAGCGCCATTGACGCTGCCAGCACCGCGGCCTACATTGGGTCTGTGCTGGCCGGCAGCCAGGCCGTTCCAGCCCCCATTGCCCACCAGGTGGCGCACATTTTGCAACTGCACCGCAGCCTATGACACACGATCTTTCCAGCACCCTTAGCAGCGGCCACGTCACCTTGGTCGGCGCCGGCCCGGGCGACCCGGAGTTGCTCACACTCAAGGCGCTCAAGGCCATCCAGCAGGCCACCGTGCTGCTGGTGGATGACCTGGTGAACGACGCCATCGTGGCGCACGCCAACCCGGCTGCCCGCGTGGTGCATGTGGGCAAGCGCGGTGGCTGCAAGTCCACACCACAGTCCTTCATCGAACGCCTCATGATCACCGCCGCCCAAGAGGGCGAGAACGTGGTGCGCCTCAAGGGTGGCGACCCCTTCATCTTTGGCCGCGGTGGCGAAGAGGTGGAGCACCTGCAAGCCGCGGGCATTCGCGTCTCGGTCATCAACGGCATCACCGCCGGCCTGGCCGCCGTCACCTCGCTCAACGTACCGCTTACACACCGCGAGCATGCACATGGTGTGGTGTTTGTCACCGGCCACGCCAAGCCCGGCGACAAGGGCACCGACTGGCCCGCCCTGGCCACTGCGGCCAAGCAGGCCAAGCTCACACTGGTGATCTACATGGGCGTGAGTGGTGCGGCCGACATTGAAGCCGGCCTGCTGCAAGGCCTGCCCGCCGACACGCCGGTGGCCATCATCCAGAACGCGAGCCTGCCCACGCAGCGCCACGCGGCATGCACCCTGCAGGCCCTGCAAGCCACCATCCGCCGCGAGCACCTGGCCAGCCCCAGCGTGATCGTGGTGGGCGATGTGGTGCTGGGTCTGCAAGCCGCCGTGCAAACGAGTCACAGCAAGGCGGCATAACGGCATCGTTTTTGCATGGTGTGACTCCACCGCGAAAGGAGTTCACCATGTTCATGCCTACCCCCGTCCAGAACCCCTCTCCCCCTCGCACGTCCCTGCAGACGCAGCCCTTGGCCAGGCTCGCCGTAGCGGCCGCGACACCCCCCATTTCCGACCTGAACCTTGCCGCACGCCAGCGCATGCTGTCGCAACGTGTCGTCATGCAAACCCTGCTGGCCGCCGGCGGTGATGCACGCCAGCTCAGTGCGGCACGCACCACCTTCCAGCTGTTTTGCGACAGCCATGCACGGCTTCTGGGCACCATGTCGCACTACGACACGCCCAGCGCTGCACGCCTGCACGCGGTGTACGAAGGCCCGCAGGGCGTGAACGCCACGATCCAGGCTTTTATGGAGCTGATGCGCAGCGCGCTGGACCACATCGCTCGGCAGTCGCCACGTATACAGCCGGTGCTCGAAGCCATTGTGGACACCACCGACTCCGTGCTCGAAGCACTGAACGCGGCGACCAATGTGTTCGACGCCGTAACCAAGGCCAAGGCCGATCTGCTGTTCAAGGAGCTCACCGGCATCGTTTCCGACATCCACACCATCGCCCGCGAAGCCAAGGTGGTGAGCTTCAACGCCCAGGTGATGGCCGCACGCGCGGGCCAGCAAGGGCGCGAATTTGCCGTGGTGGCCACGGTGCTCTCGGGCATCAGCACCGAGATTGACGGGCTGTCGCGCAAGGCGATTGATTTGGCAGACCGGAACCGGCAGCACGCCTGACGGGGTCGCGACCCACTGAGTCCGCTCTTCTCCGGCTAGGTCGCAGCGCGCCGGTGCCCACAGCCCGGCGCTCATGGCGCCCTGCTGGTCGCAAAATCGCGCCGAACTGCGGGCACCGGCGCGCTGCGACTGGGGCGTACAAGACTGCTCCTCTACACTGCGGCCTATGCACAGTTTTGACGTGGTGATCGTGGGTGCCGGGGCTGCCGGCTTGTTTTGCGCCGGGGTGGCGGGCCAGTTGGGCCTCAAGGTGCTGGTGATCGACCACAGCGAGAAGGTGGCCGAAAAAATCCGTATCTCGGGTGGCGGGCGCAGCAACTTCACCAATGTAGATGTCACCGCCGCCAACTTCCTGAGTGAGAACCCGCGCTTTGCCAAATCGGCGCTGTCGCGTTACACACCAGCCGACTTCATTGCGCTGGTGAAGAAGCACAACATCGCCTTCCACGAAAAGCACAAGGGCCAGCTGTTTTGCGACCGTTCGGCCGAAGACCTGATCGACATGCTGCTGGCCGAATGCGCCGGCGGCGGCGTGGAGCGCTGGCAGCCCTGCAGTGTTAAAAATATAAGGTTTTTGGCCTCTAGCCCACATGGCGCATGCGCCAGCAGCTATGAAATTGAGAGCGACCGCGGGACCATCCACTGCGGCGCAGTCGTTATCGCCACGGGTGGCCTGTCCATTCCCAAAATCGGCGCCACCGACTTTGGCTACCGCGTGGCCAAGCAGTTCGACCTGCCTGTGGTCGCGCCCCGCCCTGCGCTGGTACCGCTGACCTTTGACGAAGCCGCCTGGGCCCCGTTTGCCCAGCTCTCAGGCCTATCGCTGCCGGTGGACATTGCCACCGGGGCCAAGAAGGCCAGCATGGCCTTTCGCGAGGACCTGCTGTTCACCCACCGGGGCCTCAGTGGCCCGGGTGTGCTGCAAATCTCGAGCTACTGGGCCGAAGGCACGCCGATTCGCCTGAACCTGGCGCCCGGCACCGACTTGTCGAAGCACCTGAGCGAAGCCAAGACTACCTCGCGCAAGCGCATTGCCAACGAGCTGGCCGGCCTGGTGCCCAGCCGCCTGGCCGATACCTGGGTGGAGCAAGGCAAAACCTGGGGCCACGACTGGCAGCGCCCGGTCAACGAGGCCAGCGACAAGGCCCTGAACGCCCTGGCCGAGCACCTGAGCCGCTGGGAACTCACGCCCACCGGCACCGAGGGCTACCGCAAGGCCGAGGTAACGGCCGGCGGCGTGGACACCAAGGTGCTGTCCAGCCAGACCCTGGAAAGCCACCAACCGGGCCTGTTTTTCATTGGCGAAGTGGTCGATGTGACGGGCTGGCTGGGCGGTTACAACTTCCAGTGGGCCTGGGCAAGTGCATTTGCTTGCGCAAAAGCACTTGCCGAGCGGCGGCAATAAGGCCCCCACGCTCCACCGCTGCGCGGGTCGCTGCCCCCCCAAGGGGGTCAATTCGGCCCCAGACAGGGCTTGGCAGCGCGCATTAACGCGTTATAATCGCGGGCTATTCTGGCAGTCTCCCCATCGGCCAATACTAGTTATAGATGGGGAAATACCGCTGAACGTGGCATGTGGGTCTCGATCTCCCCCCATGACTGGCGACAGCACATTTTGGAATTCATTACGTAATGACAACGATCCGTGTAAAAGAAAACGAGCCCTTTGACGTCGCCCTGCGTCGCTTCAAGCGCACTATCGAAAAATTGGGTTTGCTGACCGACTTGCGCGCCCGCGAGTTCTATGAAAAGCCCACTGCTGAGCGCAAGCGCAAGAAGGCAGCCGCCGTCAAGCGCAACTACAAGCGCATTCGCAGCATGCAGCTCCCCAAGAAACTGTTCTAAGTTTCTGGCCCATGAAGCTGTACGCAGCTTCTGGCCACAAAAAGCTCGCCTGGGGACGCTCCGGCGGGCTTTTTTCATTCTGTAGCCTCACTCTCATCCCCTCTCAGGAAGCACTGTTATGTCACTCAAAGACCAGATCACCGAAGACATGAAGACCGCCATGCGCGCCAAGGACAGCGAGCGCCTGGGCACCATCCGCCTGCTGCTGGCTGCGTGCAAGCAAAAAGAAGTGGACGAACGTGTGGAGCTGGACGATGCGATGGTGGTCGCCATCGTGGACAAGCTGATCAAGCAGCGCAAGGACAGCATCGAAGCCTTTGTCAAGGCCGAGCGCCAAGAGCTGGCCGACAAGGAAGCATCTGAGATGAAGGTGCTGCAGGCCTACCTGCCCCAACGCATGTCTGCCGACGAAGTGCTGGCGGAAGTGAAAGCCATCGTGGCCGAGCTGGGCGCTACCGGACCCGGCGATATGGGCAAGGTCATGGGCGTGGTGAAAACCCGCCTGGCCGGCAAGGCCGAAATGGGCACCGTGTCGGCCGCGGTCAAGACCGCGCTGGCTGGCTAATTTGCCCGACTAGGGCTGGACCCGCACCGCCGTGGGCGCGGCGCTGGCCAGTACCTGTTTGGGGTTCAGGTTGTCCAGAAACTCCAGCTTGAGGGTGTAGTCCCCCACGGGTGGGGCCAACCAGGCCTCGGTCTGGCCTTCCACAAAATCCATTTCCGCCACGGCACCGGCCTTGCTGACGACCGTGAGCTTGAAGTGGCCCGTGTCTTTTTCCTGCTGCACTGCATGGGCCACATTCAGGCCCGAGGCATGGAACTGGACGCGAAAAGGCGTTTTCACTTCGGCGCCCGATACTTGGATGGCAATACCTTGGGCAACAAGTGCCTTGGGATCCGTCGCATTTTTCTTCGTCACCGTGACCTTGAGCGGCTTGCTGTAAACAAAGTGCGGCAGGTGTTTATCGTCCGCCAGCAACATACGCAGCGTGTAGGTGCCGGGTGCCAGTGTCAGCACAGCCTCCATCTGGCCTTTGCCAAAGTGGATGTACTGTTCGTTGAAGGGCAAGGCTGCCTTGAAATCCAGCGGCAAATCCCGGTTCACCAGCAGGTGGTGATGGCCGCTTTTGCCGCCCAGGGGTTTGGCAATGGGCGCCAGGCCCCAGCCGCCCGACAAACCGAATTTCAGCAAAAAAGGCGTTTCAATGCGGTCGCCCGACTTCAGGTTGGTGAAATAGGCCTCTGCCGTACCAGCAGGCATCGGTGCCTGCCAAGGATGAAGCACACGTGCGGGAGTGGCTGGCGCTGGTGTTTGCGCACGGGCGCTGACGGCCAACACGACAAGGCACATCAGGCTTACAAAAGTACGCATACAAGCTCCTTCAGCTTCCCGCCACTTTCATGCGGTTGATCAGCACGGAACCCACGGTTTTGGCACCGTAGTTGTACGTATCGGCTCCCACCGCCTCGATGCCCTTGAGCATGTCCTTCATATTGCCTGCGATGGTGATTTCGTGCACCGGAAAAGCGATGCGGCCCTTCTCGACCCAGAAGCCACTTGCGCCACGCGAGTAGTCACCCGTCACGTAGTTCACACCCTGACCCATCAGTTCGGTCACCAGCAGGCCGGTGCCCAGTTTCTGCAACATCGCGTCCAGGTCGTCCCCGGCCTTGGTCAGGCGCGAGGTGAAGGTCAGGTTGTGCGAACCGCCCGAATTGCCGGTGGTGCGCATGCCCAGTTTGCGGGCCGAATAACTACTCAAAAAGTAACCTTGCACGCGGCCGGCATCCACCACCTTACGGGCTTTCACCCGCACGCCTTCGTCATCGAACGGCGAGCTGCCCTTGCCGCGCAGCACAAACGGGTCTTCCTGGATATCAATGTGTTTGGGCAGCACCTGTTTGCCCAGTGAATCGAGCAAAAACGTGCTCTTGCGGTACAGCGCACCGCCGCTCACGGCCTGCACAAACGCCCCCACCAGCCCGGCCGCCAGCGGCGATTCGAACAACACGGGACATTCCACCGTGGCAATTTTGCGGGCCTTGAGGCGGCTCAGCGCACGCTCAGCGGCGTAACGCCCTACGGCCTGGGGCGAAGCCAGTTCGTCAGCAGAACGCATGGAGCTGTACCAGGCGTCGCGCTGCATGTCGCGGCCTTTGCCCGCAATCGGCGACACCGACAACGAGTGGCGCGAGGAAGCGTAACCACCGCGAAAACCACGCGTGTGGGCGCTGAAGAAATGCGATTGCTGGGCCGATACGGCCGCACCTTCGCTATTGGTGATGCGTTTGCTCACGCCCAGGGCAGCGGCTTCACATTCCAGGGCCAGTTGGGCAGCTTCTTCGCTGGTCACGGCCCAGGGGAAGAACAAATCGAGGCTACGGCCACGCTCGGCCACGGGCACGATGTCATCGGCGTCGGGCAGGCTGGCAAACGGGTCTTCTGCGGTAAAACGGGCAATGTCGTAGGCCGCGCGCACGGTTTGCTCAATCGCCGCGTCCGAAAAGTCGGAGGTGCTGGCATTGCCGCGGCGGTTGCCCACATACACGGTCACGCCCAGCGATTTGTCGCGGTTGCGCTCCACGTTTTCCAGCTCGCCATTGCGCACGGACACGCTCAGCCCACAGCCTTCCGACACTTCGGCGCCCGCGTCCGTCGCACCCAGTTTTTTGGCCTGGGCCAGTGCGGCGTCCACGCGCGACTCGAAAAAGTCACGGGTGTAGGCAAAGCCGCTATCGGCCGGTTTGGCCTTCAAAGAGGGAGATGGGGAGGTGCGCCCAGAGGCGGAGGTGGGTTTCTTCATGGCGACGGCTATGATACTTGGCTATGTCACGCAAACTAAAAAAAGGCTATTACGTCAAGGGCCAGTTCGTCGCCGAAGGCAGCGCACTGGACTTGGAGTACAAGCGCGAACTCAAGGGCACGGATGAGCCGACCCGCACCGACCTCAAAAAGGAAAGCACCGAGCTGCAAAAGCTGGGCGAAGACCTGTTGACGTTGCGCACCGAACTCATGACCAAGTTGGAACTGCCCGACAAACTGGTGGAAGGCGTGGCGGAAGCCAAACGCATCACCAACTTCGAAGGCAAACGCCGCCAGATGCAGTTCATCGGCAAGCTGATGCGCAAACTGGAGCCGTCCAAATGGGACGAGATCCGTGCCGCGCTGGAAGAACAGCACATGCCGTCGGCCAAAGAGACTTTGGTGCTGCACCAAGCCGAACAATGGCGCGACCGCCTGATTGCCGACGACGATGCCGTGGGCCAGTGGATCACGCTGAGCCCCGCCACCGACAGCCAGAACCTGCGCGCCCTGGTACGCCAGGCCCGCAAAGACGCCAAGCCCGAGAAACCCGGCGAGGCCTTGCGCCATGGCCGCGCCTACCGCGATATTTTCCAGCTGGTGCGCGAAGCGCTGCTGGCCCATGCGGAGGGCCCCGCAGCCGATGACACCGACGATGGGGCGGACTACGACGGGGACGAGGCGTGAGTGGGTCGGGGATGAGTGCCGCCGGGCCGTCCCAAGGCGCGAAGGCCCCCTCGGGGGGCAGCGCAGCACACGCAGTGGCAAGCGTGGGGGCATCATTTGAGCCGGTGCGCATTGGCATCGTCTCCATCAGCGACCGCGCCTCCAGCGGTGTTTATGAAGACAAGGGCCTGCCGGCCCTGCAGGACTGGCTAGGGCGTGCACTGCACAACCCCATCCAGTTCGAAGCCCGGCTGATTGCCGACGAACAAACAACCATTGAAGACACGCTGATCGCGCTGACCGATGCCGGCTGCGCGCTGGTGCTGACCACCGGTGGCACCGGCCCTGCCCTGCGCGATGTGACGCCCGAAGCCACGCTGGCGGTGGCCGACAAGGAAATGCCAGGTTTTGGCGAACAGATGCGCGCCATCAGCCTGCACTTTGTGCCCACGGCCATCCTGTCGCGCCAGGTGGCGGTGATCCGCAAGCAGACGCTGATCATCAACCTGCCGGGCCAGCCCAAGGCGATTGCGGAAACACTGGAAGGTCTGAAGGACGCAGATGGCAAACAGATCGTGCCCGGCATCTTTGCCGCCGTGCCCTACTGTGTGGACCTGATTGGCGGGCCCTACCTGGAAACCGTGGACGCGGTCTGCAAGGGCTTCCGCCCCAAAAGTGCGGTGCGCCCCGAGCGCGGCTGAAACCGCACAGCCGTAAAAAAGGCCCCTCGGGGCCTTTTTTACTTTCCAATGAGCTGGTTGAGTTTCTCCGCCTCAAAACACTCTTTGCGCGAGGCATCGCTGGGCACACAGTCACCCTCTGCACCGCGGGCGGACAGTTGCTCGATAGCCTTCCACAGCAGCGCAATCTGGTGGTCCTGGCCGGAAGCACTGTCCACTAAGCCACGCAGTGCCTGGCTCACCGGGTCGTCTTCCTGGGTGATGCCGTAGGCGGTGAACTTGCGGTCGGCCGTGGTCACGTCGGCACTCACCCCGGCTTTGCTGGGCAGAATGCGCGCCGGAATGCCCACCGCCGTGGCGCCCGCTGGCACAGGCTTGACAACCACGGCATTGCTGCCGATCTTGGCGCCATCACCCACCTCAAAACCGCCCAGCACCTTGGCGCCAGCACTCACCACCACATCCTTGCCCAGCGTGGGGTGGCGTTTGGCGCCTTTGTACAGGCTGGTGCCACCCAGGGTCACGCCCTGGTAGATCGTGCAACCGTCGCCAATCTCGGCGGTTTCGCCCACCACGGTGCCCATGGCGTGGTCGAAGAACACGCGCTCGCCCAGCTTGGCGCCGGGGTGGATTTCAATGCCGGTAAAAAAACGCGACAGGTGCGAGATAAAGCGCCCCAGCCACTTGAGGCCGTGCGTCCAGCACCAATGCGCCACCCGGTGCACCACCACCGCATGCAGGCCCGGATAACAGGTGATGACCTCCCAAGTGGTACGGGCGGCCGGGTCCCGGTCGAGGATGCATTGGATGTCGGAGCGGATGCGGGAAAACATGCGAAAGAGTCTACCCGTTCAAGTCTGCTTTGCCGTCTATCGCCACCAAACCCGCACCCTTGGCAGGTGCTTGCCCGCTTTGCTGGAGGATGGCCTTGGCAATGCCGCGCAGGATGTGGATTTCCTCTTGCGTGACCTGGGCACGGTTGAACAGTGCATTCAGGCGCGGCATGAGTTTTTTGGGTGCGGCGGGGTCCAGAAAGCCCAGCGCCACCAGCGACTGCTCCAAATGCGTGAGCATGCCGCTGACCTGCGCTGCGTCGGCAAGCGCGCTCGGTGCGGCGGCCACGTCCACGCCGAAGCCCCCCAAGGCCAGTCGCCACTCGTAGGCGATCACCTGTAGCGCCGCGCCGATGTTCAGCGAACCGAACTGCGGGTTGCTGGGGATGGAGAGGCAGACATGGCAGCGGTACACGTCTTCATTCCGCATGCCAAAACGCTCGGAGCCAAACAGGAAGCCTACGCCGGATTGGGTGGATTTTGATGCCAAATCGCCCTCTAGCCCAGGTGGGTACTGCGCAAGCAGCTCACCTTTTGATAGCGCGGCAAAGTGCTCACGCGGCGTGGTGGTGGGCGGGCCGAAGTCGCGCGGTGTCATCGCCGTGGCGCACAGGTGGCTGATGCCGTCCAATGCCTCGTCCAGCGTGTCCACGATGCGGCACTTGGCCAACACATCCAGTGCCCCGCTGGCGCGCTGGATGGTTTCCTCGCGGCGCAGCACGTTGGCCCAGCGTGGCGCCACCAGCACCAGGTCGTCAAAACCCATGGTTTTCATGGCGCGGGCGGCGGCTCCCACATTGCCGGCGTGGCTGGTGTTGATCAGGATGAAGCGGGTTTGCATGCAGAAAATGGGGGCAAAAGAGGCAGGTTACGGGTGATAAACGCCCGCTAGGGTGCGCAACCAAGGCCCTGCCGTTAAAATACGCCTATTGTCGCCGCCTGCATCGCCAGCCGGTCCTCCCAGTTCTTCCCCCAACAATCTATGACGCTCAATCTGCACCCCATGGTCAATGTGGCCATCAAGGCCGCCCGCACTGCCGGAAATATCATCAACCGCGCGGCGCTGGACATCGAATCCGTACGCGTTTCGCAAAAAAAGGCCAACGACTTCGTTACCGAAGTGGACCATGCGGCAGAACAAGCGATCATTGAAACCCTGCTGACGGCCTACCCCGGCCACGGCATCTGGGCCGAAGAATCCGGCAAGGAACACGGCGCCAAAGACTCCGAATTCGTCTGGATCATCGATCCGCTGGACGGCACCACCAACTTCATCCACGGCCTGCCCGTGTACTGCGTGAGCATCGCGCTGGCCGTCAAAGGCAAGATCGAGCAAGCCGTGGTGTACGACCCCAGTCGCAACGACCTGTTCACCGCCACCAAGGGCCGTGGTGCTTACCTCAACGACCGCCGCCTGCGTGTGTCCAAGCGCACCCAGCTCAACGAGGCGCTGATTTCCACCGGTTTTCCGTTCCGCCCCGGTGACAACTTCAACCAATACCTGCAGATGATGGGTGACGTGATGCAGCGCACCGCCGGCCTGCGCCGCCCAGGCTCCGCCGCACTGGACTTGGCCTATGTGGCCGCGGGTTACACCGAAGGCTTCTTTGAGCTGGGCCTGCAGCCCTGGGACGTGGCAGCGGGCTCCCTGCTGGTGACCGAGGCCGGCGGCCTGGTGGGCAACTTCACGGGTGAGGCCGAGTTTTTGGAACAGAATGAAATCCTGGCCGGCAGCCCCCGCATCTATGGCCAGATGGTCAGCATCCTGGGCAAGTACAGCAAGTTCGCCCCCGCCGGTGAAAAAGCAGCCTTGCGCCAAGCAGCGGCGGCCCAGACCGAGGCGGCTACTGCGGCCGATGACAACGGCTCCGTAGGCGACGCGTTGCTGTAATCAGATCTCCCACAGGGGCGGCAATGCGGCTTCCGCCGCCTCGGGTGACAGCAGCAACTGCGCAACCGGCACCGGGCGGCCAAACAAATAGCCCTGAAACAGGGTGCAGCCATTGTCCAACAGGAAATCGCGCTGCCCTTCGGTTTCCACCCCTTCCGCCACCACACTGAACCCCAGGCTCTTGCCCAGCGCCAGCACGGTGCGGGCAATGGCCGCGTCGTTGGGGTCGGTCAACACGTCGCGCACAAAGGACTGGTCGATCTTGAGTTGCTGCAGTGGCAGCAGCTTGAGGTACGACAAGGACGAATAACCGGTGCCAAAGTCGTCCAGCGCAAAACCCACTCCGGCAGCCTGCAGGGCAGTCATTTTCAGGATCGCATCCTGCGTATCGCTGAGCAGCAGGCTCTCGGTCAGCTCCAGCTTCAGGCGTTGCGGGTTGGCGCCGGTTTTGTGCACCAGGTCCAGCACCTGCTGGGCAAAATCGGGGTGACGGAACTGGCGTGCGCTCACATTCACTGCCACCGTGAGCGCCTCGGTCTCCACCTGCTGTGCCCACAGGGCCAACTGCCGGCATGCCATCTCTAACACCCAGGCGCCCAGCGGAATGATGAGCCCGGTCTGCTCCGCCACCGGAATGAACTCCATGGGGGACACCAACCCGCGCTGCGGGTGTTGCCAGCGCACCAGTGCCTCGGCACCTACCATGCGGCGCGCAGCGTCCACCACGGGTTGGTAGTACACCACCAGCTCCTGGCGCTGCAAGCCATGGCGCAGGTCCAGCTCCAGCGCGGTGCGCTGGGCCACCAGCGCCTGCATGGCCGGGTCAAAAAAGCGCATGGTGTTGCGCCCCGCGGCCTTGGCCTCGTACAGTGCCAGATCGGCCTGCTTGAGCAGCTCGTCCACCGTCTGATGCTGCTGCGCAAACAGGGTGATGCCGATGCTGGGCGTGCTGTGGTGCTCTGCCGCACCCAGCACATAGGACTGGTTCAGGCTGCTAATCACTTTTTTGCCCACCAGCTCCACATGGGCGCTGGCCTGGGCCGGGTCGGCGTCCAGGCTGTGCAGCATCACCACAAACTCATCCCCCCCCAAACGCGCCACGGTGTCAGTCCCGCGCACGCAGGCCAGCAGGCGCTGTGCCACCTGCTGCAGCAGCAAATCCCCCACATCGTGGCCCCGTGTGTCATTGAGGTCCTTGAAGTTGTCCAGGTCAATGAACAGCAGGGCGCCATGCAAACCATCGCGGGCAGCCAGCGCCAGAGCCTGTTGCAGGCGATCGATCAGCAAGCGGCGGTTGGGAAGGCCGGTCAACACATCGTAGAAGGCCAGGCGTTCGATCTTTTCTTCCGCCAGCTTGCGTGCGGTGATGTCGCGGCCCACACCGCGGTAGCCCCTAAACTGGCCTTGGACATCCACAAACGGTGCCCCGCTGACAGACACCCAGTAGGGTTTGCCCTGCGAATCCAGATCGCACAACTCCAGTTCGCGAAACACCTGGCGGTCCTGCAAGATCTGCCGGTGCGCCTCCCAGTCGGCCTCGTTAAAGTTCAGCGCCCCCAGCTCCCACCGGGTCTTGCCCATGCGGTACAGCTGTGACTTACCCGCCAAATTGCCATCAAAACGTACGAAACGAAATTGCGCATCCTGCTCCCAGTACCAATCGGAGGACAGCTCGGTCAGTGCGCGAAAGCGGGACTCGCTTTCCATCAGCGTGGCCTGGGAGGCCTTGATGGCCGTGATGTCGGTCACCGAGCCGTAGGCAATGTGGTGACCCGAAGGCTCCCAGATGGTGATGGCCTTGCCGAACAGCGAGCGCACCGTGCCGTCAGGGCGGTGCACGCGAAACTCGTGGGCCCAAGTAGCGCCGTGTTCGGCCGTGTCGTTCATAGAGGCCACCATGGCGGGCAGATCGTCCGGGTACACGCAGCGAAACACCCTGCGGGGGTCGGACCGGGCTTCCTGGGCCGTGACACCAAACAACGCCTCACAGGCATCGCTCACAAACGTGAACTCGCCATGTGTGGGGCTGTGGCGTACAAACTGGAACACCATCTCGGGCAGGCGGCTGGTCAGGCGCTGGATCATCTCCAGTCGCTCCTGCAGGGCCTCCTTGGCACGTGCCTCTTCCGAAAAATCCTGCACCACCCCAAAGTCGACAAAAGATCCGTCATCGTGGTGCTGGCGGCGCATGCGGGTGCGCAACCACTGCACCACACCAATCCGGTTGAGCCAGCGGTACTCCAGCTCGCTGCCGTCCATGCGCTCGCGCGCTTGCAAAAAAGCCGGCCGGTCGTCCGGGTGGATGTGCTGGCGCGCCGACTCAAAGGTCATGCCCGGCTGCCATGGCAGATCTGCCAGCGCATACAGCCCTTTGGACCAGACCGGCCGGCTCGCGCCCTGTGGCACCGTCCAGTGGCCGACCCGGGCCAGGCGCTCCGTCAGTTCAAACAACTCCAGCTGTCCGCGCAACTCCTGATTGGCCTGCTGCAGGGCCCGCTCACTCACCTGCACCGCCTCCTGGGCCTGGCGCTGCAGCGTGATGTCGTGCAGGTAGACCACCACATGCAACTCCCCCGCCAGGCTCAGGCGGGTGCCCTCCATCTGGAATAGGACCTGGCGCCCGTCCGGGGTGGTGAAGGGGACCTCCACCTGGTGCTTGCCCCGCAGCTCCGCGGCGCGGGCAAAGGCCGCGTCGCGCGCCGCAGCGTTGGGCCAGAAGCCCAGCTCCAGTGCCGTTTTCCCCACGGCATCTGCCCAGCGGTAACCGGTGACCTGCTCCCAATGCGCGTTCACATCCACAAAACAGCCATCGCTCATGCGTGTCAATGAAATCGCGGCCGGGCTGCGCACAAACAGCGCGTCCAGCATGTCGTACTGTCGGCGCGCCCCCGATTCCGCAGAGGCCAGGGCGTCCTCCAGCCGTGCAATCTCCTGTGCACACTCGGCAGCCGTGCGCTGCGCCCAGTCAAACCCTGCACTCATGGCGCGGGCAGCTCCAGCTGTTCCACCGGCACCGGCCGACCAAAGAAATATCCCTGAAAGGCCTTGCAGCCGTTGCGCAGCAAAAAGTCCCGCTGGCCTGCAGTTTCCACGCCCTCGGCCACCACGCCCAAGTCCAGGCTGCGCGCCAGGTTGAGGATGGTGCGCGCAATGGCCGCGTCGTTGGGGTCGGTCAACACATCGCGCACAAACGACTGGTCAATCTTGAGCTGGTCCAGCGGCAGGCGCTTGAGGTAGGCCAGCGACGAGTAGCCGGTGCCAAAGTCGTCTAGCGAGAAACCCACACCAATGGAGCGCAGCTCGCTCATCTTGACGATCACCTCGTCAAAGTCGGACAGCAGCAGGCTCTCGGTCAGCTCCAGCTTGAGCCGGTAGGGGTTGGCCCCCGAAAGGCGTAGCAGGCTCAAGATGTGGTTGGAAAAATCGGGGTGTTTGAACTGGCGTGCACTCACGTTGACGGCCATGGTCAGGCGCTGGGTGTGGGGCTTGGCACTCCAGGCCACCAGCTGCGCACAGGCCGCCTCCAGCACCCACTGGCCCAGCGGCAAGATCAGCCCGGTCTGCTCCGCCACGGGGATGAACTCTCCCGGCGGCACCAGCCCGCGCTCGGGGTGCTTCCAGCGCAGCAGGGCCTCCACCCCGGTGGTGTGGCCCTGGTCGTCCACCACGGGCTGGTAATACAGCATGAACTCGTTGCGCAGCAGGCCTTGGCGGAGGTCGGCCTCGATGGCGGCCCGGGCCGAGGCGGCAGCCTGCATCTCGGGGTCAAAAAAGCGCAGGGTGTTGCGCCCCGCGGCCTTGGCCTGGTACATGGCCAGGTCGGCACGTTTGAGCAGCTCGTCCACCGTGTGGGTGTGCTGGTAAAACAGCGTGACGCCAATGCTGGGCGAGCTGTGCAACTGGTGGCTGCCCAGCGCGAACTGCTGGTTCAGGGCTTGCAGGATTTTTTTGGACACCATCTCGGCCTGGCTGGCCGCCTCGGTGTCCACCGCACCCAGCTCTTCGAGCATGACCACAAACTCGTCCCCGCCCAAGCGGGCGACGGTGTCCACATCCCGCACACATTCCTGCAAGCGCGCGGCCACCTGCTTGAGCAGCAGGTCCCCCATGTGGTGGCCCAAGGTGTCGTTGAGGATTTTGAAATTGTCCAGGTCAATGAACAGCAGGGCACCGTGGTGGCCATGGCGTGCGCTGGCAGCCACGGCATGCTCCAGCCGGTCGATCAGCATGCGCCGGTTGGGCAGGCTGGTCAGCGCATCGAAGAAGGCCAGGCGTTCGATTTCGGCCTCGGCCTGCTTGCGCGCAGAAATGTCACGCCCGGTACCCCGGTAGCCGCAGAACACACCCTCAGCATCAAAGATGGGCGCACCACTGATGGCCGCCCACATGTAAGTGCCGTCTTTCAGGATGCGCTGCATCTCGAAGTCATGGAAGGTCTCGTGCGCCTGCAACTGCGCCTTGTGCGCCGCCCATTGCATCGGGCTCACGCCCAGGGCGCCGGACTCCCAGCGCGTCTTGCCGATGGCCGCGTCCGAGGCCAGCTTGGCGCTACTCAAGCCATTGCCGTCAATACGGACAAAGCGAAAGTCCGCATCCTGCTCCCAATACCAGTCGGAGGACAGGGCCGACAGGCTGCGGAAACGCTCCTCACTGACCTGCAAGCGGGCCAGCGCCTCTTTCTGGGCCGTGATGTCGGTGATGGAACCACAGAACAACACCGACCCATCAGGCTGAAACTCAGGCAAGGAGTTGCCCAGCATCCAGCGATCCGCCTCGCCGGGCTTGCCCACGCGGAATTCGCAGCGCCAGGGCTGCACCGCGCCCATGGCTGCCCAGGTGCTCTTGATGACCAGGCGCATGTCTTCAGGGTGGATGCACTGGAACACGGACACCGGATCGGCATAGGCCTGCTCGGGCGTCACGCCATAAATCTGCTGCACACCCGCACTGACAAAGGGAAACACATACTTCCCGTCAGGCCACATCTGGTACTCGTAGACCAACCCCGGCGCACGGCTGGTGATCTTGTGGATGAAGGCCAGCTGGTTCTCCAGGTTCTGTCGCACCCGATGCTCGTCGGTGAACTCCTGGATCACCCCCATCTCGGCCTGGATCACACCGTCCTTCATTTGGCGGTAAAAACGCGCACGCACCCAGATCAGCTGCCCATCGGACCGGCGCCAGCGGTACTCCACCACCTCACCATCCATGCGTTGCAGCGCCTGTTCCACCTGGGCCCGGTCCTCGGCTTGCAGGCTCTGGATAAGCTGCCCGCGTTGCAACAGGGTCTGGGTATCCATGCCGCCAATGTGGGCAGCTCCGCGCGATATCTGCAAGTCCGGTGAGTCGGGGTAGGCCACCCAGTGGCCTACCTTGGCCAAGGACTCGGTCAGCTCGTAGAGCTTGACCTGGCGGTTGAGCTTGTCATTGGCCTGCTCCAGCGCCTGTTCCCCTGCGCGCAGGGCTTCATGGGCAAGGCGCTCGGCAGTGACATCGCGCAGGTACAACAGGATGTAGGCCTCGCCCTGCTCGTGCACCAGCGCCGCGTTCATGCGCACCACACGGGGGTTACGGTCTTTCATGACCAGGGTGACATCGGTATCCACCACACGCCCGCCCTCGTGCAAGGGAGCAAACACGCGCTTGCGCGCTTGCGGGTCCAGCCAGTGGCCCATGTCCACCGCCGTCCGGCCCAGTGCCTCAGCACGGGAATAACCAGTCAGGTGCAGCCACTCGGTGTTGACCTCCACCAGCACATCGTCGCGCTCCCGTATCAGGGCAATCGCTTCCGGGCTGCGGTCAAAAATGGTTTTGAACACCCCATCGGTCACGCCCCAAGCCGCCCCAGGCACCGCGGGCTGCGCGCCGGGCAAGGCCGACTGGGGCTGTTCGGGTGAAGGCAACACGGGCAAAGGGGCTAGCCAGAGTGAAGGGTGTTTCCATCATAGAGCCTCAAAGCGGTGCCCGCCACGCTGGGCAACCCCTAGTGGACCCGGCCGGACCAGTGAAGTTGATAGACTTCTTGGGATGAGCGAACCGGCCCCTCCCCACACCCCCATGATGATCCAGTACCTGGGCCTCAAAGCCCAGTACCCCGGCACCCTGCTGTTCTACCGCATGGGGGATTTTTACGAGATGTTTTATGCCGATGCCGAGAAGGCTGCGCGGCTGCTGGACATCACACTGACGCAGCGCGGCCAGTCCGCCGGCCAGCCCGTGGTGATGGCCGGCGTGCCCTTTCACGCGATGGAGGGCTACCTGGCCAAATTGATCCGCCATGGCGAGTCCGTGGCCATCTGCGAGCAGACCGGTGAAGTGGGCGTGAACAAGGGCCCGGTGGAACGCAAGGTGGTGCGCGTCGTCACCCCCGGCACGCTGACCGATGCGGAGCTGCTGAACGAAAAATCCGAATCCATTTTGATGGCCGTGCACCAGGGCCCGCGCAACCGCTGCGGCCTGGCTTGGTTGTCGGTCACCCAGGGTGTGGTGTTTTTGGCTGAATGTGCGCCCGATGAAGTGAACGGCTGGATCACCCGCGTGGCGCCCAGCGAGCTGACCTACAGCGCGGGCTGCACCACCAGTTTTGAAGACAAACTCAAGCGCCTGCGATCCACCAGCCACGCGCTGTACCTGACGGCCCGGCCCGAGTGGCAGTTTGACAGCGCACTGGGCCAGCGCAAGCTGCTGGACGCGCTGCAAGCCGCCAGCCTCAGTAGCTGGAACGCGCAAGACCTGCCCCTGGCCCATGCCGCCAGCGCCGCGCTGCTGGGCTATGCCGAGCACACGCAAGGCCGAGCGCTGACCCACATCCACAGCGTGCAGGTGCAGCGCAACGACGCGCTCATCGACCTGCCCACCACCACCCGCCGCAACCTGGAACTGGTGCAGACCCTGCGCGGCGAGGACAGCCCCACGCTCTTCAGCCTGCTGGACACCTGCATGACCGGCATGGGCAGCCGCATGCTCAAAAGCTGGCTGCTGGAACCCCAGCGCGACCGCACGGAGGCCCAGCACCGGCTGCAGGCGATTGGAGTTTTACGCAACAACCTATGGCAAACACTGCGCGGGCAGCTCAAGGGCTGTGCCGATGTGGAGCGCATCACCGCCCGCACCGCGCTGCGCCAGGTGCGCCCACGCGAACTCGTGGCACTGGTGGTGACGCTACAAAAAACAGAGCTGCTCGCGCAACATCTACGGGGGCTAGAGGGCTATTTGGCTCATATTTCAGAGCATTTGCTGCCGCCGGGCGATGCCACCGCCCTGCTGGCCCGCGCGATTGACCCCGAGCCCGCGGCGCTGGTGCGCGACGGTGGTGTGATTGCCGGCGGCTTTGACGCCGACCTGGACGAGCTGCGCGCCATCCAGACCAACTGTGATGCGTTTTTGCTGGACCTGGAAGTGCGCGAAAAGGCCCGTACCGGCATTGCCAATTTGCGCGTGCAGTTCAACAAGGTGCACGGCTTCTACATCGAGGTCACCACCGGCCAGGTGGACAAGGTGCCCGACGACTACCGCCGCCGCCAGACTCTGAAGAACGCCGAGCGCTTCATCACGCCCGAACTCAAGGCCTTTGAAGACAAGGCCCTGAGCGCGCAGGAGCGCGCGCTGGCGCGTGAGAAGTATTTGTTCGAGCAGGTGCTGGACCAGTTGCAGGCCCACATTCCACAGCTGACACGCGTGGCCCGTGCATTGGCCGCGCTGGACGCGCTGTGCGCACTGACCGAACGCGCGCTGACGCTGGACTGGAACCCACCGCAGTTTGTGGCCGAGCCCTGCATCGACATCGAAGCCGGCCGCCACCCGGTGGTGCAGGCGCGGCTGGCAGAACTCTCCAGCGGTAACTTCATTGCCAACGACTCCCGCCTCGGCGCCCGCCAGCGCATGCAGATCATCACCGGCCCCAACATGGGCGGTAAGTCCACCTATATGCGCCAGGTCGCCATCATCGTGCTGCTGGCCAGCATGGGGAGTTATGTACCCGCCAAGGCTTGCCGCCTGGGGCCCATCGATGCCATCCACACCCGCATTGGTGCGGCGGATGACCTTGCCAACGCCCAGTCCACATTCATGCTGGAGATGACCGAGGCCGCGCAGATTCTGCACAGCGCCACGCCGCACAGCCTGGTGCTGATGGACGAAATTGGCCGCGGCACCAGCACCTTTGACGGTCTGGCCCTGGCCAGTGCCATTGCCACCCAGCTGCATGACAAAACCCAGGCCTTCACGCTGTTTGCTACGCATTACTTTGAGCTGACCGAGTTCCCGGCCACCCACCATGCCGCCATGAACGTGCACGTGAGCGCGGCCGAGGCAGGGCGCGACATCGTGTTCTTGCACGCCATCGAACCCGGCCCGGCCAGCCGCAGCTACGGGATTCAGGTGGCCCGCCTGGCCGGCATGCCCGCTGCGGTGGTGAACCAGGCCCGCCACACGCTGGAGGCACTGGAGACCCAGGCCACGGCATCGCAGGCCCAGGTGGACCTGTTTGCGGCACCGCCTGCTATCGAAATAGAAGCTAGCAGCGCAGTAGAGACGGCGCTTGCAGGCATTAATCCTGATGCATTGAGCCCGCGGGAGGCCATGGAGGCGCTGTACCAGTTGAAGGCGCTGGCGGCCCAAGGCTAGCCCCACCCCCGATACACTCTCAGCTTTGCCCCACCGAACCAGACCATGACCTACTGCGTCGCCATCAAACTCAACGCCGGACTGGTGTTCCTCTCCGACTCGCGCACGAACGCAGGACTCGACCAGATCAGCACCTTCCGCAAGATGATCGTGTACGAGAAGCCCAACGACCGCTTCATGGTCTTGCTCTCGGCGGGCAACCTCAGCATTTCGCAGTCGGTGCGCGAGATTTTGCAGATCGAAAAACTCAAGGACCACGAGGACGACGAAGGCATCACCATCTGGAATGCCAAGAGCATGTTCGACGCCGCACGTGTGCTCGGCTCCGCCATCCGCAAGGTGCAGGAGCGTGATGGCGCCGCCCTTAAAAACGCGGGCGTGGACTTCAACGTGTCGCTGATTTTTGGTGGCCAGATCCAGGGCGAAGGCATGCGCCTGTTCCAGGTCTACTCGGCCGGCAACTTCATCGAAGCCACACCCGAGACGCCTTACTTCCAGGTGGGCGAATCCAAATACGGCAAACCCGTGCTGGACCGTGTGATCACCCCTCATACCCCACTGGACGAGGCCGCCAAGTGCGCGCTGGTGTCCATGGACTCCACGCTCAAATCCAACCTGTCGGTGGGCCTGCCGCTGGACATGGTGGTGTACGAGGCCAACAGCTTTGCCACCGACAAGGTGGTCTGCATTGACGAGAACAACCCCTACTTCGCCATGCTGCACAACAGCTGGGGCCAGAAGCTGCGCGAAGTGTTTGACAGCATTGAAGACCCGATGTGGAACGGCGGCCAGACCTCGGTGCCCCTGCTGGTGCCCAGCACCCGTAGCTTGCCGCTGAAAAAGATCACCACCCCTGATGAAAAACTGATCTAAATCGGTTCTTGATGTCCACCATCGTTTTTTCCCACGCCAATAGCTTTCCCGCCAGCACCTACAAGGTGCTGTTCAAGAGCCTGCGGGCCCGCGGCTACGCCGTGAAGGCCATCGACAAATATGGCCACGACCCGCGCTTCCCGGTGACCGACAACTGGCCCCATGTGGTGCAGCAACTGGTGGACTACGCCACACGCGTGGTGGACAAGGTGGGAGAACCCGTGTGGCTGGTGGGCCACTCGCTGGGCGGCTTCCTCAGCCTGATGGCGGCAGCCCGCCACCCCGAGCTGGCCAAGGGCGTGGTGCTGATCGACTCGCCCATCCTGGGTGGCTGGCGCTCCAAGGCGCTGGGCCTGGCCAAAACCACGCAGCTGGTGGGCTCCATCTCGCCCGGCGCGGTGAGCCGCCAGCGCCGCCACAGCTGGCCCAGCGTGCAGGCCGCGTTTGAGCACTTTCGCCACAAAAAGGTCTTTGCCCAGTGGGATGCCCAGGTGCTGATCGACTATGTGGACGCCTTTGCCGAAGACGCCGACGGCAAGCGCAGCCTGGCCTTTGACCGTGCAGTGGAAACCGCCTTCTACAACACCCTGCCCGACAACCTGGACCGCCTGCTGGCGCGCCACCCGGTGAAGTGCCCGGTGACCTTCATCGGTGGCGACCAGTCGGCCGAGATGAAACAGGTCGGCATGGCCATGACCGAGAAGGTGACCAAGGGCCGCATCATGATGCTGGACGGCAGCCACCTCTTCCCCATGGAAAAACCGCTGGCCACCGCCGCGGCGATTGAAGCCGCCTTGCGCAATATGGTGCGCTGACGCCAGATGTCCAACAGCCCGCAAGCACCACTGGACCGACTGCAAGAGCAGGTTCAGGCCTTGCAGGCCAAAAATCGACAGCTGCAAGCGGCCTTGGATGAACAGCAAACCCTGGCCAGCCAGTGGGTAGAGCGCCGCACGCGCGAGCTGCAGGCCGAAGCGCTGGAACAGAAGAAAGCAGAAGCACTGCAAAGCGTGTTCTACCGCATTGCAGAACGGGCCACGGCAGGGCTCACGCTTTACGACTTTCTGAAAACCGTGCACCAGCTGCTGGGCGAGCTGCTGTATGCCAAAAACTTCTATGTCTGCCTGAGCCATCCGTCCAAAAACACGGTGGACTACCCCTATTACGAAGACGAGAAAGACGGCGACACCATGCAGCGCTACGGCGTGCCACGCAAGCGCGGTATGACCGAGTTTGTGCTGCGCACCGCACAGCCGGAGCTGATTGACGCTGCGCGTTTTGTGCAGCTGCAGAGCAGCGGTGAAATCACCCAGGCCTCGGGTGACCTGACCTTCAGCAGTTGGCTGGGCGTGCCCATGCAAATGCAGGGGCGCGTACGCGGCGTGCTGGTGGTGCAGGGCTACGAGCCCCATGTGCACTACACCGAGAACGATGCCGATATTCTGGGCTTTGTGGCCAACCACGTGGGCGCTGCACTGGAGCGGCAGCAGGCCATGGAAGAAATACGCAACTCCGAGGCGCGCTACCGCTCGGTGATTGAGAACGTAGGCGTGGGTGTGGTGGTGGTGCAGGACGGACGCATGGTGTTTGCCAACCCCAGCATGGTGCGCATCGTCGGGCATTCGCTGGAGTACCTGCTGGCGCATCCCTTTACCGCCACCATCCACCCTGAGGACGTCCCCGTGGTGATGGAGCGCCACCAACGCCGCCTGCGTGGGGAAGCGGTGGAGGTGAACTACAACTTCCGCGTCATCACCGAAGCCGGGCAGGTGCGCACGCTGGAGCTCTCGGCCGTTCTGATCCAGTGGAGCCAGCGGGACGCAACGCTGCTGTTCGTCGTCGACGCCACGGCCAGAATGCAAGCCGAAGAAAACCAACAGATCGCCCTGCAGCAGCAAATTGCGCTCAACGACATGAAGGCGCGTTTCATCACCATGGCCTCGCACGAGTTCCGCACGCCGCTGGCCACCATCCACGGCTCGGTGGAGCTGCTGCAGCACTACGAAGACCGCATGCCCGCCGACAAGAAGCTGCACACCCTGCAGAAGATTGACGACGCGGTGGAGCGCATGACCCACATGCTGGAAAACGTGCTGGTGATTGGCCGCACCGACGCAGGGCGGCTTGAATTCAAACCGCGCACGCTTAGCGTCACCACCTTCTGCCAAGGCCTGGTGGACGAGTTACGCAGTGCCATGGCGCGCCAACTGGTGGGCGTGCGGCTGCAGCTGGAGCTGCCACCGGCCGAGCAACTATTCTGGCTGGACGACACCCTGATCCGCAACATCGTGGGCAACTTGCTGTCCAACGCCATCAAGTACTCGCCACAGGGCGGCGATGTGCACTTTGCCGTGCGCGACCAGGGTGATGCGCTGGTGTTCACCGTGTCCGACCAGGGCATTGGCATCCCCGAGGCCGACCAGGCCGCACTGTTTGTGAGCTTTCACCGCGCCAGCAATGTGGGGCCGATTGCCGGCACCGGCCTGGGCCTGTCGATAGTCAAAGAAGCCGTGACCTGCCACCTGGGCGACATCCGTGTCGACAGCACGGTGGGCCAGGGCAGCACCTTCACCGTCACCCTGCCCACCCACCCCTGCACCCCCGAGGACTGAGGCCATGCGCATCCTGATTGCCGAAGACGAGCCCTCACTGCGCGAGAACCTGCAGTGGATGCTGGAGCTGGAGGGCTACGAGGTGATGGCCGCCTGTGATGGTGCTGACGCCTATGCCCAGGCGCAAGCCCTGCGCCCCGACCTGGTGCTGACCGATGTGATGATGCCCACGCTGGATGGCTATGGCCTGGTGCGTGCGCTGCGCGAAGACGCCCGCACCGCCACCGTGCCCATCATCATGCTGACGGCCAAGGCCGACCGCGCCGATGTACGCGCCGGCATGAACCTAGGCGCCGACGACTACCTGACCAAACCCTGCCGGCGCGACGAACTGCTGGAAGCCGTGCAGGCCCGCCTGCAGCGCAGCAGCAGCCTCGAGCAAGCGGCCCAGCGCCTGCAAAACGAAACCCGCTACGCCATGCAGATCGACACGCTCACGGCCCTGCCGGGGCGCGACCTGTTTGAGCAGCAACTGGAATCGGCGCTGCAACACCACGCTGGCGTAGCCCTGCTGTGCCTGGGCCTGGACGGTTTTGCCAAGATCAACGAATCGCTGGGCACCGGCGTCGGCGACCTGGTGCTGCGTGAGGTGGGCAAACGCCTGAACCTCTACTCCGCCCAATGGGAACACCCCAGCGCCCACGACGTGGTGGGCCGCATCGGGGGCGACCAGTTTGCGGTGTGTATGGCCGGCCTGGCCCATGAGGACACCCTGGGCGAGCGTGCCGCCGAACTGCTGCGCCGCTTGGCCCAACCCTACCAGGTGAGCGGCCACACGCTCTTCCTTACGGCCAGCGCCGGTGCCAGCCTTTACCCGGTGCAGGCCGATAGCGCGCATGCACTGTTGCTCAACGCCGAATCGGCCCTGCACCACGCCAAGCCCGCGGGCCCTGGCACCTATGTGTATTTCGACGCCGCCATGAACCGCCAGGTAGCGCGCTCCCTGCAAATCCACAACGAGCTGCATCGCGCTATGGCCCAGGGCGACCTGCAGGTTTATTACCAACCGCAAGTCAACATCCAGAGCGGCGCCGTGGTGGGTTTTGAGGCCCTGCTGCGCTGGCACCACGCCACACTGGGCTGGATTCCTCCGTCCGAATTCATCCCGATTGCCGAGCAAAGCGGCGTCATCGTGCAGCTGGGCCAGTGGGTCATGCACACGGCCGCCGCCCAGGCCGCGCAGTGGCTGGCCCAGGGCCACAGCAACTTTCGCATGGCAGTGAATTTGTCGGTGCGCCAGTTTGCTGGCAAGGAACTGCCGGCCCTGGTGGCCCAGGTGCTGCAGAGCACCGGCTTGCCCGCCCACATGCTGGAGCTGGAGGTGACCGAGAGCATGGCCCTGCAAAGCGTGGCCTCCACGCTGGCCACGCTGCATGCCTGCAAAGCGCTGGGCGTGAAGCTGGCGATGGACGACTTCGGCACCGGCTACTCCAGCCTGGCCTACCTCAAGCAGTACCCGCTGGACGCCCTGAAGATAGACCAGGCCTTCACCCGCAACATCACGCAGGACGCGGGCGATGCCGCCATCACCAAGGCCATCGTGGCCATGGCGCACAGCTTTGGCATGACGGTGGTGGCGGAGGGCGTGGAGACGGCCGAGCAGCTGGAGTTTCTGCGCGGGCTGCACTGCGAGGAGTTTCAGGGCTATCTGTTTAGCAAGCCTGTTCCGGCCGATGAAGCTGAGAAGTGTTTTGCGGGGTACCGGGCGTAGTTTTTTCTGGGTGAGCAGCGCGACGTCAATGGTCGATAAGCCGGAAAATGTACTGTGTGTGCATTCTTCGACTACTGCGGAATTGACACAACTATCCCGTATCCACAAGCACTGCCAGCAGCATGTGGGCAACAACTAGAGGCACACGTTGCGGCCTTGCCCGTCAACAAGTATTGACGAGCTGCTCATCGTCAACTATAGTTGACGAATGAACCTCACGCGACATCTCCCTGACCCGAGTGACATTCCTTTGGCCCTGGCGGCAGTGGTTGCACTCCGACAAGTAGCAGATCAATACGAATCGCGTGTTGTCACCTTAGCACTGCAGTGCGGCTGGTCATGGTCTCAGATCGCCGAAGCCTTGGGTGTGTCGAAGCAGGCCGCCCATCGAAGACTCTCTCACTTGAAAGATTGACTCACCTCCAAAGGAAGACTAAATGTTCACTCTGAAGAATAAGTTCAAGGACATCGGCACCCTCTCCCAGCTTTGCAAGGATGCGGAGCGAATTGCACATTCCCTTGGCCAAGTGGTGCCGGGGTCCGAGCATTTTGTACTGGCCTCGCTCGCCTTGACGGACGGGACAGCGCGGACAGCACTCGCCAGCCTTGGTGCAACACCCGAAGCATTTGAGGAGGCCATAAGCGCCCAGTTCGCAAATGCACTTCGCCACGCGGGCCTCGAGGCAGTAACGGATGCAGACGTGGCACTCCAGAGCAGCCCGCCTGTCCCCAATACTTCAAAGCTCTATCGTGCGGCTCCGTCCGGGCAATCGATGGTGCAGCGTCTCTCTTCCACAACTGAAGCCCGCAGCAGCCGTTCATTGCTGAGTGCAGACGTACTTCTTGCCGCCGCCGAAGAGGAATACTCAATTGCCGCTCGTACACTGGGGGTGCTTGGCATCAACCGAGAGCAACTCATTCAAGCGGCTAATCATGCGATTACGTTCCATGAACAAAGACAGGGCAAGTCATGACCCTGGCTCGGGCAAGTCGCGTGAGATTGCAATCAGAACTCGACCGCATAGTCGCAGCTGAGCACGGCCGAGGCGACGCTCACGAGGTCGCCCTTGGCGTTATGGAGGTCGACACCTGGACTCATGCCTGCAGGGGCAACTGGCAAGGACAGCCAGTTGGGCCGCATACTCCCTTTCTGATCGCATCGACCTCAAAGCTGCTGATCACCGCCATGATCCTGCAGCTCGTTGGCCAAAGACACCTTGCCCTGGACGACCCACTTGGGCGATTCTTCGCACCGGCCGAGCTCGATGGCTTACATGTCTGGAATGGCAAAGACTACACGGCAGGCATCACACTGCGCCATTTGCTCACACACTCTTCTGGTTTGCCCGACTATTTCGAGGGGAAGCGCCGCGACGGTTCGTCGCTGAGCGCCAGCCTCTTTCTGGGCCAAGACCAGCCCTATGGTCTGACCGAAGTGCTGGCGTGGGCACGTAACGAAATGCGCCCGTCTTTTCCCCCGGGTACAGGAATGAAAGCCCTCTACTCGGACACAAACTTCTATTTATTGACTGAAATCATCGCGCGATCAGGGGGGCAGGACATCGACACGGCGCTCGCCACCCGTATCGCTCACCCGCTGGACTTGAATTGCACAGCCTTCTACAAGCCAGGAATGGCGACGCTTCCGCTTCGGTACGGCGCAAAGGTGGTGCAAATTCCTCTCGCATTAGCCTCGATGCCCGGCGACGGCGGGGCGGTGTCCTGCCTCGCAGATCTAGCGCACTTCACCTCGGCATTTTTCAGCGGTGCACTGTTCCCGAGCGCGATGCTCCAAGAGTTGGCTCCCTGGAGGAGGATTTTTTTCCCGCTTCAGGCTGGCACCGGTGTGTTGCGCTTTGCCATCCCACGATGGCTGCCACCCTTCCGCGGGGATCTGGAGTTTATCGGCCATTCAGGCATTACCGGCACGCTCGCTTTTGCCTGTCCCTCGCGCGGTCGGATCATCGTGGCCACTGTCAATCAGCTCCAGGATCGCTCCCGTCCTTACAGGATGATGATCAAGGCTGCGTTGGCCTGACTGCCCCTGCCATTTATCTTTGAGAGCTCACGCGCAGTAGTTCCGAACACCGGTTGACGTTAGCGTTGCCACGCCGGTAAGGCCCTGGTCGTGGTGAAGTCACCAAATCGGCTGTCCAAGCGCTACAAAGACAAACCCAAAGTCAGGCCGCCCAGGTAACCACCCCAGTCCAGGCAGTAACCAACACCACAACCCCAAACACGATGCGGTAGTAAGCAAACCCCACAAAACTGTGCGTAGAAATAAAGCGCAATAACCAGCGCACACACAACCAAGCGCTGATAAAAGAAAACACCAGCCCCACACCAAACAGCGGCACATCGGCCACCGACAGCAGCGCACGCTCCTTGTACAGGCTGTACACCCCCGCTCCAATCAAGGTGGGGATGGCGAGGAAGAATGAAAAGTCGGTGGCGGCTTTGCGCGACAGGCCCAGCAGCATGCCGCCGATGATGGTGGCGCCGCTGCGGCTGGTGCCGGGCACCATGGCCAGGCACTGCACTAGGCCCACCTTCAGCGCATCCAGCGGCGTCATGTCGTCCACCTCGGCCACGCGCACGGTCTTGGGGTTGTTGGCCTGGCGGCGCTCGGCCCAGAGGATGATGAAACCGCCCACGATGAAGGTGGTGGCGACGATGGTGGGGGTAAACAGGTGCGCCTTGATGAACTTGCCAAACAGGAGGCCCAGCACCACCGCGGGCAGAAAACCAATGGCCACATTCAAGGCAAAGCGCTGCGCCTGCTTCTCGGTCGGCAAGGCCACCAGCGTGTCGCGGATCTTTTGCCAGTAGACCAGGATGACGGCAAAGATGGCACCGGTCTGGATGGCGATTTCAAACACCTGGCGTTTGTCGTGGTCCAGAAAGTCCAGCAGCGCGCCCGCCAGAATCAAATGGCCGGTGCTGGAAATGGGCAGAAACTCCGTCAACCCCTCGACCACGCCCATGATGGCCGCTTTGATCAGCAATGTAATGTCCAAAACACACTCCCTTTTTATAAGCGAATAATAGCCAGAAGGCGCATATTATCTGCGCGAGCAGCTCACTTATTCATAGCGCAATGCCTGAATAGGTAACAGTTTGGAAGCGCGCCGCGCTGGGTAGTAGCCAAAAAACACACCCACCACGCCCGAAAAGCCCACCGCCAGCAACACCGCCCCGGCACTCAGCGACACCTGCCACCCCGCAAAGTGGCCCACGCCCCAGGTGGCCAGCGCGCCCAGCACCACGCCCACAGCACCGCCCAGCACACTGAGCGTCACCGCTTCAATCAAGAACTGCGCCAGGATGTCGCGCCCGCGTGCGCCCACGGCCATGCGCAGACCAATCTCGCGCGTGCGTTCGGTCACGCTCACCAGCATGATGTTCATGATGCCGATGCCGCCAATCACCAGGCTGATGCCCGCCACCGCGGCCAGCAACAGTGTCATCACATGGCTGGACTCTTCCTGCGCCTGCAAAATTTCTGTGAGGTTGCGCACCACAAAAGGATCACCGCCGCTTTCCTGCACCTTGAAACGCTGGCGCAGCAGGTCTTTGATGCTCGCCTCCACCGCCTTCATGTCCTGGCCGTCGCGTACCTTCACGCTGATGGCGCCCACACGTTTCAAGCGGCTGGTGGCATCACCGCCCCAGATGCGGTTACGCAGCGTGCCCAACGGGATCATGACCACGTCGTCCTGGTCCTGGCCCATGGAGTTTTGCCCCTTGGGCGCCAGCACACCAATCACCGTGATGGGGATGTTGCGCACGCGGATCACCTGGTCCACCGGGTCCTGCTCACCAAACAACTCGCGCGCCACGGTGCTGCCAATCCAGGCCACCTTGGCCGAACCGGAGAGTTCTGCCGCATCAAACACCCGCCCGCTGGCCAGCGGCCAGTCGCGCGCCTCCAGGTAGTCGTTGTTCACGCCAATGATGCTGCTGCCCCAGTTGGTATTGCCAAACACCAGCTGCCCGCTGGTGCGGGACGTGGGCGCGGCCACCTGCACCTCGGGGATCTCCAGCGCGATGGCGGTGGCGTCTTCTTCGGTCAGGCGCTGGCGCGTTTGCGCGCCCAGGCGCACACCGGCCTGCGACACACCGCCGGGCAGCACCAGCATGATGTTGGAGCCCAGGCCTTTCATTTGCTCCTGCACGCGGTTGGTGGCACCTTGCCCCACCGCCACCATGGTGATGACAGCGGCCACGCCAATGATGATGCCCAGCATGGTGAGGATGCTGCGCAGCGTATTGGCCGCCAGCGATCTGAGCGCACTGCGCAGTGCGGCAAGTGTGTTCATCGCAGCGTGTCCTCCACGATGTGCCCGTCCTTGAACACCAAGGTGCGCCGCGCCCAGGCGGCTATGTCGGCCTCGTGCGTGACCAGCACCACGGTCATGCCCTGGCGGTTCAACTCGGTCAGCAGCTGCATGATGTCTTCGCTGGTCTGCGAGTCGAGTGCACCTGTGGGCTCGTCGGCCAGGATGAGTTGCGGGTGGTTGACCAGTGCCCGCGCAATCGCCACACGCTGCTGCTGCCCGCCCGACAGCTCGGCCGGTGTGTGGTGGGTGCGCTGGCCCAGGCCCACACGCTCCAGCGCGGCGCGTGCACGCTGGTGGCGTTGGGCGGCGGGCACGCCGGCGTACACCATGGGCAGCTCCACGTTTTCCAGCGCGCTGGTGCGCGGCAGCAGGTTGAACTGCTGGAACACAAACCCGATGCGCCGGTTGCGGATGCTGGCCAGTGCGTCGGGCGCCATGTCTTGCACCGGCTCACCGGCCAGCCGGTAGCTGCCGGCGCTGGGCTGGTCCAGACAGCCCAGAATGTTCATCAGCGTGGACTTGCCCGAACCCGAGGCGCCCATGATGGCCACCATTTCGCCCTCGGCAATGTCCAGCGACACACCCCGCAGCGCGTGCACCGTCTGGTCGCCCATGGTGTAGGCCTTGGTCAGGTCGCGCGCCTGGATCAACGCAGGCGCTAAGGATGCTGTTTGCGGCACAGTGCGTGCGCCTTAAAACGGTGGCCGCGGGCCATTGCTGCGTGGCGCCGTGGCGCTGCCTTGCGGCTTGGTGCCCACCAACACCTCCACCCCCTCGCGCAGCGCCGTGGCGGCCGGTGAGTCGGGTGGCAATATCAGCTCGGTGCTGCTCCCATCCGACACACCGGCGCGCACGGCAAACGCCTGCGGCTTGCCATCGGCACCCAGCACATACACCCGGCCACGGCTGGCCCCGCGGGCTTCGGTGGGTGCCGCCGGCTCCACCCCCTCAATACGCAGGCGCAACGCCGCGTTGGGCACCTTGAGCACATTCTCACGTTGCTCGGTCACCACGCGCACATTGGCCGTCATGCCCGGCAGCAGCTTGCCCTGCACATTGGCAAACCGCACGATGGCCACATAGGTCACCACATTGGCCACATTGGTGGCGGCCTTGCGCACCTGGCGAATCTCGCCCTCAAAGGTCTGGCCCGGAAACGCGTCCACGTTAAAGCTGGCCTTCTGCCCCGGCTGCAGGCGGCCCACATCACTCTCGTCAATCGCCGCCTCCACCTGCATGTCCGACAGGTTTTGCGCAATCACAAACAACTCAGGCGACTGCAGGCTGCTGGCCACGGTCTGGCCACGCTCAATGGTGCGTTTGATGACAATGCCGTTCACCGGCGAAGTGATGCGTGTACGCGCCAGGTCAATGCGGGCCTGGGCCAGCGCAGCCTCGCGCTGCGCCACATTGGCCTGCGCGGTTTTTACCTGCGCCTGGGCCACCCCCACCTGGGCTTGCACCGCCTTCATCGCCTCGGTGCTGGTGTTCACCAGCGCGCGCGCCTTGTCGGCCTCGCTCTGGGTGATGAACTGTTTTTCCACCAGGCTTTGTTTGCGCTCGAAGTCGCGCTGGGCCTCGTTCAGGTCCACCTGCGCGCGTGACACCTGGGTTTGCACCGCCACCACATTGGCCTGCGCCGTCAGCACCGCTGCGCGGGCAGCGTCTACATCGGCCTGGGCCGAGCGCACGCGGTATTCAAAGGTCTCGGGGTCAATCTGGGCAATCAGCTGGCCGGCCCTCACCTCGCTGTTGAAGTCCACCAGCACCTCGCGGATCTGCCCGCTCACCTGGGTGCCCACACTCACCTGCGCCACCGGGCTCACCGCACCGCTGGCGGCCACTGTGGCCTGCAAGTTGCCGCGGCTAATGGCCGCACTGCGGTATTCCACCTGGCTGCCCGCGCTGGCATACAAGCCCCACCACGCCGCACCACCCAGCGCCGCGACCAGCACCGCAGCGCCACCTATCAATGTTCTGTTCATCCCCCGATTCTAGAAAGCCACGGTGGCAGCACGATGGCAGCGGCACAAAGGCCCCGTTTTCCTGCATTTGGCGCTGCCCAAGCGGCATTTCGTCGCAAGCCGCTCGCATGGGCGGCGTCCGGCCGGCACAGTCCGCCCATCGTTTGTTGCGCGTGTTGAACTTCCAAGGAGTCGTGCTGTGATCTCTCTTTTTCTCTCGAACACCCCCATCTGGGTCTGGCCGCTGCTGCTGGGCTTGCTGGTGCTGGGCCTGCGCCAAACCCGGACCCAGCAGATGGGCTGGATGCGGGTGACCGTGCTGCCGCTGGTGCTGGTGGGCCTGTCGATCTATGGCACGCTGGCCATAGCCGGCGCACCCGGTGCGGCCCTGCTGTTGTGGGCCCTGGTGGCGCTGGGTGCGGCCACCCTGGTGCTGCGCCAGCGCCTGCCTGCCGGTGCCCACTACGACCTGGCCCACCAACGGTTCACCGTGCCGGGCAGCGCCGTGCCGCTGGCGCTGATGATGGGTATTTTCTTGACCAAATACGCCGTCGGTGCCACCCAAGCCCTGGCACCGGCACTGCTGCAGACCACGCTTGCCGCCAGCAGCATTGCCGCGCTGTATGGCCTGTGCAGCGGCGTGCTGCTGGGCCGCAGCCTGCGGCTGTGGAAACTGGCTGCACAGACCGACGCCCAGTGGCACCATGGCGGCCATATCCCCCGTGCCACGGCTTAAGGAGCTCCTCCCATGAAAACACGCTTCCCCTGCCTCGCCCTCTCCACCGCCCTGCTGGGCACCACCCCGCTGGCCATAGCCCAGTCCTTTGATGCGGTGCAACTGCGCAACGCCCCGCCCGGCGCCGACGGTGGCAGCCTGGGCCTGGTCGTCGTGTCCACCCCCGAGTACCTGGGCGGTGATCAGCGCAAAACCCAGGTGTTCCCCAACGTCAGCTACCAGTGGGCCAACGGCTGGTTTGCCGGCCTGGACAACGGAGTGGGTTACAACTTTTCCAAAAACCCGGCGCTGCATTACGGCCTGCGCCTGACGGCCGACATGGGCCGCCAGAGCGGCGACAGCACTGCGCTACGCGGCATGGGGGATGTGGACGCCAAGCCCGAGCTGGGTGGTTTTGTGACCTATGCCACTGCCGACGGCCTGGCCTTCACCGGCTCGGTGCGTTGGGGTTCGGGCCAGAGCAGCAATGGCACGGTGGTGGACCTGGGCGTGGCTTACTCGGTGGCGCTGGCGCCCCAATGGCGCCTGGGTGCCAAGCTGGGCGCCACGCTGGTGGACCGCCAGTACATGCAAAGTTACTTTGGGGTGGACGCGCAGCAAGCCGCCCGCAGCGGCTACGCGCTCTACACCCCCGACGCCGGCCTGCGTGAAACCAGCTTGGGACTGTCCCTCACCTACGCCATCAACCCACGCACCTTCGTCACGGCGGTCGTCTCGGGCAGCACGCTGGGCGACGGTGCCAAAAACAGCCCCATCGCCCGCAGCAGCAATGCCAATGCGGCCGTGCTGGCCCTGACCTATGCGTTCTGACACCATGCTCCTCCCCCGCCCTTACGGCGCCGCGCAGTGGACCGGCTGGTCCACCCTGATGCTGCTGGCGCTGGGGGTGTCGGGCTACACGCTGTGGCTGCTGCTGGGCACTCCGCGGCCGGACTTTGCGGCCGCCCTGTTCGCCCGCCACCCCGTGGGCGCACTGGTGCACATGGTGACCAGCCCCTTGGCCTTGGTAGCCGGGGCCTTGCAGGTCAACCGGTCCATTCGCACCCGCTACCTGGTGCTGCACCGCTGGTTGGGCCGTCTGTATGTGCTGGCCGTGCTGCTGGCCGGCAGCAGTGGCCTGGCGCTGGCGTTTGGCTCCTTTGGGGGCCCCATCACCCACTGGGGTTTTGGTCTGATGGCGGTGTTGTGGCTGTGCAGTACGGGCCTGGGTTTTGTGGCCATGCGCCGTGGTGAACACACCCCCCACCGCGAGTGGATGATGCGCAGCTACGCCATCACGCTGGCCGCCGTCACCCTGCGGATTTACGTGCCCCTCACCCAGATCGCCGGCCTGCCGTTTGAAGATGCCTACCGCGCCATTGCCTGGTTGTGCTGGGTGCCCAACCTGCTGCTGGCCGAGTGGCTGATCCGCCGCCTGCGCCGCACCGCACGTCCCTGAACCCGGTCGGAACACCCCCATGCAACTCACCCCCGTCATTGCCCTGCACATGGGCGCCGCGCTGGCTGCGCTGGCCATTGGCCCGGTCGCGTTGTGGGCGCGCAAGGGCGCCACCCAGCGCCCGCGCCTGCACCGCCTGGCCGGCTACACCTGGGTGGTGCTGATGGTGGTCACCGCGCTGTCCGCGCTTTTCATCCGCGACTTTCAGTTGCCCAATATCGCGGGCTACACGCCGATCCACCTGCTGGTGCCTTTCACGCTGTTTTCGCTGTGCGGTGCGTTCTGGTTTTTGGCGCGCAAAAACATCGCGGGCCACCGCAAGACCATGCAACAGCTTTACTTCGGTGCCTGTGTAGGTGCCGGTGCCTTCACACTGCTGCCGGGCCGTTACCTGGGCCAGTGGGTCTGGGGCCAGTGGCTGGCGGCATACTTGCCGGCATGACCCGCCGCCACTACACCACACTAGGCTACGGCCTGTGGAAGACCCTCACGATCAATACCGTGATTGCCATTGGCATCACCCTGTTTGGCGACCACGGGTTTTGGAGCAACCTGGCCTACTCCCATTGCATCGGTCTGAGCATCGGCGCCGCCATTGATGCGGGCCGCTTTCTCTTTATCCAAGACTGGCGCACCCAGATGCGCCGCCTGGTGGGCATTGTTCCCGTGGGGGTAGTGCTGGGCTTTTTCTTCGGCAACTTTGTGGCCGACTGGCTGCTGGGCGGCAGTGCGTTTCAGTACTGGGTGGTCTCGCCCCACAAGGCTTGGGGCATGTTGTTTCTGAGCCTGGTGGCGGGTGCCGTACTGACCCACGAATTTGTCAGCCGCGAAGTATTGGCAGTTGAACGCGAAAAAGCGGAGGCCGCACGCCGCCAGGCCAGCGAAGCCCAGTTGCGCCTGCTGGAGACCCAGCTGGAGCCGCACATGCTGTTCAACACCCTGGCCAACCTGCGGGCACTCATCACCCTGGACCCGCCGCGCGCCCAGACCATGCTGGACCACATGATTGCCTACCTGCGCGCCACCCTCAGTGCCTCCCGCACCGACCCGAACCGCCCCCACACGCTGGAAGACGAATTTGCCCGCCTGCAGGACTACCTGGAGCTCATGGCCATCCGCATGGGGCCACGCCTGCGCTACACGCTGGACTTGCCCGAGGCCCTGCGCCAGCAAGCCGTGCCGCCGCTGCTGCTGCAGCCGCTGGTGGAAAACAGCATCCAGCACGGGCTGGAGCCCAAGGTGGAGGGCGGCAGCATTCGCGTGAGCGCCAGCCGCCAGGGCGAGCTGCTGTGCCTGGAGGTGGAAGACACCGGACTGGGCTTGCCCCCCGCCGACACCCACCGCCCCGGCTTTGGCCTGCAGCAGGTGCGCGAACGGCTTAGCACCACCTTTGGCGCCCTGGGCACTATCAAAATAGGAGCTGCCAGCGCAGAGGGGACGAGGGTTAACATCACTTTTCCCTTGAAATCATGAGCCACCCTACCGCCCTGATTGCCGAAGACGAACCGCTGCTGGCGCAGGCCCTGCAGGCCGAGCTGGCCCAGGCCTGGCCCGCGCTACAGGTGCTGCGCACCGTGGGCGACGGGACCTCGGCCGTGGAGGCCGCGCTGGCGCTGCAGCCCGACGTGCTGTTTTTTGACATCCGCATGCCGGGCCAAAGCGGACTGGAGGCCGCGGCCGAGCTGGCCGACGCCTGGCCCACCGATGACCCCCAGGCCAAACCCTTCCCCGCACTGGTGTTTGTCACCGCCTACGACCAGTACGCCGTGCAGGCATTTGAGGCCCAGGCGGTGGACTACCTGCTCAAACCGGTGCAAAGCGCCCGCCTGCAAAAAACAGTATCAAAACTGCAGCTAGCCCTCGCCAATGCTGCGCAAGCAGCTCCTAAAACAGGAGCAAATGATGCGGCACTGGAAGCCACGCTGGCCCAGTTGCGCAGTTTGCTGGCGCCCACCGCAAGCACGCTGGCCGGCGCGCCCCTGCAGGTGCTGCAAGCCAGCATCGGCAACAGCATCCACATCATCCCGGTGGGCGAAGTGCTGTACCTGGAAGCGGCCGACAAGTACTTGCGCGTGCTCACCGCCACGCAGGAGTACCTGCTGCGCACCCCGCTCAAGGAGCTGCTGCCCCAGTTGGACTCCCAACTGTTCTGGCAAACCCACCGCGGCACCGTGGTGCGGGTGCAGGCCATCCGCAGTGTGAGCCGCGACGAGGCCGGGCGCCTGAGCTTGACCTTGCACCACAGAAGTGAAAGACTCCCGGTCAGTCGGCTGTATGCCCATCGCTTCAAGGCGATGTAGGCGCCGACATCACAAGGAGGAGACCCATGGCACTGCTCGGTAGTGCACGGATGTGGTTGGTTGTGCTGGCCGCGCTGACCAGCCTTGCCACACCCCCAGCCCAGGCTCAGGGCAACACCCTGGTTTTTGCAGTCACCACTGACGATCGCTTCAGCAAAACGATGGCCCAGCGCGTGCTCAGCGCCGCCTACAAAGAGCTGCGGATCGACGTGGCGTTTATGCCCCTGCCTATACGGCGGGGCTATGCCCAAGCCGAGGCGGGAGAAGTCGATGGCCTGGGCATGACCGTGACGTTGGAGCTGGCGCCCAACCTGTTACGGATTGATGTGCCCATCTCTTACGAAGAAACCGCGGTCTGGGCCACGCGACGGGATCTTGTGCCCAACGGTTTTGCCTCGCTGCAACCGTTTCTGGTTGGCCATATCGCCGGTATCCGCTATTTCGAGCACCGCCTGCAGGGCATGCGCACCGACCCCGCGCCCAACCTGGAGGCGCTGTTTCGCAAACTGGAACTGGGCCGCACCGATGTGGCGGTGGAGTCGCGTTTCAACGGCTGCCTGGTCCGGCAACTGGGGCTGAACAAGGTGGTCTTGCTGCAACCCTCGCTGGAGGTGCTGGCGGGTTACCACTTTGTGCACAACAAACATGCGGCACTGGTGCCACGCATCACCGCGGTGCTGCGCAAGATGGAGGGCGATGGCAGCATCAAGAAGATCCAAGCCGCCGCGTTGAAGGAATTTCAGGCCCAGTGCGGCTAAATTGCGCCACGACCCGCACCGCGGCTCTAGGGGTTAACCACAGGCGGGGAAGCGTGGCACGGTGGTTGCGTGAACAGGGCGGCTCCCTACAATGTCCCCCTTCTCCTACTAGGAACCCCACGATGCAACTGAATCTCTCGCGCCGCAGCGCTGTGCGCCTGCTGGCCCTGTCTGCCGTTCTCTCCAGCGCCCTGCTCCAGGGTTGCGATTCTGTCCCCTCTGTCATCAAGATTGGCGTGGCCCAGCCACTCACAGGCAACCTTTCGGCCCTCGGGCAGGACTTGCTCAACGGTGTGAACCTGGCCGTAGAAGAACTCAACAAGGAAGGTTACAAGGTCAAAGGCAAGACCGTGACCTTTGAGGTGGTGGCCGTGGACGACCGCGCCAACGCCGACACCGGCAAAGAAGTGGCCCAGCAGTTGGTGGACGCCGGCGTAGTGGCCGTCATTGGCCACCTGAACTCGGGCGTCAGCATTGCCGCCGCCCCCATTTACGCCGAGAAGGGCATCGCCCAGCTGGCCATCTCTACCAACCCCAAGTACACCCAACTGGGCCTGGACACCACCTTCCGCCTGGTGGCCAACGACACCCTGCAGGCCAAGGCCATTGGCAGTTACTCGGCCTCCCAGTTCTCGGGCACCAAGTTCGCCCTGCTGGACGATGGCACCCCCTACGGCAAAGACCTGGCCGCCGGCGCCGGTGCCCAGCTCAAAGCCGCCAAGAAAGAAGTGGTGCTGCAACAGTCGTTTGACGACAAGACCACCAAGTTTGAAGAAGTGGCCGCCAAGATCAAGGAAACCGGCGTGGAAGTAGTGGTTTCCACCCTCAACGACTTCCAGATCGTGGCGCTGCTCGATGCGCTCAAGGCCATCAGCTACACCAACATCAAGGTGCTGGGCGGCGACACCATCAAGACCACGCTGATGCTCAAAGGCGCAGGCGTGGCCAGCGGCCTGTTTGCCACCTCCCCCATCCTGGAGGCGCGCGAGTTCACCGCCGGTGGCGCCTTCCTCGACAAGTACCGCGCCAAGTACAAGATCGACCCCGCTTACGCAGGCCACTACACCTACGACGCCATGCACGTGCTGGCCGCGGCCATCCGCCGCGCCGAGTCCGCCAAGCCCAAGGACATCACCGCGACTCTGAAAAAGATTGACGGCTACGCCCCCGTGACAGGCTCCATGAAGTGGGATGCGCAGGGCGAGCAGCGCTACGGCGTGATTGGGGTGTACAGTGCCAACGGCGGTCTGTGGGAATCGCAGATGCGCTCAGACAACTGGTAAGCCCCAGCCAACGGGAGACACCCCATGACCTTGCGTTACACCACAGTGCCCAACACCTTGCATGAAACCAAGATGCGCCTGTACCCCACCAAGGTCATCAACGTCATCGGTGGGCCGGGGTGTGACAAATCGCTCATCTCCTCGGCCATCATCCTGTACTTGCACCTGCACACCAAGACGGTAGAGACCATCCCCGACTTCGCCAAGTCGCTGGTGTGGCAGCAAAACTTTGAAGTGCTCAAAAACCAGTACTTCATTGCCCAGCGCCAGTACGAGATGCTCAATCTGCTGGACGGGCAGGTGCAGTTCCTCATCACCGAGTGCTCGCTGCCCCAGGTGCTGTACTACAACGAAAACTACCCCGAGAACATCTGCGACGTGGCCAAGACGCGCGCGCAAATTCTGGAGTGGTACCGGCAGCACGACAACATCAATGTGTTCGTTGAGCGTGGCGACAAGAAGTATGTGCACACCGGCCGGTTTCAGGACGAAGACCAGGCCCGCGATGTGGACCGCGGCTTGCGCGCCATGCTGGTCCGCGAAGGCCTGCACTACACCGCGCTAACACCCGATGTGGAATCCATCAACGCCTTTGCAAAAACCCTGCTCGCATGAGCATGCACTAGTGCAGTGCACGGCAGTGGCGGAGGCACCAAATGAATACGGGTTTTTACCTACCAATCCCGCTTTTGGGAGTAATGAAATTCATGCATCATTAGATCTTTGAATACAACAAGGTCCTAAGTACAAGCCACATGTCCAGTACCTGCGACTTGCGCTAACGTCCGCGTTGTGGAAATAAATTCACGCTGTTTTTTCTTTGTTGTTCATTTTTTTGGAGTTTTTATGCAATTCAAAGTGAAAAGTACTTTGACGGTATTGGCTGCGGCGGCCTTGTTGGTTGCTTGCGGTAAAAAAGAAGAAGCGGCTCCTGCAGCCCCAGCGGCTGCGCCCGCAGCAGCCCCCGCGGCTGACGCCGGTGCAGTGGTCAAGATCGGCCACGTCGGCCCCACCAGTGGCGCCATCGCCCACCTGGGCAAAGACAACGAAAACGGTGCCCGTCTGGCCATCGAAGAACTCAACGCCGCTGGCGTGATGATCGACGGCAAAAAAGTGACCCTGGAACTGATTGCCGAAGACGACGCTGCCGACCCCAAGCAAGGCACTGCCGTGGCGCAAAAGCTGGTGGACTCCAAAGTCGCTGGCGTGATCGGTCACCTGAACTCCGGTACCACCATCCCCGCCTCCAAGATTTACAGCGACGCGGGCATTCCTCAAGTCTCTCCTTCCGCCACCAACCCCAAGTACACCCGCCAAGGTTTTAAGACCACCTTCCGCGTGGTGGCTGACGACACCCAACTGGGTGGCACTCTCGGCAAATACGCAGTGGGCACCCTCAAGGGCAAGTCCATTGCCGTGATCGATGACCGTACCGCGTACGGCCAAGGCGTGGCAGAAGAGTTTGCCAAGGCCGTGGAAGCGGCTGGCGGCAAAGTTGTGGCCAAGGAATTCACCACCGACAAAGCCACCGACTTCAACTCCATCCTGACCACCATCAAGGGCAAGAAGCCTGACGTCGTGTTCTTCGGCGGTATGGACGCTGTGGCTGGCCCCATGTTGAAGCAAATGAAATCTTTGGGCATCAAGGCCAAGTTCATGGGCGGCGACGGCATCTGCTCTTCCGAGCTGGTGAAGCTGGGCGGTGACGCGATTGCCGACGACCAAGTGTTCTGTGCCGAAGCCGGTGGTGTGGAAGGTGAAGCCAAGGCTGGCATGGAAGAGTTCAAGACCAAGTTCAAGGCCAAGTTCAATGCCGACGTGCAGGTCTACGCACCCTACGTGTACGACTCCGTCAAGCTGATGGTGGCTGCCATGGTCAAGGCCAACTCTTCGGACCCCGCCAAGTACCTGCCTGAGCTGGCCAAGACGGACTACAAGGGTGTGACCGGTCCTATCATGTTTGACGAGAAGGGCGACATCAAGAATGGCGCGTTGACTCTGAAGACCGTGCGTGCTGGCAAGCTGGAAACTCTGGCTGTCATTCGCTAAATTGAATTTTTGTCAGTAAGTGAGTTAACTTGATAGGGACTCTCGCAAGAGAGTCCCTTTTTTCTTGATAGGTTCCAAGTGACACCTCACCGTTTTATGTTCCCTGCCCTAGCCTGCAGTGCCTGGCTGGGTTTAGCTGCCTGCGCCCAATTGCCTACACAAGTGGCAGAACTAGGCTGGCAAGACTTGTATGGCGATAGAGGCGCTCAGGTACTGGCCCGCGACTACGTTATGTGCACGGAACTCACTGAGCAACGCAGGAGCCTGTTGGGTGGCTGTATGGCCTCGCGGGGATGGAAAGTCGCTACGAATTGAGTGAACCCAGGGCACACATTGCCCCGCACAACGGTTTATTCGCTCCCCGTCAGCCCCGCGGCTGCAGCCCCTGCGGCACATAGCGCGCCAGCCGCGCCGCAATGGCTGCCTCGTGCCGCTGCCACCACACGCCCAGCGCCACCACACCCAAGCCCAGCAGCGTCAGCGCCAGCGGGAACAACAGGCTGTCGCGGAACACCTCGTGCGACAGGTGGCCCAGGTACAGCGCCACGCCCAGTGCACCAAACACCGTGAACACGCGCCGCCCAATGGCCGCGCCCACCAACACCAGCGCCAGGTTGATCAGCGCGTAAATGAACTTGCCCAGCTCCGAATCGGAGTCATGCAGGCTCAGGCCACACCAGAACATGGTGGTGCCAAAAATGTAGAGCCAAAACGCAAAGTCCTGCCGCCACTCGGCGGTCTGCGACAGGCGGCTGCGCACATCCACCCACAGCGCCACCGCCACGGTGCCGATGCCAAACACCAGCGACACATCGCGCATGAACTCCCATTCCCAGCCTTGGTCGTTCAGCAGGGCGTTGGCCACATCCATGCTCATGTACCAGAGCGTGAGGGCCAGTGGCATCACCATAAAAGGCAGGCGGTAGCGCCACAGCATCACCACGCCAGCGGCCAGCGTGGCAAATTCGAGCGTGAGCCAGCGCCAGTCAATGCGCGTGTGGTAGCTGGCAAACACATCAGAACCACCCGGTGGCCACAGCCCTGCCAAGCTCTGCGCGCTCCACACGGCCAGCGGCACCATAAACACCGCCAGCGTGGCCAACAAGCCCGCAGGCACATGCAGACCACGCGCCTTGAAATGGTCTGCCACCTTGAGGCACGCCACCATATAGCCCAGCGCAATCGCCAACAAGGCGCCGGCCCCCAGCGACTGGAAGCCCAGCGTCATAAAGAGGCTCATGGCACCAATGGCCACCAGCCCGCCAAAGTAATACAGCACGTTCACAAAGCCAAACGCAGGCCCCGGTGTGGGGCCGGTGCGCTCTGGCGGCTGGGTGTGCGCGGGGGCGCTGTGGCTCCAGCGCTGCCACAGGCTCTGGGCCTGGGCCTCGGTGACCAGGCCGTCGCGGGCGGCCTCCTTCAGGTCCTGTAAACGCAGCTCCACCACCAGATTGGTGGTGTCCGTAAAGTCTTTGATGTGCATGGTGCATACCTGCTGTGGTTTGGCCGCATATGTACCACAGCCAGGCTCCTAGAATCCGCCCATGCAAACCCCAATGCCCGCAGCCCACGCAGCTCACCTGCCCGCGATCCTGGACCAGATCCACACCGAAGCCCAGGCCCTGTTTGGCCAAGGCCAGGTGGCCAGCTACATTCCGGCGCTGGCCGAGGTGGCGCCGCGCCAGTTCGGCATGGCCGTAGCGCTGGTAGACGGCAGCACCTGCAGCGTGGGTGATGCACACACGCCGTTCTCGTTGCAAAGCATCACCAAGCTGTTTACCTTTGTGCTGGCGCTCAAGACGGTGGGCGACGACCTGTGGCAGCGCGTGGGCCGCGAGCCCTCCGGCGCGGCGTTTAACTCCATGGTGCAACTGGAAACCGAAAAAGGCATTCCACGCAACCCGTTTATCAACGCTGGCGCGCTGGTCATCACCGACATCCTCACCACCCGTTACGCCCACCTGGACTACGCACTCTTGGGCGCCCTGCGCCGCCTGACGGACGACCCAGAGCTGAGCTGGAACGCGCGCATTGCCCGGTCCGAACGTGAGACCGCACACCGCAACATGGCCCTGGCCTACTTCATGAAAAGCTACGGCAACTTTGTGAACGAACCCGAGCTGGTGCTGGACAACTACTGCCGCCAGTGCGCCACCGAAATGAGCTGTGCGCAACTGGCCCAGGCCACCATGTTTTTGGCCAACAACGGGCGTGACCTGGGTCGCGACGGCCAGCCCGACGAGCAGTTTCTGGCCGCCGACGATGCACGCCGTGTAAACGCCCTCATGCTCACCTGCGGCGCCTATGACGCGGCGGGCGACTTTGCCTACCGCATTGGCCTGCCGGTAAAAACGGGCGTGGGTGGCGGCATTGTGGCCATTGCGCCCGGCGTGGGCACTATTGCCGTGTGGGCCCCCGAGCTGGACGCCAAAGGCAACTCGGTGCTGGGCGCCTTTGCGCTAGAGCGCCTGGTGCAGCTCACCGGCTGGCACCAGGCCTGATGCAGCCCATGCGCACCACCACACCCCTGCCAACCCTGGCCCTGCTGTGCCTGCTGACGCTGAGCGGCCCCGCCCCCGCCACAGAGCTGGACGCCCAAGGCGTGCAGATGTTGCTGCCCGCGCAAGCTGGTGGCAGCGCGTTGGCGCTGGGCACACAAGACCCCAACACCGACACACGCTTTGGCTTTGACTACAAGGCCAGCGCCACCGCCGCCCAGGAAGGCCCCCTGCGCTACTGGAACTTGCAAGCCACCCCACTCACCTACAGCAGCGGAGGCAAGGGCTTTACCGCGCGCCTGCACCTGCGGGCCAGCGGCGGCAAACAGCAGTTCAACTGGAAGACGCAGCAGGGCTACCTCGGCAGCCCGCAGGATGTGCGCAACCAGGAGTTCACGGTGTATGTGCGGGTGCACGAGCCGCTCACCCCGGTGAATGCACAAGTCACCCTCAAAATCCGCGGCGGCCACCACAGCGCAAAAGACGGCGATGCCGCCTCTTGCACCATGATGACCTTCGCCCCTGGTGGCGCAAGCGGCATCACCCGATTTGCCAAGGAGCTGACCCACCCGCTGTACGACTACGTAGTGCTGGCCCCGCAGCTGGACACCCGGCTGGCCGACAACACCTGGTACGGCCTCAAGCTGCTGAGCTACAGCCACCGGGCCACACCGCTGCAAGTGGTCAACCAGCTCTATATCGACACCACTCCGTTTGACGCCCAGGGCCGCCCCGCCAACCACTGGCAACTGCTGAGCGAATACACCGACGTGCAAGGCAAACGCACCGGCCGCCACTACGACACCGTGGCCAACTGGGGCGGCTGGCAGACCACGCTGCGCATGGACGGCTACCGCAGCCTGGACTTTGCCTACCCCTCGGTCCGCGAAGCCCAAGCACCCGCCCCCTAGGGCTGTACATACGGCTTGCAAATGTGCAGCGCGCAAGTACTATCGGTGTATGCGCCCAATGCCTGACCACAGGCCATAAAAAAACGCAGGGAGTCATTGCAGATGTAGGAAAGGGCACCATGCCCCTTTGGCTCAAAACACTGCACGCCAGCCTGGTGTGCCTGCTGCTACTGGCCGCCTGGCCCGTGCAGGCAGAGAAGATTTCCGTTGTGTATTCCCGCGAGATCCCCGAGGCCGACAGCCGGCTCGACTACCCCGTGCGCCTGCTAGAACTGGCGCTGAAGAAGTCGGGCACCCACTACGACATTCGCTCTTACCCCCGCCCCATGCCACAGGGCGCCGCACTGACCCGGCTGGCCACGGGCGCCGGCGTCAATGTGGTCTGGAGCATGACCTCCAAAGACCGCGAAGAGCAGCTGCTGCCCATTCGCGTGCCCATCGACAAAGGCCTGTTTGGTTACCGCATTGCTTTTGTGCGCGAGCAGCACCGGGGCATTATTTCTGGCGTCAAAGGGCTGGACGACCTGCGCGCCTTTGCCGCCGGCCAGGGCCACGACTGGCCCGACACCGACATCCTGCAAGGCAATGGCCTGCGGGTGGCCACCAGCACGGCCTATGAAGGCCTGTTTGCCATGCTGCAAGCCGGGCGGTTTGACTACTTTCCGCGCTCCATTCTGGAGATCTGGGACGAAACCGCGCTAGCCAGCAAACAACAACTGGTGGTGGAAGACAAAGTGCTGCTGCATTACCCCGCAGCCATCTACTTTTTTGTGAACAAAAAAGACGCTGCGCTGGCCAGCGCCATAGAGGCCGGCCTGCACAAAGCCATGGCCGACGGCAGCTTTGACACCCTGTTTTACGAGCGTTTTGGCGATGTCATCAAACGCGCCAACCTGCGCGGCCGCGTGGCCATTGCGCTGACCAACCCGCTGCTGCCCGCCGCCACCCCGCTGGGGCGCAAGGCGCTGTGGCTGGATGTGGCCAACCTGCCCAAATAAGCCGCCCCCCGCTGCGGCTCAGGCCTCGGCCCACACCAACTGGTCGCGGCCCTGGGCCTTGGCGGCGTACAGCGCATGGTCGGCTCGGCGCATGTTGTGCGCCGCGTCCTGGCTGGGGTCCAGCATGGTGAGCCCGGCCGAGCAGGTGTAGGCAAAGCCCGGCACCTCGGGCAGCGGGCGCGCACTGCGCACTTTCTCTAGCACCCGGCCCACGGTTTGCTCCAGCGCGGCGTGGCTGATGTTGGGCAGTAACAGCATGAACTCCTCACCCCCCAGGCGGCCAAAGCCGTCTTCGCGGCGCAGCGTGGCCTCTACCAGCCGGGCAAAGTGGGTCAGAACGCCGTCGCCCGCCTGGTGGCCGTGTGTGTCGTTTACCCGCTTGAAATGGTCCAGGTCCAGCATCACCAGGCCGCAGGGCTGCTGGCGCTCGCGCAGTTGGTCCAGCCGCTTATCCAGCTGCTGCATCACGTGGGCGCGGTTGCTGATGCCGGTGAGCGCGTCCACCTGCGCGGCGCGCAGTGCCCCGTCGCGCGCCAGGCGCAGCGTGCGCTCGCCCACGCGCATGGACGAAATATCAAACGCCACACACAACATCCAGCCCTGCTCGTCCACCGTCTCGGTCATGTAGATCCAGCGGCCATCGGTCAGGTCGGCCTCAAAGGTGCGAAACGGCAGCTTGCCCCGGCGCGAGCGGGTGGATGTGAGCCAGGCTTCGAGGTCTTTGGTCTGGATGGCAGCGCCCACGCCCAAGCTGTGGCTGCGACGCATCAGCTCGGTCCAGGTCAGCGTGGCCGTGGGCTCCACCCCAAAAGCGCTGCTGAACGCCACATTGGCGTAGCGCATGGTGTCCGTCGCATCAAACAGCGCCACCAACAGCGGCGACTGCTCGTACAAACGGGCCATCTGCAGGGCAGTGGCGTTGGGCACAGCGGGGGGCGAGGCCATGGGCTGCTGCTTTTGAAAAGAAAGTGGTGAAACTGTTGCGCCCCAGTGTACGGGGGGCGCTGCGCATTTCCAAGCGGCGTCTAAAATCAAATCCATGAGCGCCAACACCCCTTCTTCCGCTGCTAACGCCGCCAACACCCCCGAAACACCCAAGATCAGCAACTTTCTGCGCCAGATCATCGAATCCGACTTGGACAAAGGCACCTACGCCCAGCGCCGCTGGGCAGGCACCCCTGGCGACGCCGCCCACCACGCCGCTGGCCAGCCAGACCCCGCCAAGATCCGCACCCGTTTTCCGCCCGAGCCCAATGGCTACCTGCACATCGGCCACGCCAAGAGCATCTGCATCAACTTTGGCCTGGCGCGTGACTACGGCGGCGTGTGCCACCTGCGCTTTGACGACACCAACCCCGAGAAGGAAGACACCGAATACGTCAACTCCATCATCGACGCGGTGAAGTGGCTGGGCTTTGACTGGAACGGCGCACCCGACGCCGCCGCCTACCAGGCCAGCGACTACTTTGGCTTTATGTACCGCGCGGCGGAATACTTGATCGAAGCCGGCTACGCCTATGTGGACGAACAAACGGTAGAACAAATGCGCGTGAACCGCGGCGACTTTGGCAAGCCCGGTGTGGACAGCCCGTTCCGCAGCCGCACGCCTGCCGAAAACCTGGCGCGCTTTCGCGAGATGCGCGATGGCAAGCATGAAGACGGATCGATGGTGCTGCGCGCCAAGATCGACATGGCCAGCCCCAACATCAATATGCGCGACCCGGCCATCTACCGCATTCGCCGCGCCACGCACCACAACACCGGCGACACCTGGTGCATCTACCCGATGTACACCTACGCCCACCCCATTGAAGACGCGCTGGAGCAGATCACCCACAGCCTCTGCACGCTGGAATTTGAAGACCAACGGCCTTTCTACGACTGGCTGCTGGAGCGCTTGAGCGAGGGTGGCCTGCTGGCTGCGCCCGCTCCGCGCCAGTATGAGTTTGCCCGCCTGAACCTCACCTATGTCATCACCAGCAAACGCAAGCTGGCACAGCTGGTGTACGACCACAAGGTGAGCGGCTGGGACGACCCGCGCATGCCAACAATAGTCGGCCTGCGCCGCCGCGGCTACACGCCCGAGAGCCTGCAACTCTTTGCCGACCGCATTGGCGTGACCAAGAGCGACAGCTGGATCGACTACAGCACGCTGGAAGGCTGCCTGCGCGAAGACCTGGAAGCCAAGGCCCACCGCGGCATGGCCGTCATCAACCCTGTGAAACTGGTGCTGACCAACTGGGACGACGTGATGGGCGCCGGCCACCTGGAGCCCTGCACCCAGCCCGCCCTGCCCCATCCACCAGAGGGTGTGGAAAGCCCCACGCGCCACTTCACCATCGGCAAAGAGGTGTGGATCGAGCGCGAAGACTTTGAAGAAGTGCCGCCCAAGGGCTACAAGCGCCTGTTCCCCGGCAACAAGGTGCGCCTGAAGGGCGGCTACGTGATCGAGTGCACCGGCTGCACCAAGGATGCGGATGGCACCATCACCGAAGTACTGGCCACCGTGGTGCCCGACACCAAGAGCGGCACGCCGGGCAGCGACTTGGTGAAGGTGAAAGCCGCCATCACCTGGGTGGGTGTGGCCAACGGCGTCAACGCCGAAGTGCGCATGTACGACCGCCTGTTTTTGGATGCGCAGCCCGATGCCGGTGGCAAAGACTTCATCGAGAGCCTGAACCCGAACAGCCTGAAAGTGGTGACCGCGATTGTTGAACCTTCATTGGCGAATTCCGCGCCAGACCAGAAGTTTCAGTTTGAGCGGCATGGGTACTTTGTTGCGGATCGGGTGGACCATGTCACAGGTTCCAAGCCGGTGTTTAACTTGGCGGTGGGGTTGAAGGATTCTTGGGGAAAATAAGTGCTCTCACAACTGTAAATGTGTTGAGCCATTGCTAACTGAATGAGTTCGCCGTTAAAGTCTTAGAGCACCCATAGTGGTGCTCTTTTCATATCTGAATTGGGAGACAAAAGAATGCGTATCGACGAAGTAGCGATCTCAAATTACAAGAGTTTTCTAGATACGCAAAGGATTCAACTTGAGCAAGGATTCAATCTACTCCTCGGCACAAACAACGCTGGAAAAACATCTGTACTCGACGTTATTGACATGGAAATTGGCTTAAACGAGCCACATCGATCAGAAAGGACGATTCCACGTTATGGTGGTCAAACGATTGAGAGCTCGAAACTCGAAGTTACTTTGGCAACGTGTTTCGATGAGCTTTGGCGGCTTGCAGGCGCTTCACAACTGTATATGCCAGTTGCAAATGTGTATGGTGGTTCTGACGACGGAAACACTATTGCGGCACTGAAGAACTTGATAACCAACAATGGAGAGGTCCGTTTAACTTCAGCATTTAGTCAAGGCTCAGAGGTGGTCAGTTTCAGTAGCGGACCGCTCATAAATGGTGCGGCGAGTCGGAACAACCCGAATGTACCTATTCCGTCTGCGCTGATCCAAATCACCCCAGGCGCTAAAGACTTACAAATTCAGCTGGCAAATTACGGTGGTGCAGCCAATGTCATTGGTCAATACGCGCAAATGTTCAAGCCAAAAATCTATCGATTTAATGCACAACGACGTCCCGGTTTCCAATGTGCAGGTCAGAACACCAACGTGTTGGATCGTGAGGCAATCACTCTTCCTTACTGTTTAAACAATTTACAAACAAACGACTCACATGGGCATCGACTGCTTTGTGAATGGGTAAATCGTGTTTTTCCAAGCGTTCAATGGGTTCAATCAACATCTGTCGGCAGCAACTTTGAGTTGAGATGTTTACCGCTTCGACCTGAAATCCGGCGGGATGACCTTGCCATTCCTATGGCACGAATGGGGGCAGGCATAGGTAATGTGATTGCAATGCTCTATGTCGTATTGACTGCGCGTGAGCCGCAAGTCATAGCTATTGATGAGCCAAATGCTTTTCTTCACCCGCGCGCACTTCGTGAGTTGTTGGCAATATTAGAAGCGGAGGGAAAACAGCACCAGTTCATTCTGACTGCGCATTCAGCGGATGTATTAACTGCGGTAAATACACAATCAATTTCATTGCTGGAATTCGACGGCGTAGCAACAACAGTGCAGCAGGTTGGTCCAAAAGATCTGCATCACCTTCGCAGCGGTTTAGCAGCCCTTGGCATTCGAATGACAGACCTCCACGCTAAAGATCATGTGTTTTGGGTAGAGGGACAAACAGAGGAGTTGGTGATGCCAGCATTGTTGCGCTGGGCATGCCCTGAAGTGGCGTCCGGCACTGCGGTACTCCGTGTTGAACGGACTGGCACGTTTTCACGAAAGAAGGGCATTGAACCTGCAGAAGTAGCCCAGATATATGAACGACTATCCAAGTCTTCAGCACTGGTTCCTCCCATGGTGTGCATATTGTTGGATGGTGAAAACCTTACAGAGGCCAAGCGCAAAGAAATCGAAACCACATCAAATGGGAAACTCCGGTTTCTAGACCGACGTATGCTGGAAAACTACCTGCTGCATCCTTCGGCGATACAAGCAGCTCTATCGGAGTTGGGGCTTGCAGTTGAAATTGAAAAAATTGAAGGTTCATTGGTCAAAGCAATGGGCAAAAATGATTTCGTGGGCGTAGACGCTGCGAGTGCACTACAAACCAGTTTTACGGAGCTATCTGAATCCAAATTGGAGTTCAGAAAGACACGCGATGTTCTAGTAATGATCGAATGGATACTCGCCAATAATTTTGAGTATTTGGCGCCCCTTCGCGAGTGCTTACGTAAATCGTTTGGCCTTAAAGGTTAGACAACTAAACTACTTGGAACACTGCATCATGCAACCCCAACCCATCCTCCACTTCCTGTTCGAAGAGCGAACCGCCAAGCAAAACTTCGTCAAAGATACCGTACTAGACGAAACCACTCGCGCGTGGTTTGGCTCCGTGTGGCCGTCTCCTAAATAGTTAAAAGACAACATGCCCCTTTCCTGGAACGAAATCAAATCCCGCGCCCTAACCTTCAGCCGCACCTGGGCTGACGCGGCCAACGAGGACAGCCAGGGCAAGCCATTCTGGATCGACTTTTTTGAAATCTTTGGCATTACCAACAAACGCGTTGCCACGTTTGAACATGCGGTAAAAAAAATCCCGGCCAAAGTGCGCGGGGAGAAGAGCAAGACAGACGGGTTTGTAGACCTTTTCTGGCCCGGCATGCTTCTGGTGGAGCAGAAGTCGCGTGGCAAAAATCTGGATGCGGCGCTCACCCAGGCCCTCTCGTACTTTCCCGGCATTGCCGAGCGCGATTTACCGCAAATCATCATCGTGTGCGACTTTGCGCGTTTTCGCGTGCACCACCTGGTTAGCGGCCAAACCACCGAATTTTCACTCAAAGACTTGCACAAGCACGTCAAGCTGTTTGGCTTTGTGGCGGGCTACAAAACGCTAGAAATCAAAGCCCAAGACCCGGTCAACATCAAGGCTGCCGAGCGCATGGGCAAGCTGCACGATGCGCTCAAGGCCAACGGCTACACCGACCACCCGTTAGAGGTGCTACTGGTGCGGCTGCTGTTTTGCCTGTTTGCGGATGACACCGGCATCTTCCAGCCCGCCAAATCGTTTCAGGCCTTCATAGAGGAACGCACCGTTGCGGATGGCTCAGACGTGGGCTCGCGCCTGGCGCAACTCTTTCAAGTGCTCAACACTGCAGACGACAAACGCAGCAAGGCGCTGGACGAACAGGTAGCGGCCTTTCCGTATATCAACGGCAAGCTGTTTGCTGAGCCGCTGCCTATGGCGGACTTCACCCCCGCTATGCGCGATGCCCTGCTGGATGCTTGCGCGCTGGACTGGTCTGCCATCAGCCCCGCCATATTTGGTAGCTTGTTTCAAAGCATCATGAACGAAAAGGCGCGCCGCAACCTGGGTGCGCACTACACATCCGAAGAAAACATCCTCAAACTCATCAAGCCGCTGTTTCTGGATGAGCTGTGGGCAGAGTTTGAGAAGGTCAAACGCAACAAGAACAAGCTATTTGAGTTCCACAAAAAGCTGCGCACCCTCACCTTTTTTGACCCCGCATGCGGGTGCGGAAACTTTTTAGTCATTGGCTACCGCGAGCTGCGCGAACTGGAGCTGGCCGTGCTGCGCGCCAGCATCACCGACGGCCAAATGGGTGTGGATGTGCACGGACTCATCAACGTGGATGTCGACCAGTTCTACGGCATTGAGATTGAAGAATTTCCCGCGCAGATTGCGCAGGTTGCCATGTGGCTGGTGGACCACCAGATGAATGTGCGCCTGAGCGAAGAGTTTGGCTTTTACTTCGCCCGCATTCCGCTGCGCACCTCGCCACATGTGGTGCACGACAACGCGTTGCGACTGGATTGGAACGAGGTGCTGCCTGCACAGCACTGCAGCTATGTGATGGGCAATCCGCCTTTTGTGGGCAAGAAGGAACAAACGCCTGCGCAGAAAGCCGACTTGGCGCCAGTATTTGCGCCACTCAAGGGTTCAGGCGTTCTTGATCTTGTGGCGGCTTGGTACATCAAGGCGGCGGACTACCTGCAAGCTGCACCCGAAGCGCGCGCAGCATTTGTGTCTACCAACAGCATCACACAAGGTGAACAAGTTGGCGTACTCTGGAGTTGGATGCTGGCGAAAGGCATGCACATTCAATTTGCACACCGCACTTTCAACTGGAGCAACGAGGCCCGGGGCAGGGCAGCGGTGCACTGCGTGATTATTGGCTTCGGGCCGCAGGACTTGCCCGGCAAGCTCATCTACGAATACGAGGACGTGAAGGGCGAGCCGCACGCGGTTGCTGCAAATCATATCAACGCCTACCTGACGGATGCAGTGGACTTGTTCATTGAAAACCGACGCGACTCTATTTGTGCCGCACCCCCAGCGGTATATGGAAGTTTTGCCCTTGACGATGGTCACTACACACTGGAGGAAAGCGTCTACGCGAGTCTGCTGGTAAGCGAGCCAAGGGCAAGCCAGTTCCTGCGCCCATTTATCGGGGGAGAAGAGCTTATCAACGGCGGCAAGCGTTGGTGCTTGTGGTTGAAGGATACGCCTCCGGCATTACTCAAAGCGATGCCTGCCGTATTGGCGCGCGTGGAAGCCGTGCGTAAGTGGCGAAGTTCGCGTGACCGCGAAACCACTAAAAAGCTGGCGGCAACGCCGACGTTTTTCGCGGAGGTGCGGCAACCGCAAACGGACTACATCGCAATCCCTACGGTGAGCTCCGAGCGCCGTAACTACTTGCCGATCGGCTTTTTGAAGGCCAATGTTGTTGCCTCCAATCAGTTATATGTGATCGCCAATGCCAACTTGTTCGCCTTCGGCGTTCTTACCAGCGCCATGCACAACGCTTGGGTTCGCATCGTTTGCGGTCGTTTGAAAAGCGACTATCGGTATTCGGCAGGCATCGTTTACAACAACTTCCCCTGGCCCGAATTTCCGCAAAACTCCAGACAAAATCAGCCCGTAGACCGTGCTAAAACTGCGCAAGTTGCTATCGAAACTGCAGCACAAACCGTACTCGACGTGCGCGCCAAGTTCCAGTCTGGCGACCAGCCCGCCACACTGGCCGATCTGTACGACCCGCTCACCATGCCGCCCGAATTGCTCAAAGCGCACCAGAAGCTGGACGCTGCCGTAGACAAAGCCTACGAGGCAAGCGGCGGCAAAAAAGGCTACAAAAGCGACGCCGAGCGCGTAGCGTTTTTGTTCGAGCTGTACCAGAAGTACACCAGCCTGCTGCCCGCCGCGCCCGCCAAAAATAAACGCAAAACATCAACACCCAAATAACTCGATTAGGGAGATCACAAATGGCCAAGTTTTTAGCGACTACAGGTACCAACTACCACCTCGAAGAATTGATCAAGAGCGCATCTGATCGTCTTATCTTGATCAGCCCGTTCCTCAAGCTCAATGACCGCATGAAGGAACTGCTGGCAGACAAGAATCGCCTGAAGATCGATGTGCGCATCGTCTACGGCAAGAGCGAGTTGCAGCCGCAAGAAATTGAGTGGCTCCGAAGCATGACCTACGTTCGCACTAGCTTCTGCAAGAACTTGCATGCCAAGTGCTACATGAACGAAGAGCTGTGCATCATCACCAGCCTCAACCTGTATGAGTTCAGCCAAGTGAACAACAACGAAATGGGAATCCTGATTCAACGAGGCGAAGACACGCAGCTCTACAAAGAAGCGTATGAAGAGGCGCAGCGCATTATTCGCATAAGTGAAGAAGTGCGCATTTCCATGGAGCGAGTTGTAGATGTAACTGCCACTGCCAGCTCTACTGCCGAGGCTAGCGACGAGGGTGATGCTGCAAGTGACAAGCTGCCATCGGGCAAACTGGCGCAGAAGTTGGGAATGAAGGCTGTCGATCTGCTGGGCCGTGCCACAGAACAAGGTTACTTAGAGCTCCACGGCGACAAGCATGTACTGACGCCCAAGGGCGACAAGGCGGGTGTCGAGTTCGTGGCAAAGGGTCGCTTTGGTCCCTACTTCTTGTGGCCCCACGATTTCCATCCAGTTTGAAGCGCCAAAACACACTGCAACAGCTTGTAGTCTGCTTCTGTCATGCAACCCCAACCCATCCTCCACTTCTGGTTCGAAGAGCTAACCGCCAAGCAGCACTTCGTCAAAGACACCGCGCTAGACGAAACCATTCGTGCGCGGTTTGGCAACACGCTGGAGGCGGCGACGCGGTGTGAGTTGTTTGCTTGGCGCGCTACAGCCGAGGGACGGCTGGCGGAGATCATCGTGTTGGACCAGTTCTCGCGCAACGTGTACCGCGACACGCCGCGCGCCTTTGCGCAGGACGCGCTGGCGCAGAAGTCTTCGTTTTAGGTTTACGGGCTGATGCGGCCTGCATTGCGATCCCATTTATTAGCAAATATGCTAATGTTCAAACCCGATGACTTGGTCCATCACTTACTACAACGAGCGTGTTGGTAAAGAGGTCTTGGCCATGCCGGCGGGCATCGTTGCGGACTATGTGCGCCTTACCGATGCGATGGCCTTGCATGGTGCTGATCTGCTTCCAGAGCCATGGGCGCAGGGCTTTTTGAATTGCGTCCCAAAGGGCCAGAAGGCATTGGACGGGTGTTCTATTGCACACAAGTGGGGCACACCATCGTGGTCTTGCATTCGTTCGTGAAGAAGACCCAAGAGACACCAGACGCTGAGTTACGCCTGGCCCGTAAACGACTGAAGGATGTTCAAAATGGCTAAAACTGACTACCAACCCGTACCGCATGACGCGGCATTCCGCAAAGCACTGCTGGCCAAGCCAGGCGTAAAGAAAGCATTTGACGGGCTTGAAGAGGAATACACCGCGTTGCACGCCATGCTGGACGCGCGCCAGGCGGCGGGCCTGACCCAGGCCGATGTGGCAAGCCGCATGGGCACCACGGTGTCCGCCGTCTCCCGGCTGGAGGCATCTTTGCGCAGCCCAAAGCATTCACCATCTTTTGCGACCCTGCGCAAGTACGCGCAAGCCTGTGGCAAAAAGCTTGTCATTCAAATGGTCTGATTGGCAGCTTTAATCGCGCATGCCGCAGCTACTTGCCATGGAACACATTGCACTAGATGCCTTCTGGGCCATCGAAGCTGAAAGCCGTCTTGCGGCGTATCGCGCAGGACAAATCAAATCCATCCCATTGGCTGATGTGCTTGCCAAATACAAACAGCGCCTACGCCCATGCAACCCCAATCCATCCTCCACTTCTGGTTCGAAGCGCTAACCACCAAGCAGCACTTCGTCAAAGACGCCGCGCTGGACGACACCATCCGTGCGCGGTTTGGCGACACATTGGAAGCGGCAGCCAAGTGTGAGTTGTTTGCGTGGCGCGCAACGGCCGAGGGGCGGTTGGCGGAGATCATTGTGTTGGACCAGTTCTCGCGCAACGTCTACCGCGACACGCCGCGCGCCTTTGCGCAGGACGCGCTGGCGCTGGTGTTGGCGCAAGAGCTGGTGGCCAGCGGGCAAGACCGCAGCCTGCCTGAAGCGCAGCGCGTGTTTGCCTACATGCCCTACATGCACAGCGAGTCCGCGCTGGTGCATACGCAGGCTACTGAGCTGTTTATGCAGCTGGGCATACAAGACAACCTGAACTTCGAGCTGCGTCACAAAGCCATCATCGACCGCTTTGGCCGCTACCCCCATCGCAATGCCATCCTGGGCCGCAGCTCCAGCGCCGAAGAGCTGGCCTTTTTGAGCGAACCGGGGTCTTCGTTCTAGGTTTCTGTCTTAGGCTTGTATTTGCTATGTTTTTAATAGCTTTTGGCGCACGCTCCACGTGGGCTAGAGGCTGATTTGACACACCAACGGGGTGCTCCAGTAAACTCCAAGCCATGCACCCCGCCATCGCCCAACACCGCTCAGGTATTTCTGCCATCTGCCAGCGCTACCGCATTCAGCGGCTAGAGGTGTTTGGCTCGGCGGCACGGGCCGATGACTTTGACCCCGCAAGCAGTGACGCAGACTTTCTGGTGGAGTTTGCGCCAGGCACCCAGCCTGGGCTCAACGCGTTGTTTGGCGCCAAAGCAGACCTAGAAGCCCTGTTGGGCCGTGGAGTGGACTTGGTAGAACCGAGCGCAGTCCGTAACCCCTACGTGCTGGCCGGCATCAATAGCAACCGCGAAGCCGTGTATGCAGCGTGATCCACGCGCTTTTCTGTGGGATGTGCGCGAGTCGGCTTTGGCGATTCAGTCATTTACCAGTGGCATGGACGTGACAGCGTATGAAGGCAACGCGATGGCCCAGGCCGCGGTAGAGCGCAAGTTTGAAATCATCGGCGAAGCACTCAACCAGCTATCCAAACTTGATGCAGTCATTGCCGCACGCATTCCAGACTTGCCGCAAATCGTGGCGTTCCGCAATCAGCTGATCCATGGCTATGCCACGGTGAGCGTGGGCACGGTCTGGAACATTTCCCAAAGCGCCCTGCCCGCTCTGCTTGACTCTGTGCAAGGGCTGCTGGACGAGCTCGGTTAGGCTTTCGCCCCAGCCGCCTTGCGCCGCACATGCAGGTGCGTCTGCACCGCATCGCCCTCGCCGCTCTTCACTTCTTTCACGTCCAGATACGCCGCCTGCTGGCGGATGAGTTCGCCCAGTTTGGCCACGCCGTAGTTGCGCGGGTCAAACGAGGGGTGGCTGCGGTTGATCTGGCTGCCCAGGGCGGACAGCGTGGTCCAGCCGTCTTCACGGGCGGTGGCGTTCAGGGCGTTGAGCAAGATGGGTTTGAGCTTGGGCAGCTCGGCCACGGGCTCGTGGCCCACCTTGGTTTCCTCGGGCTGGGCGCGCAAGATTTCGGTGTAGATGAACTTGTCGCACGCGGCCACAAAGGGTTCGGGCGTTTTGCGTTCGCCAAAGCCGTAGACCACCAGCCCCGCCTCGCGGATGCGGGTGGCCAGGCGGGTGAAGTCGCTGTCGCTGCTGACCAGGCAAAAGCCGTCCACGCTGCCGGTGTGCAGCACGTCCATGGCGTCGATGATCAATGCCGAGTCGGTGGCGTTTTTGCCGCTGGTGTAGCTGAACTGCTGGATGGGCTGAATGGCCATGGTGTGCAACACCTCTTTCCAGCCTTTCAGATTGGTGGTCGTCCAGTCGCCATAGGCGCGCTTGATGGTGGCGGTGCCGTAGCGCGACACCTCGGCCAGCAGCTCCTGAATGACGGAGGCCTGCGCGTTGTCCGCGTCAATCAGGACGGCGAGTTTTTGGTTGGTGTTGGTGGCCATGGCGTTCCCCCTGTGGTTTGCCACATCGTACAGCGCGGCAAGACCGCTATGGTTTTGGTAGCTGCTTGCGCAATATCTACGGGGGCTAGCGGCCTATTTGACACATAAATGGGGCGCGCCGCTAAACTGTACCGTGGTGCCGCCCCGCTGCCTTGTAAACTCTCGCCCTTTTGCCCGCCCGGAACCGGAAACAAGCATGCCCAAAACCAACAACAAACCTTTCGTGATCGGTGTCGCAGGCGGCAGTGGCAGCGGCAAATCCACGGTGACGCGCGAGGTGCTGGCCTCCATCGGGCCAGAGATGGCCACGGTGGTGTTTCAGGACGATTACTACCTGGACCAATCCCACATGTCGCCCGAAGACCGGCGCAAAACCAATTACGACCATCCGGATGCGTTTGACTGGCCGCTGCTGGTGCAGCACGTGCAGGCGCTGCGCCGGGGTGAGGCGATTGAAATGCCGACCTACGATTTTTCCAAAGACAACCGGGCCAGCACAACCATCACCGTGAAGCCTGCGCCGGTGATTGTGGTGGAGGGCCTGTTTGCGCTGTACGACGCCAAGCTGCGCAACATGATGTCGCTGAAGATTTATGTGGACACCGCATCCGACGTGCGTTTTATCCGCCGCCTGCAGCGCGACATGGCCGAGCGCGGGCGCAGCGCAGAGAGCGTGATCAACCAGTATCTAGAAACCGTGCGCCCCATGCACAAGCAGTTCATCGAGCCGACCAAACGCAACGCCGACGTGATCTTGCCGCACGGCGCCAACGGGCCGGCGGTGGACATCATCACCACCAAGGTGAAGACCCTGGTGCGCGATTTAAACCCCAGCTAACACCGCCCCCCATGGCAGAACCCCTCGTTGCCCAATATGGCCCCGATGTGCCCCGCGCCATTGCGCGCATGGTGGCGGCGGTGCACCAGCGTTTTGACACCGACGCCTTTTTGCACGACGCGTTAAGCGGGTACGAAGCACTGGCGCTGATGCCACGTGGCAAACACATGGCGCGGGCGCTGCAACGGCATTTGCCGCAAGACTACGCCCAGGCGCTGCCGATTGTGCTGGCGTCGGCCGAGCAGCCGCATGGGCGCGACCCCAATCTGTCGCTGGCGTCTTTTTTGTACCTGCCGCACACGGTGTTTGTGGCGGAGTTTGGGCTGGGGCATTTTGAGTTGTCGATGCAGGCGCAGCACGCGCTCACGCAGCGTTTTACGGCGGAGTTCAGCATCCGGCCCTACCTGCAGCAGCACCAAGAGGCCACGCTGGAGCGGCTGATGGCGTGGACGCGCGACCCGAGCGACCATGTGCGTCGCCTGGTGTCCGAGGGCTCGCGGCCACGGCTGCCTTGGGCGTCGCGCCTGCCCGCTTTTCAGCGCGACCCGGCGCCGGTGCTGGCCTTGCTGGAGCATCTGAAGGACGACCCGGCGCTGTACGTGCGGCGCTCGGTGGCCAACAACCTCAACGACATTGGCAAAGACCACCCCACCCTGCTGGCCGACACGGCCACCGCCTGGCTGCAGGGCGCCACGCCCGACAGGCGCTGGATCGTGCAGCACGCGCTGCGCACTGCCGTCAAACGCGGCGAGGCGGGTGCCTTGTCGGCACTGGGTTTTGGCGCATCGGCCGATGTGACGGTGAGCCAAGCCCACGTGGCGCCGCAGCGCGCGGTGGTGGGCGGCACGCTGGCCGTGGCCTTTGACGTGACCAACAACACGGCCCAAACGCAGCAGGTGCTGGTGGACTTTGCGGTGCACTACGTCAAGGCCAACGGCCAAACACGCGCCAAGGTGTTCAAGCTCAAAACGCTGGACCTGGCCCCGCATGAGACCCAACACGTGGGCAAACAAATCTCGCTAGCCGAGATGACCACGCGCAAACACTACCCCGGCGTGCACCAGGTGGACGCCATCATCAACGGCCGTGCGCAGGCGCTTGGCAGTTTCGATTTGCTACTTATTTAGTAGCTGCTTGCGCATATTCCACAAGGGCTACAGCCCTATTTGGCAACAAACTCCACCGCCGCACACACCGCCGCCACCTGCGCGGCAATGCACTGCGCGGGCGTGGCGCGGGGGCTGTCGGGGTAGACCTCGGTGGTGCTGGTGTAGCGGGCGCCGGTGATGCCGGCGCACAGGCCCAGCTCGGCCATGGCGTAGTGGATGACGCCGTGCGCCACCAGCGGTGAGCCGATGAGGCAGCCTTGCGCATCCGCCGGGGCAATGTGGGTGACGCGCTGCACCGCGTTGATGATGGCCTGTTGGAATGCGGGCTGGGGGTTGGCGCTGTCGTCCACCAGGTAAAAGCCGTCGGGGATGGTGCCGGGTTCAAACGGTTTGCCGTCGCGCGCGGCCACGGCCGGGCGGTATTCACTCTCGTCCGTGTCGGTGGTTTCGTGCAGGTCGATATGGGCGGCAATGTGGCCGCGCAGCGGCGCAATCAAACGCATCAAAGCAGCGGACTCCTGCGCAGGGCTGTCCGCCCGGAAGTGGCGGTTGGGGTCCAGCGCGTCGTGGTTCCAGCGCTGGATGCGTTCATAGGCCCAGGGGCTCACACAAGGCACCACCAGCAGGTTCACGCGGCCCGCGTAGTCGGCCGCATGCGCGTCCACAAAACGCAGCGCGCCGTGCACCCCACTGGTCTCGTAGCCATGCACGCCGCCCGTCACCAGCACGGTGGGCAAGGCGGCATTCCACGCGCGGCTGCGGATGGCCCTGAGCGCAAAGTGCTCATCGCCATACACCACCTCGCCATAGGTCTCCACGTCAAAGCGCTCGCGCAGGCGCTCCACCACGGCCAACACATCGTCGGCATAACTGCGCTGGCGCACTTGGCGCGCCCGCCACTGGGCGCGCTCTGCCGGGCCCCAGGGCTGGCCGGGGGTGCCTAGGGGGTAGAACTGGGAAGGACTCATGGCTGCACGGAGTTGGGGGTAAAGGAGGAACGACAGCGAGATTATCAAGGGCCGCTGGAACGGGTTTGGGTGCAGTGATTGCTATGTTTTTAATAGCTTCTTGCGCATATTCCACATGGGTTAAGAGCCAATTTCATGCCTAAATACTGGCTGGCAGGCCGCCAAACGCTACGGCCTTGTGCGACATGCAAACGGGCGGTTGTCCGACAGACCGCGCGGCGCGTCGGGCGCGTAATGGGCTTTTAGGAGCCCCCCCATGACCCAACACGCCACCGTGAACGACCACGTGACTTACCGCCCCGGCGACGGCGCACCGCTGGTGATCCCCCAAGGCCCGGTAGAGATTGAGCTGGCAGCCGACAGCGCCACCCTGAGCTGGACGGAAGAGAACGGCACCGCAGGGCTGACGGCGATTCCGCTCACGCAGTACAAAGAATACGTGCGCCAAAAACGCATCACGCTGGCAACCTAGTCCCCGGCAAAACGGCGACCTGCGGGGCTGTGCCCTTGCCAACTGGCGCGGCACTGGCAATACTGCGGCCCTTGAACAAGGGGAAGCCATGGTGAAGGTGGAGTTTGCAGCCAGCTTGCGGCGCCATGTGGAGTGCGCGCCGCAGCAGGTGGCGCCAGGCAGTTTGCGCGCAGTGCTGGATGCAGCACTGGCCGCAGCGCCCGGCCTGCGCCACTATGTGCTGGACGACCAGGGCCACATCCGCAAACACGTGGCGGTGTTCATCAACCAAACCATGGTGATGGACCGCCAAACCCTGGCACAGCCCCTGGCCAGCGGCGACAACGTGCTGGTGATACAGGCGCTGACCGGCGGATAGGACATGGCCCCACCCGGCGGTGAAACCCACTCATCGGAGAACTCAGCGATGCAAACCTTGCTTGTAGGCAGCCGCAAAGGCCTGTTCGTGGTGCGTGGCCAGGGCGCGCAGTGGGCGGTGGTGAGCCACCACTTTGCGGGCGACCCGGTCACGCAGGTGCTGGCCGACCCGCGCACGGGCCACTGGTTTGCCGCGCTGCGCATGGGCCACTTTGGTGTGAAGCTGCGCAAAAGCACCGACCAGGGCGCGAGCTGGACCGAGATGGCCGCGCCCGCCTTCCCACCCAAGCCCACCAGCGGCCCGCTGGCCGACGACCCCACGCCCTGGAATGTGGACCTGGTCTGGGCCCTGACACCCGGCAGCGCCGACCAACCCGGCACGCTGTGGGCAGGCTGCATGCCGGCGGGGCTGTTCAAGTCGGAGGATGGTGGCGCCAGTTGGGCGCTGTGCACCGCGCTGTGGGAAGACCCGCGCCGCCCGGGCTGGTTTGGCGGCGGCAATGACTTTCCGGGCATGCACTCGGTGCTGGTGGACCCGCGCAATGCGCAGCACATCACGGTGGCCATCTCCTGCGGCGGCGTGTGGCAAACACAAGACGGCGGTGCCAGCTGGGCACTCACGGCGGCCGGCATGACGGCCGACTACCTGCCCACCGACAACGCCGACGACCAAAACACCCAAGACCCGCACCGCGTGGTGCAGTGCGCGGCGCAGCCCGATGTGCTGTGGACCCAGCACCACTGCGGCATCTACCGCAGCGCCAACGGTGGCCAGCAGTGGCAGCGTATTGCGGCGCCCGCGCCATCGGGGTTTGGTTTTGCCGTGGCCTGCGACCCGCAGGACCCGCAGCGCGCCTGGCTGGTGCCGGCCCAGGCTGACACGCACCGCTACCCGGTGGACGGCAAGATGGTGGTGAACCGCACCGACGATGGTGGCCAAACCTTTCAGACCTTCAGCGCCGGCCTGCCGCAGACGCATGCCTACCACCTGGTCTACCGCCACTGCCTGGAGCTGGCCGCCGACCGCCAGACCCTGGCCATGGCCTCCACCACCGGCGGCCTGTGGGTCAGCGCCGACGCGGGGGAGCACTGGCACTGCGTAAGCCAGGACCTGCCGCCCGTGGCCGCACTGACGTGGGTGCCTGCCTGACGAAAGACGCGCCAGGGAGGCGGGATGAGGGGGCGGGCACAGGGCGGATGTCTGTTTCATTTCCTTACAGCCCATACAGGTCCACACACTTTAGGCGCGGGAAATACGAACGACCGTTCGTATACTTTTTAGGGTTTCCCCCTGGCCCTGTTGTGCCCACTGGCACACGTCCGTCCCCCTTTCTTTCCTGTCTATGCGTCGTCACAGCCTCACTTTGCTCGTTGTATTTTTGGTTGCATGTGGTGGAGGGGGCGGCGGTGGCGACGGCGGCTCTGGCACACCCTCCAGCAGTTCTACGTCGTCCAGCAGCAATAGCAGTAGTGGCAACAGCTCGCTCAGCTCCAGCACGTCTGGCGGCCCGGTGGCCACCACCTCTGGCGGTTTTTCCACCACGGCAGGGGGCGGTGTCAGCGGCGCGCTGGTGCGCAGCGCAGCCACGCTGCAGGACATGATCAACGAAGTGGCGGCGGCCAAAGCGGCGGGCAAGCCCCTGGTGCTGACCTACACCGGCAATGAAGATGCACAGATCGCGCAGATCGTGCAAGACCACACCGCAGACGCCAACCACGACTGCCCCAACCCACACTGGAACGATGCCTACCGCGAACTCCAGATCAAGGACTTCACCTATGGGCTGACCATCCTGGGCGCCAACGGCTCGTCTGCCAACTTCGGCATCACGCTGATCCGCAGCGACAACGTCATCGTGCGCAACATGAAAATAGGCGCACTGGCCGGTGCCGCCAATGACGCCGACATGCTGCGGGTGGACAGCTCCTCCAATGTGTGGATTGACCACAACGAGCTGTTTGCCGTCAACAACGAATGCAATGGCTCGCCCGATGGCGACCTGACGTTTGAGAGCGCCCTGGACATCAAGAAGGACTCGCACAACATCACGGTGTCGTACAACTACATCCACGACAACAAGAAGGTCGGCCTGGACGGCTCGTCGAGCACAGACATTGCAGGCGGACGCGAGATCACCTACCACCACAACATTTACAGCAATGTGAACGCCCGCCTGCCCCTGCAGCGCGGTGGCTGGACACATATGTACAACAACCTCTACACCGGCATCACCGACTCCGGCATCAACGTGCGCCAAGCCGGCTACGCGCTGATCGAGAAAAACTGGTTTGAGAACTCCAAGAACCCGGTGACCTGCCGCTACGACTCCAGCAACTGCGGCTGGTGGGACCTGCGCGGCAACAACACCCAGAGCGCGGCCGACAACGCCACCTACAACATCACCTGGACCACCGGCAGTGGCTACATCAACGCCGACAGCTGGACCACCACCCAGGCCTTCCCCATCACCCTGCCCTACACCTACACCGCGCAGACACCAGCCTGTGTGAAGGCCAGCCTGGCCACTGTGGTGGGCGTGGGCAAGGGTCTGGCCACGCTGAGCTGCACCTAAAAACCGCCCGGGGCTACCTCAAAACCGAGTAACCCCACCGCATGCGGTGTATTCAGTGGGTGATAACTTCGCGCCCCTTGTTGTCACTCTCTCTGGAGCCTTTCCCATGCTTTTTAATCCCCTGCAAGTTGGCGCGCTGACCCTCCCCAACCGTTTTGTGCTGGCCCCGCTCACACGCACCCGTGCGGGCGTCGAGCACCTGCCCAACGACCTGATGGCCGAGTACTACGCACAGCGCGCCAGCGGCGGTCTCTTGATCACCGAATGCACCATGGTGGTGGAAGGCACATCGGCCTTCATCGCCGAACCCGGCATCTACTCCGCAGAGCAGATTGAAGGCTGGAAGAAGACCACCGCCGCCGTGCACGCCAAGGGCGGGCGCATCTTCATGCAGATCTGGCATGCAGGCCGCGCCGCACACCCCGACATCAACGGTGGCCAACGCACCGTGTCCAGCAGCGCCACCGCCATTGAGGGCGAGATCCACACGCCCGCCGGCAAAGTGCCCCACGCCGTGCCGCACGCGCTCAACACGGACGAGATTACCGAGATCGTGGCGGCCTTCGCCCAGGGTGCAAAAAACGCCATCGAAGCCGGTTTTGACGGTGTGGAGGTGCACGGCGCCAATGGCTACCTGATTGACCAATTCTTGCGCGACGGCTGCAACCAGCGCACCGATGGCTATGGCGGCTCTGTGGAAAACCGGGCGCGCTTTTTGTTGGAGGTGTTGACGGCCGTGAGCGCCGCCATTGGCTCAGAGCGTGTGGGCCTGCGCCTCTCGCCCCTGAACAGCTACAACAGCATGAAGGACAGCGACCCCGTGGGCCTGACCGCCTACCTGGCCGAGAAGCTCAACGACTTCAAGCTGGCCTACCTGCACCTGATGCGGGCTGACTTCTTTGGCGTGCAAACCGGCGATGTGATGACGGTGGCCCGCGAAAAGTACAAAGGCGTGCTGATAGGCAATATGGGCTACAGCGCAGAAGAAGCGGCGCTGGCCATCAAGGAAGGGAAGCTGGATGCAGTGGCGTTTGGCAATACCTACATTGCCAACCCCGACCTGCCAGAGCGCATCAAGGCCGGGGCGGCGCTCAATGCGCCAGACAGCAGCACCTACTATTCGCCCGGTGCCAAGGGCTACACCGATTACCCCACGATGTAAGGGGGAGAGGCTAGCCGCCTCTGCGAGGGCTTACAGGCCTTCGTGGCGGTCGGCGGCAGCGAACAGGTCGTTCGCAAATTCAGGGTCGCTGCTCTGAATGGTCGCGGCGTAGGTGCGCAGTTCTTCGGCTTCTTGGTAAGCAGTCTTGGCGGGGGCCGACTTGGCGCCCACAACCGCTTGCCACACCGCTACAGACAAAGCCTGACCGGCCGCCCACAGGGCTTGCAGAGACGCACCCACGGTGGGCTGAGTGCGGGAAGGCAGTGCGAGGCTGTTGAGTGTGGTGCTGGCCATGGTGGGCTCCTGTAAAGTAAAAACAACTGATGTTGCAGTGCAGTATAGGGTAAACCCTATACGCAATACAAGGGTTTACCCTAGGAACCTGTTGCTTTAGTTAGACAGTCAGCCCTAAGTCCGCGCCCAGTCCACACTAACGCAGCCGTTCCACCCGGTAGCCTTTGTCGGCCAGCATGCGCACCACACCGTCGCTGCCCACCAGGTGCAGCGCGCCCACCACCACCAGCACGTTGTCGCGGGCCTTGTCCCGCAGCAGTGCGTCCAACTGGGGCAGCCAGGCCTTGTTGCGGTCAACATTCACCCGCTGGTAGAGCACGGGGTATTGCTCACGCATCTCGGCCAGCGCGGTGCGCTCCAGTGCGGCCACATCTCCCTGGCGCCAGGCGGTGTGCAGTGCTTCAAACAGCCCTTTGAAGTCGCCCATCTCACGCAGTGTGTCTTGCAAAAAGGCGTCTTGCAGTGTGGCGTCCAGGCTGTCGAGCATGGCAATCTGCGCATCGGCCGTTTCCAGGCCCTGCGTGGGTTTACCGGCCTGGGCGGCGCGCTCCATCAGGTGCTGGTCCAGCCCCAGTGCGGGGTTCAGGCCCAGTTTCTGGCTTTCGGTCAGCGCCAGCAGCATGCCCACAAACCAGGGTTTCAGGCCTTGCAGGCCCGCCACGTCCATCTGGTTCTTGGCAGCGTAGCGTTGCAGCGCGCGCCAGGTGGCGGGCGACACGGCTTGCTGCAGGGTTTTTCCATAGGTGCGGGTAGCGGCCTGCATCATCCGGGCGGGCAAGGCGGGGTCGGCCATCTCGTGCGGCGCCACTTCAAAAAACATCTGCTGTACATCGGCCAGCGCGGCGTTCACGCTCGGGGCCAGCGGGTAGTCACTCGCCTTGAGCATGTGAAAAGAACCCAGCAGGTAGATGCTGTTGTCGGCATCACTCACCTTCCACAACATCGGCACTGGGGCCTGCGCCCATGCCAGGGTGGTGCTCAGCGCCCACAGCCATACCCATGCCAGTCGTCTCATCCGCCCTGCTCCCGTAACACAAAGGTACAAGCATAAGCGCACGCCCACCGGCGCCAGGTATTGCTATGCATTCAGGAGCTGCTTGCGCATATTCCATAAGGGCTGGAGGCCTATTTGGCACTTAAACCCAAGCCGCATACACTGCGCGCACACTACCCAGGGAGTCTGTCCATGCAACGCACCGTCCAGTTTTTGAAGTGGCTGACCGGTCTGGCCGTGCTGCTGGCGCTGCTCACCTGGGGCGTGCTTCAGTTACCCACGTTTGGCGGCCCCTTCGAAGGCGCACGCCTGCAGCGCATGCAGCAGTCACCCCAGTTCCAGCACGGCCGCTTTGAAAACACCCCGCCCTATGTGAGCGATATGTCGTTCACGCGCGAGCTGCACGACTACCTGGGCGAGCAGGTGCGTGAGCCCACGTTTGAGGTGCCGGTGGTGAAGATGGCTGCCGGGCAGCTCGATGGCCCCGCAGCGCCGGGCCTGCGCAGCTGGTGGCTGGGCCACGCCAGCGTGCTGGTGGAGCTGGACGGCGTGCGCATTCTGACCGACCCGGTGTTGTCGCTGCGGGCCTCACCCTTCCAGTGGATAGGCCCCAAGCGCCTGCACCCGGCTCCGCTGCCGCTGGAGCAATGGAAAAACATAGACGCCGTGGTGATCTCGCACGACCATTTTGACCACCTGGACATGGACACCATCCGCCACCTGGCGCAGGGCGGCACCCACATTTACGCCGGCCTGGGCATTGGTGCCCACCTGGAGCGCTGGGGCGTGCCCGCCGCGCAAATCCACGAGATGGACTGGTGGGAGCAGGCCAGCATCAAGGGGGTGACCATTTACTGCACACCGGCGCGCCACTACTCGGGCCGCACCAGCATGGACAACTCCACGCTGTGGGCATCTTGGATGGTGAAGGGCCCCCAACACTCCATGTACTACAGCGGTGACACGGGGTATGCCGGGCACTTCAAAGCGATCCGCGAGAGGCTGGGCGCGCCGCAGCTGGCCCTGGTCAAGGTGGGCGCCTACGGCGACACCTGGCTGGACATCCACATGGCCCCCGAGCCCGCGGTGCAAGCGGTGCAAGACCTGGGCGCAGCAACCCTGCAGCCGGTGCACTGGGCCACCTTCAACCTGGCCTACCACGACTGGGCCGAGCCCGCGGTGCGCACCCTGGCCGCAGCCCAAACGGCCGGTGTGCACACCGTGTTGCCACGCGTGGGCGAAAAGTTTGAGTTCGGCCAGCCCTTTGTTAACCAGCCCTGGTACCGCCCGTGACCGAACTCCACCTCATCCCCGTGAACGCCAATGTGCACAGCGTGCACGGGCCCGACGGTGCCCACGTGGGCAACCTCAAGCGCATAGGCGCGGTGTGGAAGTTCAAGGCCGTGGGTTACGACGCCAGTGGTGGCGTGGAGCCCGGCGGCGGCCCCCTCACCGAGCAGCACAACATGGTGTTTGATGCCCCCGATGCGCAGGTGGTGAGTGCGCGGCTGGGCTGCTGGCTGTAGCCCGCCCGCGCCCCTACAATCGCGGTGGGCGTGCAGGACGCCCGCCTCGCAAAAGCCGAAGCACCTGCATCGCAAGCACCCTGCTTGCATACCCCTCCTCACTGGCCCACTGCGAGAACGGCCGATTGTTCCAAGGAGTCGGTATGCACATTTCCAGCATCCCACCACACACCACCCCCAGCGCGCTGGACCTGGCCCTGCGCCAAGCCCGCCTACTGCACCGCGCCGCCCAGACCGGCACGCTCACCCAGGCGCTGCCCGCGCTACGGCGAGCGCACAACGCGGGCCTGTTTGCCGAGCTCTCGCTCAGCAGCCTGTACCGGCAACGGCACCTGCTGCAGCGCAAACATTTCTTGCGCACGCTGGCAGCCGAGGCCGGCCACGCCAGCTGGGCCGAGTACCTGCCCACGCTGCGCGCGCAAGCCGCGCACGACTTTGCGCACTACACCACGGGCCGCGAATACGGCTACCCCAACGCCTGGTTCAGCACCCACGCACAGGCCGAAGCCTACGCGGCCGAACACGGTGGCAAGGTGGTGCGCTATGGCCATCAGGCCATGGTGCAAGCGGTGATGCAACACTAAATTCGCTATCGTTTCAGGAGCTGCTAGCGCTTGTACTACAAGGGCTAGCAGCTCTTTTGACGTACAAAATCGCCCCGCTATCATTCCCCCATGGCCCAACCCGATTTCAGCCCCTCTGCCGAGCGCAACAAGCACCCGATTCTGGAGGTGCTGCAAACCTTTCTGCCCGCGCAGGGCACGGCGCTGGAGATTGCCTCTGGCACCGGCCAGCATGTGGTGTGGCTGGCGCAACAGATGCCGCTGTGGACCTGGCAGCCGACTGAGGTGCACCCCGGTGCGCTCTACAACATCGAGGTGCGTGCCACCGAGGCGGACCTGGCCAATGTGAACGTAGCGTTACCGCTGGACGTGTGCAAAACACCCTGGCAACTGGAAGACACACCGTTTGACCTGATCCTGTGCATCAACATGCTGCACATCGCGCCCTGGGAGGCCTGCAGCGCGCTGATGCGCGGTGCCGCCACGCACCTGGCGCCGGGCGGCAGGCTGGTCACTTACGGCCCCTATTTCGAGACCGGTGTGGCGCCCACGCAAAGCAATCTGGACTTCGACCAGAGCCTGCGGACGCACGATGCGAGTTTTGGCATTCGCCAGCTGGCGGATGTGCAAGAGCAGGCCACCCTGGCGGGCCTGCACCTGCAGGCGCGCCACGCGCTGCCGGCGAACAACCTGCTGCTGGTCTGGGGCCACGCCCCGGCGACCTGAGCCCCGCCCTAGACCACGCGCTCTACCGACACCGGGTAACGCGGCTGGCCGGTGGCGGCAAAGCTGCTGATGTTGTCCAGCGTGGTGCGGGCAATGGCGGCCAGTGCGTCTTCGGTAAAAAACGCCTGGTGCCCAGTGACCAGCACATTGGGGAAGGTGAGCAGGCGTGCAAACACATCGTCCTGAATCGCCGCCCCCGAGAGGTCGCGAAAAAACAGATCGCCCTCCTCCTCGTACACATCCAGCCCCAGCGCGCCGAGCTGCCCACTCTTCAAGGCATCAATGGCGGCCCGCGTGTCCACCACCGCACCGCGGCTGGTGTTGACCAGCATGGCGCCACGTTTCATGCCGGCAAAAGCGGCAGCGTCGATCAGGTGGTGGGTCTGCGGCGTGAGCGGGCAGTTCAGGCTCACCACATCGCTGCGGGCCAGCAGCTCGGACAATGGCACATACGCCACGCCCAGGGCCACACAGGCCGGGTTGGGCTGTGGGTCTGCCGCCAGCAGCGTGCAGCCAAAGCCGGTCATCAGGCGGCAAAAGGTTTCACCAATGCGCCCCGTGCCCACCACGCCGATGGTGCGGCCATGCAGGTCAAAACCCAGCAGGCCATCCAGCGCAAAGTTGCCCTCACGCACCCGGGCGTAGGCACGGTGAATTTTGCGGTTGAGCGTGAGCACCAGCGCGAGTGTGTGCTCCGCCACGGCGTAGGGTGAATATTCGGGCACGCGGGCTACTGCCAACCCCAGTTCGGCCGCGGCGGCCAGGTCCACCTGGTTAAACCCCGCGCAGCGCAACACCACCAAGCGCACGCCCAGTGCATGCAGGGCCTGCAACACATCGCGCGGCAACTGGTCGTTCACAAACACACACACGGCGTCGGCCCCGGCTGCGGTGGCCACGGTGGTCGCGTCCAACCGCACATCCAGAAAGGTCCACAGGTGCGGCGTGCCCTCTGCAGCGGCACTGAGGGCGGCCCGGTCGTAGGGGCGGGTGCTGTAAACGGTGATGTGCATGGCGGGCTCGGTGGGAGGGGTGTCATCCATCTTACGGCTGGCTGGGTTAACCTCGCCGCCTCAGCCACCAAGGAAACTTATGAAAAAACTCCACGTCACCATCAAACTCGAAATGTCCGTACCTGACGAATGGGAGCTGGTCGAAACCTCGGAAGGCACCCCCGTGCTGAGTCTGCCCAACGGGCAGTTTTTGGACATGGCCATCGAGCCCCTGTTTGCCACCAACCCCGAAGAAACCTGGGCCAGCACCGAGAGCGAAGACGAGCTCAACGACATCCTGGACATGGTGGAGAGCGAGGAAGTGGCCTACGAATTCGTGGTGCACTAAGCCCCACCCGGCCTTGCCCCCAAGGGTTTAGGCCAGATCCAGCGCGTGGAACACACGAATGGCCGCATATGCGTCATTCGCGGCGTACACCAGCTGGGACTCACTCAGCCGCGCATTGGCCCAGTTGCTGGTGGCGGCTTTTTTGGACTTCATGAAGCGATGGTTGAACAGCACGGCTACTGCGCCCTTCACGCCCATGTCCTTGCGGTAGCCGCGCTCGCGGAACACGGTGTTGAGCTCCAGAATGCCCTGGGGTTGCACGCCCAGCTTGCTCACAATGCGTTTTTTGTCATCGCCCAGGCCAAAACCGGCCTTGGCAATGCCGCCCAGCGCCAGCAGCTCGGCCGCCACGGCGCTGCAGGCCGGGTCCATCAGCTGGAACACCCAGGCGCGCTCTGGCGTGGCCAGCTGCAGGATGTGCGGCCCGTCGGACACATCACCCACCTTGAAGGTGGGTTTGGATTCGGTGTCAAAACCCCAGGCGGGGGTGTCGGTCAGAGCGGCGTAGGCTTCTTTGGCCTGCGCGCCCGTGCTCACCAGGGTGATGCGGTCCAGCCCCAGGCGCTCGAACGGCGGCAATAGGGCAATGGTGTCTTTGTCGGGTGTGGGGTGGCGTTCCTGCATGGGGCGTATCATCGCCCACCCGCCTTTGTTGGCCCAGGACCCCCATGAAAAAGACATTTCCCCTCGCCGTAGAAGGCAAACACCCCGAGCGCCTGCTCGAAGCCACCAAGCACGAAATCCGCAAATACGTCAAACGCGAACGTCGCCGTGACCTGCCCGAAGGCGTGGACTTTTGGGACTTTGACTGCCGCTTTGGCCCCACCGAAGACGCTGCCCAGACCGCCCATTTGGCAGAAATCACCAAGCTGATCGATGCCGTGGTGCAGAGCGGCGGCACCCAGTTTTATGTGGAAATTCTGGCCAAACACGGCGTGCGCAAGGCGCGTGACCCGAGCGAAGCGCCCACCGCTGGCGACTTTCTGGAAGAGTAAGCGCCCCAGGCCAGACCCTAGATGCGGCTGGCCAAAGCCTCCGCCTGGCCCAGCCAGCGCGTGCGGTGCGCAGGCGTCGAGCTGATCACCGGGCCCAGCGACAAGGTTTTGCGCACCCGGATGCCGCAAAACTCCAGCGTGGTTTTACGCATCTGGTGAATCGCCGGCATGCGGTAAAACCAGCGGAAGTACCAGGGCGGCGTGTCCATGGGCACCAGCAGGTGCGCAGTGCGCCCCTTCAGCAGTGGCACTGGAAACGGTGAACCCTGGTTGAACTTGAAAGCATAGCCCGAGACAAATGCCCGGTCCAGAAAGCCCTTGAGCAACGCTGGCACCCCGCCCCACCAGACCGGAAACACCCAGGCCATGTGCTGCGCCCAGGCCATGCTCTCTTGTGCGGCCAGCAGGTCGGGCTCCAGCGCCTGGTGGTGCGGATTGCTGCCATGCAGCAGCGGGTCAAATTTCAGGTCGGCCAAGTGCAGCACCCGCACCGTGTGGCCCGCGGCGCGTGCGGCCTGGGCATAGGTGTCGGCCACGGCGGCACTGAAGGTGTTGCGGCCCGAGTGGCCCAAAATCACCAGGACGTTTTTGCCAGCAGGCAGGGACATGGTTGCAGTTCCGGTAGTGAAAGAACCACCACCCTAAGTCTGCCCCCAGGGGCAGAGTCAAGCGCAGGCGGCCAGGGGCACGGGCAGCTGTGTCTCGGTGCAGGCGTCAATCTCGGTCTGGATGGCCTGCAACTGCGTGTCCAGCGCCTGCAGCCGGGCCACCTCCAACGCAATGTCGGCACGGCGCTGCGCCACCTGGCGGGCCAGCGCAGCCCAATCCGGCTCGGCCGTGCGGCCCCGCAACACGGGCACCACCTCGGCTAGGCGCAAGCCCAAGCCCTGGGCCTGTTTGATCAGGCGCACCAGCGTGAGGTGCTGTTCGGTGTAGACGCGGTACTTGCCCAGCCGCTGCACACGCCCCAGCAACCCCAGCGACTCGTACAAGCGGATGGCTTTGGCGCTGGCACCGCTTTGGGCGGCCAGTGCGCCGATGTACATCACCATCAGCGGCCCCCGGCGTCGCGCAGCAGCTCGGCGACATGCACATGTTTGCGGGCCAGGGCGTGCTGCAAGGGCGTCACCCCCTGGGCGTCGGCCAGATTCAGATTGGCCTTGGCAGCAATCAGCATGCGCACGATTTCGGCATGCGCCAGCCCGCCATCGCCCAAAATCACGGCCTCCAGCAGCGCCGTCCAACCCAGGTTGTTGACGTGGTCTACCGCAATGCGGGTGGTGAGCAGCAGGCGCACCGTGTCCACATGGCCGTAGTGGCAGGCCGGAATCAGGGCCGTGCCGCCATAGCGGTTGGTACTGGCCAGGTCCGCCCCGGCGGCCAGGGTGAGCTGCACGATGTCGGTAAAACCGCTGGCACCGGCCAGCAAAAAGGCGCTGTCTTGCTGCGCATCCTGCGCATTCACATTGGCGCCGCGTGCCACCAGCAGACGCACCACGTCCACATGGTTGCCCTGGGTGGCGGCCAACACGGGCGTGGCATTGCGGCTGCGTGCCGTGTCGGCCCGCGACTCAATAGGTGCGCCGCCGTCCAGCAGCACCAACACCTTGCCCCACTGCCCGCGGGCCGCGGCGTCCACCAGCTCAGGGCTGTTGCCGGTCAGGTGCACCGGCTGGGCAAAAGTAAGGGGGGTGCTCAGTAGCAACAGGGCGGCCAAAGCGGCGTGACGGCGGTGCAGATTCATTCTGGTTGGTCCTTGTCCTGGGGCAGGCGCAGCTGCAGCAGTTGCGCGGCCTGTTGGGGGTCGTCGGGGTCGGTCACCATGGTAAACACCCAGTCGCTGCCCTCGGGCAACACCGCCAGGCCTTCCACCTTGGGGGCGCCGTGCAAAAGGTGCATCCGGTGCACCTGGCCATTGGGCAGCACAACGCCCACCGCGCTGGCCACACAGGCACCGTCTGCGTAACTGTTGTCGGTGCCCTCGGCCACGGCGGTAAACGCCCAGGCCCCTCCGTGCAGCGGGGTGCCATCGGTCAGCGTGAGCGGCACCTCGTCCACACGGCCCAGGTCCAGCAGCTGCACACTTTTCGCGCTGGGCGGCTGGGGCTGCAGGCCCGCCAGCCAGGGGGCGACCAGGTTCCAGTCATAACGGATGCAGGCGCTGTGGGCGTCCGCCAGGTTGCCACGCTGCAACAGCAGCAGCTCACCACTGACCACCAGCGCACCTTCGATGTTGAGGTCGGCAAACCGTTTGCGCAGCGGGGCGTAGAGTGCGCCCAGGTTCACCGTGGCCATGCGGCCATTGGGTTGGCCCAGCACGTCCAGCGCCACCAGCACACCAGTTTCGCGGTTCGGCCGCGAGCCCGAGCCCAGCGCCAGCAGCGCACCGGCGGGGCAACCCGGCAGCGGGGGCAACAGGGCCAGGCTTTCCAGATCGGGTTTGGCCGCTTTGCGTTGCTTTTTGCCCTCGGGCAGTTCACCGTCCAGCACGCGTAGCAGCGTGCCGGGGGCGGCCTGGGGCGTGGGACTGCTGCAATCGTCAAACTGGCCCAGGTGCAGCTCGTCGTCGGCAACCACATAGAGGCGCTGGCGCACACGTACCAGGCCACTGGCCGCGCTAAGGTGGGCCAGCCCACGCGGGTGCTGCGCCGGGTCCAGCTGCAGGGTGTGCAGCAGTGTGGGGTGCAAGGGGGTGGACGGGGTGGCGGGCTGGGCCATGGGCGCTTTCTGGAGTTGCGGCATGGTACAGGCTGGGGCCTGCGGCCCTGCGTCAGGCCAGCACTGCGCGCCGCTTGCCGGTCTGCTTGGCGCGGTACAGGGCCTGGTCAGCCGCCAGTGCCAGGGTTTTGATGTCGGTGCCGTGGTCCGGGAACAAGGCCACCCCCGCGCTGGCCGACACCGGAGCCAGCACCTGTGGATAGGGTTCAGAGAGCGCCACCACAATGCGCTCCGCCGTGTCCATGGCACCGGTGTCGTGCACGTCGGTCAGCAGCACAATAAATTCGTCCCCGCCAATCCGGGCCACGATGTCCGAGGCCCGGATGGTCAGCAAAATACGCTGCGCCACCTCCCGCAGCACCGCATCCCCCGCGGCGTGCCCCTGGGTGTCGTTAACGGTCTTGAAGCCGTCCAGGTCGACCGCCACCACGGCCAGCACCTGCCCGCGCCGCTGCGCAAAGGCCAGGTTGCGCTCGGCCACCTCGTCAAACAGCAGGCGGTTGGGCAGCTCGGTCAGTGCGTCATGCTGGGCAAAAAACTTCACCTGCTTCATGGCCAGCGAAGCCTGCACCAGTGCGGCGCCTACCGCCTCGGCCTCTTGTAAACGGATGGAGGGCAAGGCCACGTCTTCGCCATGGCTCAGGGCCTGGGCAGCGTCATTGAGTTCACGCACCGAGGCCAGCACCCGCAGGGAGATGGTGCGCGCCAACCACAGCCCCAAGCCGTAGGCCGCCAAAATGCCCCCCAGCACCCAGCCCAGGTGCGACAGAAGATCGCGCAACAACACTGACCGGGGCGCCCCCACCACCACACGCCAACGCCACGCCTTGGAGGTGGTGTAGGCCGTGAACACTGACACACCATCTTTGGTTTCGGACAGCAGGGTGTCGCTGTCCCGCAGGGCCATGGCTGCCAGCAGCTCAGGCACGGCCGGCTGGCCCAGGTAACGCTGCACATCGCGCGAGCGCCCCACAATCTGGCCACTGCTGTCCAGCACGGCCACCAGCCAGCCCGGCGGCAGGTGCTGCTGCCCCAGCAGGGCCTGCACACGTGCTGGGTCCAGGCCGATGTTGAGGCTGTACACCACCCGCTCCCCCACCTTCACCGGCACCCCCATGGCCACCGCCTGGCGGCGCGCCACGGGCCCTACAAACAGGTCGGTCAGCACACTGGCCTGTTCGGTGAATACGCGCGCGAGCTGCGGCGGGGTCCCGGTGGTGGGCAAGGGGGTGCCCCAAGGGCGCAGGGTGTTGAGCAACTGGCGCCCCTGCACGTCGGTCACGATGTAGTTGTAGGCCAGCCCCGTGCCCAGGGTGTTGGTGGCGCGTTGGTAAAACCCGCGCATGTCTCCCCCGGTGAGTTCGGGGGCCGTGGCCATGACCTTGAGGACGGATTCGATGGAGGCCAGCTCCCGCTCCAGATCGGCCAGCACCGACTGGCCCAGCAGCACGGTTTGCTGCTCCACCTGCTCGCGGCGCAGCTGGTAGGTGGAATAGGTCAACAAAGCGCTGACCAGTGTGGCCGGCAGCACGCAGACGAATACCAGTAGCCTCAAGTTGCTGCGCAAGGAGTATGGACGTTCCGACAGCTTGAACAACAGCATGTAGTGGTGTGCCTGGCGCTTGGTTTCCCTGATCCGAGCACACTATGGCAGATGCAGGCGCCGCGCGCAATCAACCGGGGCTGGCTACTGCATAAATGATAGTGGGACGCATTGCTACCACGGCCCTGGCAAGACCAAAGCCAGAAAAAAACAAAAAAAACTTACCCCAATTTCATGGAGACAACGCTGTGGATAACCACCAGAACAAGCCGCCAAAACCGCGCCAGTTGGGGCTTGCCACACGACGCCTGTTTTTTAAGCACTACCGTGGCACGGCAGAACACCAGGACGCACATTTGTCAATGAGAGAAAAATCTGTGCTAGCAAAAATGAACAATAAGTGAAAACCCGGAAATCGTTTTCTCACCCCTCCAAGTTGCACCCGGAAACTGTGCGTGACTTTGTGGATAACTATGTTCACAAGCGGCAAAACCCGCGCCAACAGGGGCTTTGCCAAGGGTGCCTGCAAAATGACCAGCCGGGAACCTTTTGGCCGCTGGCACACTCCACCTACGCTGAACCTTCTGGACCGTGTCTGTGCGGTTCCGCCCCTAACTTTTCTGAACACCCCATGCCGAAAGCCACCCCCGCGCCCTTTGCCCAACGCCAACGTTTGCACCTGCTGGCCCTGCCCCTGGTGGCTGCCGTGGCCGGACTGGCGGCCTGCTCCAAGACCGAAGAAGTCGCCACAGCGCCCGCCCCCGCCGCCAGTGCTTTGCCACCGGCCCAGGCCTATGAAAAAGTAGCCATCACTGGCAAAGGCTTCACCGTGGGCGCGCTGATGAGTGCCAACCCGGTGTTTGTGCTGTTTGACCCCCAGTGCCCACACTGCGGCCACCTGTGGCAAACCTCCCAGCCGCTGCTGGGCAAGGTCAAGTTCGTCTGGGTGCCGGTGTCCTTCATCAACGGCAAAAGCGCCCCCCAGGGCGCGGCCATTCTGGCGGCCAGCAACCCGGCCGAATTCATGGCGGCACACGAAGCCTCGCTGCTTGCCGGGACGGGCGGCGCCCCCCTGCCCGCCAGCATGTCGCCCGAACACGAGGCCATCATCAGAGCCAACACCGAGCTGTTCAACAGCCTGAAAGTGGAGTCGGTGCCTTACATCGTGGCCAAAAACCTCAAAACCGGCGCCGTGGTGACCAACGCCGGTGCCATGGAGACCGCCGCGCTGGCCGAATTCCTGGGCGTGTAAACCCTGAGAGGCGCCACTTTGCTATGTTTTTGCTAGCTGTTTGCGCATAATCCACGGGGGCTTAGGCCCCTTTTTGTTTGGATTTTGGGGAGACAACATGCGACACAAAATGAGCATAGCAATCGCCGTGGTGGCCGCGCTGGGCTTGGGGGTGTTTTTTACCCTGCCCCGCATCGTGGACCAGCGCATGAACCGCGTGGCCCTGGCCGGCCCGCACACGGCCAGCGCCCGTGCCACTGCCCTGCACCCCACCCTGTTTATTGCTGACCTACACGACGACGCACTGCTGTGGTCGCGAGACCTGCTCCAGCGCTACGACTACGGCCACACTGACCTTCCCCGCCTGCAAGAGGGCAAGGTGAGCCTGCAGGTCTTCAGCACCGTGACCAAAAGCCCCAAGGGCCTGAATTTTGAGCGCAACGGCGCCGACAGCGACACCCTCACCGCCCTGGTGATGGCCCAGCGCTGGCCCGTGGCCACCTGGAACAGCCTGCTGGCCCGCGCCCTGTACCAGAGCGAAAAGTTGCACCGCGCCGCGGAGGGCAGTGCGGGCGCCATGCAGGTCGTGCGCACCCAGGCCGAACTGGCCGCGCTGACCCAGGGCCAACCACCCGCCGGTGGAAAGCTGATTGCGCTGCTGGCCACCGAAGGCCTGCACCCGCTGGAGGGCAAGCTGGAGAACGTGGACACGTTGTACGACGCGGGTTTTCGCATCATGGGCCTGACGCACTTCTTCGACAACGAGCTCGGCGGCTCGGCCCACGGGCTGGAGAAAGGCGGGCTCACGCCATTTGGCAAACAGGTGGTGGCCAAGCTGCAAGAGAAAAGCGTGCTGGTGGACTTGGCCCATGCCTCCCCCCAGGTGGTGGACGACGTGCTGGCCATGACCAAACGCCCGGTGCTGGTGTCGCACACCGGCGTGCAGGGCACCTGCCCCGGCCCGCGCAACCTGAGCGACCGCCACATCCAGGCCATTGCGGCCACCGGCGGTGTGATGGGCATTGGCTACTTTGAAGGCGCGGTGTGTGGACTGGACACGGCGTCCATCATCAAGGCCATGCGTTACACGGCGAACCTGGTGGGTGTGAAACACGTGGCCTTGGGTTCGGACTTTGATGGTGCGACCCAAACCGCCTTTGACACCACGGGCCTGGTGCACCTCACCCAGGGCCTGCTGGAGGCAGGATTCTCGGAAGGGGATGTGGCCGCCATCATGGGCGGCAATGTGCTGCGCCTGCTGCAGGCCCAGTTGCCTGCCAAGTGAAGCAAATGCGTCCCGGCGCTACAGCACCGCTATAGCACCGCATAACGCCCGGGCCGGTGGTTGATGGCAATAAACAGGTTCATCACCACCGCGGCCAGCACCGAATAGGCCACCCGCACCGGGTCCACCACCGTCAGGGCCAGCAGCACGATAGTGCAGTCCATGCCCATCTGCACCACGCCAGCGCGCCAGCCGCGCGACTGCTGCAGGTACAGCGACACGATGGTGGCCCCGCCAAGGCTGGCGCGGTGCCGCGCCAGAAACAGACAACCCGAGCCCAGCAGCAAGCCGCCCAACACCGCGGCATAGGCCGGGTGCAACCGATCAATGGCAAACAGCCGCGGCGACCACTCCGCCATGGCTGAGAGAAAGGTGATGGCGACAAAGGTTTTGAGCGTGAACTCGCGCCCCATGCGCCGCCAGGCAAACCAGTAAAACGGCAGGTTGATCAGGAAGAACAGCTTGCCCAAGCTCACGCCCGTGGCGTAGTGCAGCACAAAGGCCACACCGGCCGTGCCACCCGTGAGCAGCCCCGCCTGCGCAAACAGGATCAGCGCCAGGCTGACAAACAGCGTGCCGGTGAAGATGGCCTGCGCGTCTTCAAACAGCGTGTGGGTGTGCACCGGGGTGGTGAGGGCGTTCATATCGGGCATGGAGCAAGCATTGTGCCGCGCCCCTGCCCGCGGGGTTCACCAACCCGCCGGGTCGACCCTGAAAAAGCCCCGCAGCTCGGCATACACCGCCGGGTACTCGGCCGCCAGCGCCGGGCCCTGCTCAAAAAACACCTCCACCACCACCGCAAAAAACTCGGCCGGGTCTTGCGCCCCATAGTGGTTGAGCAGGCCCTGCTCCCCCATAAAAACCTGTTGCCGCAAATGTTCGTAGGCCTCTGCAAACACCCGCTGCCAGCGGGCGGCGTTGTAGCCCACATCGCCCAGCACCGGCAAGGGCGCACCCACGGCGCGGCCGTTTTCCTGGTCCAGCTGGTGGGCAAATTCGTGGATCACCACGTTGCGGCCGTCGTCGGGCGTGGCGGCACCGTCCAGCGTGTCTTGCCACGACAAAATTACCTGCCCCTCACCCCAGGATTCGCCGGCCAGCGCCTCGCGCTGCTCTTGCTGCACGCCAGCCGCATCGGTGTGGCGGCGGTTCACCACAAAGGCTCCGGGGTACATGAGGATTTGCCGCACCTTGGGAAAGTACGCCGCCGCGTCGGGCCGGTTGAGCAGCAGCAGGCAAGCCTGGGCGGCCACCACCACACGCATCTCTTCGGTCACCTGCAGGCCGGCGCAGCCAATGAAGGTTTTCTCGGCAACAAACACCTGCATGTGTTGCTTGAGCTGCAGTTGCAAGTCGGCCGGCAGGCGCGCCACCAGCGGCACGCGGCGGCGCAACAGGGTGCGCCAGTGTTTGGGAAAGGGCTGCGCCTGCAGCCGGCGGCGCTGCACGCGCTGCCACCAGGGGTAGCCCAGCAACCAGGCCAACAGCCCGGCCGCAGCCAGGCAAAACACAACAAAGGCCACAGGGCTCCGATCCAAAGCGTTGCAGGAACGCCGTAGCTGGAGGCCGCGTGGCCTTTTTCAAGCCATCCGCTCAGGCCCCTATCGCGTCACCAGCACCGGCACGGGGCTTTCGGCCACCACCTTGGTGGCCACGCTGCCCAGCATCAGCCGAACGATACCGGTTCTGCCGTGGGAGCCCAGCACAATCAGGTCCGCCCCCACCTCGGCCGCCGCCTGCACAATGCCGCTGGCCGCGGTCACCCCCTCCAGCAGCTTGGCCTGCATGGCCACCACCGGGCCGCCTTCGCGGCACAGGGCGTCCGCCTGCGCGTGGGCCTGGGCGGCCAGCTCCTGCGCCGCGGCGGCATAGGCCTGGTACCCCATGGGGTTGGCTTCGCCCACGCCCAGGTAGGGGTAGGGGTCGGACACATACACCGCGGTAAGGCGTGCACCATGGGCACGCGCCAGGCCCACCGCCAAGCTGCCCGCGTGGGCCGACGCGGTGGAGCCATCGGTGGCCAGAAGAATGTGTTTGAACATATAAACCTCGCCTTCGGGAGTGAACCAGCCTCCATGCTGCGCGTGGGCTGCGCTACAGTCATTGATATAGATCAGGCGCGGCCAAGATGCAAATTCCAGGTCGCAAATTTGCTATGGTTTGTATAGCTGCTCGCGCATACACAATGCGGGCCAGTACCACTTTTTGCCAAAAATTTATGACCACACCCCTCTCTTGGCGCCTGGCCCTGGGCGCCGCCCTGCTGGGCAGTGCTGCCGGCGCCCTGGCCGTGCAGGACTGCGAACTCAACGGCAAGTCCATCAACACCAACAACGGTGCCGAAACCGCGGGCAAAAGCGGCATGGTGCGCTGCAAAGACCGCGACAGCGGCCTGCTGGAGCGCGAGTACGAACTGCGCAACGGCGACTCGGTGGGCCTGTCACGCTATTTCCGCAATGGCAAACTGGCCAAGGAGTTCACCATCACCGCCAACGGCCCACACGAAGGCCTGGAGCGCGAGTGGGCGCCTAACGGCCAGTTGGTGCTGGAATTCACCAATGTGAAGGGCAATACACGCGGCCTGCGCCGCAGCTGGTACGAGGATGGCAGCCCCAAGGCGGTGGAATGGGTAGGTGATAACGAACGTGAGGGCGCCAGCGCCCAGTTCACGCCGGGCAAACAACTGGCCAGCCTGCGCTGCGGCCCCAAGCCACTGCTGGCCCCGCAGGTGGACGATGCGGCGCTGTGCGGTTTTGGCGGCAGCGCCAGCACGGTGTCCACCTACAGCAGCGGCGGCAAGCTGCGCGGCACCCAAACCCTGCTGGCCGGTGTGGTGCAAAAGCAGGCCGTGCTGATGGACAACGGCAAACTCCAGGAAGAGATGGAACGCCAAGGCAGCCAGCGCACCGAGCGCTTTTTTGCTGAAGATGGCAACAAGCGCCGCGAGAAGGTTTGGAACGAAGCCGAGAAGCCTGCGGCACTGGTGCGCGAATCGGAATACCACGCCAGCGGCAGCCTGGTGCGCGAGCGCCGCTACACCCTGACCGAGGTGGGCGGGCGCAAACGCAACCGCCTGAGCACAAACGCCCGCTTTTACCTGAACGGCCAGCCGCAAAGCAAGGAAACCTACACGCTGGACGGCGAGACCGAACTGCTGGACCAGCAGCGCTTCAACGACAAAGGCCTGTTGGCCAGCGAAGGCCGCTTTGCGCTGGAGGGCCGCTACGGCCAACGCAGCGTGGGGGTGCACAAACTCTATTACGAGAACGGCAAGCTCGCGCAGGAAGAGCACTTTGACGCCCAGGGCAAGCCCAACCGTCTGCGCACCTGGGACGAAAGCGGCAAACCAACCGCGGACGATCAACTGTTTGAAGACGGCTCCCGCAAGGCTTTTGCACGCTGAACCACTGTCACACAAGCGGACTACACTGGGGCGCAAAAGGCACACAAGGCCCCCATGATTCCGTCGTTGCGACAACTGTTTGCCACGCTCTTGCTAGCGCTCTGGCCCTTGTTAGGGCAGGCCCAGGCCATGCGTTATATCTACCCGCCCCCAGAAAGCGGGTCCGATGTCCGCCTGAACTACTACTGGGAACTGCTGCAGGCCGCGCTGGATGCGACCAGGCCCCAGTGGGGCAGTTATGAACTGCAGCCCAGCCCCAAGGTTATGAATGCAGGGCGGGCCGAGCTGCTGCTCACCGCCGCCACCGACATCAGCGTGATGGCCCGCACCACCAGCATCACCCGTGAAAACGCGCTGCGCCCGATCCGCATTCCCCTGGACAAGGGGCTAACGGGCTACCGTCTTTTTCTCATCAAGGCCGGCACACAAGCGCAGACCAACACGGTGCGCACGCTAGAGCAGCTGCAGGCCCTCTCCATCGGCCAAGGCGCCACCTGGGTGGACACCGAAATCCTGCGGACCAATGGGTTCACCGTGGTCACCGCCCCAACCTACGAGCTGCTGCTGCCCATGCTGGATTCGGGCCGCTTCGACCTGTTCTCGCGCGGGGTCAACGAGATCAGCCACGAGCTGGCCAGCGGCCGCCAAGCCCTCCCCGCGCTGGCCATAGAGCGCCAGCTGCTGCTGTATTACCCGCTGCCACGTTATTTCTTCTTTCCGCGCACGGCCGAGGGTGAGCGGCTGGCCCAGCGCGCCGAAGAGGGGTTGCGCCTGTTGATGAAAAACGGGCAGTTCGAGAAGCGTTACCAGGCCTTCAAAAAAGCCACCCTTAGCGACCTGAACCTGCGCGGGCGGCGTGTTTTCAGAATCAACAACCCCCAGCTGAGCGCAGAGACCCCGCTGACCGACCGTGCGCTGTGGGACACCCTGGAGCCCGAACTGCGCGCCAGACCCTGAACGCGGGTGGTGCCGCTATATGATCGTGGCCACAAACAGAGGGCCACAGGCCCCACCCACTTTCAAGGAGGATCCCCCGCATGCAACATGCAGACATTGGCACGCCTGGCGTAACCGACCCACTAGACGCACCCGACACCCAGGTGCAGCTCCCCCCATCCACCAACCAGATCGGCATCGCCTTCACCGGCTCCGGCAGCGAGTATTTCCGCATCTGGATCGTGAACCTGCTGCTCATGCTGGTCACGTTGGGCATCTACTTCCCCTGGGCCAAGGCCCGGCGCCTGCGCTACTTCATGGGTAACACGCTGGTTGGCGGCCAGCCCCTGGGTTTTCATGGCGACCCGAAAAAAATGTTCAAGGGGTATGCGCTGGTGGGCATCTTGTTCACGCTGTACTCGCTGGCTGGCGAGTTCTCCAACACCGCAGGCCTGGTCGCCCTGGTCCTGGTGGCCGGGCTGTGGCCGGCGCTGTTCAAGTCGTCCATGCAGTTCCGCATGGCCAACACCAGCTGGCGTGGTCTGCGCTTCCGTTTTCTGGGCAACCTGGCCGGAGCCTACCGTGCCATGCTGCCGCTGTTCCTGCCCGGCCTCGTGCTCGTGGGCGGCTTGGCGTTTGTGGACGACAGGAACGCACCGCCCATGTGGTACGGCATTCTGGCCCTGGGGGTCATGGTTGCCACGCTGGCCATCGCCCCGTGGCTGCTGTGGAACCTGAAGCAATACCAGCACAAGCACTACAGCCTGGGCCACCTGCAAACCACCTTCCGGGCTACCGTGGGTTCGTTTTACGTGCTCGCACTCAAGGTGCTGGGCTTGGGCCTGCTGGCCATCGCCTTGCCGGCTGCCGTGGTGGTGGGGCTGGTGTTTGGTCTGGATGGTTTTGACAGCCTGCGACAGCAACGCGGCGTATGGATGATCGCCGCTGCCATCGTACCGATCCTGCTGGGCACCCTGGCCGTGTTGGTGTGCCTGCAGCCCTACGCCGTTGCACGCCTGCAAAACCTGGTGTGGACCAAAACCGGCAACACCGAACTGCGCTTTGTGAGCACCCTGCGCGTGCGTGCGCTGCTGTGGGTGACCCTCAAAAACTGGTTCCTGATCATCATCACCCTGGGCCTGTACTGGCCGTTTGCCGCGGTGGCGCTGACGCGTGTACGGCTGGAGGCCGTGAGCATCAAATCGCGCGCCAACCCGGACCTGCTGGTCTCACAGGTGCAAGCACAGGAAGGCGATGCCGCGGGGGATGCTGCAGGCGACTTCTTTGGCATGGACGTGGGGCTCTGAGCCGTGCACGGCACCGGCAGCCCGCTGCACGCCACCTACTTTGACGGCCGCAGTGCCCGCGCCCAGCCCGTAACGCTGCGGCTGCATGGCGAAGGCCGGCAGCGCAGCCTGCACATCCAGGGCGAGGGGGTGGACCTGCAAGTGCCCACCCACCAGGTGCAGTGGCCCGAGCGCACGCGCCACGGCCTGCGCCTGGCCCACCTGGCCGGCGGTGGCCATGTGCAGTGTGAAGATGGTGCCGCTTGGGATGCCTGGGCATACAGCCAGGGCCAGCACGAATCATTGGTGGTGAAGATGCAGCAAAGCTGGCGCTGGGTGGCCGGCAGTGTGGCCGTGCTGGCCACATTGGCCGTGGCACTGCAGCTCTGGGGCCTGCCGCTGCTGGCGCGTGCCGTGGTGGCGGCCACGCCGCCCGGCATCGAACAATCGCTGGGCGAGAGCACACTGGCAGCGATCGACCAGTCCTTGATGCAACCCAGCAAACTGCCGCTGGCCGAGCAAACCCGCATCACGCAGGCGTTTGCCAATGCGGTGGTGCACCAGGACGTGGCCAGCCAGCGCCCCTGGAAGCTGGTGTTTCGCCAAAGCAAGATCGGCCCCAACGCCCTGGCCCTGCCGGGTGGAACCATCATCATGACCGACGAGATGGTGGCGCTGGTGAACGCCGATACGCAAGTGCTGACCGCCGTGCTGGCGCACGAACTGGGCCATGTGCAGCAACGCCATGGCCTGCGCATGCTGGTGCAGGCCACCGTACTGGGGGCGCTGGGTGCCGTGGTGCTGGGCGATTTCAGTACCCTGCTGGCCGCCGTGCCAGCACTGCTGGGCCAGGCCCACTACTCGCGCGAGGCTGAACGCGAGGCCGATGCCCATGCGGTGCAGGTGCTCAAGGACGCGGGCCTGTCGCCCCTGCACATGGTCACCTTGTTTGAGGCCCTGGAGCAAGAGCGCCAGAAAAAGGCCACCAAGGCCAAAGACGGCGAAGACGCCAAGGACGAGAACGCGGACGACGAAGACAGCCCTTCCTGGCTCGGCATTGCCTTTGCCTCGCACCCGTCGGACGCCGACCGCATTGCCTACTTCCGGGCCGCAGCCCAATAAGAACATGCGCAAGCAGCTATATTTTTAATAGCAGACTCATGACCCAACACAGTTTTTACGTCAACGACACCGAGGTCTATCTGGAGGGCCGGGGCAGCCACACGGTGGTGATGCTGCACGGCTGGCCCGACACCCATCGCCTGTGGGACGGCATGGTGGGCGCGCTGGCCCCGCAGTACCGCTGTGTGCGTTTCACGCTGCCGGGCTTTGAAGATCCCGCCAGTTCGCCCGCCCGCACGCTGGCGCAGATGACCGCCCAGTTGCTGGCCATTGTGAACACGGTGAGCCCGCAGCAGCCCGTGACGCTGCTGCTGCACGACTGGGGCTGCGTGTTCGGCTACGAGCTGGCCATGCGCCACCCCGACCGGGTGGCCCGCATCGTGGGCATCGACATTGGCGACCACAACAGCGGTGCCTATTTGCGCGCGCTAGGCGGCAAACAGAAGCTGCAAATCCTGGGCTACCAGTTCTGGCTGGCTGCCGCCTGGGGCTTGGGCATGCTGGGCAGCGAAGGCCTGGCAGACCGCATGACCCGCCGCATGGCGCGTATCCTGCGCTGCCCGTTGGCGTCGGCGGCCATCCACTGGCGCATGAACCGGCCCTACGCCATGGCCTGGCTGGGCGCCGCCGGCGGCCTGCGCCACACCCTGCCAGTGCGCCCCCAATGCCCGGTGTTTTATGCCTATGGCACACACAAGCCCTTTATGTTCCATTCGCCCCGCTGGCTGGAGACGCTGGGCCGCAACCCGGTCAACGTGGCGCTGGGGTTTCGCAGCGGGCACTGGGTCATGCTGGACCAGGCCGATGCGCTGCAAACCGCCGTGCGCCAGTGGCTTGAAAGCCCCAATAACCGCCCCAGCTAAAGGCCATGACCGACGCCCTGCACATCGTTTGCCCCCACTGCCACACCACCAACCGCGTGCAACACGCCCAGTTGGCCAGCGCACCCGACTGCGGCAGTTGCAAGAAGCCCCTGTTTGTGGCCCAGCCGGTGGCGCTGGACGAAGCTGCCTTTGACAAACACATTGCGCGCAGCCACATCCCGGTGCTGGTGGACTTTTGGGCGCCTTGGTGCGGGCCCTGCCGGCAAATGGCACCGGCCTTTGCCCAGGCCGCCGCACAGCTGGAGCCGCAGCTGCGCCTGGCCAAGGTGGACACCGAAGCGGTGCCGAATCTGGCCGCGCGTTTTCAGATCCGCAGCATCCCTACCCTGGCGCTGTTTGCGGGTGGCCGCGAAATTGCGCGCCAGCCCGGTGCCCTGGGCACGGCCGACATCGTGCGCTGGGCGCGCAGCCACCTGGGGCGCTAAGGCGCGCTAGAACAACGAGAGGTTGGGCGCCACCGGGGCGGCCCGGTCCAGCGGAGCGGCGGCCGCCACCAGGTCGTCTGCCGGCGCGGCGCGCATGAAGTCCACCGCCTGCTGCGGGCTGGCCTGCAGCCAGTCGGCATACAGCGCGGGCGGCACGATCACCGGCATGCGCTTTTCCTCATCGGGCCGGTGCATGCGACCCATCACGGCGTGGCCATCGGCGTTCACCGTGAGCACGGTGAAGCTGCCCTGCACGTTGCCCGTGACCGGGTCGGTCCAGCGGTCCCACAGGCCGGCCACGGCAAAGGGCTGGCCATCGGCCCGAGCGATGCGCCAGCGCGTGGGGCGACCACCATTCGCTACGGCGTCTTCCCAACTGGGTTCAAAAAAGCACTGCATAGGCACCAGCACCCACTGGCGGGCGGCCCAGGCCGTGCGAAAACTGGGTTTGCTGGCAGCAGTTTCACTGCGTGCGTTGTAGGTCTTGCGGCTGATGTCGCGCGCCTGCGCGGCATCAGAACACCAGTGTGGCACCAGGCCAAACTGCGCCAGGCGCAGCGCGGCCAGGCTATCGCCAGCGCCGCCACGGCGCAAGGCCACGGGTGCGCTGTAACCCGGAAAGATGTCTTCCAACTGGCCCAGCGGCGGCTCCAGCGGGCCCAGGCGCTCGGCCAGAAAGGCCGGGTTGGCGGCGGGCTGGAAGTTGATGCACATGGCTGCGATTCAGGACGCTATGAATTCAGGAGCTGCTCGCGCAATATCCACGGGTGCTAGAGGCCGATTTGGCTCTATTCTTCGGCCCCGGCGTCATCCACGCGCGGTGGGCGGGGCACTTTCTTGAAGCGGATCTTGCGGTCCAGCTCGATGGCGTCTTTCTTGAGCTGGCGCTCGGCGTCCAGCTTCTGGCCGGCGGCCAGCCAGTCGGCAAACTCGGCAGGGGTTTCCAGCGTCATGCGGCCCAGCGCGCAGGCGCGGAAGTCGTGGATCACGATTTCCGCCGCCTTCTGCAGGTTGATCTTGCCGCCACTTTGCAGCGCACCGCGCTTGCGGCCTATCGCGTCCAGCAGCTGCTCGTCGGTTTGCTCGGCCACGCCGGTGAGTTTGTAGCGCGCCTCCAGCGCCGCAGCGTAGTGCTGGCGCAGGTAGTCCAGCAGCTCCAGCGCCACCTCTTCTTCGTCAAATGCGTTTTTGCCAATGGCGCCACTGGCCGCCAAGTTGTAGCCGCTCTTGGCCACGATGATGCGCGGCCACAACACGCCGGGCGTGTCGTAGAGGTAGAAGTCGTCGGCAATCGTGATGCGCTGCTCCAGCTTGGTCACACCGGCCTCGTCGCCGGTCTTGGCCGCGCGTTTGCCCTTCAGGGTATTGATGAGCGTGGACTTGCCCACGTTGGGGATGCCGCAGATCAGCACGCGCATGGGTTTGGCCATACCGCCCCGGTTGGGCGCCAGCTCATGGCAGGCAGCCACAAGCGCACGCGCGGGGGTGGTCATGCTGGCATCCAAAGGGAGCGCACGCACGCCGGGCATGGCGTTGTAGTGCGCCAGCCAGAGGGCGGTGCGTTCAGGATCGGCCAAGTCTTGTTTGTTGAGCACCTTGAGCGCGGGCTTGCCGGCGGTCATCTCGGCCAGCATGGGGTTGGCGCTCGATCCGGGCAGGCGGGCGTCCAGCAGCTCAATCACCACATCAATCGCCTTGATGCGGTCCTGGATCGCCTTGCGCGTCAGGTGCATATGCCCCGGGAACCACTGAATTGCCATGCCGTGTCGTCTTTCTGCCTGTGCGCTAAACCCTGCATTGTCCGGCATGTGGCACTCCGGTGCCGCTTAGGCAGGTGCCTCTAGGAAAGACGCGGGATTTAAGGTGCCTTCACTAGGGGGGCTTTGGAGAATGCGTTGTGTCGATTTCCGATTCATCCACTTTGCAGGAGTTTTCCATGGCCAATAAGAAACTGTCCACCGTGACCACCGAACTGATCGCGTCTTATGGCAACACTGCCAAGAACGTGATCAACGCCTACCGCGTGGGCAATGCCCGTGCCGTGGGTTATGTCGACCAGTCCTGGGCTGCCGCCGTCAAGAAGGCCGGCAACCGCATCAGCGCCGAAGTGCGCACCAATGCCGTCGCTGCCCAAAAGAAGGTCACCTCCCTCTACACCCAGGGCGTCACCCTGACCACCGACAGCGCCGACAGCGCCGTCAACAAGGCCGTGGAACTGGCCGGCAAGGGCCTGGAGCAAGTGGCGGCCAACGCCAGCCGCTTTGAGAAAAGCACCGGCCTGACCACGCTGAACACGATTGCCGTGGCTGCGGTGCCTGCTGCCGTCGCCGTGAACAACGTGGCTGCCAAGATTGAAGCCCAAAGCGGCGCACTGGTGAGCAAGATTGCGGGCTCCAAGGTGAAGGCCAAGGCGGCGACTGCCAAGCGCGCAGTTGCCAAGAAGGTCAGCCGGGTGCGCAAGGCGGCCTGAGTCGTTCGCGCTTCGCAAAAACCAGTCCTTGTGGCTGGTTTTTTTTGTCTGCGCGTTCTCCAGTTGCACCGCTTTTTTTTAACACCCACTCCCCCAGCCCCTCGCCCCGTCGGCGAGGGGAGTTTTTAACAGCCATATTTTGTCGTTGTGCGCCGGGTACGTGGCTACTGGGGTGACGTGGCGACTGTTCCTTTGCTCCACGGCGAGTGCGTACGGTTGTGGAAGCCTCGGAGGAATGTGTGTGCCAACGCTGGCGGCTGTGCCCGCCAGTGGCTCCGTGCCCGCATTTTTCTATTCGCTACAACCGTCGGCATTGGCAGTGGCGTACCACCCGTTGGTAACAGCCCTGAAGTAGCACCGTAGCCGGAGCAAGGCCACCAAATCGGCTGTTCAAAAGGCTCCCCTCGCCGACGGGGCGAGGGGCTGGGGGAGTGGGTGTTAAAAAAAGCGGTGCGACAGGAGAAAAACAGTCAACCCAGCTTGACAGCCCGAGCCTGCAAGCGATGCGGTGCCAAGTACTCCTGCAGGTAAACGTCAAACGGCATCGTGTCCGCCGCCTCAATCGCACGCTGCGCATCCCAGGATGCTTGCGACTCTTCCGCAAACCGCGCCGCCACCTCAGGCGCCAACGGGTTCTGCAACATGGCCGCACGTATCTGCTCCGACTGCGCACGGGCAAAGGCGACGAAGGAGCCTTCGTGCTGCTCAGTGATGGCGCGCAACACGCGGGCCGAGGGCAAGGTATCGGGGTGCTGCAAGCTGTGCTGGGCGGCCAACACGGCGCGGCTGTAGGCGTCGGTGCGGTGGGCGGCATCCAGCGCCTGCGCAATCGCCACCATGCCATCGAGAAGCTCTTGCCCCCACGTGGTCAGGCTCACCTGCGCATCGCCACGCTGCAACAACAAGCCGGGCTCGCGGCCGCGCTCAGCCACGGCGTGCTGGTTGCGGCCCACAGCGGCAATTTCTTGCGGCGAATCGTCGGGGCTGGCGGTGGACAGGCAGTGCAGCAAAAACACGTCGAGGAATCGCATGGTCTGGCTGTTGATGCCGACCACCTCAAACGGGTCCAGGTCCATCAGGCGCACTTCCACGTACTCCACGCCACGCTCCCGCAGCGCATGCAGTGGGCGCTCGCCCGCAAAGGTCACACGCTTGGGGCGGATGGTGCCGTAGAACTCATTTTCGATCTGCAGCAAGGTGGTGGCGAGCTGGTTGTAGCTGCCGTCCGCTGCACGCACTCCCACCGCTTCGTAGGGAGCGTAGGGCTGGGTCAGCGCGCCGTGCAGCGAGTGGGCATAACCCTCCAGGCTGTTGTAACTCACGGCCAGCGAGGCCTGGGCATCACTCTGGTAACCCAGGCGGCCCATGCGCAGCGAGGTGGCGTGGGGCAGGTACATGGTGCCACTGCTCAGGGCCTGCAGCTGGTGCTGGCGGCCCGCCACAAAGGACGAGCACACCGCAGGCGACGCGCCAAACAGGTAGAGCAGCAAAAAGGCGTGGCGGCGGAAGTTGCGGATCAGGCCGAAGTACTGCTCGCTGCTCACGTCGGGCAACGACCAGTTGTAGTGGATGCCTGAGATGGTTTGCATGCGCCGGCCGTAGCGGTGGCCCAGGCCACGGCGGTACACGGTCTTGGACTGCGCCACGTTGGAGCTACCGTACTGGCCCAGAGGGATTGCATCGTCCTCGGGCAAACAACAGGGCATGCTGGAGACCCACAAGCGCTCATCGCCCATGGCACCCAGCGTGAACTGCTGCACGTCGGCCAGCTCCTGCAGGCAGACATCGGGGTCGGCGTGCACGCCGGTGATCAGCTCCACCTGGGATTCGCTGAAATCGGTGGTGATGTGGGGATGCGTGAGGGCCGAACCCAGCGCCTGGGGGTGCGAGGTCATGGCCAGCATGCCGCTGGGCAGCGCGCGCAGGCTTTCTTTTTCCACACCCCGGCGGATGCCGCGCAGGCGTTCTGCTGTCAGGGCGCTCAGGGCCGCTTGTCTACTGTCCATGCCAAAGGGCCCTTCAAAATTTCTTCGGGGCGCAAAGTTACCACAGGCTGGCATTTGCTGCAGGCGCCGGGCTGACTTCACGGGTTTCCGTTAACTGGGGGCGGGACCACAGATTTCAATGGGGGGCTGCAGTGGCTGGTGAATAATGGCCCGGTGGAAACCTCCGAACTGATGGTCTGGTCCTGCATGCTCGGCGGCCTGTTAACAATGGCCACCGTGGCCTTGGCCGACGTGCTCATGAACCGCAGCGTCGCCTCGTGGCGCGGGCTGGTGTTTGTGCTGATGCTGGGCAGCTGTGCCATTCTGATGACCAGCCTGCCGGCGCTGTGGTTTCCAGAACTCCCCCCTTCGGTATTGCTGACCCTGAAGGCCAGTTTGGGTCCGCTGTGTGGCGCCTTGTCACTGATTTACCTGGGCCTGTGGCTTGGGGCGGCGGCAGAAGACCGCATCGTCTACTACAGCCTGGCCTGGGGTGCCACGGTTTTGGTGGGCACAGCCGTGCTGCTGGCGTTTTGGGCCCTGAACTACGAGGGCGAGCGCCCCGAGGACGTCATTGAAGTGGCGGCGGTTTTTAGCGGAGGGGCGCTGCTCTTGGCGCTGGGAGTGTCTGTTCGCGCCCATGCCTTGGGCGACCAACTGGCCCGCTGGATGGTGGTGGCTTGCTTTTTTCTGGCAGGCATGATTCTGGGCCTCTACACCTACACCCTGCACCCCAGTTGGTTTGGCTGGCAGGGCATGGCGCTCACTGCCTTTTGCACCGTGGCCCACTTTTTGGTGGCCACCGCACTGGCGGTACGCCGCAACCGGCAAAACCGCCAACTGCTGCGTCTGGCCGGCCTGGCCCAGGGTGCGGACCCGGCCACCGGCCTGCCCACAGGGTCGGTGCTCTTGTCCAAGGTGGACGATGCGTTTTGGCGCGGTGCCCGCATGCACGGGCAGTGCACCGTGGTGTGCCTGCACCTGCACAACCTGTACGAGCTGGGCGAATCCGCCGGCCACCGCGTGGACCAGCAGATCCTGACCTCCATCACCGCGCGCATCCGCCGCGCGGTGGGTTTTCGCTGTGTGGTGGGCCTGTACCACCCGCGCTGTTTTGTGGTGGTGATCTCGGGCATCAAGCACGAAGAGCTGGTGGAGCGCACCGTGCTGCGCCTGCGCATGGTGCTGTCCAAACCGCTCAGCGTGGTGGGCCTGGACGAAGCCTTCCACACCTTCATGCCACGCTACGGCATGGGCGTGGTCACCGTGCATGCCGCCAGCGCCGACCCGGTAGCCGTGGTGGACGAGGCCGAACGCAAGTCGTGGGAAAACGCGGGCAACGCACCACCCGCTGCAGCCACGGCTTTTTAAGCGCCGGGCTTAGCGCCCGCCCAGCTGGGCCATGGCGCGTGCCACTTCCTGCCCGCCCTGGGCCGCACCACTGTCCGGCACCGTGTCGCCCGCACGGGCCAGCACCGCTTGCAACTGGTCCGCCAGCGCTTCGGGCGCTTGCGCGTCCAGCCCAATCCAGGCACCTTGTGTGAGCGTGATGTGCGCCGCCTCCACACTGCCCGCACCGGCGCACAACGTGGTGCGTGTGGGCGCGTCTTCAGCCACCAGCACCAGCATGGCGGGCACCACGGCTTCGGGTTTCAGCGCTTCCAGCACGGCGGGCGGCATCAGGTCTTCGGTCATGCGCGTGGCGGCCGTGGGGGCCAGGCTGTTGACGCGGATGTTGTTCTTGGCGCCTTCGATAGCCAGGGTTTGCATCAGCCCCACCAGCGCCAGCTTGGCCGCGCCATAGTTGCTCTGACCAAAGTTGCCATACAGGCCGGAGCTGGAGGTGGTCATCAAAATGCGGCCGTACTTCTGTTCGTTCATATAAGGCCACACGGCCTTGCAGCAGTGCACCGCGCCCATCAGGTGCACGTCCACCACCAGGCGGAAGTCGGCCAGCTCCATCTTGGCAAAACTCTTGTCGCGCAGAATGCCCGCGTTGTTCACCAAAATGTCCACGCGGCCCCAGGTGTCCACCGCCTGCTTGACCATGGCCTGCACCGCCTCGAAGTCGGTGACCGATGCACCATTGGCCATGGCCTCGCCACCCGCGGCGCGAATTTCGGCCACCACCGCTTCGGCGGCGGACAACGAGCCGCCCGAGCCATCGCGTGCGCCACCCAGGTCGTTCACCACCACCTTGGCACCGCGTGCGGCCAGGGCCAAGGCGTGCTGGCGGCCCAAACCTCCGCCCGCGCCCGTTACGATGGCCACACGGCCTTTGAAATCCAGATGCATTGTTTGTCTCCTCGGGTTGTTGAATCGGACTAGGGCTTGTGCGTATGGCCCCGGCCTGCTGCACGTACTTTAATTCAAGCAATTGCTCACTAAAAAGCACAAGAGAAAAGACAGTCCCATGCATGACATGCTTGAACCCGCCAGCGGTGCGCCGCGCGATGCCTCCACCGTGGTGCTGCTGCGCGACGGCTCCCAGGGCCTGGAAGTGTTTTTGATGAAGCGCAGCGGCCTGTCGGACACCTTTGGCGAGGCCTATGTGTTCCCCGGCGGGAAGCTGGACGCCCACGACAGCTCACCCGCCGCCGTGGCTGCACTGGACATGCGCTCCGACACCCTGGCCCAGCAACTGAATGAGCCCGAACTCAGTGGCAACCTGGCAGCCGGCCTGTATGTGGCCGCGCTACGCGAGCTGTTTGAAGAAGCCGGCGTGCTGCTGGCCGCAGGCAACACGCGCCCTGCCAGTCTGCGCCCAGAAGACTGGCAGGCCTGGGTGGCCGCATCAGGCGCCACGCTGCAGGCCAGTGCCCTGCGACCCTGGAGCCGCTGGATCACGCCACGCATGGCCGCTTTAAGCAAAAAGCGTTTTGACACCCGCTTCTTTCTGGCCCTGGCACCGGCTGGCCAAGAGGCCAGCCACGACAACTTTGAGACCACCGCCAGCATCTGGCTCACGCCCAAGGAAGCGCTGCTGCGCTACCACCATGGCGAAATTGAGATGGCGCCGCCGCAAATCATGAGCTTGGCCCACCTCGCGCGCTACGCCAGCGCGGCTGAGGCCATGGACGCCGCGCGGCAACAGCCGCCGCCCTGCATCTGCCCCGAGAATTTCAGCGACAACGGCGAGGTCATTCTGTGTTACCCCGGCGACCCGCAGCACTCAGTGCCTGCACGCGCCCTGCCCGGCCCTACGCGGCTGGTGGTGCGCAACAAGCGCTTTGTGCCGGTGGACGGGTTGGAGAGTTTGTGGGCCTAGCGCCCAGCGCATCGCGCTATTAATTCAGGAGCTGTTTGCGCAGTATCTACGGGTGCTAGAGGCCTATTTGGCATGTAAACAGCTGCTCCGTCACCTCTTTGCCCCACTGGGCGCCAGAGGCATCGTGGTGCGATCCGCCGATGGCAATGCAGCCGTGGATCACGCAGCCGGGGCGGTAACCGAGGTGAATGTTCATGGCTGAGGAATTCCCGTGCGCATCCAGGCTTCCACATCACTGGGTTTGACCAGTGTGCGCATCTCGTCAAACGCGGTCTGCGCCTCTGGGTAGTGGCGGCGCAGCAGGTTGAGCCATTGTTTCACGCGGCCGGCCTGCTGTTTTTTCTCCAGATGAGTCACCGCTATCTGCCAAAAGGCGTGCATCAGGGGGCTCAGGTCTTGCCACGTCCAGTCCTCACCTGGCTGGGCGATGCTGCCCGGCGCGGTGCCCATGGCGGCCAGAATGCTGCGGGCGAGCGCCGGGCGCGCCACGATGCCGCGGCCCAGCATCAGCGCGCTACAGCCACTTTGCGCCACCGCCGCTTGGGCGTCCTGCACGTTCCAGATTTCGCCATTCACCACCACTGGCACCCGCACCGCCTGGCGCACATCGGCCACACGGCCCCAATACGCGGGCGGCCGGTAGCCCTGCGCCTTGGTGCGTGCGTGCACCACGATCTCGGCCGCACCACCGGCCTCCAGCGCGCGCGCGCAGTCCAGCGCCAGGCTGTCGTCGTTGTAGCCCAGGCGCATCTTGGCGGTAACGGGAATGTGGGCCGGCACGGCCGCACGCACTGCGGCCACGAGGGCATGAAGAATCTCGGGGTCTTGCAGCAGCGTGGCGCCGCCACCATGCCGGTTCACCACCTTGGCCGGGCAGCCAAAGTTCAGGTCAATACCGGGCGAGCCCATCTCGGCCAAGCGCGCTGCGTTCTCGGCCATGCACACGGCGTCCGAGCCCAGCAACTGCGGCCACACTGGCACGCCAGCAAACGTACGCGCGCCAAAGGCCAGCTCGGGCACCGTGCGCAACAGCGCCTTCTCCGACATCAGCGAATGCGTGATGCGGATGAACTCCGACACGCACTTCTCCACCCCGCCCACGCGGGTCAGGATGTCACGCAGGACAAAATCGAGAAGCCCCTCCATGGGGGCGAGGTAGATACGGACGGGCACGGGGATGAAAAACTGAGAAAGGGACAAAGCAGTCGCGCATTGTCCCCCAACAAGGGAGCCGCCTTTAGAGCGGTTTGGCGCCAGCTTGCAGCAGTGCGCCCGGATCCAGGAAGAACATTTTCTTCCACCCTTGTGTCTCTGAACTAAAGTGCCATGGCAGAGGAATGAGCGACACCACGGCGTAGTGCAAATGTGGCGGCTTGCCTGCGGCGTTGCCGCTGGTGCCGACCAAACCGAGCACCGCCCCCTTGACGAGGAAGCGGGGCGACGGATCGGCATCGGCCAAGTGAGCGTAGTAGTGCACTCTCCATTTCGGCCCAAGGACCGCAACCACGTTGCCGCCAATACCGAGGTGGCCTTGATAGAGGACAACACCCGGTACGGCGGATACGACATGCCTGCCTTGGGGTGCGAACACATCAATACCTTTGTGCACGCCGGAGACTCCCCATGGCTCATACCAGAATGACTTTGGATTCCAGTCTTTCGAGGTAGCACCCGCTACAGGAATGCGGGGGTCCTCAGGAATGGCAAAACCAATGCCGAGCAGCACTCCGATGGCGGCAAGAAAGGTATATAAGCGGCGATGCTTCATCTCATGTTGTGGCTTGGGCGAGGCTGTCAACGTCAGCCGTGAATGGACCGAAACGGTGCACTCAGTTGTGAAGAATGGCGACCATGATGGCCTCCGTTGTGGGACCATTCGACGAACCTGTTAAGTCTCGCGACATTCATTTCTCGACCCCTGGCTTGCGTTCGCTCTCATACCATCGCAAGTAAGCGCCGAGCTCCTCGCTCACACCTGTTGGGAACGGCGTCTCAACTCCATGACGGGCGCCGCCTGAGGCGATACCCGCTCGGAGCTCCCAACTTGCACGTAGGCAAGATAAATCTGCCGCCACCAAACACTTGCGCTCTTCGCGCAGGGCAACCGTCTGAACATAGGTGCTCCTAGCAAGGCCACCATCCAAGCCGACTCGATAAGCCGCATACAAAGCGAGCCCGGAAACAACGGCAGCAGCGATGAGTATGGCAGGACGCTTCATGCGAGATTTAACGTTTGAGATGAGAGGTGGCGCCCGGCTTGCCGGGTGACCTCCTCTCGATTGAAGGGTTAGGCCTCACGGGCGGTTGGGTCGGACTCTACCAAGCATTGGCTGATTTTCCTTAAGCCACTCGGAAGCACTCTTCTGCCAGGGCCAGACGCCAGAAGTTGAAGGCCAGACGATCTGCACGACAGAGTACTCCTTGTCCTTGTAATACCGATCACAGCCCAAGGTGTACTCGGCAAGCAGCTTCCTGCGGGCTGGCTCGATATAAACGCCGAACCCGACGAGGAAGCCTGGATACAGGACACCTCGTTTGAAGCGAGTGCCAGCCCTTACCTGACGGTTGTATTCATTGATCATGAACCCACCAAGATTTGGCTTGAGTCCAACGACGATTGCATCAGGAACGTCGCTTGTCTCTTGGATACCAATGGAATACGAAAAGCATGGGGTCGATTCTTCTGGGTCAAACACGCTAATGACATGACAACCGTATTCAAAGACATCTTCGGCGACTCGCTTGTCATTCGCAGCGCGCTTTTCGGCAGAGATACTCATCAATGAGGCCTAACGCAATGTGTGCCGCAAACCTTGCGGACTATTCTGGGCGCTGCGGAATAAACTGGGCATGGAATCCTCCTGAAGATAGCTTCCGTGTTGGGCCATTGAAACACGGCACTGCTCGTCTCGCCCTGTCCGCCTGATGGATCAGGTTCGCGAGCGAATTCGGTACTTGCACTATAGCTTGAGCACCGAGAAAACCTACTTGTACTGGATTCGTTTTTATCCGCTAGCGGGCTATTGGTGGGCAAATGCGGCACCCGTGCGATATAGAAATGTCGCCACAAAATCCACAGCTTCTCTCACAACAACAAAGGGCGCCGAAGCGCCCTTTGTTGTTGTAATTACCGCGCTACGCTTCGACAAGCTCAGCGCGAACGGGAAGTTGATGCACACATCAGTTGCGGATCAGATGGTCAAACGCACTCAGCGCTGCCTTCGATCCCTCGCCCGCTGCGATGACGATCTGCTTGAACGGCACGGTGGTGCAGTCGCCCGCCGCAAACACGCCACTGGCATTGGTGTGGCCCTTGGCGTCCACGATGATTTCGCCGAACTTGCTCAGCTCGATCGTGCCCTTGAGCCATTCGGTGTTGGGCACCAGGCCGATTTGCACGAACACGCCTTCCAGCTCCACCAGGTGTTCCACGCCAGTCGCGCGGTCCTTGTACTTCAGGCCGTTCACCTTGCCGTCGGCGCCGGTGATTTCGGTGGTCTGGGCGTTGGTGTGCACGGTCACGTTGGGCAGGCTGTTGAGCTTCTTCACCAACACGGCGTCGGCCTTCAGCTGGTCTGCAAACTCGATGACGGTGACGTGGGCCACGATGCCAGCCAAATCAATGGCGGCTTCGATACCCGAGTTGCCACCGCCGATCACCGCCGTGCGTTTGCCCTTGAACAGCGGGCCATCGCAGTGCGGGCAGTAGGCCACGCCCTTGTTCTTGTACTCCTGCTCGCCGGGCACGTTCACATTGCGCCAGCGCGCGCCGGTGGACAGGATCACAGTCTTGGCCTTGAGCGAGCCGCCGTTGGCCAGCACCACTTCGGCCAAGCCACCGGCTTGGGTAGCGGGAATGATCTTGTCGGCGCGCTGCAGGTTCATGATGTCCACGCCGTAGGAGCGCGTTTGCGCTTCCAGCGCCGCAGCGAACTTGGGCCCGTCGGTCTCTTGCACCGAGATGTAGTTCTCGATGGCCATGGTGTCGTTCACCTGGCCGCCAAAGCGCTCGGCGGCCACACCCACGCGGATGCCTTTGCGGGCGGCGTACACCGCAGCCGCGGCACCTGCAGGGCCACCACCGACGATGAGCACGTCGTACGGGTCTTTGGCAGACAGCTTGGCCGCGTCTTTGTCAGCGGCACCTGTGTCCAGCTTGGCCACAATTTCTTCGACCAGCATGCGGCCATTGCCGAACAACGCGCCATTCAGGTAGACGCTGGGCACGGCCATAATTTCGCGGGCGTTGATCTCTTCCTGGAAGGCGCCGCCTTCGATAACGGTGGTTTTGACCTTGGGGTTGAGGATGGCCATGAGGCTCAGCGCCTGCACCACGTCTGGGCAGTTGTGGCAAGTCAGGCTCATGTAGACCTCGAAGTTGAAGTCACCGTCCAGGCCTTTGATCTGGTCGATCACGTCCTGCTCCACCTTGGGTGGGTGGCCGCCGCTCCACAGCAGGGCCAGCACCAACGAGGTGAACTCGTGGCCCAGGGGCAGGCCGGCAAAACGCAGGCTGGTATCAGTGCCACCGCGCTTCAAGGTAAAAGAAGGCTTGCGAGCGTCCTGGCCGTCGTAGGCCACGGTGATTTTGTCGGCGCGCAGGCTTTGGATGGTTTGCAGCAGGTCGCGCATTTCCACCGAGTTGTCGTCCTCACCGAGGGACGCCACGATCTCGATCGGCAGCGTCACGCGCTCCAGGTAGGCGCCGAGTTGGGATTTGAGTGTGTCGTCAAGCATGGTGATTCCTCTTCTTACTATCAATTTGGTAGCTGGTAGCACACTGTTTACGTGGGCTAGAGCCATATTTTGGGTATAAAAAAGCCGGACGGCCTGCTACACATGCAGCAGGACGCTGTCCGGCTTGGGAGCGCACGAGGCGCTCTGCCGTTTCCAGCTTCTGGTTTAGATCTTGCCGACCAGGTCCAAAGAAGGCGTGATGGTCTTGGCGCCTTCGTTCCACTTGGCGGGGCACACTTGGCCAGGGTGAGCGGCGGTGTACTGGGCAGCCTTCAGCTTGCGCAGAGTTTCTTTCACGTCACGGGCGATCTCGTTGGAGTGCACTTCCATGGTCTTGATCGTGCCTGTGGGGTCAATGATGAAAGTGCCGCGCAGTGCCAGGCCTTCTTCGTCGATGTGCACGTCAAAGCCGCGTGTCAGGGCGTGGGTGGGGTCACCGATCAGGGGGAACTTGGCCTTGCCCACGGCGGGGGAGGTTTCGTGCCACACCTTGTGGGCGAAATGGGTGTCGGTGGTCACGATGTAGACCTCGGCACCGGCCTTTTGGAATTCAGCGTAGTTGTCAGCTGCGTCTTCCACTTCGGTGGGGCAGTTGAAGGTGAACGCTGCGGGCATGAAAATGAACACGTTCCACTTGCCCTTGATGGACTCGTCGGTCACGGTGATGAATTTGCCGTTGTGGAAGGCTTCGTTCTTGAAAGCTTGGACTTGCGTGTTGATCAAAGACATGGAGGGTTCCTCTAAAAATAGCCGTTCGATGAATGAACAGGACGAATCTTAGAGGCTCTGGGCCATGTTTCGGGTTGATTGATCCAATCAACCACATTGACTTTGCCTATGACGCCCGAAACACCCGGTGGTGCAGGCGGCGCAAAGACCACCAGACGCTGCCCGCCACCACTGGAATGGCGGCCGCGGCCGTCATTTCAGGGCTCCAGGGCCAACCCCAGTGCTGGGCACCCTTGGCCAAATAACTGGCCAAGCCGACGATGTAGTAGGTAATGGCAGCCACCGACAGGCCTTCCACCGTGGACTGCAGCTTGAGCTGCATGCCCTGGCGGCTGTTCATGGTGGCCAGCAAGGCCTGGCTGCTTTGCTGCTGCTCAATCTCCACCCGCGTGCGTAGCAGGTTGCTGATGCGCGAGACGCGCTGCGACAGCGCATCTTGCCGGCGGCTGGACCAGGCGCAGGTGCTGCGCGCGGGTGTGAGGCGCCGCTCCATAAATTCACCAATGGTCTGCATGCCGGCCAAGCGCGACTCGGCAATGTCTTCAATGCGTTTGTCCACCAGCTCAAAGTAGGCCGCGCTGGCCGAAAAGCGGGAATGGGTGGCCGCGTGCTGGCTCTCCACCTGGCCGGCCAGGCGGGTCAGCCGGTCCAGCAGCTGGGGTTCGTCATCACGCGTGGCGGTGCGGATGGCTTCGGCCAGCTCCGCCAGCTCACGCTCGGCACTGGCCAGCACGGCAGATGCCTCACGCGCAGCCGGCAGCCCCAGCAGGGCCGCCATGCGGTAGGTCTCGATCTCCAACAGGCCTTGCACCAGCCGGCCCAGGCGGCGCGGTGTCATGCCACCGGCCAGCAACACCATGCGCGAGAAGCCGTCGGCATGCACCGCAAAGTCGGTGTAGACCTCGCCAAAACCATCGGCCACGGTGGAGGCGACCAGGGTTTCTTCGTGCAGCACTTGGCGAATCCAGGGGCCGGTGTCTACCTCTTGTATGGGCAGCACCCACAGGTGCAGGCTGGCCAGGCATTCACCCGGCAAGGCGGCCAGCCACTGCTGTGGCACGGCATCCAGCGCCAGCTCGGGTTCACGCTCGGCCCCGCCCTGCCCGGCAATCGGGCGCATGAAGGTCCAGGTGACAAATTCGGTGTGCAGCTCCCAGCGCACCCGGTACAAGCCAAAGTCCATACGAATATGGATGGACGCAGCATCGGGTGGTGGCAAATGGTGATCGCGCGCCAGCGCGGCCATGTGGGCACGGCTGGCGTCACGCTGCTGCGCGTTGCACACCATCACCACATGGGACAACGCCATGGGCAAACCCATGGGCTCTGGCGGGCGGGCGTGGACCTCGTTATGCAGCGAAAGGCGCTGCGCGTGTTGTACAGGCAAAAAGTTCAACGCAAGGTCCACATGTCAGAAAGCCTCAATCCTCAACAAACGCCTCTTCGCGCTTGGCCTTGATGGAAGGCATGAGCACGACGACCAGCAGCAGAACGGCCGCTGCGAGCAAGCCCGCCGAGAGCGGCCGGGTGATAAACAC